>JAWLDH010000004.1:45763-276956 GCA_041686745.1 Rhodospirillaceae bacterium | reverse complement strand
GGGATCCAAAACCCCCGCGGGGTGGAGCAGCCCGGTAGCTCGTCAGGCTCATAACCTGAAGGTCGTCAGTTCAAATCTGGCCCCCGCAACCACCGACACAAACCGCTGATCCTGAACAAGGATCGGCGGTTTTTGCGTTGCGTGAACAGCCTGCCCCTGGACTGGTCGGCCGATTGTTACGTCGAGCGCATTTTCGGCGCCAATGCGTACACCGTCGTGGATCACGTCCAGCGCCTGCCCGAGCGCCTGCCCAGCCTATTCGCCGCACTGACCCGGTGACGCCGCCAGCCGCAGCTTTTCAAAGTTTACAGCAGCGTGCAGTCTCGCCCCCTCGTTTCCGCGCGCTTCAAGACGCTCCTCACGCGCTTGTGACTCCTTGATCATTGAGATCGGCTGGAGCGGACACTAAGGTTGGACCAGTCCCCTGGATTTCACCGAGGCGCATAATGGGCCGGATGCTGGTCGTTCTATTGCTTATGGCTGCGACCGCCGCATCGCTGGCCGGCTTCGGTTACGGTGGCCTTGTGCGCGGACCTGAATTCGGGGCGGCGGCCCCGGCGTCTGCCGTCGCCGACTATGGGCTCTTCCTGATTGCTGCCGGCCTCTCCAGCGACAACCGGACGGCGGAACGGTGTCCCGGTCCCGGCGGGCCCGGTGCGGCGAAACGCATCGGCTCGTGCTCCTCTTTCATCGGAACCCTCCCTTCATCGGTTCCGCTGGTCCCGCCCAGGCAGTTGGAAGGCACGCCCCTGCCGCGGCTGTTCGACGGTCCGACGCACGGCATCGCCGCCGCCCCCGATCTTCCTCCGCCCCGACCGTTGGTCTGAGACGCCTGGGGAGCTTCTTCGCGCTTTCGATGCCGACCCATCGAGAAGAAGGTCCGTAGCTGACCGGATCGTGCTGTGCCCACGCGGCCGCAGCGCCATCGACATGACCAATTGCCACGGACGGAAACATGAGAACCCCAACATTGCGGGGCGGGTTGCTTGCGGCCATCGTCGCAGGCGCTCTCGCCGCGCTCTCGCCGCGCTCACGCCTGGGCATGCGGCTGCGGGAACAGCCCTGTGGTTGCTTTCGGTTCTCGCCGTTCAAACCTCGACAGCCATCGCGATGGCCGTCGGTGCTGCGGCAGCGCTCACCGTCGCCGCCATCACCGCAGCCATCCGCGGCAGGCGCACCCTCAGGCCTGCTGCGGTCACAGCGGTGGTCGTGGTGGCGGCTGCCGCCTTGGTGGTGCCAACGGTCCTGGAGGGATCCGTCGTCGCGCTCTCTCGGCCAGCGCCGGAAACCATCGCCTGGCAGCGTTTCGAGCAGGCCGAGATCGGCAAGCTGGTCGCGGAGGGCCGGACCGTCTTCGTGGATGTGACGGCGGACTGGTGCGTCACGTGCATCGTGAACAAGAAGCTGGTCATCGACCGCGAGCCAGTTGCAAGCGTCCTGGCATCCGATGACGTCGTTGCGATGCGGGCCGACATGACGCGCCCGGACGCGGCCATCTCGGCGTACCTCGCGCAGTACGACCGCTACGGCATCCCCTTCAACATCGTCTATGGCCCCGGAGCGCCGCGCGGCATCGACCTTCCGGAAGTTCTCACCGACGACGTCGTGACGGATGCCTTCAGGCGGGCTTCCCGTTAGGCGGCCGCCACCGGCCGGTCCTTCATCTTGACTACGGAGCAAACAGATGCCCACCCGGTTCACCATGATCCTCACCGCCCTTGCCGTCAGTGTCGCCGCTGTTGGCGGATTTCTGACTCTGCGCGCGGTCATTCCCCCGACATCCGCGGAAGAGATGGCGGCTCCCCCGGCGGCGTTGACCCCTGGGGGCTTGACCCAGGGGCCCAGTGCGGTTATCGCCGCCAATCCCGAGGGCGACATCACGGTCATCGAATTTTTCGACTATCAGTGCCCGATCTGCCGGCGCGTGCATCCCGACATCAAGAGGTTGGGGGCGGAGGACACAGGCGTGCGCGTGGTACACAAGCATTGGCCCGTCTTCGGCGCGCCTTCGGTCTATGCGGCCAAACTCGCGCTCGCCGCTCAATGGCAGGGCCGTTATGAAGAGGTCCATGACGCGTTCATGAAGATTCTCGGCAAGCTTGACCACGACGGCGTTCGGCAGGCTGCCATTGATGCGGGGCTCGATATCGATCAGGCAGAGGCGGATCTGAGTCAGCGGTCAAAAGAGGTCCAGGCTGTTTTCAGCGAGGCTGAGATGCAAGCTCATTCCCTACAACTTCGGGGAACGCCCGCGTTCATCATCGGCAACTACCTCGTCCCGGGCGGGCTGGACTACGCGGCCATGCGCGAGATCGTCAGCAAGGTAAGGGATGAGCGGAAGGAGGGTGGCGCGCAATGAGGAATTCCCCGGAGCGCCGGCCGCTTCCCTTCCGACCTTGGCGCGGCGTGGCGGCTGCCGCCGCCCTGTTTGTCGCGCTCGGCGCGGTGACGGCGGTCTTGCCCAACCCCCTGTTCGCGCGCATGACTCCGACGCAGGGCTTCGAAGTCTGGCTGCTGGCCCTCCAGGCGGTCCTCGTCGGCACCTACGTCGCCATCAGGCGGCCGCGGTGCAGCGCCCGGACGGCTGGTTTTGGCGGCGTGCTGGGTTTTCTGGGCATCGCCTGCCCAACCTGCAACAAGATCCTGTTGATCGCGTTCGGCTCCGATCTGCTGCTTGTCTACTTCGAGCCCTATCGCCTTCACTTGGCGCTGGTGGGCGCCGTCGTGACCGCAGCGGCCGTCTGGTGGGAATGGCAGCGACGCAACGACGTCTCCGCCTGTTCCCCAGAACTCGCTCCGCAGTGAGCTCGGGGCGGCGGGTGTCGTGCCCGAGTGTTCCGAACCAATGCCCGAAGAGGACAACGACTTGACCTTGTCAGTCTATGGCTGCTTTAGTCGTCAAAAGGCTGGTTGGTTTGCAGCCTTTTCCGACGACTTGGGGTTGTCCCTCGTGACATCTAACGATGTGGAGCGGGTAAACATGCGGGGGGCGCCGGGGCAGGATCCCCACAAGCCACCCTCTGTGCCAGGTGCATTAGGCGGCCAAGGACGCGGGCCGCAGTCGCATCGTCGCCACGCGGGAAAAAGCTTCATGCGCCTCCTGGTCCTGCTGACGCTTTTCGTTACCTCTCTGTCCCTGTCGGCCGCCGCTGCGGAGGTGACGATCGGCGTGCTCTCCTACCGGGGCGGAGACTCCGCCCTGCGAACATGGGCTGCCACGGCCGACCACCTGCAGGCAGAGATGCCGGACGTCCGGTTTCGGCTGAAGCCGCTGACCCTTGACTCCCTGACGCAGGCGGCGGCGGACGGCGGCGTTGATTTCGTTATCACCAATCCAGGCCATTCCTTCCAGTTGGTGCGGCGCACCGGCGCCAGCCGTGTGGCGAGCGCCCGCTCAACCGCCACCGACAACCAGACACAGGCTCTCGGGTCGGCCGTCATCACGCGCGCCGACAGCCCCATCAAGACGCTGCGGGACCTGGATGGGCAGCGACTGGCCATCGTCGCGCAAGACGCCTTTGGCGGCCACCTGATCGCCCGCCACGCCATCCTGAAGCAGGCCGAACGTGATCCGTCGGCCCCACGTCCGAACCTGGAGGTCGAGGTCGTCGGGTTTCCCCATCAGGCCGTGCTTGACGCCGTGCTCAGCGGCGAGGTGGCGGCCGGCGTCGTCCGCGCCTGCCTGATCGAAAGCCTGGAGGCCGCCGGGCAGCTCGACCCTGCTGCACTGCGGGTGATCGCCCCCCGCCGGCCGGCGGGCTTTGCCTGCCGCACCTCGACGCCCCTCTACCCCGACTGGGCGTTCCTGCGGCTGCCGCATGTGTCGACCGACCTGGCCACCACCGTAACGCGGGCGCTGCTGTCCATGCCGCGCGCGGACGGCGGCGACCCGTGGCTCGGGCATGACGGGTGGATTGCTCCGGTCTCCTATGCCGCCGTCGAGGCCGTCTATAGGGACCTCGGCCTCTATCCCTACGGCCAGGAACTGCCTGATGCCTTGCGCCGCTGGGTGCGCGACAATCTGGCCTGGGTCGCCTTGGGCGCCGTGCTGCTCGGCCTGTTCCTGCTGCATGTGGGGCACGTCGAAATCCTGGTCCGCCGGCGGACCCGCGAACTGGAGGCCGCCGCCCAGCGGAGCCGCATCCTGCAGGCCGAACTGGCCCATGCCGAGCGTGTTTCATCGCTGAACATCCTGGCCGGAAGCCTGGCGCACGACCTCAACCAGCCGCTGGCGGCCATATCCACCTACGCCGCCGGCCTTCTGCTGCGCCAGGAGCGCGGCACCGCCGACGCCACGGCGATCGAGGGAACGCTGCGGCGCATTTCCGAGCAGGCCAACAGGGCGTCGGCCTTCATCCGGTCCATGCGCGCCTTCCTCACCAAGCAACCGGCGCAGCGGGAGGTCCTTGACCTGCGCGACCTGGTGGACGAAGTTGTCGTGCTGCTGTCGATCTACGCCGCCAAGCACAATTGCCGGCTGCTGTCGATCCGGCCTGCCGCCCCCATTCCGGTCTTTGGCGATGATGTGCAGTTGCGGCAGGTGACCATGGCCCTGGTGCAAAACGCCATTGATGCCACGGATGGGGCTGCTGGCGGCGAGGTGGAGATCAGCCTGCAGCGCGACGCCGAGGTCTCCATCCTGACGGTCAGCGACCGTGGCTGCGGCCTGAGCGATGAGGCGCGGGAGCGGGCGCTGGAGCCGTTCTTTTCGACCAAAGGCGGGCTCGGCCTGGGGCTGGCGACGGCGGCGACGATCGTCGATCACCACAACGGCCGCTTGACCCTGGAGCCGCGCCCCGGCGGTGGCACTGTGGCGTGCGTCAGTCTACCATTGCCAACGCAAAACCCTGGAGAGCAGGAGCAGGCATGACCGGTCCATCCTCCCGCCCCAACGAACCGCAGATCGACGGACCTGGCCACGGCCCCGGTGCCGAGCCGACCGTCGTCGTCATCGATGACGACGCGGCGATGCGCGAGGCCATGGTGTGGCTGATCGAATCCGTCGGCCTGACCGCCCTGCCGTTTGAGACCGCCGACGCCTTCCTGAGCGATGGCCGGCACATCTGCGTCGGTGTCATCATCACGGATATGCGCATGCCCGGCACCAGCGGCCTGGGGCTTCTGGAAACCCTGCGTGAGCGGGGCTGCATGTTGCCGGTCATCGTGGTGTCGGCCTTCGCCAACGTGCATGACGCCGTGCGCGCCATGCGCCTGGGCGCGGTCGATCTGATGGAAAAGCCGTTCAACGAGCAGGACCTTCTGGACCGTGTACAGGCCTGCCTTGGCCAGACCCGTGCCCGCGCCGCCGAGTGCTGTGCGACCAATGCGGCGCGGCTCAAGCTGGCCCGCCTGACCGACCGCGAGCGCGAGGTCATGGCCCTGATGGCGCAGGGCGCGCGGTCCAAGGACATCGCCAGATCCCTCGACCTCAGCGTCAAGACGGTGGATATCCACCGCCACAACGTGCTGTCGAAGCTCGAGGCCCAGTCCCCGGTTGACGTCCACCGCACGAAGGCGCGGGCCGAGGGGAGCGCCCAGGACTGCCCCTGCCGCACCATCCTGCCGGGCCAGCCCTAGGGGAAATCCCCTAGGCGCCTGCAAGTCCCCTCCAATATCGCCTGTGCTCAAACGGGTTTAGCCTGAAGGTCGGATTTCAAGCCGTCCTGACCGGAGGCAACCCCATGACCTCAAGACGCACCTTCCTTACTGGCGCCATCGCGGCCTTGGCCGGGGCTCCGGCCGCGGCTCTGGCGGCGCCCGCCGCGGCCGCCGCACCCGGACAGGCCACCCCGCGTTGGGGCATGCTGATCGACCTGCGCAAATGCATCGGCTGCCAGGCCTGTACCGTCGCCTGCGCCCAGGAAAACGCCCTGCCCGAGGGCCAGCACCGCACCCATGTGCCGGTCTATGAGCTGGACACCCCCAGCGGGCCGAGCCAAGCCGTCCTGCCGCGCCTGTGCAACCACTGCGACGACCCGCCGTGCATGCCCGTCTGCCCGGTGGACGCCACCTTCAAGACGGCGGCCGGCGCGGTGGTGGTCGATGCCGATCAATGCGTCGGCTGCGGCTACTGCGTCCAGGCCTGCCCTTACGAGGCGCGGTTCATCAACCATGAGACCGGCACCGCCGACAAATGCACCTTCTGCGTCCAGCGCACCGAGGCCGGGCTTCTGCCGGCCTGCGTCGAAACCTGCGTCGGCAACGCCCGCGTCTTCGGCGACCTCAATGACCCCACCAGTGCCCTGCGCGTCCTGATGGCGGCCCACGAGACCAAGCAGCTCCGCCCCGAGTTCGGGACCAACCCGCGCGTCCACTACATCGGCCTCGACGACAGCCTGCAGTCCGCCGTCCGGACCGGTGGCGGGGCACGTCAGTTGCGGCAGAGCGCCCCCGCGCGCTCCCACCAGGAGGTCTGAGCCATGACCGCCATCGACATCCTGTCCATCGACCACGACATGCCGTGGCGCCCCTGGGCCGTGTTCTACTTCCTGCTGATCGGCGCCTCGGTCGGTGCAGCCTTGCTGGCGGTCTACGCCCGCTGGACCAAGAGCGGCGAGGGCCGTGGTGCCCTCATGGCCGCCACCGCCCTGGCCGTGGCGGCGCCCTTGCCGCTTCTGGCCGACCTGCATCAGCCGGCCCGTTTCCTGCACTTCTACCTGAGCTTTGCCACCGATTCGGTGATGTGGTGGGGAAGCTGGCTGCTGCCTCTGTACATCGGCAGCGTCGTCGCCCTGGCCGTGGTCTCCGCCCTGCGCCTGCGCACCCGCCTTGAAACCCTGCTGTATGCCGCCGTCGGCCTGTTCGGCATCGGCATCCTGGGCTACACGGCGGGGGAGATGACCATCGTCGCGGCGCGTCCGCTGTGGCACACCGTCGCCTTCCCGGTGGTCCTGACGCTGACCGCCCTGACCGCCGGCGCCGGCGCCACCCTGCTGTTTGACGCCGTGCGCGGTGAGAAGGGGCTCGGCTGCCGGGTCGTCGCCGCCGGCTCCGCGCTGGGGCTGGTTGTCATGGGCCTGTGGATGCTGACCGACCCGGCCATGGCGACCCTGGCCCTGGAGCACGAGCCCCTGGCCCTGCTCGGCGGCCTGCTCGGCCTTGGCCTCGCGGTGCCGGCGGCCCTGGCTCTGGTGGCGGGGCGGTCCCGCACCGGGCGCGCTCTGGCCGGCTTGGCCGCTGTGTTCGGGGCCTTCCTGTTTCGCTGGGAACTGTTCACCGGCGCCCAGTTGATGTCCAAGACCGAGTCCGCCTTCTTCGGCCATGCCTCGCTGACGGCCGCCGACACCTTGCGCGCCGCAGCCGGTTCGGCCGGCGTCCTGGTGCTCGCCATTCTCGCCGTCATCATCCTGTTCACCGTCCTGGCGCCGCGCGGCGGCCGTCAGACTCACGCCTGAGGGAGGACGTACAATGTCCATCTCCCGCCGCACCGTCCTGATGGGCGCCACCGCCATCGGCGCCACCACCGCCACTGCCTGGGGCTTCGGCCACACTGCAAGCGATCTGCTGCACGGCTTCCTGGGCGAGGCCAAGGCCAAGGGCATCACCGGCCGCAGCTTGCCCCCGGAATACACGGTTGATGCCGTGACCGGTGAGGCGCGGCCCAACCCGGACCAGCGCATCAGCTACACCATGTGCATGGGGTGCACGACCATGTGCGGCATCCGCGTGCGCGTCGACCGGGCGAGCGGCGAGATCCTCCGCGTGACCGGCAACCCCTACAGCCCGCTGTCCACCGACCCGCACATTCCCTACGCCACGCCGGTCGCCGCCGCCCTGACCAGCCTGTCGGGCTTCGAGGAACGCGGCCTGGCCGGGCGGTCCACCGCCTGTGGCCGGGGCAACGCCGTTGTCGCCAAGCAAAAGGCGGCGGACCGCGTCCTTCGCCCGATGAAGCGCGTCGGCAAGCGCGGCGGCGGCCAGTGGGAGGAAATCTCCTGGCAGCAGTTGATCGACGAGGTCGTCGAGGGCGGCGACCTGTTCGGCGAAGGCACGGTGGACGGCCTGCGCGCCATCCGCGACCTTGAAACGCCAATCGACCCGGAGAACCCGGAGTTCGGCCCCAAGGCCAACCAGTTGCTGGTCATGCCCGCCTTCAAGAGCGGCCGCCTGATGATGGCCGCCCGCTTCGCCAAGATGAGCTTCGGGACCCGGAACCTCGTCGGCCACCGCAGCTATTGCGGCCTGTCCATGCGGGCGGGCTATGCGGCGTTGCTCGACGATCTGGACAAGCAGCCGCACCTCAAGCCGGACTATCGCCACGCCAAGTACCTGCTGTTCATCGGCACGGCGCCGGGCAACGCCGGCAACCCCTACAAGCTGCAGGGCACCCTGATGGCCGATGCCCGGACCACCGGCGGGGTCCGCTATGCCGTGGTCGACCCGGTGCTGACCAACAGCCAGAACCACGCCTCCAGCGACGCGGGCACCTGGGTGCCGATCCGGCCCGGCACCGATGGCGCCCTGGTCATGGGGATGATCCGCTGGATCTTCGACAACGACCGCTTTGACGCCAAGTTCCTGGCCCAGCCGTCCCCCAAGGCAGCGCAGGCCGCCGGCGAGGCATCGTGGTCCAACGCCACGCACCTGGTCATCGACGACCCTGAACATCCCCAGGCCGGCGCCTTCCTGCGCCGCGGCATGGTCGAGGGCGGGCTGGCCGAGGAAGACGCCGCCACGGCCATGGTCATCGACGCCGCAAGCGGTTCTCTGACCGCCGCCGCCGCCGCGCCGGCGCGCCTGTTCCACAGCGGGATGATGACACTGCCCGACGGCTCCACCGTCGCCGTCGCCACCAGCCTTGCCCTGCTCAAGCGCGAGGCCGAACGCCACACGCTGGCCGACTACGCCGCCGACTGCGGTGTTCCTGAGGAGCGGATCATAGGACTGGCCCGCGACTTCACCAGTGTCGGCAAGCAGGCCGCCGCCGACTGCCATGGCGGCACCATGCACGCCGCCGGGTTCTATACCGCCTATGCCATTGCCATGCTCAACGCCCTGGTTGGCAACCTCAACGCCAAGGGCGGCACCACGGCCGGCGGCGGGCGCTTCGCCGACGTCGCCAAGGGGCCGCGCTACAACCTGCTCGCCTTCCCCGGCAAGGCCAAGCCCAAGGGCGTCGACATCGGCCGTGGCGGCTTCGCCTACGAGAAGACCAGCGAGTACAAGCGCAAGGTGGCGGCGGGGCAGAACCCCTATCCGGCCCCGGCCCCATGGCACGCCATTTCGCAGCCGCTCGGCGCACACTGGCTGGCGTCGGCGCTCGAAGGCTACCCCTACCGGGCCAAGGCGCTGATCACGTGGTCGTCCAACCCGATCTACGGCATCGCGGGCCTGCAGAAGGAAGTCGAGGACAAGATCACCGACCCCAAGCGCCTGCCGCTGATCATCTCGATCGACCCGTTCATCAACGAGACCTCGCGCTACGCCGACTACATCGTCCCCGACCGCACGTTCTATGAGACCTGGGGCTGGAGTTCGGCCTGGGGCGGCGTGCCGACCAGGATGTCGACCGCACGTTGGCCGGTGGTCGACTGCGCCACCGACAAGACCCCTGACGGGCGGCACATCGACATGGAGACGTTCTTCATTGATGTCGCCAAGGCCATGGGCCTGCCGGGCTTTGGCGACAAGGCCATTCCCGATGCCGACGGCGTCCTGCACCCCCTCAACCGGGCCGAGGATTTCTGGCTGCGGGCGGGCGCCAACGTCGCCTTCGATGGGGCCGCTCCGGTGCCGGAAAGCAATGACGCGGACATGGCCCTGACCGGCGTCGACCGCTTTCGAAAAGACCTGGAAGGCACGCTGAAGTCCGATGAATGGCGGCGCGTTGCTTACGTCTACAACCGCGGCGGCCGGTTCGAGGACGCCGACAAGGCCTATGCCGGCGACGCCATGGCCCGCCAGTACAAAAAGGGCCTGCAGGTGTGGAACGAGACGGTCGGCACGGCGCGCAGCTCGATGACCGGCGTCCGCTTCGTCGGCTGCCCGACCTGGCAAGCCCCGTCCTTCGCCGACGGCACGCCGGTGGACAGCACCTTCCCGCTGTCGGACTGGCCGTTCAGGGTGGTCTCGACCAAGTCGCAACTGCGGTCGTCGCACACGAACGGCATCGGCCACCTGGACGCCCTGCGCAAGTCCAACGCCGTCGCCCTTAACGCCGACGACGCCGCCGAGGCCGGGATTGCCACCGGCGACTGGGTCCGCGTCACCTCTCCGGGGGGCAACGCGGTGGTCGGTCAGGCAATGGTGCGCAAGGGCATCGCTCGCGGCGCCATCGGCATCGAGCACGGCTGGGGCCATCGGGAACTTGGCGCCCGCACCCACCATGTCGCCAACCGGGTCTTCACGGGACGCCCGGAGAACGGCCTGGGCGTCAACGCCAACGACCTCGGCCTGCTGGACCCGACGACCACCACGCCCATGGTGTTCGCCGACCCGGTGATGGGCAGCATCGCCCGCCAGGCCCTGCCGGCCCGCGTGGAAAAGACCGCCGTCCCAAGCAGCGCATGAGGGAGCCGGCCCTGCGCCCGGTCTGGTGCGGGGCCGGCTTTGAACCGACGACCTTCACGGTTTAACGTCAATGGGCGTGGGGGCAAGTGGCCGGTGCCCAGGACACCGGCCCTGCTGCATCAGAAGAAAACCGAGACGCCGGCAACAAGGGAGGTGCGTTCCGCCTCCTCGCCGTCGGCCCTCGTGCGGATGGCGGACTCGCCAAGGCCGCGTTCCCAGGCCACGCCGACATAAGGAGCGAATTCGCGCTCGATTTCGTAGCGCAGGCGCAGCCCGGCCTCGATGGACGAGAAGCCCGCGCCGATTCCCAGCGGGCGGTCGTCGCTGAAGGCGATGTTGATCTCGGCCTGCGGCTGCAGAATGAGCTTCTGGGTGAGCAGGATGTCGTACTCCGCCTCCACCCTGGCCGAGGCGTCCCCGCGGTCGCTGAGGAACAGGTTGGCATCGACCTCGAACCACTGCGGGGCGAGGCCGTTGATGCCAAGGACGGCGTAGGTGCGCTCCGGATCCGGCTCGAAGTCGTGCCGGATGCCGGCCTGGACGTCGAAGAAGTCGGTCGCCATGCGCATGTAGAGGAGCTGGGTCTCGACCTTTTCGAAGGCGTCCTCGTCGGACAGGTACTCGCCCGAGGTCTTGAACGCGACCTTGTCCGTGTCGGTGCCCGCGCGGGCCTGGGCTTCCCAGGCGACGCCGTCGGCTTCATCAGAGGCCCAGTACTCCAGCTTGTCCACCTTCACCAGACTCCAGATCGGGGTGTCGGCTTCGGCGGCCGACGCCTGGGACGCCGCGGCGGAGACCAGAATAATGGCGGCGGCCACACTGCCAAGCTGTGTCTTGATGGTCATTGTCACATCCCCCCGTGAGCGGCATGGCTGGCGACGGGTGTCGCGGCGGCGGCGGTCTGCGGCCCGCCCTCGACGATCACCTCGCGGAACATGCCGGTCGCCATGTGGAACATCAGGTGGCAGTGGAAGGCCCACGTGCCGGGCGCATCGACCTCCACATCGGCGGACAGCGACGTGCCGGGCGCGATGTTCAGGACGTGCTTGGCCGGGTTCCAGGCGCCGTTGCCGTTGTCGAGGATGCTCCACATGCCGTGCAGGTGCATGGGGTGGGACATCATGGTCTCGTTGATGAACGTGAAACGCACCCGCTCGCCATACTGCAGGCGGATGGGTTCGGCTTCGGAGTAGGTCTTGCCGTTGATCGACCAGATGTAGCGTTCCATGTTGCCGGTCAGGCGGATCTCGATCTCGCGCGTCGGCTCGCGCAGGGCGTACAGCGGCTTCTGCGCCTTGAGGTCGGCGTAGGACAGCACCTTGCCGCCGTTGGCCGCCTTGGGCGTCAGACCGCTGCCGGGAGCGTAGAAGGGATCCTGGGCGGGGGCCGCCCTCTGGCTGTGGTCCATGCCGGCCATGCTGCCGTCCATGGCCGCGTGGTCCATGCCCTTCATGTCTGGCATGCTGCCCCCCATGCTGCTGTGGTCCATTCCGGCCATGTCGCCCCCCATGTTGCCATGACCCATGTCGGCCATGGTCAGCAGGGGGCGGGGGCTGAGCGGCGGGATTTCGGCGGTCATGCCCTCGCGGGGGGCCAGGGTCGCGCGGGCAAAGCCCGAGCGGTCGAGCGACTGGGCGAAGATGGTGTAGGCCCTGTCCTCCTTGGGCATGACGATGACGTCATAGGTTTCGGCCACGGCCACGCGAAGTTCATCGACCTTGATCGGCTGGACGTTGTTGCCGTCGGCCTGCACCACGGTCATTTCCAGGCCCGGGATGCGGACATCGAAATAGGTCATGGCGGCGGCGTTGATGAAGCGCAGGCGCACGCGTTCGCCCGGCTTGAACAGGCCCGACCAGTTCTGGTCGGGGTTCCGGCCGTTGACCAGGAAGGTATAACCGCTGGTGTCGGCGATGTCGGTCGGCGTCATGCGCATGCCGCCCCAGGCCAGGCGGTCGTTCAGCGTGGCCCCAAGGCCCTTTTCGGCGATGTCGTCCAGGAACGTTCCCAAGGTGCGCTGGCCGTAGTTGTAGTAGTCGGCCTGCTTCTTGACGTTGGCCAGCATCTTGTACGGGCTGGTCGGGTGCGCCTCGGACAGCATGACCACGTAGTCGCGGTCATAGCGGAACGGGTCGCGGGCCTTGGGCTCGATGATGATGGCGCCGTAAACGCCCTCCTGCTCCTGCAGGCCCGAATGGCTGTGGTACCAGTAGGTGCCGCTCTGCTGGGCCGGAAAGCGGTAGGTGTGCGTGCTGCCCGGCTTGATGCCGTCGAAGCTCAGGCCGGGCACACCGTCCTCCGAGGACGGCAGGATCAAGCCGTGCCAGTGGACGGAGGTATCCTCGTCCAAAGTGTTGGTGACGTTGATCACCAGGTCCTCGCCTTCCTGAAAACGCAGGATGGGACCGGGCACGGTGCCGTTGACCGCCATGGCCGGCGACGGCTTGCCCAGCACGTCGATGCTGGTTCTGCCGATGGAGATGTCGTAGGTGCCGGCCCATGCCGCCGGGGCGGCGGCGAGCAGGGCGGCGGCAGCCAGTGCGATGGACCGCAGCATGGATGTTTCCCCCTTAGCCCTTGGTGGCGGGTGCGACGGTGAGCGTGCCGACCATCCCGCTCTCGTAGTGGCCGGGCACGTTGCACGCGAACTCCAGGATCATGGGAGACTTAAAGGTCCACACCAGTTCGGCGGTCTGGCCGGGCTCGACCAGGACGGTGTTGGGGTCGTCATGCGCCATGGCGCCCATGCCCATGGCGGAATGGTCCATGCCCTTCATGTCGCGGTCCATGCCCGAGGAGGTGAGCATGCCGTGCTCCTGCATCATCGCCATGTGTTTCTGGTGCTCGGCGTGCATGTCGGGCGTGCCCAGGGAAAACTCGTGCAGGAAGGCGCCTTCGTTGCGGACCACGAAGCGGATGGTCTCTCCCGGCCGCACGGCAAGCGAGTCCAGACTGTAGTAGTTGTCGTTCATCACCACCTCGACCGTCCGGTCCGCCTTGGCCGCCGGGCCGGGGCTGCCGATGGCATGGGAACCGTCGGCAAGGGTCGGCTGGGCGACCAGGATCATTGCGGCCGCGAAGGCGGCCAGCCGCATGGGGTCGGGAAGGCGCATGAACATGTCTCCTAGAAGGTGTCGGAAGGGGGGGCTCGGGAGGATCACTGGCCGTAGTGCTGGAAGGTTTCGGTCCCGCCGTCGCGGTCGAACAGCATCACCGCGTAAGGCTCGGAGGCGCCGCTGGCGTCCATGCCCGGAGAGCCCAGGGGCATGCCCGGTGCCGCCAATCCGGCCGCCTTTGGCTTTTCGGCCAGCAGGCGGCGCACGGCATCGGCCGGCACATGGCCTTCCACGACATAGCCGTCGATGGTGGCGGTGTGGCAGGAGCCCATGTCGGCGGGTACGCCGAGCATCGTCTTGACGGTGTCCATCGCGTCGGTGTCCTTGGTCGTGACGGTGAACCCGGCAGCCGTCATATGGTCGACCCAGCCGCCGCAGCAGCCGCAGGACGGGGACTTGTAGACCGTGATCGCGGAGTCCGGTGCCGCCGGTGCCGCCCCTGCCCAGCCGGCGGCCGCCAAGGTGGCCGCGAGCAGTGCCATCGCTGTCGTTTTCATGATCTCTCCTGCCTCAGTGCCGGTGCGTGTTCCGGCGGTGTTCATCCCGGGTGTCGTCTCGGGGACCTTCGTTCCGGCGCGGCCGGTCAGGCCAAGCCAGGCGGACCAGCGCGACGACGCCGACCACCAGCAGGACAAGGACAAGAATCCAGACCAGGTAGTGCAGGCCCATGAACCAGCCCCAGGGGCCTTCCCAGCCGTGTTCCGCCATCATTCCGTTGTTCCACATGGTCAGCCTCCATCGGCTTTCACTGGCTTCCATCTCGTGCCGTTGAAGACAGGGTGACGCCAATTCTTTTCAGAAGTTTGTCGGCCGCCGTATAGTCTGAGACATGGACACGCAGCCTCACATCCTGGTCGTTGACGACCATCAGGAGATCCGCGACCTCGTGGCGCGGTATCTGGAAAAGCACGGCCTCCGGGCATCGGTCGCCAAGGATGCGGCGGCGATGCGCCGGGTTCTGGCCGAACAGGCGGTCGACCTCGTCGTGCTCGACGTCATGATGCCCGGCCAGGACGGCCTGTCCGCCTGCCGCGACCTGCGGGCGCAGTCGTCCCTGCCGGTCATCATGCTGACCGCATTGGGCGAGGAAACCGACCGCATCGTCGGCCTGGAAATGGGCGCCGACGACTACCTGCCCAAGCCGTTCAATCCGCGCGAACTGCTGGCCCGCATCAAGGCCGTGCTGCGCCGCGCGGGCGGCCAGGGCCAGATGGCGGCGACGGGGGCGGGGGCGGGCGCATCCAGCCGCAATGAGGCGGCCTTCGGGAGTTGGGTCCTCGACCTCGACCGGCGGGAGTTGCGGGCCCGCGACGGGATGACCCTGCCGCTGTCGAAGGGCGAGTTCACGCTCCTTCAGGCTTTTGTCGCCCGTCCCCACAAGGTGCTCAGCCGCGACCAGTTGCTCGACCTTGCCAGGGGCAACGCCGGCGATGTCTTCGACCGCAGCATCGACACCCAGGTCAGCCGCCTGCGGCGCAAGATCGAGCCCGATCCCGCGAACCCCACGTTCATCCGCACGATCTGGGGCGACGGCTACATGTTCGTCCCCGACGCGGCGCCGGCATGACGAGGCTCCTGTCCTGGGCGCACCGGCTGCTGCCGCGCACCTTCGCCGGCCAGACGGTCCTGCTACTGGTCGTCGGCCTGTCGCTGTCCCATGCCCTCAGCGTGGTCTTTCATCAACACGACCGGGAAATGCTGCTGGCCGCGACCGGCGGCAGCGAGTTCGCCCATCGTGTCGCCGCGACGGCCAGAAGCCTCGGTGCGGTGCCGCCGCAGGTCCGGCCCGTCGTCGTCGACGCCGTGCAAGCGCCCGATCTGCGCCTGAGCCTGCACGACGGTCCCCCGGACCCCAGTGCGGACGATGCGGACTGGCGGGCGGAGTATGTGCACCGCCTGGTGGCCGAGGCGCTGAGCGGCTGGCCGTACGTTGAGGACTTGCGCGTCGCGTTGCGCGAAGGGCCATCGGGGGCGCTGATGGTCGCGCGGGTGCCAGTGGCGGAGGGCGCCTGGCTGATGGCCGAGGGGGCCCTGGTGGCTCAGGATGCACCCTCGTCGCTGTCCATGGACATCATGGTGTCGACCCTGATCATGTTCGTGGCGGTTCTGGTTGCCGCGATCTGGGCCGCCCGACGGTTGACGCGCCCCCTGCGGGACATGGCGCTGGCCGCCGACAGGCTGGGCCGCGACGTCACCGCTCCGCCCCTGCGCGAGGACGGTCCGGAGGAGGTGAAGCGCGCCGCCGAGGCCTTCAACAGGATGCAGACCCGTCTGCGGCGGCTGGTGGAGGACCGCATGCAGATGCTGGCGGCCATCTCCCATGACCTGCGCACGCCGATCACCCTGCTGCGCCTGCGCGCGGAGTTCATGGAGGACGCGGCCGAGCAGGCGAAAACCCTGCACACCCTCGACGAGATGGCCGAAATGGTCAACTCGCTGCTGGCCTTCGCGCGGGAGGAGGCGGCGGAGGAGGACATGCGCGTGGTCGATCTGGCGGCGCTGGTGGAAACCGTCTGCGCCGACCTGACGGACGCCGGGGCCAAGGTGACCTGCAACCCGGCGGAGCCGCTGCCGGTGTCGTGCCGGGTTTCGGCGGTGCGCCGCGCCGTGACGAATCTGGTCGGCAACGCCACGCGCCACGGCGGTGAAGCCGCCGTGTTGCTGGAGGCCACGTCAAGCCAGGTGCGCATCATCGTTGAAGACGACGGGCCGGGCATTCCGGATGAGGAACTGGAACAGGTCTTCCGGCCGTTCTACAGGGTCGAGCGGTCGCGCAACCGCGACACCGGGGGCGTCGGCCTGGGGCTGGCGGTGGTGCGGTCGATCGCCCGTCAGCATGGCGGCGAAGCCTGCGTGGAGAACCGGCCGCAGGGCGGACTCCGGGCGGTCATCAGCCTGCCGCTGACGCCTGCGCTGGGTGCCGGTGACACACTTTGACACACATGCGGACATAGGCGCGTCACAGCTTCCTGGTGGACTCGACCCTGAGCCAATTCAGCAGGAGACCGATCATGCGCACCGCCTGGATCCCCGCCATCGCCATCCTGATGCTCGGCGGCACCGCCTTTGCCGACGACGCGCACCACCCGCCGGCCGATGGTGGCGCGGCTGCGACCGCTCCCGCCCCGCAGGCTGCCAGCCCCAACCCCGGGATGCCGGGTGGGGGTATGATGCAAGGCGGCATGATGGGAATGATGGGCGGCGGAAAGCCGGGAATGGGCATGGGCATGGGCCATGGTATGGGCATGGCCGGTTGCCCGCTGATGGCCGGCGGTGACCTGTCGCTGAATGCGGAAAAGGCGCGGACCCTGGTCGCCGCCCACCTGGTGATGATGGGCAACGACCGTCTGCGGGTCGGCAGCGTTGAACCGCAGGGCGATGACTTCGTGGCCGAGATCGAAACCGTCGACGGGTCCTTGGTCAACCGCCTGACCGTCGACGGCAAGACCGGGGCGATGACGCCGGGGAGCTAAGGCCAGGACACCAACCGCCGCGGCGAGGAGGCAGCGATGACCAGTCACCATGGAAGCGAACCCCGTCCGGTCCATGAGGATGCCGACCTCGCGGTGGATCCCGTTTGCGGAATGAACGTGGACCCCCTCAAGACCTCCCACCACGCCGAACACGGCGGCACCCGCTATCACTTCTGTTCAGCGCGCTGCCACGACCGGTTCGTGGCGGCGCCGGAGCAGTACCTGGAGCCTCGTGCGACGGGGCACGATGAGCCTCCCAGCCCGCAGAAAGGCATCATTTACACCTGCCCGATGCACCCCGAAATTCGCCAGGAGGGGCCGGGCAACTGCCCCATCTGCGGCATGGCCCTGGAGCCGGTCACGGCCGGGGTTGAGGGGGCGCCCAACCCCGAACTCGTGGACATGACCCGCCGCTTCTGGATCGGGGCCGCGCTGACGGTGCCCCTCGTCATCCTGGAGATGGCCGCGCACCTGCCCGTTGGCGGCGTGCATGAAATCATTTCGCCTCGAACGGGAGTGCTGCTGCAATTCCTGCTAGCCACTCCGGTCGTCTTGTGGTCCGGCTGGCCGCTGCTGGAACGGGGCTGGCGGTCCTTCCTCACCTGGCGGCTCAACATGTTCAGCCTCATCGCCATGGGCGTCGGGGCGGCCTACCTGTTCAGCCTGGTGGCGACGTTCCTGCCGGCGATCTTTCCGGTGAGTTTCCGCACCGCCGAGGGCATCATCGCCGTCTACTACGAGGCCGCAGCCGTCATCACCGTCCTGGTGCTGCTGGGTCAAGTCCTGGAGTTGCGGGCGCGCGAGCAGACCGGCGGGGCCATCCGTGCCCTGCTCAACCTCGCCCCCAAGACGGCGCGGCGCATCGGCGCCGACGGCCACGACGAGGAGATCCCCCTGGAGGATGTGCGCGTCGGCGACCGCCTGCGCCTGCGGCCCGGCGACAGCGTGCCGGTCGACGGAGTGGTGCAGGAAGGCCGCAGCAACGTCGACGAATCCATGGTCACGGGGGAGCCCGTTCCGGTCGCCAAGGAGGCCGGCGCCAGCGTGATCGGCGGCACCATCAACCAGACCGGCTCGCTGATTTTGCGGGCCGAGAAGGTGGGCTCCGACACCATGCTGTCGCGCATCGTTGCCATGGTGGCCGAGGCGCAGCGGTCCCGCGCGCCCATCCAGCGGCTGGCCGACGTGGTCTCGTCCTGGTTCGTGCCGACGGTGATCGTGGTCGCCATTCTGGCCTTCATCGCCTGGGCCATCTGGGGGCCGACGCCGAGCTTCGCCTTCGCGCTGATTGCCGCGGTGTCGGTGCTCATCATCGCCTGCCCCTGCGCCTTGGGGCTGGCCACGCCCATGTCGATCATGGTCGGGGTCGGCAAGGGCGCCACCGCCGGCGTCCTCATCAAGAACGCCGAGGCCCTGGAACGCTTCGAGAAGGTCGACACCCTGGTGGTCGACAAGACGGGCACCCTGACCGCCGGCCGGCCGGAAGTGACCGCCGTGGTTCCCGCCGAAGGGTTCGACGAAGCCACCGTCCTGGCCCGCGCCGCCAGCCTGGAGCGGTCGAGCGAACACCCTCTGGCCGCCGCCATCGTCGCGTCGGCACGCGCCCGCGGCCTGACCCTGGACGACGCCGGCGCCTTTGACTCCGTCACCGGCAAGGGCGTCACCGGCACCGTCGGCGGCGAGGCCGTGGCGCTGGGCAACCGCGCCCTGATGGCCGATCAGGGGGTCACGCTGGGCGCCCTGGAAGGCCACGCGGACGATCTGCATCGCGACGGTGCAACGGCCCTCTTCGTGGCCATCGGCGGCCGTGCGGCCGGTATCGTGGCGGTGGCGGACCCGATCAAGGAGTCCACGCCGGCAGCCCTGCGGGCCCTTGCGGCCGACGGAATCCACATCGTCATGCTGACCGGCGACAACCGGACAACGGCCGAGGCCGTGGCGCGCAGGCTCGGCATCGAGGCCGTGGAGGCCGAGGTGCTGCCCGACCAGAAGCATTCCGTGGTGCGGCGCCTCAAGGCGGAGGGCAAGGTCGTCGCCATGGCCGGCGACGGCGTCAACGATGCCCCGGCGCTGGCTGAGGCCGACATCGGCGTGGCCATGGGGACCGGCACCGACGTCGCCATCCAGAGCGCCGGCGTCACCCTGGTCAAGGGCGACCTCGCCGGCATCGCCCGAGCCCGCACGCTGAGCCGCGCCACCATGCGCAACATCCGCCAGAACCTGTTCCTGGCCTTCGTCTACAACGCCGTGGGCGTCCCCTTTGCGGCCGGGGTGTTCTACCCGATGTTCGGCTGGACCCTCTCGCCGATCATTGCCGCCGCGGCCATGGCGCTAAGCTCCGTCTCGGTCATCGGCAACGCCCTGCGGCTCCGCACCCTGAAGCTCCAACAGTGAGCACCGGATCCGGACTGAAAATGGTCCGGACTGTCGTACAAGACCGTGGCGGCGGCCAAACGTCCTGGTAAAGTCTGAATGGCCGGTCTGCTATCTGGTCGACGAACAGGAGTTACGAGGACGGCTGAGGGGACGGCGGCATGCGCATCCTGCTGGCGGAAGATGACAGGCTCCTGGGTGCGGGCATCCGCGCCGGGCTCGGCCAGGCGGGTTTCGTGGTCGACTGGGCCGAGGACGGCGACAGCGCTGATGCCGCCCTGGCGGCGCAGAGCTACGATGCGGTGGTGCTCGATCTCGGGCTGCCGAAGCGCGACGGCATGGCGGTCCTGCGGCGGCTGCGCAGCGCCTCCAACACCGTGCCGGTGCTGATCCTGACGGCGCGGGACGCCATCGCGGACCGGGTCGGCGGGCTTGATGCCGGGGCTGACGACTATCTGGTCAAGCCGTTCGACCTGGCGGAACTGCAGGCGCGCCTGCGGGCACTGCTGCGGCGTGCCCGTGGCGGCGCAGATCCGATGCTGCGGTTGGGGCGGCTGGCGATCGATCCTGCGGCCCGCCAGGGTTTGGGCGGCAGCCCAAGATGCACGGGAACAGGCCGTGATTCACATCAATTGCTCTACCATTCTCATTCTGCCTCCCAATGAAGCGGCGGCCGGATGCCCTCCTCCGCTACGACCTCGCCAGTGCCTGCTCAAGCGCGCCGGTGACGGTGACGTGGTCGGCCCAGACCGACCCGGCGGGTGATGGCGCCGAACATGCCATGGTCCCGATGCCAACTAAACGTTGTACCCGAGGAGGTGCAAAGGTATTGTGCCTGCTCGCTGAATGGGCTGACGGGACGGTCTTTAGTGCTAGTCGTGATCGCGGACGACCATGCGATGGTCAGGGACGGCCTGCGGCCCTTCATCGTCTCTGTTGCCGAGGAAGTCGAGGTGGCCGAGGCTGCGTCTCTTGACGACGTCCTTGCGGCGGCGGCGGTGGCGGAGCCCGACATTCTCCTGCTCGACCTCAACATGCCGGGGATGGACGGTGCGGCGTCGGTCGCCATGCTGTGCGGCCGGCTTGCCAAGACCAGGGTCGTCGTTCTCTCCGGTGACACCGCCAGCGGCACGGTGCGCGGTGTCCTCGCCGCCGGGGCCTGCGGCTTCCTGCCCAAGACGCTCCATGCCGACACCATCGTCCACGCGCTGCGCCTCATCCTCAGCGGCGGCACCTATTTCCCGGCCTCCGCACTGGCCGAGCGGCAGGAGCCCGCGGTGCGACCGTCCGCCGGGTGCGGCGAGTTGACCGCCCGCGAGCGGGAAATCCTGTCGATGATCGCCCAGGGCGCGGCAAACAAGCACATCGCCCGCGTGCTGGACCTCACCGAGATCACCGTGAAGACCCATCTGCGCAACATCTTTCGCAAGATCGACGTGCAGAACCGCACCCAGGCGGCGGCTTGGGCGTTGCGCGAAGGCGTGTAGGGCTAGAGCGGTTTGCTTTTGATGTGGTCCACAGCCTGTTGTCTTGCATCTTGGGCTGCCGCCCAAACCCGCTTGGGGCAAGCCCCAAACCCCTTTTCTTCTTCAAGAGAACAAGGGAGGTCTGGAGCGTAGCTCCAGGCTGGCGGCAGCCATCCGCGGCAGCGGACAAACGCATCACGTTAAATGTAAACCGTTCTAAACGCAGTCGATGCGCGAGCGGCCGCACAGGCGCCGCACGGTGTCGATCACCTGGCGGCCCGACACCGGTTTGGCCAGACAGACCACGTCGGTCCCGGCGAATTCCTCGGCCGCCGCCGTGATATCGGCCGTGATGATGACCGCCGGGACGGGGCAGCCGAAGTGGTCGCGCAGCAGGCGGATGATGTCGGAGCCGTCGGCTCCGCCGCCCAGATGGAAATCGCTGACGATGACGCTCAGGCGGGGCCTTCCGACCAGCCAGGCCTCGACCTCCTTCAGGGATGTCAGGCTGACCGTGTGCAGGCAGTTCCTATTGAGGACCTTGGCCAGGGTGCGGGCGATCTCGGCATCGTCGTCGACCACCAGGACGGTGCCGTCGGTGCAGCATTGCGGGTTGGCAAGCGTCTGCGGCGCGACAGCGGGGCGGACGGGGACGGCGGCGGGCAGCAGCACCGAGAACACCGTTCCGCTGCCGACGCGCGATCGCACCTCGACGCGCTGCCCGAGCAGCCCCATGGCCCGGCGCACCACGGCCAGGCCCAGCCCCGAACCCTCGCCCTCGGTCAGGGAACCCCTGCGGTAGTCGTCGAAAATGCCTTCGATTTCGTCTTCGGGAATGCCCGTCCCGGTGTCCCAGACCTGGACCAGATGCGCGTCGCCGCGTGGCCGCACGGTCACGAGAACGCCGCCCTGTCGGGTGTAGTTGATGGCGTTGGACAACAGGTTGCGCAGCACCCTCTCCAGCAGGGCCGGGTCGCTCGTCGCCCATCGGTCGGCGCAGATGACCCCGATCGACAGGCCCTTTATCTCCGCCCGACCGGCCATTTCATCGACCAGACGGTCGAGAAACGGCTTGAGGGCGATGGCGCGCGTCTCGGGCAGAATCTCCCCGCTCTCGAGGCGCGAGAGGTCCAGCAGGTGGGTCAGCAGTTCGCCCGTTCCCTCGGCCGTAAGCTTGACCTTTCGGGCCAGCGAAAGGGCTTCCGCGCCCAGGGGTTCTTCAACGAGCAGGGCGGCGTACAGACGCAGCGCCTGCAGCGGCTGGCGCAGGTCATGGCTGACTCCGGCGACGAAGGCGCCCTTGGCCTGGTTGGCCCGCAAGGCGTCGTCGCGCGCCACGCGCAGGGCTTCCTGGGCGTCGGAAAGCTCGGTGATGTCGTTGGACGTGCAGCGGTACCCCTGGAATGATCCGTCGGCGGCGAAGACGGGCCGTCCGCTGGCGACGATCACGCGCTGCGTGCCATCGGGGCGGCACCACGGAAACGTCAGGCGGCGGAACGGCCGCTGCTGCTCCGCCGTGGCGGCGAACTGCTTCCACACCCGGGGATCCAGGCGCTGGTCGCCTGGCAGGTGCCGCGCCAGGAGGTCGAGGTAGTGCTGGCCCACGACGGCGTCTTCAGCGACCCCAAGGCTGTCCTGGAAACTCCCTGCGATGCTGGTGATGTGGTGGTCCGGCCCGGTTTCCCAGTACCAGTCGCTGCCCACCTCGGCGAAGTCCTGGAAGCGGCGGGTGCGGTCCGCGATGTCGGCCAGCAGAACGCGACGCTCTGCCATCGCCCGCGCCGCCCGCATGCTCCACGCCAGGGACAGCAGCAGCAGCAGGCCGGCGGCCACGGGCAGATGCAGGCGCCCGCTCGCGAAGCTGATCACGGGCGGCCCGACCGGGGCCGTCAGGCGCACCTGGACGTGAGGCTCGGACATCTGCAACGGCGCCACGATGGCCGCGAGGTCGATCACCTCCTGCCTCTCGGCTCCGCCGTCCAAAAGACCGCGCGGCGGAGCGCCCAACGGTTCGATGACCACCTCGACCGTCTGACCCTCCGGCAGAACGGACTTCGCATGCTTGATCAGCGCGCCAAGGTATACGTTGAACGCGAGCGCGCTGTGGGGCTGACGCAGGCGAAGCTGCAACGCTTGTTCATCGCCGACGGCGGGCGGGGCGCTTTGGACCAACTCGCTGCCGGGCACGGACAGGGACCCGGCCGCCGGGAGCGTCGGCAGGCGCGGGGACGCAGGCCCTACGATGATGGCGTGGTCCCACGCCATGTCCGAAAGCCGGCGCAGGCTTCCGGCGCTGTTGCTTTTCAGCTCGTCCGGGTCGATCAGCAGGGCGTCGGCCACGAAGCCGCGCAGGGACCGCCGCAGATGGCCGGCGACGATGTTGACCGCGCTGCCGGCCTGCATCTCCTGCTCATGGTGGCTGGCCTCGGTCAGGGCGGTGACCACGTAGCCGCCTCCCGCGCCGCCGACGACCAGCAGGGGAAGAAACACCACGAAGAAATCGCGCAACAGGATCGTTCGCCTGTGCTTGGCCATGTTCCGCGCCCTTATGGATCGGTCCCGGCGCCCGGGTCGAGGCATAGTTCATGGGGAGAGTGTCTTTTTCGCGGCTAAGCTTCTACCGCGAAAATGGTCTCGAAACGCGACGCGTTGAGGAGCCGCAGGACCGGCCCCGCCGCGCCGCGCAACACGAGTTGGGCGCCGTTGGCCTCGGCCGTCTCGCGGGCCAGCAGCAACATGCCGAGCCCGGCGGAGTCCATGAACGTGAGCTGCGAGAGGTCGAGCACCGGCCGCCCTCGGCCCGGACGTCCCAGATGGTCGAGGACGCCGCGGAACAGGTCATGGTCGGCGTAGGTGAAGCGGCCTTCCAGCGCGATGACGTTGTCGACCGGGCGGATGGAGAATTTCATGGGATGTCCCTTGCGTCAGCGGGTCAGAACAGGAAGTCGGACAGGTCCGGTTCGCCGCTTGGTGCGCCGAACGGTTTGGGGGCCGGTTTGGAGGGTGGTTTGGGGGGTGGGCTGCCGCCCAGCAGCATGTCGTGGAGGTCGCGTTCGCTGGCCATGGTGTAGCGGCTGCTCATGAAGGTCAGGACCTCCTCGCGGGCGCGCCGCAGGTCATGGGGCGCAAGGCCGGGGTCGATGCTGGCGGCAAACTCCGCCATCTGGCGCGCCGCGTCCGAAACTGTCGCCGCCGCTCCCATCTGCCCCTGCAGCTCGGTCTGGGTGGTGTGCAGCGAGCGGCCGACCTGGGCCGCCTTTTCCTGGATGCGGGCCAGTACCCAGGCCGTCTCGCCGGCCCCGTGCTCCAGGTATTCCACCGTGCCGTCGAGGTGGCCGCGCAGAACGTCGAGGCGTTGCTCGAACTCCTCGTCGCCCGACCGGGCCAGCCCGGACGCCGCCGCCGACACCTCGGCCAGTTGCGCCGCGATCGCGCCGGCCAGGGTACGGGTCTGGCGGGCGTAGCCGCGCAGTTCCTGCGCCACCACGTTCAGCGCCATGCCGCGCGACCCCAGGTTCCCGCACTTGATGGACGCGTTGAGGCCGATCACGTTGATCTCGGCATCGACGTCGTCCAGCGCAAGCATCGAGGCGGTCATCGTCACCACCAGGCCCTGCACCGCCGTCACGGCGCTGTCGGTATCGCGCAGGGCGGCGTCGTAGTGCGCGATGACGGCGCCCACGCTGCGCAACTCGCGGTCCAGGCTCATCAGGAAGGTCGAGCCGCTGGCGCTGTCGGTGTCGCCGGAATAGACGCTTTCGGTCCGCCCGCGCGCCTCCTCCAGGGTCGTGGCGAGGGTGCCGCAGGCAGTGCTGATGCTGCCGATGCGCTCGCGGAAATCGGCCCCGATGCTGTCGAGCTGGCGGGCCTGCAACTCGCACACGGCGTTGCACAGGACCCGGTTGTGCAGGCTGTCCATGTGCTCGCCGGTGTGTTCCGGGGCGGTGGCTCCGGGGCGGTCGGCCAGGGCGTTGCTGCCGGCTTCGAGCGCCTCGCCGACGTGCTCCAGGCGCTGGCGCACCATGTCGCCGATCTGAAGGTCGCCGACGATGGCCGCGATGGCGGCCCGTGTCCGCTCCAGCAGCACGGGCAGGTCACCCAGGACCACCTGGGCCTGGGCCTCGCGCGACCGCATCTGGGCGACCGACGTGCCGAGATTGGCGGCCACCGCGCTGAGTTGGCGCCGCTGGTTGGCGTCAAAGACCGACTGCGAGGCCAGGGCGCCGGCAACCGCGGCGGACAGCCGTCCGATGTCGGCCTGGGCGCCGGCCACCACCGTCTGCCCATGGGTCACGAGGTCGAGAACCTGCTGCGTGAACACGTCGAAGCCCGCGCCGTCGGACATCTGCGCCGCCTCGATGCGGGCATTCATGCCGACCACCTTGATGCGGCGCAGGACGCGGTCGAGGCTGGTCAGGCTGGCGCGGATGGTGGCGGCGCGGGCATCCAGCGCGGTCAGCACGCCGCGCCGCCCGTCCTTGCGGCTGTCCAGCGCCTCGACCACGGCGACGGCTTCGTCGAGCCCGGCGATGGCGGCCCGGAACTCCGGTTCGGCCAGGCGGCTGTTCAGGCTGTTGGCCAGCACCACCAGGTCGCGCGCCGTGTTCTGGGCGTCGCGCAGGCGCAGGCCCATGCCGAGGAAGATGTCCTCCGACGGACCGCGCACGGCGGCCAGGCGCCGGGACACGTCGTCCATGACGCGGATCCAGGCGGCGGTTTCTCCGGCGGTGTTTCCGCCATGGGGCGAATGGCGCGGGGTGGCGTTCATGCTGCGCCCTCCTTGAGGCTTGCCGCGGCGGCCACCAGGGTGGCGGCCAGGCGGTCGAGGGACACGATGTGCTGCGCCGCGCCCAGGCGGATGGCCTCGCGCGGCATGCCGAAGACGATGCAACTGGCCTCGTCCTGGGCGACGGTGATGGCGCCGGCCTGGCGCATCTCCAGAAGCCCGCGCGCCCCGTCGTCGCCCATGCCGGTCATCAGGATGCCGACCGCGTTGCCGCCGGCATGGCGGGCGGCGGAGCGGAACAGCACGTCGACCGACGGGCGGTGGCGGCTGACCAGCGGGCCGTCGCGCACCTCGACCGTGTAGCGCGAGCCGGCCCGCTTGAGCAGCATGTGGTGGTTGCCCGGCGCGATCAGGGCCTGACCCTGGCGGACGGCGTCGCCGGTGACGGCTTCCTTGACCGTGATGGCGCACAGGCCGTCCAGGCGGCGGGCGAAGGCGGCCGTGAAGTGCTCGGGCATGTGCTGGACGATGACCAGGCCGGGCGCGTCGACCGGCAACATGCGCAGGACGGTCAGCAGGGATTCGGTGCCGCCGGTCGAGGCGCCGATGCACACAATCTTGTCCGCGGTGCGCTGGACGCCCGGCCCGCCGAAGGTGGGGGCGGCGAGGATGGCGTCGGCGGTCAGCTTCTCGGCCACCAATGGCCTGACGTTGGGGGACGGTCGGGCGCGGCGGCGCGGATTGGACATGGCGGCGGCGCGCACGGCGTCGCAGATCCGGATGCGCGATTCCATGAAGAACTGGCGGCTGCCCAGCGACGGCTTGGTGATGACGTTGACGGCCCCGGCCTCCAGGGCCCGGAACAGGGCATCGGACCCCTCGACCGGCAGCGAGGAACAGATCACCACCGGGATGGGGTGCTGCTCCATCAGCTTGCGCAGGAAGGTGATGCCGTCCATGCGCGGCATCTCGATATCGAGCGTGATGACGTCGGGCACGTCGCGCTGCATACGCTGGGCCGCCGCGTAGGGGTCGCCCGCCGTGCCGATCACCTCGATGTCGGGCTCGGCGTTCAGGATGTCGCACAGGGCCTGGCGCACCGTGGCGGAGTCATCGACCACGAGGACTTTAATCTTCGCGCCGGGGGGCGCGGGCACCTTGATCTTTGCTCCGGGGGGCGAACGGGGTTCAGTCATCGCGCTGGCTCACTTTCGCCGATACATCGCCGGGCCCACCGGCGTCACCGGCAGATCGAGGTTGTTGAGGCTTTCGGAATGCCCGACCAGCAGGTATCCGCCGCTGCGCAGGCTGTCGCACAGGTTGGCCAGCACCGCCTGCTGGGTTTCCGGCGAGAAGTAGATCAGCACATTGCGGCAGAAGATGACGTCCATCGGCCGCTGCCACGGGCTGCCCTTGGTCAGCAGGTTGAAGTCCCGGAACGTGACCTGCTGGCGCACTTCCGGGCAGATGCGCACCGTCGGCCGGTCCTGGTCGCGCGACCGCAACAGATAGCGGCGGCGCATGTCGTGGGGCACCGGCTCGATCATCTGTTCGGGGTAGACGGCGCGGGCGGCCGCCTGGAGGATGTCGTGGGAAATGTCGCTGGCCCCGATGGAGAACCGGAACCCCGGCCGTTGCGCCGCGACATCGCTGAGCACCATCGCCAGGGTGTAGGGCTCCGGACCGCTGGAGCACGCCGCGCTCCACACGTCCAGCGGCCGGCTCCGCCCGGCCCCGGTGGTGTCCAGGAGGTCGGGAATGATGGTGTCGACCAGACGCTCGAAGTGGACCGGTTCGCGGAAGAAGTCGGTCTTGTTGGTGGTGATGGCGTCGACCACCTGCTGGAACTCGTCGTCCAGGCCGCCCTGCGCGAACAGGTAATGGCAATAGGCGTTGAGCGACGGCAGCCCGAGCGCCCGCGACCGGCGGCGCAGGCGGCCCTCCACCATGAGGCGCTTGCCGACCGGCATCTTGATGCCGGCGTGACGCTCGACGAGGTCGGCCAGATGCGTGTAGTCCCGCTCGGTCAGATGGTCGGGCGCCGCGGTGGCGTGGTTGTCGTCGGGGCGGGGGCTGCGGGTCATGATCATCATGCCGCTCCCAGCAGGGCGACCTCGTCCGACGACAGCACGCGGGCAAGGTCGAGGATGATGACAAAGCCCGCGCCGCGCCGGCCGATGCCGCGAATGAACCCGCTGTCCCAGCCGACGCCGATGTCGGGCGGCGGCTCGGTCCCGCAGTCGTCCAGCACCGTCACCTCATAGACCCGGTCGGTCAGCGCGCCGATCACCAGCGACCGCCCGTCGAGGGAGGCGTCCATGACCACGATGCGCGTGTGCGGCGTCGGCTCGGCCGGACACAGGCCCAGCTTCTGGCGCATGTCGATGACCGGGACGCCCCGCCCGCGCACGTCGATCATTCCGCGCAGGGCACGCGGCGCGTTGGGCACGCGGGTGAAGGGGCACAGGTCGATGACCTCCCGCACCTGATCGACCGGCAGGGCGAACACCTCGTCGCCGATCCCCAGGGTCACATACTGGGTGCCGCTGTCGGGCGCGGCAAAGCGGGAGGGAGCGGCGGGGGCAGCAGGGGCGGCGGTGTTCATGGTCGTCTCCTTCAGGAGGCCGGGCCGGAGGCGGAACTGGAGGCAGGGCTGGAGCTTGGGGTCTCCTCGGAGGCAAACACCTTTTCGATGTCCAGCACGATGACGAACCCGTCGCCGCGCTTGCCGATGGACTTGATGAACTCCGGCCGCCACGTCATGCCTAGGCGCGGCGTCTCCTCCAGCGAGGCGTGGGGCAGCTCGGCCACCTCGTACACCCGGTCGGCGAGGATGCCGACTGTGGACGGTTGCCCGCGCAGCACCACCTCGATGACGATGATGCGGGTGTCCGGCGTGGTGGGCACGTCGCCCATGCCGAACTTGCTGCGCAGGTCGGTGACGGGGACCACGCGGCCCCGCACGTTGATCAGGCCCCGGATGAAGCGCCGGGCGTTCGGCACCGTGGTGACGGCCACCACGTCGAGGACCTCAAGGACCCGCTCCGTCTCCAGGGCGAAGACCTCCTGGTCGAGCCCCAGGGTCAGGACGTGAAGAGGGGCAGGGGCCAGGGTGGCGAGGGGGGTGGCGAGGGGGGTGGCGAGGCGGGTGGCGGCGGGGCTGGACTGCCCCGCCTGCCGCTCAGTAGCGCTCAAAGGCTGCATCGTCGGCCTCCTGGGCTGCGCCATCCAGGTTCAGGAACACCCCATTGGACAGGGCGCCGTTCTTCTTGCCGGGCTGGTTTCCGATGCGCGGTGCGGCCGGCGGCATGGTCGAGGCGGTCGGCCGGGACTTGCCGGCGGGCTTGGCCGGCGCGGCACGCTTGGCGGCCGGACGGGGCTGTGCAGCTGCGTGGGACGAGCCCTGGGCCACCCCGTCGTCGAGGCGGAAGAAGGACACCGCGCTCTGCATCTGCTCGGCCTGGGCGGCCAGTTCGTCGGACGTGCTGGACATTTCCTCGGACGCCCCGGCGTTCTGCTGGGTGACCTGGTCGAGCTGCTGGATGGCGGTGTTGATCTGCTCGGCGCCGATGTTCTGTTCGCGGGCGGCCGAACTGATTTCCTCGACCAGCTGCGCGGTGCGGCGGATGTCGGGAACCAGCTTTTCGAGCATCTGGCCGGCGGTTTCGGAGATGGTGACGGTATCCCCGGCCAGGGTCACGATCTCGGCCGCGGCGGTCTGGCTGCGTTCGGCCAGCTTGCGGACTTCGGAGGCGACCACGGCGAACCCCTTGCCATGTTCACCGGCGCGGGCCGCCTCGATGGCCGCGTTGAGGGCGAGAAGGTCGGTCTGGCGGGCGATTTCCTGGACGATTGTGATCTTGGCCGCGATGGTGCGCATGGCGCCCACGGCCTGTCCGACGGCCGTGCCGCTGGCTTCGGCGTCGGCGGCCGAGCGGTTGGCGATCTTCTCGGTCTCGCTGGCGTTTTCGGCGCTCTGGCGGATGTTGGAGGCCATTTCCTCCATGGACGAGGAGGCTTCCTCGGCCGCCGAGGCCTGTTCGGTGGCGCCCTGGGACATCTGCTCGGACGTGCTGCTGAGTTCTTCGCTGCCGGCCGCGACGTTGGACGCCGCCGAGGCCACGTCGGTCACGACGCCGCGCAGGCGGTGGACCATCTCGTTGAGGTGGCCGATCAGGTCGCCGATCTCGTCGTCGGCGGTGTACTCGACCCGGCGGGTCAGGTCACCCTGGGCCACCGACTGGGCGAGGGCGCCGGAGCGGGCCAATCCGCGCGAGACGCTGAGCGCGACCCACAGCGCGATGCTGACGCCGATCACCACCGACCCGATCAGCAGGCCGAGCAGGATGGTCCGCGCGTTCTCGTAGGTTTCGGTGCTGGCCACGCTGTCGGCCGCCATGCCGTCGCGCGCCGTCGTCACCACCCGGTTCAGGCCCTCTTCGGCCCGGCCGAGGGCGGCGGCCACGTCGCCGGTCATCATCGACACGGCTTCCAGACCGTTGTTCAACTGGCCGAGCGCCAGAACGTCCTGGTGATGCTTGGCGTAGGTGTCAAAGCCGGTGCGGAAGTCCTGAACCAGCGTGTTGCCGACGAACGAGCGGTCGAGTTCGGCCAATTGCTCGCGCACCTCGGCTTGGTACTTGGCGGCCTGAGCGAGATGTCCTTTGATTTCCTCGTCCGACGCCGAGAGGATCACGTTCTTTTCGTAGAGGACCATTTGCAGAATGTCTTGGCGCATGCGCTCGGACAGCAGCAGGGACGTCTGGTCGCCGCGGCTTTCGGCCTGCTGGGAAATCTTCCGCAGCACGTCGTAAGCCTGATCCTTGGCCTGGCGTGCGGCACCGGACGAAAGCTCGCCAGCGAGAACGTTGGTGCGCGTCTTGGCCAGACGGATGACTTCGTCCTGCATGACCTCGAACTCGCCCCAGGCGGTTTCGAAGGCCTGCACCGCCGCCTTGTCCTGGGTCAGGGCCATCAGCGCCTTGGTGTCGGCGCGGACGGCATCCCGCGTTGCGACGATAATCTTGTGGAACTTGGCCTGGGTCGCCTCGTCTTCGGCCAGGATGAGGTCGAGGGACGACCGCGCGACGTTCTGCAGCTTGGTCTGCAGTTCGACCGCCGTCTGAACCTCGGGCACGCTGTCCGCCACCAGGGCGTCGAGGCGCTCGTTCATGCCGCCCAGCGACATGATCCCCGTGGCCGATACGCCGGCCGTCATGGCCATCAGGATGCCAAATCCCACAGCCAGTTTCGTTTTGATGGTTATGCGCATTTAGGGTATCTCCCCCGGTGATTTGCTTCGGCCCGTTCGGGCGCAAGAGGATGATCTTCAGGACGCCTTGCGCTCGGCCTCGAGGGCCTGGGCGAAGTCGATCAGGTGTGCGACATCGAGAATGAGAGCGACCGAGCCGTCACCGAGGATGGTGGCGCCCGAGAACTGGTCGGCCTCGTCGAGCAGGCGGCTCAGCGACTTGATGACCGTCTGGTACTGGCCGATGACGTGGTCCACCACCAGGCCGACACGCATGCCGCCGCTGGTGACGATGACCACCTTCTGAAATCCTTCCGGCCGCTCGGAGACGCCGAACAGGTCGCGCATCCGCAGGAACGGCACGAGGTCGCCGCGCAGGTTGAGGAAGTTGCGGCGGGTCCAGCGGGCGTCCTCGGCCGGCGTCAGGTCGACGCATTCCTCGACCGCCGCCAGCGGAATGACGTACTGGCCGCCGCTGACCTGGACCAGCAGGCCATCGATGATGGCCAGGGTCAGGGGCAGCCGCAGGGTGACCGACGCGCCGAGGCCCGGCGGGCTGTCGACCATCAGGCTGCCGCGCAGGGCATCGACCGTCTGGCGGACGACATCCATGCCGACCCCCCGCCCGGACACGTCGCTGACCACGGCGGCGGTGGAAAACCCGGCCTCGAACACCAGCCCCAAGAGATCGCTGTCGGGCACTTCGGCGCCCGGTGCGATCAGGCCGCGTTCCTCGGCCTTGGCGCGGATGGCCTCGCGGTTCATGCCGCGCCCGTCGTCGGACACGGTAATCAGCACCTGGGCGCCGGCGTGGACGGCCGACAGGTGGACGGTGCCGGCCTCGGACTTCCCGGCCGCGCGGCGTTCCTCGGCCGTCTCCAGGCCGTGGTCGATGGAGTTGCGGATAAGGTGGACCAGCGGGTCGTTGAGGCTTTCGATGACCGTCTTGTCGAGTTCGGTGTCCTCGCCCTCGGTGGTCAGCATGACGTCCTTGCCCAGCGCCTGCGACAGGTCGCGGACAACCCGGCGGAAGCGCCCGAACAGGGTGCCGATGGGCAACATGCGGATGCTCATGGTGGTGTCGCGCAGGTCGGACACCAGGCGTTCGACCTCCTCGACCACCGACAGCAGCGCCGGGGAGCCGCCCAGCGACAACTGGCGCAGGCGGGCCTGGGCGATGACCAGTTCGCCGACCTGATCCATCAGGCTGTCCAGCCGCTCGGCCTGGACGCGGATGCTGCCGGCGCCCTCGGGGCTTGCCGGGCGCGCGGCCTGGGCGGCCGTGGCGGGAGCGGAAGCGGAAGCGGCGGCTGCGACGGTGGTTGCGGCAACGGGAGCTGCCGGCCCGGCGGCGTGGTCAACCTTCGCCTGCTCATGGCGCGTGATCTCGATCTGCGCGTCGTCGGCCACGAAGATGAAGACGTCCTCGATGTCCCGCTGTTCGTGGGCGGTCACCAGATCGACCTCCCAGCCGATGTGCAGGGCGAAGGGGTCGAGGTCCTCGAGGAGCGGCACGCGGTCGGTCAGGGCGGTGACGGCACAGCGCCCTTCATCCCCGGCCAGATCGTGCAACTCCTTGAGCAGCAGCATCGGATTGGTGCCGAACGACATGACGTTTTCGGCCAGCCGGAACCGCACGGTCCAGCGCGACAGGGTGTTGTTCGCCGGGGTTTCGACGGCCAGGGGAGTTTCGCCGGCCGGGATGGGCTCGGCCGGTTCGTCCATGTCGGCCAGGGCGGCCAGCAGCGCGACGCCGATGGACGGCTCGGCGCTGTCCGGCGCGACGATCAGGCTGCGGATGTGGTCCAGGGACGACAGGGTCAGCGTGATGAGCGCTGGGGTGGCCGGGCGTCGCCCGCTACGCACGGCCTCGAACGCGGTTTCCAGCCGGTGGGTGAAGGCGGCGACGGCATCGAAGCCGAACATGCCGCCAGACCCCTTGATGGTGTGCAGCGCACGGAAGGCCTGGTCGACCAGGGCGTGGTTTTCCGGCGCGCCCTCCAGGTCGAGAAGGGTTGCCTCCAGTTGCTCAAGAAGTTCGGCCGCTTCCTGTCGGAAGGTGTCGGCCGGATCCGGACTCATCTGCATCGCGCCTCTCCCGTCTCAGCCGAGCACCTTGCGGATTACGGCGAGCAGTTGATCCTGTTGGAATGGCTTGACGATCCACCCGGTGGCCCCGGCCTCTTTCCCCTGCTGCTTCTTCTCAGCCTGGGATTCCGTGGTCAGCAGGATGATCGGGGTGAAGCGGAACGCCGGCTTGGTGCGGAGTTGCCGGGTCAGCTCAATGCCGTCCATGTTGGGCATGTTGAGGTCGGCGATGACCATATCGACGGTGGCGGCCGACAACTTGTCGAGCGCGTCCTTGCCATCGACCGCGGTCAGGGTGCGGTAGCCCGCGCCTTCCAGCGTCATGCACACCAACTGGCGGATGCTGGGGCTGTCGTCGACACTCATGATGATCTTGCTCACGGGCGCTCTCCGGGTTCTTGGGTGGACAGGGCCTGCGTGAGGCCGGCGGCGGCAATGCGGTCGGCCACGGGGCCGGTGGCGGCGCCAAGAAGCACCAGTCGCCCCCCGGCGTTGCGGGCGCTTGCGTCGGCCGCCACGAGGAGTTGCAGGAAGGCCGCATCGGCTTCTTCGACCGCGCCGCAGACGATTGTTAAAAGGGGGCCATCCGCCAGGGCGTCGAGCAGCCGCTGCCGGGCATCCTCGACGCCGTCGATGGTCTGGCGTCCGCTGAATGTGAGGGGGGTGTCGCCCATGGCGCCGTCTCCTTGCTGAGTGGACACATATTGGTCACAATTCAGCACGGCAGGCAGACCGGCATGCGCCGGATCCGCTGCATCTTTAGGCGCACCGCCTGCGCCCTTTGGGGATCGTCTACGCCTTTTGATGAAACTGCCTCCCCTGCGGATGCCGGGGTGAGGATGCGGTTGCGGAGGACTACGGTTGGCCGTCTTGCAAAAATAAGGACGGGCCGGCCATGAACAGCATCGCCGCAGGCCATCTGACCGTCGTGTATTCGACCCGCGAGGCGATGCACCAACCGGTAGGGGCGGACCTGTGCGCCGTCCTGCACACGCGCGGCGGACTGCACGGCCACGACGCGGAGGCGGTCGAGATCGCCCTGCATGAGGCGGTTGCCAATGCCGTCCAGCACGGCAACCTCGAACTCGACAGCCGCTTGCGCCGCACGGCGGCCGGCCAGGCGGCGTACGCGCGCCTTTTGGCGCAGCGCCTCGACGATCCGTGGTTCGGCAACCGCTCCATCCACATCCATGCCAGTTGGCAGGCCGGGCGCCTGACGGTGTCCGTCATCGACGAGGGGCCGGGATATGCACCGCCGCCGGCCGAACCGGCCATGCCGGCGGCTTCGGCGTGTTCCGGGCGCGGCTTGATGCTCATTCGCGGCTTTGCGGACATGGTCGAGGTCCTGGCCGACGGGCGCTGCCTGAGGATGGAATTCCGCGTGGCGCCGGGCATTGGGAATATCACGCCATGACCCGCGATGCGGTCTTCCGCCAGGCCCGGATCCTGGTGGTGGACGATCACGCCGCCAACCGGGCCTTGGTGGAGGCGCTGCTGAAGGCCGTCGGCACCGGCGAAATCCTGTCGGCGGCCGGTGGCGAGGAGGGCCTCGCCCTGGCCCTGGAGCAGCGCCCGGACCTGCTCGTGCTCGACCTCATGATGCCGGGCATGGATGGCTTCGAGGTGTGCCGGCTGCTGCGCGCCGACCCGACCATGGACGACATGCCCATCCTGGTGCAGACGGCGCTGGACGGCGCCAACGAACGCGCCCAGGTGTTCGACATGGGGGCCAGCGATCTGGTGGTGAAGCCGATCAATGCGCGGGAGTTCCTGGCCCGCGCGCGGGTGCACCTGGAGAACCGTGCCCTGGTCCGCTCCCTGCGCGACAGCCAGCAGCGCATGACGACGGAACTCAGGGCCGCCCGCGCCATGCAGGAGGCCATTCTGCCGTCCCCCGCCGTGCTGGCCGACATCCGCGCCACGCTGGGCCTGTCGGTCGAGGCGGTGTTCGAGCCGTCGTCCGAGATCGGCGGCGACCTGTGGGGTCTGCACCGGCTGGGTGGTGGGGGGCTGGGCGGTGGGGGGCTGGCTGGTGGGCGGCTGGGCCTGTTCACCGTCGACTTTTCCGGCCACGGCGTGAGCGCGGCCCTCAACGTGTTCCGGCTGCACGCCCTGATGGCCGATCATCCGCCGGACCCCTGTGACCCGGCCGGCTATCTGGAGCACCTGAACGACCTGCTGGTGCGCGTCCTGCCGCGCGGCCAGTTCGCCACCATGTTCTATGGCGTCATCGACCGCCCGGCGGGAACCCTGGTCTACGCCGCCGCAGGAGCGCCCGATCCCCTGCTCGACGGCGTGGCGCTGGATGGTAGCGGCCTGCCGCTGGGCATCCTGGGCGGTGCCCGCCATGACAACCGGCACTGTGCCTTCGGGCCCGACAGCACCCTGTTCCTGTACAGCGACGCCCTCACCGAGACTCCGTTGAACGGCGGCGCGCCGCTCGGCGAGGAGGGGCTTGCCGCCATGCTCGCGCGGGCCGACCGTGCGGCGAGCCCCGAGGTCCTGCTGGCGGAATTCCGCGCCGCCGCCCCCCGCGAGCTACCGGACGACCTGACCGCCGTCGTCGTCCGGGCGGCCCATTAGGGCGCCCGCAAGTCCCCGCTGGGCGGCTTCGCGGGCCTGGAACGCCTGCTCGATCTTCTGGGCGTCGAGGCTGATGCCGTGCGCCCGGGTCGCGGCGGCGAGGGCGGTGGAGGCCTCCTTGATATCGCCCGAACCGGCTGCGCCCGTCATGATGTCGGGGTTGGCGGCGATCAGGGATTTCAGGCTGTCGATGGTGTTCATCATGATATCCTCGGGCGATTGAGGTGGTATTAGGTTCGCCTGGACGCCTTAGGGTGTCAATCGATGGCGGTACGACTACCGTCATCTGGATTGTGTGAACAGGAGCATTTTCGTGGCCGCCCCGCTGACCTTCCGCAATACCAATCCCGACCAGCTCGACCGCATGGTCCGCGTCGCGCCGCCGCTGGCGTGGGTGGTTCTGGTCCTGCTCGGGGGCGTTGTGGCGGGGGCTCTGGCGTGGTCCGTGCTGTCCACCGCGCCGGTCAAGGTCAGCGCGCGCGGCGTTCTTCAGGGCGGGGGCGGTCTGGTCCTGGTCAGTGCCCCCGACGGCGGAACGCTCCAGGGTCTGCATGTCGGCGTGGGTGACCGCGTGGACGCCGGCTTTCTGCTGGCCACCGTGGCGCAGCCGGCGCTGGACGCCCGCATCGACACGCTGCGGCGACGGGTTGACCAACTGACGGCGGAACGGGCGCGGCTGCTGGCGTTTCAGGCCCGCGAACGCGATCTTCGGGCGCCTGCCGACGCGGCACGGCTGGCCGGGCTGGACCGCACCGTGGCCGCCTTGCGCGCCCAGGAGGAGGCCCTGGTCGTAAGCCTGGGCAATCAGCGTGATCTGCAAGCCCGCGGCCATGCCACCCGCGACCGCGTTCTGGGGTTGGAGACCGACCTTGCCGCGGTCCGCCAACGCATCGCCACGACCGAGGACACGCGCGGCACCCTGGCGGTTGACGCCGGGGAGCGCGCGGTCAAGGCCGAACGTGACGTTCTGGACGTCGATAACCGCATCGCCGCCGCCGCCCGCGATCTGGCCGAGGCCGAGGTTGATCGCGCCGTACGGTCCGAGGTCCGGGCCCAGGCGGCCGGGCGGGTGCTGGAGGTTTCCGCCACGGTGGGCGAGCGGGTGCAGCCCGGCACGCCGCTGATGCGGCTGGCCAGCGATGCCGGCGCGGGTCTGGGGGCGGTCCTGTACGTACCCGCCGGCGAGGGCAAGAAGGTGCGGCCCGGCATGACGGTGCAGATCGTGCCTTCGACCATCCAGATGGCGCGCGAGGGGTTCATGCTGGCCGAGGTGCTCAGCGTGTCCGAGGTACCGGCCACCCGCGAGGCCGTCCAGCACACCCTGAAGAACGACACGCTCGTCGATACCCTGTTGACGGACGGGCCGCCGTTCGAGGTGCGCGTGCGTCTGGTGTCCGATGCCACGACCGCCAGCGGTTTTGCATGGTCGTCCCACCTTGGCGCCGCCCGCGCGGTGGAGGCCGGGACGGTCATCGTCGGGCATGTGGTGGTGCAGCGCCGGCGGCTGATTTCGCTGGTGTTCCCCGAAGCCGATGCCGTCCTGTACTGGCTGGGCCTTGACCCATGACGGCGGCGGTGGCGGCCGCCCTCGGCGGCGGAGCATTGGCAAGGCGGGCGCGCACGCCCACGGTGCTTCAGATGGATGCGGTGGAGTGCGGCGCGGCATCGCTTGCGATGGTTCTGGCCTGGCATGGCCGGTGGGTGCCGCTCACCCAACTGCGCGATGACTGCGGCGTATCGCGCGATGGCGCCAAGGCGTCCAACATCGCCCGCGCGGCCCGCGCCCACGGCCTGACGGCACAGGGGTTCCGCTGCGAGCCGCACCACTTGAAGGATTTCCCGCTCCCGGCCATCGTCTTCATCAACCTCAACCACTTCGTGGTGCTCGAGGGGTTTGCCGGCAACAGGGTCTGGATCAACGATCCGGCGACGGGGCGGCGGGTCCTGAGCCTGGCCGACTTCGATGCCGTGTTCTCGGGCATCATTCTCACGCTGGTGCCCGGCCCCGACTTCCGGCGCCAGGGCCAACCGCCGCGCACGTTCCGCGACCTCGCCGCGCTGTTGGAGGGGTTGCGGGCGCCGTTGGTGCTGGCTCTGCTCGCGGGGGTGGCCCTGCTGCTGCCGGGTCTGGTGGTGCCCGCCGCGACCCAGGTCTTCGTCGATTACTATCTGGTCGATCGCCAGCCCCACTGGATTCCGGCCCTGCTCGGGGTCATCCTGGTCACGGCGCTGGTGCAGGCGGGGCTGTCGGCGGTCAAGGATGTGGTGCTCCTGCGCCTGCGGACCCGCATCGCGATTGCGGCGGCAGGGCAGATGGTGTGGCGCATGGTCCGCCTGCCCGCGCGGTTCTTCAGCCAGCGCCACGCCGGGACGCTGGCCGGACGGGTCGATCTGGCGCGCCGGTTGGGCACCCATGCCGGGGCCGAGGTCGCCGAGGTGGCCCTGTCGGCTTTCGCCTGCGTGTTCTTTCTGGGGGTGATGCTGGTCTACAGCCCGCTCCTGACGCTGATCACGGTCGGGTTCACGGGCGCCATGTTCACCGTGTTCGCCGTGTTCCAGAACCGCCTGGAGGAGATCGGCCGCAAGGCCGCGCTGACCGCCGTGAAGCTGTACGGCCGCGCCATGCAGGGCATCGGCATGATCGAATCCCTCAAGGCCAACGGCACCGATGGGGCCTATTTTTCCCAATGGTCGGGGTATCTGGCCCGTCTGGTGCGCGAACGTCAGGTCATGGGGCGCCTGCAATCCCTGATGGCGGCGCTGCCCGACAGCCTGATGCTGCTCAATCGGGCGGTGGTGCTGGCGGTGTCGGCGTGGCTGGTGGCCGAAGGTGAAATGACCGTCGGCATGCTGGCCGCCTTCCAGGCCCTGATCGGCGCCTTTGCAGTGGCGCTGAACACGGTGACGGTCCAGGCGACGGCGTTGAAGCAGGCACGCGGGACGCTGGATCAGTTCCAGGACGTCGCCGCAGCCTCGATGGCCTGGGAATTTTCGGGCGCTGAGAACGTTCCTGCGGCCGCGCCGGCCAGCGTCACCGGGCGGGTGCGCAAACTCAGCGGGCGGACCGGCCTGCGCGGGGTGTCGTTCGGCTACTCGCCCCTGGACCCGCCGCTGATCCAGGATTTCAGCCTGGACCTCGTGCCGGGCGCGCGGGTGGCGCTGGTCGGGCCCTCGGGCAGCGGCAAATCCACCATCGGGCGGCTGGTCTGCGGATTGTACGATCCGTGGGAGGGGGAGGTCCTGCTCGACGCGGTGCCCATTCGTGCCGTGCCGCGCGCGGTACTGCGCAACTCCCTGGCCGTGGTCGATCAGGATATCGTGCTGTTTGACGGCACCGTGCGCGACAACATCACCCTGTGGGACGATGCCATGCCCGAGCAGCGCGTCGTGCGCGCGGCCAGGGATGCCATGCTGCATGACGACATCGTCGCCCGCGTCGGCGGCTATGGCAGCCGCGTGGAGGAGGGCGGCCGCAACTGGAGCGGCGGGCAGCGCCAGCGGCTGGAGATCGCCCGCGCATTGGTCGCCGAGCCCAGCCTGCTGGTTCTGGACGAGGCGACCAGCGCGCTCGATCCTTTGGTGGAAAAGGACCTCGTCGACAACATCCGTCGGCGCGGCTGCACCTGCCTGATCATCGCCCACCGCCTGAGCACCATCCGCGACTGTGACGAGATCATCGTTCTGGACAAGGGGCGGGTGATCGAACGCGGCACCCATGACGGCCTGATGGCCCGGAACGGCATGTATCGGGGGCTGGTCGAGTCATGACGACGCAGACACTGGCCGCACCCATCGACGTCGCCGCGAACCGGCCTCTGGCGCTGGACGACTCCGGGACCTGCTTCCGGGTGCTGGAGGGCTCGGTCGAGGTCTTCCTGGTCGAGCGTCTGGACGATGGCCGCCCCGGAACCCGCCAGCACCTGTTCGGCCTGGGCGCGGGGGCTGTCCTGTTCGGCATGGATACCGCCGCCGGCCTGCTCGAGGTGTCCATCCTGGCCACGGGCACGCCGGGAACCCGGGTGGTGCCCGTGGACCGCGCCGCCCTGCTGGCGACCCCCGACGGCGTGGCCGGCGTCGACGCCTGGATCGGCGGGTTGTCCTGGGGACTGGCGGCGCCCATCGTTCCGCGACCGCGGATCGACATCATGCTGGCGGCCGGGGAAAGCCCGCCCCCTGGCGGGCATCGGCGGGTCAGCGCCGCCCACGGGGTGGTGTGGTGCGCCTGCCCGACCGGGGGCGCCTTGTTCCTGGACATGGAGGCGCAGGCCGACGGCGTGCCGCTGCCCTTGACGCGCGACACATGGCTCGCGGTTCCCGCCGACGGCGCGCCGAGCGCCATGACGACCGGCGACGTGATGCGGGCCGGGATGTTGGGGGCCGCCCTGGATGCCTTTCATGGCGTGGCCGTGGATGTGTTGCCCATGGGGCTCCGGCTGGCGGCGGTGGATGAGGTCAACCGTCTGCGCGCCCGCGCCGAGGGGGACCACCGGGCGGCGGTCGGCGCCGTGGGGGCGTTGGCGGATGTGTTCGGCCGGCAGCCCGGGCAGGCGGCGGAACTCGACGCCGATCAGCCGGTCCTGCGGGCGGTGGCGCGCCTGGGGGACGCGGCGGGTTTTGGCGTTGATGCTCCGGCGGGCCTCGGTGGAGAGCATCGCCGCCTGACGGTGGCCGACGTGGCCCGCGCGAGCCGCTTGCGGACCCGCGACGTCATCCTGGACGAGCGGTGGTGGACGGCGGATTCGGGCGCGTTCCTGCTTGAGCGGGCCGAGGATGGCCGCCCTCTGGCCCTGTGGCCGACGGGCCGGGGGTACAGGCTGTTCGACCCGGTGGAGAATGTCGAACGGCGCCTGACCGCGACCGAGGCCGCGGGCCTCGGCGGGCGGGTCACGGTCTTTTATGCGCCCCTGCCGGAGCGGCCTCTGCGCGTCGGCGACCTTCTGAGCGGTACCCTGCGGCGGCGCGTCGGCGACCTGGGGACGTTGATCGGGGCGACGGTGTTGGCGGGGCTGCTGATGCTGTCGGTGCCGCTGGCGACGACGTATATTCTTGATTCCGTCATTCCCGACAACGACCTGGGCAAGCTTTGGGAGGTCGCCGCCGCCCTGTTCCTGGTCGCGGGCATGACCTTTGCCCTTCGGCTGGTCGCCCAGTTGGCGAGCCTGCGTATCGAGGGGCTCGCCGGCGCACAGGTGCAGGCGGCGGTCATGGATCGGCTGTTGCGGCTGCCCGTGCGGTTTTTCCGCGCCTTTACCACGGGCGATCTGGCAACCCGGGTCATGGCCGTGGAGCGTCTGGAGAAAGCGCTGACGGCGACCATGGTGGCGTCGGTCCTCAGCGGCGCCATCGCCTTGGTGTCCTATGGCCTGATGCTGGTCTATTCGTGGCGGCTGGCGCTGGTTGCCATCGCGCTGACGGTGGGGCTTGCGCTGATCACGGTGCTGCTCGGCCTGCGGCGGCTGCGGCACGAAGGCCGCGCGGTGGCCGAGGACGCCGCCGTGGTCGGGCTGTCGCTGGAGCTTGCCGGGGGTATCACCAAGCTGCGGCTGGCGGCCGCCGAGGACCGCGCGTTCCTGCGCTGGGCGCGGCTGTACGCGGCGGCCAGCCGCTCGCGCATGGGGGCCGAGGGGGCCGTCGCCCGTCTTGCCGCCGTGTCCAGCGGCTACACGGCCTTCGCCACGGCGATCATGCTGGCGGCGGCGGTGTACTGGGGCATCGCCGACACCTTGTCCCTGGGCCTGCTGGTCGCGTTCCTGGCCGCGTTCAACACCGCCCTGGGCGGGCTGGCGTCGCTGGTCGATGCCGGCATGGATGTCGCCGCGCTGGCGCCCATCGCCCGCCACGCCGCACCGATTCTCGACACCGTGCCCGAGGTGGACACCGCCAAGGCCGACCCCGGCGTGTTGAGCGGCGCCATCGAGCTGTCGCGCCTGACCTTCGCCTACCACGCCGATGCGCCGCCGGTCTTCCGCGACCTGTCCCTGAGCGTCCACCCCGGCGAGTTCGTCGCCTTCGTCGGGCCTTCGGGGACCGGAAAGTCGACGCTCCTGCGCCTGCTGCTGGGGTTCGAGCAGTCCGAGTCCGGCATGGTTCTCTTCGACGGGGTGGACATCGCCGGCCTGGACATTCAGGCGGTGCGGCGCCAATGCGGCGTGGTGCCGCAGAACGGCCGGTTGATGCCGGGCAGCGTGCTCGACAACATCCGCGGCGCCAATGTGGACCTCAGCGAAGACGACGCCTGGGACGCCGCCCGCCAGACGGCGCTTGCCGACGACGTCAAGGCCATGCCCATGGGACTGCACACGATGGTTACGGACGGCGGTTCAGCCTTCTCCGGCGGTCAGGTGCAGCGCCTCCTGCTGGCCCGCGCCATCGCGGGCAAACCGCGGATTCTGCTGCTGGACGAAGCCACGAGCGCGCTCGACAACCGGACGCAGGCGGTGGTGACCGACAGCCTCAACCGCATCGCCGCCACCCGGCTGGTTGTCGCCCACCGCCTCAGCACCGTGCAGCGGGCCGACCGGATCATCGTCCTGAACAATGGCGGGGTGGCGGAAGAGGGGCCGTATGAGGATCTGATGGCCCGCAACGGCTTTTTCGCCGCCTTCGCCCACCGTCAGCTGACCGTGTAGCGGAACGGCATCAGCACCGGGGCGGCATGCGCCGCAGCTCGGGGCGTCCACCCCTATTCCTTGCCGGTCGGGTCTGTCCCGGACGCAGGCTTGTCAGGCTTGCGGCCGCTTTCGACGATGTAATCGGTGACCGCAAACAGGACGCCCGAAACCACGAAGGTCAGGTGAATACCGATTTTCCAGGCCAGTTGTTCATCGGTGAACTGGGTGCTGGCCAGGAACGCCTTCAGGAGTTCCACGGCGGAGATCGCCACGATGGCGCCGATCAGCTTGAGTTTCAGATCCGAGAAACTGACCTTGCCCATCCAGGCCGGCCGGTCCTCGTGCGCACCGACGCCCAGCTTGGAAACGAAGTTCTCGTAGCCGCTGAAGACGATGATCAGCAGCAGGCTGGCGATCAGCGCGGTGTCCACCAGCGTCAGGATGGAGGTCACGGCCTCGTACTCCGGGGCCGTCCAGACTCCGGCGATCAGGGAGACCAACTCCTTGAAGAACTTGAGCAGCAAGACGACGATCGCCGCCAGAAGGCCGATGAAAAACGGCGCCAGCAGCCAGCGGCTGGCAAATATCGCGCGTTCCAGGCGCTCTTCAAACCGCATCGGTCTATTCCTTTGATGGCATCATGGTGGGGGCCGTCGGCGGCGGGACGATCAGAACCTTATCAATGCGCCGTCCGTCCATATCGACGACCTCAAAGCGGTATCCGCCCTGCTCGAAGGCTTCTCCCGACGTCGGCAGGGTGCGGAAACCACTGAGGAGGAAGCCCGCCAGGGTGGCGTTGCGGCCGTGACCGGAGACGGGCGGAAAACCGATCAGCTCGGCGGCACGTTCGGCGTCCATGTCACCGTCGATCAACCAACTGCCGTCGTCACGCCTGGCGGCCTGCGGCTCCCACTCGATGCCATGCTCGGACAAACCGCCGACCAGTTCGGCCAGGATGTCGGAGGCGGTGACGATGCCTTCGACGGCGCCGTACTCGTCGACGACGATGGCCATGTGGATGGGCGCGCGCTTGATACGTTCGAGCACGTCGAGAGCGCCGGCAGTCTCGGGCACCACGATCACGTCGCGGACCATCTTGGCCAGGTCGAAATCCTTGCCGGCCAGCACGTGGTCCAGGATGTCCTTCGCCTGCACAACCCCAAGGACGTCGTTGATGTCGCCCCGGCACAGGGGATAGCGCGAGTGCTTGGTGGCCCGGATACGCTCCACCACGCGGTCGTGGGGTTCGTTCACGTCCAGCCAGTCGATCTCCATGCGCGGCGTCAGGATGGTGCGAATTCTGCGGTCGGCGAATCGCATGACGGCGCGCATCATCTCGTTTTCCTCCGGCTCCAGCACGCCGGCGGCGGAGCTCTCCCCGAGGATGGCCCTGAGTTCGTCCTCGCTCATGGCGCTGTCTCGCGGCTTGATCCGCAGAAGGCTCAGGATGGCGCGGCTGGAGGCATCGAGTAGCCACACCAGGGGGGCTGCGACCAAGGCGATGGCCGCCATCGGCCCGGCGGCGATGACGGCCATGCGCTCTGGATTGGCCAACGCGATCTGCTTGGGGACCAACTCCCCGATGATCAACGACAGATAGGTGATGCTGCCGACGATGATCGTCAGCGCCACTTCCTCCGAGTAGGCCTGGGCGCCGGGGAAGCGTTCGGTGATCCAGGCCGAGAAGCGCACCGCCAGTGTCGCCCCGGAGAACGCCCCGGCGAGGACCCCGACCAGCGTGATGCCGATTTGCACGGTTGACAGGAAGCGCCCGGAGTTGTCGAGCAGCCGCAGTGCCCGCCGCGCACCGGCTGAGCCGCCCTCGGCCATCGCCGTCAGGCGGGGACGGCGCGCCGAAACCACCGCCAGTTCGGACATTGCCAGGAAGCCGTTCAGCAGCAGCAAGGCGGCGATGATCGCTAATTCCACCGACAAGGTCATTGGTCTTTTACCCGAAGTTGCCCGAGCGTCCCCTCGTCAGGTTGGGCGCAGGGAGATATTGAGCAGGATGCCGGCCGACATCATGACGGCCAGCATTACTGTGCCGCCGTTGGATAGTAGCGGCAAGGGGATGCCAACAACCGGGATCAACCCCATGATCATGGCCATGTTCACGAAGACATAGAGGAAGAAACTGGTGGTCGTCCCGATGGCGAGCAGGCGGCCGAACACATGCTGGGCCGGCCATGCCACCGCATAGCCGTAGGCGATATGACCACGCAGCAGGCCAGCAGGACGGCCAGACTCCCGCCCAGGCCCCATTCCTCGGCCAGGACGGCGAGGATGAGCCACGGAGGAGCTTTCGGAAGAAGTGGAGGCCCCATCAGTACAACAGGCCCCGCTTCGCGAACCGGGGATTCTAACCCCCTGTCGCGCAGGCGCCAGCCAGGGGCGGGGCCAAAAGAAAGTGCCCCGTGCAGGGGGGCACGGGGCACTCAAACGGTCGAGCCGGAGGGGGCGTCAGGCTGCGCGGGGCATCCCGACGGCGTCCAGGGGGGGCGGCTCGACACGCTTCTGGGACGTGCCGGTCAATTCGGCGGCGACGGTCCGGAAGGCTTTCATGGCATCGTGGAAACGGTCCATGCACTCGGGCATCTCGGTGCCGAAGCGGGCGACGGTGGCGCTGAAGGCCTTCGCGCTTTCGCGAGACCGGCGGGCCATTGCCACGATGTCGTTCTTGTCGATGGCGGGGACGACGAGCTTGAGGTGGGCGGCGGCGGTGGGGGTCGAGCGCATATCCGGTCTCCCTTGGCGGGCGAAGCTTTTGTTTGTCTGTGAACCCACTATGCCCCGCCGCCTGGTCGGCGGCACGCGAGCAGAGGTCGCTCCGCAAGGAAAAAAGGGTCTCTCGGCGCCCGATCCGTATACCATCGTATTTTGTACCGGATTTGTCGGGATTGCCGCCGATCCGGCACGAGGTCCCAGACACTGGGCCCCAGATACTGGGCCTCAGAACAGCGTGATGAGGGCCGGGACCAGAATGGCGGTAAGCAGGCCGTTCAGGCCCATGGCGATGCCCGCGAAGGTGCCGGCCAGGGGATGGACCTGAAAGGCGCGGGCGGTGCCGATGCCGTGCGCGGCCACCCCCACGGCAAAGCCGCGCGCCGCCCAGTCGCCGTTCTCGGGATCATTGGACAGGCGCAGGGCGTTGAGCAGCGGCGTCGCGACCATGGCCCCGACGATGCCGGTCAGGATGACCAGGACGGCGGTCAGCGACGGCAGGCCGCCGATGCGCTCGGCCACACCCATGGCGATGGGCGTGGTGACCGACTTGGGGGCCAGAGACAGCATGATCTGCGGCGCCGCGCCCAGCAGGGACGCCACGGCGACGGCCGACACCACCGCCGTCACCGACCCGACCAGCAGGGCCACCGCCATGGGAACCAGGCGGCGGCGCACCTCGGCCATGTTGCGCCACAGGGGCACGGCCAGCGCCACGGTGGCGGGGCCGAGCAGGAAGTGGACGAACTGCGCGCCGTCGAAATAGGTCGCGTAGTCGGTGCCGGTGACGGTCAGCACGCCGACCAGCAGGATGACCGCGATGGCCACCGGGTTGACCAGCGGATTGCCGCCCGCCCGCCGGTGCAGGGCGTGGCCCACGGCATAGGCGGCCAGGGTGGCAGTCAGCCACAGCAGGGGGCTCTGGCTGAGGTAGACCCACAGGAGATCCGGGCTGGTCATTGCGGCGCCCGCCGGCGGGCCAGTGCCCGGTCGACCAGCTTGAACACCACGGCTGTCACGGCGATGGTCAGGACGGTGGAGACGATCAGCGCGACGGTCAGGGGCAGCCAGTCGGCCGCGATGCGCTGGGCGTGGACCATGACGCCGACTCCGGCCGGCACGAACAGCAGCGACAGGTGCGCCAGCAGCCCGCCCGACACCTTTTCCAGCGGTTCCGGCACCGCGCCCTTCACTGGGCCGCGCACCGCGCGCAGCAGGCTCAGGGCGCCCAGCAGCAGCACCAGGCCGAGCACGGGGCCCGGCACAGGCGCATCAATGACACGAACCAGCGCCTCGCCGGCAAGCTGGCACAGGAGCAATGCGAGAAGGGCGTTGACCATCTACCTCTCCGGCTTCAACCGGAAAGGTAGCATGGCCGAACGCCTGACCGGAAGCGCACCTATTCTGCCGCCAGATCCTCGGCGGCGTCCTTGCCGCGCATGAGGCGACGGTCGTGGCCGCCCGGATGGGCTTCGAAGGTGTGTTCGAGGATGCGCAAGGCGGTGACCGCCTCCTTGCTGTTGCCGCGTTCGATCGACCGGCGGACCTCGTCGATGACCATCTGGCGGACGGCGGGGGCACCCCATTCCTGTTGCAGGAACGCGTGCGCCTTTTCCAGCGCCACCATGTCGGGCAGATGTTCGTGATGCGCGATGGCGACCAGTTCGTCCCAGTCGATGCCCGACATCTCGACGCAGTCTTGGAGGGTTAGCATGACTGGCCTCCTGAATGAATGCAGTGCCGTCTTTAAGCTGTTCGAGTCTAGCCCACATTCGGCCGACATGCGAGCAAACCCGGTCGGCCTAAACGATATTTCTCCATTTCTTTCAAGTGGATAGGTGTGCAGACGCGATGTTGCGGCGCGGCATTCCTCTACCACCTTCCGGGCTGTCAATCACAAGTCCATGAAATTCTTGCGACTTCTTCTTCCGCCCGCTGATGGTGCGGTGCGAAAAATAGTCACCCGACCGTGGTAGGGTTTTTGGCCGCGTGACGGGCCACCTTGCGCATCACCGTCGGCAACGCTTCTGCGCCGAGGCCTTCGGGCGCCACCCACCGTCCGGCCGGCACCGTGCCGCCCCGCGCCACGCCCGCCAGAACGCTCAGTTCCAGGTGGAAATGGGTGAAGGTGTGGCGGACGACTCCGCCCAGCGGATGCCAGTCGAGGTGGAACGGCCCCAGCTTCATGGCCTCCTCCACCGTCCAGGGCGAGTCGCGCCACGGCGTGGACGGCACCTCGATCATCCCGCCGAGCAAGCCGCTGGGGGGCCGCTTGCGCAGCAGCACGGCGCCGTCCCACCGCACGGTCCAGAACGCCACCCCGTAGCGCACCGGCTTTTCGCCCTTGGGCGTCTTGCGCGGCAGTTCGGCGGCGATGCCCTGGCGGCGGCCCTGGCAGCCGCGCATCCACGGGCACAGGCCGCAGGCCGGCTTGCGCGGCGAACACAGGGTGGCGCCCAGGTCCATGACCGCCTGCGCATAGTCGCCGCACCGCTCGGCCGGCGTCAGGGCGTCGGCCAGGGCGGTCAGGGCGGGCTTGGCGGCGGGCAGGGGGTCCTGGACGGCGAACAGGCGGGCCATGACCCGCTCGACGTTGCCATCGACCACCACGGCGCGGCGCCCAAAAGCGATGGCCGCCACCGCCGCCGCCGTATAGGCGCCGATGCCGGGCAGGGTGCGCAGGGCGTCCTCGGTGTCGGGAAACACGCCGTCGTGGCGCTCGACCACGGCGCGGGCGCACTTCAGCAGGTTGCGGGCCCGCGCGTAGTAGCCAAGCCCCGCCCACGCCGCCATCACCGCCTCGTCGTCGGCCGCGGCCAGGGCGGTGACGGTCGGCCAGCGCGTCACGAACCGCATGAAGTACGGCCCCACGGCCTGCACCGTGGTCTGCTGGAGCATCACCTCGGACAGCCACACCTGGTAGGGGTCCGGGTGCGGGCCGCCTCTCACCCGCCACGGCAGGGCGCGGGCGTTGACGTCGTACCAGTCGAGCAGGGCGGCCGCCAAGGCGGGGGCCTGCTGCAGAAGCGAATCGGCGGTGTCTTCCATGCCGGCCCAGCGGGGGTGTAGAGTGCCCGCAGGATGGCACGGCCGTTCGGAAACACAAGAGCAACACGCGCCATGACCCAACCGCCCAAAAAAAGCCCGGCCAAGAAAGCCGCCAAGCCCGACACGTCGGCCGAGCGCAAGTATCGGATGCTCGCCGTCGGCGCGGTGACCGACCGCCTGACCCGGCCGCTGCTGGGCAAGCACGGACTGGCCGAGGGCAACCTGCTGGCCCACTGGGAGGACATCGTCGGCCCTGCCATCGCAACCCTCGCCCTGCCCGAACGGGTGCGCTTCCCCAAGGGGCGGCGCGACGGCGGCGAACTGACCGTGCGGGTGTCGTCCGGGCCAGTGGCGGTGCAGATCCAGCACGACAGCCCGCGCGTCCTGGAGCGCGTCAACGGCTACTTCGGGTATCCCGCCGTCGGCCGCCTCAAGATCGTGCAGGCGCCGCTGCCCGTGCGCCGCCCGCGCCGCCCGCCCGAGCCGCCGCCCCTGGCCCCGGCCGAGACGCGGGCCGTGCACGAGGCCGTGGCCTCCATCGCCCCGGATGCGCCCGAGGGCCTGCGCCTGGCGCTCGAACGCCTGGGCGAGGCCGTGGCCCGGCGCAGAAAGACCTGAACCGTCTTGTTGCGGCCGGCACCGAGTCTGCCGCATAGTCACCGCAATCGCAGGGCAGGCTCTTCAGCCGCCTGTCAAAGTCCATATGTAAGGAGACCGCCGTGAAGCTGTTCCCCCGTCTTGCCGCAGCTTTCGCCCTGCTGGTGCTGGCCGCCGTTCCCGCAGGGGCTTCCGAGCCGGTACCCGCCCCCGAGGCTTATCCCGAACGCGTGCTGGGCAAGGCCGACGCCCCCATCACCATGGTCGAGTATTCCTCGCTGACCTGCCCGCACTGCGCCCAGTTCCACACCACGGTTCTGCCGCAGATCAAGAAGGACTTCATCGATACCGGCAAGGTCAAGCTGATCTACCGCGACTTCCCGCTCGACCGGCTGGCGCTGGGCGCCGCCGTGGTGGCGCGTTGCGTGCCCGAGGGCAGCTTCTTCCCCATGCTCGACATGCTCTACAAGGGGCAGGAGCAGTGGGCGCGGTCGTCCAACCCGCTGGAAGCCATCCAGGGCTATGGCCGCCTGGCCGGCCTGACCCCCGACGCCATGGACGCCTGCTTCAAGAACCAGCCGCTGGTCGACGCCATCCAGCAGGTGCGCGAGAACGCCAACAAGGCGCACAACATCACCTCCACCCCGTCGTTCGTGATCAATGGCACGCTGCATTCCGGCGCCCAGGGCTACGACTACTTCGCCAAGGTCTTCAACGACCTTGAGGGCCGTTGAGGGTGCGCTAAGTGCTTCAGTTCACCAGGCTGCGTCTGGCCGGGTTCAAGTCCTTCGTCGATCCCACCGAACTGCTGATCGAACCCGGCATGACCGGGGTGGTCGGCCCGAACGGCTGCGGCAAGTCCAATCTTGTCGAGGCCCTGCGCTGGGTCATGGGCGAAACCTCGGCCAAGCAGATGCGCGGCGGCGAGATGGATGACGTCATCTTCGGCGGCACCTCCCATCGTCCTGCCCGCAATCTGGCCGAGGTCACCCTCGTCCTGGACAACGCCGCGCGCGCCGCGCCGGCCCTGTTCAACGACCACACCGACATCGAGGTGACCCGCCGCATCGAACGTGGCGACGGGTCCGTCTATCGCTTCAACGGCAAGGAGGTCCGCGCCAAGGACGTCCAGTTGCTGTTCGCCGACGCCGCCACCGGCGCGCGGTCCACCGCCATGGTCAGCCAGGGCAAGGTCGGCCAGCTCATCGCCGCCAAACCTGCCCAGCGTCGCGCCCTGCTGGAGGAAGCGGCCGGGATTTCCGGCCTGCACAGCCGCCGCCACGAGGCCGAACTGCGCCTGCGCGCCGCCGACGCCAACCTGGAACGGCTGTCGGACGTGCTGTCGGCCCTGGACACCCAACTCGGCAGTCTGCGCCGGCAGGCCCGGCAGGCGCAGCGGTATCGCGCCCTGTCGGACGACATCCGCACCGCCGAGGCCACTCTTCTCTACCTGCGCTGGGCCGAGGCGATCACCGCCCTGGACGCCGCGCGCGGCGCCGAGCGCGAGGCCGAGCGCGAGGTCGCCCGCCTGACCGGGCTGGCCGCCGAGGCTTCGAAGCATCAGGCCATCGCCGCCTACGCCCTCAAGCCCCTGCGCGATGCGGAGGCCGAGGCGGCGGCCCGGCTGCAAAGGCTGGTGGTGGCGCGCGAACAGCTCGACGCCGAGGAACGCCGCCTGATCGACGCGCGCACCCAGGCCGAACGCCGGCTGCGCCAGATATCCGACGACGTGGAGCGCGAACAGGCCCGCGCCGCCGATGCCGACGGCGCCCTGGAACGCCTGGAGGAAGAGCGCCTGCTGTTGGAAGAGGGCCGCGAGGGCGAGGAGGACGTCGAGTTCGCCGCCGCCGAACGGGTCGAAACCCTGTCCCTTCAGGTCGAGGACCTTGAGGCCCGGCTGGCCGAGTTGACCGAACGGCTGGCCGCCGAGGAAGCCGCCCGCGCCAGCGCCCGCCGCCGCCTGGAGGATGCCCGCGTGCGGGTCGAACGGCTGGCCCGCCGCCTGGAGGACAACGAGGCCCAGTTGGCCGAGGTGCGCCGCGAGGCCGGCGACGGCCTGGACCTCGACGCCGCGCGGGAGGCCCTGGAGGACGCCGGGCTGACCGTCGAGGACCGCCGCCTCGCCGCCGAGGAGGCCGAGGAACGTCAGGCCGCCGCCCGCACCGCCCACGACGAGGCGCGCGAGGCCCTGCAACGCACCGCCGCCGACCGCGCCCGCCTGCGCGCCGAGGCCGACGCCCTCGACGCCGTGCTGGCCCGTACCGCCGCCGAGGCCGGTGGCGATTGGGCGCCGGTGCTCGACGCCGTGACCGTGCGGCCGGGCTATGAGCAGGCTTTGGGCGCCGCGCTGGGCGATGACCTGAACGCTCCGGCCGATGTCGCCGAGGCTCCGTCCCGCTGGGATGCCCTGCCGCCGCTGGCCGCCCCGCCCGCGCTGCCGGCCGGGGTGGATGCCCTGGCCGGGGTGGTCGATGCGCCGCCGGCCCTGGCCCGCCGCCTGGGGCAGGTCGGGCTGGTCGCCGATGGGGCGGCCGGGCAGGCCTTGCGCCATGACCTGGTGCCCGGCCAGCGGCTGGTCACCCGTGATGGCGATCTGTGGCGCTGGGACGGCTTCTGCGCCCGTGCTGGGGCCGGGTCGGGTGGCGCGTCGGCCGCCCTGCGCCTGGAGCAGCGCAACCGCCTGCGCGACCTGCGGGCCGCCCTGGAAGACGCTGAAGCCGTGGTGGCCGCCGCCGAGGAGGTGGTGGACGCCCGCCGGGCCGAGGCCGAACGGGCGGCCGCCGCGACCACTGCGGCGCGCGATGCCGTGCGGGGTGCCGAGCAGGCCCTCAGCCGGGCACGCGATGTCCATGCCGACCTCGCCCGCCGCGCCGCGGCCGCCGAGTCCCGCCTGTCCGCCCTGGCCGAGCAGGGCGAGCACCTGGCCGCCGACCTTGGCGAGGCGCGGGCCGACATGGAGGAAGCCGGGCTGGCCGTCGAGAATGCCGCCGCCGGAGTCGCCTCGCGCGGGGCGGTCGACGACGTGCGCGCCACCCTGGCCGAGCACCGCACCGCCCTGACCGAGGCGCGCTCCGCCCAGGACCGGGTGCGTCGCGACGCCGCCGACCGCGCCCGCCGCCTGACCCAGATCGCCGACGAGATCGCCGGATGGCGCCGCCGCAAGGACGGCGCGGCCGGCACGCGGGCCGAACTCGACGCCCGCCATGCCGAGGTGGTCGAGGAACTCCAGGCCCTGACCGAACGCCCGGCCGAGATCGGCGAACAGCGCCTGACCGTGCTGGACGCCATCGAGGACGCCGAAACGGCCCGCGCCCACGCCGCCGACTCGCTGGCCGCCGCCGAAACCGGCCAGCGCGAGGCCGACCTCGCCCTGCGCACGGCCGAACAGGCCGCCGCCCAGGCGCGGGAGAACAAGGTCCGGGCCGAAGCGGCGGTGGAGCAGGGCGACCAGTTCGTGCGCCAGGTCACCCTGGCCCTGCGCGAACGGCTCGACTGTTCTCCGGGCGAGGCCAAGGCCCTGGCCGGGCTCAATGACGGTCCCGATGGGCCGCCGCCGACTCCTCCCGTGGCCGACCTGGAAAGCCGCCTGCACCGTCTGGTGCGCGAGCGCGAGGCCATGGGGCCGGTCAACCTGCGGGCCGAGCAGGAGGCCGCCGAACTGGACACCCAGCGCACCACCCTGATCGGCGAGCGCGATGATCTGGTGGCCGCCATCGCCCGCCTGCGCCAGGGAATCGCCGAGCTGAACCGCGAGGGGCGGGCCCGCCTGCTGGCCTCGTTCGAAAAGGTCGACACCCATTTCCGCCGCCTGTTCGTGCGGCTGTTCGGCGGCGGCCGGGCGCATCTGGCGTTGACCGAATCGGACGACCCGCTGCAGGCCGGGCTGGAGATCTTCGCCTCGCCGCCCGGCAAGCGGCTGCAGGTGTTGTCCCTGTTGTCCGGTGGCGAGCAGGCGATGACCGCTTTGGCCCTGCTGTTTGCGGTATTCCTTGTAAACCCGGCCCCGATCTGCGTCCTTGACGAGGTGGATGCGCCGCTTGATGACGCGAACGTCGATCGGTTCTGTTCCATGCTCGACGAACTGACCACCAACGCGCGGGCCGGAACGCGCTTCCTGGTGGTCACCCACCACCGCATGACCATGGCCCGCATGGACCGTCTCTATGGGGTAACCATGGCCGAGCGTGGGGTATCCAAGCTGGTCTCGGTGGACCTGCGCGAGGCGGAAGCCCTGCGCGAAAGCGCCTGATGTCGGTGCCAACGCCCCTGCCACGGTTGGAGAGAGACGTGCTAATCCCCTGTTCTGCAATAAGTTTCGCCGGCCGCGTCGGAGGCGCATCAAGGGTTTTCGCGCTTGACACGTGCGGGGCCAAACCTTATGGTGCGCGCGATTTTCGGCGAGGTCCGCTGGATGCCGCAGGGGGATGGGCGCGCCCGCTTTCAGATGGTTGAAGACGAGCGACGCAACACTCAAAACCTTGCGGATATTGATGCCCGCTTGCGGGCTGCCCGCCCTGTCGTCAGCGATGACGGCAATGGTGGACGGTCGGGGCGGGGGCAGGGACTGGGAATCGCCTTCCGCATCACGATCGAGCTTGTCTCGACGGTGGCGGTCGGGGTAGGTATCGGCTGGGCCCTCGATGGTTGGCTGGGCACCAAGCCTATTTTCATGGTCATCTTCCTCTTTTTGGGGGGGGCGGCCGGCGTGATGAACGTCTATCGCGTGGTTCGCGGGCTCGACGACAGTGTCGGGCTGGGCCAAGCGCTGGAACGTAAGAAGCAGGCCAAAGACCAAGACGGAGCCGACGACCCGCCCAAGCTGTGAACGGGTCGGCGGCGCGAACAACGGGGGTCCCTCAGGGGACGCGAAGCGAGAGGAACTACGGTGGCTAGTCCGGTTCAACAGTTCGAAGTGACGCCGATCTTCCCCACGGTCGCTCCCGGGGCGGAGATCCCCTTTTATGCCATCACCAACTCCACGGTGATGATGTTCGCCGCGGTCGCCGTGTCGCTGCTGTTCTTCTGGTACACCACCCGCAAGCGGTCGATGGTGCCGGGGCGCTGGCAGTCGGTCGGTGAAATGACCTTCGAATTCATTGCCAACATGATCCGTGACAACGTGGGCAAGGAAGGGATGAAATACTTCCCCTTCATCTTCACGCTGTTCATGTTCGTGTTCCTTGGCAACATGATGGGCATGCTGCCCTACTCCTTCACGTTCACCAGCCACATCGCGGTTACGGCCGGGTTGGCGGTGTTCATCTTCATCGGTGTCACGATCATCGGGTTTACGCGGCACGGGCTGCACTTCTTCCGCATGTTCTTCCCGCACGGCGCTCCCATCGCCACCGCGCCCATCCTGATCCCGATCGAAGTCATCTCTTACCTTTCCCGCCCCTTCAGCCTGTCGGTCCGTCTGTTTGCGAACATGACCGTGGGCCACATCATGCTGAAGGTTCTGGCCGGGTTCGTGGTTGCCCTGGGCGTGTTCGGCTTCGTCCCCTTCGTGGTCGTCGCCGGCATCACGGTGCTGGAGTTCTTCATCGGCGCCCTGCAGGCCTACGTGTTCACCATCCTGACCTGCATTTACCTCAACGACGCCATCAACATGCACTGATCGGTCGGTGACCGTATCGGGGTGCCCCCGTCGCCACGTCGTGGGGCACCAGGTTGAGGACGACTGCAAGACGACAAATCGTTCCATTCAAGCCAAGGGAAGTGTGTGATGGAAGCTGCTGCTGGACAATTCATTGGTGCGGGCCTCGCCGCGATCGGCATGATCGGTGCTGGTATCGGTGTGGGTAACATCTGGGCGAGCCTGATCGCGACCGTCGGCCGCAACCCGGCCGCCAAGAGCAGCGTCGAGCTGTACGGCTGGATCGGCTTCGCCGTTACCGAAGCTATCGCGCTGTTCGCGCTGGTCGTCGCCCTGATCCTGCTGTTCGCCGTCTAATCAGCGAACGTCAGGATGCCGCCGGGCGCCGCACGGAGAGATCCGCGCGGCGCCGGTGCGGTCCGTTCCGGCCACCGTCTGGCCGTGCCGTTGTGACCCTTGCGGTCGCCGCAGCGCCCCAGGCACCGGCCAACCGAGGCGGAACCGTCCGGCTTTCCTGCCGGAGGCGTTCCGTTCCCGACGTCACCAGCCATCCTGGTAGCCCGTCGTGGTAACCTGGGAGCCCTGAGCCCATGCCGCAGTTCGACCCAGCCTCGTTCGCGTCCCAGCTGTTCTGGCTGGCGGTTACGTTCGTGGTCCTCTACTTCGTGATGTCCCGTTTCGCCATTCCCCGGATTGGCGAAGTCCTGGAACAACGTCAGAAGATGATGGACGACGACCTGGACCGCGCCCAGCAGTTCAAGGCCGAGACCGACGAAGCCATCAAGACCTACGAAAAGGCCCTGGCTGGCGCCCGCGCCCAGGCCCATGACCTGCTGCGCCAGGCCAATGACGAAATTTCCAAGGCCGCCGAGGCCCGCAACCGCGAGATCGGCACCAAGCTGGCTGCCCAGATCAAGGAAGGCGAGGCCCGGATTGCCCAGGCTCGCGACGACGCCCTGGCCTCGGTCAAGGACATCGCCGCCGCCGCCGCCGCCGCGACCGCCGAAAAGCTGGTCGGCATCACCCCCGACCAGTCGGCCGTGGATGCCGCCGTCGACGGTGCCATGAAGGAGACCGCGCGATGATCTCCGCCGCTTACGCCGTCGAGACGGGCGTCATCCACTCCGAACCGTTCTACGCCACCCCCGAGTTCTGGGTCGCGGCCGGTTTCGTCCTGGTGATCGCGCTGGCCTACCGTCCGGTGATGCGCGCCGTCACCGCCGGGCTCGACACCCGCGCAGGCCAGATCAAGGGCAAGCTCGACGAAGCCCGCCGCCTGCGTGAAGACGCCCAGGCCCTGCTCGCCGAGTATCAGCGCAAGCAGCGTGACGCCCTTCAGGAAGCCGACGCTATCCTGACGCATGCTCGTGAAGAGGCGAACCGCCTGAAGGTGGAAGCCGAAAAGAGCCTGGAAGAGTCCGTCCAGCGCCGCGAGAAGCAGGCCATCGACCGCATCGCCCAGGCCGAGGTTCAGGCCATTGCCGAGGTGCGCAACCTGGCCGTCGACATCGCCATCGGAGCCGCCGGCCGCCTGGTCGCCGATCAGATGAGCGCCCAGAAGGCCAACGCCCTGATCGATGGCGCGATCAAGGACCTGCCGACCAAGCTGCACTGATCTCCCGCTGTCCGGCGCCGTTGCCGGAGCGTCGAGTCGCCAAACCCCGCATCGAAAGGTGCGGGGTTTTGACTTGTGGCGAGGGCGCGGACCTTCCGCACCGGATAAGGGCAGCCCTGGTGGCGCGCCCCTCTCCGCCTGATACCCCCAGGTTCATCCGAATGAGGCTTGGTTCGCGCGCTAACTCACTGTACCGTAACGCTCGGAGCCGGGGTGCCCCGCATCTGATCTGGCGCCGGCTTCACGTCACGAGGCGTAAAATCTGCATCGCAGACCACGCTTAGGGCGTTACTAGGGCGAATTCGTTCCCAGCAGGAGACGCCATATGATCCGTACCGCTACCCTCAAGTCTCTGATGGCCGTGTCCGCGGTCGCCCTGGTCGCCGCCTGTGCGCAGCCCCAGGCCGACGAAGGCGCCGCCATGACCACCGTCACCGTCGATCAGCTCAACGCCGGTGTCAGCTCCGCCGAAGCCGCGGCCCGCCGCGCGCAGACCGCGGCCGAACGCGCCGAAGCCGCCGCGGCCCGTGCCGAAGCGGCCGCCGAACGCGGCGAACGGTCCTTCCAGCGCTCCATGCGCAAGTAGGCCATTCAGCCTCTCGCACAATGCTGCAAAAGGGCGTGCCTGCGGGTGCGCCCTTTTTGTCGTTTGGGGGGAAGATGGAAGTTTGCGGGCTCTGCCCGCGCCCGGCAGGAGACGCGGTCTCCTGCACCTCGGGAACTGGCTACCCTGACCTGCCGCGCGCAGCGCAATAACAACGCAGGCTCGCTTGCCTGCGGCGCAAGAAGTGCCCTGAAACGCCACCCTACCGGGGTCCGGGGCCAATGGCCCCGGCGGGGCATGGGGCTGGCCCCATGACTTCCCTTTATTCTACCAGCGCCGCCGGTTCCAGGGGCGCCAAAGCGCGCGGTCCGGTGTCGCGGGCGCTGGGGGCGGGGGAGACGGCTACCGGGTAGCCACGTTCTTCGGCGATGACGCGGCTGACGGCGTCCCAGTCGATGAAGGTGCCGGGCGGCACGGCGGCCGATATGATGCGCACGTGGTCGGTGTCCAGGGTGCTTTCCGGGCGCGGCTCGCCCAGTTCGAGGGCGTCCCAGCCGGCGGCGGTGGGGTGGGCCTCGACGTACAGGCGGCCGCCGAACACTTCGGCCATGATGCGCTGGTCGAGGACTTCGACCGGCGTTCCGACCGGAACCTCCTTGAACAGCGACTCGACGTCGTCGTTGTACATGCGCAGACAGCCGGCGCTGACCCGGCGGCCGATGCCGTAGTCGTTGTCGGTGCCGTGCAGCAGATAGGTCGGCCAGCCCAGGTACAGGGCGTGGGTGCCGAGCGGATTGTCCGGCCCCGGCGGCACGACCTTGGGCAGGTGCGGCTTGTCCTTGCGGATGTTGTCGGTCGGGTACCAGGTGGGGCGCTCTTTCTTGCGCACCACGGCGGTGGCGCCGCGCGGCGTCTCGCGGCCGTCGCGCCCGACGCCGATGGGGAAGGTCGCCGTCACCTTCCCGTCCTCGAAGCGGAACAGCCGCATGGCCGCCAGATTGACGATGATGCCGTTGTCCACCTGCTTGGGCAGCATGTGGATGTTGGGCAGCACGATGGTCGAGCCCGGCACGGGCAGCCAGTGGTCGACGTCCGGATTGGCCGTCTTCAGCTCCAGGAAGCCCAGCTTCTGGTGGATGGCGATGTCGTGCAGCGTCTCGCCCTCCTGCACCACGTAGGTGCCATGCAGGGCATCGGGGGCGGGCGCGGCGACGCTGGGGCGGGTCGCCAGAACCAGCACGACGGCGACGGCGGTCAACAGGCTCAGAGGTCGGATCATGGGCATCGGACTGCTGGGCAGCCATCCTTCTCCAGAAAACACGGCGCGGCTGAGCGTCAACCATAACGCCCAGCGGTTACCAAATGCTCACCGGAATACGGCGCTGCCAGGGCAGACCCCCAGACGGAAGGACGCCTACACGTTGAACAGGAAGTGCACCACGTCACCGTCGTGCACGACGTATTCCTTGCCTTCCGAGCGCATCTTGCCGGCTTCCTTGGCGCCGACTTCGCCGTTGCAGGCGATGAAGTCGGCATAGGCGATGGTTTCCGACCGGATGAAGCCGCGCTCGAAATCGGTGTGGATGGCGCCGGCCGCCTCGGGGGCCTTGGCGCCCTTGCGCACGGTCCAGGCGCGGGCTTCCTTGGGGCCGACGGTGAAGAAGGTCAGCAGGCCGAGCAGTTCGTAGCCGGCGCGGATGACGCGCGACAGGCCGGTTTCCTCCAGGCCCAGGCTCTCCAGGAACTCGGCTTTTTCGGCCGGGTCCTCAAGCTGGGCGACTTCGGATTCGATGGCGGCCGAGATCACCACGCTGGCCGCGCCCTGGGCGGCGGCCATCTCGGCCACCTTGTCCGACAGGGCGTTGCCGGTGGCGGCCGAGGCCTCGTCCACGTTGCAGGCGTACAGCACCGGCTTGCCGGTCAGCAGTTGCAGCATGCGGAAGATCTTGGCTTCGTCGGCGTTGGACGGCGTGTAGGTGCGGGCCGGCTTGCCGTTGCGGAGCCCTTCGAGGATGGGCTCCATGACCGCCATCTGCTCCTTGGCCTCCTTGTCGCCCGACTTGGCCTTCTTGGAGATCGGCAGGATGCGCTTTTCGAGGCTTTCCATGTCGGCGAGCATCAGCTCGGTCTCGATGGTCTCGGCATCGCGGATGGGATCGACGCTGTCCTCGACGTGGGTGACGTTCTCGTCGACGAAGCAGCGCAGGACGTGGACGATGGCGTCGGTCTCGCGGATGTTGGCCAGGAACTGGTTGCCCAGGCCCTCGCCCTTGGACGCGCCGCGCACCAGACCGGCGATGTCGACGAATTCGAGCTGGGTCGGGATGATGGTCTTCGACCCGGCGATGGCGGCCAGCTTGTCCAGGCGGTCATCGGGCACCGCGACGCGGCCGACGTTCGGCTCGATGGTGCAGAACGGGAAGTTGGCCGCCTGCGCCGCCGCCGTGGAGGTCAGGGCGTTGAACAGGGTGGACTTGCCGACGTTGGGCAGGCCGACAATGCCGCAATTGAAACCCATGTTAAGCGTCCTTTTCCTGATCGGGCCCGGCCGGAGGCTTTGCCTTTTTGGGCCGGGGCGGCTGGGTGGCCAGGGACACGCGGTTCATGAACCCCGCGTGGTCACCCTTCACGATGAGCCGGAAGTTGCGCGCCACGGCGTCCAGGAAGGTGTCGAGCCACTCCTGGTCGGCCTTGGCGAAGTTCGACAGCACCCAGTTATGGACCAGCGCCTTGTCGTGCGGGCGGCCGATGCCGAGGCGCACACGCCAGGTCTCATTGCCGAAGTGGGCGTCGATGTCGCGCAGGCCGTTGTGGCCGGCGTGCCCGCCGCCCTGCTTGATGCGCAGCTTGCCGGGGGGCAGTTCCAGCTCATCGTGGAGGATGATCACGTTTTCCGGCGGAATCTTGTAGAAGCGGGCGCACTCGCCGACCGAGCGCCCGGAATTGTTCATGAAGGTCATGGGCTTGAGCGCCAGCACGCGCTCGCCGCCGATGTCGCCTTCGGCCAGCAGGCCCTGATACTTGGAGCGCCAGGCGGCAAAGGAATGGCGGCGGACGATTTCGTCCACCGCCATGAACCCGATGTTGTGGCGGTTCCCGGCGTACTGGTCACCCGGATTGCCGAGACCCACCACAAGAAACATCGTCTTAGGCTTCCTCGGCTTCGCCTTCTTCGCCCATCTCGGACTTCAGGCCCGACGGCGCGGCGATGGTCGCGACGGTGAAGTCGCGATCGGTGATGGTCGCCGTCACGCCGGCCGGGAACTTCACGGCGCTGGCATGGACGGAGTCGTTGAGGTCGAAGCCGGTCAGGTCGCACACCAGCACTTCGGGCAGGGCGTCGGGCTTGCCGTGCACTTCGATGCTGTGACGAACCACGGTCAGCACGCCGCCCTTCTTGAGGCCGGGAGCCTTTTCGTGGTTGATGAACTCAACCGCGATTTCGGTGGTCACGATGGTGTTGGTGCCGACGCGCAGGAAATCGACATGCTGCGGCTGGTCGGTCACGACGTGGAACTGCACGTCCTGCGCCATCACGCGATGCTTCTCGCCGTCAACGTCCAGCTCGTACTGGTGGGTGTAGAAACCGGCCTTGTTGAGCTGGGCCATCAGCGGACGCGGGTCCATCTGGACCAGCACCGGGGCCTGCTTGTCGCCATAGATCACGCCGGGCACGAGGCCCTGGCGGCGCACCGCGCGGGCTGCCCCCTTACCGGCCCGCTCGCGCTTCTGCGCAGGAAGAGAAATCAGGTCAGACATGGAAAGTCTCCAATAGAACAGTCCGGCGTTGGCCTCCAGGGGTGCCGACGCCGGATGCCCCGCCCCAATGGCGGGAAGCGGTCACATACACCGAACGGCGCCAATTTGCAACCGGCCGCGCCTGATCCCGACGTAAAAGCGGCCCCCGCCGCGAAGGCGAGGGCCGTGTTCACCACTGCGTGCGGCCGATCAGTCAGCCGGGGGCGGAGTGGTGGTGGTCGTGGTGGTGGCCGAGCCGGTCTGGCCGGCCGGTTCGGTGGTCACGCGCTGGGACGTGTAGCCACGTGTCGCGACCTGGCTCTCATCCCATTCCGGCATTTCCGAGATCTGGTCCTGGGTGGCCGGGACCTGGACCTGATCGCCCTGAAGCTGGACCTGGCTCATCTCGAAGGCAACCTCGCGCGAGCCGATGCCGAGGAAACCGCCGTGCTCGACGATCACCATCTGCGGCTGGCCCTGGTCGTCGATCAGCACGTCGGTCACTTCACCGACCTGCTCGCCCGCCGAGCCATAGACCTCCTTGTCCATGAGCTGTTCGAGGCTGGCCGTCTGGGCGTCGCCCGTGGTCATGGTTTCAGTTTCGGTCGTGGTGGCGCCGGTCTGCGCCTCCTGGGCCCGCTGCTGACGCTCCTCCTCGGTCAGTTGCTCGGTCTGCTGGAGCTGCTGCGGGTCCTGCGGCTGCTGGGCCTGTTCCTCGATGCGCACCTCGGGCTCGCCCTCGCGGGTCACCTCGACGTTGGGTTCGCCCTGCTGCACATTGACGTCCGGCTGGCCCTGCTCGACCGTTACCTGCGGGTCGGGCTGGGTGACGGTGACCTGGGGATCGGGCTGACGCACGATCACCTCGGGCGGCTGCTGCTCGACCTGCACTTCGGCCGGTGGCTGCTGCACCTGAACATCGACGCCCTCGGCAGCGCTCGGAGCCTGACTCTGCTGTTCCGGGGGCTGCGGCTGCTGGGCCTGCTGCTCCTGCTGCTGCATCCGCTCCTGCTGCATCCGCTCCTGCTGCATCTGCTCCTGCGGGGTCTGCTGAGCCTGCGTGTCACTCGGCTGGGTCTGCTGCGCATTCGCTGCGGTGCCCAGAGCCAAGGCCGAGGCCATCAGCGTTGTCATCAATGAAATCCGCATCAATTCACTCCCTCGTGTTGGCTCGTTCAGTTTGGTGAACGCGGAGCGGCCGGGAGTGTTGCGTGGCGGATTCAAGGCAGGGTGCGGATTGGTCGGAATAAGGGCGTACAGGGGCGCGGACCCACGGCCGCGCCCCTGGTTCGTGCCGGCCCTTTAGTCGAACAGGCTGGACACCGAGCGCTCGTCCGAAATGCGGGCGATGGCTTCGGCCAGCAGCGAGGCGATGGAGATCTGGCGGATGTTGTCGGCCAGACGGACCGCCTCGGTCGCCTGAATGGAGTCGGTGATGACGATTTCCTTCAGCGGGCTGGCCGTCACGCGGGCGACCGCGCCGCCCGACAGCACGCCGTGGGTCACATAGGCCGACACCGACTCGGCGCCGTCGTTCATCAGGGCGGTGGCGGCATTGCACAGGGTGCCGGCCGAATCGACGATGTCGTCGATCATGATGCAGGTGCGGCCCTTGACGTCGCCGATGATGTTCATGACCTCGGACACGCCGGCCTTTTCGCGGCGCTTGTCGATGATCGCGAGGTCGGCGTCCAGGCGCTTGGCCAGGCTGCGGGCGCGCACCACGCCACCGACGTCGGGCGACACGATCATCAGCTTGTCGTCGCCGTAGCGTTCGCGGATGTCGTTGGAGAACACCGGCGCGGCATACAGGTTGTCGAGCGGAATGTCGAAGAAGCCCTGGATCTGGCCGGAATGCAGGTCCAGCGTGACCACGCGGTTGGCGCCGGCCTGGGTGATCAGGTTGGCCACCAGCTTGGAGGTGATCGGCGTGCGCGGGCCGGTCTTGCGGTCCTGGCGGGCGTAGCCGAAGTACGGCACCACGGCGGTGATGCGGCGGGCCGACCCACGCCGCAGGGCGTCCAGGGTGACCAGCAGTTCCATCAGGTTGTCGTTGGCCGGATAGGAGGTCGGCTGGACGATGAACACGTCCTCGCCGCGCACGTTCTCGTGAATCTCGACGAAGATCTCCATGTCGGAGAAGCGCCGGATGCTGGCGTTGGTCAGGTCGAGGTGCAGATAGGCGGCGATGGCCTCGGCCAACGGACGGTTGCTGTTGCAGCCGAGAACTTTCATGGGGCCAAACTCCCGTGGGCGGCAGGGGGCGCGGGCACGCGCAGATAGGCAACGCTTTTCAGATGCCCCTCAGGCCGGACCCTCCAGGCGGGGCAGGCGTCAGGCGCGGGCGGAAAATATCAACCGGTCACACAAGTGTAAACAGCCTACAGGCGCCCTGTGCGGCGGCTGGGGTTGTAATGCCGTCACAGGTTCGCCCTCGCCTCGTACGCAAGGGCCGCGACTCCCTCGGCGGCGCCCGGCGCAATGGCGGCGGCCAGGGCGGCAAAGCCGCGTGTCAGGGTGTCGGGCGGGACGGCGTTGGCTTGCTCGGCCGACCCGCGCGCGGCGCCGTCGGGGTCCACCAGGGTCCAGGTCAGGCGCACCGGGACGGGCTGGCCGTCGGGCGCGGAAGCGGTCTCGAAGCGCCCGGTGACGCGCCAGGCGGCAGCGGAGTCGATGTCCAGGCCGCCGCGGCGCAGGGCTTCCTCGACGGCGCCGGCCAGGATGCGCCCGCGCGCCGGGTCCAGGCCTTCGATCCCGGCGACGACGCGCAGCGCCGGCACGGCGGGCGCGGAGGAGGCGGGCCCGGAGGAGGCCGGCCCGGAGAGATCGGGACCGGCCGCCATGCGCAGGGCCAACGGCCGCCCGGCGTCGCGCTCGACCGCGTCGGCGACCATGGCCCCCATTTCGGCAAGGTCGGCGTCGGCCGGCAGCACCAGCAGCAGGGCGCCGCGCGGACCAAACAGATCCCACGTTCCGTCGGTGCCCGGCCGCAGGACGTATCCCCCGTCGCGCGGCGCCTCCGTGGCGTCGGCCGGAATATCCAGGGCGCGCAGGGCGGCGGCAAGGTCGCCGGCGAAACGGGCGGAGGAGGTGTCGGGCACGGCCAGCACGGCCACGCCGGTGCCGCTGCTCAGGCGGGCCAGTCCGCCCACCGGGCTGTCCGGGTCATGGGCGAAGGGGCGCGGCAGATCCCCGCACGCGGCCAGCGAATACGCCAGCGCGAGGATAAGAACGGGCCGGATGGGGCGCATGTCCGGCCGCCCGCCTCAGCGTTCCAGGGCGATGGCGGACAACATGCGGCCATAGGCGGTTTCGCCGGCCAGCGTGGCGCGGCGATAGGAGAAGAAGCGGTTGTCCTCGCGCGCCGTGTCGCAGGGCGTGGGCATCACCTCGCCGACGCCGATGCGGGCCAGCTTGCGCGCCACGTAGCCGGGCAGGTCGAACATGTGGTGGCCGTCGCGCTGGGACGGCGAGAAGAAGCGCTCGTTGTCGATGTCCTCGGCCAGGAAGGGGGCCGGGAAGTCCGGGCCGACCTCGTAGGACCGCTGGGCGATGCACGGCCCGATGCCGGCCACGATGCGCGCCTTGTCGGCCCCCAGTTCGACCATCTTGGCGACGGTGTTCTCAAGCACCCCCGCCAGGGCGCCCTTCCAGCCGGCATGGGCGGCGCCGATCACCCCGGCGGCGCCGTCGGCCAGCAGCACCGGCGCGCAGTCGGCGGTCAGCACGCCAAGCGCCAGGCGCGGCACGGTGGTCACCATGGCATCGGCGGTCGGGGCGTCGGCATGGGCGAAGGGCTCGGTCACCACGATGACCGTGGACGTATGTTCCTGGCGCACCGTGACCAGGGCCTCGGGCGGCAGGTCGAGGTCGCCGACGGCCTTGGCCCGGTTCGCCTCCACCTTTTTCAGGTCGTCACCCGATCCATATCCGCAGTTGAGAGACCGAAAGAGTCCTTCGGACACCCCGCCGTTGCGGGTGAAGAAGCCGTGCCGCACGTTCGACAGGGCGTTGAGGGCGGAGACGGTAATCATCGGGAAACAGGTCCTTCAAAGCCGGGCGGGGGGGGCAATGCCGGGTCGGCTACGGCCAGCACCTTGAACAAGGTGCCCATTTCCGCAGGATGGATCAAGCGGTGAACACCCGAGGAGATTTGCACCGCCTGTTCCGGAGCGGCCTTAAGGATAAGACTTTTGGCCCTAACTTCCGCGCCCAGGCTGCTTAAAAAGCGTCCTTGTGAAACCGGGCCGTGGGTTTTCGCTCCACTCTTTTGTGCAGCGTCCGCCAGCCGCGCGAAGTCCACATGGGCGGTGAGGTCTACCGATCCGGGCGACTCGAGGGGCGGATGAAACTGGTGGGCGCGCAACGCCTGCAGCGAGTCGCCCGGCGCACTGTCGGCGTACCCATAATCGATCAGCAGCGCGGCGCCGCCGTCGGAGGCGACCCGCCGGGCGATGGCGGCGGCCACCGCTTCACAGGCCGGGCTGCGTTCGGCGATGGTTCCCACGGCGACATCGGCGAAGGCCGGGCCGAGGGCGGCGATCTCCTCGGCCGTGGCGCGCGGGCCGGCGGCGAAGACGAACCCGTCGGGGTCATCCCCGGTCTCGTCCAGCGTCACCACCCGGTGGTGCCAGCCGTCGGGGGTGCGCTCCAACTGGCGGATCGGCAGGGCGTCGAAGAACTCGTTGGCGATCAGCAGCATCGGCCCGGCCGGCACCTCGGACAGGTCGTCGTGCCAGGTCACCCGGCGGGGGGCGAGGGTGTCGCGCTGGCGGGCGCGCAGGGCCTCGCTGCGTTCCACCATGTGGATGTCGGCCGCGGCGGTGAAGGCCGGCACGGCGCCGGCGGCGCGCAGGGCGTCCTTCATCAGGGTGCCGCGTCCGGGGCCGAGTTCGACCACGCGCACCGGGTTGGGGCAGCCCATCTGCTGCCACACGACCACGGCCCACAGGCCGATGATCTCGCCGAAGACCTGGCAGATTTCCGGCGCGGTGGTGAAGTCGCCCTGTACCCCGAACACGTCGCCGCGCGCATAGTACGCGGCCACCGCCGTGCCCATGAAGTCCTCCAGCGGCAGCGGGCCGTCGGCCTGGATGCGGCGGCGCAGCGCCTGTTCCAGTGACTCAGCCATGGTCGGCCGGCGCAGGGACCACGGCGGGCCGCCGCGCCGCCCACAGGATGAGGGCGACGCCGATCAGGAACATCGGCACCGACAGCAACTGCCCCATGGTCGCCCCGGCGAACAGGAAGCCGAGGTGGGCGTCGGGCTGGCGGAACAGTTCGCCGATGAAGCGGGCGGTGGCGTAGCCGGCCAGGAACACGCCGCTCAGCATGCCGGGCCGGTTGCGCACGCCGTCGCGGTGGTACAGCACCAGCATGATGATCAGCAGGATGAGGCCTTCCATGCCGGCCTGATAGAGCTGGCTGGGGTGGCGCGGGTCCGGGCCGCCGTGCGGAAACACCATGGCCCACGGCACGTCGGGGGCGACGCGGCCGAACAGCTCGCCATTGATGAAGTTGGCGAGCCGCCCGAAGAACAGGCCGATGGGCACGATGGTCGCCACCCGGTCACCCAGGATGAACGGGTGCAGGCCGTTGCGGCGGGCAAACAGGACGATGGCCACCACCACGCCCAGCATCCCGCCGTGGAAAGCCATGCCGCCCTCCCACACCTTCAGAATGTCGAGCGGGTTCGACAGGTAGTGCCCCGGATTGTAGAACAGCACGTAGCCCAGGCGTCCGCCCACGATCACGCCGGCCACCGCCCACACGAAGAAGTCGTCGACCAATCGCGCGTTCAGCGGCCCGTTGGTGCGGCGCTCCAGGCGGACCAGCCCCCACCAGCCGAGCAGCAGCCCGGCGATGTAGGCCAGGGCGTACCACCGGATATCGACGGGGCCGATCGACACCGCCACCGGATCGATGGCGGGGAAGGGCAGGGCGAAGACCATCAGGGGCACCTCATAAGGGACATCAACGGTAGGGGTCGGGCTGGCTCAGGAACTGCTGCACATATCTGGTCACGCCGTCCTCCAGGCTGGTGAAGGGCTTGGCGTAGCCGGCCTCGCGCAGGCGGTCCATGCGCGCCTCGGTGAAGTACTGGTACTTGTCGCGGATGGCCATGGGCGTGTCCACGAAGCGGATCTGCGGCTCCTTGCCCAGCGCCTTGTAGACGGCGCTGGCGAGGTCGCGGAAGGTGCGCGCCTTGCCGGTGCCCAGGTTGAACAGCCCCGACACCTGCGGATTGTCGAGCAGCCACATGATGACGTCCACGCAATCGTCGATGTAGACGAAGTCGCGCAACTGGCCGCCGTCCTCGTAGTCGGGATGGTGCGACTTGAACAGGTTGAAGTGGGCGTTCTCGCGGGCGTGCGGATAGACCTGGGACACCACGCTGGACTGGCCGCCCTTGTGGTACTCGTTGGGGCCGTACACGTTGAAGAACTTCAGGCCGACGAACTGCGGCGGGGTCTGGCGGTTCTCGCTGAGCTGGCGCGCCAGCCGGCGGTCGAACAGGTGCTTGGACCAGCCATAGGCGTTGAGCGGCTGGAGCAGCGACAGGTGCTCGATCGAGGCATTGTCGTCAAAGCCGTGGCTGCCGTCGCCATAGGTCGCGGCCGAACTGGCGTAGATGAAGCGCACCCCGTGCACCGCGCACCACTTGTAGAGCGCGATGGTCAGGTTGAAGTTGTTGGTGACGATCTTGTCGGCGTCCTTTTCCGTCGTTGCCGACACGGCGCCCATGTGGATGACCGCCTCGATCTTGCGGCGGTGGCTGTCCAGGAAGTCGAAGATGTGTTCAGGGGTGACGATGTCGGTCACCTCGCGCTTGGAGATGTTGCGCCACTTGACACCCTCGCGCAGGCGGTCGACCACCACCAGGGGGCGCTTGTGCCGCCGCTCCAGGGCCTCGAGGATATTGGAGCCGATGAAACCCGCTCCGCCGGTGACCACGAACATGACGTCCCTCCCTTTGCGCGCACTCCGCCGCTTCTCTGTTTATAGAAGGGGTTGGCGGGGTGCGGCAAGGCGCCCATAATGCCGGTCAGGATTCTCCGTTCCGGACCTTGGAGCCATCATGCAGACCCAGAACCGCCTTTTTGATGATCTGGCCCGCGTCGCCGGCGGCGCGCTGGGCGCCCTGACCGGCCTGCGGGACGAGATCGAACTGCTGGTCCGCCAGCGCATGGAACGCGCGCTGGCCGACATGGACCTGGTGCCGCGCGACGAGTTCGACGCCGTCAAGGCCATGGCCGCCGAGGCGCGGGCCGAGAGCGAACGCCTCGCCAAGCGCGTCGCCGAACTGGAAAAGGCCCGCACCAAGGTCACCCCGGCCACTCCGACCCGCCGGCTGAGCCCGCGCCGCAGCGCGTCGTCGCCCAAGAAGGCCGCCGCCAAGTCGGCCCCCGCGTCCGGCACCCCGCCGGCTGACGACACGCCGCCGGACAGCACGCCGGAAACCTGAGCTTTTTCGCATCGGCGAACAGGCGGCCCCCCGGCGGGCCGCCTTTTGTTTTGGGTGGGCCGCCTTTTGTTTCGGGCGGTTCGCCGGCCGGAGTACCCACCAAGACTCGTGCCCCGTACCACCTTCGTTTTGAAAGGTGGTGTTTCAAAGGTTTAGCCGTTTTGTCCACACGATGTGGGGCTCAGGCGGGTTTTTAATCCCAAAATATTGTCTTGCGCCAATGGATCGTCTTTGGCACCGTGGCTGTGGTGGTGCCCACCACGAAAGACTACATGATGTGGTCCTGGGGCACGCGGCAGTTGCCAGAAACGCCATGAGCGTCCACCTTTGCGGGAGGATTTTCAGCGACATGCAGACCGCCGCCTTTTCAGAGATGATCGGCAACCCGATCGATACGGTTGAACAGCTTGCGTCGGGCCGGGAATGGATTTTCGACCGTCGCAGCGACGAGGAAATGGCCGTCGAGGTGCCCGGCCAGTGGTGCGACTACGGCCTCTACTTCTCGTGGTCCGAGGACCTCAACGCCCTGCACTTCTCCTGCGCGTTCGACATGCGGGTGCCGCCCAAGGTCCGGCCGGCCATTTACGAACTCCTCGCCCTGCTCAACGAACGCCTGTGGATCGGCCACTTCTCGCTGTGGCAGGACGAGGGGCTGCCGATGTTCCGCCAGACCGTTCAGGCGGGGCCGGCTGGGCCGACACGGCGCGGGCTGGAGGACCTTATGGAGGTCGCGGTTGCCGAGTGCGAACGCTTCTACCCGGCCTTCCAGTTCGTCATCTGGGCCGGCAAGAGCGCCCAGGATGCCATCGCCGCCGCCATGCTCGACGTGGCTGGCGAGGCGTGACCGAGAATACTACCCGGCTCCGGTGTTGAGGGACGCCTGAGCCCGTCGGGGTCGCCCGGAGCGGAGTTGCCTCCCACAAATCCGCTCCGGGCGATATTTTTTGCCTTTTTCTGACCGGGCGCTCGGCTACAGTGGGCGCATGACACACAACGACCTTCCCACTGCCGTTTCCATTTTGCTTGTCGGTTGCGGCAAGATGGGCGGCGCCATGCTCGGCGGCTGGATTGACCAGGGCGCCGATCCCGCCTCCATCATCGTCGTCGAGCCGCATCCCGCAGCCCTGCCGCCGGGCGTGCGCGCCGTGGCCGCGTTCGGCGATCTGCCGTCCGGCCTGAGCGCCGACGTCGTGGTGCTGGCCGTCAAGCCGCAGGTCATGGCCGATGTCGTGGCGCCTTACGCGGCGCTGAGCGGGCCGGACACCGTGTTCCTGTCCATCGCGGCCGGCAAGACCATCGCGTTCTTCGCCGATCTCCTGGGGTCCGAGGCCGTCATCGTGCGCGCCATGCCCAACACTCCGGCGGCGGTCGGGCGCGGCATGACCGTGCTGTGCGCCGGTCCGGGCGTCGGCGCCGGTCAGCGCGCCACCTGCGCGAGCCTCCTCGATGGCGTCGGCCGTGTCGCCTGGGTCGAGGACGAGGCCCTGATGGACGCCGTGACGGCGGTGTCGGGCAGCGGCCCGGCCTACGTCTTTCATATGGTCGAGGCGATGGCCGCGGCCGGTGCGGCGGCCGGGTTGCCGGACGACCTCGCCATGATGCTGGCCCGCCAGACGGTGGCCGGGGCCGGCGAACTGCTGTATCAGGCGCCCGAGGAGGCCGCCGAGTTGCGCCGCAACGTGACCAGCCCCGGCGGGACCACGGCGGCGGCGCTGGACGTGCTGATGGACGAGACCAACGGTCTGCCGCCCCTGATGCGCCGCGCCGTGGACGCCGCCGCCAAACGGTCCCGCGACCTGGCGGGATAGTCGGCCTGGGGCTGGATCACCCGGGGAAAGGCCCCATATCAGTCCGTGCGGCATTCCACGCAGGAGACGGATCATGGTCAAAGCCCCCCGGCAGCCTTCTTCCCCTGGCGAGGTTTCCCCCGACACGCTGGCAGACGCCACCCTTGCCGTGATGGAAACCCACGGTTGGCGCGGCCTGTCCCTCGGGGCGGTGGCCGAGCGCCTGGGCGTGCCGGTGGCGCGGGTCCTCGCCGTCGCCCCGACGCGGGCCGAATTGCTGCGCCTGGTGTTCCGCTCGGTTGACCAGAGGATGCTCGCCGGCGTGACCCAGGCCGATGAACTGGAGCCGCACCGCGACCGCCTGTTTGATCTGGTGATGCGCCGGCTGGACGTCCTGACCCCCACTCGCCGGGCGGTCGAGGCGTTGACGCGCGATGCCCTGGTGGACCCGGCCGTCGGCCTCATGATCCTCGCGGAACTGCGCCGTTCCAATGGCTTGACGCTGGAGGCGGCGGGCATTTCCACGCGCGGCCCGTGGGGCGAGGCGCGGGTGCAGGCGTTCGGCGCGGTCTATGCCGCGGTCCTGCGGACGTGGCGCGATGACGAGACGCCGGACCTCGCCCACACCATGAAAACCCTGGATAAGATGTTGGATCGTGCCGAAAGGGCGGAACATTTCGCCTGTGCTCTTGTTCCTCGGTCGGGGCGCTCCGGTGCCCGCACAGGGGACAACGCAGACGAGGCAGGCCGTGAGTCTGACGCGGCCGGCGAGGCAACCAGAGAGCCTCCGCCGGGCAATGAACCCGCGTGACAGGTTTGCTGCACTGCAAAAAAAGTCTTTGACTCTCCTGATGCGAGACCATAGGTTCAGGGTGCCCCGAAGGATACGCTGCAGGTGCGAAGTATGGAGGCCGGACATGGCCGCCATGTCCTCAGTGTGCCCGCCCCCATTGTCTCAAGAAGGAGGCCCGCCCCCATGGCTAAGCAGTCCAACAGCTTTTTCGATTTCGACATGACCCGTTTCCTGAGCGACATGCGCATCCCGACCCTGGGTCAGGGTGTCCAGATGCCCCAGATGCCCCAGATCCCCGGCGTGAACGTCGAGGCGATGGTTGATGCCCAGAAGCGCAACATGGAAGTCCTGACCGCCGCCAACAAGATGGCGTTCGACGGGTTCCAGGCCATTCTGCGCCGCCAGGGCGAGATCGTGCGCAGCGCCCTCGAGGAAGCCTCGGACGTCGCCGGCCGCATGACCTCCGTCACCGACCCGCAGCAGCGCATGGCGTTCCAGGCCGACGTCACCAAGGAAGCCTTCGAGCGTGCCGTCGCCAACATGCGCGAACTGACGGAGCTGGCCGCCAACTCCAACACCGAAGTGCTGGACCTGCTCAACCGTCGCGTGACCGAGTCGCTTGACGAACTGGGCGAAGTTCTGCGCAACCAGCCCGCCGTGTCCCCGCTGATGGGCGATGCCGGCATCCGCGCCACGGTCGCCCAGGCCGCCGCCGCCCCGGCTGAAACCGCCAAGCCGAAGACCAACGGCGCCGCCGCCAAGCCCGCCGCCCAGGCTGCTGCCGCCGCGCCGGCTGCCAAGGCTGCTGCTCCGGCCGCTGCCAGCAAGTAAACTCGTCACCATCCGGTGATGACAGGAGCGGCCGCCCCCTCACCGGGGCGGCCGTTTCCGCATGTGCGCAGCAGAGGGGAGGGGAGAACATGTTGAGTTTCGATGAGTTTCTTGCCGTGGACGTGCGGGTCGGCACGGTGCTCCGCGCCGAACCCTTCCCCGAGGCCCGCCGCCCGGCCCTGAAGCTGTGGATCGACTTCGGGCCGGAAATCGGCCAACGCAAGACCTCCGCCCAGATCACCGACCACTACACCCCCGACAGCCTGATCGGCCGCCAGGTCATGGCCGTGATCAACTTCCCGCCCAAGCAGATCGGCAAGTTCATGTCCGAATGCCTGGTGCTGGGGGTCCCCGACGGGGCGGGGGGGATTGTCCTGCTGGCTCCCGATCAGCCGGTTCCCGACGGCGGCCGGATGCACTGACTTACAGCAGCAAGGCGTCGTCCAGCGCGTCGGTGCCCAGCATGGCCTGATAGTAGTTGTCGGCGATGGTGGCGAAGCCGCCTTGGCCGGGGTGGACGCCGTCCACCAGGTCGGCGGTGGTGATGTTGTCCATCGGCACCAGCGTCACCGAATGGCCCTGGGTCTGCTGGGCGCTGACCACCCCGGGCAGGAGGGCGTTGTAGGCCTCGGCCTCCGCGGCGATTTCCGGGGTGGCGCCGGACCACCGGTCGGGGTCGATGGGGGTCAGTTCGCCCAGGAACAGGTCCACCTCGGGCGCCTGGTCGAACAGCGTGTTCAGCAGGTTGGACAGGGCGGCCGTCGCGTCCTCGGCCGACTGCCCGCCGAGGATGTTGTTGGTGCCGATCATCAGCAGCACCGTCTCGGGCGGATTGAGGTCCAGGAAGGTTGTCAGGTTGGCGTGGATCTGCCCGATGGTCCACCCGGAGTGGCCCTCGTGGTCGGGATCGACGTCCGAGGCGCCGCGCTCCAGCGTGCCGACGAAATCGACGTCATAGGAGTCGGCCGTCAGCTGCTTGTACAGGAACCCCCGGTAGCCGCCGTTGTTGTCACCGTCGGTGATCGAGTCGCCGAGCGGCATGATGGCCTCGGTCCCCACCGCGCCGCCGCCGCCTCCCGTGTCGTCACCGCTGGCCGGGACGAACTCCACGTAGTCGACGCGGGCGTATTCCTCGCCGTCGCGGGTGCCGGTCAGGGCGATGGTGTCGCCGGTTTTCAGGTCGATGCCGGACAGGGTGTAGGTCCGCCCGTTGCCGGAATCGGGCGTCCAGCCCACGCCGCTGGCGTCCAGGGTCCAACTGGCCTGGGCGACGCCGTTGACCGCCAGGGACAGGCCGGCCTGGCCGTCGCCCTCATCGAAGTAGCGCACCTTTATGGCATAGGTCCCGCTGGCCCCGGTGAAGGCGGTCGAGGCGGTGGCCGAGGCGTCCGGCGCCGCACCCTCCGAGCCTAGGGGCAGCCGAATGCCGGCCCCGTTGGACGCGATGCCGCCCAGTGTCTCGGTTCGGAAATCACCCAGGGAGGCGAAGTCCTCGGCCTCGATCCGCAGGGTCTGCACGTCGCCAGGGGGAGGTTCCTCAGGAGGAGGCTCTTCAGGGGGAGGGGCGGCGTCCGGGACGAACTCCACGTAATCGACGCGGGCGTATTCCTCGCCATTGCGGGTGCCGGTCAGGGCGATGGTGTCGCCGGTTTTGAGATCGATGCCGGACAGGGTGTAGGTCCGCCCGTTGCCCGAATCGGGCGTCCAGCCCACCCCGCTGGCGTCGAGGGTCCAACTGGCCTGGGCGACGCCGTTGACCGCCAGGGACAGGCCCGCCAGACCGTCGCCCTCGTCGAAGTAGCGCACCGTTATGGCATAGGTCCCGCTGCCGCCGGTGAAGGCGGTCGAGGCGGTGGCCGAGGCATCCGGCGCCGCACCCTCCGACCCTAGGGGCAGCCGAATGCCGGCCCCGTTGGAGGCGATGCCGCCCAGCGTCTCGGTCCGGAAATCGCCCAGGGAGGCGAAGTCCTCGGCCTCGATCCGCAGGGTTTGCACGTCGCCCGGAGGAGGTTCCTCAGGAGGAGGCTCTTCAGGGGGAGGGGCGGCGTCCGGGACGAACTCCACGTAATCGACGCGGGCGTATTCCTCGCCATCGCGGGTGCCGGTCAGGGCGATGGTGTCGCCGGTTTTCAGGTCAATGCCGGACAGGGTGTAGGTCCGCCCGTTGCCCGAATCGGGCGTCCAGCCCACCCCGCTGGCGTCCAGCGTCCAACTGGCCTGGGCGACGCCGTTGACCGCCAGGGACAGGCCCGCCTGGCCGTCGCCCTCATCGAAGTAGCGCACCTTTATGGCATAGGTCCCGCTGGCCCCGGTGAAGGCGGTTGAGGCGGTGCCCGAGACGTCCGGCGCCGCACCCTCCGAGCCTAGGGGCAGCCGAATGCCGGCCCCGTTCGACGCAATGCCGCCCAGCGTCTCGATGCGGAAATCGCCCAGGGAGGCGAAGGTTTCGGCTTCGATCAGCAGGGATTGCGACACGTCCGTATCTGCCATTATGCGTCACTCCTCGTTCGCCCCCCGAGAGCCTGCAGCAGAAGGGGCGGGTATGGGCAATCCTCCACCCGGCGCAGATGCACCACCTGTGAGCGTTTTCAGGTATGCTCCGTGTGCACATGCAAACGACGGAGGATGTGATGGTGCGTGTTGGTCTGCTGGCGGCGGTGGTTGCGGGAAGCCTGGGGTTCCTCGGCTCCGGCATCGGCCCTCTCGCGGCGCAGGAACCGGCGGCCGACCTGGTCATCGCACAGCGGGCGGCGGCGACCTCGGTCGACCCGCATTTCCAGAACTACGGCCCGAACCTGATGATGGCGGCGCACGTCTTCGACCGCCTGATCCACCAGGGGCCGAACCAGCGGCTGGTGCCGGGGCTGGCCGTGGCGTGGCGGCTGATCGACCCGCTGACCTGGGAGTTCGACCTGCGGCCCGGCGTGACCTTCCACGACGGCAGCCCGTTGACCGCCGCCGACGTGATCGCAAGCTGGCGGCGCGCCGTGCGCATGACCGGCCATTCGTCGATCTCCTTCCTGGCCCGCGTGATCGCCGACATGCAGGCGGTGGATCCCCTGACCCTGCGCATCACGACGCGCGAGCCGGCCCCGCTGCTGCCCCATACGGTCAACCAGATCGTCATCATCCCGGCCCGTCTGGAAGACGCCACGACGGCCGACTTCGAGAGCGGCGCGGCCATGGTCGGCACCGGGCCTTTCCGCTTCGAGTCGTGGGACAAGGGCCGCTCGGTGCGCCTGTCCCGCAATGCGGCATGGTGGGGCGGGGAGGTCGCCTGGGGCACCGTCGAACTGCGCGCCATCCCCGATGACGCCGACCGCATCGCCGCCCTGTACGACGGCCGGGTGGACGTCATCGACACGGTGCCGCCGGCCGATGTGGGGCGGCTGGAAGCGTCGAGCCTGCTGCGCGTCGTCGGCACCCCGACCTCGCGCATCATCTACCTGGGCTTCGATGTCGGGCAGGATGTGCCGGCCGGCACCACGGCGGCCGACGGCGGGCCGCTGGCCGCCAATCCGTTCCGCGATGTGCGGGTGCGCCGGGCGGTGGCGCAGGCCATCAACCGCGCCTCCCTGGTGCGCGACAGCCTGGAAGGCCAGGGGCTGGAGGCGGCCCAGGTGGTGCTGCCCGGCCTGTTCGGCGCGGCGCCCGACCTGCCGCCCGCCCCCTTCGATCCCGAGGGTGCGCGCGCCCTGCTGGCCGAGGCGGGCTATCCCGACGGCTTCCGCACCACGCTGAACTGCACCCGCCAGCGCTACGTCAACGACGAGCAGGTGTGCAACGCCGTGGCCCTGATGCTGACCGGCGTGGGCATCCAGACGCGCGCCGAACTGTTCCCCGGCGGCGAGTTCTTCGACCGGGCCGCGAAGGGCGAGTTCGCCCTGCGTCTGGCCGGCTGGGGGACGGGGACCGGCGAGGCGTCGTACACCCTGCGCGGCTTGCTGGTGACGCGGGACCTCGACGTCGGCACCGGGGTTTCCAACTTCGGGCACTACAGCAATGCCGCCCTGGACGCCCAGGTGGCCGAGGCCATCGGCACCTTCGATCCCGAACAGCGCGAGGCCCGATTGGCCGCCGCGTCGCGCCTTGCCGCGGCGGATCTGGGCGTCGTGCCGTTGTACTTTCAGGCGGCCCTGTGGGCCATGCGCCCGGAGTTGACCTACACCGCCACCAATGACGAGTTCACCCTGGCGATCCTGGTCGAACGGGTGCCGTGAGGGAGCGGTTTCGGAGTCTCAAAAAGGGGTTTGCAGGGTCCTCGTTTCCGTGGCGAAGCCTGCGGAAACCGGACATTTCCTCGGCCTTGCCGCAGTTGGAGGGTTGGTCTTTCCGGCCTTGACATCGCCGACGGATTAAGGCATTGTTCATTCCTCGGGCGCCGCACGTTTGCGGGCTTGAGTCGGGTTGCGCCAGTGGCGAGCCCGAGGACGTGCAGAACGTGGTGGCTCAGGGAGCGCCATGGCAAGGGCTGCAAGGCCGGCCGGTCCCGAACGGGAGGGCACAAGGCTGTCGCAGTCGCCGTGACGAATGTTGCGGCTGGTTTCCCAGGGGACCTCCCCTGCGCTCCGAAGCGGAGCAAGGGCTGCAAATGGCAGCCCCACGACGCCCAGGCCTTCCGGCCGTCGGTGCGTCCGGAAGCCGGTCACCGCACCATCCCCCAGAGTGCCGCTGCGCCTGCGCACCGACATCGCTCATGAGGAGGATGTGTGACATGACTGGTTTCGACTTTTCGCCCCTCAATCGGTCCTGCATCGGTTTCGAGCGCCTCGCGCGTGCGGCTCAGACCGCCGGCCGCGGCGATACGGGGTCGTTCCCGCCCTACGACATCGTCAAGACCGGCAGCGACGCCTATGCCGTCACGCTGGCCGTCGCCGGGTTCGACGCCGACGACCTCGACGTCGAGGTCAAGGACGCCGTCCTGACGATCACCGGACGCAAGCAGGCCGACACTGCGGCATCGGATGGCGCTGCGGTACTCTATCGAGGCATTGCGCAGCGCGACTTCGTGCGCCGGTTCCATCTGGCCGACCACGTCAAAGTCAGCGGGGCCGCCCTTTCCAACGGCTTGCTGACCGTGACCCTGGCCCGCGAAGTGCCCGAGGCCGCCAAGCCGCGCTCCGTTCCGATCACGACCGCACAGGCCGCTTGAGCGTGCTTACCTACAGGGGGCTCGGTTTCTGCCGGCGCCCCACCGAATTCAAGCTCGGTTTGTTCCGAGGAGGAGACTGTCGATGACCGCTGCCACGCTTCCCATTCCCAGCCCCGAGTCAGGGCTTAGCGCCTATCTGAACCAGATCAAGCGCTTCCCGCTGCTCGAACCGGACCAGGAATACCGGCTGGCCAAGCGTTTCCACGACGAGGACGACGTCACCGCGGCCCATGAGCTGGTGACCAGCCACCTGCGTCTTGTCGCCAAGATCGCCATGGGCTACCGCCGCTATGGCCTGCCGATGGCCGACGTCATCGCCGAGGGCAACCTCGGCCTGATGAAGGCCGTCAAGAAGTTTGAGCCCGAAAAGGGCTTCCGCCTGTCCACGTATGCGATGTGGTGGGTCAAGGCCTCGATCAACGAGTACATCCTGAACTCGTGGTCGCTGGTCAAGATCGGCACCGTGTCGACCCAGAAGCGCATCTTCTACAACCTGCGCAAGATGAAGGCGCAGCTTGGGTCCTACGAGGACGGCGGCGGTCTGACCGACGAGCACGCCACCCAGATCGCCGACACGCTGCAGGTCAAGAAGTCCGACGTGCACGCGATGAACGCGCGCCTGCATTCGCGTGACCGCTCGCTCAACGCGCCGATCGGCGAGGACGGTGACGCCGAACGGGTGGACCTGTTGCCCGATACCGGACCCAACCAGGAAGAGATGCTGGAGGCCCGCCAGACGCGCGACCGCTCCCGCATGCTGGTTCATACCGCCCTGGACGTGCTCAACGAGCGCGAACGCCACATCATCACCCAGCGCCGGCTGATCGACGAGCCGGTCACCCTGGAGTCGCTGGGCGAGGACTACGGCCTGTCCCGCGAACGCGTCCGCCAGATCGAGGCCCGCGCCCTGCAGAAGCTGGAGGCCCGCATCCGCGATCTGGTGAAGGAGGAAAAGCGCGGGGTTCACGCCGCGCTCAGTGGCCACGCCGCCAGCCTGCCCGCGCCGGCCCGCACTCCCGACAGCACTCCCGACCGGAGGGCTGCGTAAATGACCGCGGTGACGTCCCGCCAAATCGTCTGCCCGCACTGCGCCGCCACCAACCGCGTGCCGGCCGACAAGCCGGCCGACAAGGGCAAGTGCGGCAAGTGCGGGCAGCCGCTGTTTACCGGCCACCCCCTTGCGCTGAGTGGGGCGACGGCCGCGCGGCACCTGGAGTCGTCGGACATTCCCTTGCTGATCGACTTCTGGGCGGCGTGGTGCGGTCCGTGCCGCACCATGGCCCCGGTGTTCGAGAAGGCCGCCGCGCAGCTTGAGCCGGCGGTGCGCCTCGCCAAGGTCGATACGGAGGCCGAGCCCGCCCTGGCCCAGCGGTTCGGCATCACCTCCATCCCCACCATGGTGCTGGTCCACCGCGGCCAGGAGATCGCCCGCACCAGCGGCGCCATGCCGCTCGGCGGGTTGCTCCAGTGGGTGCGGCAGTTCGTGTAGGACTGCGCGATTCTGAATGATACAGCCCGCCCGGCCCGGCCAGAAAAAGGCAGAGCCGGGCGGGTTTGTGTCCGGCGCTTGACAATTGGGCCGGTTGGGCGCCATTTGTGCGACCAAATCCACCGTACAGGGTGAGCCATGAAGGCCATCGAGACGGAGATCGACATCCGCGCCGAAGGTTCGGTCGTGTGGGCTGTCCTCACCGATTTGCCACGTTACGCAGACTGGAATCCCTTCATCCCCACCGTGTCCGGCGATGTCCGTCGCGGTGGCCGGCTGAAGGTGCGCATCGCGCCTCCGGGTCTGCGTCAGGCGACGTTCCGCCCGCGCATCGTGACCCTTCTGCCCGGCCGGGAACTGAGCTGGGTGGGGCGGGTCCTGGTGCCCGGCATGTTCGACGGCTGGCACAGCTTCCGCATCGCCGAGACCGGCAGCGGCGTGCGCTTCTACCAGTGCGAACGGTTCACCGGCCTGTTCTCCGCCTTCTTTGGCGAAGACGACCTGATGGCCGTGCGCACAGGCTTCGAAGCCATGAACGAGGCCTTGCGCTGCCGCTGCGAAGACATCGCCATGGACCGCCGCCAGGTCGCGTGAATTATTATACCAGGGCCTTCAGGCCTTCCCGGCCACCAGGGCCTTCAGGCCCTCCCGATACGTCGGGTAGAGCAGCGTGACGCCCAGTTCCTGGCGGATGCGGTGGTTCTTCACGCGCTTGGAGTCCTGGTAGAAGGTGCGCGCCATGGGCGACAGCTCGGCCTGTTCGAAGGGCACCTCTGGCGGCGGCTCGATGCCAAGCAGATGGGCGCCATGGGTGATGACGTCCTGCGGCGGGGCCGGTTCGTCGTCGCTCACATTATAGACGCGGCCCGGATTCGGGCGGTCCATGGAGGCCCGCAGGACCTGGGCGATGTCCTCGACATGGATGCGGCAGAACACCTGCCCCGGCTTGACGATGCGCTGGGCGGTGCCGGCCCGCAGGTTGTCGATGGCGCTGCGGCCGGGGCCATAGATGCCGGCCAGCCGGAACACGTGGACCGGCGCACCCGTTGCCTGGGACAGGGCCAGCCAGCCGCGTTCGGCCTCGGCCCGGCGCTGGGAGCGCGGCAGGTCGGGCGCGATGGGGGTGTCCTCGTCCACCCAATCGCCGCCCCGGTCGCCATAGACGCCGGTGGTCGACAGGTAGCCTATCCACGCCAGCCCCGGCAGGGCCGCAAGGTCCGCGCCGTGCAGGCGCAGGACCGGGTCGCCGTCCTCGCCGGGCGGGACCGAGACCAGGACGTGCGTCACGCCCTCCAGGACGCCGGGCAGGGCGCCGGCTGGCAGGGGGGCGGTGCCGTCGAAGCGGACCATGCTCAGGCCTTCGGCCTCCAGCGCGGCGCATTTCTCGGCCGTGCGCGCCGTGCCCGACACCTGCCAGCCCTCGGCCATCATCTGCCGCGCCAGGACGCGGGCGGTGAAGCCGATGCCGAAACAGAACAAGCGGGGCATGGGGAGTTCCTTTTGCGTTGAAGTCGGGCCGGGCTTTCCAGCATGCAACCGAGCGGCGCTCTTGCCAAGGCTGTTGCGGCGTTCAATGGTAGCGGCCCGCCCCTGTCTCGGCCCCTGTCGCGGAGAAATACCAATGCGTTCCCTGATGGTCCTGTGCGCCGCCGTTGCCGTGGCGTTTCCCGCCAGCGCCCAGACCCTGGACCCGGCGACCGAATACGCCGCGTGCATGGCCCTGGCGGCGGAACGGCCGCTGGAGGCCTTCGAGCGGGCCGGGACATGGCAGGGCCTGGGCGGCGGGGTGCCGGCCGAGCATTGCCGCGCCGCCGCGCTGCTGGAACTCGGCGAAGAGGAGGCCGCCGCGACCGCGCTGGAGGACCTCGCCCGGTTCAGCCAGACGAGCGCGGACATCAAGGTCGGCCTGCTGCGCCACTCGGCCGAGGCATGGCGCCGGGCCGGCCAGGACGAGCGGGCCTTTGGCGTGATCGAGGCGGCCCTGCGCATCGCTCCGGCATCGCCCGATGCCCTGGAGGACCGCGCCGTGCTGCACGCCGACGCCGACCGGCTGTGGAACGCGGTGGACGACCTCAATGCGGCGCTGGACGCCGATCCCGCGCGGCTGTCGGCCCTGGTCCTGCGGGCCGCCGCGTACCGGCGCCTGGACACCTTCGACCTCGCCCAGGCCGACCTGGATCGTGCCCGCACGATCGACCCCGGCGCCGTCGAGGTGTTCCTGGAGCGCGGCGCCCTCGCGCTGGCCACCGGCCGCCCCGACGACGCCCGCCAGGACTGGATGCAGGTCCTGCGTGCCGCCCCGGACAGCCCGGCCGCGCAGGTGGCGCGGGCCAATCTGGAACGCCTGGACGTCAGCACGCAATAACCCGCGCAACGCTTCGAGCCGCGCGCCGTTCCTCCATTACCTGGGCGCACTGGAGCACATTGGCTGCGCCGGACTGCTCCCGCTCTCACAGGAGGAGACCATGCAGGTTCAAGAACTGATGACCCGCGCTTCGCATCTGGTGGAACCCACGACATCCCTCCAGGAATGCGCCCGCGTCATGCGGGATGAAGACCTGGGGGCGCTGCCGGTGCGCGAGGGCGACCGTCTGGTCGGGATGATCACCGACCGCGACATTGCCATTCGGGGCATCGCCGACAAGACCGACATCAGTGGCACGACGGTGCGCGATGTCATGAGTGAAGGCATCTACTACGTCTTCGAGGACGAGGACGCCTTGGCCTGCGCCAAGAAGTTCGCCGAACACCAGGTCAGGCGCATGCCGGTCCTGAGCCGCGAAAAACGGCTGGTCGGCGTGGTCGCCATTGCCGACCTCGCCAGGGCGGACATCCGCGACGCCGAGTTCGAGGCCTATCGCGGCGTGGCCCGCGCCACAGGCTCGGCCCGCCGGGCCTGACATGACCCGATCCGACCGAAACAAGGGCGGGAGCGCCATGCTCCCGCCCTTCGTGTGTGCGCCAAAATCGACAAGCTGCTGAGGTTTTCACCTTCGCCAACAAAAGGCTCCGTCGCACCCGCGTGCCCAGGGGCGTCAAGATCGTCGTCTATGGTCAGCGCCTTAAAATTCCGACGGGACTTTCACCACGGCCCTGGGTTCCCGCCTGCGCGCATAGGCGCTGACATAAGGCCGGGCTCTGCCCGGACCCGCAAGGAGGCCAGCCTCCTTGACCTCGTGACTTGACGGAGCCAGGCGGCGCGCAGCGAAGCAGACGACAACACTATCTGCCTGCGGCGCAATATAAGGGAATGCCTTACTCAGTCACCATTAATAAACACGTCGTTCCCGCGAAGGCGGGAACCCAGGCTCGTGGAGAAAACCACGACAGACTTTGTTCACGACCCTAGGCACCCGCCTTCGCGGGTGCGACGATCTTGAATTATTATGGAATCTTTCATTCCCGAGGTCCAGGAGGCCGCCGCCTCCTGGCGGGTGCGGGCAGAGCCCGCATTCTTTCGCTTAACTCAGCGCCTATGCGCGAAGGCGGGAACGACGAGTTCATTTATTGAGACGAAAGATCAACGCGGGATTTCGTCACAGGCTCTCAAATCAAATCGGCCAACGCCGTGCCGACCTCTTCGGTGGTGGCGGTGCCGCCCATGTCGCGGGTGCGCGGGCCGCCCTCGGCCAGCAGGCGTTCGATGGCCGTCACGATGGCCTGCGCGGCGTCCGGGTGGCCCAGGTGGTCGAGCATCATGGCGCCCGACCAGATCTGGCCGATCGGGTTGGCGATGCCCTGGCCGGCGATGTCCGGCGCCGAACCGTGGACCGGCTCGAACATGCTGGGGTGTTCGCGTTCGGGGTTGAGGTTGGCCGACGGGGCGATGCCGATGGTCCCTGTGACGGCGGGACCGAGGTCGGACAGGATGTCGCCGAACAGGTTGGACCCCACCACCACGTCGAACCAGTCGGGATGCTGCACGAAGTGCGCGGTCAGGATGTCGATGTGGTACTGGTCGATGCGGATGTCGGGATAGCCCGCCGCCATGGCCGCGAACCGCTCGTCCCAGAAGGGCATGGTGTGGATGATGCCGTTGGACTTGGTGGCGCTGGTCAGGTGCTTCTTCGGCCGGCTTTGGGCGAGGTCGAAGGCGTAGCGCAGCACGCGGTCGACGCCCTTGCGGGTGAAGATGTTTTCCTGGACGACGACCTCATCGTCGGTGCCCTTGTGCAGGCGGCCGCCGATCTCGGAATATTCGCCTTCGTTGTTCTCGCGCACGATCATGAAGTCGATGTCGCCCGGCGCCCGGTCGGCCAGCGGCGAGCGCACGCCTTCGAACAGGCGCACCGGCCGCAGGTTGACGTACTGGCGGAACACCCGGCGGATGGGGATCAGCAGGCCCCACAGGGACACATGGTCGGGCACGGTCGGCCAGCCGACGGCGCCCAGGAAGATGGCGTCGTGGTCCTTGATGCCGTCCAGGCCGTCCTCGGGCATCATGCGGCCGGTGGCCTTCCAGCGTTCGCAGCTCCAGTCCTTTTCGTCCCACGTAAAGGACAGGTCGAAGCGGCCGGCCACGCGGTCGAGCACGCGGATGCCCTCGGGCACCACTTCCTTGCCGATGCCGTCCCCGGCGATGACGGCGATCTTGTATGCGCTCACGGTCTTCCCCTTTTTCAAGCGAGGGTTTTCATCACTGCGTAGAGGGCCGACTTGGCCTCGAAACCGATGCCCGGCACGTCGGGCAGGCGCACCATGCCGTCCTCGACCGGCGTGCCGTCGGCAAAGCCGCCGAACGGCTGGAACACGTCGGGATAGCTTTCGTTGCCGCCCAGGTGCAGGCCGGCCGCGATGTTCAGGGACAACTGGTGGCCGCCGTGCGGCACCACCCGGCGGGTCGACCAGCCGTGTTCCTTGAGCATGGTCAGGGTGCGCAGGTATTCGACCAGGCCATAGGACAGCGCGCAGTCGAACTGCAGCCAGTCTCGTTCCGGGTCCATGCCGCCATGGCGGACGAGGTTGCGGGCGTCCTGCATGGAGAACAGGTTTTCGCCGGTCGCCATGGCGTGCGGATAGCGGTCGGACACCTCGGCCTGGAGGGCGTAGTCGAGCGGGTCCCCGGCCTCCTCGTACCACTTGAGGCCATAGGGGGCGAGGGCGTCGGCGTAGGCTATGGCGGTGGCGGCGTCGAAGCGGCCGTTGGCATCCACGCACAGGCGCTGTCCGTCGCCGCCGACGACTTCCAGCGCGGCCTCCACGCGCCGGAGGTCGTCGGCCAACGGCACGGCGCCGATCTTCATCTTCACCGTGCGGTAGCCGCGGTCGAGGTAGCTGTTCAGTTCGTCCTTCAGGGCCTGCAAGCCCTTGTCGGGATAGTAGTAGCCGCCGGCCGCATAGACCCACACCCGGTCGTCGGGCGGCCCGTCGCCATAGCGTTCGGCGAGCAGGCGGTAGAGGGGCTTTTCCTCGATCTTGGCCAGGGCGTCCCACACCGCCATGTCGAGCACGCCGACCGCCACCGACCGCTCGCCGTGGCCGCCCGGCTTTTCGTTGGTCATCGCCGTCGCCCAGATGCGTGCCGGGTCGAGCAGGCCGTTGGCCGGGTCGTTCAGGCTGTCGGGCGCGGCCTCCAGCACGCGCGGCAGGAACCGCTCGCGCAGCAGGCAGCCCTGGGCATAGCGGCCGTTGGAATTGAAGCCGTAGCCGACCACCGGCTTGCCGTCGCGCACGACGTCGGTGACCACGGCAAGGACGCTGCACGTCATCTTGCTGAAGTCGATGTAGGCGTTGGCGATGGGCGAGGCGATGGAGGCCGTGGTCTCCCGGATATCGACGATCTTCATGGGGTCCTCAGAACAGCAAACCGGTTGGAAGGGGAACGTTCAGAACTTCGGTGAACAGGATGTGGAAGGCGGTCACGATGACCACCCCGGCAACCACCAGGACGGCCGCCAGGCGCGGCGTCCACGGGTCGTGATGGGCGACCACCATCAGGGCCAGGAAGCTGACCAGGCTGGTGGTGAAGAAACCGATGACGCCAAGCAGCAGCACCCACGCCGCGACGATGGCGACGAAGCCCAGGCGGCGCGGCGTGGATCCCGTTTCGGGCGTTTCGTGGCCGCGCGGCCGGATCAGGCGGACCACCACCATGAGGGTGGAGAACACGATCATCGCCCCGGCGATGGCGCGCGGGAACACCGATCCCAGGGCGCTCATCTCCGCCGTTTCGGTGATGACCCAGGTGCCCAGCGCGATGAACAGCAGGCCGAAGACGATGCCGCCGACGTCGTGCGGATGGCGCGTGCGCTCACTCGGCATGATGGGGTGTCTCCTGCGGGGGCTTGGCGGCGGGCGGGCGGCCCAGCTTCAGGCGCGGCGCGATCAGCGGGTAGAACAGCGACAGCACGATGAAGGCGATGATGGCCAGCGAGATCGGCCGCCCGAAGTACATGCCCATCAGGTTGTTGGTCGCCCCGCCGATCAGCCAGCCCTGGACGAAGCCCTGTTCGGCGATCTGGCCCAGCACCAGGCCGAGCACGATGGGCGACGGCTTGAACCCGTAGCGCGACAGCACCCAGCCCAGCACGCCAAGGCCGAACATCAGCACCACGTCGACGCCGCTGTTCTGGATGGCGTAGCTGCCGATGACGGTCATGAAGGCGATGGTCGGGACCAGCACGGCCTTGGGCAGGCTGACGATCGACTTGTAGGCGTAGCGGCCGATCAGCAGGCCGGTCGGCAGCATCAGGACGGTGGCGATCAGCAGCCCGTAAATGAAGGTGAAGGAGATCGAGGCCTGCTCGGTGAACAGGCTCGGCCCGGTGCGGATGCCCTGCACCAGCAGGGCGCCGAGGATCACCGCGTCGGGCGGCGTGCCGGGAATGCCCAGCACCAGCGTCGGGATGAAGCCGCCGCCGACCGTGGCGTTGTTGGCGCTTTCGGTCGACATGATGCCTTCGGGCTCGCCGGTGCCGAACTTTTTGGAGGTCTTGGAGGTGCGGCGGGCCTCGGAATAGGCGACCAGCCCGGCAATCGACCCGCCGGCGCCGGGCAGGATGCCGACCAGCGTGCCGATGACCGAGGAGCGTGCCAGATTGAACTTGTAGCGCCACGACAGCGCCATGGCCTCGCGCAGCCGGAAGCCGCGCGGCGTGGTGCCGACCTTGAGGTGGGCCTTGGGCGTCGCCACCATGTCGATCAGCACCGGAATGCAGTACAGCCCGATCAGGGCCGAGACGACCTCGACCCCGCCGATGAGTTGCGGCAGCCCGGCCGTGAAGCGGACGTCGCCGCCGACCACGGCCACCCCCATCATCGACAGCAGCAGCCCGAAACAGGCGCCGATCAGGCCCTTGAGCAGGTCGCCCTCGGACAGGGCGGCGATCAGGGTCAGGCCCAGGATGGCCAGCCAGAAGTACTCCACCGGCCCGAAGGCCAGCGCCACCCGGGCCAGCGGCGGGGCGAGCAGCAGCAGGGCCAGCGCGCCGACCAGCCCGCCGACCACCGAGGCGATGGTGGCCAGCGTCACCGCCAGATCGCCGTCGCCCCGCTTGGCCATGGGGAAGCCGTCGAAGGTGGTGGCGATGGCCGACGGCGTGCCCGGCGTGTTGACCAGGATGGCGGCAAACGCGCCGCCATAGATCGCCCCGGTATAGATGGCGCCGAGCATGATGAGGCCCGACGCCGGTTCCATGGCGAAGGTGATGGGGACGAGGACGGCCACCGCCATGGTGGCGGACAGCCCCGGCAGGGCGCCGATGATGGTGCCCGCCACCACCCCCGACCACGCCAGGGCGATGTTCAGCGGGGTCAGGGCGTCGAAGAGGTAACCCAGCCTTTCCATGACGATGGCCGCTCCCGTCCGGTGTTATTGCGCGGCTTCGGCCTGGGCCGGCTTGACGAGGCCCATGTCCTCGGCGATCTCGCGGTACTTGGCCTTCTGCTCGTCGATGAACTCCGGCATCTTGTCGAGGGTGATGTCGCTCAGCACGAAGCCGCCGTCCTCCATCTTCTGGCGGAAGGTCGGGTCGGCGTTGATCTGCGCAATGATCTCCGAGACCTGGCGCTTGATGTCGTCGGGCACGCCGGCCGGCACGGCCACGCCGCGATAGGCGCCGCCAACCCAGTCGAGGCCCAGTTCCTTGAAGGTCGGGGCGTCGGGCAGGCTGGGCAGGCGGTCCTCGGCCGCGACGGCCAGAACCCGCGTCTCGGGGTAGTTCACGCCGACCGTGGAATAGGTGGCGCCGCCGGTGGTCTGGTTGCCCATGATGGCCTGCACCGCCGCGCCGGTGCCCTTGAACGGCACGTAGGTGGTCGTGATGCCGGCCAGCTTGTCGAGCTGCTGCTGCATCAGGTGGTTGGCCGAGTTGGACCCCGATCCGGCGAACGTCACCTCGCCCGGACGCTCCTTGGCATAGTCGATGAGGTCCTGAAGGGTCTGGAACTGGCTGTCCTTGGGCACCACCACGGCGTCCGGCGTGTAGTGGAAGTAGTGCACCGCGTTGACGTCGTCGGTCTCATAGCCGGCGTCGGTGATCATCGGCTGGAGGATCGTGTGCGGCACGTTGGTGCCCATGATCGTGTAGCCGTCCGACGGCAGGGAATTGATCTGCGACCACGCCTGGCTGCCGCCGCCGCCCGGCTTGTACTGGATGATGAGCTGCTGGCCGTTGGCGTGCTTGGGAAAGGCTTCCTGCTGCATGCGCGCGGTGATGTCGGATTCGCCGCCGGGGCCGAACGGGATGATGTAGGTGACGGGCTTTTCGGGATACTCGGCCAGGGCCGGGCCGGCGACCAGGAGCGCGGCAGCCAGGCTCGTGGCGCCCCAGAACGTGCGGAACGATTCCATTGTGTCCTCCGTGTTGGCGCCCCGGCGTTTCCCGCCGTGGGCAGTTATTGAGGAAAACAGTCTAGCCTGTGGACGGCAGCGTGATCGAATGCCAACATCGCATCAAGTAATGCGGAAACGGCATCTACCTCCTTCGAGGTACAGGACGAGAGACCATGGAAATAGGATGGCTGGAGGACTTCGTTGCGTTGTGCGAGGTGGGTAATTTCTCTCGTGCTGCGGAGCATAGGAACCTGACGCAGCCGGCTTTCAGCCGCCATATTCAGTCGCTGGAGAACTGGGTCGGGGCGCCGTTGTTCGACCGGGGCCGCCAGCCGATCCGGCCGACCGCCGCCGGCCAGGCCCTGCTGCCGGCCGCCGAGACGGTGCTGCACCATCTGCAGCGGGCGCGCGAGCAGGCCCAGGCGGCCGGGGCGGGCGAGTCGGTGACCTTGCACTTCGCGGCCACGCACAGCTTGTCGCTGACCTTCTTCCCGCAGTGGATCCGCGGCCTGGAGGACGTCCGGCGGCCGTTTCCCATCCGTCTCGACAGCGACACCATGCAGGCCTGCGAAACCCTGTTGAGTCAGCGGTATTGCCACTTCCTGCTGTGCCACGCCGACCCCGGCACGACGCAGCGGCTGGACCCCCGCGTCTACGACAGCCAGACGGTGGGGCACGATGCCCTGGTCCCGGTGGTGCGGGCCGACCTGCGGGACAGCCAGCCGTGGCTGAGCGGGACGCCCGACGACATGGTGCCGTTCCTGGCCTACTCCGAGGTGTCGGCGCTGGGGCGGGCGGTGCAGCGGCGGCTTGGGAACAGCGCCGGGCCGCCGCCGGCCCTGGCCTGTCGCTTCACGTCGCACCTGGCCATCGTCCTGCGGTCGATGGTGCTCGACGGTCAGGGGCTGGCGTGGCTGCCCCTGACCCTGATCGGCAGCGACCTGGACAGCGGCACCCTGGCCGCGGTCGGCGGCGATGACTGGCGCATCCCGCTCGACGTCACGGTGTTCCGCTCCCGCGAGACCCTGGGGCCGGACATCGAACGGTTCTGGCACCGCCTGGCGGATGGCGCTGCCGCTCCCGCGTAGTGCCCATGCGAAAACCCCCGGCGGAACGGGTCCGCCGGGGGTTCTGCTCAAGCCCTAAGGCCCGACTGCGTCTTGGGTTACTTCTTGGCGTTGAAGGCCGAGGCCTTCTCGATGGTGGTCTTGATTTCGGCCATCGCTTCGGTGAAGCGGGTCTGGACGACTTCAGCCACTTCGGTGTTGGAGCGGGCGACCATTTCGGCGACTTCCTTGGCGTTGGCCACGGCGCGCTCGAAGGCTTCCTTGGTCAGCTCGGTCTGCTTGGCCATCTTCTCGGGCAGCGGCGCGGTGGCCGAGATCGAGGAAGCGGCGTTGGTGGCTTCTTCGATCGCCTGACGGAACAGCTCGGTCTGGCGCTGCATCACGGCCTGCATGCTGTCGAAGGCGACCTTGTTGGCGGCGGTCATGGCGTCGATGTTCTTCTTCTGGGCGGCCATCAGGCCTTCCATGTCAACGCCGGGGACCTTCATGTCGCCCATCATCTTGGTGAAGTCGAAATCGAACGGGCTGCCGGACTGCTTGGCCATGACTGTGGATCCTCTCTCTGGGGAACGGGAGGGGGACCCTTCGTCGGGTGTGCCCCTGTGCGCTGCACAATAACTATTACGGGATACGGAGTCAAAAAAAATATTGCGCTGCACAATACGAGGAAAAGACGGATTTATGAATAAACGGTTACGGTGCCCTGCTGGGTCCAGAAAAAACACTGTTCAGCGATTGTACACCACGCGCCCCAGGCAGGTGACGTCATAGCCGCCAAGGTCTTTGGCGCGGCTGGTGAATTCCTCGGTGCGGGCGAAGGCCAGCAAGGCCTGGGCCGCCGTCTCGAAATAGTCGCGCCGCCGCAGGGCGAGGTCGAAGCGTTCGCGGTGCAGGGGCAGGAAGTCCAGCCCGAAGCGCCGCGCCACGGCTGAAATCCCCAGGCCGCAGTCGGCCTTGCCGTCGACGATCTGGGCGGCAAGATCGGTTTCGGTCAGGGCCGGCGAGTCGGCCGGCGGCACGGCGCGGTCGTCCACGCCCGCCTGCTCCAGCAGATGGGCCAGCAACACGTCCGAGCCCGACCCCGGCTGCCGCCGGGCCACCCGATGGCCGGCCGCCACGGCATCGGCCAGCGTTGCGATGCCCAGCGGGTTGCCGCGCGCCACCATCAGGCCCTGGTCGCGCCACGCCCATTGCACGACCAGCAGGTCGGGCACGGCGGGCAATGCCTCGGCGGCGATTCGCGGGGCGTAGGTTCCATCGCTGCGGTCGATCAGGTGCAGGCCGCTCATCACCGCCTGCCCGGCGGCCAGCCGCCCCAGGCCGTCGCGGCTGCCTTCGGCCAGCAGGGCGAGCCCGCAGCCCGAGGCACGCACCGCCCATTCCAGCAGCGGATCGTGGCTGCCGGCCAGGACCGGCGGCGGGGCGGGCAGGCCGGGGCCGTCGAATTCCACCGACCCGGCAATCCAGGCGTCGATGTTGCGGCGCGGGAACAGCAGCTTGCCGGTGACGCGGGCGCAGGGAATGGCCCGCTCGCGGACCAGCTCATACACCTTGCGCTCCTTGAGGCGCAGGTAGTCGGCAACCTCGGCCGTGGTCAGGTAGTCCGGTGCCGCCATGCTGCGTATCCCTGCATACTTATGTCGCATTTACAGCCTTGGACCTTTTTTCGCACAAGACTATTCTAGGTGCAAGGAAACGCCGAGAAAATGACAGAGACACCGTCCGCCTTCGCCGCCGCGATTGACCTCGTGCTCTCGCTCGATCCCGAGCTGGGGAGCATCGTCGCGCTGTCCCTCAGGGTCACGCTGAGCGCCGTGGCCATCGCCTGTCTGATCGGCCTGCCGCTGGGCGCGGCGCTGGCCCTGTACCGCTTTCCCGGCCGTCAGGTGGTGGTGGTGCTGAGCGCCGCGTTCATGGGGCTGCCGCCGGTGGTCGCCGGGCTGGCGATCTATCTTTTGCTGTCGCGGGCCGGGCCGCTGGGAAGCTGGGGCCTGCTGTTCACCCCGACCGCCATGATCGTCGCCCAGACCATCCTGGTGCTGCCGATCATCATTACCCTGACCCGTCAGGTGGTCGAGGATCTGTGGGCGGAGGTCGGGGATCAGCTTCGGTCGCTGGGCTCGTCGCGCTCGCGGGCCATCCCGACCCTGTTGTGGGACGGCCGCCTCAGCCTGCTCAGCGGCGTCCTGGCCGGTTTCGGCCGGGCCAGCGCCGAGGTCGGGGCGGTGCTGATCGTCGGCGGCAACATCGCCGGGGTGACCCGCACCATGACCACCGCCATCGCGCTTGAAACCAGTCGCGGCGATCTTGCCCTGGCGCTGGGCCTGGGCATGGTGCTGATCGTCCTGACCATCGCGTTGACCGCCAGCGCCCAGATCATCGGCGCGCTCAGCCGTCGGCTGGGGGTGTGACCATGCGGGCCGAGCCCTCCGTCCTGCCCTTGTCCCTCAAGGGCGTCGGCTTTCGCCACGGCGGCCAGGCGTTGCTGTCGGGCGTCGACCTGACGGTGAGGGCGGGCGCGCTGACCATCATCCTGGGGCCGAACGGGGCCGGCAAAAGCCTGCTGCTGCGCCTTGCCCACGGCCTGCTGGAGCCGTCCGAGGGGCGGGTGGAGTGGGCCTTCGCCGCGCCGCGCCGCCGTCATGCCATGGTGTTCCAGACGCCGGTCCTGCTGCGCCGCTCGACCCTTGCCAACGTCACCCACGCCCTGGCCCTGGCCGGGGTGCCGCGCGCCCGCCGCAAGGCGGAGGCCCTGGCCGCCCTGGATCGCGTCGGCCTGGGCGGGCTGGCCGACCGGTCGGCCCGCGTGCTGTCGGGGGGCGAGCAGCAGCGCCTGGCCCTGGCCCGTGCGGCCGCCAGCCGGCCCGAGGTGCTGTTCCTCGACGAGCCCTGCGCCGCCCTCGACCCGGCCGCGACGCGCGCCATAGAGGACATCGTGCGCGCCCTCCACGCCGAGGGCACGGCCATCGTCATGACCACCCACGACCTGGGGCAGGCCCGCCGGCTGGCCCGCGACGTGGTGTTCCTGAACCACGGGCGGATTGTCGAGAACGCCCCGGCCGAAGACTTCTTCGCCGCCCCGCAAAGCCCGCAGGCGGCGGCGTTCCTGAGGGGAGACCTCGTATGGTGAAGCGTCTTTTCGTCGCCCTGATGGCCTGCCTGATGACGGCTCCGGCCTTGGCGCAGGACCGCTTCATCACCGTGGCCTCGACCACCTCGACCGAGCAGTCGGGCCTGTTCAAGCACCTGCTGCCGCATTTCACCGACGCCACGGGCATCGAGGTCCGGGTGGTCGCCGTCGGGACAGGGCAGGCCCTGCGCCTGGGCGAGAACGGGGACGCCGACGTGGTGTTCGTCCACGATGCCACGTCGGAGGAGAAGTTCGTCGCCAGTGGCTTTGGCGTGGACCGCCGGGCGGTGATGTATAACGACTTCGTGCTGGTCGGCCCGGCTGCCGACCCGGCCGGTGTGAAGGGCGGAACGGACGTCGCCGCCGCGCTTGCCGCCATTGCCAGGGCCGAGGCGCCGTTTGCCTCGCGCGGCGACGACAGCGGTACCCACAAGGCGGAAAAGCGCCTGTGGACGGCGTCGGGCGTCGTTCCCGCCGCGCCGTGGTATCGCGAGACGGGGTCCGGCATGGGGCCGACCCTCAACATGGCAGCCGGCATCGGGGCCTATGCCCTGACCGACCGGGGAACCTGGCTGAACTTCAAGAACCGCCAGGACCTCGGCGTCCTGGTCGAGGGCGACCGCCGGCTGGCCAACCCTTACGGCGTCATGCTGGTCAACCCGGCCCGTCATCCCCACGTCAAGGAAGCCGACGCCCGCGCCTTCATCGACTGGCTGACCGGGTCGGTGGGGCAGGATGCCATCGCGTCCTACACAATCAACGGTGAGCAACTGTTCTTCCCGGACGCCAAAGCCACCAACTAAGTGTGGACCACGGGGAATTGGGGCGACATCATGGGGTTATTGACAGAACGGTGATCCCCCACGCCATGCTCAAGCTTGACCTGAACGACTGCTTCAAGGCTCCCGACAGCCTCATCCGCCTGGACGAGGTGCTGACCCTGCTCGACGCCCGGCTGGCCCCGGTGGTCAGCCCGGAAACCGTGCCCCTGGCCGAAGCGGCGGGCCGCGTGCTGGCCGAGGACGTCGTGGCCGGGCACACCGTGCCGCCGTTTCCGAGCGCGGCCATGGACGGCTTCGCCTTCCGCGCCGCCGATCTGGCGGAAGACGGCGAGACTCCGCTGGCCATCACCGCCCGCATCGCCGCCGGTCACCCCTATCGCGGCTTTGTGGCGGCGGGCGAGGCGGCGCGCATCTTCACCGGCGCCCCGGTCCCGGCCGAGCTGGACACCGTGGTGATGGAGGAGGACGTGCGGGTTGACGGCGACACCGTCTTCCTGCCGCCCGGCCTCACCCGCGGTACTTTCGTCCGCCCGGCCGGCGAGGACTTTGTCGCCGGCATCACCGTCCTGCGCGCCGGCCGCCGCCTGCGCCCGCAGGACGTCGCCATGGCGGGCACCGTCGGGCGGGCCGAGCTGTCAGTGTTCCGCCGCCTGCGCGTCGCCGTGTTCGCCACCGGCGACGAACTGGTCGAGCCGGGCCAGCCGCTGCACGAGGGCGCGGTCTATTCCTCCAACCGCTATGGCCTGGTGGCGGCGGCCCGCGCGCTGGGCTGCGCGGTCAGCGACCTGGGCACCCTGCCGGACAGGCCCGAGGCGGTGCGCGAGGCCCTGGACGCGGCGTCGCGCAGCCACGACCTGCTCATCACGTCGGGCGGCGTGTCCATCGGCGGCGAGGATCATGTGCGGGCCGTGGTCGAAAGCCTGGGCGCCATCCACCTGTGGCGCATGGCCATCAAGCCCGGCAAGCCGACCGCGCTGGGCAGCGTCGGGAATGCAGCTTTCGTCGGATTGCCGGGCTATCCGGTCTCGACCATGGTGATCTTCATGATCATCGCCCGCCCCGTCATCCTGCGCCTGAGCGGTGCCACCGCCGAGCCCCTGGCCCCGCCGCGCCTGAAGGTGCGGGCGGCGTTCTCGTTCGCCAAGAAGCACAAGCGCCGGCAGTTCCTGCGCGCCGCCCTCAGGCCCGGCCCCGACGGCGTGCCCGAGGCGGTGGCCTGGCCGACCCAGGAGCCGAGCGTGCTGTCATCCTTGGTCGGCACCGACGGGCTGGTCGATCTGGCCGAGGACGCGACCTCCATTTCCCCAGGCGATCTGGTGGATTTCCTCTTTTATCAGCAGGTCCAGGTATGAGTTCGCCAGAACACGACGCCCAAGACGACGCTACAGCCCTCTCCCGCCGTTTCGGCATCATCGTCCACGACCGTGGCGGGGCCGACAACGCCGAGGAGGTCCTGGCCGCCGCGGTCGAGGTCCTGCGTGCCGGCGGCGCGCGGGTCGGCGGGCTGTACCAGCACACCACCCGCTATCCCAGCGGCCGGGCGCGCATGGATCTGGTCGATATCGCCCGCCAGTGCCGCTACGAGATTTCCCAGGACCTGGGGGCCGGGTCGTCGGCCTGCTGCCTCAATCCCGGCGCCCTGGTCGAGGCCAGCGCCGTGCTCCGCCGCGACATCGCCGAGGGGGTGGACCTGCTGGTCGTCAACAAGTTCGCCGGCATGGAAGTCGACGGCGAGGGCATGGCCCCGGACGCTTTCGAGGCCCTGGCGGCCGGCATCCCGGTCCTGACCTGCCTGTCGGTCCGCTACCGCGAGAAGTTCGAGGCGGTGTCCGGCGGCCTCGGCACCTTCCTGCCGCCCGACGAAAACGCCGTGGTCGATTGGGCGCGCGGAGTGCTGGCATGAAGATCATCGGCCTCGCCGGCTGGAGCGGCAGCGGCAAGACCACCCTGATGGTGCAGTTGCTCGAGGAAATCACGGCGCGCGGCGTCAAGGTTTCGACCATGAAGCACGCCCACCACGCCGTGGACATCGACCAGCCCGGCAAGGACTCCTGGCGCCACCGTCAGGCCGGGGCATCCGAGGTCATGCTGGTGACCGGCAGCCGGTGGTTCCTGATGCACGAAAAGCGTGACGACCCCGAACCGCCGATCGACAGCCTGATCGAACGCATGGAGCCGGTCGACCTGCTGATCGTCGAAGGCTTCAAGCGCTATGCCATCGACAAGCTGGAGGTCTATCGGCCCTCGGTCGGCAAGCCGCCGATCTGGCCGGAGGACGAGCGCATCGTGGCGGTGGCCAGCGACGCGGCGGAGATTCCGGGCCTGAGCCGGCCGCTGCTCGACCTCAACGACCCGCCGGCCATCGTGGACTTCATCCTTTTCCATACCGGATTGCGCCCATGAGCAACGACAGCTGCACCCCGGCGCCCGACGCCTTCGCCCCCGGCAAGGACATGCTGCGCACGGCCGAGGCGCTGGAGCGTCTGCTCGCCGCCGTCGCGCCCGTCACGCGGACCGAGGACGTGGCGCTGATGGACGCCCTGGGCCGCGTGCTGGCCGCTGATGTGACCTCCACCCGCGCCGTCCCGCCGCACGACAACACAGCCGTCGATGGCTACGCCGTGTTCCACGCCGATCTTGCGACCGAGGGAACCGTGACCCTGCCGGTGACCGGGCGGATTGCCGCCGGCCATGTGCTCGACCGGCCGGCGCGGCGGGGCGAGGCCCTGCGCATCTTCACCGGCGCGCCCATGCCGCCCGGCCCGGATACCATCCTGCCGCAGGAGGTCTGCACGGCGCATGACGACGGCGCCGGGGACGGAACCGTCACCCTGCCGCCGGTCAAGCAGGGCGCCAACCTGCGCAAGGCCGGCGAGGACATCGAGCCCGGTGCCGTCATCCTGCCGGCCGGCCGTCGCCTGCGCCCGCAGGACATCGGACTGGCCGCCTCGGTCGGGGTCGGGCGACTGACCGTGCGCCGGGTCTTGCGCGCCGCCGTGTTCTCGACCGGGGACGAGGTGCGCGATCCGGTGGCCGGGCAGGACGCCGGACCGGGCGCAATCTACGACAGCAACCGCTTCGTGCTGATGGGCCTGTTGCGCGGCCTGGGTGCCGAGGTGATCGACCTGGGAATCGTGCCCGACGAGGCCGATACCGTCCGCGCCGTGCTTGCCCGCGCCGGGTCTGAGGCCGACGTCATCATCACCTCGGGCGGCGTTTCGACCGGCGACACCGACCACGTCAAGGGCGCGGTCGAAGACCTGGGGGCGCTCAACTTCTGGCGCATCGCCATTCGGCCGGGCCGCCCGCTGGCCTTCGGGCATGTCGGCGCGGTGCCGTTCATCGGGCTGCCGGGCAACCCGGTCGCCTCGATGCTGACCTTCCTCATCTTCGCGCGCCCGCTGCTGCTGCGCCTGATGGGGGCCGAGGACAAGGCCGCCCTGGCTGTCCCCGCCGTGGCCGATTTCGCGTTCAAGAAGCGCGTCGGCCGGCGCGAGTGGGTGCGCGCCAGCGTGCATCGCGGCGACGACGGCCGCCTGGTCCTCAGCCGCTTCCCCAAGGAAGGGTCGGGCATCCTCACCTCCATGGTGGTATCGGGCGGTCTGGCCGAACTGCCGGAGGACCTTCCCGGCGTCGAACCGGGAACCATCCTCGACTTCCTGCCGTTCTCGGAGTTGCTGACGTAACCCCGTGTGGTCCGCTGACGCGGACGGGCTCCCGCCCGAACCCGGCTGGAGCAAGCTCCAGACCTCTTTATTTTCTTTGAGAAAGAAAAGGGGTTCGGGGTTCACCCCGAGCGGGTGTGGGCGGCAGCCCACTCTAAACGTGCATCCCATTAAACGGGAGACAAACCATGCGCCACGCCCTCCTCGCCCTCCTCCTTTCCGCCACGCCGGCGGCGGCAGACATGGCGGGGCACGGCGGCATGGTGCGCGGGTTGTGCGTGAGCCCTGACGGCGGGACGGTGGCCTCGGCCGGATTTGATTACACCCTGCGGACCTGGAGCCTGCCCGAGCAGCAACCGCGCGCCGTCCTCAACGGCCACGACGCGCCGCTGGCCGCCGTCGCCTGCGCCGGGGGCGACCGCGTCATCAGCGCCGATGGCGACGGCACGGTGATGTTCTGGGACAGCACGGCGGCCGAGGGTCCGCCCCTGGCCGAGCATCGCGCCGTTCACGCCGGGCGCGTCACCGACATCGATACCCACCCCGGCCGGGCCCTGGTCGCCTCGGCCGGATGGGACGGCGCGGTGGTGGTGTGGAGCCGCGACGGCGCCAAACGCCTCGCCCTGGCCCATCCGCTGCCGGTATTGGCGGTGGCCTTCACGGCCGACGGACGCCACCTGTGGACCGCCGACAGCGAGGGAAACCTGCGCCGCTGGAATGCGGACGACGGGACGGAGGTGGTACAGCGCGACGGCCACGGCTTCGGCATCACCGCGCTCGCCCTGGTGCCGCCCGGCAAGGGATTTCTGGCGGCCGGCATCGACGGCACCCTGCGCCTGTTCGATGCCGAGACGGGCGAGGAAATCCGCCGCCTGGAACAGCACGACGGCCCGGTCCTCCAGGTCGCCGCCGCGCCCGACGGCCGCACCGCCGTATCGGGCGGCCGCGACGGCATGATGCTGCGCTGGGACCTCGCGAGCGGCGACCTCATCAAGGCCACCTACGTCTCGCGCGGGCCGGTGTGGAGCATGACCCTGGCCCCCACCGGCGGCGTCGCCCTGACCGGCGATACCGAGGGCGTCATCGGCGTGTGGTCGGTGGACGATGGCCGGCGCGTCGGCCCGGACGCCGCGCCGGTGGACGAACCCAAGCCCTGGCTGACCAGCGACCACCCGGGGGCCCGCCACTACACCAAGTGCGCCGCCTGCCATTCCCTGCGCCCTGACGGCGGCGGCCGATCCGGGCCGCACTTCCTGGGCCTGATGGGGCGCGAGGCCGGCGAGGTCGAGGGCTACCCGTATTCCGAGGCGCTGGAATCCTCGGGCGTGGTGTGGACCCGCGAAACCCTGGCCGCCCTGTTCCGCGACGGCCCCGACGCCTTCCTGCCCGGCACCCGCATGCCCCTGCAAAAACTCAGCAGCGAACGCGACCTCCAGGATTTGGTGGACTTCGTCGCCGAGATTTCAGAGGGCGAGGGGGAGCCGCCCAAGCAATAAAGGGCGGCCCCCTTGGGTTCGTCATGGCCGGGCTTCATCTGCATACCCGGCCATCCACGCACCGGCCTCGAAGCCGGCGCCAAGCGCCACCGCGTGGGTACGCCGGTCAAGTCCGCGCACGACCGTTTAACGCGCAACGTAGCGCGTTCTCCGGACCCTAATGCTTCCCTTCATCCCGCTCGCGGATGTAGTCCTCGGTGGTGCGGACGCGGCGGTTGGAGGAGGGGAAGTGCTCCGAGCCCTGTTCGACCTGGGCGATGACGCGGCAGTCCTCGCACATCTGCAGGAGCTGGATGCCCGGCCCGCTGGCGAACATGGAGTGGGCGGACAGCTTGGTCACCAGCTTGTCGATGGTCGACTTGGCGCCAAAATCCTTGCCGCAGCGGATGCAGGCGAAGGGTTCCTCCTCCTTCATCACCTTGCGGGTGTTGGCGTCCTTGAAGTCGATGCGCGGGGACAGGGTGATGACCTTTTCCGGGCAGGTCGCCGCGCACAGGCCGCACTGCACGCAGTCGCGCTCCAGGAACGTGAGCTGCGGCTTGTCCTCGTTGTCGCCGAGTGCCGCGGTCGGGCAGGCGCCGACGCAGGCCAGGCACAGGGTGCAGCCTTCGACGTTGAGGTTGACCGTGCCGAACGGCGTGCCGGCGGGCATGTCGAGCATGTCCACCGGCGCCGGGGCGTGGGCGTGCAGATGCTCGAACGCCATGCGGTAGGTCGTGCGGCGCGGCCCGCGCACCATGTAGGACGCGCCGGGCACGGCCTCGGGCGGCGGGGCGCCGATAACAATGGCCAGGGCGTCGGGGTCGCCGGCGGTCTCGACCAGCACCCGGCCGGGCTCGTAGCCAAGCCCGGTGGCGACGGTCTCGCACAAATCGGCCGCGGCGTGCAGGTGGGCGATCTCGTCGGCCAGTTCGGCGGCGGTCAGCAGGACGATGCGCGATGCGCCCATGCTCAGGGCGGTCAGCAGGAAGTCCAGGCCGATGCTGGTCGGCTCGTTGACGGCGAACGGGATGACATGGGCGGGCAGCCCCCGGCCGAAGCGGGCCAGGGCGTCGATGGCCGCGCTGCCGGTGTTCAGGTCGTGGACCAGGAGGACCGGCGTGGCACCCCCGGCCTTGCGGTAGGTGGTCAGCAGGACGCGCAGGCGCTCGAACAGGTCGTCGGCGGCCGGCATGGCGTACTGGATGGCGCCGGTCGGGCACACGCTGGCGCAGGCGCCGTGGCCCGAGCAGGTCAGCGCATCGACGTCCACATGCGAGCCGGCCGGGCTGATCGCCCCGGTCGGGCAGGCGTCCAGGCAGCGGGTGCAGCCGGTGATGCCGGAACGCGAGTGGGCGCAGATGTCGGGGTTGACCTTGACGAAGCGCGGCTTTTCGAACTCGCCGATGAGGTCGGAGGCCTCGAACACCGCCTTCTGGACGCCCAGCAGGTCGCCGGGTTCGGCCCGCATGTAGCCGTCGCGCGGTCGGGCGCCGGGGAACAGCGGCGTGCCCCCGGTCAGATCGAGGATGGCGTCGACCTCAAGGGTCGTCTCGGCGGCGGCCGGCACGGTGCGCAGGGCGTCGCGCGACGACGGGCGGGGCACCGCCACGTCGGCCAGCGCCACGGTGAAGGCCCCGATGTGGCCCTTGGCCGACACCAGGCGGCCGCGCAGCAGCGCCATGTCGGCGGTGGCCGGCGGGATCACGCCCTCGGTGCTGGTCAGCAGGCAGGTCACCGACAGGCGTCCGGCCAACTGGCGGGCGGCGGCAAAGGCCGTCTCGCCGTCGCCGACCACCAGCAGACGGCCGTCCACCCGCACCGGCAGGGCGGCGGCGGGGGTGACGTTGAGGGTGGCCTCGCGCAGCAGGGCGGCGATCTTGGGCACCGCGCGGGGGCCTTCGGACGACCAGCCGGCCCGTTCGCGGATGTTGGTGAAGCCGATGGCGGCGGTGGCGGCGTGTTCGGCGGCGACCTCGCTGAACAGCGGGGCTTCCTGGGTGCAGGCCACCAGGAGGTTGCGGTCCTGCTTGGCGGCCTGGACAAAGGTATCAATGCCGCCGCGGCACAATTGCGTTGCCAGCGTGACCTCTTCAACCCCCAGCGCGCGGGCCAGGGCCTTGGCGTCGATGGTCATTGTGCCTTCGCACGAACAGACCAGAACCCGCTTGTCTTCGACCTTCATGGCGGTTTTCCACCCAGTTTCGTTGAAATTTGCAGTTTGGCCGGGCGCATAATGTAGTTGCCCCGACGGGCGGTCCGGCCCCACATTTAAAGGCCGACCAATTCGCTCCACAGTTAAGCACGAGGCGGCACGCCGATGGAAGACCATGAGTTCACGGTTCGTCCCGATCCCGAAGATGCCCGGCTTTTTCAGGCCATTGGCGGCCTGGATCAGGACGGGCGGCGCGTCGAGGCGGCCATCATCAACGAACGCCCGCTAACGATTACCCTGAACGGCCGGCGCATCGTGACCGCCGTGACCATCGGGGATTATCCTGAGTATCTGGGGTTGGGATACCTGCTCAACCAGGGCATGGTCCTGCCGGACGATGAGATATTGTCCGTAGACTACATCCCCGAGGACCGGGCGGTCGCCGTGCGGACCGACAACGACCGCGACCTCGACGAAAAGCTGTCCCAAAAGACCCATACTTCCGGCTGTGCCTTGGGCACCGTCTACGGCGACATCCTGGAGCGCTTCCTCGAGACGCCGCTCGACACCGCGCTGCGTTTTCGCACGTCGTGGCTCTATGCCCTGTCGCGCAAGATCAACACGGCGCCCAGCCTGTACCTCAAGACCGGGGCGATCCACGGCTGCGTGCTGTGCGAGGAGGACCGGCCCCTGGTGTTCATGGAAGACGTCGGCCGCCACAACGCGGTGGACAAGATCGCCGGCTACATGCGGATGCACGATATTTCGCCGCGCGGCAAAAGCTTCTACACGACCGGCCGGCTGACCAGTGAAATGGTCATCAAGACGGTGCAGATGGGCATTCCGGTCCTGATCTCGCGGTCGGGCTTCACGGCGTGGGGGGTCGAACTGGCCCGCGAGGCCGGCATGACGCTGATCGGGCGGGCCAAGGGCAAGCGCTTCCTGGTATTGTCGGGCGAGGACCGCCTGGATTTCGATGCCGATCCGGCGAGCGCCGCCGAAGACCCCGACCATGTTCAGCGCAAGGGAAGCCGTCACCATGCCTAATGCAACCACCTCCTGCGTCATCCTGGCCGGCGGCCTGTCGCGCCGCATGGGTGGCGGCGACAAGACGCTGATGGACATCGACGGGCGGCCGATGCTGGCCCACGTCATCGACCGCCTGCGTCCGCAGACCACCGCCCTGGCCCTCAACGCCAATGCCGATGCCGAGCGCTTCGAGGCGTTCGATCTGCCGGTGCTGCCCGACGTGGTGCCCGATTACGCCGGGCCGCTGGCCGGGGTGCTGACCGGGCTGGAGTGGACGGCGCGCAACCACCCCGAATGCACGCACATGCTGTCGGTTCCCGCCGACTCCCCGTTCCTGCCCGAGGACCTTCTGGCCCGCCTGATTGATGCCCGCCAGCGCGAGGGGGCTGAGATCGTCGTCGCCATGTCGGGCGGCCGCACCCATCCGGTGTGCGCCCTGTGGCCGGTGTCCCTGGCCGCCAAGCTGCGCTGGGCGGTGGTCGAGGAGGGGGTGCGCAAGATCGACGCCTGGACCGCCCGCTTCAAGGTGGCGCATGTGGACTGGCCCACCACGCCGGTCGATCCGTTCTACAACGTCAACCGCCCCGGCGACCTGGACGAGGCCCGGCGCATGGCCGGCGCCGCCCCGCCCGCCGAGGCCGAGGCCCTGCCGCCGCTGCCCGACACCATGACCGTCGGCATCGTGGTCGAGCGGCGGCCGAGCACCCATCCGTGGGGCGAGGACCGCATCGTGCCGCTGTTCGCCCTGCCCGGCCTGCCGCCCACCGTTCCACTACGCGACATGGGCGAGGCGGACGGCCGCCGCCGGTGGTGCAGTCCGGGCCTGCCGCTGCAGTTGTTCCGCCGCGAAACCGGGGGCTATCGCCGCAACCTCGAGGAAGAGGAGCCCTCCGTCTACGTGGTGCTGCGGCCGGCAGCCGTTGGGCCGTTGCCGTTCGAGCCGTTCGTCGTCACCCTGTGCCCCTACGAGGCGCAGACCTACCTGACCGGCGGCGAAATGCAGGTCGAGCGGGTCGCCATGCCGGCCGAGATCGAGGTCTGGGCCATCGCCTTCGTGGACCGCAACCACGCCGACGAGCCGTTCCGCAAGCGCAAGCAGAAGCGCAAGGACGGCGGCGTGGCCGACGACGACCCGTTCGTCCGCCAGAGCCCGGTCGAACGCCATCGGCAGCGGGTGCAAGAGAGTGGCGGAGGCGGTGCATGAGTGGCGGTTTCCTGTCCCGCTGGGCGCGCCTGAAGGCCGAGACCCAGACCCCCGACGCGGCCCCCGACCTTGGGGCGCCCGAGGTCGCCCCGGAGGTCGTGGAACAGCCCGAGGCGTCCGATGTGCCGGCCGCGCCCGAGGAGGCCGTCGCTGAACAGGAGGAGCCGTTCGACCCGGCCGACCTGCCGGATGTCGACAGCCTGACGGCGGAGTCCGACTACTCCATGTTCATGGACGCGCGGGTGCCCGAGGACTTGCGCAACAGCGCCCTGCGCAAGCTGTGGACGTCCGATCCGGTCTATGCCGTGCGCGACGGCCTGAACGACTACGACGAGGACTATAGGACTGCGTCTTTGGTCGGAAGTGCGGTGCGCACGATCTATGATGCCGTGCGGGGCTACACCCCGGCCGAGGAGCCGCCCGAAGAGGGTCCGGATCAGAACCCTGTGGTTGAAGATGCCGAAGGCGTCGCACCCGATTCTTCGCAGGTCCAAGTTGAGGATGCTGTTTCTGATGATGATGGCAGCGAGATTTCACAAACTGCAGAGCGTAACAGCAAAAATGCATAGGCGTTTCGCCGCGGTTGCTTGCAGGGCCTGCTATTTTAGAAAACTCTAATATTATGCTTGCTGTGAGCCCTGCAAGAATCGGCTACTCCTTATCGACCTTTTCATGACATAGACTTATGGCTTCGGTCCGGGTATGATGAACGTCCGGTATCGTCGAGACCGCGCGAGGCTTGACGGGCGTGCCGGACCGCACTGATCGCGCCAATACAAATGGACCGTCGGCATCGATCGACGGGGAGGAAGCGTATGAAGCCAGTTGCCGCCGATCGCCAGATCGCGGACGAGGATCTGATGCGGGCGCAGTTCTATGCCCTTCTGTCCCGTCTGCTCGTCTCTCCTCCGGAGGGTGACGTTCTGGACGACCTTGCCGGCCTGACCGGGGACGACACCGACATCGGTCAGGCCCTGGCCGCGCTGGGCGAGGCCGCCCGCGCCACCGATGCCGCCGCCGTCGAGGCCGAGTTCAACGCCTTGTTCATCGGCCTGACGCGGGGCGAGATCGTTCCCTACGCCTCGTACTATCTGACCGGGTTCCTGCACGAAAAGCCGCTGGCCGAACTGCGGGACGACCTGGCCGCCCTGGGAATCGAGCGTGCCCCCGGCCACTGCCAGCCCGAAGACCACTTCGGTTTCCTGTGCGAAGTGCAGTGCGGCCTGATCCTCGGGACCTACGGGCCGCCCGACCTGGCGGTGCAGAAGACATTCTTCGACAAACACATCTCGCCTTGGGCGGACGCCCTGTTCGCGGACATCGAAGCCGCTCCGTCCGCCGTCCTGTACCGTCCGGTCGCCATGATCGGACGCCTCTTCACGGCCGTGGAGCGCGACGCATTCGCCATGGCCGGCGACCTGCCCAAACGTGACCTGCCCAAACCCTGATAAGCCAGCCCCGAGGCGGCCGCAGTGCCGCCCGGATCGAACGGGGACCACAAGCCATGACGAAGACAACCGACACCACCCCCACCACCACTCCGCCGACCAGCGGACTTGATCGCCGGACCTTCCTGCGCGGCGTCGGCCTTGGTGCTGGCGCGGCCGGAGCCGTCGCGGCGCTGACCGTGGCTGCCGGCCCGGCCGCCGCCGCCGAGGCCGTAACGGCCCCGGCCGACAAGGACGGCTACCGCGAGACGGCGCACGTGCGCCGCTATTACGATCTGGCCCGCTTCTAGGGAGGCATTCGCAATGCTCATCAAAAAACGAGACGCTGCCCCCGGCGCATCATCCAACATGATGACCGTTCTGTCGGCGGTGTCCGGCAGCACCATGGACCGCCGCACCTTCCTGAAGCGCTCCGGCGTGGCCGCCGGCGGTGTCGCCCTTGCGTCGATTGCCGTCCCCGGCACCATGCGCAAGGCCGAGGCCGCCGCTCCGGCCGTCGCCTCCGGCAAGGTCGAGATGCGCCGCACCGTGTGCACCCACTGCTCGGTCGGCTGCACGGTCGAGGCCGAGGTCGTCAACGGCGTGTGGGTCGGGCAGGAGCCCGGCAACGACAGCCCGTTCAACCTGGGCGCCCACTGCGCCAAGGGTGCGGCGGTGCGCGAGCACGCCCACGGCGAACGCCGCCTGAAGCATCCCATGAAGCTGGTCGGCGGCAAGTGGACCAAGGTGTCGTGGGAGCAGGCCATCAACGAGGTCGGCGACAAGCTGCTGCAGATCCGCGAAAGCAGCGGTCCTGACTCGGTGTACTGGCTGGGCTCGGCCAAGTTCAACAACGAGCAGGCCTACCTGTTCCGCAAGATGGCCGGTCTGTGGGGCACCAACAACGTCGATCACCAGGCGCGTATCTGCCACTCGACCACCGTGGCCGGTGTGGCGAACACCTGGGGCTACGGCGCCATGACCAACAGCTACAACGACATGCACAATTCGAAGCTGATCTTCCTGATCGGCTCGAACCCGGCCGAGGCTCATCCGGTGGCCGTGCAGCACATCCTGCGCGCCAAGGAAAAGAACCAGGCCACGGTGATCGTTTGTGATCCGCGCTTCACCCGCACGGCCGCCAAGGCCGACGAATACGTGAAGTTCCGGCCCGGCTCCGACGTCGCCCTGATCTGGGGCATCCTGTGGCACATCTTCGACAACAAGTGGGAAGACACGCAGTTCATCCAGTCGCGCGTCTACGGCATGGAAAAGATCCGCGCCGAGGTGGCCAACTGGACGCCCGAGGAAACCGAGCGCGTGACCGGCGTTCCGGGCAGCCAGCTCAAGCGCGTCGCCCAGATGATGGCGTCCAACAAGCCGGGCACCGTCGTGTGGTGCATGGGCGGGACCCAGCACACCAACGGCAACAACAACACCCGCGCCTACTGCGTCCTCCAGCTTGCCCTGGGCAACATGGGCGTGTCGGGCGGCGGCACCAACATCTTCCGCGGCCACGACAACGTGCAGGGCGCCACCGACCTCGGCGTGCTGTGCGACACCCTGCCGGGCTACTACGGCCTGGCCGATGGCTCGTGGGCGCACTGGGCCCGCGTGTGGGACGTCGACATGGAGTGGATCAAGGGCCGCTTCGCCGATGACAAGATCCGCAACGCCACCGGCATTCCGGTATCGCGCTGGATCGACGGCGTCCTGGAAGCCAAGGACAACATCGACCAGAACGACAACATCAAGGCGATGATCTTCTGGGGCCACGCCCCGAACTCGCAGACCCGCCTGCCGGAAATGCAGCAGGCCATGGACAAGCTCGACCTGCTGGTCGTGGTCGATCCGTTCCCGACCGTCACGGCCGTGCTCAACAACCGCACCGATGGCGTCTACCTGCTGCCGGCCACCACGCAGTTCGAGACCTCGGGCTCGGTGACGGCGTCGAACCGGTCCCTGCAGTGGCGTGAAAAGGTCATCGAGCCGCTGTTCGAGTCCAAGGTCGACCACGCCATCATGTACCAGCTCGCCGGCAAGCTCGGCTTCGCCAACGAGCTGTGCAAGCACATCGAGGTGGTTGACGGCGAGCCGGTGATCGAGGACATCACCCGCGAGTTCAACAAGGGCATGTGGACCATCGGCTACACCGGCCAGTCGCCGGAACGCATGAAGGACCACATGAAGTACCAGCACACCTTCGACAAGACCACGCTGCGCGCCAACGGCGGGCCGCTGGACGGTCAGGTCTACGGCATGCCGTGGCCGTGCTGGGGCACCGCCGAGATGAACCATCCGGGCACCCCGAACCTGTACGACACCTCGCTGCCGGTGGCCGAGGGCGGCCTGACCTTCCGCGCCCGTTTCGGCGTCGAGCACGAGGGCACCAACATCCTGTCCGAAGGGTCGTGGTCCAAGGATTCCGAGATCAAGGACGGCTATCCCGAGTTCACCATGGCCATGCTCAAGAAGCTGGGCTGGGACAAGGATCTGACGGCCGAGGAAGCGCAGGTCATCGAGGGCCTGGGCGGTGACAAGGTCAACTGGAAGACCGACCTGTCGGGCGGCATCCAGCGGGTCGCCATCAAGCATGGCTGCGCCCCGTTCGGCAACGCCAAGGCCCGCGCCTTCGTGTGGACCTTCCCCGACCCGGTGCCGCTGCACCGCGAGCCGCTGTACACCTCGCGCCGCGACCTGGTCGAGGACTATCCGACCTACGCCGACAAGCAGCACATGCGCCTGCCGACGCTGTACGAGTCGATCCAGAAGAAGGACTTCTCCAAGGACTATCCGACCATCCTGACGTCGGGCCGCCTAGTGGAGTACGAGGGTGGCGGCGACGAGACGCGCTCCAACCCCTGGCTCGCCGAGCTGCAGCAGAACATGTTCATCGAGGTCAACCCGCGGGATGCCAACAACGGCGGCATCCGGGACGGCGAGGACGTCTGGGTCCATGGGGCCAACGGCGCCAAGATCAAGGTCAAGGCCCTGGTCACCGAGCGTGTCGGCCCCGGTGTGGCGTTCATGCCCTTCCACTTCGGCGGCGTGTATCAAGGCGAGAACCGGCGCCACAAGTATCCGTCCGGATCCGATCCCTACGTCCTGGGTGAAAGCACCAACACCGCGCAGACCTACGGGTATGACTCGGTGACCCAGATGCAGGAAACCAAGGCAACCCTGTGCCGCATCGAAGCAGCGTAGCCTGAGGACGGAGGAGAAGACTCATGGGTAAAATGGCTTTCCTTTGTGACGGCGACCGCTGCATCGAATGCAACGCCTGCGTCACGGCCTGCAAGAACGAGAACGAGGTGCCCTGGGGCATCAACCGGCGCCGCGTGGTGACCATCAACGACGGCCTGGCCGACGAAAAGTCCTTGTCGGTGGCCTGCATGCATTGCTCCGACGCGCCGTGCGTGTCGGTGTGCCCGACCAACGTCATCTACACCACCGCCGACGGCGTGGTGCTGCATGACAAGGAAGGCTGCATCGGCTGCGGCTACTGCTTCTACGCCTGTCCCTTCGGCGCCCCGCAGTATCCGCAGAAGGGCAACTTCGGTAGCCGCGGCAAGATGGACAAGTGCACCTTCTGCTCCGGCGGTCCCGAGGAAACCGGCTCGCAGGCCGAATTCAGCCTGTATGGCCGCAACCGCGTGGCCGAGGGCAAGCTGCCCCTGTGCGCCGAAATGTGCTCGACCAAGGCCCTCATCGCCGGCGATGCCGACGTGCTGTCCGACATCTTCCGCCAGCGCGTGGTTGAACGCGGTTTCGGCACCGGCGGCAGCTACGGCCTGACCGAGTCCCGGAAGCAGCGCACCTGATGGTGCGTCTTCCTTCGGTTAGAAAACTGAGGAGAAGCCTATGATCAGGCCAACCTTGGGCGGCGTTCTCGCCGCCCTGGCTCTGGTGGTCCTGATGGCCGTTTCCGTGCCGGCGCTGGCGGACGTTCGTCCGCCCGCCGATGCGGCGGTCGCGGTGACGCCCGGACAGGACATCCCGCAGTCCCTGCCGTCCAACCTGAAGTCCAACCCGGCCGCCCAGTTGTGGCAGGGCATCGGCGACGGCACGGTCGGCCGGGTGACCATCCCCGATCCCCAGGCTGGCCGCCTCATCCAGACCAACGGCATGGAGTGGCTGGAGTTCCGCAGCGAGGTCATCGGGTTCTGGGGCATGGTGGCGGTGCTCGGCATGCTGACCGCGCTGACCGCGTTCTTCATGATCCGGGGCCGCATCAAGATCGACAGCGGACGGTCCGGCCGCCTCATCCAGCGGTTCAAGAAGGTCGAGGTGGTCGGCCACTGGCTGACCGCCATCTCGTTCCTGCTGCTGGCCCTGACCGGGCTGATCATCCTGTACGGCCGCGACCTGCTGTTGCCGTGGATGGGACCGGCCGTCTTTGCCGGTGTCGCGGAGGCCGGAAAGTACGCCCACAACTTCGGCGGCTTCGCCTTCATGGCGGGGCTGGTGATGATCTTCGTCATGTGGGTGCGGGCCAACATCTGGGACCGCTACGACTTCAACTGGATCCTCAAGGGCGGCGGCCTGCTGGCCAAGGGGCATCCGCCGGCCGACAAGTTCAACTTCGGCCAGAAGACCGTGTTCTGGATGGTCACCCTGGTCGGCCTCGCCCTGTCGCTGACCGGCCTGAACCTTTTGATGCCGTTCTGGTTCACGCCCGACATCGAGACCATGCAGACCGTGCAGCTCATCCACGCCGGTCTTGGCGTCGGGCTGTTCGCCCTCATGCTGGCCCACATCTACATCGGGTCGGTGGGCATGGAATCGGCCTTTGACGCCATGAGCACCGGCTATGTCGACATCAACTGGGCGCGCGAGCACCACAGCGCCTGGGTCGACCGCTACGTCGCGGAGCATGGCGAACCCCCTGTTGCCCCGCCGCCCGCCAAGGGCGCCGGAGCATCGGCCCAACCGGCGGAATAAACCACCGGACATCGAGACTTTGAGCGCCGGTCCCGGCAACGGGGCCGGCGTTTTCTCTTCCTTCCCCTGTCCGAACGTCATATGGCTTTCCGCGCGGTGCCCGATGGGGCTCCAAGGTGGTAGCCTGATTGGCCGAAATTGCAGGAGAGGGAAAGCCTTATGACCGACGCGGACAAGACGACCCTGGCCGAGATGGACCCCGTGGCCGAGCTGGATACGGTCCAGGCCGAGGCGGCTCCCGTCCCTGACGCCGCTCCCCCCGAGGCTGAGTCCCCCGAGGCTGCGCCCCCCGAGGCCGCGCCTCTTGTGCCGGGCGAGGCTGCCGCCGCGCAGACCATGCGCAGCCTGTCGGAAATGCGCAACGACCCCCAGGCCATCGCCGAGGCGTTCGAGTCCGGGGCGTATCCCTACAAGACCCGCATGCCGCGCGCCGAATACGAAAAGAAGAAGGCCCGCCTGCAGGCCGAGCTTCTGAAGGTCCAGTTGTGGGCCCGCGACACCGGCCAGAAGTTCGTGCTGATCTTCGAGGGCCGCGACGCCGCCGGCAAGGGCGGCACCATCAAGCGCTACATGGAGCACCTCAACCCGCGCAGCGCCCGCCTCGTCGCCCTGGAAAAGCCGACCGACATCGAGCGCGGCCAGTGGTTCTTCCAGCGTTACGTGCAGCACCTGCCGACCTCGGGCGAAATGGTGTTCTTCGACCGGTCCTGGTACAACCGGGCGGGCGTCGAGCGCGTCATGGGGTTCTGCAGCCCGGCCGAATACCTGGAGTTCATGCGCCAGACCCCGGAGGTCGAGCGCATGCTGGTCCGCTCGGGCATCCAGCTCTACAAGTACTGGTTCTCGGTGTCGCAGCAGGAGCAGCGCACGCGCTTCAAGTCGCGCGAAACCGACCCGCTGAAGCAGTGGAAGCTGTCGCCCATCGACAAGGCGTCGCTCGACAAGTGGGACGACTACACCGAGGCCAAGGAGGCGATGTTCTTCTATACCGACACCGCCGATGCGCCGTGGACCATCATCAAGTCTGATGACAAGAAGCGGGCCCGCCTGAACTGCATGCAGCACTTCCTCAACTCGATCGAGTATCCGGGCAAGGACCATCGCCTGGTGCGCGGGCCCGATCCTCTGATCGTCGGGCGCGGCGCCCATGTCATCAAGCGCAGCGAGCATATCCTGGGCAACTCGCTGCATCCCGACATGCGCAAGGGGTGATGTAACGGAACCTTCATCGGGCGTTCGCAAAAGTGTCTCCGTCCCGCCCTATAACGGCGGAAGACCCCCGTCCTTTATGGGCGGAGGACCCCCCCGTCCCGTCAGGGCGGAGACCCGAGGTGCTTTCGCAAAGGACGCCCGATGAACACCCCGAGCCCGACCCCCGCGCATATCGTGTCCTCCTACGAGGGCGAGTTGAAGACCCTCGAACGCTCCATCCTGGACCTCAGCGCCGCCGCCGCGCAGCAGCTTGAGGATGCCATCGACTGCCTGGTCCGCCAGGATGTGGACAAGGCCCGCGCCGTGGTCGCCCGCGATGCCGACCTGGACGCCCTGGACGATGAGGTCGAGGCCGCCTGCGTGCGCATCCTGGCCCTGCGCCAGCCCCACGCCGACGACCTGCGCCTGACCATCACCACCATCAAGGCGTCCAACGAACTGGAGCGCATCGGCGACTTCGCCAAGAACATCGCCAAGCGGGTCGAGGCGGTGGCGCGCTTCCCGACCCTGCCGGCGGTGCACTCGCTGCCGCACCTCAAGGACCTGGCGATCGGCGCGCTGGCCTCCGCCGCGCGGGCGTTCTCGGAACGCGACGCTGAACTGGCCCGCGCCGTGTGGGAAAGCGACGCGCCGCTGGACGCCGCCTACACCGCGCTGTTCCGCGAAATCGTCACCTACATGCTGGAGGATCAGGCGTCCATCACGCCGTCCACCCACCTGCTGTTCGCCGCCAAGAACCTGGAGCGCGTCGGCGACCACGCCACCAACATCGCCGAACTGGCCTACTTCCTGGCCTCGGGCACCCGCCTCGAAGGCGACCGCCCCAAGGCCGACCGCAGCCCCTTCATCGGCATCGGGGGAGATGGAGCGTAGGGAGGGCCGTGGCACCCCCTGATCGTCGCACCCGCGCAGGCGGGTGCCCAGGGGCGTCTGGCAATAGGCCTGGAATTCCCGCCGTCGCGCATAGGCGCTGAGTTAAGATCGGGCTCTGCCCGAACCCGCAAGGGGCCGAGTGGCCCCTCGACCCCATGAGGTGAAGAAATCGCCGGGTTGATTTTCCTTCGCCATAATGAAGCTCGTCGTTCCCGCGCAGGAGCTTGTGAGGAAATCTCCCTGTTGATTTTGGAGCGCCATAAATAAACTCGTCGTTCCCGCGCAGGCGGGAACCCAGGGCCGTGGAGAAAGTCCCATCGGCTTTTATAAGCCGCTGGTAATGAACGATTTTCTTTGTGGCCCCTGGGCACCCGCCTGCGCGGGTGCGACGGAACTTTACAAAGATCTCATTCCCGAGGTCCAGGAGGCCGCCGCCTCCTGGCGGGTGCGGGCAGAGCCCGCAGTCTTTCGCCTCTGTGGTTCCCTCTACTCGGAGACGGCTCTTTCTCCGCAAATTCGTGATGCGCCAAACTTTATTTCCGGCTCAGCAACCACGCGATAGTGGTAGCCGTTGGATATTCAGCGGCGCGCAAGAAGAAACGCTGGCTCAGCCTGATTAGCCTCGGTCATGCCTCCCCGTGGACCGGGGCTACTTTTTGGGCGGATTGGTCGGTCAGGGCCATGCCCTTGACCCGCGCCACCACGGCATCGCCGGGGGCAAATCCCAAGGCGTCCCACGACTTGCGCGAGATGCGGGCGAGCAGCCGGGCGCCCTGGCCGTCGGTGCCGAGCGCCAGGAACACCGTCATCTGGTGGTCGGAGGTTGGTTCACCCGCCAGGATGACGGCGGGCAGGGCGTTGAGGATGGTGGTGTCCACCGGTGCCTGACGGCCCAGGCTGACGTCCGACGCCAGCACCCGCACCCGGCGCGCCGTGCCGCGTGCGCCCAGGTCCCCCGGCACCAGCAGGCGGCCGCCGGGCACGCTGACCTCGGTCAGGCCATAGGCGGCATCGACCGCTTCGACCCGCGCCTCGAACACGGTGGCGGCCTGCGGCATGCGGGCCAGCGGCAGCGCGGGGTCGGCCAGCACGTCGCGCAGCGGCCCGGCGGCCTGCACCGTGCCCTCCTTCATCAGCACCAGAGTGTCGGCCAGACGCTCGACCTCGGCGATGTCGTGGCTGACGTAGACCACCGGGATGGACAGCGCGCCGTGCAGGCGCTCCAGATAGGGCAGGATGTCGTCCTTGCTGAAGCGGTCCAGGGCCGACAGCGGCTCGTCCATCAGCAGCAGGCGGGGCTGCGACAGCAGTGCCCGGCCGATGGCGACACGCTGGCGCTCGCCGCCCGACAGCAGGGTCGGCGGGCGGTCGAACAGCCGGCCGATGCCCAGCAGGTCCACCACGTCATCGAAGCCGACCGCCGGGCGCACGGCCTTGGCGCGCTTGAAGCCGTACAGCAGGTTGTCGCGCACCGACATGTGCGGGAACAGGCTGGCCTCCTGGAACACATAGCCGATGGGGCGCCGGTGCGGCGCAAGGAAGGTCCGGCCGTCCTGCCACACGTCGCCATTGATCGCCAAATGACCATCGGCCAGCCGGGCGAGCCCGGCCATGCAGCGCAGAACGGTGGTCTTGCCGCAGCCCGACGGGCCGAACAGGGCGGTCACGCCGCTGCCGGGGATCTCGAACGCGGCGTCCAGGCGGAACGACCCGAGCGCGGCGGCGAAGCGGGCGGTTATCATCGCGCCAGCCTCCCGCCCAGGCGTTTCTCGATCAGCATCATCAGGAAGATGACCACGAACGAGAACACCAGCATGCCGCCCGACAACAGGTGCGCCTTGTCCCATTGCAGCGTCTCGACATAGTCGAAGATGGCGATGGACAGCACCTTGGTTTCGCCGGGGATGCTGCCGCCGATCATCAGGACCACGCCGAACTCGCCGATCGTATGGGCAAAGCCCAGCACCGCGCCGGTCAGGAAACCGGGACTGGCCAGCGGCACGGCCACGGAAAAGAACGTGTCGAACGGCGAGGCGCGCAGGGTGGCGGCGACCTCCAGCGGCCGGGTGCCGATGGCCTCGAAGGCGTTGCGGATGGGGTTGACCACGAAGGGCAGGGAATAGATTACCGAGCCGACCACCAGCCCCTCGAACGAAAAGGCCAGCGACCGGCCGCCAAGCATCTGGGTCAGCGGGCTGGTCGGGCTCATGGCGATCAGCAGATAAAAGCCCAGCACCGTGGGCGGCAGCACGATGGGCAGGGCGACCAGCGCGCCGACGATCTCCTTGTACCAGGCATCGGTGCGGGCCAGCCACCACGCCAGCGGCGTGCCCAGCACCAGCAGGGCGACGGTGGTGATGGCGGCCAGCCGCACGGTCAGCCACACGGTCTCGGCCATTGCCGGGTCGATCATGCTCAGGACCCGCTGGCCAGGCCATAGCCGTGGCGCTGGATGATGCGCCGGGCGTCGGGGCTGCGGAGAAAGTTTAGGTAGGCCCTGGCGGCCTCGGTGTCGCGCACCAGCACGGCGTCCTGCACGATGGGCGCATACAGGTCCTCGGGCACCACCCAGCGCGAGCCGCCGTCGTCGAACACGACCTGCGCCAGGGCGACGAAGCCGACCTGCGCATTGCCGGTGGCGACGAACTGGTGGGCCTGGGAAATGCTCGCCCCCTGGACGATCTTGGGAGCCAGGGCCTCCGCCAGGCCGAGCGCGGCGAGCACGTCGAGCGCCGCCGCACCATAGGGGGCGGTGGCCGGGTTGGCGATGGCCAGTTTCTTGAAAGTACCGGTCCCGAGGATGGCGCCCGTGCCGTCGATCAGGGCGGGGTCGGCGCTCCACAGCACCAGCTTGCCGACCGCATAGGTGAAGCGGCTGCCGGGCACGGCGTGGCCGGAGCCTTCGGCCAGCGCCGGGCGCTCGGCATCGGCGGCCAGGAAGACCTCGAACGGGGCGCCCTTGGCGATCTGGGTGTAGAGCTGCCCGGTCGGGCCGAAGCTGTACTTCACGGCGTGGCCGGTGGCCTGGGTGAAGGCCTCGCCGATCTCGGTGGCGGCGGCTGTGAAGTTGGCGGCCACGGCGACCAGGGTCTCACCGGCCTTGGCGGGCAGGGCGGTGGCCGGGAGCGAGGCCGTGATAAGGGCCAGGGCCACCGCGGCGGCGCGGAACAGGGCTTTGCTCATGGTCCGACTGCCTCCGGCCGTTCCGCTATATCCGACTGGATATCATATCTTATCGGATATAACGGATTCGCACCGGCGGGGGAACCTGAAAACGCCGCGCCTAAGCGGCTTCGACGGCCTCGGCCACGAAATCAAGCCGGTCCTGGCCCCAGAACAGCTCGCCGTTCACGATGTAGCTGGGCGCGCCGAAGCAGCCGGCGGCCTGGGCGTCCTGCGTGTTGCGGGCGTACAGGGCGGGGGCGTTGATCTCCTCGGCGTGGCGCAGCAGGGCGGCGCCGTCCAGCCCGACCGAGGCGGCGAGGCGTTCGACGGTCGCGCGGTCCGTGATGTCCGCATCCTCGGCCCACACGCCGCGCAGGATGGCGAGCACCAGCGGCCCGACATCATGCCCCGCCTCCTGGGCCGCGATGACCAGCCCGGAGGCGAGGTCCGGCGGCACCGGCCAATGCTTGGGCGCCAGGTTCAGGGGCATCCCCAGGCGGCGGCTCCAGCGGGTCAGTTCGGCCAGGCGGTACGCCTTGACCGGAGCGCTGCGGTTGGGCGGCAGGATGGCGCCGACCGCCTCGAAAAGGGCCATGATGTTGATGGGCTTGTAGTCCACCCGCGCCCCGGTGCGGGCCGCAAGGTCCATCAGGCGCGGCTGGCCGAGGTAGGTGTAGGGCGATATAAGGCTGAGGTAGCAGGTGATGAGGGGGGCATCGGGCATGGGAGCATCGGACATGGGGGCTTCCCTCGGTAATGGGGGGAGCCCCATGGTATCACGGGGTGTCCATGACCATCTGATTGATCGTGCCGTTGACCAGGAACGACAGCAGGACGTCCAGCAGGACGACGCCAAAGGCCGTGAAGCCGCTGACGTTCAACGCCTTGTGGGCCAGGAAGCCCATGTACAGCAGCGACGCCGCGGCCGCCATCAGCATGAGCAGGCTGGTGGCCTCGCGCGGCATCAGCCCCAGGCCGCCGAAGATGCTCAGCGGCAGGATGACGGCGGCGACCACCAGTTGGAACCAGTTGTAGGGCACCATGAAGGTGTAGAAGTTCTGCGGCCGGTCGATCAGGCCGCTGACCCAAATCATGACCAGCGGATACAGCGTCCAGCCGATCACATAGCTTTCCAGCTCCAGGATCAGGTAGGTCAGCGGGCCGACCGCGACATGCTCGGACTGTCCGAAGTGGATGGCGGCCTGCAACAGGTGCAGCGGCAGGATGGCGGCGGCCACCCAGTAGGAATTCCAGAACCCCCGATAACTGGCGTTGAAGAAGGCCAGTCCGCCGGCATCCAGGCGGATGATCCGCATCAGGCCATAGAGCGCCCCGGCGGTTTCACGTGCGGTGGGGGTCATTTGAAGAAGCCATCAATGACGCGGCGATAGATGCGGGTCAGCGCCTCGAGGTCGTCCAGGCGCACGTGCTCGTCCTTCTTGTGCATGGACTGGCCGACCAGGCCGAATTCGGCCACGGCGCAGGCGTCCTTGATGAAGCGGGCGTCGGACGTCCCGCCGGAGGTCGACAGTTCGGGCGTCAGTCCGGTTTCGGCCTGCACGGCGTCGGAAATCAGCGCCGACAGGGTACCCGGCGGGGTCAGGAAGGCATCGCCCGACACCGCGAACCGCAGGTCGTACAGCCCGGCGTCGCCGCCGCACACGCCGTCGCAGGTGGCCCGCACCCAGGCGATCAGCGACTCCGGGGTGTGAATGTCGTTGAAGCGGATGTTGAAGGTCGCCTTGGCGCTGCCGGGGATCACGTTGGTCGCCGGGTTGCCCACGTCGATGGTGGTGATCTGCAGCGACGACGGCTGGAAGTGGGGCGTGCCGTCGTCCAGCGGCTTTTCGATCAGGGCGCCGAGCATGGCCATCAGGCGCGGAATGGGGTTGTCGGCCAGGTGAGGGTAGGCGACGTGGCCCTGGGTGCCCCAGGCGGTCAGATACCCGGTCACGCTGCCGCGCCGGCCGATCTTCATCATGTCGCCCAGGGTGCGCGGGTTGGTCGGTTCCCCGACCACGCAGGCGTCGAGCGTTTCGCCGCGTTCGGCCAGCCAGTCGAGCACCTTTTTGGTGCCGTTGACGGCCGGGCCTTCCTCGTCGCCCGTTATCAGAAAACTGATCGAGCCGGGCACCGGGGCCTCGGCCAGCCGGCGGGCCACGGCGGCGGTGAAGGCCGCCACGGCACCCTTCATGTCGGCCGCGCCGCGCCCGTACAGAACGCCGTCGCGCACCTCCGCCCCGAACGGATCGACGGTCCAGCCGTCGCCGGTCGGCACCACGTCGGTATGCCCGGCAAAGCACAGGTTCGGCCCCTCGGTGCCCAGGCGGGCGTAGAGGTTGTCGATATCCGGGGTATCGGCGTCGGAGAACCGCAGCCGGTGGCAGGTGAAGCCGAGCGCGGTGAGCGCCTCCTCCAGCACGGCCAGCGCACCGGCGTCCTCCGGCGTCACCGAGGGGCACCGGATGAGGTCCTGGGCAAGGCCGAGCGGGTCGAGAAGGTCGCTCACCGAATGCTCTCCTAGAAGCCGCGCAGCAGCTCGTTGATGCCGACCTTGGACCGGGTCTTGGCATCGACGCGCTTGACGATCACGGCGCAGTACAGGCCGGGGCCGGGGCTGCCGTCGGGCAGGGGCTTGCCGGGCATGGTGCCCGACACGACCACGGAATAGGCCGGGACGCGGCCCATGAACACTTCGCCGGTGGCGCGGTCCACGACCTTGGTCGAGGCGCCGATGTAAACGCCCATGGACAGCACGGCGCCTTCCTCGACGATGACGCCCTCGGCCACTTCGGCGCGGGCGCCGATGAAGCAGTTGTCCTCGATGATGACCGGGCCGGCCTGCAGCGGCTCAAGCACGCCGCCGATGCCGGCGCCGCCCGAGATGTGCACATTCTTGCCGATCTGGGCGCACGACCCGACGGTCGCCCAGGTGTCGACCATGGTGCCCGAGTCGATGTAGGCGCCCAGGTTCACGAAGCTCGGCATCAGCACCACGCCCGGCGCGATGTAGGCCGAGCGGCGCACGATGCAGTTGGGCACGGCGCGGAAGCCGGCGCCATGGAAGCGGGACTCGTCCCAGCCGGCGAACTTGGAGGGCACCTTGTCCCACCACGACGACCCGCCGGGGCCGCCGTCGATGGTGGTCATGGCGTTCAGGCGGAACGACAGCAGCACGGCCTTTTTGCACCACTGGTTGACGGTCCAGGTGCCGTCGGTCTTTTCGGCGACGCGGATCTGGCCGGCGTCGAGGGCGTTCAGGACCATGTCCACGGCTTCGCGGTGGTCGCCGGTGGTGTCGGGGGTCAGGGTATCGCGCGCGTCCCACGCCGCCTCGATGGAGGCCTCAAGCTGCTGCGTGTTCATGGGGTCTGTGTTCCCTCTTGGTGGGTGCCCGCCTGCGTGCGGGCCGATCGTTGCGGCAGGAGCATACCCGCGCCGTCCGGGCAGTCAACCGCTCCGGGGCGGGGGCCCGGAGCGGTTGGTTGTTTGAAGGGGCCCTCAGGCGCCGGGCGCGGCCTCCGGCCGCTGGGCTCACGCCGCAGGGGCGGCGGCCCGCAGTCGCGGGCTGGGGGTGCCAAAGGCATGACGTCGTGTCGCCGGGACTCGCCCCTTTGAGGCCCGGACGGCGCGACCGCGCCGCGCGGCCCCTGCCGCGTGAGCCAAGTGCGCGGAGCGCGCGCCCGGCGCCTGAGGCCCCTTCAAACAACATTCACATCCCGGGCGTCGCCCCGCGACGACCGCGATGTGAGCCTAATGGCCGGCTTGTCGTGTCACTCATATGTGCTATGACACCCGCAAGCCCCCTGTTACAGTCGTCTCTCGGGGGTTATGGCTGGTTCAAAGCGTTGCATGGGGTGGTCCCTTTGGTATCCCTTCAGGCTGAACGACCTGCAATAGAAGGACTGGCGCTTCGCGGCGGCAGCCTTGACGGATTCCCGGGACCGTTGCTGGTGTTCGATGCTGGCGGTGTCCTGGTGTCCGTGCAGCCGGCCGACGCGCCGCTGGGTGCCGCCCTGCGGCGTGGCGAGGTGGCCGAACTGAGCGCGCTGGTCCAGCCCGTCCTGAACGGCGCCGGGGCGCAGATCGGGTCGGTCCAGGCCGACGGGCCGGAAGGTCCGATGGCCTTCGACCTGACCGCGTTGCCCCTGCAGGACGGCGGCGTTCTGGTGTTCGGCCGCGACGTGACCCTGCACCACAATCTGCGCGCCGCCCTGGTCGAGTCCCGCCAGCGCTACAAGGACTTCGTCGAGATCTCGTCCGACTTCGCCTGGGAAACCGGTGGCGACGGCGGTTTCGTGTTCGTCAGCCCGCGCGGCGCCCTGGGCCATGCGGCGGCCGATCTGGTCGGCCGCGACCCCGGCGAACTGGTGCTGGAGCGCGAGGCCGGGGCGGGGCTGCTGCCCTTCCACACCCACAGCCCGATCGACGCCGGGGAACTCTGGCTGCGCACCCACGACGGCGCGCCGGCCTGCGTGCGCATCTCGGCCAAGCCGATTTATGCCCGCGACGGCCGCTGGATGGGCGCCCGCGGGGTGTGCCGCGACGTCACCCGCGAACGCGAACGCGACGCCCAACTGGCCCGCGCCCGCAGCCGCGAACGCATCCTCAACCACATCGTGCGCACCTTCCGCGACGAGGTCGAGCCCAAGAACATGCTCCAGGTCGCCGCCGAGACGGTGGCGCGCGGCGTCGGGGCCGAGGTCTGCCACCTGTTCCGCCGCCAGGGCGAAGGCGAAGTGGGCGAGGGCACGCTGCGCACCTTCGTGCCGGCCGCCCGTCACGGCACCCTGGACTTCGCGCTCGCCCTGCCCCTGCTCGACCGGCTGGGCGAGGACGATGAACTGATCGAACTGACCGTGCACGGCCATGACGTTCTGGCCGCGCCGACCCGCTACCGCCACTCCGTCAACGGCTGCATCGCGCTGTGGCGGGCCGCGGATCGCGGGCCGTGGGGGGCCGACGACCGCCTGCTGATCGCCGACATCGCCGACCAGATCGGCATCGCCAACGAACAGATCGCGGCCCACGAGAGCATCGTGCGCATCTCGCGGACCGACGGCCTGACCGCCCTGTTCAACCGCCGCGCCTTCTTCGAGGAACTCGGCCGCCGCTTCCAGCGCCTGGTGCGCGACGGCAGCAGCGCGGCGCTGATGTATGTCGATCTCGACAACTTCAAGATGGTCAACGACGCCAAGGGCCATGCGGCCGGCGACGCCGCCCTGGTCGCCGTGCGCGACATTCTGCTGACCCACACCCGGCCGACCGATCTGGTCGCCCGCCTGGGCGGGGACGAGTTCGCCATCTGGCTGGAGGGCGCCGACGCCTCGGTGGCCGAGAAGAAGGCGCGGATGCTGCTCGACCTGACCGGCGCGGAGCTGCTGCCGCGCTCGGGCCGCCCGGACTATCCGCTCAGCCTGTCCATCGGCGTGGCGGTCTACGACCCGTCGCATCCCGAGGACATGGAGGCCCTGATCGCCCGCGCCGACAGCGCCATGTACACCATCAAGCGCGGCGGCAAGGCCAGCTTCGCCCTGGCTCCGCCGTATCGCGCGGCCCCCCCGTCCGGCGACACGGCAGACGACACGGGAGGCCCGGCATGAGCACCGTGACGCTGCCCCCCGAAGGGCGCCTGGGCTACAAGGAAGCCAAGGAACTGGCCCGTCACCCCGACGCCGGGTTGCGTCTGGCACTGGCCAGGCGGCGCGACGTGCCGCCGGAAATCCTCTATTACCTGGCCGACGACCCCGATCCCGACGTGCGCCGCGCCATCGTCGCCAACCAGTCGACCCCGGCCCTGGCCCACCTCGTGCTGGTCGACGACCAGGACGAAGCGGTGCGCGCCGGGCTGGCCGAGCGCATCGTGCGGCTGGCCCCGGGCCTGAACGTCGATGAACGCGACCGCGCCCGCCAGACCGCCTACCGGGTGCTGGAACGCCTGGCCGAGGACCAGATCCCGCGCGTCCGCCAGATCCTGTCGGAGGCCCTGAAGGACGTCGCTGACGCCCCGGCCGAACTCATCAACCGCCTGGCCCGCGACGTCGAGGCGGCGGTGTCGGCGCCGGTGCTGGAATTCTCGCCGGTGCTGCGCGACGAGGACCTGCTCGACATCATCGGCGAGAACCCCTCGACCGCCACCCTCAGCGCCATCTCGCGCCGGGCGCGGGTGGGGGCCGACGTGGCCGACGCCATCGCCGCGACCGACGACGCCGGGGCCATCGCCGTGCTGCTCGGCAATTCGTCGGCCCAGATCCGTGAGGAGACGCTCGATCAACTCATCGAACGCGCCGAAGCCCGCCCGGAGTGGCATGAACCGCTGGTCAGCCGCCCGGACCTGCATCACGAGGCGGCGGTGCGGCTGGCCCATTTCGTGGCCGACCGGCTGATCCAGACCCTGGTCGAGCGCCGTGACCTGTCCGAGGAAACCCTTCGCGAAGTGCGGCGCGTGGTGCATCGCCGCCTGGAGGAGGACGGCGGCGGCGCCCTGGTGCCCATGCAGCGCAAGCCCGACGACAAAGGCGCCGGCCACAGCGGCTGGATGACCGGCCTTCTGGCCGCCTACGAGCGCGCCCTGCGCATGGCCGAGAGCGGCCTGCTCGATGCCAACGCCGTGATCGAAGGGGTCAAGGCGGGGGACGCCGGCTTCGTCATCGCCGCCCTGGCCGCCCGGGGCGGGCTGTCGCCGGCCGTCGTCCAGGCGGCCGTGCAATCGGCCAGCGGCCGGGCCATCGCCGCGGTGGTGTGGAAGGCCGGACTGTCCCCGGCCGTGTCGGTCCACGTCCAGATCCATCTGGCCGGCATCCCCCCCAGCGAGGTGGTCGGCGGGGCCGACGGCACAACCTTTGGCCTGACCGATTCCGAGATGGACTGGCAGATCGAGATGTTCGGCCAGATCGCCGCCGAAGACGCATCCTGACAGCACCATGATGAGAGCCCTGACCGTCCTTGCCGCGCTGATCATCGTTGCCGCGGCCGTGGCGGCAGGGGTGCTGCTGGGCATCGTCCTGGCGCCGCCGCCGTCCAGCGGCGTGACGCTCGCCATGCCCGAGGCCGAGGGTGGGCGCGACGTCGCGGTTGGCCGCCTGCCGACCGGCGCGGGCATCCGGGTGGACAGCGTTGCGGTGGGCGAGGCGGACGTGCTTGACGCATGGCGCCTGGACACCGCGGAAAGCGGCGTTGTCAGCCATGTCAGCGTGGCCGCGCCGTTGCCCTTGCCGCTGGACGCCCGGCCGCTGACCGACCACGACATCCTGCTCGCCGTCGGCTGGGTCGGCGAGCCGCTGCTCGGCGTGCCGTTCCGCCATGTGGTGTTCAGCCTGTGCGACCGCGTGGTCGGCGCCGTCGAGGCGGGCGAGGAGCGCCCCGACGTGACCCGTCACGTCCACCCCAACCTGACCGCGCCGGGATGGTCGGCGCGTCTGGCCGTGGCGCACCTGCCGCGCTGCGACGCCCCGGTCCTGCAAGCCTGGGCGGCGCATTCGGGCGGCATCCTCTATCCCCTGGAAGGCGCCTGGCCGGTCACCTTCGCGCCGCGCGAGGATGACGCCCCGATGCCCGACGACCTGCCCGACGACCTGCCCGACGACCTGATCAGCCGCGCGCCGCTGACCCCCGACGCCCTGCCGCCCTTCGACCGCCGAACCCTGGACGTCACCGCGCCGCGTGGCGCCCTGCTGCGCAGTTGCGCCGCCGTGACCTGCGAAGCCGTCGGCGGCGTTGCTCAAGGCAGCCACGCCGCCATGATCCTCGACGACGCCAACCCGGACTGGGTCCTTCTGGTCGCCGATGGCCAGGCCGGCTGGCTGTCCCGCAGCCTGTTCACCGAGGCGGTGCGCTAAACCATCGTGGAGGACTTGCCATGCTGAAGACGATCATTGCAGCTGCGCTGTCGGCCGGGGTGCTGCTGGCAGCGGCTCCATCCTGGGCCGATGATCGGGAGCTTGTCGAACTGCCGCCCCCGATGGCGGCCCACATGATGGGCAACATGCGGGACCACCTGCGCGCCCTGGAGGAAATTCTCGCCGCGCTGGCCAAGGGAGACGTCGCTACAGCCGGGACGGTGGCGGAAAGGCGCCTCGGCATGTCGTCGCTCGACAGTCATGGTGCGGCGCACATGGCGCCAATGATGCCGGCGCCCATGCAGGCCATGGGCACGGCCATGCACCGCGCCGCCAGCCGCTTCGTCACCGTGGCGCAGGATGCCGACGTGGCCGCCAGCTACGCCGCCCAGCAGGAGGTGTTCGCCGCCCTCCGCGACATCACGGCCCAGTGCAACGCCTGCCATGGCGCCTACAGGATTCGCTAGGGGCAGCTACCTCAGCCCCGGCGCGCGGCGCCCTTGCCGCCCTGCTTGACGGCGTACATGGCGTCGTCGGCGCGGGTCAGCAGCGCGTCGGCGGTGGTGGCGTCGTCGGGGTACAGTGCGATGCCGATGGAGGCGCCGACGCAAAGGTCATGCTCGCCCCACGCCACGCCCTGGCCGACCGCCTCGAGCACCTTGTTGGCGACCTGCTGGGCGTCGCCGGGATAGGCGATTTCCGACAGCAGGACGACGAACTCGTCGCCGCCGATGCGGGCGGCGGTGTCGCAGTCGCGGATGCAGCCCGAGATGCGCCGGCCGATGGTGGCCAGCACCTCGTCGCCGGCGTTGTGGCCGTGGGTGTCGTTGATGGCCTTGAAGCCGTCCAGGTCGATGAACAGCAGGGCGGAACTGACGTGGTGGCGCCGGGCGTGGGCGATGGCGCTGTCCAGGCGGTCGCTCAGCAGGGTGCGGTTGGCCAGCCCGGTCAGCGGGTCGTAGAGGGCCAGGTAGCGGACCCGTTCCTCGGCCCGGTGGCGTTCGACGGCGATGGCGACCAGGCGGGCGGCGCGCTCCAGGACCTCCTTTTCGTGCGGCTCGGGCTCGCGGCCCTCGGCCGGCAGGATGGTCACCGTGCCCAGCACGGAACTCGATGAACTCAGCACGGGCGTGGACCAGCACGGCGGGTTCGCCTGGGTCAGGTAGACCGGCTGCACCAGGAACGCGGCGCGGGCGCAGCAGTTCCCCCCGGCGGCGACCTGCAGGCCGGTCATCGCGGTGCGCTGCTCGGCCGGGATGTGCGGCGCGGCCACCGGGCACAGGCGCTGGTCGGTGCCGTTGAGCAGCAGCACGGCGGCGCGGCAGCCGGGCATCTGCACCTCGATGCTCAGGCACAGCTTTTCGAGGGTGATCTCGTGGCTCTCGGCGCGCGCCACCAGTTCGAGGATTTCGCGCTCGGCCTTGAGCAGGCTTTCGGCGCGGCGCCGTTCGGTGACGTCCACGCCGGTGCAGATCAGGAACGACGCCGGGCCATGGGCCTCCGACAGTGGAGTCAGGGACCAGCGCACCCAGCGCGGTTCGCCGCCGCCGGGAACGCTGACCTGGGTGGTGATGGTTCCGGCCGTGCCGCCGCCCTGGTCCATGCGGAAGAACGGGCCGGCCTTGGGGTCGGGCACCAGGTCGCCGAGGCGGCTGCCGATCAGGCTTTCCTCGGTCCGTCCGGTGATGAGCTGGCCGGCCCGGTTGATCGACACGATGACGCCGCGCCGGTCGAGCACCACCACCAGGGCGTCGACCGTCTGCAGGACCGTGGAGATGAAGGTCTTTTCCCGCGACAGGCGCTCGTTGGCGGCCCGCACCTCGGCCAGGGCGGTGTCGCGCTCGGCCTCGGCCTCGGTACGCGCCGTGATGTCGCGCTGGATGCCGACGTAGTGGGTGACGCGGCCCTTGGAGTCGGCCACCGGGGCGACCATCAACTCGTTCCAGAAGGCGCTGCCGTCCTTGCGGAAGTTGCGCACCACCGCCATGCCTTCGCGGCGCTCGGCAATGGCCTCGCGGATGGCGGTCAGGCCGGGCTGCCGGGTGTCCAGGCCATGCAGGAACCGCGGGTGGCGGCCGTGCACTTCATCGGCCTGCCACCCGGTGATGGCGGTGAACGCCGGGTTGGCGTAGAGGATGGGCAGGTCGTCCTTCAGGGCATCGACGATGATGATGCCCTGGCTGGAGGCCTCGACCGCGCGGTTGCGCAGGCGCAGCGCGCCCTCGGACTCGCGCAGGTGGCGCTCGCGGCGGACCGCGGTGGTGACGTCGTTGACCTGCAGAAGGCAGCCGTCCGGGCCTTGGCCGCCGGTGTCCGGGCCGTCGGCGGCGCCGCGCAACGGGCGGACCAGGATGGACTGCTCCATCGGCTCGCCCTTGGTGCCGCGGCCGCGCCACAGGGGCAGCGGGCGGCGGTGCAGTTGCTGCGACAGGACCGAGGCCAGGCCATAGGTGCCGGCGGAAGCGACCGCCTCCAGCAGGGAGTCCGAGACGGCGTCCCCGAACAGCTCGCTCAGGCTGCGCCCGGCGGCATCGGCGGCGGAGATGCGGCTGGCGCGGGCCAGCCAGGGGTTCCAGAACACCACCCGTCCGGCGGCATCAAGCAGGGCAACGCCGCTGTCGAGCGCGGCAAGGACTTCGGTCGCGCTGCTGTTGAGCGTCACGTTGTCGGCCGAGCCTTCCATGATCCCAGGCCCCTTGTTGGTTGCTAGACGCCGAGCTCGGCCAGGTATTCGTCGATGGCGCTGCGGAAGGCCTCGGTCGACTTGAGGTCGATCAGGAAGGCGAGGAACCCGCCGATGTCGCGTTCGCGCAGGCTGAAGTCGATCTGGACCAGCAGCAGCATGGGGGTGACCGGCGTGCCGGCATCGACCTGCGGGGCGGCGTCCAGGAACGGGAACATGGCGTCGCCGGTCGCCCGGTAGGTTTCGGGCAGCGAGGTGTGGATCCGCTTGCGCAGCGAGTTGGCCACCGTGGCGAGGCAGTTGTTGAGGATGATGTTGCCGATCTCGGCCAGGGTTTCCTCTTCGAGGTCCGAGATCTCGTCGGCCGGCATGTCCTCGCCGATGACGGCGCGGACCAGTTCCAGGCTGCGCTCGCCGGGGAACAGCAGGGCGGCGGTGCCGTCGATGAAGCCGTCGAAGCTTTCCATCACGCCGGCAAAGGCCCGGCTTTCACCGCCGGTGAACTGCGCCACCGCGTCGGCCACCGTGGTCAGGCAGATTTCGGGCACCGACAGCAGGACCTCGTCACCGACCAGCTTGGAGAACGCCGAAGCCGCCCGACCGACTCCCAGGTTCATCATCTCCGTCAGGGCGTCCCGCTGGACGTCGGTGAAAAACGGGTCGGTCACGCCGCATCCCCCATCAGGAACGCCTGCATCGCGGCGGCGTCGGGGGGCTTGGGAATGAACGTCATGCCCAGGGCACGGGCCCGGTCGGCCACGGCATCCTGAATGTTGGCGGTGACCAGGGCCATCGGCAGGTCCGGGTAGGACAGGCGCAGTTCCTCGGCCAGTTCCAGGCCGGTGCGGCCGGGCATGTTGAAGTCGATCAGCGCCGCCGAAATGGTGTTCTGCCCGGCCACGATCACCGCCTCGTCGGCCGACCCGGCCTCGACGATGGTGGCGTCCGGCAGCAGGGCCCCGATGGAGCGCCGCAGCGACATGCGCGCGACGCGGCTGTCGTCAACCAACAGAACGGTTTTCATGGCGTAGCGCCCCTTTGTCTGGCGGACCTGTTCATATCGGTGCTGATGACCAGCGCCGCGGCGGCAGGGTCCCCTCCCGCCGCCGGGTCCGCGAATCCTATATAATTTGGGGGGATTGTGTTTGATATTCCGCCGATTGCAATGGTCCTTAATGCTCACTTTCGCCGGCGGGAGCGGCCTGGGCGCGCTTGCCGGGCGCAAGGCCGCCACTGTCCGGGTACAAACGGATCACCAGCCACAGCAGCGGCAGCCCGATCAGGGCAACGCCGGCCGTCATCACGAAGAAGGTCGCCCAGTCGCCGTCCAGGCCGTCCACCATCGCCCCGGCCGAGGCCGAGAACCAGATCCGGGCCAGGTTGCCCAGCGAGGCGAGCAGGGCGTACTGGGTCGCCGTGTAGGCCTGGTTGCACAGCCCCGACAGATAGGCGACGAAGGCCACGGTCACGAGGCCGGTGGTGAAGTTGTCCGCCACCACCGCGAAGGTGAACACCCCCATGTGCAGCCCGGCGACGGCCATCCAGGCAAACGCCAGGTTGGTGCCCGCGGTGGCCAGTCCGGCCAGCAGCAGGGCGCGGAACAGGCCCAGGCGGGCGACCAGCAGCCCGCCGGCCATGACGCCGATCATGTTGGCGGCAAAGCCGTAGACCTTGGTGATCTCGGCGATGTCGGTCAGCGAAAACCCGACCTCGCGATAGAACACCCCGGACATGCGGCCCTGCAGGGCGTCGCCCAGGCGGAACACGAAGACGAACAGCAGCACCAGAATCCAGCCGCGCCGCTTCATGAAGTCCACGAAGGGCGCGACGGCGGCGGCGTAGATCCAGGCCGCCGCCTCGCTGGTCCCGCGCTTCAGGCCGGGAATGCGGCGCAGGGCGCGGCGCACCTTTTCCTCGCCCTCCACGGTTTCGGGCGGCGGGCGGAACTCCGGCTCGGGGGCCAGCAGAACGGCCGCCATGGCGATGAGCACGGCGCCCGACAGCACCAGATAGGCGGTGTTCCACCCAAAGGCGTCGGCCATGTACAGGCCGCCCGCGCCGCCGACCAGGGTGCCGCCCAGGTGCCAGCCCCAGATCGCCGCCGCACTGCCGGCGCCGTACTTCTCGGGCTCGAGGATGTCGATGCGGTAGGCGTCGATGACGATGTCCTGGGTGGCCGACGCGGTGGCGACGAACACGCAGGCCAGCGCCACCACCCACAGGTTCTGGGCCGGATCGGTCAGGGCCATCAGGGCCATGGCCAGCATCAGGACCGCCTGGGTCAGCAGGATCCAGCCGCGCCGCCGCCCGAAGGCGCGGGTCAGCACCGGCAGGCGCACGCGGTCGACCAGCGGCGCCCACAGGAAATTGATGGCATAGGGCGTGGCGACCAGGGCGAACAGCCCGATGTCGGTGCGGCTGACCCCGACGTCGCGCAGCCAGATTGACAGGTTCGAAAAGATCAGCGGCGCCGGCAGCCCGGAGGAAAACCCCAGGAACAGGATCAGGATGATGCGGCGATCCATGTACAGGGCCATGGTGTCGCGCCACGACGGGCGCGCGGCAGGGGCAGGGGGGGAGGCGGGCAGGGGAACCGGCATGTCGGACCTCGAAGGGAAACGCTGAGCCGCACCTTAACCCCGCCCGGTTAATGGGCGGCAAAGACAGATGTCCGACGTGTCCGTGAGGCAACATCCGTCGAACCCTCCGCGCCATGCCCCATCGCAAGATACCGGATAGCGGCGGGGGAAAGGGCGAACCCCAATGCAATGGGGGCGAAATCGATTCCGTTGGGACCCCGGAGAGGCACCATCGTGTTGGTGCCGATTGCCATCCCACGTGCAAAAGGACAGACCAATGCCACAGCAGTCACAGCGGCAACGTTCCGGCCGTCAGTTCCAGAAGGCGACGCGCGAGACGATGAACGAGATGCAGGGCGGCGTCAGCGGGGTCGGCAATGGTGCCAACGAGGTTGTCGAGCAGGCGACCAAGCGCCTCCAGGACATGAGCATGGAGACCTACCGCTTCGCCCAGGACGCCATCGGCCTCAACATTTCGGCCATGAACCGGATGGTTGGCTGCCGGTCCATCGGCGAACTGGTCGAGGTCCAGCGTGAGTACTTCAAGGAACTGATCGACCACGCCTTCGACGCATCAAACCGCGTGTACGGCGTGGGGACCGAGATGGCGGACGAGGTCGGCGGATCCTTCGCCACATCAATCAAGGAGGCCGCCGAAGAGGCCGCGCGCAAGCGTGAGGATGCCAAGGAAGCCGCTGGCGGCAAGCGGTAGCCGCGCCGATTTCTCTGGCGGCCGGTCAGGGGGGCGCCGGCCGAGCCTGCAGTCCCCTTTCAGCATCAATCCAGCGCTGCATCCAGCGGCCGCGCGCGCCGTCGCCGGTGATGCGCACGCGCCCGGCCGCGACCTCCTCGGACAGGCCGACCAGCCCCATCCAGACCGCCGTCATGACGCGGAGATCCGCCGCGATGTACAGGTGCGGGGCCAGTCCCGGATCGACCCCGCAGACATCCGCCGTTCCGCCATCGATCACGATCCACCAGTTGCGCCGGGCGGGGATCTGATCGGGATATATAAACTGTATCACCGTGCGCCCGTGTCCCTGCAGCCCTGCCGGTTCGGCCACCAGGGCGCGCCGCATGTCCCACATCAGTGCCGCCGCATTGGGTTCCCGCAGGCTGGGCGGCGTGTGCACCCAGCGCTCGCCCCACTGCCCGAACGCCTCGACGATCGGTCCCAGGGCGCGACCGGCCGCCGTCAGGTGATAGACGTGGGTGACGCCGTCGTCGGCGGTGCCGCGTTCGACCACCCCGGCCTCCTCAAGCTGGTGGAGGCGCTTGGACAGCAGGCCGGGCGACATGCCGGCCAGGCCGCGGCGGATTTCGTTGAAGCGGCGCCGCCCGGCGACCAGTTCCCGCACCACCAGGATGGTCCACCGCGAACACAGGATTTCCGCCGTCATGGCGACGGGACAGAACTGGTTGTAACTCCTGGAGTCCATGGCGCTGTCTCCTCGACACCCGTCGCCGGGCCGGCGGTACAGTCCCTGCACTTGTGAGGGATCCGGGGCCGGCGCATCATCGCGCCCTCTGTGGAAGGAACCCCAGGAGGTCGCAATGTTCCACATCGCCCACAAGATCGCCGTGGCCGCCTTTTTGGTCGGCATGGCGCCGTTGACCGTGGTGGCAGAAACGGTCCGCACCTCGGACAGCACCGCCATGGCCCCCGGCCGGCAGGCCCCTCAGCAGGCCATGCCGTCCCAGACCAGCAACCCGATGCCTTGGCAGATGCCTGCCGCCTCGACACGGTCGTCACAACAACAACAAGTCAGCGAGGTCTCTCCGGCGGCGTCGTACGATCCGCGCCGGCTGCAAGCCCCGCAGGACCGCAATTGGACGTTCCGCGATCCGCGCCTCGAATACTGATCCTTTGCACCCCTTTCGCGGCGCCCTCAGGTGGGGCGCCGCGCTATCATGCGGACGGTTGCGGCCGGCCCGGCATGGAACGGCCCTTCGTCCAGGTCCGTCTCGACGTCTTCCATCTCCAGGATTTCAGCCTCGGCGAAGTCGGCCCTGAGGGTCGCGGCATCGACCAGCATGTCACGCACCGGCGGCCCGCCGCTGCCCCGGCCAAGCTGTTCCGGCCGGAAGGCCTCCAGCATCACCAGCCCGCCCGGCCGCACGGCGTGCAGCATGGCGCGGTGCATGGCGGCGCGGTCCGCGCTGCCGAAATGGATGAACACCGCGACCACGGCGTCGAAGGCGCCCTGCGGCCAGTCCCAGGTGCGCAGGTCCGCGCAGGTCGTCTGCAGCGCCACGCCGCGCGCCAGGGCCAGCTTCAAGGCCTTGCGCAGGCCGACGGGCGAGCCGTCGACGCTCATCACCTTCATGCCCTGCTGGGCCAGCCATACGCCGTTGCGGCCTTCGCCGTCGGCCACGGCCAGCACGCGCATCCCGCGCTCCAGGCGCCAGCGCTGGCGGACCAGGAAGGCGTTTGGCTCGGTGCCGTAGACGTAGTCGGTGCGGTCGTAACGTTCGTCCCAGAACTCGGCGGTCACCACGGGGCTCCTTTGCTGCAAACCAAAGCGGTCCGGCCAGCGTACCATGAAGTATCTTAATTAGGCCGAGGACCGTCATGCCGCCACAGTTCCAGAAAAGCCTGGTCCAGACACGCTCGCCATTGGTGCAGGGCGGAGTCCTGGTCGCCTTCCTGGCCCTGGTCGCCGTGGTTGCCGCGCTCGGCGGCATGGCGACATCGGCCGGGCAGGATGGCTGGTACGCCAGCCTCGCCCAGCCGCCGCTGAACCCGCCGGGCTGGGTGTTCGGCCCGGTGTGGACGGTGCTCTACGTCATGATGGCGGTGGCGGCGTGGCGCATCTGGCGGCAGCCGCCAGGGAGTTTGCCAACCGTGCCGTCACGGACCCGCGCACTGGCCCTGTGGGGCGTTCAACTCGTCCTGAACCTTGCGTGGTCGGTGCTGTTCTTCGCGCTGAAGAGCCCGGTGGCGGCGCTGGGCGACCTCATCCTGCTGGCCGTGGTCCTGGCCGCCACCACCTGGGCCTTCCACGCCCGCGACCGGGTGGCCGGGCTGCTGATGGTGCCATACCTGCTGTGGGTGCTGTTCGCCGGCTACCTGAACGCGGGGATCGTGGTGGTGAACTGATCCGGCGTCTAGGGCAGGTGAAGTAAAGGGATTACCACAGAGACACAGAGGCACCGAGATTCGGAGGTAGTGGCCGCGCGCAGCGCACTCAATCCGGCCGGGCTTCATAATGCCTGCGGCGCCACTCCGCTCTCTCTGTGCCCTCTGTGACTTCTCTGTGTCTCTGTGGTGAATTCTTCACTTCACTTCACTTACTTCTAACACTCCGGCGGCGGCAGTTTTTCCAGCTTGCTGAGGATGCCGCGCAAGGCGAAGTCGCCGAAGTCCTGGAGCAGGTTTTCGGCCACGCCGTTGCCGTGGTAGTGCAGGGACATCTCGAAGTCCGGCGTTTCGCTGTTCGGGGTGTCGGGCGAGAAAAACGCCAGGGTCATCGGCCAGGCCGGTTCGCTCAGCAGTTCAGGGGCCTCGACCGTGCGGGGGGCGCCGGGCGCGGCCTGGCGGCCGATGGCGGCGGTGACCAGATAGGCGCCCTTGATGCCCGATCCGTCGAACACCGGGGCGGCCAGGAACGAGCCGCCGGCCATGGCGGTGCGCACCAGTTCCTGGGTGTGGCGGGTGGGCAGCAGCGTGCCGGCCGGCAGGTCGATGACCTTTTCCTCGCCCTCGGGCAGGTTGAAGACCGCCTTGCCGCCGTCCGCGCCGACGGTGGCGGTGCCGTCATAGGCCTCGACCACCATCTGGTTGCGGGTGTTGCGCACCCGGAAGCGGTACGACGAGCCGTCCTTGCTTTCCCACGACAGGAAATCCCACGAGGTTTCGAGCGGCCCGCCCTGGGCCTGCATCATGGTCAGGTCGGTCCGCGTTTCCACGGTCCAGCCGTCGCAGCCGTTGGTGAAGGTGTAGTTCATGGACCCGCCGGCGCCGACGATGCCCGAACTGCCGCGCGTCGTGGCCAGCCGCATGTCGTAGCTGGCGCGGTGCGACACCGGTTGCGGCCCGGATTGCGGCACGTCCTCCACTCCGCGCGCTGCCGCGGGGTTCTGCGGAGGGGCGGCCAGCGCGCCGCCAGTTGCAAGGACAGCCCCCAGGGCCAGGGCACTCAGCCCGACAAGCGCGCCGGCAAGCGTGGCGGTGGCGGCACGGGGCATGTGTGATCCTCCTGCGAACGACGGGACGGGCAGTCGGGCGACTGACCTTAAGCAACGCTTTCAGCAGGATGGGGGAGTCACGACGGTTTGCCAAGCGCAGTTCAGGGCGACCGATTCCGATGGTCGCCCTGATGCGTCTTTTGTGCAGCTTTAGTCCTTCGCCTTGGTCTCGGCCTTGGGCGGCAGCGCGACGCGGATGTGCAACTCCTTGAGCTGCTTCTCGGTCACGTCGGACGGCGCGTGCATCATCAGGTCTTCGGCCTGCCCGTTCATGGGGAAGGCGATGACCTCGCGGATGTTGGGCTCGTCGGCGATCAGCATGACCATGCGGTCGATGCCCGGCGCGGCGCCACCGTGCGGCGGGGCCCCGTACTTGAAGGCGTTGAGCATGCCGCCGAACTTGTCCTCGACCACTTCCGGCGGATACCCGGCCATGGCGAAGGCCTTGTACATGATGTCGGGGCGATGGTTCCGGATGGCGCCCGACGACAGTTCGATGCCGTTGCACACGATGTCGTACTGGAACGCCTTGATGTCGAGCGGGTTCATCGTCTCCAGCGCCTCCATGCCGCCCTGGGGCATGGAGAACGGGTTGTGGCTGAACTCGATGGCGCCGGTGTCCTCGTTTTCCTCGAACATCGGGAAGTCGACGGTCCAGCAGAAGCGGAACACGTTCTTCTCGCGCATGTCGAGTTCGTCGCAGACGCGCTCGCGGACCAGGCCGGCGAACTTGGCGGCCTTGAGCACCTTGTCGCAGGCAAAGAACACGGCGTCGCCGTCCTTGAGGCCCATGGTCGCCTTGATGGCGGCGACGCGGTCGGCCTCGAGGTTCTTGGCGATCGGGCCCTTGGGGTCGCCGCCTTCGGGGAACTGGATGTAGCCCAGGCCGCCGGCGCCGTTCTCGCGCGCCCACTCGTTGAGCTTGTCGAACCAGCCGCGCGGACGGGACGCAGCACCTGGCGCCGGAATGGCGCGGACCACGGCGCCGCCTTCGATCTGGCGGGCGAAGATGCCGAAGCCGCCGCCGGCAAAGGCCTCGGTCACGTCGCCGATCAGCAGCGGGTTGCGCAGGTCGGGCTTGTCGCTGCCGTACTTCAGCATCGACTCGTCATAGGGGATGCGCGGGAACGGCATCGGGCTGACCACGCGGCCGTGGGCGAACTGCTCGAACACGCCGTGCAGGACCGGCTCGATGGCGGCGAACACGTCGTCCTGGGTGACGAAGCTCATCTCGAAATCGAGCTGGTAGAACTCGCCGGGGCTGCGGTCGGCGCGGCTGTCCTCGTCGCGGAAGCACGGCGCGATCTGGAAGTAACGGTCAAAGCCCGCCACCATCAGCAACTGCTTGAACTGCTGCGGGGCCTGGGGCAGGGCGTAGAACTTGCCCGGATGCAGGCGCGACGGGACCAGGAAGTCGCGCGCCCCTTCGGGCGACGACGCGGTCAGGATGGGGGTCTGGAACTCGGTGAAGCCCTGGGCCACCATGCGTTCGCGCAGGGCGGTGATGATCTGGGCGCGCAGCAGGATGTTGGCGTGCACCTTTTCCCGGCGCAGGTCGAGGAAGCGGTAGCGCAGGCGGGTTTCCTCGCCGAACTCCTGCTCGCTGGCGACCTGGAGGGGCAGCACCTCGGCGGCGGACTGCACCTCGATCTCGCGCACGCGCAGTTCGATGGCGCCGGTCGGCAGCTTGGTGTTGACGGTGTCGCCGGTGCGGGCCACCACCACGCCGGTCACCGTGATGACGCTTTCGGGGCGCAGGCCTTCGAGCACCTTGAACACCTCGGCCGAGATGTCGGTCACGCACTGGGTGATGCCGTAGTGGTCGCGCAGGTCGACGAACAGCAGGTTGCCGTGGTCGCGCTTGCGGTGAACCCATCCGGACAGCCGTACCTGCTGGTCCACGTGTTCCTGCCGCAGGGCGCCGCAGGTGTGGGTGCGGTAAGCGTGCATGGGAAGGCCCTCGTTGTTCTCGCCGGGAATTTGGGGGCGAACAGCACACGTTCCGCCGCCCTTTGTCAAGCCCGCAACCCTTGTCATGCCCCACCCGTTGCAGGGGATTACGGATACCGGAGGACAGCATGGCCGATCCCCGCCCCAGGGACATCAACGATCCGGCGCGTCCCGCCAACCCGCCCGGCCCGGATATCAACACCCCGCCGGTGGTGGATACTCCCCAGGGCACCCAGCGCACCGAGCCTCCGGCCAGCGCCGCGCCGCCCAATGCGCGGGATGCCCAGATCGACCGCACGCAGCCGCTGGCCCGCCGGCGGCCGGTCGGCGTCGTGCTGATCGCCGCCCTGCTGCTGTTCAATCTGGTCGGCTCCCTGATGGGGCTGTTCGCCACCCTGTTCGGGGCCGTGCCGGCCGGCATGGCCATGGGCTCGGCGCTGTACTTCGTGGTGATGGCCGTGGTGCTGGGCGTGGTCCTCTACGGGTTCTGGACGTTCAAGCCGTGGGGCTGGGTCGGCGCGCTGACGGTGACCATCCTGGGCACCATTTTCGGGCTGTTCCAGTTGATCGCCTTTGCCGAAGTCGGCCTGCTGATCGGCAACCTGATCGGGGTCATCATCGGCGTTCTGGTGATCTGGTACCTGACCCGGCCGGGCGTGCGCGCGCTGTTCAAGCGGTAAATCGATGCCGCCGTCGTCAGATGTTGAAGTACCGGCTCAGGATGTCGTTGGCCAGGGCTTCGGCATGATGATCGTCCCCACCTGAAATTTCGGCGTGGATGCGGGGCACGATGTCCCGGAACACGTCGAGGACGCGGCCGTCGAAATGGCGGTCGCGCCCTGCTTCGAGGATGGCCATCGTCTTGTCGAGCGGCATGGGCGCCTTGTAGGGCCGCGTGCTGGTCAGGGCGTCGTAGACGTCGGCGACGGCGAAAATCCTGGCCGCCACCGGGATGCTGCGGCCCTCGAGTCCTTGCGGATAGCCCGACCCGTCCACCTTTTCGTGATGCCCGCCAACGACCTCGGCGGCATCCACAAGCCATTGGCTCGCCGAGATGATGTCCAGACCGTGGGTGACGTGGGTTTTCATCTCGGTGAATTCGGCAACGTCCAGCTTCCCCGGCTTCATCAGGATGGCGTCGGGAACGGCAATCTTGCCCACGTCGTGCAGGAAAGCTCCCTTGATGAGGCTGCGGATGGCCGGTTTTTCCAGGCCCATGGATTCGGCGATGCGGACCGCGATGACGGTGACCCGATAGTTGTGGGCATTGGTGTCGCTGTCCCGCTTGGCGATGGCGTTTCCCAGGACCTTCAGCGTGTCGATGTTGGCCCGCAACAGATTCTGGGCGGCCGCCACGATGTGCCCCTGAAGCGAGGACATCAAGGGATAGAGGATGGCTGCGGTCAACAGAACCGCGCCGATCACCAGCCCCGTTATCTGAAGGACGTCGGTTCGAATCGCCGTGGTCGTTTCGGGCGAGATCCGATAGATGCCTTCGAACCAGCCGGTAATGGTGGCGCCGTCATGCAGCGGTACCATGACCTGAAGGAACGGGGCGCCGTCAATCAGGGCCTTTGCGTACCAGGTTTCTCCGATGGCCGGAAAACGGTGCGACGCGCGGTCGAAGTGCTTCTCGACGAAGGAATACTCGGGCAGGTCGACTTCCCCGACGACCGATCGGTGTTGGTCGTAAGCCTCGGCCAGGACGAAGAAGTCCCGGTTGGTCGCGGCGTGGGAGGCGAGGAACGCCCGGAGAGTATCCGTGGGACCTGCGGTCAGCGGCGCCACCGCCCCGAGGTTGCGGGCCTCCAGCGCCGCCTGGTCGACCAGGGTATGTTCCAGCCGCTCGGTCTGGATGAAGAACGCCGCGAGCCCGGCCAGCAGCGATGCCAGCGCGCCGACAAGGGCCAGGCGTGCAACAAGGCGCCGCCGAAATCCCGACAGTGTTTCGATCACGTCCCCGTCCCCCCCTTTCTTTCCGGATGCTACCGCAGGCTGAACATGCGGCTCAGGCTGCGGTGGCCGGCGATCTGGTGGAGCAGGCCGAGCAGGGGATGGGCGACCAGATAGGCCCACATCAGCGGCCCGACCGCCTCGTGCAGCTCCTTGAGCGGACGGATGGCCGGGGCAAGGCCGCCATCGGGTCCGGTGCCGAGGGCCAGGGTCGTGCCGGTCAACGCCAGAAACAGCGCGGCCAGCAGGCCAAGCCCCTGAATGGCGGCGGCCAGGGGGGACGCCTCGTCGGCCGGAGGCAGTTTCCGGTGCGCCAGGGACCGCGCGGTGCGGCCTGCGTCGTCGCGCAGCTTCGTCAGGGCGCGGCCGGAGAACCAGGGGAACAGGGCAAGCCCCTCGTTTCGAACCATGGACCGCCGAATGACCCATGCCCAGTAGGCTGTCAGCAGGATGGCGAGGGTGATGCCGACGATTTCGTGCGCCTCGTACCACGCGTTGGGAAGGCGCCCCGGCTTGGGGTGGATCAGGAGCAGGCTGGTCACCATTTGCGCCGCCACGCCTCCGGCAACGCACAGGTGCAGGATGCGGGTCGTCCGGTCGTAAGTCATGAGGTGCCCCCTTGGAAACGAGTTCAGTCGCGGCGCTCATCCCGGCGGTGGTTTGGCGGCGGTCGCACACAGATTTACCAAACCCACGATGAACGAAGGCTGTCGCATCCGTTCATCGTGGGTTTAGAAAAGGCCAGCCGCGCGGCGAGCATCGCCGAATCGCTGCTTTTAGCCTCTTTCAGCGCGTTGCGGTCCGGGCGACGGCGCGCTATACAGTTGGAATGACACAAGACGCCGCACTCATCACCACCACCGAAGCCCTTGCCGCCTTCTGCGAGCGGGTGTCCACGGCCGAGTTCGTCACCGTGGACACCGAGTTCATGCGGGAGAAGACCTATTGGCCGCAGCTCTGCCTCGTGCAGGTCGGCGGCCCGGAGGAGGCATGGTGCATCGATCCCCTGGCCGAAGGCATCGACCTGACGCCGCTGCACGACCTGATGCGCAACACGCGCGTCCTCAAGGTCTTTCATGCGGCGCGCCAGGATCTCGAGATCTTCTACAACCAGATGGCCGGCTTCCCCGAGCCGCTGTTCGACACCCAGGTCGCCGCCATGGTGTGCGGCTTCGGCGACTCGGTGGGGTATGAGACCCTGGCCGTGAAGCTGGCCAAGGCGTCCATCGACAAGTCCATGCGCTTCACCGACTGGGCGCGCCGGCCGCTGACCGACAAGCAGGTGCGCTACGCCCTGTCCGACGTCACCCACCTGCGCGTGGTCTATGAAAAGCTGGCGCGGCGCCTGGAAAGCACCGGGCGGGCCCACTGGCTGACCCAGGAAATGACCATCCTGACCGACCCGGCCAATTATTGCGTCGCGCCCGATCAGGCGTGGCGCCGCCTCAAGACGCGGACCAAGACGCCGCGCTTCCTGGGCGTGGTCAAGGAACTGGCCGCCTGGCGCGAGATCGAGGCGCAGACCCGCGACGTGCCGCGCCAGCGCATCCTGCGCGACGAAACGCTGCTGGAGATCGCCGCCCACGCTCCGACCACCGCCGACCAGCTTGAGCGCACGCGCGGCTTCTCGCGCGGGCAGGCCGAGGGCAAGGTCGGCAAGGCCATCCTCGACGCCGTCGAGCGCGGCCGCAATCTGCCCGAGGACGAACTGCCCGTCCCGCCCGACCGCAAGGACATCCCGCCGGGCCTGGGGCCGATCACCGACCTCCTCAAGGTGCTGCTCAAGATGCGGTGCGAGGAAAACGACGTGGCCGTGAAGCTGGTCGCCTCCTCCGACGACCTGGAACTGATCGCCGACGACGACAACGCCGACGTGGCCGCCCTCAAGGGCTGGCGCCGCGAGATTTTCGGCAAGGACGCCCTGGACCTCAAGCACGGCCGCCTCGCCCTGTGCCTGTCCAAGGACGGCAAACGCGTCGAAGCGGTGGAGATCGAGGACTAGCCTTCAGGAAAGAAGGAAGCGGGGAAACGCAGAGGCGCAGAGGCACAGAGGAAGTCACAGAGAGAGCGGAGTCCATGGCGCCGCAGGCGGATAACTCCGCGATGTGTTATCTGCGCTGCGCGCGGCTCTGCTCCGCTCTCTCTGTGTCTCTGTGCCTCTGTGGTTTCCTTTTCTTCCCTTCTTCCCCTTCCTTCCCTCACGCCACGAGCAGTTCCCGCCCCAGTCTGGTCAGCGCGGTCTGGCGGGTGCCCAGGGCGCGGGTGAGGTCGGCGCGCATCCCGGTCAAGGCGCCGCCCTGCAGCAGTGCGGGCGGGGTTGCCGCACCCTTCGAGGGACGCGGCGCCAGGGCCACGGCCATCTGGGGCATCAGACGCCGGGTGGTGTCCATGGCGCCGTCCATGAACGGCGTGAGGGGCAGGCCGGCCTGGGCGATGTGGGCGATTTCCTCTCTGCGCGAGCCGGCGTCATGGCCCGACTCGGTGCCATAGGTCTGCTGGTCGAAGGTCTCGATGTGGTGCACGACCGCCTTGTAATATCCGTCGGCCGCCACGGCCAAGGTTTCGCGGTCGGTGTTGCCTTCCTTGAACGGCAGGAAGACGTCGTCGCGCCAGCTCAGCATCAGCTTGAGGTGGGCTCCGGCGTGGGCGTCGATCAAGGCCTGGTCGACCCGGCCGCGCGCCACGGCGTGGGCAAATCCTTCCTCTTCCATCAGGCAGTGCAGCAGCCAGTACATGGTCATGGTATCCACGAAGTACGTGGACTGTTGCCGGTTGCCGCCCCGCAGGGCGGGGATCAGGCGTTTGAACATGATGACCAGCATGGAGTGGTGCAGGTCGCAGTACCAATGGTCGGTGCGCAGATGGGCGGGAAGGACGTCGGTCATCGGGGGGCTCGCTTGGTGGGGGATACCGAGGTGGACCCTAGCATTGCGCCGTTTCGACGCGACCGGTGAATAGGCATCGGACGAAAGGAGGGTGACGTGAATTGGTATAATTGTTCTAATTTATGCACGAGTATGGCGCTCGGCCTTCTTCTCGCGGCCTGCCAGCCGGCCCCGGCCCCGGCCCCGTTGGCGCCAAGCATTACGCTCTACACCTGCTTCCATGCCGATGCCTGTTTCGCCGCCCTTGATGCCGTGCTGGAGGCGGCGCCCGACGCCGTCATCCACGCCGTGCCCGAGGACGCCGCCGAACGCTCCCTGGCGGTCCGCCTCGCCCACCTGCGCGCCGTCCGTCCCCAGGCCGAGCGGGCCGTGTGGCAGGCCCTGCGCGAGCGCTGGAAAACGGAGCGGGCGCTGGGCGTCGGTCCTGCCCACGGCTGGACGACTCCGCATGCCACCGGCGTGCCCCTGGACGGCGTCGAGGCGTTCGAGGCCGAGGTTGACGCCGCCGTGCGCGCCTATCGGGCGGCGGGGGGCCGCGACGGCCCTGTCGTCCTGCGCGACGGCCAGGCAGTGGCGCCGGACGCGCCCACATCATAAGTAACACTGCGTGCTCGCTGGACACGAAGGCCCCGGACTCGGTAGAAAGGCGTTCTGCTGCGCCGTGACGGCCGCTTTACATCACTGGGACAGACCCTGGACATGAAGACGACCAACGACATCCGCACCGCGTTCCTGGACTACTTCGCCCGCAACGGCCACGAAAAGGTGGCGTCGAGCCCGCTGGTGCCGCGCAACGATCCGACGTTGATGTTCACCAACGCCGGTATGGTGCAGTTCAAGAACGTCTTCACCGGTCAGGAGACGCGGCCCTATTCCCGCGCCACCACGTCGCAGAAGTGCGTCCGCGCCGGCGGCAAGCACAACGACCTGGACAACGTGGGCTACACGGCGCGCCACCACACGTTCTTCGAGATGCTGGGCAACTTCTCCTTCGGGGATTACTTCAAGGAAGAGGCCATCAAACTGGCCTGGGACCTGATCACCAAGGAATACGGCCTGCCCGAGGAAAAGCTGCTGGTCACCGTCCATTCCTCGGACGAGGACGCCGCCGCCCTGTGGCGCAAGATCGCCGGGCTGTCCGACGACCGCATCATCCGCATCCCGACGTCGGACAACTTCTGGCAGATGGGCGATACGGGTCCGTGCGGTCCGTGCTCGGAAATCTTCTACGACCACGGCGACAAGATCCCCGGCGGCCCGCCCGGCAGCCCCGATGAGGACGGCGACCGCTTCATCGAGATCTGGAACCTGGTGTTCATGCAGTTCGAGCAGGTCACGCCCGAGGAGCGCGTGTCCCTGCCCAAGCCGTCCATCGACACCGGCATGGGCCTCGAACGGCTGGCCGCCGTGCTGCAGGGCAAGCACGACAACTACGACATCGACCTCATGCGCAGCCTGATCGACGCCACCGCCGAGGCGGCCGGCACCGACCCGAACGGGCCGCACAAGGTCAGCCACCGTGTCATCGCCGATCATTTGCGCTCGGCCTGCTTCCTGATCGCCGACGGCGTGCTGCCGTCCAACGAAGGCCGTGGCTACGTCCTGCGCCGCATCATGCGCCGCGCCATGCGCCACGCCCACATGATGGGCGCGGCCGATCCCATGATGTTCAAGCTGGTGCCCGCCCTGGTCCGCCAGATGGGGCAGGCGTTCCCCGAACTGGAGCGCGCCCAGGCCCTGGTGACCGAGACGCTGAAGCTGGAGGAAACCCGCTTCAAGCAGATGCTCGACCGTGGCCTGCGCCTGCTGACCGACGAAAAGAACAAGCTGGGCAGCGGCGGCACCCTGCCGGGCGAGGTGGCGTTCAAGCTTTACGACACCTTCGGCTTCCCGCTCGATCTGACCCAGGACGCCCTGCGCGGCGAGGGCTACAAGGTCGACACCGACGGCTTCAACGCCGCCATGGACCGCGCCCGCGCCGAGGCCCGCAAGCATTGGGCCGGGTCGGGCGAAGCGGCCACCGAAACCCTGTGGTTCGAACTGCGCGATCAGGTCGGCGCCACCGAGTTCCTGGGCTACGCCACCGACTCGGCCGAGGGCGCCATCACCGCCCTGGTGGTTGACGGCAAGCCCGTGGACCGCGCGACCGAGGGCCAGGAGGTCATGGTGCTGGCCAACCAGACCCCGTTCTATGCCGAATCCGGCGGTCAGGTCGGCGACCGTGGCATCATCAAGGTCGAGGGCAAGGGCACCATCACCGTCCGCGACGTGCAAAAGAAGCTCGGCGACCTGCATGTCCATGTCGGCGTGGTCAGCCAGGGCGCCGTGGCGATCAAGGACAACGCCCTGTTCGCGGTCGATACCGCCTATCGCGATGCCGTGCGGGCCAACCACTCGGCCACCCACCTGCTGCACGCCGCCCTGCGCAAGCGCCTGGGCGACCACGTCACGCAGAAGGGCTCGCTGGTCGATGCCGAGCGCCTGCGCTTCGACGTCGCCCATCCCAAGGGCCTGACCTTCGACGAAATCCGTCAGGTCGAGGCCGACGTCAACGCCCAGATCCGCCACAATGCCGAGGTCGGCACCCAGTTGATGGACCCCGAAAACGCCATCAAGGCTGGGGCCATGGCCCTGTTCGGCGAAAAGTACGGGGACGAGGTCCGCGTCGTCGCCATGGGTGGTGACGAGGCCGGGGTCAACTTCTCGGTCGAACTGTGCGGCGGCATCCACGTCCGGCGCACCGGCGACATCGGCTTCTTCAAGATCGTCAACGAAGGCGCCGTCGGGTCCGGCGTGCGCCGCATCGAAGGCGTGACCGGGGCCGGCGCCCTGGCCTACATCAACGAGCGCGAGGCCCTGGTGACCCAGGCCGCCGAAGCCCTGCGCGCCGCCCCGACCGACGTGCCGGCCCGCATTGTCGCCCTCCAGGAGGAAAAGCGCCGCCTGGAACGCGAACTGGCCGACACCCGCAAGAAGCTGGCCACCGGCGGCGGTGGCGGCGGGGCTGCCGCGACCAAGACCGTGGCCGGCGTGACCTTCGCCGGGCGCGTGCTCGAAGACGTCCCCGCCAAGGACCTCAAGGGCATGGCCGACGAGATCAAGACCCAGATCAAGTCCGGCGTCGTCGCCCTGATCGCCACCACCGACGGCAAGGCCTCCCTGGTCGTCGGCGTGACCGACGACCTCAAGGGCAAGGTCGACGCCGTCGCCCTGGTCCGCGCCGGCGCCGAAGCGGTCGGCGGCAAGGGCGGCGGCGGCCGCCCCGACATGGCCCAGGCCGGCGGCCCCGACGCCGACAAGGCCGAAGAGGCTTTGGCCGCCATCGAGAAGGCCCTGGAAAGCGTCACGGCGTAAACGCCTGAAGATAGTAAGACCAACGGCTGGTTCTGCGAGGAACCAGCCGTTTTTTCATGGGGGCAAGATGATGGGAATTTTTCTGAAGAGCTTGGCGGTTCTCGGTTTGGCCCTTCTGTCGCTTTCGCACGGCGTGCAGGCGCGGGACGTTTCGGACGATGAGGCGCTGTACGGCTTTCTGGCCGGGACGTACTGGCTGGTCGGCAAGGCGCTGGACAGCCAGGACAGCTTCGTCGGCACGGTCGTCCTGTCCGCCCAACCCGACCGCCTGACGGTGACGCGCAGGGTCGGCGGCGTCGAGGTGATCGGCGAGGGCCGGATCGAGCCCGCCGGGCACGACGGCGGCCGCGTCCTGCGGATCCGCACCGTCGAGCACGGCGTGGCCTATGAAGGCACCTACCTGTGGCAGAGCGACGCCGACAACTACGCGCGGCTCACCGGGTACGTCTACCGCCCCGGCCAGCCCACCGCCTCGCCGGGGATGGAGGCGCTGTTCATCGCGCACCAGGACTAGGCGGCCGGAGGGCCGCCCTGGCCCGCCTGGAGCAAGCTCCAGACCTCCTTGTTTTTGTTGAAGAAACAAAAGGGGGCCTGGGGCATCGCCCCAGCGGGCTTCGGGCAGCGCCCGTCCGCGACAGGGGACAAGAAGGGTCAGATCGTTGAACGGCTGGCATTACTCCTGCCGTTCCGCCACCTCGCGGGTGTGTTCGCGGGGGCCGACCGGCATCATGACGTGGGCGAACGGGGTGCCGCGCCACATGACGTAGGGGGTGCCCATGGTGTGGTCGTCGGTGATGTGGGTGAGCATTTCCGCGTCCGGCACGATGAGCATGACGTGCGGGCCTTCGACGACCCACGCATTCTCGGCGGTGGGGCCTTTGGCATCCGGGTCGGTGTTGCTGGCCCCGCCCGTGGCCGTGTCGCCGGCCAGCATGTAGGCCAGGCCGAGGCGGTTTTGCGGCTCATAGGGCTCGCCCTGAAGCCATCCGGCCGCCCACGGCATCCACGTTTCGTCGGCGCACATGGGGGCGTTGCCGGTCGGGACCTCCGGCGTGATCATGCAGATGAAGCCATTGTCGCCTTCCTTCAGCACGGCACCGTCGGCGCCCACCACCGTGGCGCCGTCGCGCATCTGGGGCGGCGCGGCGGACAGGGCGAGGCTGATGGTTTCTTCCTTGCTGCGCTCCTCCGCTGCCATCGCCGGAACGGCCACGAGCGCCGCTAACGCGGCAGCCAGCAGGGGGGAGCCGAGCAAATTACGGGTGTCCTGGAACATCGGGGCCTCCGAAGTTTGTTTCCTTGGGTAGCCCAGCCTGCGTCGTCAACTCCGGCGTCTCAAGTTCACTGGCTGTACCAGACAGGGAGGCGTACCGATGGAAACCCGCAGTTACGATCAGTTCTGTCCCGTCGCCATGGCCGCCGAAATCCTGTGTTCGCGCTGGACCATGGTGCTTTTGCGCGAACTGGTGTCCGGCAGCACGCGGTTCAACGAGTTGCGGCGCGGCGTTCCGCGCATGTCGCCGGCCCTGCTCGCCAAGCGCCTGCGCGAGCTTGAGGACGCCGGCATCGTCGAACACCGTGCCTCGGCCAACGGCGGAACGGCGGAATACGTGCTGACCGACGCCGGCCGCGACCTGCGCCCGGTGGTCATGGCGGTCGGTTTGTGGGGCCAGCGCTGGGTCCAGGCGCAGACCAGCCTGCGCAACCTGGACCCCGGCCTGCTCATGTGGGACATGCGGCGCAACCTCAATCCGGTGCCGCTGCCCAGCAAGCGGTGCGTGATTCAGTTTCTGTACCCCGACGTGGCGGCCGGCAAGCGGGCGTGGTGGCTGATCGTCGACCACGACACGCTGGATCTGTGCTCGGTCGATCCGGGGCTGGACGTCGATCTGTACGTGGTCGCCGACCTGCGGGCGATGACCGCCATCTGGATGGGCCTGTCGTCGGTCGCCGCCGAGGTCGAGGCCGGCGCCCTGCGCCTGACCGGCGACGAGCGGCTGGCCGACCGCATGCAGTCCTGGCTGGGCCTCAGCCCGTTCGCCGGCGAGAAGAAGCGGGTTCCGAGCTGACCGCTTCGCCCGTCCGCCGGCCGGCGAACCCGGTGACCAGGGGGCCGGCCAGGCAGGTGATGAAGATGACGATGATCACCGCGTCGACCACCTCCGGCCCGATCAGGTCCATCCTCAGCCCGGCGGTGACCACGGCCAGGGTGGCGGCGGCCTGGGGCAGGGTGAGGCCGCCCATGGCCAGGCGTTCCATGCGGCCGTAGCCGAACAGCGGCCCGGTCGCCCATGCCGCGGCGCCCTTGCCGAACACCACCACGGCCAGCAGCAGGCCGACCGTGCCCCACACCGCCAGATGACCGGCAAAGACCTCCAACTCCAGGCGCATGCCGGTTTCGATGAAGAAGAACGGAATGAACAGCAGGCGCCCGGCGAACTCCAGGTGCTCGTGCAGGTCCTTGCGCCGGCGCACGATGCGGTTCAGGCACACCCCGGCCAGGAAGGCGCCGAGGATGTCCTCGGTGCCGATCAGGTCGGCCGCCGCCGACAGCACCGTCAGCACGGCAATCAGGAACAAGGCGCGCTCCGCCGGGGTCGTGCGCGAGCGGACCAGCACGGCCTCGGCCAGCTTTGGCACCACCAGCAACGCCCCGCCGGCCAGCACGGCCAGCAGGGCGAGCGGCACGTACCAGCCCAGCACCCCGGCGCCATGGGCCTCGCCGCCGCCAAGTTGCAGGACGATGGCCAGCAGGATGAGCGACAGGGTGTCGGTCAGCAAGGTGCCGCCGATGGCCGCCACCATGGGCCGGCGGTGGACCAGCCCCAGGCGCTCCAGCACGGTGTAGGCGACCAGGGTGTGCGACGACAGGGCGGCGCCCAGCAGCAACGCGCCGCTCCACTCCAGGCCGAGCAGCAGGCCGGCCCCGACCGCCGGCACCAGGGTCAGGCCGAAGGCCAGCAGCCCGAAGGCGGCAACCTCGGTGCGGTGGTCGCCGACCATGTCGAGGTCGATCTCCAGCCCGGCCACGAACATGATGAACAGCAGGCCGACGCCGCCCAGCAACTCGATCACGCCGTCGTCGGGCAGGATGTCGCCGCCGCCCGGACCGACCGCCATGCCCAGCAGCAACAGCCCGATCAGCGCGGGCAGCCGGGTCCGCTCGAAGGCCAGTTGCACGACAAGCGCAGCCACCACGACGAGGGTGAACTGGAGGATGCTGTCTTCGATCGGAAACACGATGCCCATGCAGCCTCAACGTTTGAGGCTGCCGGACGTGGCCGGGTCAGCGCGGCGCCGCCCCGTACTGCTCGGCCGGGACGACGCGCATCTTGTCGCCGCGCACGATGACCACCGCCTGACCGGGGACCAGGGCGTACTCGCCGGCCTTCTGGACCACCACGACGGTGGTGCCGCCGGGCTTCTCGACGATGATCTCCTGGGCGGTGTCGCGGGTCAGCCCTTCCTCGGCCGCCGTCCCGGCCAGCCCGCCGAGCACCGCGCCACCGACCGCGCCAAGCGCGTTGATCCAGCCTTCACCGCCAAGCTGATAACCGGCGATGCCGCCGGCCGCGGCGCCGATGCCGGTGCCGACGTAGGATTCGGTGCCCTTCACCCGGACCTCGCGGACCGACACGACGGTGCCGCGCTCCAGGCTCATGGCGCGCCCCATCTCGGCCCGGTCATAGGTATCGCCGGAATGGGTCGAACAGGCCGCCAGCCCGCCACTCAGGGACAGGGCAACGGCCAGGGCCACAACGGGTTTGAGACGGCCGGACAGCATGGGACATACTCCGCAAGGGTTAGCGTCCCAGGATCGCGCAGTCCGCGCGCCGAGGCAAGCCGCCGCGTCGTCATGGCGGACGTGCGCCCTTTGAGTGCTTGTGGCGGTTTGCTTCTGATCTGAGGAAGGCGCCTCCGCTGACGCGGACGGGCTGCCGCCCGAACCGGCTTGGGGCAAGCCCCAAACCCCTTTCCTTCTTCAAGAAAACAAGAGAGGTCTGGAGCGGAGCTCCAGGCTGGCGGCAGCCATCCGCGTCAGCGGACCAATCTGTCCAGTAAACCGCAAACCGCTTTAGACCTTGGCCATCTGCGCGGTCAGGCCGAGTTCCAGGGCCAGACGGTCGAGGCGGCGGGTGAAGGCGACCGGGTTGAACAGCGGGTCGCCCGCCGGCACGCCGAGCATCAGGACGCTGTCCCCCCGGCTCAGGCGGGTGCGCGACAGGACGCCGGCCGCGCCGCCGGAAATGGTGTGGCCCAGGCGCAGGGCGGCGCCGATGGCCCGCACCCGGCGGATGCGCTCGTCGTCGAGCAGGGCGAGGGCCGGCTTGACCACCTCCAGGCTGTCGTCCGCGGCGTAACGATAGTACAGGGCCAGCGCCAGACCCGCCCGGTCGTGGTGATCCAGGCCCATGAATGGCAGGCGCAGCAGGCGCAGGAAGGCCTGTTCGGCCCGGAAGTCGGGATGCTCGTTCCAGAAGATGTCGCCCAGCAGGCAGGCGGCGTGACGCAGGCGCTTGAGGGCCGGCGGTTCGTCGGGGAACAGCGGGCTCATCCATTCCATCAGTTCGTGGCCGTGTTCGGGGAACCGCCCGGCGGCCTCGGCCAGCGTGGTGGCCGAGGCGACCAGCGGATCCTGTGCCTTCATGTCCTCGGGCAGGCTGGCGTAGAATTGGCCCTCGCGCATGCCGTAGACGGAAAACACCACGGCGTCGGGCTGCACGCGTTGCAACAGGCGTTCCAGCAGCAGGGCGGCCAGGGGCAGCAGGGGCAGGCGTTTCTTCGACACGCCCTGGACCTTGTCGAGGGACTTGCGGCTCTGCTGGGCGACCAGGCCGATCAGCTTTTCGGCCTGGGCACGCGGCAGGGTGAAGTTGTCGAGGACGTGCAGCGGATAGTTCATCTGGTCGATCAGCACGCGGGCCAGGGCACGCCACGACCCGCCGACCACATAGAGGTGGCGGCCACGCCCTTCCTCCATGAAGTCCACCGCCGCGAGGCGCTGCTCGATCAGGGCCAGGGCGGTGTCGCGGTTGCCGCCGGAGTGCTCGATCAGCCGCAGCAGGCCGAGCGGCATGGTGGCGAACCGCCCGAACCGGCGGCCCTTGACGGTGACCAGCTCCAGGCTGCCGCCGCCGACGTCGGCGACCATGCCGTCGGCGTCGGGAATGGAGCACAGCACGCCGAGCGCGGCGCGCTTGGCCTCGGCCTCGCCTGACAGCAGGGTGACCTGGACGCCGCAGCGGCGCACGATCTCGTCCATGAAGGCGCGGCCGTCGGCGGCGTCCCGGCAGGCGGCGGTGGCCAGGACGTCCAGGCGCTCCACCTCCATGGCGCGGGCCAGGGCGACGAAGCGTTCGATGGCGGCCAGCGCCTGGGGCACACCTTCGGGATTGAGCCGGCCGCTTTTCTCCAGCCCGGCCCCCAGGGCGCAGGTGGCCTTTTCGTTGAACAGCGGCATCGGCGTGCGGTGCCGCCCCCCGAACACCACCAGGCGCACGGTGTTTGACCCGATGTCGATGATGCCGATGGGATGGTGTTGGGGCACGAGGCCGTCCTTAATCGTCAGTGAAGCGGTCGCGGCCCAGGATCAGGCGCGCCACCCGCTTCGGGGTTTGGTGGGTCGCGCTGCCGCGACCGGACAGGCTGGGGTTGGTCATGAAGTGGATGTGGGCCGAGAAGGCATCCGGACCGGCCTTGACCCGCTCGTAGGTGCCGTCGGGCTGCAGGAACCAGCTCTGCGCCTCGTCCTTGAGGTTGGCGCCCATGATCTGGTCGAGGATCTGGGCGTGGACGGTGGGATTTCCGATCGGCACGAAGCTCTCCACCCGGTGGATAAGGTTGCGCGGCATCCAGTCGGCCGAGGATATGAACACCTTCGCCTCGCGCGACGGCATCGGGCTGCCGTTGGCAAAGCAGATGATGCGCGAATGCTCCAGGAACCGTCCGACGATGGACCGCACCCGGATGTTCTCCGACAATCCGGGAACGCCCGGCCGCAGGCAACAGATGCCGCGAATGACCAATTCGACCTTCACCCCGGCGCATGATGCCTCGTACAAGGCGTCGATCAGCTTGCCGTCGACCAGGCTGTTCATCTTGGCCCAGATGGCGGCCGGCTTGCCGGCGCGGGCGTTGGCGGTTTCCTGCTCGATCAGGTGCAGGATGGTGTCGCGCAGGCCCAGCGGCGCGATGTTCAGCTTCTCCATCTTGTCCGGCCGGGCGTAGCCGGTCATGAAGTTGAAGGCCTTTTGGGCGTCGCGGCACAGCGCCGGATCGGAGGTGAAGTAGCTGAGGTCGGTGTACACCTTGGCGGTGATCGGATGGTAGTTGCCGGTGCCGTAGTGGACATAGGACCGCAACTCGGTCCCCTCGCGGCGGGTCGCCAGACTGATCTTGGCGTGGGTCTTGAGGTCCATGAAGCCGTAGACCACGTTGACCCCGGCGCGTTCCAGGTCGCGCGCCCACTGGATGTTGGCTTCCTCGTCGAAGCGCGCCTTCAGCTCGACCATGGCGGTGACCGACTTGCCGGCCTCGGCCGCCTCGATCAGGGCGGCCACGATGGGGCTGCCCTTGGAGGTGCGGTACAGGGTCTGCTTGATCGACATGACGTTGGGATCACGCGCCGCCTGACGCAGGAACTGGACCACCACGTCGAAGGATTCGTAGGGGTGGTGGACCAGGATGTCCTTCTTGCGGATGGCCGCGAAGCAGTCGCCGCCGAAGTCGCGGATGCGCTCGGGGAAGCGGGCGTTGAACGGCACGAACTGCAGGTCGGGGCGCTCGTCGGTGACCAGGGCCTTGGTGTCGGCCATGCCGATCAGGCCGTTGATGTGGAACACGTCCTCGGCCGCGACGTCGAGTTCGTCGCAGATCAGGCGGTACAGGTCCTCGGGCATGTCGGCGTTGAGGGTCAGGCGGATGCAGTGGCCGCGCCGGCGCCGCTTGAGCGCGCTTTCGAACGACCGCACCAGGTCCTCGGCCTCTTCGTCGATTTCCATTTCCGAATCGCGGATGACGCGGAAGTGGCCGCCCTGGCTGGCCTCGAAGCCGGGGAACAGCTTGTTGAGGAACAGGCCGACGACTTCCTCCAGGGCCAGGAAGCGCAACTCCGGCCCGGCGATGCGCACGAAGCGCGACAACTGGGTGGGCAGCGGCACCAGGGCGCGCAGGTTTTCGGTGTCGTCCGGCCGCGTCAGGTGCAGGACCAGGGCGTGCGCCAGGTTGGGGATGAACGGGAAGGGGTGGGCCGGGTCGATGGCCAGCGGCGTCAGCACCGGGAAGATGTAGTCCATGAAGTGGCCTTCCAGCCACGCCATGTCCTGGGCCGACAGGTCGTCCTTGCCGATGACGTGCAGCCCGGCGTCGTGCAGCAGGCCGCGCAGCTCACACCACACCAGGGCCTGGGACTCGATCAGCGTGCGGGCTTCCTTGTTGATGGCCTCGAGTTGCTGGGCCGGGGTCACGCCGTCCTGGCTCATCGAGGTCACGCCGGCGCTCACCTGCCCCTTCAGGCCGGCCACGCGGACCATGTAGAACTCGTCCAGGTTCGACGCCGAGATCGACAGGAAGCGCAGCCGCTCCAGCAGCGGATGGGCCGGGTTGGACGCTTCTTCGAGGACCCGGAAGTTGAACGCCAGCCAGGATTGCTCGCGGTTGATGAAGCGGTCGCTGCTGTCGGCGGCGATGGCCGGGATCTTCCGGGCCGGGGCGGACGCCTGAGCCGGAGATTGGGCCGGAGATTGGGCCGGAGATTGGGCCGGAGCTTCGGCCGGGGTCGGGGCGCGCCCGCCCGCGGTGGCACGTTTGGCAGGTGACGCGGCGTTCGGGCCCCTGGCTGAACGAGCGGCCGGGCGGCGGGCCGGGCGGCCGGCCGGGGGGGCGCTCGGGGCTCCGGTGTCCTGCGAACTGTCACTCATTGCCACTGCTCTCCCTGTCGTATCGATCGGTCGTGTCTCGCCGCACGTCCCTGGATTATACGGAACCTCGTACGGGGTCCGTGAATTTTCTGTGGCACAGGCCGGCATGCGGCCTCCGAGCCTCGTATTGCCCGCCGCCACCCTTTATACCTGGGGCCCATATAAACAGGGGGAAGGATTCGTCGTCCATATCCCATCGGTCATCCTATTGCTCGTTGGAACCATCCATTGAAGGGGCGTCGCGCATGAAAAGGCTTCATTTCCTCCGCCACGCCAAATCGACCTGGGATGATCCGGAGCTTGAGGATATCGAACGGCCGCTCGCCGAGCGCGGGTGGCGCGCCGCGGCCGCCATGGCCGCCGCTCTTGGCGAGCGCGGCCTGAGGGTCGATCAGGTGCTGGTGTCGACGGCGCTGCGCGCCCGCCAGACCTTCGGCGTCCTGTGCCCGCTGGTCGATGGCGTGCCGGTGCAGTTCGAAAAGCGGCTGTATGTGTTCAGCGCGGCGCGCCTGCTCGACCGCCTGCGCGAACTGCCCGACAGCGTGGAGTCCGTGCTGGTCGTCGGGCACAACCCGGCCATGCACGAACTGGCCGTCGCCCTGACCGACAAGCAGTCCCCGGCCACGCCCGAACTGTCGGTGCTGCGTGACAAGTTCCCGACCGGGGCCTATGCCCTGCTGGTCTGCGGCATCGACCGCTGGGACGATCTGGCGCCCGGCACGGCGCGCCTGGACACGCTGATCCGGCCGAGGGATCTGGAGGTTTAGGCCGGGCTTAGGTCCCGATGGCGCGCAGCAGGTCCAAAACGTTGCGGCGCATGTCGGGCGACGGCAGCGCCCAATAGGCCCGCACCAGGTCCAGGGATTCGGTCTTGGTGTCGTCGGTGCCGGCGCCCTCGCCATCCAGTTCGTCGAAAAAGAAGGCTTCCGGAACCCCCAGGGACCGCGCCACGTCGTACAGGCGGGCGGCCGACATGCGGTTGATCCCCGTCTCGTACTTCTGGATCTGCTGGAAGGTCACGCCGACGGCGGCGGCGAGCTGTTGCTGGGACACGCCGAGCAGCGTGCGGCGCAGACGGATGCGGCGGCCGATGTGGGCGTCCGTAGGGTGCGGCTGTCGGGACGCGGGAGGCGCAACTTCGGTCATGATCCAGTCCTGCGGCAAGGGAGATTGGATCACAGTATATATCAAATGGATGACATTCCAAACCTATAGAACGTCATTCATTCCAAGTAAGCGCTTAAGGAGGGGTACCGTGATGGCCCGCCGCTCGGCCAGACTCAGGCGGTCGGCGGCGTCGACCACGGCGCGGGCCGCCGCGAAGCTGCGCTCCATGTGGCGCAGCAGGTAGGCGATGACCTCGGTCCCGATGCGCAACTGGCGGTCGGCGAACATCTTGACCAGCACGGCGGCCATCACCGCGTCGTCGGGCGGGCTGATCGCCACGGCCGGGGCGGCCTGCAGGCGCGACGCCAGGTCGGGCAGCCGGATGCCCCATGCCGAGGCCGGGCGGCGGGCGGTCAGCAGCAGGTGGCGCCCGCCCTCCTTGGCGGCGTTGTAGAGGTGGAACAGCGAGCCTTCGGCCACGCCGGCCTCCAGCGCGCGGTCGGCGTCGTCGATCACCACCGCGCGCACCCCATCGAGCACCGTCGGGGGGTGCAGGACCAAATCGGGCGTGCCCTTGATGACCCGCGCCCCGGACGTGGCGGCGAACACCTGGGCCAGATGGCTCTTGCCGCAGCCGGCCGGGCCATGCAGCAGCAGGGCCGGCGAGGGCCAGTCCGGCCAGCGGTCGAGCCAGGCGACGGCCTCCTCGTTGCCGGGGGCGACCAGGAAGTCTTCGCGGCCAAGCGCGGCGCGGTGGCCAAGCGGCAGGGGCAACTGGCTCACGGCGCGTCCCCGGGTTCGTCGCCTTCGGGGCCGCGATAGAGCGGGCTTTCCAGATACCGGGTCATGGAGTAGCGCACCACCACGCCGATCACCGCCGCCACCGGCACGGCCAGCAGCACGCCGACGAAGCCGAACAGGCTGCCGGCCGCCAGCAGGGCGAAGATCACCCACACCGGGTGCAGGCCGATCTGCCCGCCGACCAGCCACGGCGACAGGACGTTGCCCTCCAGCGCCTGCCCGGCCAGATAGATGCCGGCGACGATGAGAATGGGCGTGAGGTCCGAGAACTGGGCCAGCGCCAGACCCATGCTGGCGACAAATCCGACAATCGACCCGACATAGGGGATGAACGACAGCAGCCCGGAGGCCAGCCCGACCACGATACCCAGATCGAGCCCCACGGCCGACAGGCCGACGGCGTAGAACACGCCGAGGGCCAGGCACACCGTGGCCTGCCCGCGCACGAATCCGGCCAGGGTGCTGTCGATGTCGCGGGCCATGGCGCGCAGGGTGTCGGCGTGGGCGCGCGGCAGCCAGCCGTCGACCTTGGCGACGATGTCGTCCCAGTCGCGCAGCAGGTAGAACGCCACCACCGGAGTCAGGACGACCAGGGCCAGAAGGTTGAGGATGGCGAGACTCGACGTCAGGACCTGCTTCACCACCGACAGGGCAATGCTCGCCGCGTCGCCGATCATCGATGCTGCGCCTTCGCGCAGGCGGTCGATCTGGTCGGCCGGCAACACCGCGCGGGCCTGCTCCAGCAGCGGCCGGACGCGGTCCTCAAGGGCCTGGGCATAGCCCGGAAGATTGTCCAGGAACCGCGCGATCTCGGACTGGATGGCCGGGATCAGCAGCAGGACGGCGCCGGCCAGGGCGACCACGAACAACACGGTGATGACCACCGTGGCCGTCGTCCGCCCAAGCCCCCGGCGCTCCAGCCAGTCGGCCGCCGGGTCCAGGAAGTACGCCACCGCCGCGCCGGCCACGAACGGCAGCAGCACGCCGCGCAGCAGATAGACGGCGGCCAGGAAGACGCCCGCGGCGATCAGCCACAGCCACCAGAATCGCACGGGTGATTGCCGAGGAGGGTGCTCCCTGTCTGGCGTATCGGAAGCGGCGGCGTCGGTCACGGGCGGTGCCTCATCTGTTGAAGCGGCGGGAGCGGGCTCAGGGCGGGCGGGTCAGCATCTGACGCGCCCAAACATAAACGTAGCCCGCCGCGGACGCCACAGTCGTTGCCGCGGTCAGCCAGATGGCCACGGCCGTCACGCCGACATCGGGGAGGTCGAGGGCCGGTTCGGCCAGCACCAGTCCGATCAGGCCGATCTGCATGGCGGTGTTGAGCTTGCTGACCAGCAGCGGCCGAATCGTCACCGTCGTGCCCATGGCGTGCATCAACAGGACGCCGCAGACGATCAGCAGATCCCGGAACACGATGATGATGACCAGCCACACCGGCAGCAGGCCGGTGGTCGCCATGGTGATGCAGGTGGCGCCGAGCAGCGCCTTGTCGGCCAGCGGATCGAGCCATGCGCCCAGCTCGCTACGGGCGTCCAGCAGGCGGGCCAGCGCCCCGTCGACGCCGTCGAGCACCCCGGCCAGCAGGAACAGCCAGAAGGCCGCCGCCGCCTGCCCCTCCAGCAGCAGCCCGACCACGGCCGGGACCAGGAACAGGCGCAGCACCGTGATGGCGTTGGGCAGGTTCTTGATCAGCCTTGTGGAGCGCGCCATGGCTGGTCCGGCGTCTGGTCAGCGAACCATGATCGTGCCGGACGGCTGCACCATGTCCGGAGCCCGAAGCACCGGCGCATCTTGTGGCGCGGGTGCTTGAAGCGTGGGTGCCTGCAGCGCGGGCGCCTGCAGCATCGGCGCCACGTCGGACGTCGGCCGCAGGGTCCAGTAGCCGCCGTCGTCGGTCAGGCTCAGCCCCTGGCGGCGCAGCGACTCGGCGAGGCCATCGGGCTGTCCGCCGTACAGGACGGTGATCTGGGCGCGGTCCTTGGTGAGCGCCTGAAGGCGGGTTTCACGGACCGCCGGGGCGTTGTCCAGGCGGCGGCGGACCTCCAGCCAACTGTCCAGGCGGCCGTCCAGCGGGACCAGGGCGGTCATCTGGGTGGTGGCGCCCGAGAATCCGACGGCGCGCACCTTCCACGTCGCGTCCAGTTCGCGGGCGACGCTGCGGATGGCCTCGGTCAGTGCTTGAGGAAGGGCTGCTTCCGGCGGCGTGTCGGCGACCAGCGGCTGGGTGACGGTGAAGCGGGTGGTCTCGACCTCGTCGCTCGCCGCGCCTTTGGTGACGTCCACCCGCACCTGCGCCGGCGTGCCGTTGGTGCCGGGTTCCAGGCGGGCCGAGGCGACCAGGGTGCCGGCCGCGCCGTAGCGCTCGGCCAGCCCGTTGAGCGCGGCGATGTCGGTGGCCAGCGCGCGGGTGACGTCGATGGTGGCGACGTCGTCCAGGTCGCCCAGCGGCGCCTCAAGCGGCACCAGCCCCTGGCGGCGGCGGTTGGCCCACGCCTCGCGCCACGGGTTGGGATCCTCCCACAGCACCGGCGCCTGTTCGGGGCCGCCCTGCCATACCGGCACGACCACCAGGGTCCGGCCGCGCTGGTCGGTGAACGGGATGTCGGACTGCTGCAGCAGCGCCTGCACGGCCTGCGGAATGAAGCTGACGGTGAGGGTTGCGACATAGCCGCGCGGCGGCGTACGCTCGTCGTCGATGGACAGGCCGAGCACCATGTTCTGGAGCGTGTCCATCGGCGGGGTCGGCAGCCGGCCGTGATCCTCGGGCAGGGTCAGGCGTTCCAGAAGGATGCGCAGGGCCTCGCCCTGGCCCTGGATCAAGGCCTGTTCCTTGGCCGCCACCACGCTGGCCGCTTCGGCCCGCACGGGCACGGAGCGAACGGTGTAGAGGGCGGTGTCCGGCCGCGTTTGCGCGCCGGCCAGGGGCGACCACAGGGCCACCAGGGCCGTTATGCCCAGCAGGACCAGAACGTCTGCCGTTGCAAACCGACGCCGATGCAGTATCTTCCCCACGCGAATCCTCCATATAACCGCATGCCGCTGCGAGGCCGCCATTTCCACTCCTTCCGACAAGAGCCGTCTGAGCTACAAGGATGCCGGCGTTGACATTGACGCCGGAAACGCCTTGGTGCAAGCCATCAAACCGCTGGCAAAGTCCACCGTGCGCTCGGGCGCCGACTCCGATCTAGGCGGATTCGGCGCGCTGTTCGACCTGCGCGCGGCCGGATACCAGGATCCCATCCTGGTCGCTGCCACCGATGGCGTAGGTACAAAGCTCAAGGTGGCGATCACCGCCGGCCGTCATGAAACCGTGGGCATCGATCTGGTGGCCATGTGCGTCAACGATCTGGTGGTGCAGGGCGCCGAGCCGCTGTTCTTCCTCGACTACTTCGCCACCGGCAAGCTCGAGGTCGAACAGGGCCGTCAGATCATCAGCGGCATCGCCGAAGGCTGCCGACAGGCCGGATGCGCCCTGATCGGCGGCGAGACGGCCGAAATGCCCGGCATGTACGGGTCGGGCGACTATGATCTGGCCGGGTTCTCGGTCGGCGCGGCCGAACGCGGGCGCCTGCTCGACGGGACGGGCTGCGCGGCCGGCGACGTGCTGATCGGCCTGGCGTCCTCGGGCGTGCATTCCAACGGCTTCTCGCTGGTCCGCCGCGTGGTGGAGAAGGCGGGCCTCGGCTATGACGACGCCGCGCCCTTCGCCCCCGGCCAGACCCTGGGCGAGGCCCTGCTGACCCCGACCCGCATCTATGTGAAAAGCTGCCTCGCCGCCATTCGGGCCGGCCACGTCAAGGCGCTGGCCCACATCACCGGCGGCGGCTTCTGGGAGAACATCCCGCGCGTGCTGCCCGACCATCTGGCGGCCGAGCTGGAAGTGTCGGCCCTACCGCTGCCCCCGGTGTTCCGCTGGCTGGCCGAGACCGGCGGCGTCGGTGCGGCCGAGATGGCGCGCACCTTCAACTGCGGCGTCGGCATGGTCGTCGTGGTCCCGGCCGAGCGGGCTGGCGATGCGGTGGCCCTGTTCAACCAGCACGGCGAGACGGCCAGCATCATCGGCCGCCTGACCGAGCGTGGCGTCAATGGCGAGGGTGGGGGCGGCGAGCCGGTGCTCATGCCCAACCTCGACGCCACCTGGGCGCTGGGCTGATCGTGGCCACCGAAGCGCTGAAGGTTGGGAACAAGCTGAAGGTCGGCGTCCTGGTGTCGGGGCGGGGCAGCAACCTGCAAGCCCTGATCGACGCCTGTGCCGACCCGGCCTATCCGGTCGAGATCGTCCACGTGCTGTCCAACGTGGCCGGGGTCTATGCCCTGGAGCGGGCGGAGAAGGCCGGCATCCCGACATCGGTGCTCAGCCACCGCGACTTCGACGGCCGCGAGGCTTTCGACGCCGCGCTCGACGCCCATCTGCGCTCCGTCGGCGTGGAGTTCGTCTGTCTGGCCGGCTTCATGCGTTTGCTCAGCGAAGGATTTGTCGCTGGCTGGCAGGACCGCATGATCAACATCCATCCCTCGCTGCTGCCCTCGTTCAAGGGGCTGCACACCCACGAACGCGCGCTGGACATGGGCGTCAAGGTACACGGCTGCACCGTCCACTTCGTGCGTCCGGCAACCGACGAAGGCCCGATCATCGTGCAGGCGGCGGTGCCGGTGCTGTCCGGCGACACGCCCGACACGCTCGGCGCCCGCGTGCTGGAGCAGGAGCACCTGGCTTATCCGCTGGCCCTGCGGCTGGTGGCCGAGGGGCGCGCCAAGGTGGTCGGCAACGTGGTCGAGATCGCCGGGGACATCTCCGGCGGCGCGGCGCTGTTGAATCCTGGGCGGTAGCGCGCTGGATGCCAAGTCTTGATGAGCCCGCCTCAGCAGGACTTGGACGGCGCGACTGCGCCGCGCGGCCCCTGCCGCGTGAGCCAAGCGGCTGGAGGCCGCGCCCGGCGCCTGAGGGCTTCTTGAAAAAGAGGGGAGCCGCCCGTTCATGACGTTTCCCCAGGCTGCCATCCTGCTCATCCTCGCTGCCGCCATGGTCCTGTTCATCTGGGGCCGGTGGCGGCACGACATCGTCGCCATGCTCGCCCTGCTGGCCGCCGTGGCGGTCGGGCAGGTGGCGCCGGGCGAGGCGTTCGACGGCTTCGGGCATCCGGCGGTCATCACCGTCGCCGCCGTGCTCATCCTCAGCCGCGGCCTGTTCAATTCCGGCGCCATCGACATCCTGGCCCGCTTCGCCCTGCCGACCAAGGCCGGGCCGGTGCGGCTGATCGGCGGCATGGCGTTGCTGGCCGCCTTCCTGTCGGCCTTCATGAACAACGTCGGCGCCCTGGCGCTGATGATGCCGGTCGTCATCCAGGCGGCCCATCGCAACGACATACCGGTCGGGCGCCTGCTCATGCCGGTGTCGTTCGCCTCGATCCTGGGCGGCATGAGCACGCTCATCGGCACGCCGCCCAACATCATCGTGTCCGGCTTCCGGGCCGAGGCTCAGGGCGCCCCGTTCGGCATGTTCGACTTTTCGCCGGTCGGGGTGACGGTGGCCATCGGCGGGGTGCTCTTCGTCAGCCTGATCGGCTGGCGCCTGCTGCCCAAACCGCGCGGCGGCAAGGCGGCCGACGGCGAACCGTTCGACATCGGCCGCTATTTCACCGAGGTCCGGGTCCGCAAGGGCTCCAGCGTGGTCGATAAAACCCTGTCGGAATTCGAGGCCGACCTGGGCGACATCGGTGCCCAGGTGGTCGGCCTGGTGCGCAGCGACGAACGCATCCTGGCGCCCAGCGGCTGGCGGCGCATCCGCGAGCAGGACATCCTGGTCCTTGAAGCCGAACCCCAGGCCCTGACCGAGATCGTCACCACCCTGAACCTCGAACTGGTCGCCGACCGCACCATGGACGAGGAGGTCCTGACCTCCGACGCCATTGAACTGACCGAGGTCGCCGTGCGGCCGGGCAGTTCGATGGTCGGCCGCACGGTGGCGGAAATCCGTCTGCGGTCGCGGTTCGGGGTCAACCTGCTGGCCCTGTCGCGGCAGGGCAGCCGGTCATGGAAACGCTTGCGCGATCAACGGCTGGAGGCCGGCGACGTGCTGTTGCTGCAGGGCGGGGCCGAGCGCACCGCCGACGTCATCAACCAGTTCAACTGCGTGCCGCTGGTCGAACGCACCCTGAAGTTTCCCCGGCGCCGCGAGACCATCACCGCCACCGTCCTCATGGCCGCCGCCATCGCCGCCACCGTGGCCGGGGTGCCGGCGCAGATCTCCTTTGCCGGCGGCGCGGTGGCCTTCGTGCTGAGCGGGCTGGTGCCATTGCGCGGGCTGTACGAGTCCATCGACTGGTCGGTCATCGTCCTGCTGGGCGCGTTGCTGCCGCTGGCCGGCGCCATGGAGGCAAGCGGCGCGGCGGCCCTGATCGCCCAGGGCGTCATCGGCACGCTGTCCGGCGGCTCGCCGGTGATCGCCCTGGCCCTCATCATGATCGTGTCGATCAACCTGACCGACTTCATGAACAACGCCGCGACCGCCGCCGTCATGGCCCCCATCGCGGTGGTCGTCGCCCAGCAGTTCGGGGTCAACCCGGACAGTTTCCTGATCGCCGTGGCGGTCGGATCGTCGTCGGCCTTCCTCACCCCCATCGGCCACCAGAACAACACCCTGATCCTGGGACCTGGGGGCTACCGCTTCGCCGACTACTGGCGCATGGGGCTGCCGCTGGAGATCCTCGTGGTGCTGATCGGGGTGCCGGTAATTTTGGTGGCGTGGCCGCTTTAGGGAAGTGAAGTGGGGGGACACAGAGACACAGAGGAAGTCACAGAGGGCACAGAGAGGGCTGAGTAGCCCCGCGGGCAATAATACCCCGACAAGGGATTTATGCGCTGCGCGCAGCCATTTTTACCGAAACCTCTGTGACTTCCTCTGTGCCTCTGTGTCTCTGTGGTGAATATTCTTCCCTTCCTAGGCCTCCGTCGAGGCCGCCGTGTCGATCACCCAGCCTTTTTCGTCCAGGCATTTGCACAGGGTCTTGAGGTCCAGGTTGGGCAGCAGGACCGTGCCTTCGCCCTCGGGGTCGATTTCCATGGCGCCGGTCTGTTCCCAGAACCCGTCGCGGCACATTTCCTGCGGAAGGTTGGCGCCGCTTTCCAGGACGGATGCGGCCTGAACGCTCGGATTGACCGAGCACGAAAACAGATAGGCCTTCATGAGCATCCTCCCGCCAGAGTGCATCTCGCACCTGCACTAACGGAGGAGGGGCCGGGAGGGGTTGCCGCCCGAAAGGGTTAACCTGATCCGGAGAGCGGGTTCAGACGTCGGATGTCCGGCCGGCCCACCCGGCGCCGCCCTGGGTCAGCATGTGGAATCCATCGCGCTCAAGGCCGTCGCGCACGGCGTCGAGGTCCAGGCCTTTCTGGGCGCCGGGCAGATGGATGCCGCCGGCCGGCACGTCCAGGTCCACATGGCCTTCGGGCCGCCAGGAACCGGCCGGGCAGGGCGGCAGGTTGCCGCCATCGGCTGCCACGCTGACCACCTTTTGCCGATCATCGTCGGTTGCCGAGAACAAAAACGCCTTCATCGGCCGTCCTCGCGGGAAGTTCGCGTATAAAAGAGGACGGCCGAAGCAGGGCGGGGGTTGCTCAGCCGCGCGGATCGGTGCGGCGGAAGGCGGGGCGGGCCAGCATGTCGCGCAGCCACGCCGCCAGGGCCGGGTGGCCGTCCTGCCAGGCGAGGTCGGGCAGGCGGAAGTCCAGGTAGTCGAGCGCCGAGGCGACGGCGATCTGGCTCATGTCCAGGTCGCCGGACAGCGCGCCGAGGTCGCCCTCGACCACCGCAACGCCGCGCGTGATGGCCTGACGCCAGCGGTCCAGCCACATCCGGGAGCGTTCGCCCTCCGGCCGGCGCAGTTCCATGACGGTGGCCAGCGCGGCGTCGAGGATGCCATCGGCCAGGGCCTGGCGGCGCAGGGCCTGCCAGCGGGCGTCGCCGCCGTCGGGCAGCAGGCGCGTCCCCTGGGTGAGGCAGTCCAGATATTCGCAGATCACCCGGCTGTCATACAGCGACGCCCCGTCGTCCAGCACCAGCGCCGGAACCTTGTGCAGCGGGTTGCGCGCCACGAGGTCGGCGTCGGGCTCCATGGGATTGGTCGGGACCTCGGTGACCCGCTCCTCCAGGCCTTTTTCGGTGATGACCACCCGGACCTTGCGGGCATAGGGCGAGGTCGGCGAGAACAGCAGGCGCATGGGAGAGAGGCTCCTTTACAGGCGGGCGAAAACGCTGAACTGGAAGTGCTGGACGGCCCCGGCGGGGGTGTGGTGGGCCTCGGTCAGGCTGTCGATCAGGCGGAACCCGGCGCCCAGCTCGGCCGCCAGCCCCTCGGGGCTGTAGCGCACCACCGGCAGGCCGGAGCATTTCTCCGGGCCGTCCGGGGCGAAGGTGCCGATGATCGCCCGGCCGCCGGGACGTACTCCGGCCTCCAGCGCGGCGCGATAGGCGGCGCGGTCGGCCGCCTCGGTCAGGAAATGGAACACCGCGCGGTCATGCCACACGTCGAAGGGCGCCGGGGGCATCCAGGCGGTGATGTCGGCCGCCACCCACTGCACGCCGTCGGCGCGGTGGCCCAACCGGGCGCGGGCCTGGTCGAGCGCCGCCGGGGCGATGTCGAGCACGGTCAGGTTGGCGTATCCCGCCGCCAGAAGGGCATCGACCAGCCGCGACGCTCCGGCGCCGACGTCGATGATGCGGGCATCGGTGGGCAGGCCACCGCGCGTAATGAGCGCAAGCGACGTCTCCGGCCGTTCCTGGAACCAGCTTACGGAGTCTTCGTCCTTGGTGATGTAGACGTTCTGCCAATGGTCGTGACGGGTGGGCATGGCGCATCCTGAGGTTTACTTTGGCGTGGCGGCTCCCCTAGGATACACCCAAGCTCCCAAACAAAAACCCCTTCCCGGTAGCAGCCAGGAAGGGGGTCTTGGAAGTGAAGCCTAGGGCCGTACGAGCCCTACCTAGGCCAAACACCTGCCTGAATGGTAGGACCCGTATGGCCCTTCTGTCAACACCCGTTGAGAGGAGGGAACCGATGGATGATGGTATCGTCGCATTGGCGTACTTCATCCTGGCCCTTCATTACATCGTGAAGGCGGTCGGATGACCTTGGCCCGTCTTCGTGCAGTCGTTTGCACGGAGACGGGTTCTTCTCTCGGCTCAGCTTTTGCGGCGCCCCTGGGTGCGGGACTTCTTGGCGGCGGCGGCGGTGCCCGACGCGGTGCTTGACCTTGGCCCCTGCAACGTACTCCCGCCGACCGGCATGTCCAGTTCCAGCGCCTCCAGGCGGCGCAGTTCGTCGCGCAGGCGGGCGGCGTCCTCGAACTCCAGGTCGGCGGCGGCCTTGCGCATCTTCTTTTCGATGTCCTCGATGGTGGCGCGCAGGTTGTGGCCGACCATGTGCGGGGCGTCGAGGACGCCCGTGCCGACGGTCATGTAGTCCTGCTCGGCCACGTCGCGGACCACGTCGGAGATGCGCGACCGCACCGTTTCCGGCGTAATGCCGTGCTCGGCGTTGTAGGCCTGCTGGCGTTCGCGGCGGCGGTTGGTTTCGGCCAGGGCGCGGGTCAGGCTGTTGGTCATCCGGTCGGCGTACAGGATGACGCGGCCCTCGACGTTGCGGGCCGCCCGGCCGATGGTCTGGATGAGCGAGCGTTCCGACCGCAAAAAGCCTTCCTTGTCGGCGTCCAGAATGGCGACCAGGGCGCATTCGGGAATGTCCAGCCCCTCGCGCAGCAGGTTGATGCCGATGAGAACGTCGAAGGCGCCCAGCCGCAGGTCGCGGATGATCTCGATGCGCTCCAGGGTTTCGATGTCGGAGTGCATGTAGCGCACCCGCACGCCGTGTTCGTGGAGGTACTCGGTCAGGTCCTCGGCCATGCGCTTGGTCAGGGTGGTGACCAGGGTGCGCTGGCCCTTGGCGGCGCACTGCTTGACCTCGCCCAGCAGGTCGTCGACCTGATGCTCGACCGGGCGGATGATGCACACCGGGTCGATCAGCCCGGTCGGGCGGATGACCTGTTCGACGAAAACGCCGCCGGTGCGCTCCATTTCCCAGTCGCCGGGCGTCGCCGAGACGAAGATGGTCTGCGGCCGCATGGCGTCCCATTCCTCGAACTTCAGCGGCCGGTTGTCGATGCACGACGGCAGGCGGAAGCCGTAGTCGGCCAGGGTGCTCTTGCGGTTGAAGTCGCCGCGGAACATGCCGCCGACCTGCGACACCGTGACGTGGCTCTCGTCGACGATCAGCACGGCGTCCTCGGGCAGGTACTCGAACAGCGTCGGCGGCGGCTCGCCGGGCTTGCGGCCGGTCAGGTAGCGCGAGTAGTTCTCGATGCCCTTGCAGTGCCCGGTGCTCTCCATCATCTCCAGGTCGAACATGGTGCGTTCGCGCAGGCGCTGGGCCTCCAGCAGCTTGCCCTGGGCCTCGAACTCGGCGAGGCGTTCCTGAAGCTCCTCCTTGATGTGCCGGGCAGCCTGCGACAGGGCCGGGCGCGGCGTCACATGGTGGCTGTTGGGATAGATGTCGATCTGGTTGAGGGTGGCGGTCTTCTCGCCGGTCAGCGGGTCGAACTCATAGATGCCGTCGATGTCGTCGCCGAACAGGTCGATGCGCCAGGCGCGGTCCTCGTAGTGGGCGGGGAACAGTTCGATGACGTCGCCGCGCACCCGGAAGGCGCCGCGCGCGAATGCCATGTCGTTGCGCTTGTACTGAAGCTGCACCAGGTCGCGCATCAACTCGTTGCGGTCCACCCGGTCGCCGGTCTTCACCCGCACGACCATCTGGGAATAGCTCTCGACCGAGCCCAGGCCGTAGATGCACGACACCGATGCAACGATGATGACGTCGCGCCGTTCCAGAATGGCGCGCGTCGCGGCATGGCGCATGCGGTCGATCTGCTCGTTGATGGAGCTGTCTTTTTCGATGTAGGTGTCGGTGCGCGGGACATACGCCTCGGGCTGGTAATAGTCGTAGTAGGAGACGAAGTACTCCACCGCGTTGTCGGGGAAGAACTGCTTCATCTCGCTGTAGAGCTGCGCGGCCAGCGTCTTGTTGGGCGCCATGACCAGGGCCGGGCGGCCCAGTTCGGCAATCACCGTGGCGGCGGTGAAGGTCTTGCCCGACCCGGTGACGCCCAGCAGAACCTGATCGCGCTCATGGGCGACGAGGCCTTCCTTGAGGGCGGCGATTGCGGCGGGCTGATCCCCGGCCGGCGTATAATCGGACGCCAGCCGGAACTCCGCACGCGGACCGGCCGGGGGTTTTTCGTACATGGGAAGATGGACGCTCATGGGGGCAAAGATAGGACAGGCGAGGGGGATGCGCCACTGCCGAGAAGGAGGAGTGCGATGATGCGACTGTCTGTGGTGATTGCCGCTGCCCTGGCCGCCTGCGCCCCGGTGGGAGACAGGGCGCCGGAGGTGGCCGCGGAGCCCTCCACCGTGGTCTACCAGTGCGACGGAATGCAGGTCATGGCGGCGTTCAACGGCCCGGCGGCCACCCTGTGGCTGCCCGACGGCACCCACCTGCTCACCGCGACGCCGGCCGCCTCGGGTGTGCGATATGAGGGCGACGGCCTGCTGTTCTGGACCAAGGGGCAGACCAGCGCCCTGCTCGACCGGCCGGGCGAGGTGTCGGTCGTCTGCGAGCCCGGCCCGCCGCCGTCATGGCGCGGCGTGGTGGAGGCCGGCGCCACATTCCGCGCCATCGGTCAGGAACCGGGCTGGCTGCTCGACTTGTACCCGGACGGCAGACTGCACCTGCGGGCCGACTATGGCACCCTCCAGGTCTATGCCCCGGTGCCCGAACCGCGCGTCGAGGGCGACACCATGACCTATGAAACCCGCACCGACTCGAACGCCCCGCTGCGGGTCGAAATCATCGACCAACCCTGCCGCGACGGCATGAGCGGCCACCCGTTCCCCAAGACGGTGCGGGTGACGCTGGACGGAACCTCGTGGCAAGGCTGCGGGATGGCTTTGGCTGGCCGCTAAGCCGCGTGCTCCCCCTGGCACTCCCGGTCCTTATGGTCATGCGGCAAGCCCTCCGGCAGTGTCCCCGCCAGATACAGTTCCACGGCCCGCACCGGGTCCTCCTCCGTCGTCGTGACCAGCATCACGCCGCGTTCGGCCAGGCGCCGGACCACCCCATCCCCGGCGCTGGCGGCAATCGCTACGTCCACGCGGTGCAGGGGGTGGCGTTCGGGGTCGGGGCGGACGTGCCACTCGTGCAGCGATGTTTCCTTGGTCAACGTAATCCGCCACGCCTCGGCAACCGGAGTCGTCGCGTAAACCGCCCAGGTCAGGGCGCGGCCGGCGTGCGGGGACAGGCGGCCGTCGGGGCGCAGCGCGACGGCGATCAGGGAAGGCGTGGGCAGGCGGGGGGCTTCGGACATGGGCCGAGGTCCTTGTTTTTGTGGCCGGGGGAGCCGCTGCCACCATAGCTCCACAAAGCCCCAGCCGAAAAGGGTCCTTGCAGCCCCGCCAAGGCCCTTTTATGGTGCGGCCCAAATCACACCTCCGAGGGGACGCCCTAATCATGTCGATCATCGCCAAGCGCCTGTCCGCCATCAAGCCGTCGCCGACCATCGCCGTGACCCAGAAGGCCGCCGAGCTGAAAGCCGCCGGTGTGGACGTCATCGGCCTGGGCGCGGGCGAGCCCGACTTCGACACGCCCGACCACATCAAGGCCGCCGCCAAGGCCGCCATCGACAAGGGCGAGACCAAGTACACCGCGGTCGCGGGCACTCCGGCCCTGCGCAAGGCGATTGCCGACAAGTTCAAGCGCGAGAACGGCCTGGACTACACCACCGACCAGATCACCGTCGGCTGCGGTGGCAAGCAGGTGCTCTACAACGCCTTCGTCGCCACCATCGACGAGGGCGACGAGGTCGTCATCCCCGCCCCGTACTGGGTCAGCTATCCCGACATCGTCCTGATGTGCGGCGGCAAGCCGGTGTTCGTGGAATGCACCGAGGACAACGGCTTCAAGCTGTCCCCGGCGCAGCTCGAGGCGGCGATCACCCCCAAGACCAAGTGGCTGGTCCTGAACAGTCCGTCCAACCCGACGGGTGCGGCCTATTCCGCCGCCGACCTCAAGGCGCTGGCCGACGTGCTGGTCAAGCACCCCCACGTCTGGATCATGGTCGACGATATGTACGAACACCTCGTCTATGACGGGTTCGAGTTCGCCACCATCGCCCAGGTCGAGCCCAAGCTGTACGACCGCACCCTGACCACCAACGGCGTGTCCAAGGCGTTCTCCATGACCGGCTGGCGCGTCGGCTATGCGGCCGGGCCGCTGCCGGTCATCAAGGCCATGAACATGGTCCAGAGCCAGAGCAGCACCCACACCTCCTCGATCAGCCAGGCCGCCGCCGTGGCCGCCCTCAATGGCCCGCTGGACTTCATGGTCGAGTGGCGCAAGGCGTTCGTCGAGCGCCGCGACCTGGTGGTCAAGCTGCTCAACGAGTGCGAGGGCCTGACCTGCCGCAAGCCCGAAGGCGCGTTCTACGTCTATCCGTCGTGCGCCGCCCTGATCGGCAAGACCGCCCCCAACGGCACCAAGATCGAGTCGGACAGCGACTTCGTCACCGCCCTGCTGGAAAGCGAAGGCGTGGCCGTGGTCCAGGGCGCCGCGTTCGGCCTGTCGCCGTACTTCCGCATCTCCTACGCCACCTCGGCCAAGGCCCTCGAAGAAGCCTGCGGCCGCATCAAGCGCTTCTGCGCCAGCCTGAAGTAGAAATTCCGCATTTACGTACAAAGCCGGTCCTCGCAAGGGGGCCGGCCTTTTTTATGGTGCGGGATTCAAAAAACCACAGAGGCAGTGAGACACAGAGAAGGCACCGAGGGGTTTCCTTTGCGGGGCACTGTGCTCAATCTATCCCCAAAACCTCTGTGACTCCTCTGTGTCTCACCGTCTCTGTGGTGAAACAGCCTCCTCCCCAGCCTTACCCCTTGCCATAGCCTCAACCGCTTGAAATCATGGGGGCGCGGGCTTTCAGCATTGGGAGAAGCGTCATGGGTGCCACCGTCACCACGCCACGGGTTGCCGCCATTGTCGGCCCTTACACCAGCGGCAAGACGACGCTTCTGGAAAGCCTGTTGTTCACCTCCGACTCCATCACCCGGCGCGGCCGCGTCACCGACGGCAGTTCGCTCGGCGATGCCAGTCCCGAGGCGCGCGACCGTCAGATGACGACCGAGGTCAACGTCGCCCGCGCCCGCTTCATGGACCAGGACTGGACGTTGCTCGACTGCCCCGGTTCGGTCGAGTTCAGCCAGGGCACGTTCGATGCCCTGATGGTGGCCGACGTCGCCATCGTGGTGGCCGAGCCGGAGCCCGAGCGGGCCGTCATGGTGACGCCCATCCTCAAGTTCCTGGACGCCCATTCCATCCCGCACATGGTGTTCATCAACAAGGTCGACCGCGACGGCACGGGGATTTCCATCCGCGCCACGCTGGAGGCCCTCCAGGGGGTGTCCGAACGGCCGCTCGTCCTGCGCGAGGTGCCCATCCGCGAGGGCGACCGCATCACCGGCTACGTCGATCTGGTCAGCGAGCGGGCCTACAAGTACCAGCCCGGCGAGGCCTCCGACCTCATCCGCATCCCCGACGCGGTGCAGGCCGACGAACAGGTCGCCCGCCAGGAAATGCTGGAGCATCTGGCCGACTTCGACGACGCCCTGATGGAGGAACTGCTCGAAGACGTGGTCCCGCCGCGGGACGAGATTTACGAGGATCTGCGCAAGGATCTGGCCGGCGATCTGGTCGTGCCGGTGTTCTTCGGCTCGGCCGACAAGGACGAGGGCGTGCGCCGCCTGTGGAAGGCCCTGCGCCACGAAGGCCCGTCGGTCGAGGAAACCCGCGCCCGCCTGGGCATCGGCGACGCCGGCACCAGCGCCACGGTGTTCCGCACCGTCCACGCCCAGCACACCGGCAAGCTCAGCCTGGCCCGCGTGTGGGCCGGCGAGGTCAAGGACGGCATGACGGTGGAGGCCTCGGCCGGCACCGGCGGCAAGATCAGCGGCCTCTATACGGTGCATGGCCAGGACACCGCCAAGGTGGCCTCGGCCGGGCCGGGCGCCGTGGTGGCGCTGGGCCGCCTGGACGGCGTGCCGACCGGGGCGCTGGTCGGTGACATGGCGGCGGCGGCCGCGAACGGTGCGCCGGACTGGCCGGCTCCGCTGCCGCCGCTGTTCGTGCTGGCCCTGCGGCCCAAACGCCAGGGCGACGACGTGAAGCTGACCGCCTCGCTGGGCAAGCTGGTCGAGGAAGACGCCTCGCTGTCGTTCGAACATGACGCCGACACCAACGAACTGCACCTGTCGGGGCAGGGCGACATCCACCTGCAAACCGCGCTGGCCAAGCTCGACCGCCTGTACCACGTGGCGGTGGACGCCGAACGCCCGCAGGTGCCGTACAAGGAAACCCTGCGCAAAAGCACCAAGGTCCAGGGCCGCCACAAGCGTCAGACCGGCGGCCACGGCCAGTTCGGCGATGTCCACCTGGAGATCGCGCCCCGGTCGCGCGGCACCGGGTTCGAGTTCGCCGACCGCATCACCGGCGGCGTGGTGCCGCGCCAGTACATCCCGGCCGTCGAGCATGGGGTGCGCGAGTGGGCGGCGCGCGGGCCGCTGGGCTTCCCGGTGGTCGATTTCTCGGTGGCGCTGTTTGATGGCAGCTACCACTCGGTGGACAGCTCCGAGGCGGCGTTCAAGACGGCGGCGCAGATCGCCATGCGCGACGGCGCGGCCAAGTGCGACCCCATCCTGCTGGAGCCCATCCTGCTGGTCGAGGTCTCGGTGCCGACCGATGCCACGTCCAAGGCGCAGCGCGCGCTGTCCAGCCGGCGGGGCCAGATCCTGGGCTTTGCGGCCAAGGACGGGTGGACCGGCTGGGACGTCGTGCAAGCCCACGTCCCGCAGTCCGAGATCCACGACCTGATCGTCGAACTGCGCAGCGTGACCATGGGCGTCGGCACCTTCACCTGGGCCTTCGACCACCTCCAGGAGTTCAGCGGCCGGCAGGCCGACGAAGTCGTGGAGACGCGGGCCAAAGCCTCGGCGTGACGCTTGCGGGACCTCCCGCGCACTGCTAGAACAAAAGTGAAACGTTGTTCGTGCGCGGGAGTGTTGTCGTGGGCCTTCAGACCATTTTGACGGGTTTCCTGGCCCTTGTCGTGCTGGGTGGCATGGGGCTGTTGCTGGTCCGCCTGCGCAGCCTCGGCGGGATGGGGGAGGCGGAGCGCCGGGCGTTCGAGGACCGGTTGGTCGAACGCGATGGCTATCTGCGCGAACTGTCTGCCCGGCTGGCCGAAGTGGATGCCGCCCACGACCGCATGGCCGTGGCGGCGGCCGAGGCCCGCACCGCGCTGCGGGAACGGGACGAGGCCTGCGCCCGCCTGACCGCCGAACGGGACGACGCGCGCGACCGCTCCGAAGCCGTCGGCGAGGCATTGGCAGAGGCGCGGGCCGACCTGTCGCGCATCGAGGAAACCCTGGCCCAGGAGCGCCGCGCCGGGCAGGAAAAGCTGGATACCCTGCTGCGCGCCCGCGAGGAGATGACCGCCCAATTCAAGGCCCTGGCCGGCGACATCCTCAAGCAGCACGGCGAACAGTTTTCCAAGGACAGCGGGGCGCGCCTGGAAAGCACCCTGGCCCCCCTGCGCGAGCGCATCGAGGGGTTCCAGAAGCGCGTCAACGAGATCTATTCCGACGATACCAAGGGCCGCTCTGAACTGACCGCCCAGGTGCGCCAGCTCATGGAGCTGAACGCCCGCATGAGCCAGGAAACCACCAACCTGACCAAGGCCCTGAAGGGCCAAAGCCAGGTCCAGGGGGCGTGGGGCGAAATGATCCTGGAGCGCATCCTCGAAGGGTCCGGCCTGCGCAAGGGCGAGGAATACCTCACCCAGGACAGCTACACCGACGACGAGAACCGCCGCCTGCGGCCCGACGTCGTCGTCCGGCTGCCCGGCGAGCGCTGCGTCATCATCGACGCCAAGGTGTCGCTGACCGCCTACGAGCGATACGTGTCGGCCGATGACGACATGACCCGCGACCTCGCCCTCAAGCAGCACGTGGCGTCGCTGAAATCCCACATCGCCGGGCTGGCCCGCAAGCCCTACGCCGACGTGGTGCAGGGCTCCATCGACTACATCCTGATGTTCATCCCCATCGAAGGCGCCTTCGCCGCCGCCCTGTCGGCCGACCGCGAATTGACCGAACTGGCCATCGCCAACCGCATCGGCCTGACCACGCCGACCACCCTGGTCACCGCCCTGCGCACGGTCAGCCACCTGTGGCAGGTCGAACGCCGCAACGCCAACGCCCAGAAGATCGCCGAGGAAGCCGGCAAGATGTACGACAAGTTCGTCGGCTTCGCCGAGGACATGGTCAAGCTCGGCAGCCAGATCGGCACCGTCCAGCAGACCCACGCCGGCGCCATGAACAAGCTCACCGACGGCAAAGGCAACATGGTCGCCCGCCTGGAACGCCTCAAGGGCATGGGCATCGCGCCGAAAAAGGACATCCCCAACCGGCTGGTCGAGGACGCCGGGGTGCGCGACGACGACTTCGGCGACGACATCCCCGACCGGGTGCCCCTGGTGTCGGCCGACGTGGACTGAGGTTACGGGTGGAGGGAAGCCGGGCGCCGCCCGGACCCGCAAGGAGGCTTGCCTCCTTGACCTCATGAACGGCTGCGGGGGAAGGCCGTGCGCAGCGTATTGATGTTCAGGGCGTCTGCCTGCGGCGCAAAAGAAGGGCTCATCAGGACTTACGGAAACACCTCTTCCAATACCCTTGATCGTCGCACCCGCGAAGGCGGGTGCCTAGGGTCGTGAAAAAGTCGGTCGTGGTTTTCTCCACGAACCTGGGTTCCCGCCGTCGCGGGAACGACGTGTTTATTAATGGTGACTGAGTAAGGCATTCCCTTATATTGCGCCGCAGGAAGATAGTGTTGTCGTCTGCTTCGCTGCGCGCCGCTTGGCTCCGTCAAGTCACGAGGTCAAGGAGGCTAGCCTCCTTGCGGGTGCGGGCGGAGCCCGGTCCTAGCGGAGGGGTCTGTCGAGGGGAATCGACGGTTCATCCGGCCCGGTGGTGCCGGGCGTCAGGTCGAGGCCGATGACCACGCCGTCGGTAAACAGCAGGTCGAGCGGCACTTCGACCAGTTGCCCCCGGCCCAGGGCGCCGGCTTCGCGGCTGCTTTCGATCAGGACGCCGGTCGGGGTGCCGTCGTCCTGGCGGGTCACTTCCACGATGCGGCCGACCTCCTTGCCGTCGCTGCCGACCACCGGCTTGCCGACACCCAGCAGGGCCTGCGCCGTGGTCGAGGGCGTATGCGGCGGGGCCTCCTGCGCCTGGGCCGGCAGGCCGAGCCAAAGGGCGGCGCTCACGGAGAGTGCGGCGCCGGTTCTCGTCATCATGGTCCTGGTCATCCTATTGCTCCGGCGGTGCGGTCCTGGAATAACAACGCTCATGACAAACGCCCCGCCGCCGATGTCCGGCCGCGGGGCGCAGGTTTTCGGGCCGAGCCGTCCTCCGCCGTCAGTCGGCGGGACGCGGGTTCACCGGTTCGGACATGACGCCCGGGGTGGCGTCGAGGCGGCTGCCACCTTCGCCAGCATCCGGCGGGACGTCCTGGCCGCGCGGCGGGGCGGGGGGCTCGCCGGGCGGTGTGGCAACCGGCCGGGCTTCACCGGTCTGGGCCTGACCCGTCCGGGCAGCGCCTTCGCGCTCATCCGGGCTCTGGTATTCGGGCATGTTGGCGAGTTGCTCGTCGGCCATGGTGACGCGGATTTCCTCGCGCGACACCTGGAGTTGGTCGAACCCCAAGGCGATCTCCTTCTCGCCCATGCCCAGCCAGCCGCCGTGGCCGAGCACCACATGGGTGGGCTGGCCCTGGGCATCGACCAGGACGTTGTTGATCTGCCCGACCTCCTCGCCTCCGGTTCCGATTACGTCCTTGCCGATCAGCTCGAACGCGCCGGCCGGGGCGCCCGACTGCGCCTGGGGCGAGGTGGTTGTCGTGGTCGTCGTGGTGGTCGCGCCGCCCTCGGTCGCGCCGGGCGCCGCGCCGTGTTGGTCGGCCAGGGCGCCGCCGGCAAACAGCGGGACCGCCAGGGCGGCGGAAGCAATCAATGAGGTGCGCATGTCTGCATCTCCTCCGGTTCGGGGCGGGTTGATGCCCGCACGGGCAGTTGTCCAAGCAACGGTGTCCCGTGCAGGGCGGTTGCGCGGCGGGGGAGCCTTATCGGGCGTACGCTACGCCTTCCGACGCTTGGACGCTGACCGGTCAGTCGGCGGGGCGGCCCGGATCGGCCACGTTTTCGGGCTTGGTTTCGCCCTCCATGGCCGGCACCTGGGCGGCCGGGCCCTCGGTCGGGTCCTCGTAGTCGGGCAGCTCGGACACCTGGGAGCCGGTCAGATCCAGCATCACGCGGTCGTCCTCGACCGTGATGTTGGGCCCGTCAACGGAGACAAATTTGGCGCCGACCCCCAGGATGCCGCCCTGGGACACGATCATGCTGTCGATGTCACCGTCGGGAAGGGTCACCACGCGCTCGACCACGCCGACAGCTTCGCCCGACGAGTCGTAGACTGTCATTCCGGTGAGGTCCTGGTCCGGCATCGCCATGGCGGTCTGGCCGCCGTCCATGGTCGCCTGGTCGCGGGTCTGGTAGTCCTGCTCCAGCGCGCTCGGCTTGGACCCCGGATCGGGGGCGGTCTGCTGGGCGAGGGCAGGGGCGGCCAGCGTGCCGGTGGCGGCGATGAGCGCGGCCATTACGGCGGACGGGATGAAGGGCTTGCGCATGGGGCGTCCTCGGTTGTTGGAAACACGCCCCAACAACGGCCCGCCCCACCGCAGCCGTTGCGGGGCCATTTCGCGGCGGAACCGAGGCGAACTAAGGCTCGTTCCTGGGGTCCTTCCCGTCAAGGATGGAAGGCCGTCGCGGCGCCCAGTCGCCCTTGGGCGGCGGGGCATCGGATGACGGAGCGCCCGGCGCCGGAGCCGGCTGCCCGGCCCCGAAGATGTCGCGGAACAGCCGGGTCAGGCCGCTGGCGTCGTCGGGCGCGGTGGGCAGGGCGCGCGGCGGCAGGCCCTTGTGGGCGCCGGCCATGACCTGCTTCCAGATGTGGGCCGGCAGGCCGCCGCCGGTGACGCCCTTCATGGGCTGGTCGTCGTCGTTGCCGACCCATACGCCGGTCACCAGATCGGCCGTGTAGCCGATGAACCATGCGTCGCGGTGGCCCTGGCTGGTGCCGGTCTTGCCGGCCGCCGGACGATCCAGGGCGGCGGCCTTGCCGGTGCCCCAGGACATCACGGCGCCCAGCATGTCGTTCATGGCGCCGACCGCGGCGGGATCGACCGCCCGGCCGCCGCCGCTGCCGCCGCGCCGGTACAGCACCGTGCCGTCGCGGCCGATGATCTCGGTGATGCCGTGCGGCAAGGCGAGCGACCCGCCGTTGGCGAACGGGGCGTAAGCTGCGGTCAGGGGCAGCAGGGACATTTCCTCGGTGCCCAGCGCCAGGGACGGCGAGGTCGCCAGATCTCCGGTCAGGCCCAGGCGGCGGGCGGCGGCCACCACGCGGCCCCGGCCGACCTTCTCCTGCAGGCGCACGACGGGGGTGTTGAGGGACCGGGCGGCCGCCTCGCGCAGGGTCACCTCGCCCCGGAAGGTGCCGTCGAAGTTGGTCGGCGACCACTTTTCGACCGTCACCGGGGCGTCGAGGATCATGTCGCCGGGCCGCATTCCGGCCTCCAGCGCGGCCAGATAGACCACCGGCTTGAATGCGCTGCCCGGCTGGCGCAGGGCCTGGACGGCGCGGTTGAACTGGCTGGCGGCGTAGTCCCGGCCGCCGACCATGGCGCGCACCGCTCCGTCGGGACTGAGCACCACGACGGCGCCCTCGCTGGCGTTGGCCTTGGCGCCCCGCTCGCGCAGGGCGGAGGCGAGGGACTGCTCGGCGATGGTCTGCAGGCGCGGGTCGAGCGTGGTGCGGACGGTGACGTCCTGGTCCAGGCTGACGTAATCGCCGACGGTTTCCATCACCCAGTCGGCGAAGTGGCGCCCGCTGCCCGCGCGCCGGACGCCGGCGACCGCCTTGCCGCCCGAGGCTTGCGCGGCGGCGGCCTGATCCTCGGTCAGCACCTCGGCCTCGACCATGGCGCGCAGGACCACGGCGGTGCGGGCCTCGGCGGCGGTCGCGCTGCTCACCGGGTTGTAGCGCGACGGCGCCTTGAGCAGCCCGGCCAGCATGGCGGCCTGATAGACCGTGACGTCGCGCGCCGACCGGCCGAAGTAGCGTTGCGCGGCGGCCTCGACCCCATAGGTCCCGGCCCCCAGGTAGACCCGGTTGAGGTACAGGGTCAGGATCTGGTCCTTGGTGAAGCGGGTTTCCAGCCACACCGCCAGCAGGACCTCCTGAACCTTGCGCTTGTAGGACCGCTCGTGGGACAGGAACAGGTTCTTGGCGGTCTGCTGGGTGATGGTCGATCCGCCCTGAACCACCCGCCCGCGCACCAGGTTGACCACGGCGGCGCGGCCGATGCCGAAAAGGTCGATGCCCCAATGGTCGTAGAAGCGCCGATCCTCGACCGCCATGACGGCGCCCGGCAGGAACACCGGCATCTCCTTGACCGGCACGACGTCGCCGTAAAGCTGCCCGAAGGCGGCGATCTGCGACCCGTCGGCGGCCAGCACGGTGACCGAGGGACGCCGCGTCAGGCCCGCCACCTCGTCGAGGTCCGGCAAGTCATAGGCGAACCACGCGACCACCACGCCCGCCGCAACAACCCCCCATACGCCCAGGACCAGCAGCCACCGCACGACGCTCCACAGGCCGAAGCGGCGCTTCGGGCCTTGCTGTTCGGCCCGCGATCTGGTTTTCTTGTGCCCAGGCGGGGGCGATGCCGTTCCCGCCGTGCGGGACCCTGCCTTAGGGGATTTGGGGCCCGGCTTGGTTGGGGTGCTGCGTTTGCTGGGCGGACGGGTCGAGGTTGTCATGGTCCTTTGCATAGCATGCTCGCCCGGCGGCGCAAACATCCTGAACGGCGTTCGCCGGTCCCGCATACCAAGACCGTCCGGAAGGGGCAATAATGGCTGAAAAGACGCTGACCCTGCAGGTGCCTTCGCCCCTGCACGACCGCCTGATGGTCCTCGCCGACCGGACCGGCCAGTCGATGGAGGCCACACTCCACGCCGCCCTGGAGGAATTCGCCGAGCGCTGGGAAGAACATCTGCGGGCCTGTGACGCGCTGGAGGCCGGCACCGAGGCGCGCGTCCTTCTGCATGTCGTCAACGAGTAGTCAGCAGAACGACACGCCGCCGCCCAGAAAGACGGCCGTCCCATAGCGCAGCCACAGCCATCCGGCCCCGGCCAGCAGCGTCAACCCGGCCGCGAGCGCGAGGATGAGGGGCAGGTGCGATCTCATGCCCGGGCTTCCGCCGCTTGCACCTGGACCGGCCGGTCGTTGATCGGCCAGTGCAGGGCGGCGGCCACCACGCCCAGCACCACCGCAGCCCCCCACACCGCGTCATACGATCCCAGCATGTCGTACGCCATGCCGCCCAGCCAGGCGCCGAAGAAGCTGCCGACCTGATGGCTGAAGAACACGAAGCCGTAGAGCGTGCCCAGGGCGCGCACCCCGAACATCTGGGCGCACAGCCCGCTGGTCAGCGGCACGGTGCCCAGCCACAGGAACCCCATCCCGGCCGAGAACACCACGGCGCTGGTGGCGCTCAGCGGGACGGCCAGGAACACCCCGATGACGATGGCGCGGGCCAGATAGAGCGCGGCCAGCACGCGTTTTTTGCTGTAGCGGTCGCCCAGCCTGCCGAAGCTCAGCGATCCCAGAATGTTGAAGAACCCGATGGCGGCCAGGCACAGGGCCGCGACCTCGGTCGCCATGCCCTTGTCGCCGAGATAGGACGGCAGGTGGGTGGCGATGAAGGTGACATGGAACCCGCACACGAAAAAGCCGCCCGTCAGCAGCCAGTAGCCGCCGTGGGCCGAGGCCGCCTTCACCGCCGCCCCCACCGGCAGGCCTTGGGCCGGCACCGCGACGGCGCCCGGCACCGCCTTGGGCTGGCGCAGGCCGATGGCGCAGGCGGCCAGGGCCGAGACGCCGACCGCCGTGAGCAGCAGGGCCTCGCGCCAGCCGAAGCCGTCGATCAGGCCCTGCACGCCGGGCACCACGGCGAACATGCCGAACGACCCGGCCGCCGTGGTCAGCCCGAAGGCCATCCCGCGCCGCTCGGCCGGCACCGCGCGCCCGACGGCGCCCAGCACCGTGACATAGGTGGTCATGCTGAGGGCGACGCCGACCATCAGGCCCAGCCCGCCGATCAGGCCGGGTGTCCCCTGCGCGTGGGCCGCCACCACCAGACCGCCGCAGTACAGCAGCGTGCCCACCACCGCCACCCGCGCCGCGCCCCAGCGGTCGGCAATGGCGCCCACGAACGGCTGGGCCACGCCCCACAGCAGGTTCTGCAAGGCGATGGCGAAGCCGAACGCCTCGCGCCCGATGCCGAGGTCCGTGCCCAGCGGCTGCAGGAAAATCCCGAACGACTGCCGCACGCCCATGGCAATGGCCACGCTCAAAGCCCCGGCGGCAATCACCACCCAGGCAGCGGCAGGTATGGCAGGCAGGCGGGCGGCGGTGGGCATTTGGGGGCGCTCCGAACGGCGTTTAGTCAGCGGCCGAGAGTACGCCGGGTGTGGGGGCGTGTGTAGGGGGCGTTTATCTTTGTTGCTGCCAAGGTGGCCGTTGGGGGCGTTCTTTCGCCCTAACGGGTTGCGTTAGGCTTTTCCGACAATCCAAAAACGGGAGGCGACGGTGAGCACAAATGCACGCAGCTCCATTCCAGTCATGCTGAAATCTGCCGCCGTGGCCCTGGCTGCGACGGTGCTGCTGCACGGGCCGGCAGCGGCGGACGAGCATGTCATCGGCGGCGAAGAATACCGCCAGAACTGCATCGCCTGCCACGGCGTCGGCGGCCGGGGCAACGGCCCGCTGAGCAAGTTTCTCAACGTCGAGGTCCCCGACCTCACCAAGATGGCCGAGCGTGAGGATGGCATCTTTCCGTTCGGGTACGCGGTGCAGGTGATTGACGGCCGGGCCGATATCGGTGCCCACGGCGACCGCACCATGCCGGTGTGGGGCGACCGTTTCAAGGCCAGCATCGGCGGCCCGCCAGCGGAACAGGCGGCGGCCGAACAGATGGTGCGCGGCCGCATCCTCGAACTGATCAACTATCTGGTCGCCATCCAGCAGCCCGGAGGCGAACCCCTGCTCGACATGGGCACTCCGCAGACCGCCACCTCTCCGCAGCAAGGGCGCGGGGAGGGCCAGCGGGAACCGCAGTAGCCGCCATCCCGATGGCCAAGAAAAAGGGCCGCACCGCCAATGGCGGATGCGGCCCTTCTTGCGGTCGGGACGTCCTCAGACGTCCAGGTTCGTCACCTTCAACGCGTTGCTCTGGATGAAGTCGCGGCGGGGTTCGACGACGTCGCCCATGAGGGTGGAGAAGATCTCCTGGGCGTCGTCGGCGTGGGCCACCTTGACCTGCAGCAGCGAGCGGATGTTGGGGTCCAGCGTGGTTTCCCACAACTGGCCGGGGTTCATCTCGCCCAGGCCCTTGTAGCGCTGGATGGCGATGCCCTTGCGGCCGGCGGTCATGAAGGTGTTGACCAGGCCGACCGGGCCGCGGATGACGTGTTCCTGGTCCTTGATGGTCAGCTTGCCGGCCTTCTGGAAGGTGGCGGCCAGTTCGGTCGCCATGGTGTCCAGGCGGCGGGCTTCGGCGGAATGGACCACCTGGGCGTCGATGACGTAGGTCTCGGTCACGCCGCGCACGGTGCGGAAGAACTCCAGCGCGCCGTCCTCGCGCGCCTTGCCCTGCCAGCCGCGTTCGGCCTCGTGCTCGATGCGGTCGAGACGCTGGGCGACGTACTGGACCTTGTCGCTGGCCTCGGTCGTGCTTGCCAGGACCTCGGGGTTGAGCCCCCCGGCGATGGCGACCTGTTCGAGCAGCCGCTGCGGCACGCGCGACGTCATGCGGCCCAGCAGGTTGCGCACCTGGCGCCCCTGGTTGACCAGTTCGCGCAAGTGCTCGCGGGCGATCTGCACGCCGTCGTGGGTGGTCAGCACCGCCTCGTGGAGGGACGCGTCGAGCAGGTAGTCTTCCAGCGCGCGGTCGTCCTTGAGGTACTGTTCCTTGGAATTGCCGCGCTTGACGCGGTACAGCGGCGGCTGGGCGATGTAGAGGTGGCCGCGCTCGATCAGTTCGGGCATCTGGCGGAAGAAGAAGGTCAACAGCAGCGTACGGATATGCGAGCCGTCGACGTCGGCGTCCGTCATGATGATGATCTTGTGGTAGCGCAGCTTGTCGGCGTTGAAGTCGTCGCGCCCGATTCCGGTGCCGAGCGCGGTGATCAGCGTGCCGATTTCCTGGCTGCCCAGCATCTTGTCGAAGCGGGCGCGCTCAACGTTCAGGATCTTGCCGCGCAGGGGCAGGATGGCCTGGAACTTGCGGTCGCGGCCCTGCTTGGCGGAGCCACCGGCCGAGTCACCCTCGACGATGAACATTTCGGACTGCGCCGGGTCGCGGTTCTGGCAGTCGGCCAGCTTGCCGGGCAGCGAGGAGATGTCCAGCGCGCCCTTGCGGCGGGTCAGGTCGCGGGCGCGGCGGGCGGCCTCGCGGGCGGCGGCGGCCTCGACGATCTTGCCGATCACCTTGCGGGCGTCCTGGGGATGCTCCTCGAACCACTCGCCGAGCTTTTCGATGACCACGCTCTCGACCACCGGGCGGACTTCGGAGGACACCAGCTTGTCCTTGGTCTGGCTGGAGAACTTGGGGTCGGGCACCTTGACCGACAGCACGCAGGTCATGCCTTCGCGCATGTCGTCGCCGGTCGGGACCACCTTCTCCTTCTTGAGGATGCCGGTGGTCTGGGCGTAGTTGGTGATGGTGCGGGTCAGGGCGCCGCGCAGGCCGGCCAGGTGGGTGCCGCCGTCACGCTGCGGGATGTTGTTGGTGAAGCACAGCACGTTCTCGTGGTAGGCGTCGGTCCATTCCAGCGACACCTCGACCGTCATGCCGTCGCGCTCGCCCGACACCGTGATGGGGTGGTCGTGCAGCGGCGTGCGGGCCTTGTCGAGGTAGCGGACGAATTCCTCGATGCCGCCGTCGTAGTGGAAGGTGGTCGCACGCGGTTCGGCGTGGCGGTTGTCGATCAGATCCACGGTGACGCCGGAGTTCAGGAACGCCAGTTCGCGCAGGCGGTGCTCCAGGGTCTCGTAGTTGTATTCGGTGATGGCGAAGATGGCCGGGCTGGCGAAGAACGTCACCTCGGTGCCGGTCTCGTCGCCGCATTCCTTGACCTTGACCAGCGGCGCGACCACGTCGCCATGTTCGAAGCGCACATAGTGCTCCCAGCCGTCGCGCCAGATGCGCAGGTCCAGCCATTCGGACAGGGCGTTCACCACCGAGACGCCGACGCCATGCAGGCCGCCGGACACCTTGTAGGAGTTCTGGTCGAATTTGCCGCCGGCGTGGAGCTGGGTCATGATGACCTCGGCCGCCGACACGCCTTCGCCCTTGTGGATGTCCACCGGGATGCCGCGTCCGTTGTCGCGCACGGTGACCGACCCGTCGCCGTTCAGGCGCACCATGGTGCGGTCGGAGTGCCCGGCCAGGGATTCATCGATGGCGTTGTCGACCACCTCATAGATCATGTGGTGGAGGCCCGAGCCGTCGTCGGTGTCACCGATGTACATGCCGGGGCGCTTGCGCACCGCCTCCAGTCCCTTGAGGACCTTGATGGAATCCGCGCCGTAATCGGAGCTGTGTGCGGCCTGGGTGCCTTCGCTCATTCTCGCTTGCTCTTTCTTCGTTCGCGTCTTCGTGCTGACCCCAATATATAGGGCCTTTGGCCGGAAAAGGCCCGTCATTCTAGTTCAAAGTGCCGTCCCGGACGTCAAAAAACTGCGCCCTGTCGCCCAGCGGGTCGAACAAGGCCCGATCCGTGCCGGTCAGCCACGCCTGGGCGCCCAAATCAACCAGCGCATCATAGAGCGCCGCCCGCCGGACGCCATCCAGGTGGGCCGCCACCTCATCGAGCAGCAGCAGCGGCGCCGACCCGCGCTGGGTGCCCTGGACGCGGGCCTGGGCCAGCAAGACGGCGATCAGCAGGGCTTTTTGTTCGCCGGTCGAGCAGGTGGCGGCGGGCATGGCGCGCTCGGCATGGGTGACGATCAGGTCGGTGCGGTGCGGTCCTTCGGCCGGGGCGCCGGCGCGTTCCTTGGGACGGTCGTCGGCCAGACGGCGGCGAAAGGCGTCCTCGGCCTCCACGGCCGGGCGTTCCTCTAGCCAGCCCTCGACCAGCCCGCTGAGGGCGAGGAGGGCGTGCGGGAAGGGACCGTGGCCGCCTTCCAGGGCGCGGCCCAGGCGGCCGACCAGATCGCGCCGCGCGGCGGCCACCGCCACGCCGTGGGTTGCCATGGCATCCTCCAGGGCGTTCAGCCAGGCCCGATCGGTCACTCCGTCGCGCAGCAGGCGGGCGCGTTCGCGCTGGGCCTGCTCGTAGGACGACAAACGGCCGGCATGGCCGGTGTCCAGGCCATAGACCAGGCGGTCGAGGAACCGGCGGCGGCCCGAGGCGGCATCGCGGAACAGCCCGTCCATGGCCGGGGTCAGCCACAAGGCGCTGACATAGTCGCCCAGGTCGCCCTGGCTGCGCGCCGGTTGACCGTTCAGGCGCACCACCCGGCGATCCGAGTCGCCGGCATTGCGGCCGGTCCCGATATCGATCGGGCCGACCGCGCTGTCGACCAGGGCAGCCACCGCCCAGGCCCCGCGCGGCCCGCCGGGGGCGTCCATGCGGGTGACCTCGGACAGCTTGGCGCGGCGCAGCCCACGGCCGGGGGCGAGGAAGGAGATCGCCTCCAGCAGGTTGGTCTTGCCCGCCCCGTTGGCCCCGGTCAGGACCACCGGGCGCAGGTCGGTCTCCACCCGCAGGTGCGGATAGGAGCGGAAGTCGGTCAGGGTCAGCCGCCGCACGCCGACCGGCGTGAAGGCTTCAGACATAATGTCCGGTCACACTCTCATGGGCATGAGGACGTAGACCGCCGACCCGTCGGCCACTTCGCGAATGACCGTCGGCGAGGCGGCGTCGGCCATGGCGAAGCGTGCCGAGTCGCCCTCGATCTGGCTCATGATGTCGAGCAGGTAGCGCGAGTTGAAGCCGATCTCCATGGGCGAACTGTCGTAGGTCACCGACACTTCTTCGGTCGCGCTGCCGGCTTCGGGGCTGGAGGCGGACAGGGTCAGGGTGCCCTTGTCCACCGCCACCTTGATGGCGCGGCTCTTTTCGGTGGAGATCGCCGACACGCGGTCCACGGCATCGGCGAACGGCTTCTTCTCGACCACCAGGATCTTGTCGTTGTCCTGGGGGATGACCCGTTCGTAGTCGGGGAAGGTGCCGTCGATCAGCTTGGAGGTCAGCATGGCGTCGTCGAAGGCGAAGCGGATCTTGGAGTCCGACAGCGAAATGGTGACGTCGGAGTTGGTTTCCTCGATCAGCTTGCGGACCTCGGCCACGGTCTTGCGCGGCACGATCACGCCGGGCATCCCGGCCGCACCCTCGGGCAGGGGGACCTCGACGCGGGCCAGGCGGTGGCCGTCGGTGGCCACGGCGCGCAGCACGTCGACGCCGTCCGACAGCGCGGCGTGCAGGAAGATGCCGTTGAGGTAGTAGCGCGTCTCCTCGGTCGAGATCGCGAACTTGGTGCGGTCGATCAGGCCGCGCAGGTCGGCCGCGCGCAGGGTGAAGGTGTGGGTGAAGGTGCCGCCCACCATGTTCGGGAAGTCTTCGACCGGCAGGCACGACAGCGAGAACCGCGAGCGGCCCGACCGCAGGGTCAACTGGCCGTCCTCGCCCGAATAGGCGATCTCCACCTGCGCCCCGTCGGGCAGCTTGCGGGCGATTTCATAGAAGGTGTGCGCCGGCGCGGTGGTGCTGCCGGGCTGGGAAACGTCGGCCCCCACGGTCTCGACGATCTCCAGGTCCATGTCGGTGGCATTCAGTGCCAGCCCGTTGGGCCCGGCTTCCATGCGCACGTTGGACAGAATCGGAATGGTGTTGCGTCGCTCGACCACGGACTGAACGTGACCGAGGGACTTCAGAAGCGTTGCGCGCTCAATGGTCAGTTTCACGGGTCGATCACTCGCTGCCTATGATTCCACCCGACCATCGGGCGGACCCCCATACCTCCCCGCAGCGACGACGCCATTCTACCCAGGCGCTCGGCGCGGGGCCGCGCAGTATATCACAAGCGCTTGAGCCAGAAAGCGGATTCCTGCGGAGGCATATTAAACCACAGAGACAGTGAGGCACAGAGAAGCCACAGAGGGGCCATTAAGGCGGCGACGCCGTCATCGTCTGCTTGGGCCCTCTGTGACTCTGTGTCTCTGTGGTTCCTCTTGAAACCCTACCCCCGCAGCGTGCCGCCCGTGGCCTTCTCGATGTTCGAGATGACCTTGTTGGACACCAGGTCGATGTCCTCGTCGGTCAGGGTGCGGTCGCGCGGTTGCAGGGTGACGGTGATGGCCAGGGACTTCTTGCCGTCGGGCATGTTCGGGCCTTCGTAGAGGTCGAACACGCCGACGTCGGCGATCAGGGCCTTGTCGGCCGAGCGGGCGGCGCGGACCAGGGCGTCGGCCTGGACCGAGGTTTCCACCACGAAGGCGAAGTCGCGCTCGACCGGCTGGAACATTGAGGCGTTCAGCAGCGGACGGGCCTTGGTCGCCTTGGCCTTGGGCAGCGGGGTGTCGTCGATGAACACCTCGAAGCCGACCACGGCGCCCTTGACGTCGAGCGCCTTGACCACGCCGGGGTGCATCTCGCCGAAGGTGGCCAGCACCGTCGGGCCGAGGCGCAGGCTGCCGGAGCGGCCGGGGTGGTACCACGCCGGGGCCTCGGCCACGATCTGCAGGTTGTCGGTGTTGACGCCGGCGGTGGCCAGGACGGCCAGGGCGTCGGCCTTGGCGTCGAGGGCATCGACCGGACGCGGCCCGCCGGACCAGTGGCGCGGCCCGGTCTTGCCGGCCCGGATGCCGGCGGCGACGCGCTTCTGGTCACCCGGCTCGCCGCCATGGAACTGCGGCCCGATCTCGAACAGGCCAAGGTCGGGGAAGCCGCGCGCGGCGTTGCGGCCGGCGGCGGTGATCAGGTTGGGCAGCACCGACGGGCGCAGCGCGTCGAGGTCCGACGAGATCGGGTTGGCAAGCTGCCGGTCATCGCTTCCGCCGCCGAACAGGGCGGCCTGGGCACGCGGCAGGAACGACCAGGTGACGGTTTCCAGCAGCCCGCGCGCGGCCAGCCCACGGGTGACCAGACGGACGGTCTTCTGACGCGGGGTCAGCACCGGCTTGGGCATGGGCGGGCGGGGCAGGGGCACGGCGGTGATGTTGTCGTAGCCGTACAGGCGGGCCACTTCCTCGACCAGGTCGTGTTCTTCCTCCAGATCGCCGCGCCAGCTCGGCGGGTCGGCGATCAGGCTGCCGTCCTGGCGCGACACCGCGCAGCCCAGGCCGCGCAGCATGGCGTCCATGGCGTCGGTGGCGACGTCGATGCCGACCAACTGGCCGACCCGTTCCGGACGCAGGGTGACGGAGCGCTGCCAGCGCGGTTCATCCCCGGCGATGACCAACTCGGAGGCCTCGCCGCCGCACAGCTCCAGGATCAGGCGGGTGGCCATCTCGGCCCCCCACACGGCCGAGGCCGGGTCCACGCCGCGCTCGAAGCGGTGCTTGGCGTCCGACTCGATGCCCAGCTTGCGGGCCGTCGCGGCGATGCGGCGGGCGTCGAACAGGGCGCTTTCGAGGAACACCGTGGTGGTGTCCCCGGTGCAGCCGGTGGCGGTGCCGCCGATGACGCCGCCGATGGCCTGCGGGCCGGCCCCATCGGCGATGACCACGACGGATTCATCGACCTCATAGGACTTGTCGTTGAGGGCGTCGATGGTCTCGCCGGCCTTGCCCATGCGGGGGGTGATGCCGCCGGTCAGCTTGTCGGCGTCGAAGACGTGCAGCGGCCGGGCGCGGTCGATGGTCACGAAGTTGGTGATGTCGACCAGGGCCGAGATCGGGCGCAGACCAACCGCAGTGAGCCGGTCCTTCAGCCACTGCGGGCTCTCGCCGTTCTTGACGCCCCGGATGGTGCGGCCGACGAACTGCGGGCAGGCATCGTCCAGGCCCTCGGGGAACTGGCGGGTGACGCTGACCGGGCTGGCGAAGGAGCCCGCAACCGGCGCGGTCCACGGGTCGTCCTTCAGGGTGCCCAGGCCGGCGGCGGCCAGGTCGCGCGCCACGCCGCGCACGCCCAGGCAATCGGCGCGGTTGGGCGTGATGGCGATGTCGATGACCGGATCGGCCGGCAGGACCTGGGTCACCGGGGCGCCGGTCGGGGCGTCGGCGGGCAGTTCGATGATGCCGGCGTGGTCGTCGCCGAGGTTCAGTTCGCGCGACGAGCACATCATGCCCATGCTCTCGACGCCGCGAATCTTGCCCTTCTTCAGCTTGGTGCCATCGACCGGAATGGTCGCGCCGGGGCGGGCCAGCACGACCTTCAGGCCGGCCCGCGCGTTGGGCGCGCCGCACACCACCTGGACCATCTCGGACCCGGTATCGACCGCGCAGACCTGCAGCTTGTCGGCGTCGGGGTGCTTTTCGGCGCTGCGCACATGCCCGACGATGAAGTCGGCCAGTTCGGCGCCGGGGTCGTGGATGGCCTCGACCTCCAGCCCGATCATGGTCAGGGTGCGGCCGATCTCGGCCAGGCTGGCATCGGTCTCAAGGTGGTCCTTGAGCCAGGACAGGGTGAACTTCATCGGGTCAGCCCTCCGGTGACGGTCGGTACATCAAGGCTCGCGAAGCCGTAGTGGCGCAGCCAGCGCAGGTCCGATTCGAAGAAGGTGCGCAGGTCGGGAATGCCGTACTTGAGCATGGCGATGCGCTCCAGGCCCATGCCGAAGGCAAAGCCCTGGTAGACCTGCGGGTCGTAGCCGCAGGCCTTGAGCACGTTGGGGTGGACCATGCCGCAGCCGAGGATTTCCAGCCAGTCGTCGCCCTGGCCGATCTTCAGTTCGCCGCCCTTGCGCGAACAGCCGATATCGACCTCGGCCGACGGCTCGGTGAACGGGAAGAACGACGGGCGGAAGCGCATGGGGACGGCGTCGACCTCGAAATAGGCCTCGATGAATTCCTTCAGCACGCCCTTGAGGTGGCCCATGTGGGTCGCCTTGTCGATCACCAGGCCTTCGATCTGGTGGAACATCGGGGTGTGCGTCATGTCCGAGTCGCAGCGGTAGGTGCGGCCCAGGCAGATGGTGCGGATGGGCGGCTCGGTCGTCTGCATGGTGCGGATCTGCACCGGCGAGGTGTGGGTGCGCAGCAGGTGCCGCGTGCCGTCCTCGCGCTCGTTCAAAAAGAACGTGTCGTGCATGTCGCGCGCCGGATGGCCGGGCGGGAAGTTCAGGGCGGTGAAGTTGTGGAAGTCGTCCTCGACGTCCGGCCCCTCGGCCAGGGTGAAGCCCATCTGCCCGAAGATCGCCACCACCTCGTCGATGGTCTGGCTGATCGGGTGCAGGGCGCCGGCGGTCTCCGGGCGCACCGGCAGGGTGACGTCGATGCGCTCGCGGGCCAGCCGGGCGTTCAGGGCGTCGGCCTCAAGCGCCTGCTTGCGGGTGTCGATGGCCTCGGCCACGGCATCCTTGAGCGCGTTCAGCGCGGCGCCGGCGGTGCGGCGGGCGTCGGCGTCCATGCCGCCCAGGCCCTTCATCATGTCGGTGATGCGGCCCTTCTTGCCGAGCGCGGCGACGCGGACCTTGTCCAGCGTGTCGGTATCGGAGGCATCCTCGACCGCGCTCAACAGCTCGGCCCGCAGCTCTTCCAGCTTGTCCATGCGGAACGTCCTTCAGGAGGAGTAATCAAACAGGCAAAAGGGGCCGCCTTTGGGAAGGCAGCCCCCTCGCAGTCTTAGCGTCTGTGCCCTGGCGCTTGCACGCCGGGGGTCGCTCAGCCGAGGGCCGCCTTGGCCTTTTCGACGAGCGAACCAAACGACGCCGGCTCACGCACGGCCAGGTCGGCGAGCACCTTGCGGTCCAGCTCGATGCCGGCCTTCTTCAGGCCGTCCATGAAGCGGGAGTAGGGCATGTTGTGCTCACGCGACGCGGCGTTGATGCGCTGGATCCACAGGCCACGGAAGTCGCGCTTCTTGTTGCGACGGTCGCGGTAAGCGTAGCGCAGGGCCTTTTCGACCTTCTCGATCGCAATGCGGAAGTTGGTCGAGTTGCGGCCGCGATAGCCCTTGGCGAGCTTGATGATCTTCTTGTGACGGGCGTGGGTGGTCACGCCGCGCTTGATACGGGACATTCAACGGTCTCCTGACGAGGTCTTCAACAAGCTTAGCCGTAGGGCAGGAACTTCTTCACGATGCGGGCGTCGCAATCGTTCAGAACGAAGGTCCCGCGCGCCTGGCGCTTCATCTGCTTCGGCTTGTTGCGCAGCATGTGACGCTTGTAGGCGACGTTGCCACGGACCTTGCCCGAGGCAGTCAGGCGAAACCGCTTTTTGGCGGCGCTCTTGGTCTTCATCTTGGGCATTTCGAAAACTCCGAGGAGGGTTCTTGAAATCGAGCGACTGGGCATGCCCGGCGCCGGGCCCCCAAAGGAAGGCCTGACGCTCCGCCGCGCCGCTCATGGTTCGGAAGCCGAGGGTGATAAACCATAACCCGGCCCATTGCAAGCGCGAGACAGTGCGTCCGGGCCGTCATGTCCAATTGCGCCGCAGCGCGGGCAACAGTAAGGTGTGTCCATCGGATTCGTATAGGTTTGTCAGGGAGTGGGGTCGCCATGGCCGAAGGGAACAAGTATCGTCTGGTCACGCGCAGTGACTTCGACGGCCTGGTGTGCGCGATGATCCTCAAGGAATTGGGCCTGATCGACGACATCAAGTTCGTCCATCCCAAGGACATGCAGGACGGCAAGATCGAGATCACCGGCCGCGACATCACCACCAACCTGCCCTATGTCGAGGGTGTGCATCTGGCCTTCGACCACCATCTGTCGGAGACCCTGCGCGTCGGCAAGCGGGACAACCACATCATCCACCCGGACGCGCCGTCGGCCGCCCGCGTGGTGTATGACTATTACGGCGGGGCCGCCAAGCTGCCGCGCATCTCCGACGAGATGATGGAAGCCGTCGACAAGGGCGACTCGGCCAACTTCTCCATCGGCGAGGTGCTGGCGCCGACCGGCTGGAACCTGATGAACTTCATCATGGACGCCCGCACCGGCCTGGGCCGCTTCCGCGACTTCCGCATTTCCAACTACCAGCTGATGATGGAGCTGATCGACTACTGCGTCGACCACACCATCGAGGAAGTGCTGGCCCTGCCCGACGTCCGCGAACGCACCGACCTGTACTTCGACCACGAGCCGAAGTTCACCAAGCAGGTCCAGGACTGCGCCACGGTGCGCGGCAAGGTCGTCGTCCTCGACTTGCGGGACGAGGAAACCATCTACGCCGGCAACCGGTTCATGATCTATGCCCTGTTCCCCAACGTGACGGTGTCCATCCACGCCATGCGCGGGTTCCAGAACCAGAACGTGGTGTATGCCGTGGGCAAGTCCATTTTCGACAAGTCCAGTCCCAGCAACATCGGCAAGCTGATGCTGGAATACGGCGGCGGCGGCCACCAGGCGGCCGGAACCTGCCAGATCGACCACGACATGGCGGCCGAAGTCCTCGACGCCCTGGTCGACAAGCTGAACGCCGACCACGAGGCTGCCGCTTCGGCATAAGGTCGCGCATCGAGGAAAACAGAACGCGCCGCAGGGGGCCCCTCCTGCGGCGCGTTTTGCCTTCAGAAAATGAGCGCCAGCAGCCCGATCACCACCAGCAGGCCGATCAGGAAGATGATGCCGACGGCGCTTCCCAGGAACTTGAGCATACCGATCTCCTTCGTCATCCGTCGCCAATCCGTATGTCGGGTAACGGTCCTGGCCTCTCCGCCGTTGCGCCGGGGGCGGGGGGCGTCTATGTAGCTGGGGGGTGTTTTCGCACCTGCGTCCGGCCATGGGCGCGGGACCTGCGCGACCATCCCGCACCCCGACGCACCAAAAGACGCACCCTGATGACCGACACACCGTTGTCCCTCTACCGGGCCAAGCTTGCCGCTGGCGGGCTGAAGCACGACCCCGTCCAGGCCCTGGCGGTGGAAAAGCTCGAAAGCCTGCATCACGCCCTGCGCGGCTACCAGCCGGCCACCGGCGCGCCCGGCTGGAAGGCCCGCTTCGGGCTGGCCCGCCGCGAACGGGCGCCGACTCCGCCGCAGGGGCTGTACCTCTATGGGCCGGTGGGGCGCGGCAAGTCCATGCTGATGGACCTGTTCTTCCGCACCGCCCCAGTGCAGGCCAAGCGGCGCCTGCACTTCCAGGAGTTCATGCGCGACTTCCATTCCGAGATCCACGCCTGGCGGGCCGGGCGGCGCGAGCATCACGACCCGGTGCCGCCGCTGGCCACCCGCATGGTCGAGCGCGGCTGGCTGCTGTGTCTGGACGAACTTGAGGTCCACGACATCGCCGACGCCATGATCGTCGGCCGGGTGTTCCAGGAACTGATGGAGCGCGGCGCCGTGGTCGTCACCACGTCCAACCGCCACCCCGACGACCTGTACAAGGACGGCCTGCAGCGCGAGAAGTTCCTGCCCTTCATCGCCCAGATCAAGGACAAGCTGGACCTGCTGCACCTGGCCTCGGAAACCGATTACCGCCTGGGCCGCCTCAAGGGCTCGCCGGTGTTCCACACGCCGCTGGCACCGGACACCGACAAGGCCCTCGACGCCCTGTTCACGCATCTGGCCAATGGCCGCCCGGTGCGCTCGGACGCCGTGTTCGTGTCGGGCCGCCGCGTGCCGGTGCCGCGCGCGGCGGGCGACGTGGCGCGGTTCTCCTTTCACGACCTGTGCGAACAGCCGCTGGGGCCGGCCGACTACATGCACATCGCCTCGGTGTTCGATGCCGTGGTGGTCGACCGGGTGCCGCGCCTGGGGCCGGAGAACCGCAACGCGGCGCGCCGCTTCGTCACCCTGGTCGATGCCCTGTACGAGCACCGCACCCTGCTGGCCATGAGCGCCGACGCTCCGCCCGAGGCGCTGTACCCGACCGGCGACGGCGCCTTCGAGTTCCAGCGCACGGTGTCCCGCCTGATGGAAATGCAGTCCGAGGATTACCTGGGGGCCAAGCATCTGCCGTAAAGTGCCGAGTCGCGCGCCGCACGAAAGATTTTTGCCCCGAAACACTCCGCGCGGCCTTGCCCGTTGAGAACCTGCCGCACCTGATGCATTGTGCAGGGCGGCAAGCCCACACGAGACCCACACCGGGGCCACGGCAGGCCCTCCGGGCGCCTACCCGAAGGGGTGGTTGACGGGTAGTGCGGTGATTTTTCACGGATTGGTCATCTTTTGTCCCCTCCGGATGCTCCCGATGGCCCGAAAGCCGTGGAATAATCTTACGCAATCAGTATTCTGAATGTCCGTCATGCCCCCGGAAGGCCCTTGCCTATCGGGTGGAAACACGTTATCGAGAGCCGCCCGTTAGGGTTGCCGCTGGCGCCGAGCGGGGTGGTAGTCAACCAAACCCATTTCGATATGAAGAGGGATTTCCATGGCACGTAAGAAAATCGCTCTGGTCGGTTCCGGCAACATTGGCGGCACCCTGGCTCACCTGATCGGCCTGAAGGACCTGGGCGATGTCGTCCTGTTCGACATCGCCGAGGGGACTCCCCAGGGCAAGGGCCTGGACATCGCTCAGTCCACCGCGATCGAAGGCGTTGATTGCGCCTACTCCGGCGCCAACGACTACAGCGCCATCGCCGGCGCCGACGTCGTGATCGTGACCGCCGGTGTGCCGCGCAAGCCCGGCATGTCCCGCGACGACCTGGTCGGCACCAACGCCAAGGTGATGGCGTCGGTCGGCAAGGGCATCAAGGAAAACTGCCCGAACGCCTTCGTGATCTGCATCACCAACCCGCTCGATGCGATGGTGTGGGTGCTGCGCGAAGCCTCGGGCCTGCCGCACAACAAGGTCGTCGGCATGGCCGGCGTGCTGGACTCGGCGCGCTTCCGCTACTTCCTGTCCGAGGAATTCAACGTTTCGGTCCAGGACGTCACCGCGTTCGTGCTGGGCGGCCATGGCGACACCATGGTGCCGCTGGCCCGCTACTCCACCGTGGCCGGCATTCCGCTGCCCGACCTGGTGAAGATGGGCTGGACCACGCAGGAAAAGCTCGACCAGATCATCCAGCGCACCCGTGACGGCGGCGCCGAGATCGTCGGCCTGCTCAAGACCGGTTCGGCGTTCTATGCTCCGGCCGCGGCCGGCGTGCAGATGGCCGAGGCCTACCTCAAGAACCAGCGTCGCCTGCTGCCTTGCGCCGCCTGGGTTGACGGCCAGTATGGCCAGGACGGCATCTACGTCGGCGTGCCGGTGATCATCGGCGAGAACGGCGTGGAGAAGGTGGTCGAGATCGAACTGAATGCCGAGGAAAAGGCGGGCTTCGAGAAGTCCGTGGGCACCGTTCGTGACCTGATCGCCCTGTCCAAGGAAATGCTGTCGAAGTAACACTCTTTTTGGCCCTGGCGCGTGATCGCGCCGGGGCCATTTCGCACGACCTCCCAAGTCAATTGGGCCAACGGAACAAGGCGACCAGTCGATGAACATTCATGAGTATCAGGCGAAGGAGCTGCTGAAGAAGTTCGGCGTGCCGGTCCTGCGCGGCGGCGTGGCGTACACGCCCGATGAAGCCGAGCGGGTGGCCAAGGAACTCGGCGGCCCCGTCTTCGTGGTCAAGTCGCAGATCCACGCTGGTGGGCGCGGCAAGGGCACCTTCAAGGAAACCGAAGCCGGCACCAAGGGCGGCGTCCGCGTCGTCAAGTCGGTCGAGGACGTTCGCGACAACGCCGAAGCCATGCTGGGCAACACCCTGGTGACCCACCAGACCGGTGCCGAGGGCAAGGAAGTCAAGCGCGTCTACATCGAAGACGGCTGCGACATCAAGCGCGAGCTGTACCTGTCAATGCTGGTCGATCGCGCCTCGTCGCGCGTGTCCATCATGGCGTCGACCGAAGGCGGCATGGACATCGAGGAAGTGGCCGCCCACACCCCGGAAAAGATCCTGGTCCAGGACATCGATCCGGCGACCGGCATTTCCGGCTTCCATTGCCGCAAGCTGGCCTTCGCGCTGGGTCTTGAAGGCAAGCAGGTCGGCGCGTTCGTCAAGGCCCTGACCGGCATCTTCAAGTGCTTCAACGAGCTGGACGTGGCGCTGCTCGAGATCAACCCGCTGGTCGTGACCGGCGAGGGTGGCATCGTGGCCCTGGACTGCAAGATGGGCTTCGACGACAACGCCCTGTACCGTCACAAGGACATCGAGGAACTGCGCGACGAGGACGAGGAAGACCCCTCCGAAATCGAAGCCGCGCGCCACTCGCTGAACTACATCAAGCTCGACGGCTCCATCGGCTGCATGGTCAACGGCGCCGGCCTGGCCATGGCGACCATGGACATCATCAAGCTGTACGGCGGTGCGCCGGCCAACTTCCTGGACGTCGGCGGCGGGGCCACCAAGGAGCGCGTCACCACCGCGTTCAAGATCATCCTGCGCGACCCCAACGTCGAAGGCATCCTGGTCAACATCTTCGGCGGCATCATGCGCTGCGACGTCATCGCCGAAGGCGTGGTGGCCGCTGCCCGTGAAGTGTCGCTCAACGTTCCGCTGGTGGTCCGCCTCGAAGGCACCAACGTGGAACTGGGCAAGAAGATCATGAGTGAATCCGGCCTGCCGATCATCGCCGCCGACAATCTGGCGGACGCGGCTGAAAAGGTCGTCAAGGCCGTGAAGGAGGCGAAGTAATGGCCGTTCTCGTTGGTAAGGACACCAAGGTCATCTGTCAGGGCTTCACCGGCTCGCAGGGCACCTTCCACTCCGAGCAGGCCATCGCCTACGGGACCAAGATGGTCGGTGGCGTGACGCCGGGCAAGGGTGGCACCAAGCACCTCGACCTGCCGGTGTTCGACACCGTGGCCGAGGCCAAGGAGCGCACCGGCGCCAACGCCACGGTGATCTACGTGCCGCCGCCGTTCGCCGCCGATGCCATCCTCGAGGCCATCGACGCCGAGCTGGAGCTGGCCGTCTGCATCACCGAAGGCATTCCGGTGCTGGACATGGTGCGCGTCTACCGCGCCCTGCAGAACTCCAAGACCCGTCTGGTCGGTCCGAACTGCCCGGGCGTCATCACCCCCGGCGAGTGCAAGATCGGCATCATGCCCGGTCACATCCACCAGCGCGGCAAGATCGGCGTGGTGTCCCGTTCGGGCACCCTGACGTACGAAGCCGTCGCGCAGACGACCGCTGCCGGCCTGGGTCAGTCGACCTGCATCGGCATCGGTGGTGACCCGGTCAACGGCACCAACTTCATCGATTGCCTTGAGATGTTCCTCAAGGACCCGGAAACCGAAGGCATCATCATGATTGGTGAGATCGGTGGTTCGGCCGAGGAAGAAGCCGCCGAGTTCATCAAGGCGCAGAAGGTGAAGAAGCCGATGGTCGGCTTCATCGCCGGTGTCACCGCCCCGCCGGGCAAGCGCATGGGCCATGCCGGTGCGATCATCTCCGGCGGCAAGGGCACTGCCGAAGCCAAGATGGAGGCCATGCGTTCGGCCGGTATCGCCGTGGCGGACAGCCCGGCGGCGCTGGGCTCGACCATGGTGACCCAGCTCAAGGGCTAAGGCTCCCCAACCGGATGCGGGGGGTGGCTGTCCTTTGCCCCCCGCAGCCCCGGTGTTTCACGACGCACAAAAAGGACAGGGCTCGGGCCTGCACGGTAACCCGGCCGCGCCGGCCTCGAACCACACTCTTGGGCCAACCGGGCAAAACGAAGGGTCGGAAGCGTGGAAGCTTCGATTTTCTCTGGGACCAACGCCACCTTCATCGCCGAACTCTATCAGCGCTACCTGGACGATCCCTCCGCGGTCGATCAGAGCTGGGTCGGCGTGTTCCGTGAGTTGATGGACGACCCCGACGCTCTGGCCCGCGAGGTCAGCGGCCCGAGTTGGGACCGCGGGGCCCGCAAGGTCATCGGCGCGGCGGACCCCGACGCACCGCCCGCACCGGCCAAGAAGAAGGGTGATGGCGCCGCTGCGCCCGCCGCAACCGCCGGCGTGCCCGAGGGCGAAGTGCGTTCGCGCGTGCTCGACAGCATCCGCGCCCTGATGATGATCCGCGTGTTCCGTGTGCGCGGCCACCTGCAGGCCGCCCTGGACCCGCTGGGCCTGGTCGATCCGACCCCCCACCCCGAACTGGACTACCGCACCTACGGCTTCGGCGATGCCGATCTCGACCGCGAGATCTTCATCGACAACGTGCTGGGCCTGGGTGAAAAGGCGTCCCTGCGCAAGATCATCTCGGTGCTGAAGAAGACCTATTGCGGGTCGATCGGCGTCGAGTTCATGCACATCCAGGATCCCGACCAGAAGGCCTGGATCCAGCAGCGCATGGAAGGCTCGCGCAACATCACCGAGTTCACCGACCTCGGCAAGAAGACCATCCTGGAGCGCCTGACCGAGGCCGAGGGCTTCGAGCGCTTCCTGCAGATCAAGTACACCGGCACCAAGCGTTTCGGCCTTGAGGGCGGCGAGTCCGTCATCCCCGCCATCGAACAGGTGCTCAAGCGCGGCAGCCAGTTGGGTGTCGAGGAAGTGGTGTTCGGCATGGCCCACCGTGGCCGCCTGAACGTGCTGGCCAACATCCTGCACAAGCCCTACCGCAACATCTTCTCCGAATTCCAGGGCAACGCCGCCAACCCGGACGACGTCCAGGGCTCGGGCGACGTGAAGTACCACCTGGGGACCTCGGCCGACCGCGACTTCGACGGCAAGACCGTCCACCTGTCGCTGCAGGCCAACCCGTCGCACCTCGAAGCGGTGGACCCGGTGGTGCTCGGCAAGGTGCGCGCCCGCCAGGGCCAGCTGAACGACACCGAACGCACCCGCGTGCTGGCCGTTCTGCTGCACGGCGACGCCGCGTTCGCCGGCCAGGGCCTGGTGCCGGAATGCCTGGGGCTGTCGCAGCTCAAGGGCTACCGTACCGGCGGCACCATCCACTTCATCATCAACAACCAGATCGGCTTCACCACCGCGCCGCAGTACTCGCGTTCGGGCACCTATGCCTCGGACGTGGCGAAGATGGTCCAGGCGCCGATCCTGCACGTCAACGGTGACGACCCCGAGGCGGTCATCCACGTCGCCCGCATCGCCACCGAGTACCGCCACACCTTCAAGTCGGACATCGTGGTGGACATGGTGTGCTACCGCCGCCACGGCCACAACGAGTCGGACGAGCCGGCCTTCACCCAGCCGCAGATGTACGACCGCATCGCCAAGCACCCGACCACCCGCGCGCTGTACGCCGACAAGCTGGTGGCCGAGGGCGTCCTGACCCAGGACGAGGCCGACGCCGTCTACGGCGCCTTCCAGGACCGCCTGGAGCAGCAGTTCCAGGAGGCTTCGGCCTACAAGCCCAACAAGGCCGACTGGCTGGAAGGCCGCTGGAAGGGCCTGGTCCAGATGGCGGACGAGGAAGAGTACCGGCAGTACGAAACCCCGGTCTCCGACGCCGTCCTCCAGGAAGTCGGCAAGGCCCTGTCGAACGTGCCGGAAACCTTTGACGCCAACCGCAAGATCGTGCGCCAGCTCAAGGGCAAGGCCGAGATGTTCTCGACCGGCCAGGGCATCGACTGGTCGACCGGCGAAGCGCTGGCCTTCGGCACCCTGCTGGCCGAAGGGACGTCCGTCCGCCTGTCCGGCCAGGACGTCGGGCGCGGCACCTTCTCGCAGCGCCATGCGGTGCTGACCGACCAGGCCAACGAAAACCGCTACATCCCGCTCAACCACATCCGTGATGGGCAGGCCCACTTCGAGGTCATCGACAGCCCGCTGTCCGAGTTCTCGGTCCTGGGCTTCGAATACGGCTTCTCGCTGGCCGAGCCCAACGGCCTGACCCTGTGGGAAGCGCAGTTCGGCGACTTCGCCAACGGCGCGCAGGTCATTTTCGACCAGTTCATCAGCTCGGGCGAAAGCAAGTGGCTGCGCATGTCGGGCCTGGTGGTCCTGCTGCCGCACGGCTACGAAGGCCAGGGCCCGGAGCATTCCTCGGCCCGTCCGGAGCGCTATCTGCAGCTCTGCGCCGAAGACAACATGCAGGTCTGCAACATCACCACGCCGGCCAACTACTTCCATGCCCTGCGCCGGCAGGTGCGGCGCAACTTCCGCAAGCCGCTGATCGTGATGACGCCGAAGTCCCTGCTGCGTCACAAGCTGGCGATTTCCCCGCTGGCCGATTTCGGGCCGGGCTCGCACTTCCGCCGGGTCATCACCGAGCACGCTCCGCTGGTCGCCGACGACAAGGTCCGTCGCGTCGTCCTGTGCTCGGGCAAGGTCTACTACGACCTGCTGCAGGCCCGCGAGGAACAGGGCATCGACGACGTCGCCCTGGTGCGTGTCGAACAGCTCTACCCGTGGCCGCGCGATGCGGTGGCCAAGGAAATCAAGCGCTACGCCAACGCCGAAGTGGTGTGGTGCCAGGAAGAGCCGGCCAACGCCGGGTACTGGACCTTCGTGAAGCTCCGCCTCGACAGCATTGCCGAGGAACTGGACCGCACGCGCGCCAAGTACGTCGGGCGCAAGGCGGCGGCGTCGCCCGCCACCGGCAGCCTGAAGAAGCACGTCAACGAACAGAACACCCTGATCGCCGAAGCCCTGACCGGGGCCTGGGACGATCTGGCCCAGCCGTTCAGCCGCGCCACGCGGCTGTCCCAGATGGGGCAGTGAAGACCGCCCAGTTAACGAAGCGCACGCGACGACATCACAATCGAGGATGACATGGCCATCGAAATCAAAGTGCCCGCGCTGGGCGAGTCCGTCTCCGAAGGCACCGTCGCCAAGTGGTTCAAGAAGGTGGGGGACACCGTCGCCGTCGACGAGCCCCTGCTCGAGCTTGAAACCGACAAGGTGACGGTCGAGGTTCCGGCCCCCGCCGCCGGCACGATCCAGGAAATCGTCGCCGCCGAGGGCGCCGAGGTTGAAGTGGGCGCCGTGCTGTGCGTGCTGGCCGAGGGCGACGACGCCCCGGCCGCCAAGCCGGCCGCCGCCAAGACCACCGACACCGAGAAGCCGGCCGCCGCTCCGGCCGTCAACAAGCCGGCCGCCCAGCCGGAGACGCCGAAGGCCCCGGCGGCTGCGTCCGCCAATCTGGCCCATCCGCTGCCGCCGGCCGTGCGCAAGCTGGTCGAGGAGAACAACCTCGACGCCGGCAAGATCCCGGCGTCCGGCAAGGACGGCCGTCTGACCAAGGAAGACGTCCTGGCGTTCATGCAGGGCGGCGCCAAGGCTGCTCCGGCCGCCAAGGCTGCCCCGGCTTCCGCTCCGGCGTCCGCCGCTCAGGCGTCCATGTCGGTCGGGTCCGCCGCCACCGCCGCTCCGGCCGGTCCGCGTGAGGAACGGGTCAAGATGACCCGCCTGCGCCGCCGCGTCGCCGAGCGTCTGAAGGATGCGCAGAACACCGCCGCCATCCTGACCACCTTCAACGAGGTGGACATGACCGCGGTCATGGCCCTGCGCAACCAGTACAAGGACGGCTTCGAGAAGAAGCACGGCGTCCGCCTGGGCTTCATGTCGTTCTTCATCAAGGCCTGCGTCACGGCGCTCCAGGAGCTGCCGGCCGTCAATGCCGAGATCGATGGCGACGAGATCGTCTACAAGAACTACTACGACGTGGCCGTGGCCGTCGGTGGGCCGCAGGGCCTGGTGGTGCCGGTGGTCCGCGACTGCGACATCAAGTCGATGGCGCAGATCGAAAAGGACATCGGCGCCTATGGCAAGAAGGCCCGTGACGGCAAGCTGACCATGGAAGACATGTCCGGCGGCACCTTCACCGTGTCCAACGGCGGCGTGTACGGCTCGCTGCTGTCCACCCCCATCCTGAACCCCCCGCAGTCGGCCATCCTGGGCATGCACAAGACCCAGATGCGCCCGATGGTCATGCCCGACGGCTCCATCCAGGCCCGCCCGATGATGTATCTGGCCCTGTCCTACGACCACCGCATCATCGACGGCAAGGAAGCCGTGACGTTCCTGGTGCGCGTCAAGGAAGCCCTGGAAGACCCGGCGCGCGTGCTGCTGGAAATGTAATCGACTTGCGGGAGGCTTCGGCCTCCCGCAGTTTCATGGGGGGCGGCGCGTCTCGGCTTTGAAACCGAAGGGGAACCACAGAGACACAGAGGCACAGAGGGGGCGATGAGGTCGAGGCGGTGGCGGATTTCCGCGCGCAGCGCAACCTACCCCAAACCAGCACTCCGCCTGCGGCGGGATCTGCTCCGCACCCTCTGTGTCTCTGTGCCTCTGTGGTTCAAAACCTCTGTCGCCATCACCCCCCGCACCACCCATTTCAGTAAGGAAACGGTTTCATGTCTGACACCTACGATCTCGTGGTCATCGGCGGCGGGCCGGGCGGCTATGTGTGCGCGATTCGCGCCGCGCAGCTCGGCATGAAGGTCGCCTGCGTTGAAAAGCGCGGCGCTCTCGGCGGCACCTGCCTGAACGTCGGCTGCATCCCGTCCAAGGCCCTGCTGCACACCAGCCATGTCTACGAGATGGCCGCCCACCACATGGCCGACATCGGTGTCGAGGCCTCGGGCGTGAAGCTCGACCTGGCCAAGATGCTGGGCCACAAGGACAAGGTCGTGGCCGACAACACCGGCGGCATCGAGTTCCTGTTCAAGAAGAACAAGGTCACCTACATCCGCGGGGCCGGCAAGATCACCGCCGCCGACACCATCGAGGTCGAAGGCGAGAACGCCGGCACGATCAAGGCCAAGAACATCGTCATCGCCACCGGGTCCGAGGTCACTCCGCTGCCCGGCGTCGAGATCGATGAAAAGGCCATCGTGTCGTCGACCGGCGCGCTGAACCTGCCCAAGGTGCCCAAGAAGATGGTCGTCATCGGGGCCGGCGTCATCGGCCTGGAGCTGGGTTCGGTGTGGCGCCGCCTGGGCGCCGAGGTCACCGTGGTCGAATACCTCGACGTCATCCTGCCGCCCATGGACGCCGAAGTCCGCAAGCAGATGCAGCGCCTGCTGGCCAAGCAGGGCCTGAACTTCATGCTCGGGACCAAGGTCACCGGCGCCAAGACCGGCAAGCACGGCGTGAAGCTGACCGTCGAGCCGGCCAAGGGCGGCGACGCCCAGACCATCGAGGCCGACGTCGTGCTGGTCGCCATCGGCCGCCGTCCGTACACCAACGGCCTGGGCCTCGACAGCGTCGGCATCGCGCCCGACGAGCGCGGCTTCCTGACCGTGGACGAGTACTACCAGACCCCGGTCCAGGGCATCTTCGCCATCGGTGACGTCATCGGCGGCCAGATGCTGGCCCACAAGGCCGAGGAGGAGGGCGTCGCGGTGGCCGAACTGATCGCCGGCCAGTCCGGCCACGTCAACTACGGCTGCATCCCGTCGGTGGTCTACACCCACCCCGAGGTCGCCATGGTCGGCAAGACCGAGGAACAGCTCAAGGACGCCGGCGTCGAGTACGCCGTCGGCAAGTTCCCGTTCAGCGCCAACGGCCGCGCCCGCTCGATGAACGACACCGACGGCTTCGTGAAGGTCCTGGCCGACGCCAAGACCGGCCGCGTGCTCGGCGCCCACATCATCGGCGCCATGGCCGGTGACCTGATCCAGGAAATCGTCGTCGGCATGGAATTCGGCGCCGCCTGGGACGACATCGGCTACACCAGCCACGCCCACCCGCAGCTCGGCGAATCCATCAAGGAAGCCATGCTCGCCGTGGACAAGCGCCCGCTGCATATCTAAGACCCGGCCTCACGGCTGGTACGAAAGGGGCGGAGCCACGTGGCTCCGCCCTTTTTTGGTTCATTAAATGAACTCGTCGTTCCCGCGCAGGCGCATTGGCGCTGACATAAGGCCGGGCTCTGCCCGGACCCGCAAGGAGGCTGGCCTCCTTGACCTCGTGACTTGACGGAGCCAAGCGGCGCGCAGCGAAGCAGACGACAACACTATCTGCCTGCAGAGTAATATAAGAGAATGCCGTGCACAGTCACCATTAATAAACACGTCGTTCCCGCGAAGGCGGGAACCCAGGCTCGTGGAGAAAACTACGACCGATATTGTTCACACCCTAGGCGCCCGCCTTCGCGGGTGCGAGATCTTGAATTATTATGGGATCTTTCATTCCCGAGGTCCAGGAGGCCGCCGCCTCCTGGCGGGTGCGGGCAAAGCCCGCATTCTTCTTGTTCCCCCTACCGCCCCAGCCGCTTCAGGCCGGCGGCCAGGTCGGCCGGGGTGATGGGTTTGTGCAGCACGTCGAGGCCCTGGCTGTTGAGGGTGCGCAGGCGGTCGGGGGCGGTGTCGCCGGTCATCACCAGGGCGGGGATGTCGGCCCCGAAGTGGTCGCGCAGCAGGCGGATGGCGTCGGTGCCGGTTTCGCCCGCGCCCAGGCGGTAGTCGGTCAGGATGGCCGACGGCGTGTGGCCCTGGCTGGTCAGGGTGCGCAGGGCCTCGGCCCATGACCCGGCGATGATCACCTCGTGGCCCCAGGATTCGAGCAGGTCGCGCAGGCCGAGGGCGATCAGCGCCTCGTCGTCGATGACCACCAGCGGCCCGCCGGCAGAGCCGGGCACGGCTCCGGGGGCCGTCTTGGGGGCGCCCGGGGACGCCACATCGACGCGCGGCACGCGGATGGAAAACCGCGTGCCATGGCGGTGCCTGCTGACCAGCGTGACCGGGTGGTCGAGCAACTTGGACAGCCGGTGCACGATCGACAGGCCCAGGCCGAGGCCCTGGCTGCTGTCGTCGTTGTCGAGCTGCACGAACTCGTCGAAGATGTCGGCCTGACGGTCGGGCGGGATGCCGGGGCCGCTGTCGATCACGTCGATGCGCCAGTGCGCGCCGGCCCCACGAACGCCGACCAGAACCTGCCCTCGGCGCGTATGGACCACGGCGTTTTCCAGCAGGTTGCGGACCATGCGCTCCAGCAGCACCGGGTCGCTGCGGGTCCACGCCGCGCGGGGAACGGTGCGCAGCCGTAATCCCTTGGTCTCGGCGGCCGGACGCAGGTCGGCGCTCAGGCGGTCGATCAGGTGGCCCAGATCGACCACTTCGACGCGCGGTTGCACCGCGCCGGCTTCCAGGCGCGACATGTCGAGCAATCCGTCGAGCAGGCTGCGCAGGCTGTCGAGGCTCTCGTTGAGGCGGCCCAGAATGGGGGCCGTCTCGGGATCGGTGATGCGCTGGCCGAGGGCGTGGGCCTGGAAGATGAGGCTCTGCACGGGCTGGCGCAGGTCGTGGCTGGCGGCGGCGAGGAAGTTGGTCTTGGTGCGGGCGGCCCGTTCGGCGCGGTCGCGTTCGGCCTCGGCCCGCGCCTTTTCGGCTTCGGCCCGTTCCTTCTCGGCCTCGGCCCGGTCGCGTTCGCGGGTCAGCGCCTGTTCGGCCAGCTTCCGTTCGGTGATGTCGCGCATGATGCCGGTGAAGAACGGCTTGCCGTCCGCCTTCCATTCCCCGACCGACAGTTCGAGCGGAAAACTGGAGCCGTCCTTGCGAAGGCCCTCCACCTCCCGGCCGGTGCCGATGATGCGGGGCTCGTTGGTCTCCAGGTAGCGGCGCAAATAGTCGTCGTGGCGCGAATGATGGGGCTCGCCCATCAGCATCTTGACGTTGCGGCCGATCACCTCGGCGGCGGCATATCCAAAGGTGCGCTCGGCGGCGGGGTTGAAGGACTGGACGGTGCCCACGGCATCGATGACCACGATGGGATCGACCGCCGTATCGACCAGCGCGAGATACTTCGCGGAGTCGCTCCCCGGAGCACCCCTGGCGCGGCGGCGCCACAGCCCCGCGACCCTGCCAGCCACGAACAGTGCAAGGACCCCTGCCACGAAGAGAGCCGCCAGCAAGAGGTCGTACTGTGCCGCCTGTGTCATCCTGTGCCCTGAGAAGCCGACGTCGGTACTATGGTATAGCACGCAAGGCCGGCCGGCGATACCGGGCCAGCGGGCTGTGGGACCGCCCCATTTGTCGTCAGCGGTCGCTCGGCGGCACCAGCGTTGCCTGTTCGGCTGAGGCCTGCAAGGCGCTCAGATCGTCCTGCACCGTGGCCAGCAGGTCGGCGGCCTCGGCCGGATCCTGATGCAGGGCATTAAGGGATTTGGTGATGCTCAGCAGGCTGTCGCGGACCTCCTGGCTGTCGGTCGGCACGGCGCCGGAATGCTGTACGGCCTGCACGGCATGCTGCGCCTGGAGCAGGACCTGCTGACCGTCGCGGGCCAGGGGGGTGGCCTTGGGGTCGCCCTGCGGCGGGGTTTCGGCCGCCTGCTGAAGGGCGCCCACGCTGCCCTGGGCCTCGCGCAGCATGTCGAGCGCCTGGGGGATGGGCACGCGCTGGTCCTCGCCAGGGCCGACATAGGGTGTCGGGCTGCCGGCCTCGGGGCGCAGGCTGCGCGTGATGGAGGATCCGACGCCTTGTTCGGCGCCGTCGGAGGTCGGCCCGGGGCGGGCAGCCTCCTCTTTCCGCATCAGGTCGGGCAGGCCCTCGGCAAAGGCCGGACCGGCTGCGATGATAAGGCATCCGGCGAGGAAGGCGGCAGCAGGGGCGGGCGTGCGCATCGGACCATCTCCCGTACAGTATTCCCAGAGCAACGGACCAAATCCGCCGGCCGTTGCGGCTAGCGCGGCGGGGGCTGCTCATCGTCCGGGGGAAGGGCGGCCTGCTGGAGCGTGGCGGTCAAGGCGCCCAGGTGCCCGGCCAGTCGGTGCAGGGCATCCACCGTGGCGGCATCGTCCCAGGCCAAGTTGTCCTGCACATCGGTGATGGCGGCCCGCGCCTCGGCAATGGTGAAGGGATCGGCCAGATCGGGCTCCAGGGTTTCCATGGCCTGAAGGGCGGAGGCCGCATCATCGACCACCGGCAGCGTCCAGCGGTCCAGCGTCTCCGGCGCGGCCAGGGGGATGGTGGAGCCTGGATCGGGGCCGGGGTCGGGGTCGATGCCGTTCAGGGTCAGGTCATACTGCTCGATCAGATCGACGACCAGGGCATGCGACAACATGACCCGCCCGTGCAGGCCCCCGAACGGCAACGGCTCAGCCGTCTCCTCCGCGGTCTGGGCGAGCGCGGGGAGGGCGGCCACGCCAAGGGCAAGCAGTATCATCAGGCGCATGAGCGTCCTCTTCGGGGTGCCGACTCAAACGCCCGGACGCCAGGAAGGTTGCCGCAGATAAAGACGTACGGGAACAATCGTCCCAGTCGATTGAAAGCAGCGCAACAAGTCGTTGGAACTGTGGCGCGAATCCCCCCACACTGAGCCTCGTCATTATCCACAGAAGCAGGGAGAGACCCCATGTCCGTCGTTTCCGATGCCCGCCAGATCAACATCGGCCTGTCCGAGGACAGCCGCATCCGCATCGCCGAGGGGTTGTCCCGTCTGCTGGCCGACACCTACACGCTCTATCTCAAGACCCACAATTTCCATTGGAACGTGACCGGCCCGATGTTCAACACCCTGCACCTGATGTTCGAGGCGCAGTACACCGAACTCGCCCTGGCCGTGGACCTGATCGCCGAGCGCATCCGGTCGCTGGGCGTCGCCGCGCCGGGCTCCTACGCCCAGTTCGCCGCCCTGACCAGCATCCGCGAGGAAACCACGGTGCCGTCGGCCGAGGAGATGATCGCCCAGCTTGTGCAGGACCAGGAAACCGTGGTGCGCACCGCCCGCGCCGTGTTCCCGCTGGCCGACGAAGCCCACGACGAGCCGACCGCCGACCTCCTGACCCAGCGCCTGCAGGTCCACGAAAAGACCGCCTGGATGCTGCGCGCCCTGCTGGGGTGATCCCGAACGTTTCCCGGAAAAAGAGCGGGCGGCTCCGGAAGGAGCCGCCCCATGTATCCGAAAAAGAGCGGGCGGCTCCGGAAGGAACCGCCCCATGTATCCGAAAAAGAGCGGGCGGCTCCGGAAGGGGCCGCCCGTTAAGTTGAGGAAGGTCTGAGACAGGAGTCCGCCGCGGAGCCGCGACGCATCCAGGCCCTTGTTGTATCCGCTAATGCGAGGCGTTTGCAACAACTAATTTCCCTTAACGGAATACGGTTTGGCCGCACGGCCCGCAGGACTAGGATGAGCGCCGCCCTCAACCGCATCCCAGGACCCTGATTTGCCCTCCTCGACACGCCGCCTCATTGCCGCCCTGTGCCTGGCCGAGGTGCTGACCATGCTTGGCGTGTTCGGCTTCCCCGCCTTGCTGCCGGCCTTTCAGGAGGCCTGGGGGCTGACCAACACGCAGGCCGGCTGGGTCAGCGGGGCGACCTTTGGCGCCTATGCGCTGGCCGCCCCGGTGCTGATCGCCCTGACCGACCGTATGGACGCCCGCTGGGTCTATGCCGGCGGGGCTGCCCTGGCGGCGGTGGCTGCGGCCGGCTTCGCGCTGTTCGCCGACGGCTTCGTCAGCGCGGTGCTGCTGCGGGCGCTGGGCGGGGTCGGGCTGGCCGGCACCTACATGCCCGGCCTGCGCATGCTGGTCGACCGCATCCCGCCGCAGGCGCAGGCCCGCGCCGTGCCGCTGTACACGGCGGCGTTCAGCCTGGGCACGGCGACGAGCTACTTCGCCTCGGGCGAGATCGGCGCCGCCTTCGGCTGGCCCTGGGCCTTCGCCGCCGCGGCCATGGGGGCCGGCGCGGCGGTGGCGGTCGCGCTGGTGCAACGGCCGGTGACGCCGCAACGCCCCGAAGGCCCCCAGGTCCGTTTGCTCGACTTCCGCCCGGTGCTGCGCAACCGCCCGGCCATGGGCTATGTGCTGGGGTACGCGGCGCACATGTGGGAGCTGTTCGCCTTCCGCTCGTGGGTGGTCGCCTTCCTGGCCGCCTCGGGCGGTGCGGCGGCGGCGGTGTCGGCCGGATGGCCGGCCCCGGCCACGGTGGCGACGCTGGGTGCCCTGTTGGCCATGGCGGCCAGCATCGGCGGGGCCGAGATGGCGACCCGGTTCGGGCGGGCCCGGACGGTGATGGTCTACATGGTGCTGTCGGGGACCATGGCGGCCTGGCTGGGCTTCGCGGTCGGCCTGCCGTATGGCGCCCTGGCCGGGCTGACCATCCTGTATGCCGGGCTCATCCAGCTCGATTCGGCAGCCCTGACCACCGGCGCCGTGGAGACCGCGCAGGCCGGGCGGCGCGGCGCCACGCTGGCGGTGCACTCCCTGATCGGCTTCCTGGCCGGCTTCCTGGGACCGCTGGCGCTGGGGGTGGTTCTGGACGGTGCCGGGTGGGGCTGGGCCTTCGCCTCGGTGGCCGCCGTGGCGCTTCTGGGGCCGCTTGCCCTGCTGTGGGGAAGGGCTGCCTCAAAAGCGCCGCTTGCACAGCGGCCTCCAGGCGCTTAGGTGTTGTTGATGCTGAGCGACCCGCAGGATCCCATTCTCCACCCGTCTCCCCTGCGTCGCGTCGCCGCGGCCTGTCGCGAACTCGCGCGCCGCAGCGGCATGCTGACCGTCGGATGGGTGCTGGTGGGCGTCGGGCTGCTGTTGATGCCGACGCCGCTGCCGCTGGGCCTGCTGCTGTTCCTGGCCGGGCTGGCCGTGCTGGCCCGCGAATCGGCCGCCGCCCGGCAGGCCATCCGCTGGACCCGCCGCCGCCTGCCCGTCCTGTCCGAGGCGCTCAACCGTGCCAAGCCGCGCCTGCCGGCCGGCCTGCGCACGTTGATCGAAAGCACCGATCCCATCGCCGACCTCGCGCCCGGCGAATAGGCGCGTCCTACCGGAACCGCGTCAGGGCCCGTTCATAGGCTTCCTCAAGATCGCGGTACGCCGCCTCGGCCTGCTGGTCGGGGTTGGTGGTGTAGGCGGCCGGCGTCTGGCGGTCAGAGGTTTCCCGCACGTCGTCGCTGGTGTTGGAGCGATCCTTGGGCGCCCCGCCTTCGCGGTCGCCCGGCGGGTTGTCGGTGTCCTTGGTCGAGGCCCAGGTGGCGGCCGTTCCGCGCGCCGCGAAGTGCGCCTCAGGGCCTTCGGTGGGGCTTTCGGCGGTGGGGCTTTCGGCCAGATGACCGCGCACCACGTCGCGGCGGTTGCGCAGGTCGTTGATGAGATCGGCGACGGTGTGGTCGCCCGGCGTCGCGTGCGCCTTGGCCTCCAGGGCCTGGATGCGGCTTTCCAGATCGGCGAAGCGCTCGGCCAGGGGCCGGGCGCGGGTGGCTTCGGGACCTTTCATGCGTCCTCCAAAAATCCTACTCTCTCACCGCCAGTTGGCCCGATACCGTAGTGCCTTCCATCAGCCCGGCCAGCGAGTCCTCGCTGTCGTTGAGGAGCACCAGCGGCCCGACGATCAGCAGCGTGAGAATGAATGCCGCGATCAAGGAGCGGCGGCCTTGTTCGGTGGAGTTTTCCCAGTCCATGCCCATCCTCCCGTGCGCCCGCGGTTTGCGCCCGCGGATCCCGTTGAACCGTGTCAAAAGGAAACGCCGCCAGTGGCATGACAGTTCATCCACGGGCGGCGTCCAAAGGACTCAGGGGCTGGGGTAAAGGAGGCTCCTAGTTCTGGGCATCCTTGGCTTCGCGTTCGAGGCCGGCGCCGGCCGCCTGCGTGTCTTCGCCGATGCCTTCCATGGTGTTGCAGGCGCCCAGGGCGAGGACCGCGCTGGTTGCCGCCACAGCAAGGGTCATCGACCAGCGGCGCGATGTGGATTCGGAACGACTGTTGGGGCTACGCATGTGCGCTTTCTCCGTCTTGAGGTGCCTGACTGACGAAGGAACGCGCTGCCATGATGACCGGTTGCGGGGAGGGCAGGTCGCTTACCGCCCGCGTGGGTGGCTCTGGGCGTGGACGGCGGCAAGGCGCGTGGTATCGACCTGCGTATACCGTTGGGTGGCCGCCAGCGAGGTATGGCCGAGCAGTTCCTGGATGGTCCGCAGGTCGCCGCCACGGGCCAGCAGGTGCGTGGCGAAGCTGTGGCGCAGGGCGTGCGGGGTGGCCGTCTCGGGCAGCCCCAGCAGGGCGCGCAGGCGGCGCATCTGGCGCTGCACGACGCCGGGATTGAGCCGCTTGCCGCGCGCCCCGACGAACAACGGCTGGTCGGGGCTGCGGTCGTAGGGGCGCTGGGCCAGATAGATTTCCACCGCCTCCTGGACCAGGGGCAGGACCGGAACCAGGCGCTGCTTGGATCCCTTGCCCGTGATGCGCATGGTATCGCCCTTGGGGGCATCGCCGATGTTGAGGGCCAGGGCCTCGCCCAGGCGCAGGCCGCAGCCGTACAGCAGGGTGAGCAGGGCCAGATCGCGGGCCGCCTGCCAGGGCTCCTCCTGCAGCTCCTGGATGGTCTCCAGGGTGTCGCGCGCCTCGTCCTCGGCCAGCGGGCGGGGCAACTGGCGCGGCGGGCGCGGGCTGCGCACCGTGCTGATGGCCTGGTTGGACAGCCGCCCGGTGCGGTCCAGGAACTTGAAGAAGCCGCGCAGGGTGGACATGTGCCGGGCCACCGACGGGCGCGACAGCCCTTCGGCGGTGCGCGACGCCAGATAGGCCCGGAAGTCGGCCGCGGTCATGGCGGCCAGATCGGCCATGTCCGGCTCGCCGCCCATGTGGTCGCGCAGAAAGACCAGGAAGGCGGCGAAGTCGCGGGCATAGGCCGAAACCGTATGGCGCGACGCCCGCCGCTCCGCCTCCAGCCAGTCCAGCCAGGCGTCGATCACGCCGCGCAGGACCGGACCGGCCGGAAAGTGGACTGGCGGGCGGTCGATCTTATCCATCCTTACCGGGCCACCCAGCGGCGGATGCCGTGGGCGACCACGGTGGCCAGGAAGGACAGCAGCTCGGTGGCCTGGCCGTCGTGGAAGGTGTCGGCGTGGCGGCTGCCGAGCGCCATCAGGGCCGGCGGCAGGTCCTCGCCGAGCGGCAGGCGTACCAGGGCGTCCGAGGCGACCAGTCCGTCGCCCGACCCGTACAGGGCCGGTTCCTCGCCGACCGTGGGGCGCAGGCGGGTGGCCTTGCCCGGGCCGAGCAGGCGGTCCACCGCGCCGGCCTGCAGTTCCTGCACATAGACCGCCGCCCCCTTGGGCAGGCCGGGCTCGAAGCACAGCATCACCAGGTCGACCTGCAGCAGGGGCGGCAGGTCGTCGGTCACCGTGCGGACGAACACCTCGAAGCTGTCGGCCGCCAGCACCGCCAGCACCGCGGCGTGGGTGCTGTTCTGGGTGCTCATGTTGTTGCGGGCGTTGAAGATCAGTTCCTCGGCGCCGCTGCGCATGGTGTCCAGTTCGGCGCGCAGGGCCCGCAGGGTGTGCGCCTGAAGGTCGGCGATGCCGTCGCCCAGGTCACGGCCCGGCAGCACCTCGGCGGCGATTTCGGGATGGTCGCGCAGGAAGTCGGGGTGGGCGCGCAGATAGGCCGCCACCTGCTCGCCGGTGGGCAGGGCGGGCGTAATGGCCTTCTCGTCGCCGGTCTTGCGGGTCGCCATCGATCAGGTCCCCAGGATCGTCTGGCCCGACTTGGCCCAGTCGTCCATGAACCCCTTGAGGCCCTTTTCGGTCAGCGGATGGTCGAACATCTGGCGCAGCACCTTGGGCGGCATGGTCGCCACATGGGCGCCGATGCGTGCCGCGTCGGCCACGTGCATGGGGTGGCGGATGGAGGCGGCCAGGATCTCGGTCGTCAGGTCGGGGTAGTTGCCATAAACCTCGGCGATCTCGGCGATCAGGGCCATGCCGTCATGGCCGATGTCGTCGAGCCGGCCGACGAACGGCGACACGAACGCCGCCCCGGCCTTGGCCGCCAGCAGCGCCTGGTTGGCCGAGAAGCACAGGGTCACGTTGACCAGCCCGCCGTCATCGGCGATGGCGCGGCAGGTCTTCAGGCCGTCGGGGGTCAGCGGCACCTTGACCGCCACGTTGGGGGCGATGCGGCGCAGGACGTCGGCTTCCTTCATCATGGTCGGGAAGTCCAGGGCGGTGACCTCGGCGCTGACCGGGCCGGGGACGATGGCGCAGATCTCTTCGACCAAATCCAGGAACTTGCGGCCGCTCTTGGCGGCCAGGGTCGGGTTGGTGGTCACGCCATCGACCAGGCCGGTGTCGCACAGCTCGCGGATCTCGTCGAGGTCGGCGGTATCGATGAAAAACTTCATGGAAGCGTGCATCCTGCTGATGGGGAATGCCCCGTCACTGGCGGCGGCCATTGGCGGCGGCGGAAAGGCCGGTTAAGTTTAGCCCATGCAGACCGCCGCGCCCACCCCCCGCCGCCATGATGTTGCAGTGCAGCCCGACGCCTTCGCGGCGGGCGCCCTGGTGGCCGTCCTGCTGCCGCTGCCGCTGGCCGGTCCCTATGACTACCGCGTGCCGCCCGATCTGGCGCTGCGGCCGGGCGACGTGGTCACCGTGCCCCTGGGCCGGCGCCAGGAGCGCGGCGTGGTGTGGGGGCCGGGGGCGGGGACGGTCGATCCGGCCAAGGTCCGTGCCGTGCTGTCCCGCCTGGCCGATGCTCCGCCGGTGCCCGAGGTGTCGCGCCGATTCGTCGATTGGGTGGCGGCCTATACCCTGAGCGCGCCGGGGGCCGTCCTGCGCATGGTGCTGTCGGTGCCCGACGCGCTGGAGCCGGTGCGGGCCGGCGTCGCCTATCGCGCCAGCGGGGCCGATCCCGAGGCGCTCGGCGTCCGCATGACCGAGGCGCGGCGCCGCGTGCTGGAGGCCTGCGCCGGCCAGCCGCCGCTGCCGGCCGCCGAACTGGCCCGTGTCGCGGCGACCAGCCCCGGCGTGATCAAGGGTCTGGCCGAGGCCGGGCTGCTCGAGTCCGTGCTGGTCGATCCGCTGGAGGCCGAGTCCCAGGCCGACGGCGACCATCCCGGCCCGACCCTGTCCGAGGATCAGGCCGCCGCCGCCGGCAGTCTGGTGGCCGCCCTGGACGGCGGATTCTCCGTCACCCTGCTGGAAGGCGTCACCGGGTCCGGCAAGACCGAGGTTTATTTCGAGGCCGTGGCCGCCGCCCTGCGCGCCGGGCGGCAGGTGCTGGTCCTGGTGCCCGAAATCACCCTGACCGCCCAGTGGCTCGACCGCTTCGCCGTGCGGTTCGGCGCGCCGCCCCTGGTGTGGCATTCCGAGGTTTCCCAGGCCCGCCGCCGCCGCACCTGGCGGGCGGTGGCGCAGGGCAAGGCGTCGGTGGTGGTGGGGGCGCGCTCGGCCCTGTTCCTGCCCTACCGCGCCCTCGGCCTGATCATCGTCGACGAGGAGCACGAGCAGGCCTTCAAGCAGGAGGAGGGCGTCGTCTATCACGCCCGCGACATGGCCGTGGTGCGCGGCCAGGTGGGGACGATTCCGGTGGTCCTCGCCTCGGCCACGCCGTCGCTGGAAACCGCCCAGAACGCCCAGGCCGGGCGGTACGAGCGGGTCCACCTGCCGTCACGCCATGCCGGCGCCGCGCTGCCCCGCATCCGCGTCGTCGACATGCGCCGCACGCCGCCCGACAAGATGCCGTGGGGGCGCAGCTGGCTGGCTCCGCCGCTGGTCGATGCCATCACCGCGACCCTGGAGGCGGGCGAACAGGCCCTGCTGTTCCTCAATCGCCGGGGCTATGCGCCGTTGACCCTGTGCCGGTCGTGCGGCCACCGCATGCAATGCCCCAACTGCACCGCCTGGCTGGTCGAGCACCGCCTGTGGAGCCGCCTGCAGTGCCACCACTGCGGCCATTCCGAGCCGCTGCCCCAGGAATGCCCATCATGCGGGGCGGAGGATCAACTGGCCGCCTGCGGACCGGGGGTCGAGCGGTTGGCCGAGGAGGTCGCCCTGCGGTTTCCCCAGGCGCGCGCCGCGCTGGTCGCCTCGGACACCCTCAGCGGGCCGGGCGCCACGGCGGAGCTGGTGCGCCGGGTCACCGACAAGGAACTCGACCTGCTGATCGGCACCCAGATTCTGGCCAAGGGGCTGCATTTCCCCAACCTCACCCTGGTCGGCGTGATCGATGCCGATCTCGGGCTGTCGGGGGGCGACCTGCGCGCCGCCGAGCGGACCTTCCAGTTGCTGTCCCAGGTGGCCGGCCGCGCCGGGCGTGGCGAGCGGCCCGGCAGCGTCTACCTGCAGACCTATCAGCCCGAGCATCCGGTGTTGCAGGCCATGGTGTCGGGCGACGCCGACCTGTTCCTGGAGGCCGAATCCGAAGGCCGCCGGCTGCTTGGAATGCCGCCGTTCGGGCGGCTGGCCGCGCTGGTCGTGTCCGGCCCCGACGAGGCGGCCGTCGAATCGACCGCCCGCGCCCTCGGCCGGGCGGCGCCGCGCCAGGACGGCGTGGAGGTGCTGGGGCCCGCTCCGGCGCCGCTGGCCGTGCTGCGCGGCCGCCATCGCTGGCGGCTTTTGCTCAAGGCGCCGCGGGCGGCGCGGGTGCAGCCGCTGATTCGCGCCTGGCTGAACGGCGTGAAGTGGCCGTCCACGGTGCGGGTTCAGGTGGATATCGATCCCTATGGATTTTTGTGAAAAAGGGGCAGGATGCAAGGCGCCCGCTAGGGTCTTGGCGTGGAAAGCGCGTTGCGGGCTGTTTTCCGCGCAGCCATTTGCTTGCAACCCCCGAACGGTTATGTTAACTACCAACCGCGCCGCAGGGGGTGAGGTTTTCACCGGCGCGCAAAAAATATTCTTGTTCAATGTGTTAAGTCCTTTGCCGTCGCCTTCCTGAACACATTCCGGGGCCAGCAGAACGTGTCATCCGATACCGTAGGAAATAAGGGTCTCGCAGACCGCTATGCCGCGGCTCTCTATGACTTGGCTGACGAGCGCAAGGCGCTCGACCAGGTCGCCACGGACCTTCGCTCCCTGCAGGCCATGCTGGACGAAAGCGCCGATCTTCGGCGGTTCGTCTTCTCGCCGGTGCTGTCCCGTGACGACCAGCGCAAGGGTCTCTCCGCGCTGGCCGACAAGGCGGGCCTGTCGCCGCTCACTTTGAATTTTCTCGGCCTGGTGTCGTCCAATCGCCGCCTGTTCGCCCTGCCCGCCATGGTCCGCGCCTATCTGGCGCGACTGGCCGCGGCGCGCGGCGAGGTGACGGCCGAGGTGGTCAGCGCCACGTCGCTCACCGATAGTCAGGCCTCGGCCCTTTCCGCCGCGCTCAAGCAGGTGGTCGGCAAGGATGTTTCCGTCGAGGCAAGAGTCGATCCGTCCATCCTGGGCGGCCTGATCGTGAAGATTGGGTCCCGGATGGTCGATAGTTCAGTTCGCACGAAGCTGCAGCGTCTTCAGCTCGCTATGAAAGGGGTTGGGTGATGGAAATCCGCGCCGCGGAAATCTCCGCTATCCTGAAGGAACAGATCGCCAATTTCGGCACCGAAGCCGAGGCTGCGGAGGTCGGTCAGGTTCTGTCCGTCGGTGACGGTATCGCCCGCATCTATGGTCTGGACAAGGTCCAGGCCGGTGAAATGGTCGAATTCCCGGGTGGGGTGATGGGCATGGCCCTGAACCTCGAAGCCGATAACGTCGGTTGCGTGATCTTCGGTGATGACCGGGGCATCAAGGAAGGCGACATCGTCAAGCGTACCAAGTCCATCGTGGACGTTCCCGTTGGTCCGGAACTGCTTGGCCGTGTTCTCGACGGTCTGGGCAACCCGATCGACGGCAAGGGCGACCTGGGCACCACCAAGCGCGGCATCGCCGACGTCAAGGCGCCCGGCATCATCCCGCGCAAGTCGGTCCACGAGCCGATGCAGACCGGCCTCAAGGCCATCGACAGCCTGATCCCGGTCGGCCGTGGCCAGCGCGAGCTGATCATCGGTGACCGTCAGACCGGCAAGACCGCGATCATCATCGACACCATCCTGAACCAGAAGGCGGTGAACGACCGCGCCAAGGACGAGAGCGAAAAGCTCTACTGCGTCTACGTCGCGATCGGCCAGAAGCGCTCGACGGTTGCCCAGGTGGTCAAGACGCTGGCCGACCGTGGCGCGCTGGAATACACCATCGTCGTGGCCGCGACCGCCTCGGAGCCCGCTCCGATGCAGTTCCTGGCGCCCTACACCGCCTGCACCATGGGCGAGTGGTTCCGTGACAACGGCCGCCACGCCGTGATCTTCTATGACGACCTGTCCAAGCAGGCCGTCGCCTACCGTCAGATGTCGCTGCTGCTGCGCCGTCCGCCGGGCCGTGAAGCCTTCCCCGGCGACGTGTTCTATCTCCACAGCCGTCTGCTGGAGCGCTCCGCGAAGCTCAACGACTCCATGGGTGGCGGTTCGCTGACCGCTCTGCCGGTCATCGAGACGCAGGCCAACGACGTGTCGGCCTACATTCCGACCAACGTGATTTCGATCACCGACGGTCAGATCTTCCTGGAGACCGACCTGTTCTTCAAGGGCATCCGCCCGGCCGTGAACGTGGGTCTGTCGGTGTCGCGCGTCGGCTCCGCCGCCCAGATCAAGGCGATGAAGCAGGTTGCCGGCACCATCAAGATGGAACTGGCCCAGTATCGTGAAATGGCGGCCTTCGCCCAGTTCGCGTCGGACCTGGACCCGGCCACCCAGAAGCTTCTGGCCCGCGGTGCGCGCCTGACCGAGCTTCTGAAGCAGCCCCAGTTCCAGCCGATGCCGGTCGAAGAGCAGGTGGTGTCGATCTTTGCCGGCACCAAGGGCTTCCTCGACAAGCTGGCGGTGTCCGACGTGACCCGTTACGAGCGGGAAATGCTGGCCTCCGTCCGCGACAAGGGCGCCGACATCCTGGAAGCCATCCGCACCGACAAGGCGATCAAGCCCGAGACCGACGAGAAGCTGAAGAAGTTCCTCGAAGGCTTCTCGAAGTCCTTCGCCTGAGCCTGAGCGGAAACCAACAGGAAGGCCTGACAGCCGATGCCCAGTCTCAAGGACCTACGTGCCCGGATCTCCTCGGTCAAGAACACGAGGAAGATCACCTCGGCCATGAAAATGGTCGCGGCGTCGAAGTTGCGCCGCGCCCAGGATGCCGCCGAGGCCGCCCGCCCATACGCCGTGCGTATGGAGCGGATGCTGGGTAACCTTGCTTCCTCTGTCCACGGGCAGGCGGGCGCTCCCAAGCTGCTCTCCGGCACCGGTCGCAGCGATCGTCACCTCATCGTGGTGATGACCGCGGACCGCGGCCTGTGCGGCGGCTTCAACACCAACGTCGCCCGCAACGCGCGCCTCATGGTGCGGGAGCTGCTGGCCGAAGGTAAGGACGTCAAGCTGCTGTGCGTCGGCCGCAAGGGGCGCGACGCCCTGAAGCGCGACTACGGCGCCCTGATCCTCAAGACGTGGGAAGGCGTGAACCGTCGCGGCGTGGCGTTCGCCTCGGCCGACGAGGTCGCCCAGCATGTCCTCGATCAGTTCGCCACCGACAGCTTCGACGTCTGCACGGTGATCTACAACAAGTTCAAGTCGGCGATCTCCCAGGAGGTCACCCGCCAGCAGTTGGTGCCGTTCCCGGTTCCCGAGGTTTCGAGCACCGCCGGCAGCACGGGCGAGCAGAAGGCTCTGTACGAGTACGAGCCGTCCGAGGAAGGCATCCTTGCCGACCTGTTGCCCAAGAACGTTGCGATGCAGGTGTTCTCGTCCATGCTCGAAAGCGATGCCTCCGAACAGGGCGCGCGCATGGCGGCGATGGACAACGCGACCCGCAACGCCGGCGACATGATCAACAAGCTGACCACCCAGTACAACCGGGCGCGCCAGGCCAATATCACCAAGGAGCTGATCGAGATCATCTCCGGTGCCGAGGCCGTCTGACGACACGACGCAGACCCCACACGACCAATCGATTTAGGGGCATAGGAGCTATACCCATGGCGAAGAACAACGTCGGTAGCATCGTCCAGGTCACGGGCGCCGTCGTGGACGTGAAGTTCGCAGGCGAGCTTCCGGCCATCCTCTCGGCGCTGGAAACCGACAACCACGGCAACCGCCTGGTTCTCGAAGTTGCCGCGCACCTCGGCGAGTCCACCGTGCGTACCATCGCCATGGACAGCACCGAAGGGCTGGTCCGCGGTCAGGAAGTGACCGACACCGGCACCCCCATCATGGTTCCGGTCGGCCCCGAGGTTCTGGGCCGCATCATGAACGTCATCGGCGAGCCGGTCGACGAGCGTGGCCCGGTGAACGCCAAGCGGACGCTGCCGATTCACCGCAGCGCGCCGAGCTTCGTGGAGCAGTCCACCGAGACCGAAATTCTCGTCACCGGCATCAAGGTCATCGACCTTCTCGCCCCGTACGCCAAGGGCGGCAAGATCGGCCTGTTCGGCGGCGCCGGCGTGGGCAAGACCGTGACCATCATGGAACTCATCAACAACGTCGCGAAGGGCCACGGCGGTTATTCCGTGTTCGCCGGCGTGGGTGAGCGTACCCGTGAGGGCAACGACCTTTACCACGAGATGATCGACTCCGGGATTATCGACCTCAAGGGCGACACCTCCAAGGTGGCGCTGGTCTATGGCCAGATGAACGAGCCGCCGGGCGCCCGTGCCCGCGTCGCGCTGTCCGGCCTGACCCAGGCCGAATACTTCCGCGACGAAGAAGGCCAGGACGTGCTGTTCTTCGTCGACAACATCTTCCGTTTCACCCAGGCCGGTTCCGAAGTGTCCGCGCTGCTGGGCCGCATTCCTTCGGCGGTGGGCTATCAGCCGACCCTGTCGACGGACATGGGCGCCCTGCAGGAGCGCATCACCTCGACCAAGAAGGGCTCGATCACCTCGGTGCAGGCCATTTACGTGCCGGCTGACGACTTGACCGACCCGGCGCCCGCCACCTCGTTCGCCCACCTCGACGCCACCACCGTGCTGTCGCGCTCCATCGCCGAAATGGCCATCTTCCCGGCCGTCGACCCGCTGGACTCGACCTCGCGCGTTCTCGACCCCCGCGTCGTCGGTGAAGAGCACTACGCGATCGCCCGCCGCGTCCAGGAAGTGCTGCAGACCTACAAGGCCCTGCAGGACATCATCGCCATCCTGGGCATGGACGAGCTGTCCGAAGAAGACAAGCGCATCGTCGCCCGCGCCCGCAAGATCCAGCGCTTCCTGTCGCAGCCGTTCCATGTGGCCGAAGTGTTCACCGGTACGCCGGGCGTGTTCGTGGCCCTCGAAGACACCATCAAGGGCTTCAAGGGTATCGTCGAAGGCGAGTACGACCACCTGCCCGAGCAGGCTTTCTACATGGTTGGCACCATCGAGGAAGCCATCGAGAAGGGCAAGAAGATGGCTGCCGAGGCCGCTTAAGCAGCAGCCCGGTTACGCTTTCTCGGTTACCGGGGCCGCCGTCGCGGCGGCCCCGTCCTTTTACAGAAGCAGCTAACGCGGAGCCCGTCGCAACATGGCCGAGACGCTCGAATTCGAACTGGTGTCGCCGGAGAAGCTGTTGGTCTCCGAAGCCGTCGGCATGGTCGTGGTGCCGGGCAGCGAAGGTGACTTCGGTGCTCTGCCGCAGCATTCGCCGCTGCTGTCGACCGTCCGTCCGGGCGTCATCAGCATCTACCAGCAGGGCAAGGTCAGCCGCCGCATCTTCGTCGCCGGCGGGTTCGCCGAAGTGACCGAAGACCGCTGCACCGTGCTGGCCGAAGAAGCCGTGCCGGTCGAAGACATCACCGCCGACATGGTCGATCAGCGTCTGCAGTCGGCCAAGGATGCCCTGCAGGAAGCCGACAGCGCCCTCGACAAGGCCGCCGCCGAATCCCGGCTGCGCGTTGCCGAAGCCCTGGCCGCCGCCCGCGACTGATCGCACCAGCGGTACCGGAAGACGAACAAGGGTCGGCCTCGCGCCGGCCCTTTTTCTTGGTCCGGCGCCGGAAGGACGCGGGCTCTGCCCGCACCCGCCAGGAGGCGCGGCCTCCTGGACCTCGGGAACTCGCCTCGGGGCAAGGCCGCGCGCAGCGCATCAAACCCTCACGTCATCTGCCTGCGGCGCAAAGAAGGCCAGCCCACTAACGGGGTCCGGGGCCCACGGCCCCGGCGGGGCATGGGGCTGGCCCCATCCTTCACCCATCCGCCGCACCTGTCATAAAACCGACCAAACCCTTGCGTTCTGCCGGCCGGGTCCTGCATTGTGGGGCGCAATTCCTTACCGGCGGGACGACCATGACGCACTGGACGCTTGACGATATTCCGTGGGACCGCTTCGACCCCAGCCGGGTGGACCCGCAGATTCTGGCGGTGGTCAAGGCCGCCTCGCTGGTCGAGCGCAATGCCGCCGACTACACGTCCTACCTGGGCAACGTGTTCCGGGATGACCCGGCGTTCCGCGTCCACGTCGACAGTTGGCGCGTCGAGGAGGAACGCCACGGCGACGTCCTCGGCCGCTGGGCCGAAATGGCCGACCCGGCATTTTCGTTCGACGCCGCGCTGGCCCGCTTCCGCGCCGGCTACAGCATCGATGTCGGCGCGCAGGACAGCATCCGGGGCTCGCGGACCGGCGAGCTGATCGCCCGCTGCATCGTGGAGACGGGGACCAGTTCGTTCTATTCCGCCCTGCGCGACGCCGCGGACGAGCCGGTGTTGAAGGCGGTCTGCCATCGCATCGCCGGCGACGAGTTCCGCCACTACAAGCTGTTCTACGACACCATGAAGGTCTATCAGGCGCGGGAGAACGTGCCCGGCTGGCGGCGGTTCCTGGTCGCCATCGGGCGGATTCGGGAGAGCGAGGACGACGAACTGGCTTTCGCCTACCACGCCGCCAATGACGCGGTGGACGCGCCCTATGATCGGGTGACGGCATCGACCAACTACGGCGCCCGCGCATTTGCCTGCTATCGCCCGCATCATGTGGCGCGCGCCTCGAACATGGTCCTCAAGGCGGCCGGCCTCAACCCGCGCGGGATGCTCGGCAGCGTGGTCGGGCGCGCCATGTGGACGTTCGTGTCGCGGCGCGCCAAGGCCCTGCGGACGGCGGATCGAGCCGCGGCCTGAGCTCCCGGTCTCAGGGCTTGGGTCTCACTCGGCCTTCTATTCCGCTGACGCGGACGGGTTGCCACCCGTGCCCGCCCGGAGCGATGCTCCGGACCTCCTTGTTTTTAATAATAAATAGAGGGGTTCGGGGTTCACCCCGAGCGGGCTTGGGCGGCAGCCCACCTTTTTCTGATGGGTCATTTCACAGGACCCGTCTCTCAGGGTTTGCGGCGGGCCAGCGGCTCGTTGGGCTGCAACTCGCCGTCCCACGGGAACAGCAGCCACATGTCCTGGGGAACCGGCACGGCGAAGGTGTCCACGGCGTCCTGCCCCTGGGGTTTGGCGTAGACCGTGGCGAGGTGGCCCCTGGGCAGCATGGCCTTGACCAGCCGCGCGGTGACGCCCGAATCGACCAGGTCATCGACAATCAGAAAGCCCTCGCCGTCGCCCACCGCGGCGGTTTCAACCCCCTTGATGACCTGCGGATCGCCCTGGCGGCGGTCGTCGTAGGACACCACGCAGATGCTTTCCACCAGCCGCAGGTCCAGTTCGCGGGCCAGGATGGACGACGGGATCAGGCCGCCGCGGGTGATCGCCACGATGCCCTTGAACGGTCCCAACTCCATCAGCTTGTGGGCCAGCATCCGGGTATCGCGGTGGAACAGCTCCCAGGCGATGGGCAGGTAGCGGTTGGCGGTGTAGTCCTTCATGGGCGCCAGATCCTTTTGCAGCCTTTTGGTATAAGGTCTTGTCCGAAAGCGCGTCATTCTAAACAATGGCAGCCAGAGCGGAAGCGTCGAGTGGGATTATGCTGCATACACTGACCGGCCTGCGCGGCATGATTTCCGCGCCCCACCACGCGGCTGCGCAAAGCGGACTGGCGGTGCTGCGCGACGGCGGCAACGCCATCGAGGCGATGATTGCCGCGGCGGCCACCTGCGCCGTCGTCTACCCCCATATGAACGGCCTGGGTGGCGATGCGTTCTGGCTGATCCACGAGCCCGGCCGGCCGCCGGTGTCGATCGACGGCAGCGGCGCATCGGGCCGCGCGGTGAGCATGGACCTGTACCGCCGCCAGGGCCTCGACGAGGTGCCCCGCGTCGGGCCGTTCGCCGCCGCCACGGTGGCCGGGGCGGTGTCGTCCTGGCAGTCGGCGCTGGAGATTTCAGGCAGTCGGTGGGGCGGAGGCCTGGGGCTCGACCGCCTGCTGGCCGACGCCATCGACTACGCCCGCGCCGGCACCGCGCAGGGCGCCTCGACCCACCGCGTCACCCTGCGCGAACGGGGCCGCATGTCCGGCCTGCCGGGCTTTGCCGACGCCTTCCTGCAGGCCGATGGCTCCGTCCCGGCGGTTGGGGCGCGGCGCACCAACCCGGCCCTGGCCGAGGTGCTGGCCGATCTCGCGCGCAACGGCCTGGACGACTTTTATCGCGGCGCCGTGGCGCGCCGCATCGCCGCCGATCTGGCCGCCGTGGGCAGCCCGCTGGCCGGCGAGGATCTGGCCCGTCACCGCTCGGTGCGCCGCCGGCCGCTGTCCCTGGCGCTGGCCGAAACCGGCGGCGGGGTGACGCTGTTCAATACGCCGCCGCCGACCCAGGGGCTGGCCGCGCTGATGATCCTCGGCCTGGTCGAGCGTCTCGCCCCGGCCGAGGGCGAGTCGTTCGAGCACATTCATGCCATTGTCGAGGCCACCAAGGTGGCCTTCAAGGTGCGCAACGCCCACATCGCCGACCCGCTGTACATGAACGTCCACCCGACGACGTATGTGAACGACCATGTGCTGGACCGCCTGGCCGGAGACATCGCACCGCGCCGCGCGGCCCCCTGGCCGGCTCGCCTGGCCGCCGGAGACACCATCTACATGGCCTGCGCCGATGCTCAAGGGCGGGTGGTGAGCTTCATCCAGAGCCTGTTCCATGGCTTCGGGTCGGGCGTGGTGCTGCCCGAGACCGGCCTGCTGTGGCACAACCGGGCCAGCAGCTTCAGCCTCGATCCCCTGTCGGTCAACGCCCTGACGCCGGGCCGCAAGCCCGCCCACACCCTGGCCCCGGCGCTGGCCAAGTTCCGGGACGGCCGGGTCATGGCGTACGGCACCATGGGCGGCGACGGCCAGCCGCAGACCCAGGCGGCGGTGTTCACCCGCTATGCCCGGTTCGGCATGGACCTGCAGGAGGCGGTCAGCGCGCCGCGCTGGGTGCTCGGCAAGTCCTATGGCGACAGCAAGCCGCACGACCTGAAAATGGAAAGCCGCTTCGATCCGGCGGTCATCAACGCCCTGCAGAGGGCCGGCCACGACGTCAGCGTGCTCGGCCCGTTCGAGGAAATCATGGGCCACGCCGGCGCCGTCGTCTGGCACCCCGGCGGAGCGCTGGAAGGGGCCTGCGACCCGCGCAGCGATGGAATCGTGGCGGCGTTCTGAGGGGGTTGCCTGAACCTCGTTGAACTCCGCTGACGCGGACGGGCTGCCGCCCGGCTGCTTGGGGCGAGCCCCAAACCCCATTTCCTTCTTTAAGAAAACAAGGAGGTCTGGAGCATCGCTCCAGGCCGGCGGCAGCCATCCGCGTCAGCGGACCAATGGGCCAAGTCAAAAGCAAACTGCTTTATGGGCACCCCGACCCTCGTTGGACTCCGCTGACGCGGACGGGCTGCCGCCCGACTGCTTGGGGCGAGCCCCAAACCCCATTTCCTTCTTCAAGAAAACAAGGAGGTCTGGAGTATCGCTCCAGGCCGGCGGCAGCCATCCGCGACAGCGGACCAATGGGTCAAGTCAAAAGCAAACTGCTTTATGGGCACCCCGACCCTCGTTGGACTCCGCTGACGCGGACGGGCTGCCGCCCGACTGCTTGGGGCGAGCCCCAAACCCCTTTTTCTTCTTCAAGAGAACAAGGCAGGTCCGGAGCGTGCTTCCGGCTGGCCGACCAGGACCGTTTCAAAAAGAAACCGGCGCCGCCCTGATCAGGCGGCGCCGGTTTTCTTTATGCGCGGTGCGGTCGGTCAGCGCACGTAGAGGTGCACCTCGTTGGAGGTGGCGGTCGGGCTGGCCATGCCGGACATGCGGATGCGGTCGGCCGGCAGGCCCATTTCGGTCAGCGACCGCAGGACCTGTTCGGCGTTGCGGCGCGAGCCCGCGACGCCCAGGGCGCGTTCGCCGGCGTTGGTGCCCGGTGCCGAAACGGCGACGAGGTCGAACGATGCGTTGGGGCGGCGCTCGATGGCCCGCGACACCGCCTGGTACAGGGCCTGCTCGTAGGCGACGTTGGGACGGTCGAAGCGAATGACGACCAGCGGGCGCTGCCCGGCGATGTTGGCGGCCGGCAGGGTGCCCATGGGCATGGCGGCCGAGGTGCGCACGGCCGCCTGGTTGCCCAGCGAGGAGCCATAGAGCTGGCCGTTCTTGATGCCCAGCGCCAGGGTGTTGAGGTTGCCGCGCTCGTTGGCGACATAGGTCTGCTGGCGGGCGATGTCCTGGCTGAGTTCGGACAGCAGGCGCTCGATCAGGACGGTCGTCTGGTTGGCCTCGTCCTCGAGCACGCGGAGCTGAAGGTGGTCTTCCTCGACCGCGCCCGACAGCCCGTAGGCGGCCCGGATGGAGTCCATGAGGTAGGCCGCCATCGCGCTGTCCGACGCCACCTGGGTGGCCAGCTGGTTCATCGCCGAGATGTCGGTGTTGATGGCTTCGAGCTGGTTCTGGGCATAGGCCCAGCGCTGATGCAGGACCGGGTTGCCGGGCGTGGTGCCGACCTGGAGCCGCGCGTTGATGACCGCGACGGTCTCGTGGTAGCCCTGGCTGTCCTGGATGGTCTGGTTGCGGATGGTCTGCAAGGTGTTGTTGCGCTGCCGGATGCTTTCCTGAAGCTGGCGCAGTTCGTTGCGGAAGGTATTAACCTTCTGCCCGACGAAGGTGCCGGTCGGCTGGCCGGGCGTGACCATGCCCGGCTCGAAGTTGGTGCTGCCCAAGGCGGGCGGCGGTCCAACCGTGGGGTCGGAGCTATACTCGGCTTGCGAGGCAGGGATGCTCATTGTCTGAGCCGGTTCGTCCCCCCCAAGGGAAGGAAAGAGCGCGTCAGAGGCAAACGAGCAACCCGAAAGAGCGAATGCCACGCCAAACGCGAGAAAGCGGCTTTTCGACAGCGCCATCGAACTACCTTTTGGTTCTCACAGACACCCGCCAGGGGTATCGGCTTGTTTAGAAAGGATTTGGCGGGATATTCCCCCCCCGCGCGTCGTATTCCGGCCGAGTGTACTGAAAGGCTTAGGACGGAACAAGCCGCATTTGCGACTGGGTTGTGGGGTTTATGCGCAGCCCCGTGGGTTTGCATCCAAAACGGTCGCCTTCGGACGCGGCGGGGATGGCTCGGCGGGACCCGTCCCGGGCGCCTTCCGGCGACCGTGGCGGCTATCCTGCGTGCGGTGCGGCGGGGCGGTGGCCCTTTTTTCGCAGGTGCGGATTTTTTCCCTTGCAATGAGGCTCCAGCCCGCGTATTTCTCCGGGCCTCGACGGGGGCAGCCCCAACGAGACAGAAGAAAAACACTGAGCGCCCGTAGCTCAACTGGATAGAGCACTTGACTACGAATCAAGAGGCTAGGAGTTCGAATCTCTTCGGGCGCACCACTCTAAGGGCTTGAAAGCAAACCGCTTTCAAGCCCTTTCCATTTGTGGCGCAGGGACCGCCGGATGGGCCGTCCCACGCCTATCCCACGGGCGCCCAATCAGCGCGGCCGCAAACTGCTGATCGGGACCCACCGGGTTTCGCCCGGGCGGCGCGCCTCCCAATAAATCCACCCGTCCAGGCTGGTCTGGCTGCCATTCCTGGTACGTGCGGCGCCGCCGGCCGCAGCGGAAGGACTCTTATAGGCCGATCCTTCGACAATCCAGACGCCGTCGCGCACCGCCCCTGTATGGACGCGCCCATTGTATTTCATGCGTAACTCGGTGCCGTGAGGCAGCGTTACCCCTTTACCGGACCAAGGGCGGCCACCGAAGAGAGGCTTGGGCTGAGGGTGCTGCTGCGCGGGCTCGCCGAGCTTGAGAAGGCGTCGCAGTACGGCGTTGGGTGATTCCGAAAAGCTCGTGCGCGCCATCTCAATGCGCTTGTGAACTTCAAAGTCGATCTCGATTGATCGCTGTTCCATTATCGTCACCTCCAATGTCCTTCAAGCTCAATTCCTGATCCTACTCAGGAGAAAAAGGGATTCGAGGGAAACGAGGGGTAAACGGGGCAGCCAGCGCTGCACACCCCCCCCCACCGTCCCACAACTGTCCCACCGTGGGGCCAAAAAAAAAGGTTCATCACGGATTAGCGGGGTGAGAGAGGCGGGCAACGGCTCGTTCTGACAAACTGGTAGTCGCCAAACATCACAGACTGCCAGGGGGGAGCCGTTGCCACAGGACGATGGTATGTCGTGGCTCGGTGGCTGGAAAGGCTATCGGGTGGAAACGGTGCAGCGCCGGGAGGGAGAGCGGCCAGAGGTCTGGATATTTCTGGGCTGCAAGCCCGGCGGCTCCATGGTTTGCGACGGCTGCGGGAAGCCTGTTGACAGCATTCACGACGTTGAGGTTCGCTCCATCCGTGACCTGCCGGTCCTTGGCGCGGCGACATGGCTGTCGGTGCCGCGACGGCGGGTGGCGTGCCCGCGCTGCGGTCCCAGGCTGGAGCGCCTGGAGTGGCTGGACCGCCATGCGCGGGTGACCCGGCGGCTGGCCGACAGCGTGGTGCGTCTGTGCCGGGTGCTGTCCATCAAGCACACGGCGGACTTCTTCGGCCTGCACTGGAGCACGGTCAAGGACCTGGACAAGCGGGCCCTGGAGCGGCGGCTGGAGCCGCTAGACCTGAGCGGCATCAAGGTCCTGGCGATGGATGAATTCGCCATTCAAAGGGGCCACCGCTACGCCACCGTGGTGATCGAGCCGCGCACCCGTCGGGTTTTGTGGGTCGGCCGGGGGCGCTCGCGCGAGGACATCCGTCCCTTCTTCGATCTGCTGGGCGAGGACGGCTGCCGCCGCATCCGGGCCGTCGCCATGGACATGAGTGCCGCCTACGCCGGCGAGGTGCGGGCCCGTTGTCCGCAGGCCGAGATCGTCTACGACCTGTTCCACGTCATCGCCAAGTACGGCCGCGAGGTGATCGACCGCGCCCGCGTCGATGAGGCCAACCGCCTGCGTCACGACAAGAAGGCGCGCAAGGTGGTCAAGACCGCCCGCTGGCTGCTGCTGCGCAATCGCGACGGCCTCAAGAGGCCCCAGGACCACGTCCGTCTGGATGAACTGCTGGCCGCCAACCAGGCGCTGATGACCGTCTACGTGATGAAGGACGACCTCAGGCAACTCTGGCGCCAGCCCTCGCCCGAGGCCGCCCGGCAGGCCTGGGCGGCATGGTCGGAAAAGGCCATGGCCAGCGGCATCAAGCCCCTGATGCGCTTCGCCCGCAACCTCGCCTCCTACGCCCCTGGCATCGTCGCCAGCGCGGCATGGCCCCTCAACACAAGCGTCCTCGAAGGCATCAACAACAAGATCAAGGTCATCAAGCGCATCGCCTACGGCTTCCGCGATGACGCCTACTTCTTCCTCAAGATCAGGGCTGCCTTCCCCGGAGTTCCGTGGTGAACCATTTTTTTCGCCTGGTTTATGCTTGTCAGTCCCCAGAAGATAACTGCGGCGCCCCTGAGGGGGTGGTGCCGATTGGACTGCCAACACGCATCAGGACCGGCAAGCCTTGCTCTGATGCGTCCGGCACGGTTTTTCACCTGCAGTGCTGCAAGGTCAGGGAGCGGCTCAAGGGTACCTTGAACTCAACCGTCAACTCACCCGGTTAAACGGGGCCACCTCTGGTCCAGGCTCCGTGTCGTCTAAAGCGGTTGTGAGGGTAAGCTCGCAAAAACCCTCGACTGTGCCCTCGCGGAATGCAAAACTTAATTGCTATGCGCGCATACGATGATCTAGGTCGAAATTTCGTAGCATGACGGGGCATTTTGGGATGGAACCGGTTCCAGGGGGACAGCAAAATACTCTTGTGGGATGTGGGCGCGGCAATGCTGACCGGGTTCTGCTGGAGGCTGTCGCCGACTTTGCGCGGGCAACGGATCATGCCTCGCTGTGGGCGATGTTGCACCGGTATCTTGAGCGGTTTGGATTCACCGGACTACTCTACGGGTGCGAGGCGGTGCGCAATGGCGATGGCGGTTTGAACCTTCTCCTGTCCAGTCTCGACGATGGCTACTTGGACGACAAGCTGTCGAACGACCTGCTCTATACGGACTACTTCATCCACGTGGCGCGCACCGAAGCCGCTCCCATCCTGTGGAGCGACATAGATCGCGTGGCTGAACTGCCGCCCGATGCCGCGCGCTCCCTTGACATCGATTGGGACTACGGCATCACCACCGGCGTCACCCTGCCCATGCGCTTTCGCAACGGCCTGGGCGGGAGCGCGATCGGCTGCCATGTTCCCGGCATGGCCTGGGCGGAGTTCGAGCGGCTGTGGCACGAGCATGGCGCTACAGTGATGGCTATCGTCAACGCCTTTGATATCCGGCTGCGCGAAGATCACGCGGGGGAGCTTTTCCCGCTAACGCCACGTGAACGGGAATGCCTGCTGTGGTTGGCCAATGGGCTGAGACCGCCGCGAATTGCCTACAGATTGGGGACGCAGGTAAAGACGGTGGAAAAACAAATGGAGTCCGCCCGGCGCAAACTGAAGGCAACCACTCTGCCCCAGGCCATCGCCACGGCATTGATTTTCGGCCTGATCGCCCCTTAAGCCGGCCGAGCCGCACAGGCTGCCTCTGTATTTCTTTTTCCAGCAGGGAAGCTAGAAGACACAATGCCGAAAAAACAGAGTGCGCGCAGGGAGTCGAGACTTCCCAACAAAAGTCCCTTCCTGAGCTTGCTCGGCCTGTCTGTTTTTTCCATGCTGCTGGCGGCAGCGGTGGGGGTGTCCTACGTCTATGTCGACCTGACGCTGAACCGTCTCGGGGTGTCGGCGACGGCCATCGGGCTGAACGCCGCCATGCCGGCGTTGGGCTGGCTGATCGCCACGCCGTTCCTGCCCGTTCTGCTGCGGCGAATGTCCGCCCGCGTGCTGTTGCTGGCGCTGTTGGCGGTGGCGGTAGGCTCGGCGGTGGCGTTTCCGCTGTTCCTCAGCGCCGAGGCATGGTTGCCCTTGCGCCTGCTGTTTGGCGGCAGCTTGGGGTTGGCATTCCGTCTGGTGGAATATTGGATTAATGCCGCCTCGCCCGACGACCGTCGGGGGCGCAATATCGGCATCTACGCCGCCCTGTTTTGCGCCGGGATGGGACTTGGGGCGGGCGTGCTGCCGGTCATAGGTCCTGCGGGATGGCCGCCCGTGCTGCTGATCCTGGTCTTGATCGGCGGAGCGGCGGGCGTGCTGGCGTTCGTCAGGTCGGCTCCGCCGCAACTTGATGCCCTGCCGCACCGCCTGTTGAGCATGCTGGTCGGCCCGGCCTTTATTGCGTTGGCCGCCGCGCTGGTGTATGGCCTGTTCGAGGCCGTGCCCTACACCCTGATGCCGGTCTACGCCCTGCGCAGCGGCCTGACCGAAGACTGGGCGGCGTGGACGGTTTCAGCCTTCCTGCTTGGCGCGCTGGTGTTTCCGGTGCCGGTGGGAATGCTGGCCGACCGCATGAGCAAGCACCTGTTGCTGGCGCTGGGCGGCGGGGCCAGCTTGGGCATTACGGCTATCCTTCCCGCAGCCGTGACCACGCCGGACGCTCTGCTGCTTGCCATGTTCCTGTGGGGTGGGCTTGCCGGCAGTCTCTACACAGTGTCACTGGCCGTGCTGGGCGATCACTTCAAGGGGGCCGCCCTGGCCGCCGCCAATGCCGCTTTCGGAACTCTGTACGCCCTCGGTGCCCTCGTCGGCGGCCCCCTGCACGGTGCCGCGATGGACTGGCATGACCCTCAGGGACTGATGTGGAGCACGGCCGGACTGTTCGCCGTTTTCATTGCTTTGATTGGCCTTCAGGCGATGCTTCGGTCGGCAGAACGCGTTTGGCATACATCCATTTGAGCCAGCGCGGGTGTTGGCATCGAACGCTATGCCATTGAATTGAGGGTTGGTTTCCTCTGACCCCGCTGCACCTCGTCCCGGTTATGGGGAAAATCCCCCAATTGTCATGCCCACAGTGCGGGCTTACGGTTCCCACGCAATTTAGGCGCGATAGGAACCGGAATGGGACGCGAGGACGAAATACACCAGCAGATTACGATGAGAGAGAAGGACTGTCTGCGCCTTCTGGCCTGCGGTCTGCGGGTGCGCGATCTTTCCGTAAAGCTGGGGATTTCCCCAAAGACTGTTGAGAAGCACGTGGCTTCGGCTCGTGTGAAGCTGGGGGCTGCTACGCGTGAACAGGCCGTGGCGATCGCAATCCGGGACGGCTTGATCTGATGGAGGCATGTGTATCGCTGAGCATTTCAGGGCATCCCACCCTTGCCAGCGCGACGAGGCAATCCGACGCCGAACCGCGTTCCGGGGGCAGTTTGCGCGCCGTGCACCTACTGATAGGTCATAGCTCAATCACCATGACTGAACGCGACATTGAATGCGACGAGGTAGCCACGCGACGCCTCGTTTGCCTTCTGTGAGGGAGGATCTCACCATGGACAATTTGACACTGGCCACCCTGTGCCACGACTTACGGCAGCCGCTGATGTCGGCACGTCTATTCCTATCCTTGCTTGAACGTCGCGTGACTGGCAGCGAGGAGTTGGTGATGCTGCAGCGCGCCGCTGAGTCCTTGACCGCGATGGAGCGTATCGTCGCCACTGAGACGGCAGCGTCCCCCCGTCTGGTGCCGGTGCCACTGGGGCGGCTGATCGCTGATGTGGTGGCCGGGTTGACTCCATTGGCGCAGGCCAAAGCGATCACCGTGACGGCAATGCCCACGCAAATCGTCGGCATGACCGACCCCGTGCTGCTCGGCCGCATTGTCCGCAACCTGATCATGAACGCCCTTACCCATTCCTCCGGCAGCCGGGTCGTAGTCGGCTGCAGGCGGCGGGGAAGCCAGGTTACGCTGGAAGTATGGGATGACGGCATCGGCATCGACGGGCGCCAGTTGCTGTGCGGCAGTGTCGCAGGCCGGGAACGGGGGGGGCTGGGATTGTCCAGCGTGAGTATCCTCGCTGAGCAGCTTTTTCATGACGTCGAAGTGCAAACCTGCTGCGATTCCGGGACGAGGATCTCCATTTCGCTGCAACGAGCGAGAGATGGCGGTTCCATCGCTCCGCGCTGCCCCAGGTATGCCGAGGGTTCCAACGCTGGAGTATGATGGCCCGCATACGCAAGACGGCGAACATTTCCTCCCGGAAGTGCGGGAGCGGGCGGTGCAGATGGTGTCGAATCGCCAGGGGTAGTATGAGGTGTCACATTGAACCGTGATCGACCTCGTGCAGCGCCTGATCAAGAAGATCGTGGTCTGATGCGAACTGCCGGCCTTAGGGTTATGAGCCTGCAATCCCGACCCCCGATCGTCCCCCGGGACCTCTAAGTGCGAATGAGGGATATTTTTCTTCTTCATGTCACGCGCGGGAACGATTGCGTCCGTCGCAATTCCCAAGTGCGGGGCATCATGCCCTGCCGTCTTGGCCTGGGCATCGAACTACGAATCAAGAGGCCTTTTCCTATGGCGGGCAGGGACGACTGTCCCGCAACCAACCCTTCCGGCCGGACATGGCGAAACCCCCGCACGTCCGGGGACATGCGAGGGTTCCGTCGAGGTGTTCCCGTGCCGTCGAGGGACGGCCTTCGGGTTTACTTGAACGTCAGCAGGATGGGGCGGACGTCGTAGGCGTGACGGACCTGGGCGTTGTCGAACACGGCGACGCCGAAGCCGTACTGCTTGGCCATGTCATTGAACTGCACGTCGGTGGGCGAATCAGTCACCAGCTTGCGGGCGATTTCCTGGGTCCACTTGCCGTTTTCCCACTTGATGCCGACGCTCAGGTCGCCGCGGTCGCCGGTGAAGGGGGACACGACGATGCTGGACACTTCGTCACCGGGCTGGAACTTGCTGTCGTCGAAGGCGACCTTCGACTCGTTGAGGACCCAGTAGGTGCCGCCCTTGTTGGCGGGCAGGCCGTCGGCGTTCATGAACTCGGGCTTGCCGTCGACCAGCTTGTTGTTGGCATAGCCGCCGCCGGTCTTGGCATCGGACTTGCGGCCGGCGCCGGGGGCCTTCTCGGCGTCATGGCGGGTGTGGTCGAGGTACTGGTCGTCGATCTGGCCGATGAAGCCGGTGCGCACGGACTTGAGGTGCCAGATGTCGCCCAGCTCGCCTTCTTCGCTGGTGTACTTGTTGCCATAGGGCTTGCCCGGCTCGCCGGCATGGCAGGCGGCCTGGCAGCCGAACTTCTCGTCAAAGCCGAAGATGGAGCCGTCGATGTTCCAGATCAGGGACATCTTGTCTTCATAGACGGTGTTGTTGTCGCCGCCCTTGTCGTTCGGGTCGGTCAGCTTCTTCCAGCTGCCGTCGGCCTGCTTGACATAGGGGCTGCGCTGCAGCGACAGGGTCGGGTCGTCGTACTGGACGAGCATGTACAGGGTGTCGGCGGTGTAGACGGCCTTGATCAGGCCGGTGGTCGCGCCATCAACGAAGTTGGCGCCCTTGGCGGCGTTGAAGACCAGCCCCTCGGCCTTGGCCCAGGCGGCGTCGTCGGCGACGCCGTCCAGCTTGGGGGCCTCGGAGACCTTCATGGCATTCAGCGGGACCGGCTTGGACGACACGGGCTTGTCGGCCGCCCAGGCGGCGCCGGCGACGGCCAGACCGGCCAGCATCGTGGTGGCGGCAAAGGTAATGCGGGAAATGGTCATGATTGGCTTCCTCTGAGACTTTACGTTGTTTTATTTTTTGGAATGGTCGTCGTGCCAGCCGGTCAGCATCATGCGGAACCCGGCAAGCGGCGTGACGCCTGTCGTGCCCATGTAGACGTGGCCGATCAGGAACAGGGTCAGGGCGGCGCCCAGAACGGTGTGGGCGATGGCCACCGGCCACAGCCCGGCCAGACCGAGAATCTGGTCCGGCATGAACTCGGGAAAGAAGAACAGCAGCCCGGTGATGATGAGCAGGGGCAGGCCCAGGTACATCACCGCCAGATAGGTCATCTGCTGGACCACGTTGAACTTGCGCTCCACCGTCGGCGGCAAGGGGTGCGCCCGGCCGGTGATCAGGCCGATGCCGACGTGGTGCCCCATGGTCATCAGGTCACGCACCATGCCGGCGTCGCGGTACAGGTAATGCCGGACGTTGCCGGACCGTACGTTGGCGACCACCCAGAACAGGTACAGGCCGGTCAGCCCGAGGCCGGCGACGTTGTGCAGGATGCGTGCGGTGTCGAACCCGATCAGGCGGTCGTCGGCGCCCGAGAAATGCAGGCTGACCCCGGTGACGATCAGCGACAGGAACAGGGCCGCGTTGGTCCAGTGCCAGGCGCGCAGCCATCCGGCGCAGAGGTAGGCCCGGCCGCTCATGACTTGTCTCCCTTGCCGCTGCGGCGGATCGCCCATCCGGCGACGCGCGCCAGGGCATGGCCCAGCACGCCCAGCAGGGTCAGGCCGAGCAACCAGCCGATGGCCTGGTCGAGCCACTGGTTGCGGGTGCTGCCGATGACGTAGGCGTCGTTGATGATGATCGAGTTCAGGAACCCGGCCTGTTCACGCTCCTCCTTGACCAGATGGCGGTACAGGCGGTCGCGCAGCATGGTCGTCGCGCTATGGCAGGCCACGCAGTTCTTCTCGGCCTTTTCGGCGTCGACGATCTCGTGCGACAGGTTCTTGGCGATCGGGGCGTGGCAGTCGATGCACCGCACCTTGGCCCAGTGCGCCTCCTTGCTGGGCAGCCAGTCGTGGATGCGGTCCAGGTCGGTGTGCGCGGTCTTGGGCAGATCGCCCGGCTTGGCGTCCGGCTTGGCAAACGAGGCAAAGCGCGTGGCGCCCTCCGGGCCGTGGCACGACAGGCACATGGCGTTGTCCTGATCGACCAGGGCGCGGATGCCGGGGGCGACCTTGGCGCTCATCAGGGTGTGCGGGTCGTGGCAGGTGGTGCAGGTGAACCCGGCGATCTTGTCGGGGGCGTGAACGCTTTCCTCGAACTGCATTTCGATGCGCAGGCTCTTGGAGGCGTGGCACTCCTCGCACGGGCTGACCTGGTCCTTGAGGGTCGGCGGGTGGGGGTATCCCACGCTGGTCGGCCCGTGGCACACGCTGCACTCCATGGCGCCGTGGACCGAGCCGTGGAAGGCGTCGGGGGCGACCAGGAACGGCTGTACCGCCTTGTGGTCAAACTGCGGACCATCGGATGCGGGCGCCGCGGCGAGGGCGGCAAGCCCGTCGGCGGTATGGCACTTCAGGCACTCCGCATTGGAAAGGCGGACTTTTTCCGCAAGTGCTTCAGCGCTGTCTTCGATAGCCCCGGCGGGAACGGCGGTCGTCAGGAGGACGACGGCAAGGGTGACCAGAAACAGGGGATGAAGGACCCGGAACAGGGTCTTGACCATGAAAAAACTCTCCAGGCACCGCTGTCTTAATTCAGACGGCGAAGTGTACTCCTGTTGAGAGAAGAAAGGTGCATAATGTTGCACATGCGAATATTCTAAAGTATTAAGAAAATGAACAGTAATATTGCGTCTCACTATCACCCGGTAGTGGAAGTAATGGCGGCCTTGCGCAGGGCGCTCAGCGTGGCGGTCGGGGTGATGACGTCGGGATCGACCCGCAGTTCCAGCAGCGCCGGTCCGCCGCTGGCGCGGGCGGCGGCAAGGGCTTCGGCGAAGTCCTCGGTACGCTCGACCACGGCGCCGAACGCCCCATGGGCGCGGGCCAGGGCGGCGAAGTCCGGGTTGGTCAGGCCGGTGCCGTGGACGCGGCCGGGATAGGCGCGCTCCTGGTGCATGCGGATGGTGCCGTACATGCCGTTGTTGACCACGATCACGATGATCGGCAGGGCGTAGTGAACGGCGGTGGCGAGTTCCTGTCCGTTCATCAGGAAGCACCCGTCGCCGGCCAGCGCCACCACCGTGCGGCCGGGATACAGGCGCGCCGCGGCGACGGCGGCCGGGGTGCCATAGCCCATGGTGCCGTTGGTCGGGGCCAGTTGCGTGCGCCAGGTGGTCCACTGGTTGAAACGGTGGTGCCAGATGGCGTAGTTGCCGGCCCCGTTCGTGAGGATGGCGTCGGGCGGCAGGACGCTGCGCAGGTGCTTGACGACGGCGCCGAGGTCGAGGGCGCCGCCGGACGGCGCCGGGGTGTTCCAGGCCTCATAGTCGGCATGGGCGGCGGCCGTCCACTCCGCCCACCGTGCCCCGTCAACCGCCGGCAGCGCGGCGGCCTGGGCCAGGAAGGCCTCCGGCGCGGCGTTGATGGCCAGGGCGGGCGTGTAGACGCGGCCCAGTTCCTCGGCGTCGGCATGGACGTGGACCAGGGTCTGGCGCGGCGTCGGCAGGTCGATCAGGGTGTAGCCGCCGGTGGTCATCTCGCCCAGGCGCGGCCCGACGACGATCAGCAGGTCGCTGTCCCTGACGCGCCCGGCCAGCGCCGGATTGATGCCGATGCCGACATCGCCGGCGTAGACCGGCAGGGTGTTGTCCACATAGTCCTGGCAGCGGAAGGACACCCCGACCGGCAGGCCGTTGGCCGTGGCGAAGGTTTCGAGGTCGGCCTTGGCACGGGCCGACCATGGGCCTCCGCCGGCGATCACGAACGGCCGCTGCGCCGCCGCCAGCAGGTCGCGCACGGCGGCCACGTCGTGCGGCGCGGGGTGCGGCCTGACCGGTTGCCAGGGGTGGGCGTCGGGCACCTCGGCCACGGACCGCAGCATGTCCTCGGGCAGGCCCAGCACGACCGGGCCGGGGCGCCCGGCGGTGGCGGTGTGGAAGGCGTGGGCGATCATTTCGGGGATGCGCGCCGCGTCGTCGATATCGGCCACCCACTTGGCGATGGTGCCGAACATGCCGCGCAGGTCGACCTCCTGGAACGCCTCGCGGTGGCGCATGGGCCGGGCCACCTGGCCGACCAGCAGGATCATCGGCGTCGAGTCCTGCTGCGCCAGATGGACGCCGACCATGGCGTTGCTGGCCCCCGGCCCCCGGGTGACCAGGCACAGCCCCGGCCGCCCGGTCAGCTTGCCGTAGGCGTCGGCCATGTAGGCGGCGCCGCCCTCCTGCCGGCATACGGTCAGGGCGATGGCGTCCTGATGGTCGGCCAGGGCGTCGAGCAGCGCCAGATAGCTTTCGCCGGGCACGCAGAACGCATGGTCCACGCCGTGCAGGCGCAACTGGTCGGCCAGGATGCGGCCGCCGGTTCGGGGGGCGGGGCGGGGGATTTGGTCTGTCATGGGCGGACCTCTCCGAAGCGTCTCAGGCGGTCCGTTCATCCTCAGTCTTTTGGGCCCGGCAGGCAACAACCCCGGCGGATGGCCGCCGGGGTTGCCGAACCGAGGTGCCTTAACGGGTGGTGGTGGTGCCGGTATCGCTCTCGGGCGGAGGCGGGAACTGCGGGTCCTGCACCTGCTCGCGCTGCATTTCCAGGCGCTCCTGGCGGTCCATCCGCTGCTGCATGTCCTGTTGCTGCATGCCCTGCTGCTGCATGCCCATGCCGCGATCCTGGCCCTGGGGCTGGCCTGCGGTCTGCTGCTGCAGGCTCTGGAGGGTGTTGTCGTCAAGGGCTGCAGTCTGCGGCAGGCCCTGACGCTGCTGGTACTGCTCGACCGCCCGCATGGTGCGCGGTCCGTACAGGCCGTCGATCTCGCCGTCGTACAGGCCCATCTGCTGCAGGGTTTCCTGCGCCCGGCGCACCTCGGCATTGGTCAGTTGCCCGCCTTGCTCCCACTGTGCCTGCGGGCGCTGGCCGCTGGCCGATTGCGCCTGGCCGTCGGTGCGTTCGGCGATCTCCTGCTCGGCCTCGTCGCGATAGAGGCCGCCGACCGCGCCGGCCGTGCCGCCGACGACGGCGCCCACCGGGCCGCCGACCACGGCGCCGGCCGCCGCACCGCTGAGCCCGCCGGATGCTGCGCGCTGCTCATCGGTTGCCCCGCAAGCCGCGGTGACCAGGGCAAGCCCCACTGGGGCGATCATCCAGAGTCGCATGGTCATTCCTCCAATTGAACCAGTCCACATGCAACGCGCGCGCTGCTTGGCGGTTCGCCCGGCACCCGGTCCGCGCGCCTGTTGTGCGTGGTCGATCACCAATAGGGGTATGACTACCGCCTTTTGAAGGGCAGGAACCGGCGGTTTACATTTGATTACGCGTGTTGCAGGCGAATCCCGTGCAAGGTCATCCTGCAGCCTGCGACCAGCGCAGAGGGGACCTGATCAATGAGCAGTGAAACGCCGCGTATTCTTGTCGTCGACGACTCGTCGGTCGATATTTGCATGCTGGGCAGCCTGCTCAAGGACATGGCCTCGGTGTCGTTCGCCCACACCGGGCAGCAGGCCCTGATGCAGGCGCGCAGCGAACCGTTCGATGCCATCCTGCTGGATGTGGTTCTGGACGACATGGACGGTTTCGAGCTGTGCCGCCGCATCAAGGCGATGCCGCTGCACAGCCTCACCCCGATCATCTTCGTGACGCGCCTGTCCGACCATGACAGCGAGCAGCAGGGCCTCAGCCTGGGCGCGCTCGATTTCATCACCAAGCCGTTCGCGCCGGCCCTGGTCCAGGCGCGGGTGCGCAACTACATCGCCCTGGGCCGCACCCAGCGGGCCCTCAAGGAAGCCAACTCGGAACTGTCGCGGCTGGCCGTCATGGACCCGCTGACCGGGCTGACCAATCGCCGCTACCTCGACACCGCCGCCGACACCGAACTGCGCCGGGCCGACCGTCAGGGCCAGCCGATCGCGATGCTGGTCCTGGACCTTGATAACTTCAAGGCGGTCAACGACACCTACGGCCACGGTGTCGGCGACGTGGTGCTGACCGCGGCCGCGCAGTTGTGGCGGCGCACCCTGCGCAGCGAAGACATCCTGTGCCGGGTCGGCGGCGAGGAGTTCGTCGCCCTGTTGCCGGCCACCGACGCCGAACAGGCCCAACTCCTGGCCGAGCGCCTGCTGACCGTGACCCGCCGCCAGTCCATCGGGGTCGAGGGCGCGGACATCCGCGTCTCGACCAGCATCGGGATCTCCATGCGCCCGGCCGGCAGCGGGCTTGCCATCGCCGACGTCCTGGCCGCCGCCGACGCCGCCCTCTATACCGCCAAGCGCGCCGGCCGCGACCGCGCGGTCCTGGCGCCGCCGCCGCGCGCCCTTGGTCCCCGCGCCGGGATCGTGCAGGGCCCCGCCGCACTGGCCACCAGGGCGGTATCGGTCGCCTGATCTTCAGGCAACCCCGGCTCAGCCCGTGCCTCCGCCTCAGCCCGTGCCTCCGCCTCAGCCCGTGCCTCCGCCTCAGCCCGTGCCTCCGCCTCAGCCCGTGCCTCCGCCTCAGCCCGTG
>JAWLDH010000004.1:0-45663 GCA_041686745.1 Rhodospirillaceae bacterium | reverse complement strand
CAGCCCGTGCCTCCGCCTCAGCCCGTGCCTCCGCCTCAGCCCGTGCCTCCGCCTCAGCCCGTGCCTCCGCCTCAGCCCGTGCCTCCGCCTCAGCCCGTGCCTCCGCCTCAGCCCGTGAAGGTGCCCCGCGCCAGACCATCGGCGATGCGCTTGGGCTTGGCCCAGGCCAGGGTGTCACAGTGGGTACACAGTCCGTTGCCGGCCCGCCCCTTCAGCATTCCGTCCCAAACCGCCTGCCGCCGTGCGTCGGCCCAGGCGTCGCGCAGGCTGTGGGTGGCCAGGTCGCCCAGGGTCTCCTGGCCGAGCGCGTCGTTGCAGCACAGGCTGACCTTGCCGTCCGGGCGGATGACCATCTGGAAGAACGGGTAGGCGCACCGGCTGGTGTAGACCGGCGTCCTGACCTTGCGGTTGGGCGACGCGCCGCCGCGGTTGCTCTTGAACTCGTCGAGTTGCCGAAGGCCAACCGTCAGCTTGCCGGCCAGTTCGGGGCGCCGGGCGTTGAGGTGGTCCACAATGGCCGCGACGTTGTCGTGCAGGCGCAACTCGGTCCCGTAGTTGTTGATGACCATGCGCGACAGCAGCGGCAGGATGCGCTCCACCTTGGCGACGTCCAGCGCGGTGCCGTTGGAAATGATCTGCAGAAAGGCGTCGGGCAGCCGGGCGCGCGCGTAGTCGGCGAACGCGAAGATGCGCTTGTCGAGGAACGGCTCGTTGTTGGAGAACAGGTTGACCACGCCGCGATACTCCCACGCCGCCAACTGGTCGATGATCGAGCGGAACATCTCCTCGCTCATCCGGGCCTGCGGGCGCGGGTCGGCCGTGCGGTTGACCGGGCAGAAGCCGCAGGTCGAGTTGCAGCGGTTGAGGGTCTCGATCTCGATGTGGTCCGGCCGGTCGCACTGGTCGCGCAGGCGGTCGAACACGCCGCTGGCCGACTGCTGGCGGAAATAGCGCCGGTCCTTGGCCTTCCAGTTCAGGACGTTGACCACCTCGAACAAACCGGGCATCGCGTGGCGCAGCCACCGCTGAAGCGGCTTGTCCTTGGGATGGACGAGGGTAACGGTCGTTTTCATGATGTCTGGCCCGTTTGCAGTGCGGCGCAACCCTAACGTCGCCGCCGCCGCGCCGCAACGCTCAACCGCAAAGAGTCGTTGGAGTCCGTCGTCACAACGGAGGATTCGCAATGGCTCCGCGTGCGTACTGGCGCGGTCATGTGCGGCTGGCCCTGGTGACCTTTCCGGTCCGCCTGTATGCGGCGGTGACCAGCACCAACAAGATCAGCCTCAACATGATCCACGAGCCGACCGGCCGGCGCATTCACTACCAGACGGTGGCCGAGGATGTCGGCCCGGTCGACCGCTCGGAAATCGTCAAGGGATACGAGGTCGGCAAGGGCCGCTACGTGACCCTGGAGGACGAGGAACTCGACGCGCTGAAGCTGGAAAGCAAGCACACCATCGACCTCGTGCAGTTCGTCGAGGCGCGCGAGGTCGACGCCATCTACTACGACCGGCCCTACTTCGTGACCCCCGACGGCGCCATTGCCGAGGAAGCCTTCACCGTCATCCGAGACGCCCTGCGCGAGGCGGGCAAGGTGGCCCTGGGCCAGGTCGTGCTGTCGGGCAAGGAACGGCTGGTGGCCCTCAAGCCGTGTGGCCCCGGCCTGCTGCTGGAGACCCTGCGCTATGCCGAGGAACTGCGCGAGGCGGAGGACTATTTCTCCGACATCGCCACCAAGGAAGGTGACCCCGACCAGGTGGAAATGGCCCGCGCCCTGATCCAGGCCAAGACCAAGCCGTTCGACCCCGATCGCTTCACCGACCGCTACCAGGAAGGCCTCAAGGACCTGATCGCCAGCAAGGCCAAGGGCGAGGACCTGACCGAGGTGCCCGAGGATCGCGGCCGTGGCAAGGGCAACGTCGTCAACCTGATGGACGCCCTGAAGGCCTCGCTCGGCCAGGAGGCGCCACCTGAAAAGCCGAAGCCCAAGGCCAAGTCCTCCTCCAAGCCCGCCACCCCGCGCAAGCGCAAGACGGGCTGACGCGGCATGGCCGGTGGTCTGGAGGAATACAGCCGGCGCCGCGACTTCTCGCGCACGCCGGAACCCAAGCCCGGAACCGCCCGGAAGTCCGGAAAGGCGAAGGGCGGCCGGTTCGTGGTGCAGAAGCACGATGCGCGGCGCCTGCACTTCGACCTGCGCCTGGAAATGGACGGCGTGCTCAAAAGCTGGGCCGTCACCCGGGGGCCGAGCCTCGATCCGGCCGACAAGCGGCTGGCGGTGCACACCGAGGACCACCCCCTCGACTACGCCACGTTCGAGGGCACCATTCCGGCTGGCGCCTATGGCGGCGGCACCATGATGCTGTGGGATCGCGGCACCTGGATCTATGAGGGGCAGGGCGCCCCGGCCGACGGCCATGCGGCCGGCAAGATCGCCCTGCGCCTGGAGGGCGAGCGCCTCAAAGGCGCCTGGACGCTGGTCCGCATGGGCGGCAAGGCGGCGCGGGAGAAACGCCAGAACTGGCTGCTCATCAAGGCCGACGACGCCACCGCCCGGCCCGGCGAGGGCGATGCCTTGGTGGGGGAGGCCGACACCTCGTGCGCCACCGGCCGCACCATGGACGCCATCGCGACGGGGGCGCCGGCCGACGAGCCCGACCCCATGCCAACCGATATCGCGCCGCAACTGTGCAGCCGGGCCGATCAGCCGCCGGACGGCCCGGACTGGCTGCACGAGATCAAGTTCGACGGCTACCGCGTCATGATCGTGGTCGAGAACCGCACGGCCCGCGTGCTGACCCGCAACGGCCTGGACTGGACCGACCGCTTCCCGCCCATCGCCGAGGCCGCCGCCCGCCTGCCGGTGGATACTGCGGTGCTCGACGGCGAGGCGGTGGTGCTGGATGCCGCCGGGCTGTCCAGCTTCGCCCTGTTGCAGGAGGCCATCGGCCGCTTTGGCAACCGGCGCGGCGCGGCCGGCGAGGTGCGCTGCGCGCTGTTCGACCTGCTCCATCACGACGGCCGCGACCTGCGGGACCTTCCGCTGATCGAGCGCAAGCAGGCCCTGCGCGACCTGCTGCCCGACGACGGGCCGCTGTTCTACTCCGACCACATCGACGGGGCGGGGGGCGCCGACGTGTTGCGCAACGCCTGCGGCATGGCCCTGGAGGGCATCATCTCCAAACGCCGCGACCGGCCCTATGTGTCGGGGCGCGGCAAGGACTGGGTCAAGTCCAAGTGTGTCGAGCGCCAGGAGTTCGTGATCGGCGGATTCACTCCACCGAGCACCAAGGGGCCGGGCATCGGCGCCGTGCTGCTGGGCGTCTACGAGGACGGCGGCCTGGTCTACTGCGGCAAGGTCGGCACCGGCTTTACCGAGGCCTCGGGCAAGGCGGTGCGCGAGGCTCTGGAGGCTCGCCGCCAGGAGGCCAGCCCCTTCGCCGGCTTTGGCCGCAAGGAGGCTGGCCGCGACGCCGTGTTCGTGGCGCCCGAGGTGGTCTGCGAGGTGGAGTTCCTGACCTGGTCGCGCGAAAACCTCGTCCGCCAGGGCCTGTTCCAGGGCCTGCGCGAGGACAAGGACCCGCACGACATCCGCCGCGAGGCGCTGGGCGCCAAAAAGGTCAAGGGAGCCCCGAAATCCGTGCCTGACGACGACACCATCGCCGGCGTCCGCCTGTCCAGCCCGGACAAGGTGCTCTATCCGGAAATGGGGCTGTCCAAGCGCGGCCTCGCCGAGTTCGTGGCCGAGATCGGCGACCGTTTGCTGCGCGAGGTGGCCGACCGCCCGGTCAGCCTCGTGCGCTGCCCCGACGGGCCGGGCAAAAGCTGCTTCTACCAGCGCCACGGCTTCAAGGGCCTGCCCGACGACGTCGACGACATCGACCTGGGCGGCAGCAAGGGCCGCACCCTGGTGGTGCGCAGCGTGCGCGGGCTGGTCGGGCTGGTCCAGCTTGGCGTGCTGGAACTGCATCCGTGGGGGGCGCGCATCGACCGCCCGGACCGGCCTGACCGCCTGATCCTCGACCTCGACCCCGATGAGGGGCTGGACTTCGCGCGGGTCAAGGCGGCCGCCGTGGATGTGCGGGCGCGCCTGGAGGACGCCGGGCTGCGCAGCTTCCTCAAGGTGACCGGCGGCAAGGGCCTGCATGTGGTGGTGCCGCTGTCGCGCCGCCAGGACTGGGCCGAGGTCAAGGCCTTCGGCCGCGCCCTGGCCGAGGCCATGGAAGCCGACGCGCCGGGCAGCTACGTCGCCAGCATGTCCAAGGCGCGGCGCAAGGGCCGCATCTTCATCGATTTCTTCCGCAACGACCGGGGCAGCACGGCCATCGCCGCATGGTCGCCCCGCGCCCGTGCCGGAGCCCCGGTCGCCGTGCCCATCCCGTGGGAGGACCTGCCCGGCCTGGCCGCCCCCGACCGCTTCACCGTCGATTCCCTGCGCCGCCGTCTGGCGGGCGGTTCGGCCGAAGACCCGTGGGCAGACATGGCAGAGGTAAACCAGTCGCTGACCGTAAGGGCGCGTAAGTCCGTTGGCCTGAAGTAAAGAAGGTGGGCTGCCGCCCACGCCCGCTCGGGGGCAGGCCCCCGAACCCCTTTTTCTTCCATAGGAAACCAAGAAGGTCCGGAGCATCGCTCCGGGCGGGTACGGGTGGCAATCCGTCCGCGACAGCGGAAATTCGAAAGAAAAACCGCCCCGGCGGGAGGGGACGCCGGGGCGGGTGGAGGGGCCGAACGAGGAGGGGGGGAAACCCGTCCGGCCTGGGGACCTGTGTGGACTACTGCTGCTGCGGGCCGCGACCCTGGCCCGGCATCATGCCCGAGCCCGGACCCATACCCTGGCCCATTCCGCCCTGGCCCATTCCGCCCTGGCCCATCATGCCACCGGGACCGCGAGCGGTCTGCGGGGCGGCCTGCCATTCTTCGGCGCTGATGGTGCCGTCGTTGTTGGCGTCGAGAGCCGAGAAGTGCTCGGCGCGGCGTTCCTCACGGCGCTTCTGGCGCAGCTCCTGCAGGGCCTTGTTGTCAGCGCGGTTGGTGAATTCCTGTTGGCTCACGGTGCCGTCGCCGTCGGCGTCAAGCACCTTGAACATTTCGGAATGCCGGGCCGCCCTGTCCTCGGGCGACATGGACTGCATCATGTGCCGTCCGCCACCCATGCCGTAACCGGGGCCGCCTCCGGGCTGCCCCTGGGCGCCGGTCCCCTGGGCGATGGCGCCGCCGACTGTCGCAAGGGCAAGGACGGCCACGCCGATGGCGGCGGTGGTGGTGAGAAGAGCGCGTTTCATGGCCTGTCTCCTGGGTGATCGCTGAGTATGAAAACAGTATGCGCCGGCCTATCTGAACGGGACCTGAAGCTGAAATTCACCCCCGGTTCATGTCCAAGTTCAGGCACCATTCAGGCGGCCTGTGCTAAAAACAGACCATGATGATGAACCGCATCGCGCGCATCCTTGGTCTGGCTGTGGTCCTGGTCCTGGCGGCTGTTCCCGCCCAGGCCGACCGGCCGTCCGACCACGACCGGGCCCGCGCCGCGCTCCAGGCCGGCGAGGTCAGGCCCCTGCGCGAGGTGATGGCGGTGGCGTCCGACCAGTTCGCCGGCGACATGGTCGAGGCGGAACTGGACCGCAGGGGTCCGTTCTGGGTCTACGAGATCACCCTGCTCGCCCCCGACGGATCCATCCTCAAACTATATTACGACGCCGCGACCATTCGTCTGGTGCGCGCCCGCGGCCACGACGCACCGCGCTGGTTCAAGGGCGACCCTGCCGATTTCCCGGACATGGCGGCGGCACGCTCGGCCATGCACGACCGCATGCACGACCAGTGGCACGGCAAATGGCGGGAGGGCGGCGGGCCCGCGCAATGGTTCCGCCGCTGGTGGCGCGGGGACGACGAAAAGCAGGGGGAGCCGAACTGAATGCGTATCCTGGTGGTCGAGGACGAACCCGCCCTCAGTGGGCAGCTCCAGCGGGCCCTGGAGGGGGGCGGCTATGCGGTGGACACGGCGGCCGATGGCGAGGAGGGGCACTTTCTGGGCGATACCGAGCCCTATGACGCCGTGATCCTCGACCTCGGCCTGCCGCGCGTCGATGGCCTGACCGTGCTCAAACGCTGGCGGGCGGCCGGGCGGGCCATGCCGGTGCTGGTGCTGACGGCGCGCGCGTCGTGGCAGGAGAAGGTGGACGGCATCGACGCCGGGGCCGACGACTACCTCGCCAAGCCGTTCCAGATGGAGGAACTGCTGGCCCGCCTGCGGGCGCTCATCCGCCGCGCCTCGGGCCATTCCAGCCCCGAACTCGCCTGCGGGCCGCTGCGCCTGGACACCCGGTCCGGGCAGGTCACCGTGGGCGGCGCGGCGGTGGTCCTGACGGCGCACGAATTCCGGCTGCTGTCCTACCTGATGCACCACCAGGGCAAGGTGGTGTCGCGGGCCGAACTGACCGAGCATCTTTACGCCCAGGACTTTGACCGCGACTCCAACACCATCGAAGTGTTCGTCGGCCGCCTTCGCCGCAAGCTCGGCGCCGACCTCATCACCACCGTGCGCGGCCTGGGCTATCGGCTGGCCGGCGGCGGGAAGGCCTGAGCCGTGCGGTCGCTGCGCCTGCGCCTGCTGCTGGGCGCCGCCCTGTGGGTGACCGTGGCCCTGGCTTTGGCCGGTGGCCTGCTGCACCAGCTTTTCGCGTCCTTCGTCGAGGGTCAACTCGTGCTGCGCCTGGAGGCCGACCTCGACCAACTGGCCGGCCGCCTGACCGTCGGCGAAGACGGCGCGGCGGTCCTGCGCGCGCCCCTGTCCGATCCCCTGTTCGAGCGCCCCCTGTCGGGCATCTACTGGCAGGTCGAGGCGCCCGGCGCGGTCGTCCTGCGGTCGCGCTCCCTGTGGGACGGCGTGATTGCCCAGCGCGGCCCGGTGCGGTCCCTCAATGACGGCGTGGCGGTGTTCGAGGCGGTTGGCCCGGCCGGCGCGCCGGTGGTGGCGGTGTCGCGCGCCGTCACCCACCCCGACCTCACCGCGCCGCTGCTGCTGACCACGGCGCGCGATGCCGAGGTCATGGACGCCCCGCTGTCGGCTTTCGCACGGGTTCTGACCGTGTCGCTGAGCGTGCTGGCGCTGGGCCTGATCGCGGCGGCCTGGGCGCAGGTCGGGTTCGGGCTGCGTCCGTTGCGCCGCCTGCGCGAGGCCCTGGCCGACATCCGGGCCGAGCGCACCGACCGGCTGCGCGGCGTCTGGCCGACCGAGGTGCGGCCCCTGGTCGATGACCTCAACAGCCTGTTGTCGGACAACGCGGCCATGGTCGAGGCCGCCCGGACGCAGGCCGGCAACCTGGCCCATGCCCTCAAGACTCCGCTGTCGGTGATCGGCAACGAGGCCGCCGTTCTGGCCGCCGCCGGGGCGCCCGATGCCGCCGCCCTGATCTCCCAGCAGGTCGATGCCATGCGCCGCCACGTCGACCACCACCTGGCCCGCGCCCGTGCCCAGGTGGCGGGCGAGGGGCGCGGCGCACGGGTGCCGGTCGCACCGTCGCTGGATCGTCTGGCCCGCGTGTTGGGTCGCCTGCACGCCGACCAGGCGCTGACCATTTCGGTGGCCGGGTCGGCCGCCGCGCCGGATTTCCGGGGCGACCGCCAGACCCTGGAGGAAATCCTCGGCAACCTGATGGACAACGCCTGCAAGTGGGCGGCCTCGACCGTGCGGGTGGGGGCGGCGCCGGGCGACGGCGGCACCGTGGTGCTGAGCGTCGAGGACGACGGCCCGGGCATTCCGCCCGACCGCCTGGACGACGTCCTGCGGCGCGGCCGGCGGCTCGATGAAAGCGCGCCGGGCAGCGGCCTCGGCCTGTCCATCGTCGATGACCTGACGCGTGCGGCGGGCGGGCGGCTGGACCTCGACGCCTCGCCGGAGCTTGGCGGGCTGCGCGCCCGCGTGACCTTGCCGGGGCTTGCCGCAACAGGGCCTTTGGCGACGCCGGTTGATCCCGTATAGTGCGGGCCAACCGTCTTCCAGGAGAATTCTCGGTGAGCCCCGATACCGCCCCCACCAAGTCCCGTGACCCGCTTTCGGCCACCGCCGCCTCGTTGCGCGCCGTGATGACCTACGTGTCGGCCAGCGACGAGCGGACCGACCCGACCAGCGTCATCAATCGCGCCGATCCCGATGAGCCGGTGTTCGTGCTGCGCGCCCGCGACATGGTGGCCACCGCGGCCATCGAATGGTGGATGTGGTGCGCCCGCAACCGCGGCGTTCCCGAAGACAAGCTGGAGCGCGCCGAGCGCCAGCGCCGCGCCGCCGACCTGTGGATCGAAAAGCGCCTGCCCCACACATCGACCGACTCCGGCCCGCCGGTGGTGCGCAGCGCCCGCATGGAGCGCGAGGAGGCCGGCAGCGTCCTCAACCACTGCCATGCCGACGAGCCGGTCTTCGTGATCGTCGCCTCGGACGCCGTGTCCGTCGAGGTGGTCGAGTACTGGGCGTTCATGGCCGACCGTCACGGCGCCTCGGCCGCCAAGGTCAAGGCGGCGCTGGAAGTCGCCAAGGCGATGGCCCGCTGGACCCGCAAGCGTGTCGTCGGCACGGGCGCGCGCCTCGCCGCCAAGCCCGACCCCCACACCGACCGCCAGGCCGAGGCCATGGCCTCGCGGCCGCGCCACCGCACCCACATGCGCCTGATCTGCCTGCATTGCGGGCATTCGGAAAAGCTGGGCGCCCCGCCCTATGACGAAGAAGTCATGGCGGCCATCCGCGAAACCGTCGAAGGCGCCTGCCCGTCCTGCGGCGCAACCACGGAAACCGATCCCGAAGGCCGCGTCCGCCGCGCCCTGACCACCGAAATGGTCGCGCCGGAGGAGTGAAGGGTTTCACCACAGAGGCGGAGAGGCACAGAGGAAGTCACAGAGGTATCGGAGTAAACCGCTGCGCGCGGCGTATCAAAGCCCGGTTGGGGAAGGTGTGCCTGCGGCGCTGCTCCGCTCTCTCTGTGCCTCCGTGTCTCTGTGGTTCCCAACGCCACTTCATCACGCCTACTGCGCCGCCGTCAGTCGGCCTTGCGGCACCGGCAGGGCGTCGGCCGGGCTGGTCGGCAGGATGACGTGGACGGTGGTGCCTTCGCCTTCCGTCGAGTCGATCCAGATGCGGCCGCCGTGCTCGGCCAGGATCCGCCGGCACATGGCCAGCCCGACGCCGGTCCCGGCATGGCTTTCGTCGGGGTGCAGGCGCTGGAACAGTCCGAAAACGCGCTCGAAGTGACGCTGCGGGATGCCTTGTCCGTTGTCGATGACCCTCAGGTGCCAGGTGCCGGCGCTGCCAAGCCCGGAGACCAGGGCCGTGTCCTGGGTGGCGCTGAGGCGGATGACCGGGCGGCGGTCGGGGTGACGGAACTTGAGGGCGTTGTCGATCAACTGCTCAAGGACGCGGGCGATCGCCTCGCGGTCGGCCCGCAGCACCGGCAGATGGCTTTCGGCCTGGAGCACGGCGTCGTGCCGGGCGATGCCCATGGACAGGCTGCGGCGGACCTCCTGAAGGACTTCGGCCAGATCGACCATGGTCGGGCGCAGCAGGCCAAGCCCGATGTGGGCGTAGTCGACCAGATCGTGCATGCGGGTGTCGGCGGCGCGCATGGCCTCCTGTGCGCGGCCGACCAGGTCGATGATCTCCGGCGGGGTCGTGTGGTCCAGGCGCTGGCGGATGCCCTCGATCGCGCCCTCGGCGGCGCGGAGGGGGTCGCCCAGGTGCGTGTGGATGGCGCCCGCCACCTGGCCGAGGTCGTTCTCGGCCCGGGCGTGCGCTTCCTCGGCCGCAGCCAGGGCGCGGCCCAGGCGGCGGATCTCGCGCGCATCGGCGAAGGCGATCATGATCGCGTCGATGCCAAAGTAGGAGAGCGGATAGGCCGTCACCCGCATCCACTGCGGCGTCGCGCCATCGGGCCGCACCGCCACCTCCTGACCGTGCAAGGGGCCGTGCCGCAGGACCGAGGTCAGCAGCGTCCGCCGCGTCGCAAGGTCCATGTAGGCGTCGAGCCAGTGCGCGGCGCCGGGCCCCGGCCGTTGCGGGGCGGTCGCGAAGATCTCCTGCGCCGGGCGGTTGGCCAGCAGCACGTCGCCGCCGCGCCGCCGCAGCACCAGGATGGGCACCGGCGCACTGTCGAGCACCGTGCGCAGGGCCTCGGCGCCGTCGGCCAGGGCGTCTTCGGCCGCCTTCAGGTCGGTCACGTCGATCAGGCTGCACACCACCCGGTCGCCGCAGTGGGCAGGGCTGGGGGGGGCGGGGCTGAGGGTGGCGGGGTCCAGGGGGCTGGCACTGACCCTGATCCAGGTCACCGCGCCCGGTCCATGGAGGGCGCCGCGCAGGGCGACGAGGGAACCCTCGACGGGCATCCCGGTGCGCAGGACGTCGGAGATGGGGGGCGCGCCGTTGGTCAGGTCGGCCCATGCGGTTCCAAGCAGCGTTTCCGCCGGACGGGCCAGCAGGCGTTCGGCGGCGGGATTGGCGTAGGTGACGATGCCGTTGGCGTCGAACATCATGACGCCGGTGCCCAGGTGGGGCAGGACGGAGAACGACGCCGGCCTCGCGGACCCGCGTTGGGCGGCGCGGCGGGACAGCCACACACCCAGGGCGCCGCCACAGAAGGCCAGGCCGCCCATGGTCAGTCCTGTCACAACCAGCGGAATTGCCACCGTCAGAGACACGCCCGGTCTCCTTTCCTCGATGGCCGCCACAGGCACCTGCCGCGTGGCCGTTGCTTTGTCCGAAAACGCAAACTTGATAGGTATTTTTTGTTCTTGTGAACACAGTTTAGAACGTTTTCAGCACGTCGAAAGGGGGAGAAAAGGGCTACAACCTTGGTCGTAACGAAAGTTACCTGCCTATAAAGTCTAGGATGGGGCGCTTTTGGGGCGACTGGTGGGGCGACTGGCGGCAAGGCTTGAACAAGGCCCCCCTCCCTCGGTTAGGATGGCTGCATGTTCGCAGCTTTCAATTCCATCTCCGCCCTTCTCGCCGGCGTCGGCATCATGACCCTGGGCTACGGCTTCCTGGGCACGCTTCTGGCCGTGCGCATGTCGATGGAAGGGTTCGCCACCTTCACGTCGGGCCTGGTCATGGCAGCCTATTTCTTCGGGCTGGTGGTCGGCTCGCTGACGGCGGACCGCGCGGTGCGGGCGGTCGGCCACATCCGGGTGTTCGCCGCCTTCGCGTCGCTGTTCTCGGCCGCCACGCTGCTGCATGTGTTCTTCGTCAATCCGTGGGCCTGGGGCGGCCTGCGCCTGATCGAAGGCTATTGCATGGCCGGGCTGTTCCTGTGCGTGGAAAGCTGGCTGAACGACCGGGCGACCAACGAGACGCGCGGGTCCGTGCTGTCGATGTACATGATCACCACCTACCTGTTCGCCGGGCTGGCGCAGTTCCTGCTGGTCCTCGGCGCGGTCGAGGGGTTTTTCCTGTTTGCCGTGACGTCGGTGCTGGCCTCGCTGGCGCTGCTGCCGGTCGCCCTGTCGCGGTCGCCGGCGCCGCAACTGCCGGCCGCCAGCGTGTTCGGGCTGCGCCGCCTGCTGGAGATCTCGCCGGTCGGGGTCGGCGGATGCTTTGTGGCCGGCCTGACGTCCGGGGCGTTCTATGCCCTGGGGCCGCGCTTTGGTGCCGTGGCAGGGCTCGACTCTATGGGCATCGCCGCGCTGATGGGGTTCACCATCTTCGGCGGGCTGGTGTTCCAGTTGCCGCTGGGCCGGCTGTCCGACCGCATCGACCGCCGCCGCGTCATCCTGATGGCGAGCCTGTTCCTGGCCCTGACCGGGGCGGGGCTGTCGTTCCTGGTCATCGAATCGGTGGTCGCCTCGGCCTGGCACCTGCTGCTGGTGCTGCCGTTCGGCGGCATGTTGTTCGCGCTCTATCCGCTGTCGCTGGCCCACGCCAACGACCATATCGCCCCGCAGGACTTCGTGGCGGCGTCGGGTGGCCTCATCCTGTCGTTCAGCGTCGGGGCGACCATCGGGCCGATTGCCGCCTCGGGCCTGATGACGGTCATCGGGGCCAGCGGCCTGTTCGTCTTCATCGGCATCTGGGCCGTGGTGCTGGGCGTGTTCAGCTGGTACCGGGTGCGCACCACCGGCACCCTGCCGGCCGACGACAAGACGCCGTTCCAGCTCACGCCGCGCACCGCCCTGGCCGTCACCGAACTGGACCCCCGCTCGGAGGAGGACCAGCTTTCGTTCACCTTCGAGTTCCCGTCCCACGAGGACGAGCGCCAAGCGGCCTAGAGCATCGTGCGGAAAAGTGGACCCGGTTTTCTGCGCCAACGATGCGTCATTTCAGATAGCTAGAGCTTCGGTCGTGAACCTGCGTTCACGACCGAAGCTCTAGTCTTGCCCTTCCGCGCGCGTTAGACTGAACGCGATTTAGTCGGCCGCACTCCAGAAAAAGTGACCATGGACACCAGCCAGCGCCTGCGTGCGCACGCCCCGCGCACCTGGCAGCGCATGCTGTCGGGGCGCCGCCTCAACCTGATCGAGCCGTCGCCGTTCGACGTCGAGATCACCGACATCGCCCGAGGACTGGCCCGCAACACGCGTTGGAACGGCCAGACGGTGGGCGACCATGCGTGGTCGGTGGCGCAGCATTCGGTGTTCGTGGCCGACATCCTCGACGGGTTCCGGCCGCGCCCTCCGGCCTGGGTGCGGCTGGCCGGGCTGCTGCACGATGGCAGCGAATACGTCACCCACGACCTGATAACGCCGCTGAAGTCGGTGGTCGGCGACGTGTTCAAGGAGGTCGAGGCGCGGCTGATGGAGGCCATCCACCTGCGCTTCGGCCTGCCGCCGCGCCTGGACCCCGACATCAAGGCCCTCATCAAGAAAGCCGACCTCATCGCCGGCGCGACCGAGGCCGTGCAACTGGCCGGCTTCGCCCCCGAGGAGGTGCGCGGCGTGCTCGGCATGAAGCACAAGCCGGCCAAGGTCATCCTCACCCCGCTGCCGTCGCTGGCCGCCGAACAGGCCTTCCTGGCCGCCTTCGATGCCCTGTGCAAGGCCGTCGCGCTGGAGAATCGTTAAGCCATGAGTACCGACAACGCCCCCGACAACGCCCCCGACAACGCCAAGCGGAACGTCTTCATCCTGTCGGCCGGCCAGGCCCTGGCGCTGTCGGGGGCGACCCTGGTGATGGCGGTCTCCGCGCTGGCCGGAACCGTGCTGGCGCCCAAGCCGTGGATGGTCACCCTGCCGCTGGCCATGATGTTCCTGGCGACCATGTTCAGCACCATTCCGGCGTCGCTGCTGATGGGCCGCATCGGGCGGCGGCCGGGCTTCATGATCGGCCAGAGCATCGGGCTGGTCGGCGCCCTGGTGGCCTGCTGGGCGCTGCTCCAGGGCCTGTTCTGGGGCTTTGTGGCCGGCAGCATCCTGATCGGCGTGCACAACGCGTTCTGGCAGTACTTCCGATTCGCCGCCGCCGATGCCGCCGACGAGGGTTTCCGGCCGCGCGCCATCGCCTATGTGATGGCCGGCGGCCTGGTCGCCGCCATCCTCGGCCCCGAACTGGCCAAGGCGACGCGCACCATGCTCGACCCCGTGCCGTTCGCCGGGTCGTTCCTGGCGGTGGCCGTGCTGACGCTGCTGTCGATGGGGCTGCTGTCGTTCCTGCGCATCCCCGGCCCCGGTCCCAAGGCCGACCGCCCCAAGACGAGCGGCCGCCCGCTGGCCGAGATCATGCGCCAGCCCCGGTTCAAGGTGGCGGTGCTGTCGGCCATGATCGGTTATGGCGTGATGAACCTGGTGATGGTCGCCACGCCGCTGGCCATGGTCGCCTGCTCGTTCGAATTTTCCGACGCCGCGTTCGTCATCCAGTGGCACGTGGTCGGCATGTTCCTGCCCAGCTTCTTTACCGGAAATCTCATCAAGCGGTTCGGCGTGCTGCCCATCATCCTGACCGGCGCCCTGCTCAATGTCGCCGCCATGGCCACCAATCTGGCCGGCCAGGACCTGCACAATTTCTGGTTCGGGCTGGTGCTGCTGGGCCTGGGCTGGAACTTCATGTTCATCGGCGGCACCACCCTGCTGACCGAAACCTACCGGCCCGAGGAACGGTCCAAGACGCAGGCCGCCAACGACTTCATGGTGTTCACCACGGTCGCGGCCTCAAGCTTCCTGTCGGGGGCGGTGCAGGACGCGGCGGGATGGGACGCCATCAACGCCGCCATGAGCGTGCCGATCCTGCTGGCCTTCGCAGCCGTGGTCTGGCTGATGGTGCGGGAACGCCGGGCGACGCGGGTGATGGCGCGTTAAAGCTTCGGGACGCTACGGCCGAAAGCCGTCGTTCCCGCGAAGGAGCTTGTGAAAGAATCGGCGAAGCTGATGAGGTTTTCACCTACGCCAACAAAAAGCTCCGTCGCACCCGCGCAGGCGGGTGCCCAGGGGCGCCAAGATAGTCGTTTGGACTTAGCGCGTTAACGGTGCCGATGGGACTTTCTCCACGGCCCTGGGTTCCCGCCTGCGCGGGAACGACGAGTTCATTTGATGAGGCTAAAGATCAACCGAGAGATTTCTTTACAAGCTCGCAGGCCTGTCCCCGGCGTCAGCCGAACAGCTTGTCGATGTCGTCCTGGCCGAGCTTGGGGCCTTCGTCCTCTTCGGCCGGGGCGGCCGGCTTGGGGGCGGGCTTGGGCGCGGGCGGTGGCGCAGGCTTGGCGGCGGCCGGGGCGGGCGCGGGCGGCTTGGGTGCCGGGGCCGGGGCGGGTTTGGCCGCCGTGGGGGCGGGCTTGGGCGCGGCCGGGGGTTGCGCGGGCTTGGCAGCGGCAGGAGCGGGGGCAGGCGCCGGCGTGGGCTTGGCTGCGGCAGGTGCCGGCGCGGGCTTCGGGGCCGCCGGGGCAGGCGCCGGCTTGGCCGGGCCGCCGAACATGGCGTCGACGTCGGCTTGGCTGACCCCGTGGCCGGCCAACTGCGGGCCGTTCAGGTACTTTTCGTATTCGCCGCGCGCCTGTTCCTTGACGCCGGCGGACTCGGCGATTTCGTCGGCGCCCCACATGCTGATGAGGGTGTTGACGCGTTCCTCGATGAACTTCAGCGAGTTGACGACCTTGGTGATGCGCTGGCCGGTGATGTCCTGGAAGGCGCAGGCCTCAAAGATCGCCCCGGTCTTTTCCGGGAAGGTGTCCAGCGCGGCCAGGGCGTCGGCGTCGGTGATGTGCTGGCGGGCCAGGTTGACCACGTCGTCCATCTGCTCGACGTTTTCCATGATCGTGTCGGTGGCCTTTTCGGTAGCCTGGACGATGGCGTCCAGTTCATCGGCCATCTGCAGGAAGTGGTCCTCGTCCTCCGGCGCGCCGGGCTTGCGGATGGAGGCGATTTCCTGACGGATACGCTGAATGTGCTGGAACAGGCCCAGCAATTCGCGCTTGAGGATTTCGACTTCCTTCAGAGGATCGTGGTGCTTCGTCATCGCAGTGTCGCGCCTCTCCACCGGCTGGTGTGCCGGGTTCCTAACATACCGCGCCGATTTCGTCGTGCAACGGCCAATTCATATCAACCACTTGGCGGCGTCGTCGCCGGCGACCAGGTGAACAGCGATCAGGTCTTTGGCCGGGCTGGTTTACGCCCCGCCGGTTTTCCCTGCTTGGCCTCTATTGCGGTGCTGGCCTCGTTGAGGAAGGCGCGCATGGCCATGGCCATGAGTTTCTCCCTCTGCTCGTCGCTCAGGTCTGCCAGGATCTTCTTTTTGGCGCGGTGGATCCGGATGGCGTTGCGGATGAGTTCCGCCCGCTGCGGGGTCATCACCTTCGGCTGGCCCTGGCGGCTGACCGGCGCGGCCCGCTTGCCCGGCCGGGCATCCGGTTTGCGCAGCGCATCCGGGTTCGACCAGAACAGGTCGACGAGGGCCTTGCTGAAGCGGTCGAACATGGTCCCCACCTGTTACGGGCGTGCGACGCCGACTGTAGCACACTCCCCGGCACCCGTCAGCCCGCGAACCCCATTACGAAATAAGGCCTTCTATGCGGGCGGCGCGCAGGGCTTCTTCGAGGGCGGCGGTTTCGCGCTGCTTGTGCCACATGTCGGCGTAAAGGCCGTTGTGGGCCAGCAGCTCGCCGTGGCGGCCGCGCTCGACCACCAGGCCGTCGGCCAGCACCAGGATCTCGTCGGCGTCGATCACCGTGGACAGGCGGTGGGCGATGACCAGGGTGGTGCGGTCGGCCGCCACGGCGCGCAGCGAGGACTGGATCTCGCGCTCGGTGTGGGTGTCCAGCGCGCTGGTCGCCTCGTCAAAGATCAGGATCGGCGGGTTCTTGAGGATGGTGCGGGCGATGGCCACGCGCTGCTTCTCGCCGCCCGACAGCTTCAGGCCGCGCTCGCCGACCATGGTGTCGTAGCCCTCGGGCAGGCTCTCGACGAAGCCGTGGATGGCGGCCATGCGGGCGGCCTGTTCGACCTCCGCGCGGCTGGCCGAGGGGCGCCCGTAGGCGATGTTGTAATAGATCGTGTCGTTGAACAGCACGGTGTCCTGCGGCACCACGCCGATGGCCGCGCGCAGCGAGTCCTGGGTGACCGCGCGCAGGTCCTGGCCGTCGATGCGCACGGCGCCGCCGGTGACGTCGTAGAACCGGAACAGCAGCCGCGCGATGGTCGACTTGCCGGCCCCCGAGGCGCCGACCAGCGCCACCATGCGGCCGCCGCCGACCTCGAACGAGATGCCCTTGAGCACCGGCCGTTCGGGGCCGTAGCCGAAGTGGACGTCGTCGAAATGGACGCTGCCGTTGGTCACCTCCAAAGCCTGCGCGTCGGGCGCGTCGCGCACCTCGGGCTCCTTGTCCATGAGGTCGAACATGGTTTCCATGTCGGTCAGCGACTGCTTGATCTCGCGGTAGACCATGCCCAGGAAGTTGAGCGGCAGGGCCAACTGGATGAGGTAGGTGTTGACCAGCACGAAGTCGCCCACGCTCAGCGCGCCCGACACCACGCCCTGTCCGGCCATCACCATCAGCACCACCAGCCCGACGCCGATGATCGCCCCCTGGCCCAGGTTGAGCAGGGCCAGCGATGTCTTGGAGCGCAGCGCGGCATCCTCGTACGCCTGCAGGGCGTGGTCGTAGCGCTCGCTCTCGTGGCGCTCGTTGCCGAAGTACTTGACGGTCTCGAAGTTGATGAGGCTGTCGATGGCCTTGGTGTTGGCGTCGGCGTCGGTCATGTTCATGACGCGGCGGAACTTCAGGCGCCATTCGGTGACGACCATCGTATAGACGATGTAGCCGCCGACCGTCGCCACGGTCACGGCGGCGTAGCGCCAGTCGAACATGGTCCACAGGATGGCGGCGACGAGCAGCAACTCCAGCAGCGACGGGCCGGTGCGGAACAGCACCAGCCGCAACAGCACCTCGATGCCGCGCGTGCCGCGTTCGATCAGGCGGTTGAGGCCGCCGGTCTGGCGGTCCAGGTGGAAGCGCATCGACAACTGGTGCAGGTTGCGGAAGGTCTTGAGGCCGACCTTGCGCACCGCCCGCTCGGTCACCTTGGCGAACACCAGATCCTGCAACTCGCCGAACGCCTGCTGGGCGAAGCGGGCCAGCCCGTAGCCCAGCAGCAACGCCACCGGCACCGCGATGGCGACGGCGGTCTCGCCGGAAAGAACATCGACCGCCTGCTTGTAGAGCAGCGGGACGATGACCGTGGCGCCCTTGGCGGCGAACAGGAAGACCAGCGCGATGACGACGCGGACCCGCAACTCGGTCTCGCCGCGCGGCCACAGGTAGGGCAACAGGCGGCGCACCGTGCGCATGTCGTGGCGCGGCCCGGTGGCGTGCGACGGGGGAGGGGTGGCGCTGCGTGATCGCATGAAGGTCTAACGCGCCGCAGCTTCGGCTGGTGGCGCGAGGTCAGCAGGCGTGGGGGCGTCGGCCAGCATGGAGGTGGCGCCCGGATCGCGGAAGCGGCGCAGGCGCACGGCGCGGTCGTTCACGTCATAGAACAGGTCGTGCAGGCGGGCCAGGGGGCCGTCCTCCAGCACTTCGCGGGCCAGCTTGTCGGCGTCGTTGATCTTGAAGGTTTCCAGCAGGTGGTCGTAGCGCCGCAGGTAGATCTGCAGGGCGGCCGTCGAGATGTCGTCGTCGGCCAGCCGCTCGGCCAGCAGTTCCGGGAAATCGGGGTAGGTCGCCGCGCGGGTCACGAAGGCGTAGGCGAACGCCCACACGTCGCCCGACACGGTGCGCGCCCACAGGCTGTCGGCCTCGTCGGCCGACACCATGCCCAGCCGCTCGGCCAGCACGGCGGCTTGTCCATTCAGATCCTTGAGCACCAGATCCATGCCGTCGATCACCGAGCGGCGGCGGCTTTCGCCCTGCATCTGGATGAGGGTGCGGACCTGGGCCTCGATCTGGTCGGACGCACGGCGGTGCTGCGACAGCATCAGGGTCAGGATGCGTTCGTGGCGGTGGGCCAGAAATCCCTGCTGCACGAAGGCGACGATCAGCCACAGCGCGACCACCGGCCCGAACGTCCCCGCCACCACCAGGGCCAGTTCGGACGGCGGCAGGGCGAACAGGACCCCCCATCCGAGGGTGCTGGTGATGTAGATGACGGCGCCCCCCAGCCACACGGAGGTAAGGGCGCCGGCGACGGCGAACAGAACCAACAGGCCGATCATGAAGGGCTCCCGCGCGGACAATCCGGCGGGAGCATTGTGGCAGAATCGGTTGGTTTGTCACGCTTTGACCCTGACGGGAGGCCTCAGGCCAGGCGGCGCACCCCGCGCGCGGCAGTCGCCCGTCCGTTGGCCCGTCCACTGGCTGGCAGCGGCGGCGCGCCGGGGACCATGCGGCGCAGTTCGGCCGCCAGCCTGGAGCAGTACTCGCTCGCCGCGATGGACCCGTAGCCGCGCGGGTCGGTCCGCGGGTTGTCGGTCAGGCCTTCGCGCATTTCGGCCAGCCCGGAAACCACAATGGCGGCGAAGCCTTCGGGGGTGTCCTCGGTCTCGGCCTGGGTCAGCACGCTGAACACCAGGTTCTCGACCAGCAGGACCTGTTGCAGCGGCCCGTCGGCGCGCGCGTTCTCGGGCGAGCCGCCATAGCGCCGGCGCAGGTGGTCCGTGACCTGGGCGGCGGCGCGCGCCATCTGCCAGGCCATGGCCGAGACGCGCGCCCGGCGGCGGCGCGACACCAGCCGCACCGCAAGCCCGAGTGCCGCGATCCCTGCGATGCTTGCCACCGCGACGACCAGGGCCATGCCCAGGTCCTCGGCTTCGATCAGGCCGACCCAGGTGCGCACCACCGCAGCCGCCCCGGTCGCCACGCCAATGGCGACCAGGCGGGCCGGAAGGGAGGTGGTCAGGGTCAGCAGGATTGGCGTCAGCAGCACATAGATCATCGCCGCCGACGCGGCGGCATTGCCGACCAGGGCACTGACCTGGCCGTCGTTCATGTCCTCGATGACCGGAAGGGCGAACAGCCCCAGGCCGCCGAGCGCGACGCCGCTGATGATCATGGTGTTCAGGAACGAATGTCCACGCATGGTCGTCTCTCACAGGTCAAAAAGCCCACTCCATCCCTGCCGCCAGTCTAGGCGGTGGCGAGTCGGGCGTCTGTGACAGAGCGCACTGATTGAGAATGGCGTGAGGCCGTGACACACTGATTGGACTGGGGGCCACCCCTGGAAGCCGGAGGATTTGCCGAGACATGGCCTATCTCGACCACGTTGAGCGCTGCAACCGCCGCGACATGAGCCGTTTCCGCCGATTCGTTGTCGGCGGCAGGACCGTGGGCTGGGTGCGCCACGACGACGTTTCCGCCCTCGATGGCCTGCACCCGGCCCTGCGAGTCGGCGCCGACGCCGTGGTCCTGTCGGTGGAGGATGAAAGCCCGGCCGCGCGTTCGGCGGTGCTGGCCGATGTCGCGGCCCGGCTGGTCGAGGCCGGCGTCCTGCCGCGTCTGCGGGGCGAGCTTTACGCCGTCAAGACGGCCTGGGCGGCGCCGGAGCTGCTGCGCATCGATCGCGCCGCGATCTCGGTCTTTGGCCTCAAAGCCTATGGCGTGCACATGAACGGGTATGTCCGCAAGGCCGACGGCAGCCTGCACCTGTGGATCGGCCGCCGTGCCCCCGACAAGGCCGTGGCGCCGGACAAGCTGGACAACATCGTGGCGGGAGGGCAGCCGGCCGGGCTGTCGCTGCACGACAACCTGCTCAAGGAAGCCGCCGAGGAAGCCGACATTCCGGCCGCCCTGGCGGCCCGCGCCGTGCCGGTCGGCGCCATAACCTATTGCTTCGAGGGCGAGCACGGCCTGAAGCCCGACACCCTGTTCTGCTATGACCTCGAAGTGCCCGAGGACTTCGTGCCGGTGAACACCGACGGCGAACTGACCGGCTTCACCCTGTGGCCGGCCGAAGAGGTCCTGGCCGCCGTGCGCGATACCGACGACTTCAAGTTCAACGTCAACCTGGTGATCCTCGACTTCGCCATCCGCCACGGCCTGCTGACCCCGGACACCGAACCCGACTACGAGGCGCTGCTGCTGGGGCTAAGGCAGCCGCATCCGTGAGGTAAAGGGCACCACAGAGGCACAGAGACACCGAGGTCTTGTGCCCGGTTCGCCGCAGGCGATAAATCCCGGCGGGGGTTTTATGCGCTGCGCGCGGCCGGTGCACCGAACTCTCTGTGCCTCGGTGCCTCCGTGGTTTCCCCTCTTTACGCCGCGCGGCGTTGCTCGATGCGCAGGGCGTCCAGGGTGTGGGCGTTGGGGCAGAAGGCCATGCAGCGCACGGTCGAGTCTCCGGCGGCCAGCGCGCGGCCGCAGCGGCCCTTGACCGTGCATCCGGCGCACACGCGGCGCAGGTCGTTGGCGACGGCGGGCATGGCCTCCTCGATGGAGGCGCCGTCCAGGCCGACGCGTTCGAGCATGGCGGGCAGCAGCACGCGGGACCGGCCGCTGCGATCGACCATGGCCGGCAGGGCGGATTCCTCGATGTTGAGGTCGTGCAGGATGGCGCGCAGGTCGTCGCGATCGACCGCGTTCAGTTCATCGCGCAGGGTCTGGCGCTGGCGCCACGCCGACAGGCGGGCGGTCAGGGCGCTCCAGAAGGACAGCGCGTTGGTGGGCGGCGGGGTCAGGGCGGCCATGGGGGAACCTCCGATATCCAGTACGGGCCAGTTTGGACCAGTATGCAGACCTGGACCGCGCGGCAATTTGATCCAGGTCAAGGCCACTCCTTTTTGGCAGCCCTTCCGCCCACCTTGACTTTTTACAAATTGCGGGTGAAGGTCCGGCCACGCATCATTCTTGCTGCCGCACCGCAACAATTCCATCCAGGGAGACGCACTCCATGAGCTTCACCATCGTCGAGCAGGCCCCGGCCCGCCTGAACCGTTCCGAGCAGGCCGTTCCCGGCTCCAACCTCCGTTTCCTTGAGAAGGCCGCCCAGGGCAACGCCGACATGGTGTTCCTTGACCTGGAGGACGCCGTCGCCCCGGACCAGAAGGAACAGGCCCGCAAGAACATCATCGAGGCGCTGCACGACCTCGATTGGTCCGGCAAGACCGTGTCGGTGCGCATCAACGGCCTGGACACCCACTATTGCTACCGCGACGTGGTCGACATCATGGAGCAGGCCGGCGACAAGGTTCACCTGCTGATGATCCCCAAGGCCGGCACCGCGGCCGACATCTACGCCATCGACATGCTGTGCACCCAGATCGAGGCCGCCAAGGGCTACAAGACCCGCGTCGGCTTCGAGATGATCATCGAGACCGCGCTCGGCATGCAGAACGTCCACGAGATCGCCGCGGCGTCGAAGCGCAACGAGTCGCTGCACTTCGGCGTGGCCGACTACGCCGCCTCGACCAAGGCGCGGACCACCAACATCGGCGGCCCCAACCCCGATTACGTGGTGCTGACCGACGCCCTGGAGAACGGCGAGCGCGAGCGTCATTGGGGCGACATGTGGCACTACGCCATCGCCCGCATGGTGGTCGCCGCCCGCGCCAACGGCCTGCGCCCCATCGACGGCCCGTTCGGCGATATCTCCGACGCCGAGGGCTACAAGGCCCAGGCCATGCGCGCCGCCATCCTCGGCTGCGAAGGCAAGTGGGCCATCCACCCGTCGCAGGTGGATCTCGCCAACGAGGTGTTCAGCCCGTCCGAAAAGGCCATCGCCCAGGCCAACGCCATCCTCGAAGCCATGGTCGAAGCCCAGAAGAAGGGCCTCGGCGCCGTGACCCTCAACGGCCGCCTGATCGACATCGCCTCGATCAAGCAGGCCGAAGTCCTGGTCAAGACCGCCGCGCAGATCGCCAACCGCTAAGGGTTGGATGGTGTTAGAGTGAAAGAGGGCCGCTCCCGCGTGGGGCGGCCCTTTTTTCCAGGCTTATGGCGGATCGAGGGAACGGCAATGCGGCGAGGATTGGCGCTTGGAGTAGCGGCCCTGGGGCTGGCGGGGTGCGTCGCTCCGGCATCCGCCATGGACACCCACTGTGTACCGCCGGAGAAGGTGGTTTTTGCCTGTGCCACCGGCAAGAAGCTGCTTTCGGTGTGCGGGGTCGAGGACGGGGCGGGGGCGTTCCGCACCCTTCAGTACCGCTTCGGCCCGCTCGGCGCGCCGGAGATGGTGTGGCCGCCGGATGCCACGTCCCGCCAGGGGATCACCGCCGGGACCACCATGTACAGCGGGGGCGGCCTCGATTACATCCGGTTCGATAATGCCGGGACGCGCTATGTCGTCTACACCGGCATCGGGCGCGGCTGGTTCCAGGAAGGCGTCGCCGTGGAGCGCAACGGCAAGGTCATCGCCAACCTGCTGTGCCAGGACGTGGCCGAGGGGCACCTGATGGTTCCGGGCCTGCCCAAAGACACCGAGCGCTTTGAACGCCCCTAGGCGGCGGTCAAGGAAAGGGCCGCTCCTGTATGGGGAGCGGCCCTTTTTTCTGTCGCGTCGTTACTTGCGCTTCGTCCACACCTCGGTGCCCTTGGTGCCGGCGTCGGCGCGGCGCCACCACTTGCCGCTGATCTTGCCGTCGGGGCCGACGTCCATCAGCATGATGGTGTTCTTGTTGTCGGCCACGGCGGCGACCGCCAGGGTCTTGCCGATGAGCTGGCCGACGCCGACGTATTCACCGCCGTCCCACTTCACCTGATAGGCGCCCGAGCGCTCGGCCGTAATGACGAGGGTTCCGCCGTCGCCGTATTTGGTGCCGTCGGTTTCGGTGCCGGTATACGTATACTTTCCCGGCAGGCTGGAGTCGGCGAGGGCTGCGCCGGCAAGGGACACGGTGAGGGCAAGGGCAAGGGCTGTTGCGCGGATCATGCGGCGGTGCTCCTGGGTGAACAATCGGCGGTCACTACCGATCCCCTTTGTCTCTATCGCTAAGCCTTTCCGCCAGCAAGAGCCTAACTCCACCGCGGCGTATACCGTGCCACCGAGGCATACTGCGGCGGGACCTCCACCGGATAGCCGTACTCATACCCCGCGTGCAGGGTCCAGTAGGGGTCGGCCAGGTGCATCCGGGCCAGGGCGCAGAGGTCGGCGCGGCCGGCGGCGATGATGGTGTTGGCGTCGGCGAAGGACTGGATGTTGCCCACTGTGATAGTCGGCATCCCGGCGTCCAGGCGCAGGCGGGCCGAGAACGGGGTCTGGAACAGGCGGCCGTAGACCGGCTTCTGGTCCTTGACCACCTGCCCGGCCGACACGTCGAGGATGTCGCACCCGGCCGCCTTCAGGGCCTTGGCCAAGGCCACTCCGTCGTCGTGGGAGAACCCGCCGTCCACCCAATCCGTGGCCGAGATCCGCACGCTGATCGGCTTGTCCCGGGGCCATGCGGCGCGGACGGCCTCGAACACCTCCATCGGGAAACGCATCCTGTTTTCGATCGACCCGCCGTAGTCGTCGGTGCGCTGGTTGGTGATCGGCGACAGGAACGTGGACAGCAGGTAGCCGTGGGCCATGTGCACCTCGACCATGTCGAAGCCGGCGGCCAGGGCGTTGCGCGTGGCGCTGGCGTAGTCGTCGAGCAGGGCGTCCATGTCGCCGCGCGTGATCTCGCGCGGGACGCAGGCATAGTCGGCGTAGGGCAGGCAGGACGGCGCCAGGACCTCCCAGTTGTCGTCGTCCAGGGCGTGGTCCATGCCGCCGCCTTCCCATGGCGCGTGGGTCGAGCCCTTGCGCCCGGCGTGGCCGAGTTGCAGGCACGTCTTGCCGACCGAATGGGTGTGGATGAAGTCGGTGATGCGCTTCCAGGCGGCGACCTGCTCATCGTTCCAGATGCCGGCGTCGGACTTGGAGATGCGGGCGTCCGGGCTGATGGCGGTCATCTCGCTGAAGATCAGCCCGGCCCCGCCGACCGCGCGCGATCCCAGGTGTACCAGATGCCAGTCGTTGACCACCCCGTCGACGGCCGAATACATGCACATGGGCGACACCACGACGCGGTTCTCCAGTACCAGATCGCGCAGGCGATAGGGCGTGAACAGCGGCGGCGGCACGATGTCGGCATGGCGCGGCGCGACGTCTGCCTCGGCATGGGCCTTGGCCGAGAACCACGCCTCGAACCGGGCGCCGAAGTCGGGGTCGCGGACCTTGAGGTTGTCGTGGGTGATGCGCATGGAGCGGGTCAGCAGGCTGTGGGCGAACTGCTCGGGCGCCAGGGCGTCGTAGTACCGCTCGGTTTCCTCGAACCACTCCATGGACACCTGGGCGGCGCGTTGCAGGCTGTCGACCACCGGCTCGCGCGCGGTCTGATAGGCGGCCAGGGCGGCGGGGACGTCGCCGGGGTGGGCATTGAGGGCGGCCGACAGGGCCACGCCGTCCTCCATGGCGAGCTTGGTGCCCGACCCGATGGAGAAATGCGCCGTGTGCAGGGCGTCGCCGACCAGGACCATGTTCTCGTGGAAATACCGGCGGTTCCGCACGCGCGGGAAGGTGCGCCACACCGAATTGTTGGTGACCAGCGTGTCGGCGCCCAGTTCCTCGGCGAACACCTGGGAGCAATAGGCGATGGTGTCGGCCTCGGTCGCGGTGTCCAGGCCGGCGCGGCGCCACGCGTCCTCGGTCGTTTCGACGATGAAGGTCGCAGTGCCCGGCATGTACTGGTAGCAGTGGGCCCGCCACAGGCCGTGCTCATTGCGATTGAAATAGAACGTGAAGGTGTCGAAGGCCTTGGTGGTGCCCAGCCACACGAACTTGTTGGGCCGCCACACCAGTTCGGTGCCGAAGGCGTCCTCGTGTGCGGTCCGCACGATGGAGTTGATGCCGTCGCCAGCCACCAGCAGGTCGCAGTCGCGGCGCAGGGCCTCGACGTCGGTGATCTCGGCGTTGTGTTCGACGATCACGCCGACCTCGCGGGCGCGGGCCTCCATGATCTGCAACAGGCGCAGGCGCTGCATCCCGGCGAAGCCGTGGCCGGTGGAGCGGAAATGGCGGCCCTTGAAGAACACCTCGATGTCGTCCCAATGGACGAAGGCGTCGGTGATCTGGCGGTACGTTTCCTCGTCGTCGGCCCGGAACCCCTCCATGGTCTCGTCCGAGAACACCACCCCGAAGCCCCACGTCATGTTGGGCGGGTTGCGCTCGAACACCTGGATGTCCCAGTCGGGATGCGCCTTCTTGGCCAGGATGGAGAAGTACAGCGAGGCGGGGCCGCCGCCGATGCAGGTGATCTTCATGGCTGGGTATCCTGTTCGCGCAACCTGAACCGTTGCAGCTTGCCGGTTTCCGTTCGGGGCAGGGCATCGAGAAAGGTGATGGCGCGGGGGTATTTGTAGGGCGCGATCTCGGCCTTCACGAAGTCCTGGAGTTCCTTGCGCAGGACGGCCTCGTCGTCACGCTCGGCTTCCGGGCGGACGACGACATAGGCCGCGACGATGGTGCCGCGCTCGGCGTCCGGGGCGGCCACCACGGCGCATTCGGCCACCTTGGGGTGGGCCAGCAGGCAGTTCTCGACCTCGGGACCGGAGATGTTGTAGCCGGCCGAAATGATCATGTCGTCGGCCCGCGCGACGTACCAGAAATACCCCTGGGCATCGCGGGAATAGATGTCGCCGGTCACGTTCCAGCCGCCCTGCACATAGGCCTTCTGGCGCTCGATGTTGTCGAGGTAGCGGCACCCGGTCGGCCCCTTGACGGCCAGCCGGCCGGGGGTGCCGTCGGGCACCGGGGCGCCGCCGTCGTCGAGGATGCAGGCTTGGTAGCCGGGGATGGCCCTGCCGGTGGAGCCGGGGATGATCTCCTCGGGCCGGGCGGAAATGAAGATGTGCAGCATTTCGGTGGACCCGATGCCGTCGATGATCTTCACGCCCGTGGCCGCGTGCCACATCTCCCACGTCGCCTTGGGCAGGTGCTCCCCGGCCGACACCGCAAAGCGCAGGCTGGAGATATCGTAGTCGGCGGCCTGGGCGCTCATGGCGCGATAGGCGGTGGGGGCGGTGTAGATGCCGGTCACCCGGTGGCGGGCGATGGTCTCCATCATGGTGGTCGGGGCGAACCGCTCGACCAGGACGGTGGAGGCGCCGACCCGCATGGGGAACAGCACCAGGGCGCCCAGCCCGAAGGTGAAGGCCAGCGGCGGGCTGCCGCACACGATGTCATCGGGGCCGAGGCCGACGATGGACTTGGGGAAGCAGTCGGCGGCGGCGATCACGTCGCGGTGGCTGTGCAGGGTGCCCTTGGCCGGGCCGGTGGTGCCCGAGGTGAAGGCGATCAGCGCGATATCCTCGGCCGAAGTCTGCACCGGCGTGAACGGCGCGTCGGGCGCGCGGTCGAGATCGGCGCCGCCATCACCCAGCGGGCTGAACGTCGCCACATGGGCGAGGTCCGGGCAGCGCCGGGTGGTGGCGGTCACCTCGTCAAGCAGGCGCTCGTCGCACAGGGCGTGGCGGATCCGGGCCTTGTCCACGCAGTAGGACAGTTCCTTGGCGCGCAGCAGTGGCATGGTGGCGACCACGATGCCCCCGGCCTTGAGAATGCCCAGCCACGCCGCAACCATCATCGGGTTGTTGGGGCCGCGCAGCAGCACCCGGTTGCCCGGCACGACGCCCATGTCCTCGACCAAGTGGCGGGCGATGCGGTCGGAGCGGGCGTCGAGGTCGCGGTAGGTCCACACGGCATCGCCGAAGTGCAGGGCGGGGCGTTCGGCGAATGCCGGGTCGAGCAACGTGACCGCGCAGTTCATGCGGGCCGGATAGTCGGGCACGCCGCTGAGGTCGAAGTCGGGCCACAATTCGCGCGGAGGCAGGTGGTCCTGGGCGAACGTATCTCTCATGCGGTCTGGCATGTCGGGGCCTCCGACAGGGCGGCCAGGGTCTGGCCGGCGATGATGAGCTTCTGGATTTCGCTGGTGCCTTCGTAGATGCGCAGGGCGCGGATCTCGCGGTAGAGCTTTTCCACGGTGGCCTCGCGCACAACCCCGGTGCCGCCGTGGAGCTGCACCGCGCTGTCGATGACCTGCTGCGCGGTCTCGGTGGCGTGCAGCTTGGCCATCGAAGCCTCCCGCGTGATGCGCGGCGCGCCGCTGTCCTTGGTCCAGGCGGCCCGGTAGATGAGCAGCGCCGAGGTGTCGACCCCCACCGCCATGTCGGCCAGCCGCGCCTGGGTCATCTGGAACGACGACAGCGGCGCGGCACCGATCATGCGGCTTTGGGTGCGCGCCACCGTCTCGTCCAGGGCGCGGCGGGCGAAACCGAGGGCGGCGGCCCCGACGGTCGAGCGGAAGACGTCCAGCGTCGCCATGGCGATCTTGAACCCGTCACCGGGCTTGCCGACCAGCCGGTCGGCCGGTACGCGGCAGCCCTCGAACGCGAGGCTCCCCAGCGGGTGGGGGGCGATCACCGGGATGCGCTCGGACACCCGCAGGCCGGGGGCATCGGCATCGACGATGAAGCACGAAATGCCCTTGGCGCCGGGCGCCTCGCCGGTGCGGGCGAACACGGTGTAGCGGTCGGCCAGCCCGGCATTGGAGATCCACGTCTTGGCCCCGTCGAGGACGTACGAGTCACCGTCGCGCTGGGCGGTGGTGGTCATGGCGGCGGGGTCGGATCCGGCCTCGGCCTCTGATATGGCGAAGGCGGCGATGGCCTCGCCGCGTTCCACCGGCGGCAGGAAGGCCTCCTTCTGCGCGTCGGTGCCGAACAGGCTGATCGGCCCGCTGCCCAGGCCCTGCATGGCGAACGCGAAGTCGGCGAGGCCGGAGCGGCGGGCCAGCCCCTCGCGCATCAGGCACAGGCTGCGGACCTCCAGCGGGGGGACGGACAGGGTCAGGAACCCGCCGTCTGCCAGGGCGCGCACCATGCGCCGCGACAGGTCGTCGAGGGCAGCGTCGTCGTGCCCGGCGGCGGCCTCCTCGGCAACCAGCGGGTCGAGCACGGCGTCGGCCCAGGCCTCCAGGCGGTCGGCCAGGACGCGGTGGCGGGGCTCGAAAAACGGCCAGTCGAGGAACGTCCGGTCGGGCATTCAGCGAACTCCTTTCACATCACTTCTCCACCGGAGACGGAGATCGCCTGCCCGGTCAGGGCGGCCGACGCCGGCAGGCACAGCCACGCCACGGTGGCCGCCACGTCCTCGGGCTGGATCAGGCGGCCCTGCGGGTTGCTGCGGGCGAAGGCGGCCTTCGCCTCGGCCGCGTCGCGTCCGGTCTTGGCAACCACGGTGTCCACCGCGCCTTGCAGCAGGTCGGTTTCGGTGTAGCCGGGGCAGACCGCGTTGACGGTGATGCCCTTGGCGGCGACCTCCAGGGCAAGGCTGCGGGTCATTCCAACAACGCCGTGCTTGGCCGCGCAGTACGCCGCGACATAGCCGTAGCCGGTCAGCCCGGCGGTCGAGGCCACCGTCACCACGCGGCCCCAGCCGGCCGCGATCATGTCGGGCAGGACGGCCTGGGTGCACAGGAACGGGCCGGTCAGGTTGACCGCCAGCATGTGGTTCCAGGACTCGGCGGTGATGCGGGCGAAGGGCGCGCTGTCGGCCGCCCCGGCATTGTTGATCAGGATGTCGATGGGGCCGATCTCCCGGCGGGCCTGCGCGATGGCGGCGCTGACGGCGGCGGCGTCGGTGACGTCGGTGCGGACGGCGCAGGTCTTCACCCCATGATCCTCGGCCAGGCGCCGGGCCACCGCTTCGAGCTTGGGCAGGTCGCGACCCAGGACGGTGACGGCGGCGCCGCGCTCGGCCAGGGCCAGGGCGACGGCCGCGCCGATGCCCCGCGTGCCGCCGGTGACCAGGGCGTGCTTTCCGGCCAGGGTGTCGGCCAGGGACTGGTCCATTGCGCCTCCGGGGGAGAAGGTTCAGGGTTCAACAATTCCCGTTGATTTATTTTAGACATAAAATAATATTCGGGGTCAAGAGCCGTCGTACATCGCCATAAGGAGGAACGCCGTGACCGTCCTGCAACCCCCCGGCTGGGTCCGCCCCAAGGGCTATTCGAACGGCATCATGGCCGACGGCCGCCTGGTGTTCACCGGCGGCCTGATCGGCTGGAACGGCAACGAGGAGATCGTTTCGGATGACTTCGTGGAGCAGTTCCGCCAGGTCCTGCACAACATCGTCGCCGTGCTGGCCGAGGCCGGGGCGCGGCCCGAACATCTGGCCCGGCTGACCTGGTACGTGACCGACAAGGCGGAATACCTCGCCCGCGCGGCCGAAGTCGGCGCCGCCTACCGCGACATCCTCGGCCGCGTCTACCCGGCCATGGCCGTGGTCGAGGTCAGCGCCCTGATGGAAGACCGCGCCAAGATCGAGATCGAAGCCACCGCCGTGGTGCCGCGCGAGGGGTGAGGGAGCCTACCGCTTCAACACACACACCGCCTCGACCCCGAACAGGTTGGCGCGGCGGCTGTGGACGGGGCGCTGGAGGGGGCGGCCGTGGCGGTCCAGGGTGAAGGACTTTTCGACCGTGATGCCCATCATGTCGCACAACTCGGCGAAGTCGCGGATGGTGCAGAAGTGGATGTTGGGGGTTTCCCACCACTGGTAGGTCAGGCTTTCCGTGACCGGCATGCGGCCCTGGCCGAAGATCTGCAGGCGGTTGCGCCAATGGCCGAAATTGGGGAACGACACGATGGCCCGCCGCCCGATGCGCAGCAGGTTTTCCAGCACCCCTCTGGGGTCGCGGGTGGCCTGCAGGGTCTGCGACAGGATGGCGTAGTCGAAGGCGTCCGACGGATAATCCTTGAGGTCGGTGTCGGCGTCGCCCTGGATGACGCTCAGGCCCTGGCTGACGGCGGCGCGCACGCCGGCCATGGACAGTTCGATGCCCCGGCCGTCGACCTGCTTTTCCGTGTACAGATAGTCCAGCAACGCCCCGTCGCCGCAGCCGATGTCCAGCACGCGGGTGCGCGGCTCGACCAGATCGGCGATCAGCTTGAGGTCGACGCGGATGCCGTTCGAGGTGGTGGTGGCGATCATGGCTTGGCGGTCTTCCGGGGCTGGCGGGGCAGGCCGCGACGTTCCTCGGCCCCCTTCAGGAACCCGGTCAGGGTATCGTGGAATTCCGGTTCGTCGAGCAGGAAGGCGTCGTGGCCCTTGTCCGACGTCACCTCGACGAAGCTGACGTTGGCCGCCACCGCGTTCAGGGCGTGGACGATGGCCCGGCTTTCCGAGGTCGGGAACAGCCAGTCCGACGAGAACGAGATCACGCACCAGCGCACGTCGGTGTCGCGGAAGGCGTTGGCCAGCACGCCGCCGGCCTCGGTCGCCAGGTCGAAGTAGTCCATGGCGCGGGTGATGTAGAGGTACGAGTTGGCGTCGAACCGGTCCACGAAGGTCGAGCCCTGGTAGCGCAGATAGCTCTCGACCTGGAAATCGGCGTCGAAGCCATAGCCCACGCTGTCGCGGTCCTGCAGGCTGCGCCCGAACTTGCGGTGCAGGGCGGGCTCGGACAGATAGGTGATGTGGGCGGCCATGCGCGCCACGGCCAGCCCGCGATGGGGCTTCACGCCATGGCTGAAGTAGTCGCCGCCGTGCCAGTCCGGGTCGGTCGTGATGGCCTGCCGGCCGACCTCGTGGAAGGCGATGTTCTGGGCCGAATGGCGGTAGCTGGTGGCGATCGGCACGGCCGCGAACACCCGGTCGGGGTACGAATGGGCCCACTCCAGGGTCTGCATGCCGCCCATGGACCCGCCGATGACGCAGAACAACTGGTCGATGCCCAGGAAGTCGATCAGGCGGACCTGGGCCTGCACCATGTCGCCGATGGTGATGACCGGAAACGACAGGCCCCATGGCTTGCCGGTGGCCGGATTGATCTCGCCCGGTCCGGTGGATCCCATGCAGCCGCCCAGCACGTTGGGGCAGATGACGAAGAATTTCTCGGTGTCGATGGCCTTGCCCGGCCCGACCAGGGTGTGCCACCAGCCCGGCTTGCCGGTCACCGGATTGGGGCTGGCCACAAAGTGGTCGCCGGTCAGGGCGTGGCAGATGAGAATGGCGTTGGAGCGGTCGGCGTTCAGCGTGCCATAGGTTTCATAGGCCACAGTAAACGGGCCGAGATCCGCGCCGCAGGCGAGCCTGATCGGCCGGTCGGCGCCCAGCGTCACCGTCTTTCCGTGGGAAATCGTCAGGTCCTGAGGCGTGTCCGTGTCGTTGCTCACCAAGCGCATCCCTTCTTGCCCGCCGCAGGCGGGAGATGATTGCTATGAATGCCGGTGCGGCCTGTCAACGTTTTCTTTGATTTTGGGTCGGCGCTGGACTACTCCTATGCGGCTTGTTTCAACGGGATGAACGCCATGTCAGGGGATGCCGCACCGCCATCCAGCCCGCGCTCCGCCGAGTCGGATCTGGAAGAGCTGCGTCGCACGATCGACAGTATCGACGACCGCCTGCTCGACCTGGTGGTCGAGCGCGCCGCCGTGGTCGAGCGGATCGGTGCGGCCAAACGCGTGGTCGATGACGGCGAGACGCCGGTCTTCGTGCGGCCCGGCCGCGAGATGGCCATCCTCCGCCGTCTGCTGGCCCGCCACAAGGGGCCGTTCCCCAAGCAGGTCATCGTCCGCATGTGGCGCGAGATGTTCGCCGGCACCCTGGCGGTGCAGAACCCGCTGAGCGTGGCCGTGTGCATGCCCGCGCGCGGGGCCGGATACCTGGAAATCGCCCGCGACCAGTACGGCGCCTACACCCGCATGGAGCCGGTGCCGACGCCCGGCACCGTGGTCCGCACGGTGGCCGAGGGCATGGCGACCATCGGCGTGCTGCCGCTGCCCATGCTCGAAGAGGGCCAGAAGTGGTGGACCATGCTGGTTTCGGACATGGTCGGCACGCCGCGCGTCATTTCCCGCCTGCCGCTGTGCGGGACCGGGCCGGGCCGAGGCGACGGGGCCGAGGCGCTGTCCATCGGCCGCATGACGCAGGAGCCGACCGGCAACGACCGCACCTACCTGGTGGTGGAAACCCGCCCGGAACTCAGCCGGGTCGGCCTGCGCTCGCTGGTCGAGCAGGCAGGGCTGCCGGTCCAGGAACTGGTCGACACCCACGAGCCGCCGTCGGGCGACCGCCTCCACCTGCTGGAACTGAACGACTATGTGGCGCCCGACGACAAGCGCGTCGCGCTGCTGTCGGTCGATGCCCAGGTCACCCGCGCCGTGATCGTCGGCGGCTACGCCGTGCCGTTCACGGCCGAAGAACTGGCCTAGATCTCCCCCTCTCATGGATGCACCATCATGAGCCTGCCCAAGCCGCAGCCCGGTATTCTCGATATTGCTCCCTATCAGGGCGGCGAGTCCGTCATCAAGGGCGTTGACCGGGTGATCAAGCTGTCGTCCAACGAAAGCGCCCTCGGCCCCAGCCCGCGCGCCGTCGAGGCCTACGCCAAGGTGGCCGGGCAACTGCACCGCTACCCCGACGGCGGCTCGACCAAGCTGCGCGAGGCCATCGGCGCCCGGCACGGCCTGGACCCCGCGCGCATCGTGTGCGGCGCCGGGTCGGACGAGCTGATCGGCCTGCTGGTGCGCGCCTACTGCGGCCACGGCGACGAGGTGCTCTACCCCGAGCACGGCTTCCTGATGTATTCGATCTACGCCAAGGGTGCCGGCGCCATCCCGGTGCGCGCCCCCGAGCGCAACCTGACGGCCGATATCGACGCCGTTCTGGCGGCGGTGACCGAGCGCACCAAGATCGTCTTCATCACCAACCCCAACAATCCGACCGGCACCTACACGCGGGCCGAGGAACTGGTGCGCCTGCGCCAGGCCCTGCCCGAGAACGTGCTGATGGTGGTCGACGCCGCCTATGCCGAGTTCGTGGACCGCAACGACTATTCGGACGGCCGCGACCTCGTGGACAGCACCCCCAACACGGTGATGTTGCGCACGTTCTCCAAGATCCACGGCCTGGGCGGGGCGCGGGTGGGCTGGGGCTACTTCCCGCCGGCCGTCGCCGACGTCATGAACCGCCTGCGCAGCCCGTTCAACGTCGCCCTGCCGTCGCAGGAGGCCGCCGCCGCCGCCATCGCCGACGCCGAGTTCACGGCGCTGGCGAAGGCCCACAACGACTACTGGCTGCCGTGGATGATCGACGGCCTGCGTGGCATGGGCCTGGAGGTCACCGACAGTGTCGGCAACTTCGTGCTGGTCCGCTTCGAGCCGGGCGCCAAGAGCGTCGAGGCCGCCAACGCGTTCCTCATGCAGCGCGGTATCATCGCCCGCCGGGTGGCCGGCTACGGCCTGCCCGACTGGCTGCGCATCACCATCGGCCGGGAGGATGAAAACCCGGTGGTCCTCGACGCGATACGGGATTTCCTGGCCCAATGAGCAAGACGCCGCTGTTCACCAAGGTCGCCTTCATCGGCATCGGCCTGATCGGGTCGTCCCTGGCCCGCGTGCTGCGGCGCGACGGGCTGGCCGGGTCGGTGGTGTGCGCGGCCCGTTCCGACGGCACGCGCGACAAGGCCCTTGAGTTGGGCATCGTCGATGCCGCCTACGCCGATGCGCGTGAGGCCGTCGCCGGGGCCGACCTTGTGGTTCTGGCGACGCCCATCGGCGCCTATGGCGCGGTGGCCGAACAGATCGGCCCGCACCTCGCGCCGGGCTGCATCGTCACCGACGTCGGGTCGGTCAAGCTGGCCGTGGTGCGCGACGTCGATCCGCACCTGCCGGCCGGGGTGCATTTCGTGCCCGGCCACCCCATCGCCGGCACCGAGCATTCCGGCCCCGAGGCCGGCTTTCCCGAGCTGTTCCGCGACCGCTGGTGCATCCTGACCCCGCCGCCGGGGACCGATCAGGCGGCGGTGGACAAGGTCGTCGCCCTGTGGACCGCCGCCGGGTCGAAGGTGGACATCATGGACGCCGCGCACCACGACAAGGTGCTGGCCATCACCTCCCACCTGCCGCACCTGATTGCTTATACGATTGTCGGAACGGCCGATGACCTGGGCGAGCACCTCAAGCAGGAAGTCATCAAGTACTCGGCCTCTGGCTTCCGCGACTTCACCCGCATCGCGGCGTCGGATCCGGTGATGTGGCGCGACGTGTTCCTGAACAACCGCGAGGCCGTTCTCGAAGTCGTCCAGCGCTTCACCGAGGACCTGACCGCCCTGCAACGCGCCATCCGCTGGGGCGAGGGCGACACCCTCGAAGCCCTGTTCACCCGCACGCGCGGCATCCGCCGCAGCGTCATCGACATGCAGCAGGCCTATGGATCGGGCATCGCCCGGCCGGACGTGCCAAAGACCGGAGAGGTTGACGAATAGCCCTCATGAGACGCGCCCTTCCAGCCCTGCTTTTCCTTCTGTCGGGGCTGTTGGTCGCCCGTGACGGCGCCGCCGCCAGCTTCGACTGCTTCGAGGCCAAGGCCCCGGTCGAGATGGTGATCTGCAACGATCCCGTCCTCAACGCCCTGGACGTCCGCATGGCCGAGGTCTACGCCCCCCAGCGCGACCGGATGCGGGACTCCCAGCGGGCCTGGCTGCGCGAGCGCCTGACCGCCTGCGGCATTCCGACCAAGCCGAGGCCGCTGGGGCCGACCGACGTGTGGCGCCATGCCGGCTGTCTGGTCGAGCAGTACCGCAGCCGCTTGGCCGCCCTCGGGGCGCCGGAACCGGTGCCGGATCCCGGTCTGGCGACCGAGATCCACCCCCTGTGCATCGCCGCCGCGCTGTCCCCCGGCGAGGAACTGATGTTGCCCGATCTGGCCCTGTGCCAAGCCGGCACGCGCCACGTTCCCGTCGAGTCCGGCCCTGACGGAGCATTGGTCGCCTACGGGGCGGACATCGGCATCCCGACGTGGATTTCGATATGGCCGATGGCCACCCTGCCCAATGGCCGCAGCGCCGGGCTGGTGTACTACAACGGCGGCGGGACCGGCACCTTCTCCAGCGTGATCGCCTGGGGCGGCGGCAAGATGCCGGTGGTCGAAAGCCTGATCGAAGGCGGCGACCGCTGCATGGGCGGCATCACCGAGGCGGCCTATGACGCCCCGGACTGGCTGGTGTCCTATTCCGCCACCGCGGGCGACGCCGGCAGCGTCCTCGACCTGCCCGAAGACCTGACCGCGGACCTGCCGTTCTGCGCCATCTGCTGCTATGCCGAACTGGACGTCCGCGTCGCGCCCGATGGCGAGGAACAGGTCCTCGCCCTGGTCCTCGATCCCGAGGCGATCAGCCTCCCGCAGGAACCGTCGCGCGCCGAGCTGTGCCTGCAAGACGCCCTCGGCCCGGCCCTCCGCACCGAAGCGAGCGCCTTCCCCGCCGTCCGCGCGGCGTTCACGGCGTGCATGGCCGGGCGGTGAAAAAGCTGGCTGCCGCCCGCACCCGCTCGGGGTAAACCTCGAACCCCTTTTTTTCTTCAAGAAAATCAAGGAGGCCTGGAGCATCGCTCCAGATGGGTTCGGGCGATAGCCCGTCGGCGTGAGCCGACCATGACGGCCAGGCCGTGGGTCGGCTGGTACGGTCTGCCCCAGGCAAACAAAAAGGGCGGCTCCTTGCGGGGCCGCCCTTTTGGCATTCGGTCGCGGTGGAGTTACGCGCGGTCCATGCCCTGCTTGATCAGTTCGGCGGCCTTGTCGGCGTCGCCCCAGCCGGTCACCTTGACCCACTTGCCTTCTTCGAGGTCCTTGTAGTGGGCGAAGAAGTGCTCGATGCGCTTCAGGTCGGTTTCCTGGATGTCGGTGTAGTTGGTCACACCGTCATAGTAGGGGTGCAGCTTCTTGTGCGGCACGCAGAGGATCTTCTCGTCGGTGCCCGACTCGTCTTCCATCAGCAGCACGCCGACCGGCCGGGCGCGGATGACGGCGCCGACGGCGACCGGGATACGGCCCATGACCATCACGTCGACCGGATCGCCGTCGTCGGACATGGTGTGCGGGATGAAGCCGTAGTTGCACGGGTAGTACATGGCGGTGTGCAGGAAGCGGTCGACGAACATCGCGCCGGACTCCTTGCAGATCTCGTACTTGATGGGATCGCTGCGCAGCGGAATCTCGATGATGACATTGACGTCCCAGGGAGCGTCCTTGCCGACGGGAATCTTTTTGATGTCCATGACCTGACCTCGTCCTAATACAGATGCCGCGCACGCCGCGAAGGCGGGGGGTGGTGGAAATTGCGCCGTATCCTACCGACCCGCGCGCCTGTTTGCACCTGCGAATTGCGGTTTTTTGCGGTGCCGTTCGGAATGGGGCGTTGCGGCCCCACCCTTTACATCGCCGGCCGGGGCTGTTCGATGTAACCGGGTTCGCCGAGCGGGCTCGGCTCGAATGTCTGGGGGGCGCCGCCGACCTGGACGTTGCCGCCGCGGCGGACCTCCATGACCGCGAAGCCGCGCTCCGAGGTGCCGTCGATGAGAAACCGGAACAGGCCCTCGAAACCGGCGAATCCGCTGGGGTTGGTCAGGGCGTCCTGGGTGAACGGCGCGCCGTTGCCCTGGCGGGCGAGCACGGCGGCCAGGGCCATGGTGTCGTACGCCAGCCCGGCGATCTGCGGGGGCTTGGTCCCGAAGGCGCGCTGGTAGCGGCGCTCGAACTCGGCGTGCGAGTCGGGCGGCGGGGCGGGATACCACGCCCCGATCATGGCGGGCTCGCGGGCCAGCGCCGCCTCGTTCCACAGCATGGGGCCGAGCAGTTTCACCTGGCTGGTGTCGATGTCGTAGTACGGCAGCAGCGAGGCCACCTCGCGGGCGCGGTCGCCCCCGTCGGCCAGCAGCAGGGCGTCGAACGGCAGATCGCCGGCCGTTTCGCGCGTCTCCAGGCGGCGCAGGGCCTCCTGCGAGGCGGCGTCGTTGCGGGCGGAAAGCTCGGCCCGCTGGCGTTCAAACTCCGCCCGGCGCTGTTCGTAGTTACCCAGACGCTGGACCACCTCGGTCAGTTGCTGGGTGTCGTCGCCGTAGTACTCCACGCGCGCCACGCTGCCGCCCATGCGGCGCACCGCTTCGGTGTAGGCCTGCACCATCAGGCGGCCGTACTGGCTGTCCGGGGCCAGCGCCGCGAACTGCGACAGGCCCTGGGCGCGGGCGTGCTCGACCACGCGGCGGGCCTGCTCGCGCAGCAGGAATCCAACCACATAGGCCCCGTTGCCGGCCACCGTCGGGTCGGTCGAGAACGAGATCATGTTGACCCCACGGCTGCGCGCCGCCGGCGCCACCGCCTGCGCCGAACTGGCGAACAGCGGACCGATGATGAGCTGGGCGCCCTGGTCGAGGGCCTGCACGGCGGCCTCGCGGGCGCCGTCGGGGGTGCCGCGCGTGTCGTAGGGCTGCAACACCAGGCGGTCGTCGCCGACGTCGAACAGGGCCATCTGGGCGGCATTGAGCAGCGAACGGCCGGTCTCCGCGGCGCCGCCCGACAGCGGCACCAGCACGGCGATGCGATGCAGGCCGGCGGGATCGACCGGGGCCGTCGGCTGCTCGAGGACCGGGGGCGGGGCGGGCTCGGCGGTCTGCGGCGGCACAGGTTGTTCGGCGGCGGGCTTTTCACCGGCCATCCACGGTGGTACCTGTGTTCCCTGGCAGGCCGCCAGACTCAGGGCGGCGGCGACGCCAAAGGCGAGTCCGCGCCACATCCCGAACTTTTGAAAGCGCTGCCGTGTCTTCCCAGCCATCAGACCCTCCCGAAACCACACAAAGCGACGGCCCACGGGCGGCCTCCACTGCGCTGCCAGAACAAGACGAACAGCCTAGCGGCGCGCGAGCGGGAAGGCAACTGGCGGGCGGTGTTCCTCCCGGACTACACATTGTCGCCACCCCGATCGGCAATTTGGGGGACATGACCGAACGCGCGCGGCGGGTGCTGGCGGCGGCCGATCTGGTCGCCTGCGAGGATACGCGGGTGACCGGCAACCTGTTGCGGCACCTGGGCCTGCGCGCCGAGCTGATGCCCTACCACGAGCACAACGCCGAGCGGATGCGTCCCCGCCTGATGGACAAGCTGGCCGCCGGCGGCACCGTGGCGCTGGTGTCCGACGCCGGCACGCCGCTGATCTCGGATCCCGGCTACAAGCTGGTGCGGGCGGTGGCCGAGGCCGGTCTGCCGATCATCCCGGTGCCCGGCCCGTCGGCCCTGCTGGCCGCTTTGGTGGTCGCCGGGCTGCCGACCGACCGCTTCCTGTTCGCCGGTTTTCCGCCGCAGAAGGCCAAGGCGCGCAAGGACTCGCTGACCGAACTGGTCGCCGTCCCGGCCACATTGGTGTTCTACGAGGCCACCCACCGGCTGCCCGAATGCCTCGCCACCATGGTCGAGGTGTTCGGGCCGCGCCCGGCCGCGGTGTGCCGCGAACTGACCAAGATGCACGAGGAGGTCCGGCGCGGCACCCTCGACGTGCTGGCAGCCCACTACGCCGAAAGCGGCGCGCCCAAGGGCGAGGCGGTGGTGGTGATCGGGCCGCCCGGCTCCGGCGGGGCGGAACAGGCCGAGCCCGATCTCGACGCCCTGCTGCGCGCCGCCCTCAAGCACCAGTCGGTGCGCGACGCCGCCGCCACCGTGGCCGCTGCCACCGGCCTCAAGAAGCGCGAGGTCTATGCACGGGCGCTGGAGCTGAGTGATGAGCAGTGAAGCCGTTGACCGCCGCGCCGCCGAGCAACGCGGCCGGCGGGCGGAAAACGTCGCCGCGCTGTACCTGCGCTTTCTGGGCTGGGCCATTCTCGGCCGGCGGTTCACCAGCGGGCGGGGCAGTGGCGCCGGCGAGGTCGACCTGATCGCCCGGCGCGGCGACCTGATCGCCTTCATCGAGGTCAAGGCCCGGCCGACCATCGCCGAGGCCCTGGAGTCCCTGACCCCGGCCCAGCGGGTGCGCATCGCCCGCGGCGCCGAGGCATGGCTGCAGATGAACCCCCGCCACGCCGAGCGTTCCCTGCGCTTCGACGTCATCGCGGTGCCCAGCGTCGGGCGGCCCCAGCATCTGGCCGATGCATGGCGGCCCGACGCTTAGCTTTGAACTGCCGGGCTTCGCCCGGGGGTGGGACGGCCCCAGCATCTGGCGGATGCGTGGCGGCCCGACGCTTAGGTCTGGAAACAGCCGGCGAAGGCGTTATGGTGAGGAGCATGAAACGACTGCACAGACACTTTCTGGGACCCCTGAGCCTGGCCTGTGCCGGCCTGGTGGCGGTGGCCTGCACGCCGCTGGGCGTCGCCACCACGGCCGGCGCCATGGCCGCGACGGCGGCCCAGGAGGAACGCGGCCTGGACGGTGCGACGCGCGATACCGTCATCAAGGGCGCCATCAGCGCGGCGTGGCTGCAACACGACACGCGCCTGCTGACCGGAACAAACCTGACGGTCCATGAACGCCGCGTCCTGCTGACCGGGGTGCTCGACGATGCGGCCTTGGTCGATGCCGCGGTGCGGCTGGCGTGGCAGGCCGATGGCGTGGTCGAGGTCATCAACGAGTTGCGCGTCAATCCCGACCGGGGCGTGGGCGACCGCGCCCGCGACGCCCTGATCTCCAGCGAAATTTCCCGCCGCCTTCTGTTCGACGCCGAGGTCCAGTCGATCAACTATGCCGTGGACGTGGTCGAGCGGACGGTCTATGTCATGGGCGTCGCCCAGAACCAAACGGAGCTGGATCGCGTGCTTTCTTGGGCCCGCAATACCGATTACGTGCGCCGCGTGGTGAACCACGTACGGCTGAAGGATGATCCGGCGCGGGTTGGCCCGCGCAGGGAGGGTGTGTGAGCGCCGCCATTGCCTCTGGCCTGTCTGGAACCCTGCGCCGGGCGCTGGCCGATCTGGCCGAGCGGCCCGAAGACGACATCGACCTCGCCGACGCCGCGCTGGTGCTGGCCGCCTGCGCCCATCCCGGCACGCCCATCGATCCCTATCGCGACCATCTGCGCGCCCTGCGCGACAGCCTGAGCGAGGCCGCCTCAGCCGGGGAGCAGCGCGACAGCGCCGACGGCCGGGCCGCCCTGCTGCACGCCACCCTGGCCGAGCACTGGCACTACACCGGCGACGCCGAGACCTACGAGGACCCGCAGAACGCCGACATGATGCGGGTCATCGACCGCCGTCGCGGCCTGCCGGTCAGCCTCGGGATTCTGTACCTCTACGCCGCGCGCAGCCAGGGCTGGGCGGCCGAGGGCCTGAACTTCCCCGGCCATTTCCTGATCCGCCTGGATGCCGAGGGCGGCGAACGCGTCATCATCGATCCGTTCCACGACGGCCAGGTGCTGGGCGTCGCCGACCTGCGGGCGCTGCTCAAGGCGATCTCCGGCCCGGCGGCCGAACTGACCCCGGAGTTCTACACGGCGGTCGGCAACCGCGAGATCCTGGTGCGCCTGCACAACAACGTGAAGCTCCGCCATCTGGAGGCCGGGCGCTTCGACCTTGCCCTGGAAACCGTCGAGCAGATGCTGCTGATGGCCCCGGCCGACCACCGCCTGTGGCGCGAGGCCGGGCTGATGCACATGCGCCTGGGCGACCTGGACCGTGCGCTCGACCACCTGGACACCTATCTGACACTGGCCCCTCCGGGCACGGACCGCGACCGTATCGAGGACGTGCTGCACGAGTTGCGGCACCGGCTTAATTAAAGGAGAGCCCAAGCATGAGCCTCGACGTCGCCATCCAGATGGACCCCATCGAAACGGTGGACATCACCGCCGACAGCACCTTCGCCTTGGCCATCGAGGCCCAGGCGCGCGGCCACCGGCTGTGGCACTACCTGCCCCGGCACCTGTCGTTCCGCGACGGCGTGGTGTCGGCCAAGGCCCGCCCGCTGACCGTCAAGCGCGAGAAGGGCGCCCATTTCACCCTGGGCGCCTGGGAAGACATCGATCTGGCGAACGTGGACGTGGTGCTGATGCGCCAGGACCCGCCGTTCGACATGGCCTACATCACGGCCACCCACATCCTCGACCACATCCACCCCAAGACCCTGGTGGTGAACAACCCGACCGAGGTGCGCAACGCGCCCGAAAAGCTGTTCGTCACCCACTTCGAGGGCGTCATGCCGCCCACCCTGATCTCGTCGGACATGGCGCTGATCAAGGAGTTCCGGGCCGAGCACCAGGACATCATCGTCAAGCCGCTGTTCGGCAACGGCGGGGCCGGGGTGTTCCACATCAAGCCGGGCGACGAAAACCTCGGCGCGCTGCTCGAGATGTTCACCGAACGCTCGCGCGAGCCGCTGATCGTGCAGCGCTACCTGCCCGAGGTGCGCCTCGGCGACAAGCGCATCATCCTGATCGACGGGGAACCGGCCGGCGCCATCAACCGCGTCCCGGCCGAGGGCGAGGCGCGCTCCAACATGCACGTCGGCGGGCGGCCGGAAAAATCCATCCTGACCGACCGCGACCGCGAGATCTGCGCCGCCATCGGCCCGGAACTGAAGCGCCGCGGCCTGATCTTCGTGGGCATCGACGTGATCGGCGACTACCTGACCGAGATCAACGTCACCAGCCCGACAGGCCTCCAGGAAATCGGCCGCTTCGACGGCTCCAGCCTGGAAGCCGGCATCTGGGACGCCATCGAGGACAAGGTGCGCAAGTAGCCGGCCTGTGTCGGCCCAAGGACTTGAAGTGAACCACAGAGACACGGAGGCACAGAGAGTAGGGGGCACAGAGAGTAGGGGGCACCTGCGCCGCAGGCGAATTCTTCCCTATTGGGTCTTGATGCGCTGCGCGCAGCCATCTGCACCGAAATCTCTGTGACTTCCTCTGTGTCTCTGTGCCTCTGTGGTAAATCTCTTCACTTCACTTCACTTCACTTTACTTTACTTGCTTTCCGGCATGTCGAAGCTGGCCGTGGTGTCGCCCTTGGGGCGGCCCCGGCCGAGGCGTTTGCCGGTGGCGATGAAGTGGGTGACCTCGGCCACCGTGGTGGCGTGGTCGCCGATGCGTTCCAGGTTCTTGGCCACGAACAGCAGGTGGCTGCACGGCGCGATGTTGCGCGGGTCTTCCATCATGTAGGTCAGCAGTTCGCGGAACAGGCTGGAGTACAGCGCGTCCACCTCCTCGTCGCGTTCCCACACCCGGATGGCACGCTCGGTGTCGCGGTTGGTGTAGCCGTCAAGGCTGTCCTTGAGCAGTTCCAGGACCAGCGTGCCCAGCCGCCCGACCGACTTCACGGCCGGGACCGGGGCATGATGCTTGAGGGTGTGCACCCGATGGGCGATGCCGGCGGCGTGGTCGGCCACGCGCTCCAGGGCGCCGGCCACCTTCAGCGACGACATGACGACGCGCAGGTCGTCGGCCATGGGCTGGCGCAGGGCCAGCATGCGCACGACCATCTCGTTGACCGAGTCCTCGGTGGTGTCGACGGCGTCGTCGCCCTTGATGACCTGGTCGGCCAGGGCCAGGTCGGCGGTGACCAGGGCCTGGACGGCGTCACCCAGCTGGGTCTCGGCCATGCCGCCCATGCGGGCGATCTTCTGGTTGAGGGCGTCCAGTTCGGCGTCGAAGGCGCGCACGGTATGGGGGGTGCCGAGGGGCGGCATGGCAAACGGTCTCCGTTGGTGTCGGGGCAACTCTTGTGACTTTGGCGCGCCGTGCCCGGGACGCAAGTGAAATCGTCTATCGGTCTTCGAACGAGCCCGGAGAGGGCGGCAGGTACACCGAGAAGGTGCTGCCCCGGCCGACCGTGCTGTCGATGGTCAGCGCGCCGCGATGGCGGTTGACGATGTGCTTGACGATGGCCAGGCCCAGGCCGGTACCGCCCAGTTCCCGCGACCGCGCGGTATCCACGCGATAGAACCGTTCGGTCAGGCGGGGCAGGTGTTCCTTGGCGATGCCGTCGCCGGCGTCGCGCACATGCACGACCAGGGCGTCGGTTCGTGTGGCGTGGGGCATGGCGGCGGGTCCCCGGCCGACCCGTTCGACGGACACCGTCACGGCGGTGTCGCGGCGGCCGTACTTGATGGCGTTGGACATCAGGTTCTGGAACACCTGGGTCAGTTCGTCGGCGTCGCCGATCACCGGCGGCAGCTTGGCCGGAATGTCCAGGACGACGCCCACGCCCTTTTCCTCGGCCTGGATCTGCAGGCCCTCGGCCACCTGGGACAGGATGCGGCGCAGGTCGGTCCGGCCGGTCGGCGGGGTGTGCTCGCGCAGTTCGATGCGCGACAGGCTGAGCAGATCCTCGATCAGCCGCTTCATGCGGGTGGCCTGCTGGAACATGATGGCCAGGAAGCGGTCGTGGGCGTCCTGGTCGTCGCGGGCCGGGCCGCGCAGCGTCTCGATGAAGCCCAGCACGCTGGTCAGCGGGGTGCGCAATTCGTGGCTGGCGTTGGCGACGAAGTCGGCGCGCATCTGTTCGGTGCGCACCAGGGCGGTGATGTCGTGCAACTGGACCAGCAGGCGGGCGCCGTCGGCCGGCGCCCCGGCGCCCGTGGCGGTCGCCAGCGGTTCGACCAGGACCTCGAAGTTGCGTTCCACCGGGCCGGTGAAGACGATCTGCAATTCGCTGCGCTTGCCGTCGTCCAGGGCGGCATCGACCGCCGTCAGGATCTGGGGATCGCGCAGCACCGAGGCCAGCGGCCGGTTGGTCACGGCGCGGCCCAGCAGCGCTTCGGCGGCGGGATTGCTGCGGACCACCTGGCGGCCCTGGTCGATCAGCAGCAGCGGGCCGGGCAGGCAGTCGAGCAGCGCGGCATGGGAGTCCGCCCGCGCCTCGGCCGCCGCCACCCGCAGGCCGGCGCGCTGGCGCAGGAAGGTCGCAGCGGAGGCGATGTCGCGCGCGGTTTCGGAATAACGGGCCTCCGGGGGCGTGCGGTCCTCGTCCAGGTCGGCCCGCAGGTAGGCGGCCACGTCGAGCAGATCGGCGACGATCGGCCGCAGCACCGCCCCGGTGAGGACGATGATGGCAAGCCCCGCCGCCACCGCCGCGACGATCCCCAGGTGGCCGAGCAGCACCAGGCCGATCAGCACCGCCACGGCCGGCGCCACCAGCAGCAGGGTCAGACCGAGCAGCCGCCCGGCGGGGACGGAGGAGCGCCGACGCTCGGCCATGGCTGCGGCGCTCCCGTTCCGGTTTCCGGCCCCGGCCACGCTTGTCAGCGCTGCTTCAGGGCGTCATGGGCGGCCAGAACCGCCATGGTCACCAGGTCCGACACGTTGGCGTCCAGGTGGACGATCTGCACCGGGGCCGACACGCCGATCAGCATGGGGCCGATGACCTGCGCGCCGCCCAGCTTCTGCATGATCTTGTAGCTGATGTTGGCGGAATGCTGGCCGGGCATGATCAGCACGTTGGCCGGGCCGGACAGCCGCGAGAACGGATAGACCTTGAGGAATTCGGCATCCAGGGCGACGTTGGCGCCCATTTCGCCTTCATACTCGAAGTCCACCTTGCGCTCGTCGAGGATCCTGACGGCGCCGCGCGACCGCTGGGCGTCGCTGCCTTCGGGGCTGCCGAAGGTCGAATAGCTGAGGAAGGCGACGCGCGGCTCGTGGCCCATCTGGCGGACCTTCTTGGCCGCGCCCACGGCGATGTCGGCCAGTTGTTCGCTGGTCGGCAGTTCATGCACGGTGGTGTCGGCGATGAACACGGTGCGGCCACGGGCCAGCAGCATGGTCATGCCGAAGATGCGCTCGCCCGGATTGGGGTCGATGACCTTTTGAAGCTCGCTGACCACCACGGCATGGGTGCGGGTCAGGCCGGTGACCATGGCGTCCGCATCACCCAGGGCGACCATGCAGGCGCCAAAGATGTTGCGGTCCTGGTTCACCAGGCGCTGGCAGTCGCGGTACAGGTGGCCCTTGCGGGACAGCCGCTTGTAGATGAAGTCGGTGTATTCCTTGTTGTGGTACGACTTCGCGGCGTTGTGGATCTCGATGCCGTCCAGGCTGCCCAGGCCCATGGATTTCATGGTCTGTTCGATGCGGTCCTCGCGGCCGACCAGCACCGGGTGGCCATAGCCGGAGTTGCGGAACGACACGGCGGCGCGGATGGCCTTTTCCTCTTCGCCTTCGGCAAAGACCACGCGCTGCGGGTTGGTCATCACCTCGGCCGAAATGGCCTGCATGGAGGCCGCCATGGGGTCCAGGCGGGCCGACAGTTCATGGCGGTAGGCGTCCATGTCGATGATCGGCTTCTGGGCCACGCCGGAATCCATGGCGGCCTGCGCCACGGCCACCGGAATGGCGGCGATCAGGCGCGGGTCGAAGGGCACCGGGATGATGTATTCGGGGCCATAGCGCAGGCGCCGGCCGGCATAGGCGGCGGCCACCTCGTCGGGCACGTCCTCGCGCGCCAGGGCGGCGATGGCGTGGGCGGCGGCGACCTTCATGTCCTCGTTGATGGTCCGCGCCCGGACGTCCAGGGCGCCCCGGAAGATGTAGGGGAAGCCCAGCACGTTGTTGATCTGGT
>JAWLDH010000003.1:0-373353 GCA_041686745.1 Rhodospirillaceae bacterium | reverse complement strand
TCTGTGACGCACTCTGTGGAAGAAGGCACCCTCGTGCTCACTCTCCGGAAGCCTCTGCACCTTCATGCCGAGACTGGCGGAAACATACAAGACACAGAGACACAGAGGTCGCGGGGCCAAGGGATGACACGGTGTTCATGCTGCGCGTAGCGCAGAAGTTTGCCTGCGGCAGGCGCGAATACCGAGTACACGGCCAGCACAGAAGCCTCTGTGCCTCTGTGTCTCTGTGGTTCCTTCATGCGGGCGCAGCTTGATCCGCGCTGGTCTGAAATGAACCAAAAAACAACGCGGCCGGAGGGACACCCCCCGGCCGCGTTTTCGTGTGTCGTCGAAGGGGCGGTGCTACGCCGTCTTCACCTTGCGCAGGAAGGTGTCCACGACGGACTTCAGGGTGTTCGAGTCGCGGGACAACTGACCCGCCGCGCCCAGAACCTGCTGGGAGGCGCTGCCGGCTTCGCTGGCGGCGTGAGTGACGCCCTGGATGTTGGAGCTGACTTCCTGGGTGCCGATGGCGGCCTGTTCGACGTTGCGGGCGATTTCCTGGGTGGCGGCGTTCTGCTCCTCCACCGCGCCGGCGATGGACGCCGAGATCTCGCGCACTTCCTCGATGACGTGGCCGATTTCCTTGATGGCCGACACGGCGAGCTGGGTTTCCTGCTGGACCCGGTTGATCTGCCCGACGATTTCCTCGGTCGCCTTGGCGGTCTGGCTGGCGAGGTTCTTGACCTCGTTGGCGACCACGGCAAAGCCCTTGCCGGCGTCCCCGGCGCGCGCCGCCTCGATGGTGGCGTTCAGGGCGAGCAGGTTGGTCTGCTCGGCGATGTCGGTGATGAGGCCGACCACTTCGCCGATCTTCTGGGCCGAGGTGGCCAGGCCGGTGACCTGCGCGTCGGTCTCGCGCACCTTGGCGACGGCGCTGGAGGCGATCTGGCTGGCGTGGTTGACCTGGCGGGCGATCTCGTGAATGGACGAGGTCAGTTCCTCGGCCGCCGAGGCCACGGTTTCCACGTTGGCCGAGGCCTCCTCCGAGGCCGCCGCGACGGCGGTCGCCTGGACGCTGGTTTCCTCGGCGATGGACGACATGGCCTGGGCCGTCGATTCGAGCTGCGTGGAGGCCGACGACACGGTGCCGACGACGGTGGCGATCTCGCGGTCGAAGGCTTCGGTCAGTTCCTCGATGTGCTCGGCGCGGGCCGAGCGGGCGGCCTGTTCAGCAGCCTGTTCGGCGGCCAGGCGGTCGGCCCGGATCATGTTCTCCTTGAACACCAGGACCGCCTTGGACATGGCGCCGAGTTCGTCGCCGCGGTCCGTGCCGGTGATTTCCTGGGTCTTGTCGCCGTCGGCAAGACGGGTCATCTGGCCGGTCAGGGACACGATCGGGGTGGCCGTGGCGCGCGCCACCATGGACGCCAGCAACACCAGGCCGGCCAGCACGGCGGCCACGATGCCGCCCATCACCAGGGCCTGCTCGCGGAACACGGCATCGACGTCATCGACATAGATGCCCGCGCCGATGGCCCAGCGCCAGTCGGCAATGCCGGCCACGTAACTGACCTTCATCACCGGCTCGTCCTTGCCGGGCTTGGGCCACATGTAGTCGACGAAGCCGGAGCCCTGCGACCCGGTGCGGGCGATCTCGGCGAACAGCGGGAAGCCGGTGGGGTCCTTGGTGCCGGCCAGGTTCTTGCCGTTCAACGCCGGGTTGATCGGGTGCAGCACGATGGCGGCGTCGAAATCGACGATGAAGAAATAGTTCTCGCCATTCTCGAAGCGCAGGCCGTTGATCACCTCGAGCGCGCGCGCCTGGGCGTCGGCGGTGCTGAGGGTGCCGTCCTTGGACTTGGCGAGGAAGGTTTTCACGGCCGTTTCGGCGACCTGGACCATGTTCATGGTCGCGGTACGGCGGTCTTCCATCATCTGGGCGCGCAGGTTCAGCAACGCCGTTGCGGCGATGATCAGGGCGCCGATCACCGCAAGAGCGACGATCAACCAAAGCTTGCCGGCGATCCGGACGTTGTTGAGCCAGTTCATTTCACACCATCCCGCTGTACGAATCGGAGGACGTACCCTACCCCTTTTGGCTGGTAGCATAAGCGTCTCTTTACGGGATTCAAGAGGTGTTATTGCAGCGCGGTAGCGATTTGGTATACAGCACCGTTGGTTGTGAATACGTTACGCAACGGAAAGAATGATCGGCTCCGGGCATACAATGCACAGAGGTGCCCGCATGTCGGGGGCGGGCGCGGTCAGGAAGCAGCGATCCTCGCCCGATGCGGTGTCGTTCGCGCCGGCCAGCACCCGCGCCGTCTGGCGGGCCACGGCATCGGCCGAGTCGAGCCACGGCACCGGGCGCGGCGCGGCAGCAACCAGCTCGGGGCGCAGCAACGGGTAATGGGTGCAGCCCAGCACCACCACATCCACCAGGGGATCATCGAACAGCGGGGCGATTTCGGCCGCCACCGCACCGGGCGGCGGAGGGACGCCGCGCAGCTTGCCTTCGGCCAGGGCGGCCAGGGCCGGAGCACCGACCCGCACCACCCGACAGCCGGCGGCGACCTCGGCCGCCAGGGCGTCGATGTAGGGCCGATGGACGGTGCCGGGGGTGGCCAGCAGGCCGATGACCCCGCTGCGCGTCGCCTGGGCGGCGGGCTTGAGGGCGGGCACCGTGCCGACGAAGGGCATGACCGGAAACGCCGCGCGCAAGACGGCCAGCGCTGCGGTGCTGGCGGTGTTGCAGGCGATCACCACGGCATCAACCCGCTCGGTAACGAGCAGCGCCCCGATGACCGCCAGCACGCGGGCGCTCACCGCCGCCTCGCTCAGCGGGCCATAGGGAAAGGCGGCGTTGTCGGCCACATAGGTCACCGCCACGCCGGGCAGGGTGCGGCGGATGGCCTCCAGCACGGTCAGTCCGCCAAGGCCCGAATCGAACACCGCCACGCGCGGCATGGGCTGCGCTCCCCGCCAATCCAGAGTAAGTGGTCCGCTATCGCGGATGGCTGCCGCCGGCCTGGAGCTGCGCTCCAAACCTCCTTTTTTCTTGAAGAAGAAAAAGGGGTTTGGGGCTTGCCCCAAGCGGGCCGGGGCGGCAGCCCTCCGCGTCAGCGGAAAATCGTCCCGGAACGCGAAAACGGGAGCGCGCCGGCTCCCGTTTCCTGTGTCAGCGGCGCCGGATCAGGCGGCCGAGGCCTTGGCGGCGGCGGCCTTGTCGTGGGTGCGGCCGACTTCCTTGTCGTAGTCCTCGACCAGCATCTTGGTGATCTCGGCCGGGGTGAAGGAATAGGGGCCGATCTCGCGCACCGGGGTGACTTCGGCGGCGGTGCCGGTCAGGAACACCTCCTGGGCGTTGGCCAGTTCCTCGGGCATGATGGCCCGCTCGATGACCTCGAGGCCGCGCCGCTTGGCTAGGTCGATGACCGTGCGGCGGGTGATGCCGTCCAGGAAGCAGTCCGGAGTCGGCGTGTGCAGCTTGCCGTCCATGACCAGGAAGATGTTGGCCCCGGTCGCCTCGGCCACCTGGCCGCGATAGTCGAGCATCAGGGCGTCGTCATAGCCTTCGCGCTCGGCCTCATGCTTGGACAGGGTGCAGATCATGTACAGGCCGGCGGCCTTGGACGAGGTCGGCGCGGTGTCCGGCGCGGGGCGCTTCCACGGGCTGATCTTCAGGCGGATGCCCTTGAGGCGGGCTTCGGGCGAGAAGTACGACGGCCACGGCCAGCACGCGATGGCGACGTTGATCTTGGTCGCCTGGGCGGCCACGCCCATCATTTCCGAACCGCGCCACGCCACCGGGCGGACATAGCCGTCGGTGATGTTGTTGGCCTTCACGGCCTCCATGGTGGCGGCGTCGAGTTCCTCGGCCGTGAACGGCACGTCGAAGCCCAGGACCCGGCCCGACTCGATCAGGCGGGCGCTGTGCTCGGTCAGCTTGAACACCTTGCCGTTATAGACGCGCTCGCCCTCGAACACGCAACTGGCGTAGTGCAGGGCGTGGGACAGCACGTGCAGCGTGGCGTCGCGCCACGGCTTGAGTTCGCCGTTCCACCAGATGAAGCCGTCGCGATCGTCGAAAGGAATGATGCCCATGGGTTTGTTTCTTCCACTTGATGGGAAACCGGCGTAACGATGTTACCGCACATCCTCGCTCTTGCGTAACATTCGTCAGGGATATATGTCAATAAGGCTGCCGTATATACTGTCGGTGAGGCCGTGGGAACAACGCACGGCGATGACAGGGGGACGATCACGTGAAAGCGGGCGCGCACCAGCTTTTTCTGCGGGAAGAGGAACTGCGCAGGGGCATCGAGCTTCTGTTCTTCGCCTACCGTGACTTCACCGGCGAGGCCGACGCCCTGCTGTCCCGCCTGGGGCTCGGGCGGGCCCATCACCGGGTGATCTACTTCGTCGGCCGCCATCCCAACATCCCGGTGTCGGACCTTTTGCAGATCCTCGGCATCACCAAGCAGAGCCTGTCGCGCGTCCTCAGCCAGTTGATGACCGAGGGCTACATCACCCAGAAGCCGGGCACCCGCGACCGCCGCCAGCGCCTGCTGGAGCTGACCGCCAAGGGTGTCGATCTGGAACACCAGTTGACCGAACGCCAGCGCAACCGCATCGCCCGCGCCTACCGCGAGGCCGGGGCCGAGGCGGTCGAGGGATTCCGCAAGGTGCTGACCGGCATGATCGACGAACCCGACCGCTCGCGCTTCACCGCCGCCGAGGGGCCGGTGCCGCTGCCCGCCGGCGGCCTCGCCCAGCGACCCCGCCGGGCGAGATCCTGATGCGGGATGAACCCCACGTTCTCGTGGTCGACGACGACGAGCGCCTGCGCACCCTGTTGCGCCGCTACCTGACCGACAACGGGTTCATGGTGACCACCGCCGCCGACGCCGCCGAGGCGCGCAGCACCCTGGAAAACCTGGTGTTCGACCTGCTGGTGGTCGATGTGATGATGCCCGGCGAGGACGGTCTGGCGTTCACCCGCGCCCTGCGCGCCGCCGGCAATGCCGTCCCGGTCCTGATGCTGACCGCGCGCGGCGAATCCGAAGACCGCATCAGCGGCCTGGAACACGGCGCCGACGACTACCTGACCAAGCCGTTCGAGCCGCGCGAACTGGTCCTGCGCCTGAATTCCATCCTGCGCCGCGCCCGCCAGCCCGCGCCGGCGGCCCCGGAGGTCGGCGACGTCACCCTGGGCGCGCTGGTGTTCGACGCCGCCCGGCGCGAGTTGCGGCGGGGCGAGGAGCGTGTGCCGCTGACCGAGGGCGAAACCGACCTGCTGGCCGCGCTGGCCCGCCACCGCGACCCGGTCGAGCGCGAGGCCCTGGCCAGCGAAGTCGGGCTCGACGGCAACCTGCGCAGCGTCGATGTCCAGGTCACCCGCCTGCGCCGCAAGATCGAGGACGACCCCCGCCAGCCGCGCTTCCTGCTGACCGTGCGCGGCAAGGGCTATGTGCTGAGGCCCGGCTGATGAAGCTGCTGCCGACATCGCGGCCGCTGCGCTACCTGGCCCCGCGCGGCCTGCTGGGCCGGGCGCTGCTGATCCTGGTCATCCCGGTCATCCTGTTGCAGGTGGTCACCGCGGTGATCTTCTTCGACCGCCACTGGGACACCGTGATGCGGCGGCTGGCCGGCAGCATCGCCGGCGACCTTTCGGCCATCATCAGCCTGCTCGACCGCTACCCGACGCCGGAAGACCGGGGCTGGATCCTTGGCCTTGCCCGCACCCGGATGGACCTCGACATCACCCTGCGGCCGGGCGCCATCCTGCCCAACGCGGCGCGCCCGCGCTTTGGCAGCGACACCATCGAACAGGCCATGGCCACGGCGCTGGAGGAACGGGTCCGCCGGCCCTATGCCATCGACGTCGGGTTCCTCGACCGCGAGATGACCATCCATCTGCAGCTTTCCGACGGCATCATGGAGGTCCTGGCCCCGCGCAAGCGCCTGTTCAGTTCGACCACCTACCTGTTCGTCATGTGGATGGTCGGCACGTCGCTGGTCCTGATCGGCATCGCGGCGTGGTTCATGTCCAAGCAGGTGCGGTCCATCCTGCGTCTGGCGGCCAGCGCCGACCGCTTCGGCAAGGGCCGCGAGGTGCCGCCGATCAAGCCCGAGGGCGCCCGCGAGGTGCGCCAGGCGGCCGAGGCCTTCAACGTCATGCGCGAACGCATCCAGCGCCAGATCGCCCAGCGCACCGAAATGCTGGCCGGCGTGTCGCACGACCTGCGCACGCCGCTGACCCGCATGAAACTGCAACTGGCCATGATGGGCGACGGTCCGGACATCCAGGATCTGGCCGAAGACGTCGTGGAAATGGAACGCATGATCGAAGGCTATCTGGCCTTCGCGCGCGGCGACGGCCACGAGACGGTGGCGCCGGCCGACCTCGCGGCCCTGGTCGAGACGGTGGCCAACCGCTTCCGCCGCGCCGACGGGGCCGTGGAAACCGTCGGCACCACGGGCGGCGAGGTTGTCATCCCCATCCGCCACAACGCCCTCGACCGCGCGCTGTCCAACCTGCTGTCCAACGCCCTGCGCTACGCCCGACGGGTGCGCGTCACCCTGCGCTCCGGCGATGGCGCCGCCGAGCTGTGGGTGGAGGACGACGGGCCGGGCATCCCGGCCGACAAGCGCGAGGACGTGTTCCGCGCCTTCACCCGCCTCGACCCGTCGCGCAATCCCAAGACCGGCGGCACCGGCCTGGGCCTGACCATCGCCCGCGACATCGTGCGCGGCCACGGCGGCGAGATCACCCTCCACGACAGCCCCAACCTGGGCGGCCTGAAGGTCGTCGTGCGGCTGCCGGTGTAGATAAGGCTCTTCACGGGTTAGCGGGGAACGAGCCGCGTCCGTGTGGAGGAACCACAGAGGCACAGAGGCACAGAGAGGTCTGTGCTGACCTGGCACCCCCGTTTCCGCGCCTGCCGCAGGCAAGTTGCTGCGCTGCGCGCGGATCGGTCACCGCGTCATCCCCTGGCCCCGCAACCTCTGTGCCTCTGTGTCTCGGTGGTTCAAAACGGCAGAACGCCACCCGGAGAGTCGCGATGAAGCTCAAGTAAGTTCTACGTCTTCTTCTTGCCGGGCAGGGTCAGCCACGCCAGGGGGTGGGCGGTCTGGACCAGGTGCTTGAGGCGTTCGTCGAGGATGTGGGTGTAGATCTCGGTCGTTGCGATGTCGGCGTGGCCGAGCATCTGCTGCACGCTGCGCAGGTCGGCGTCGCGGGCCAGCAGGTGGGTGGCGAAGGAATGCCGCAGGACGTGGGGCGACAACCGCGACGGACTGATCCCGGCCCGCACCCCGACCTCGCCCAGCAGGCGGGCGAAGCCGTCGCGGGTCAGGTGGCCTTCGGCGGCGGTGGGCGACGGGAACAGCCACGGACTGTCCTTGCGGCGGCGCGGGAAATAGGCCGCCCGGTGCGGCAGCCACGCGGCGATGGCGCGAACGGCGGCCGGGGTCAGCGGCACCATGCGCTCCTTCGATCCCTTGCCCATGATGCGCAGAACGGACTGCCCGCGCCCCGCCGCGGCCAACGGCAGGCCGACCAGTTCGGACACCCGCGCGCCGGTGGCATAGAGGATTTCCAGCAGGGCGACGCGACGGGCGACGCGGGCCTCGTCGCCGTCCTCGCGACTGTCGCGGCTGGCCGTCAGAAGGCGGTCGACCTCCTCCTCGCTGAGGAACTTGGGCAGCGGCCGGCCCAGGCGCGGGGCGTCCAGACGCTGCGACGGGTCATCGGCCCGCATCCCCTCGCCGAGCAGGAACCCGTAGTACTGCCGCAACGCCGACAGCCGCCGCGCCGCCGTGCGGGCCGCCATGCCGAGGTCATGCAGGTGCTTGAGGTAGGCGCGCAGGTCCTCGTCGCCGGCCGCGTCGGGGCCGGGCCGCCCGCTGCGGCCGAGGAACGCGGCAAGGTCCTCGAGGTCGCGGCGATAGGCGTCGAGGGTGCGCGGACTGGCCGCCCGCTCGACCGCCATCATCTCCAAAAACGCCTCGGCACGTCCGCTCAGGGTCATGGGTCCCTCGTTGGGGAAGGGAAGTCAAGTGAAGGGAAGTGAAGGGAAGGGAAGGGAAGGAAGGGAAGCGGGGGACCACAGAGGACACAGAGTTAGAAGAGAAGGCACAGAGAGATCGGAGCAGGGCGGCGCCGCAGGCACTTCACGTCATGCCGCTCTGCAATTGCGCTGCGCGCGGCTTCACAAGCTCCACTCTCTCTTTGACTTCTCTGTGTCCTCTGTGCCCTCTGTGGTTCAACCCCTTCCCTTCACTTCTTCACTTCACTTCTCAAAGCCCCGACGCGATCGCCGCCTCGACCGCGATTCGCCGGGCGGCGTCTTCAAGGCCGACCACGCGCAGGCTTTCCACGGCGCGGTGGAGGGCGGCGTCGGACACGTCGGCGGGGGCGGTGTCGCCCTGGACCATCAGGCCGAGAAGCACGGTTTCCCCGACCCGCAACTGGTCGGCGGCCGAGGACACGGCGTGCCACACCGGGGCCTGCGGCACAAAGCCGCCGGCGTCCGGCAGGGCCGCCCACAGGGGCGCCCAGTCGGCCACCTCGACACGGTCGCCGGTCGCCTGGAGCAGCGACAGCAGGCGGGCCTGCTGACGGGCCACGCGGCGGGTGGTCGGCTCGTTGCCGCTGGCGGTCTCGGCCCGCGCGGTCATCAGCGTGCGCCACGCCTTCATGCGCGCCTCGGGCCAGCGGTCGGACATCGACTCGACGGCCAGACGGTACAGTGGCCACAGGCCGTCGGCGGCCTGGCGGGCCTCGCTGTCGACGGCGGCGGCGCTGGCGGCGGCTTCATACCATTCGGCCGCCGAATCGAAGCGGCCGGCGCGGAACAGGGTGCGGCCGGCGGTCTCGGCGAACCACATCAGGTCGGCCGCCGGGGCCAGCCGCTCGATGAGCGGCGCGTAGAGGCCGGCGGTCGCGGCGTGCAGGCCGACCCGCTCGGCCAGGTCCATGGCCCGCACCACGACCTCGGCCAGGGCGGCCGGGACGGTCTGGCGCTCGGCCAACTGGAACAGCAGCGCGCCGGTCAGCGGGGTCGGCGCGGCCACGATGTCGGCCAGCGGTTCGGCAAAGGCGTCGTCGGGAAAGCCCTGGGCGCGGTACAGGGCGGCCAGGTCATCGGCGCTGAAGGCACCGTGCAGGGCCGCCCGTTCGCCGGCCGGAACCCGCACGTCGGGCTTGGCCGCGGCGCTGTCGGACAGGGCCACGGCGCGCAGCACCCACGGCTCGGGCGCATCGAGCAGCGAGGCCGGCAGGGTCCGCCCGGTGGCCAGCAGCATGGCGACCACCAGGGGCGTCGGCCGGCCGATGTCGCTGGGTGCCGGGCCGCGCAGGCCGGACAGTTGTTCGGCCGCCCACAGGAAGGCGGGGTCGTCGATGCCCTGCTCGCGCAGCATGGTCACGGCGAGGTTGGCCTGTTCGCGACGGTCGGCGCGCAGGGCGCAGAACGCCTGAACCTTCTGCCACACCGGCGCATCCCAGCGGGCGATGCCGGCCTCGGCCGCCGCGCAGGCTTCGTCCAGGCGGCCCTCGACCATCAGGGCCTCGATGCGGACCCTGGCAAGCGTTTCGGTAATGCGGTCTTCGGGCACCGCGTCGACCAGACGCAGGGCGTCGGGCGTCGCACCCAGGGCGACCAGACGCTCGGCCCGCAGGTCGATCAACCCTGGGCCGGAGCCGGACGGCGGCGACGCCACGGTCAGAAGCAGGGTGCGGGCAAGGCCCTGGCGGACCGGCGACGGGGCGACGACCGGCAGGACGTCCAGCGCCCGGGCGATCACGTCGCGGCTCGACCCGTTCCACATGTCCACCGGCAGGCCGCCCAGGCTGGCGTCGAGCACGCCGCTGGCGTCGATGCTGACGGCGTCGAGGCTGTCGCTGGCCTGGATGCCGCTCACCACCTCGCGCGGCAGCCGGGGCGCGCGGTGGGTCGGGCCCGTGTCGCGCGGGGGCTCGTCGCGCAGGCGCCAGTCGGGCGCCGGCGCTTCGCCAGGGCTTTCGGCGCGGGGCGGAATCAGGCGTATGGGGCCTTCCTGCTGGCCCCAGCCTTGTTGCGCGGCCGCAGGCGCGGCGAACAGCCCCGCCCCCAGCACGGTGGCGGCGGCCAAGCCGATCAGGCGGCCCCAGCCCGGCGTGCTGCCAGGTTTATTGGTTTGCGAAACGTTCATTGGGGATGACCTTCTCCACCTGTGTGGAAGGCGGCGGCATATCCCAGGTCGCCAGGAAGACCCCACCCCCCACGATGACGGCCAGCACCAGAATGACCAGCACGCGCGTCAGCATACCAATAGCGTCCCGTTCGCAGCAAAGAATTCGGCGTATCGCCCCTGTCCTGCCGAGGAGTATTCCCCGTCAGGCGTTTACAGTCCCACCACCGGCGCGGTAAAACCGCCCACAAGACGTGGTCAGCCGCACCCTGAAAGCCCATTGTGGCGATTGCGCGGCAGTGTAGCCCCCGGATACGCTGGGTGCAATGAGGCCTGACTGGATAGGCGGCGGACATGGTTGCGGACGGCAACAGGACGTATTCTGCGGTGCCCGCCCGGCTTGACCGGACCATCGTGCTGGTCGGCCTGATGGGGGCCGGCAAGAGCGTCATCGGGCGCCGTCTGGCCCACGTCCTGGGCGTGCCCTTCATCGACGCCGACGTCGAGATCGAGGCCGCCGCCGGCTGCACCATCAACGACATCTTCGCCCAGTACGGCGAGGCCGCCTTCCGCGAGGGCGAGGCCCGCGTCATGGCCCGCCTGCTGGAAGGCCCGCCGTGCATCCTGGCGGCCGGCGGCGGCGCCTTCATGAACGCCGACACGCGGGCCAACATTCGGGCGCACGCCGTGTCGGTGTGGCTGAAGGCCGACCTCGACCTGCTGGCCCGCCGCACCGCCGGGCGCGGCCATCGCCCGCTGCTCAACACCCAGGACCCGCGCCAGGCGCTGGCCGACCTGATCGAACGCCGCTACCCCGTCTATGCCGAAGCCGACATCACCGTGGACATGGTCGAGGAAACCCCCGAGACGTCCTGCCGGCGGGTGCTCGATGCCCTGCATGGCCATTTCGGCCGCCCCCTTGAGGAGATCCCGTCGTGACCGTCCCCCCCGAACCCCTCAGAGTCGATCTCGGCGCGCGGAGCTACGACATCCTCACCGGCCCCGGCCTGCTGGAGACGGCGGGCGACCACATCGCCAAGGTCATCCGCGGCCGCAGCGCCTTCATCGTGACGGACGAGAACGTCGCCCCGCACTACCTCGACACCGTGCAGGCCTCGCTGACCGCCGCCGGATTCGCCGTCTCGGCCCAGGTGCTGCCGGCCGGCGAGCAGGCCAAGAGCTGGACCCATCTGCAGGGCTTGCTCGACGCCATGCTGACGGCGCGCCTCGAACGCTCCTCGGTGGTAGTCGCCCTGGGCGGCGGGGTGATCGGCGATCTGGCCGGATTCGCCGCCTCCATCCTGCTGCGCGGCGTGGACTTCGTGCAGCTTCCCACCACGCTGCTGTCGCAGGTCGATTCGAGCGTCGGCGGCAAGACCGGCATCAACACGCCGCAGGGCAAGAACCTGGTCGGCACGTTCCACCAGCCGCGCCTGGTGCTGGCCGACACCGCCACCCTCGACACCCTGCCCGACCGCGAACTGCGCGCCGGCTATGCCGAGGTCGCCAAGTACGGCCTGATCGACGACGTCCCGTTCTGGGAGTGGCTGGAAGACAACGCCGCCGCCGTGCTGGCCCGCGAGCCGGCGGCCCTGGCGCACGCCATCCACACCAGTTGCGTCGCCAAGGCCCGCGTGGTCGCCGCCGACGAACGCGAATCGGGCGCCCGCGCGTTGCTCAACCTGGGCCACACCTTCGGCCACGCGCTGGAGGCCGAGGGCGGCTACGGCGGGCCGCTGCTGCATGGCGAGGCCGTCGCCGTGGGCATGGTCATGGCCTTCGCCCTGTCGGCCGAGTTGGGCCTGTGCCCGGCCGAGGACGCCGCCCGCGTCCGCAACCACCTGAAAACCTGCGGCCTGCCGGTCGATCCGCCGCGTCCCAACGGCACGCCGATGGACCCGCGCCGCCTGCTCGCCCACATGGGCAGCGACAAAAAGGTCGAGGCCGGGCACGTCACATTCGTGCTGGCACGCGGCATCGGGCGGTCGTACCTGGACAGGACCGTTGCCCCCGACCGCGTTCTGGCTATTCTCGAGCAGGCCACTTCCGCCTGATTCGGCACCAACGGGACATACCCAACGCCAATGATCACCACCCTGATCGCCATTTTCCTGCTGCTATTGCTGTCAGCATTGTTTTCGAGTTCCGAAACGGCGCTGACGGCGGCATCCCGCCCCTTGATGCATGAGCTTGAAAAGAAGGGCGACCACAAGGCGGCCGTCGTCAACCGCCTGCTGGACAAGCGCGAACGCCTGATTGGCACCATTCTTCTGGGCAACAACCTGGTCAACATCCTGGCCAGCGCCCTGGCGACCAGCGTGCTGATCGCCGCGTTCGGGGAAACCGGCGTGGTCTATGCCACCGCCGGCATGACCGTGCTGGTCCTGATCTTTGGCGAGATTCTGCCCAAGACCCTGGCCCTGACCCACACCACCGCCATGGCGCGGCTGGTCGCACCGCTGCTGTCGGGCCTGGTGTGGCTGTTCGCGCCGGTGACGATCATCCTGCAATGGGTCGTCCAACTGACCATCCGCCTGTTCAGCCGCGGCGCGGCAAAGGGCCACGACGCCGCGATGATGATGGCGGAACTGCGTGGCGCCATCGACATGCACACCAAGGCCATCGCCGAGGCCTCGCCCGAGGTGCGCCACGAACGCGCCATGCTGCGCAGCGTGCTCGACCTGACCGACGTCGAGGTCAGCGAGATCATGGTCCACCGCCGCAACGTGTCGTCCATCGACGCCGACCAGCCGATCAGCGACATCGTGCAGCAGGTCCTGGACAGTTCCTACACCCGCATCCCGCTGTGGCGCGGCACGCCCGACAACATCATCGGCGTGCTGCACGCCAAGGCGCTGCTGCGCGCCGTTCAGGCCCACACCGACGATCTGGAAAGCCTGGACCTGGACACCATCGCCAGCCCGCCGTGGTTCGTGCCCGACGCCACCCGCCTGCTCGACCAGCTCGAGGCGTTCCGCGCCCGGCGCGAGCACTTCGCGCTGGTGGTCGACGAGTACGGCTCGCTGCAGGGCGTGGTGACGCTGGAGGACATCCTGGAGGAAATCGTCGGCGACATTTCCGACGAGCACGACATCACGGTGTCGGGCGTGCGGCCGCAGCCGGACGGCTCCTACGTGGTGGCCGGCGACGTCACCATCCGCGACCTCAACCGCAAGTTCGACTGGGGCCTGCCCGACAGCGAGGCCTCGACCGTGGCCGGGCTGGTGCTGCACGAAAGCCGCTCCATCCCCGACGTCGGCCAGACCTTCCTGTTCCACGGCTTCAAGTTCGAGATCCTGCGCCGCCAGCGCAACCAGATCACCGCCCTGAAGATCACCCGCCTCGACTCCGACGGCGCGGAGTAGGGTGAAGGAGCCACAGAGAGGCACGGAGAGAACGGCGCGCGCAGCGCAGACAGATCCCCACGGGGTTATCCGCCTGCGGCGCCACCTGCTCCGCCCTCTCTGTGCCCTCTGTGCCTCCTCTGTGTCCTCTGTGTTTCCCCGCTTCCCTTCCTTCCCTTCCCTTCCGGCCTCCCTACCCATTCGGCCCTGCCCGGACGGGCCGTTGTTTCCACAGACGGAATGAGGGATTTTATAAGCGAAAGCTAATCAAACGACGCCTCTCCACACGGGGCGCAGCGGAGGAAACACCATGGCCAAGATCGTCCCGGACCTCGTGCATGACCAGACCATCGCCGGGGTCAGCCCCAAGGCCACGGTGGCCGAGGTGGCCAAGATGATGGCCGACCGCCGCATCGCCGCCGTCATCGTGACCGAGAACGACCGCCTGGCCGGCATCGTCACCGAACGTGACATGACCGCCCGCGTCGTCGCTGCCGGCCGCGACCCGGCGACCACCACTGTCGCCGAGATCATGACCGCCAACCCCGACACCATCAGCCCCGATGAGCCGCCGGTCGAAGCGCTGCGCATGATGGCCGATCGCGGGTATCGCCACCTGCCGGTGGTCGACGCGGCCGGCAAGGTCGTCGCCATGATCTCGGTGCGCGACCTCTACACCTTCATCCGGGCTGAACTGGAACGCGACGTCCAGGAACGCGACAGCTACATCTTCGGCAGCGCTTGAGTTCAGGCCCGGCGGTGCCCGGCGCCCTCAGGCGCCGGGCGCGGCCTCCGGCCGCTTGGCTCACGCGGCAGGGGCCGCGCGGCGCAGTCGCGCCGTGGGGGAGCCCGCGCCGAACAGGGGCAAGCCCCTTCCCTTACGGCATCTTGACGGTTCCCGACTGGGCGTCTAGTTCAGGTCTCAAGTATCTGATCCGAACACCGTCCAGTAGGGGCCGCCATGCCGCTTTCACCGCCAAAAGCCCGCGAACATCTGCATACCCGCTCGGTTCAGTGCCTGGGATATCGGCGGGAGGACGGCCTGTGGGACATCGAGGCCCATCTGGTCGACACCAAGACCTATGGCTTCCCCAACCATGACCGTGGCCGCATCGAACCCGGCGAGCCCCTGCACGGCATGTGGCTGCGCCTGACCATCGACGACGACTTCAAGATCCACGACGCCGAGGCGGTGACCGACCACGGCCCCTTCGCCCTGTGCGCCGAGATCAATCCGGCCTACACCAAGCTGATCGGCCTGACCATCGGGCGCGGCTTCCACAAGGCCTGCACCAGCCTGTTCGGCGGCGCCCACGGCTGCACCCACCTGCTGGAACTGCTCCGCCCGCTGGCCACCACCGCCTATCAAACCCTGTACCCGGTGCGCGAAAAGAAGCGCCGCGAGGAAGACAGCGGCACCCGGCCCGCCATCATCGACAGCTGCTACGCCCTGCGCGCCGAAAGCCCCGTGGTCGAACGCGAATGGCCGAACTTCTACGAGGGCGAACCGACCGGCCAGAAGGCCAAGCCCACGGAGTGGGCGGAGTAAAGCGGTTTGGGTTTAGCGTGACCCCTTGGTCCGCTGACGCGGAAGGCTTGGGGCTTGCCCCAAGCCGGCCGCTCAGGCGGCGCGGGGGGCGATGGTGTCGAGTTCCGCGCCCAGCTCGCGCTTCCGCTCCATCAGGTCGTAATCGGCCTGAAGCGTCAGGAACATGCCCTCGGAAACGCCGAAGTAGCGGGCCAGCCGCAGGTCCGTATCGGCCGTGATCGCCCGGTGTCCGTTCACGATCTCGTTGATCCGGCGCGGCGAGACGTGGAGCGCCCTGGCAAGAGCGTTCTGCGAGACTCCCATTGGCGCCATGAAGTCCTCGGCCAGAATCTCGCCCGGATGCGGGTTGGGGAGATGATCAGCGGTGATAATCGACGATTTCGACATCGCTCGGACCTCCTTCCGACCAGTGAAAGCAAATGCGCCATTGGCCGTTGACGCGGATGCTGTGAAGGCCTGCGCGATCGCCCTGCAAGGCTTCAAGCCGGTTGCCGGGCGGCACGCGCAAATCGTCCAGGCACTTCGCCGCTGCGAGCAGGCGCAATTTGCGCAGCGCCACCCCCTGAATGTCTGGCGGAAGCCGGCGGCTGCGCTTGCCGGACCAGATGCAGCGGGTTTCCTCGCATCGGAATGAGACGATCATGCCGCCGACTATAACGCATCACGTCATGGCCCGGCAATCGAATCCTACCCCTGCGCTTCGGCCGGGGTCAGGGTCTTGAGTTGGAGGGCGTGGACGCGTTCGCGCAGTTCGGCGTCCACAATGGCGTAGACCATGCGCTGGCGGTCGACGCGGCTCTTGCCTTCAAAGGCGCTCGACACGATTTCGACCCTGAAGTGGGTTTCGCCGCCGCCGTCGATGGGGGCGTGACCTTCGCCGGCGCCTTTTTCCTTCAGGGCTGCAATGCGGTCGCCGTGGCTGGCGTGCTTGTGCGAATCGTCGATGATGTTCAGGCGTTGGGGAGCCAGGGCGGCGGTCAGTTTGGCTTCCATGCGCTCACGGTAGGTACTCATTGAAGGGGCAGTCCTTTTACGGGGCGGGCCTTTTGCGGGGCAAGTCGCTCAAAGGTGGGGTGGCCGCACCGGTTTCGTCAACCCGCAGCCTGTGTTGCGCCGCACCCCGTTGCGCGCAGCCGGCCGGCATCGCATAGTGGGCCGATGAAAGCCAGAAAGCACATTCCCGAACCGTTTGGCCGGCCGGGCGGGCGCTCCGCCCCGGAGGAGCCCGTCGCGCACGTCTGCGAGTGGCCCGGCTGCACCGCGACGGGCGAGCACAAGGCCCCGCGCGACCGCTCGCTGCGGGATTACATGTGGCTGTGCCTGGACCATGTGCGTGATTACAACAAGCGCTGGAACTACTACCAGGGCATGAGCGACCGCGAGGTGGAGGACGAAATCCGCCGCGACACCTGCTGGCAGCGCCCGTCCTGGAAGCTGGGCACCCTGGGCGCCCGGCCGGCCTGGAAGGACCCGCGGGTCAAGGACCCCTTCCGGGTGTTCAACGAGGAAGGCTTCGACGGCCGCCACAACGCCCGCCGCGATGCTCCGGCCCGGCGGCCAGACGCGCCCGAGGAACGCGCCCTGCGCATCATGGACATGGACCTGCCGTTCACCAAGGACGAGCTCAAGACCCGCTACAAGGCGCTGGTGAAGATCCATCACCCCGACGTCAACCTGGGCGACAAGGCGGCCGAAGAACGCCTGAAAGATATCAACGAGGCTTACAAAACCCTGCTCAATGCCCTAAATGCCTAACTGAAGGGCGGAGCAATCCGTTACAGTCACCCATCCCAGACATCACGGATCCCGAGGAGCATCATGGAGGCCGGCGCGAACATGACTTTGGACAAGCCCGATACCACAGTCGCGGTGCGGGAGGTGTTCGGCATCGACTCCGACCTGACGGTCCCCGCGTTCAGCACGAAGTCGGACCACGTCCCGGACCTGGACCCGAACTACCTGTTCGACCGCGAGACCACCCTGGCCATCCTGGCCGGCTTTGCGTTCAACCGCCGGGTCATGGTCCAGGGCTACCACGGGACCGGCAAGTCGACCCACATCGAACAGGTCGCCGCCCGCCTGAACTGGCCGTGCATCCGCATCAACCTGGACAGCCACGTCAGCCGCATCGACCTGATCGGCAAGGACGCGATCGTCCTGCGCGACGGCCAGCAGATCACCGAGTTCCGCGAAGGCATTTTGCCGTGGGCCCTGCAGCGCCCGTGCGCCCTGGTGTTCGACGAATACGACGCCGGCCGGCCCGACGTGATGTTCGTCATCCAGCGGGTGCTGGAAGTCGAAGGCAAGCTGACCCTGCTCGACCAGAACAAGGTGGTGCGTCCGCACCCGTCGTTCCGGCTGTTCGCCACCGCCAACACCATCGGCCTGGGCGACACCACCGGCCTGTACCACGGCACCCAGCAGATCAACCAGGGCCAGATGGACCGCTGGAACATCGTCGCCACCCTGAACTACCTGGAGCACGACGCCGAGGTCGCCATCGTCGCCGCCAAGCAGCCGGAATACGACAGCCCCAAGGGCCGCGAAACCCTGTCGTCCATGGTCGCCGTGGCCGACCTGACGCGGGCGGGCTTCATCGCCGGCGACATTTCGACCGTCATGAGCCCGCGCACCGTCCTGACCTGGGCCGAAAACGCCACCATCTTCAAGGACGTGTCCTACGCGTTCAAAGTCACCTTCCTGAACAAGTGCGACGAGACGGAACGCCCGGTGGTGGCCGAGTACTACCAGCGCTGCTTCGGCATCGACCTGCCCGAATCGGCCATTCGCGCCGCCCTGCCCTGAACCCCGAGGCCCTGATGGACCCGCGCCACCGCCCCCCCACCGTCCGCCCGCACAGGCCCCCGTCCGACGGGGATCACCGCCGCGCCGAGCGCACGGCGGCGCGAATCATGGGCGGGGAAACGCCGGTGGAGGCCCTGAAGCGGGCCACCACGGCGTGCCTGCGGGCCATCGGCGGGCGCAAGGACATGCAGGTCGCCTACACCCCGCTGACCTATTCGCAGTCGGCGGCGGTCAGCGGCAACCAGGCCCGCCTGCCCCTGCCGCCCAGCAAGCTCGACCCCGAACAGGTCGCCCGGCTGCGCGGCACGGCCGACAGCCTGGCCCTGCGCCTGCGCCACCACGACAGCCGGGTGCACGCCCGCCGCCTGCCGCTCAGCGCCGACGCCAAGGAGGTCTACAACGCCCTGGAGCAGGCCCGCGTCGAGGCCATCGGCGGCCAACGGCTCAAGGGGGCCGCCCTCAACATCGGCCAGGCCATCGAGGCCCGGCTGAAGGCCGAAGGGCTGGACAAGGCCACCGACGCGGCGGCCGTGCCGCTGTCCGACGCCCTGCGCATGGCCGCCCACCATCGTTTTGGTGCGTTGCCCGAAGGCCCGGCCATGCAGCACGTGGTGGACCTGTGGAGCGGCGATCTGGGCAAGGCCGGGCCGCACCTCGACCGCCTGCTCGAGTCGCTGGACGACCAGCGTTCCTTCGCCGACGCCGCCCGCCAGCTCATCGAGGCCCTGGCCCTGGAGCCCGACGACGCCGCCGAGGTCGAACGCGAGGAGGCCGAGCAGGCCGACAACGAGGCCAGCGACGCCCAGCAGGACGAGGAAACCGAGTCCGAGCAGCAGCAGGAGGGCGGCTCGCAGGCCGCCCCCGAGCAGGAACAGGGCGCCTCCGACGGCGGCTCCAGCGAGGCGCAGACCAGCGAGCACAGCGGCGAGGACAGCACCGACTCCGCCGCCCCCGGCCAGAGCGCCGACGAGCCCGGCGGCGAAAGCGAGCCGACCCGCCCGCGTCCCGGCCATAACTCCGGCGAGTTCCAGGTCTACAAGCCGTTCACCACCCAGTACGACCAGGTGCGCGACGCGGTCGACCTCTGCGACGCCGAGGAACTGAACCGCCTGCGTTTCCAGCTCGACCAGCAGCTTTCCCACCTGCAGGGCGTCATCACCCGGCTGGCCAACCGCCTGCAGCGCCGCCTGATGGCCAAGCAGCTGCGGTCGTGGGAGTTCGACCTGGAGGAAGGCTTCCTCGACGCCGCGCGGCTGGCCCGCGTGGTGGCCAACCCGACCCATTCGCTGTCCTACAAGATGGAAAAGGACACCGAGTTCCGCGACACCGTGGTCAGCCTGCTGATCGACAACTCCGGCTCCATGCGCGGCCGGCCGATCACCGTGGCCGCCATGAGCGCCGACCTGCTGGCCCGCACCCTGGAACGCTGCGGCGTGAAGGTCGAGATCCTCGGCTTCACGACCAGCCAGTGGAAGGGCGGCAAGGCCCGCGAGGCCTGGGTCAAGGCCGGCAAGCCGGCCACGCCGGGGCGCCTGAACGACCTGCGCCACATCATCTACAAGTCCGCCGACACACCCTGGCGGCGGGCCCGCAAGAACCTCGGCCTGATGCTCAAGGAAGGCATCCTGAAGGAGAACATCGACGGCGAGGCCCTGCTGTGGGCCCACAACCGGCTGATCGGCCGGCCCGAGCAGCGGCGCATCCTGATGGTGATTTCCGACGGCGCCCCGGTCGACGATTCGACCCTGTCGGTCAACCCGGGCAACTACCTTGAACGCCACCTGCGCGACGTCATCGACTACATCCAGACGCGCAGCCCGGTAGACCTGCTGGCCATCGGCATCGGCCACGACGTCACCCGCTACTACCGCCGCGCCGTGACCATCATGGACGCCGAGGAACTGGGCGGCACCGTGCTCAAGCAACTCGCCGCCCTGTTCGAGGAAGAAGGCCCGCGCACCATGGCCGACCGCCGGAGCGGCAATCACCCGGTGATGTGATTTCCCGGCGCCGCACGGACCTCCTGCGGCAACCCCGGCGTTTCCTTCGTGAGACCTTGGCGTAATGCTTTGGCAGCGAAGGAGAGCGAGCAGTGAAGACCTGGATGATCGGCGTAATCCTGGCCGTGGTGGCCCTGGCCAGTCTGTACGGCGCGGCGGCGGCCTCGCAGAGCTCGCCTTACATGTCGTGGGCGTTCCTGGCCGTGTTCGCGGTACTGGCGGCGACCGGAATCTTTCTGGGCGGCCGCGCCGCATCCCGCGCCGGCCCGCCCCCCGCCTTCGTCGAACGCCCCGGCCCCGGCCGCCGCGTCGAACTGGGCGGTCAAGATGCACCGACCACCGACACCTGGGCCGGCACCGGCCGCACCCTGGGCATCATGGCGATCGCCCTGGTCGGCCTGCTGCTGCACCTCGCGGCCTTCGTCGCGGCGCTCTACCTGCAGGTCGCCTGGATCATCTATGTGGGCCTGCTGCTGACCGTCGTCCTGATGGTCATCATCATCATCTTCGCCGCCCCCCGCGACGTGTGACAAGCGTGTCACGACCGCGTGGCTTCCTGAATCCGGTCCTGGCCCGGAAACTCGTTCAGCGGCGATTCGTCGAGCGAATCGCAGGTGTGGCGGGTGCGGAAGATCAGGGTCGAGATGGCGTGCTGTTCGGGCGGGATGTGGATGGTCGGCGTGATGGCGCGGACCGACGTGAACTCGGGGAAGGCCCGGCCCAGTTCGGCACCGAACAGATGGCAGTCCAGGCGATAGTGGAACACGCCCTGGCTGACCAGATAACGCACCAGGGCCGGGCTGGCATCCTCCAGCATCCGGGTGTAGCCCTGGAACACCCGTTCGATGGCGCGCACCACCCAGCGCAGGGAGGGGCTGGCGCCTTCCGGGGCGTCGGGCAGGTGGAACATGAAGTGCGACGTCGGGTCCACCTCGCGCCGGTCGGCGGCCATGAACACCACCGTACAGGCCGACTGGCACGCCGCGCCGGCCGGAACCACGGCGCGCACCGGCCCGTCGTCTGCCGCCCGGCGCAAGGCCCAGCCCATGGATTCGGCGGCGGTCAGGGCGCCGCCTGGGCTGTTCAGCTCAATCACCAACTCGGCGCCAGGCGGCCCCAGGTGCTTGGCCCGCTTGATCGCCCACATGAATTGCGGCGCGGTGTGTGGCTCGATCGGTCCGTTGAGGATGACGCGGCTGGCCTCGGCATGGACGCTCGGCCCGGGGTCGGCCCAGGCGCGCACCAGCACGATCAGCGGCACGACGAGCGTGGCCACGACGAAGGCCGGCAGGTACAGAAAAAGCAGCCGGCGCCGGAAGGTGAGTGCGCCCATCTCGCGCCTCATGTCCACGAATGCCTCCCATGCAAGCCGAGCCTCTGAATGGAACGGCTGCACGGTCGCGACGGACCCAATATCAAAAGGAGGGCCGTCGGCTTCTTTCGTTACTGTTTCAGGAAAGAAGGCGGGCTCTGCCCGCGCCCGCAAGGAGGCTTGCCTCCTTGACCTCGTGACTTGACGGAGCCAAGCCGCGCGCAGCGCAGCAGAGGACAAAACCCCTTTTTCTTCTTCAAGAAATAAGGGAGGTCTGGAGCGTAGCTCCAGGCCGGCGGCAGCCATCCGCGACAGCGGACCACTGCGTCAAGTTGAACGCAAACCGCTTTAATTCAGGACGTCCGCTCGGCGGTCAGGGTGACGGCCCAGGCGCCCAGGGTTTCGCTTTCGCGGGCCAGGGTGCCGCGGGCGTAGTATTCGCCGTCATCGCCAAGGATGAACATTTCCACCGCCTGATACAGGCCGTCCTCGGAGAAGCCGATCGACATCAGGGTGTCGGCAACCGCCGTGAAGCGCCCGGCGAAGCCGCCCAGCACCGGGTTCTCGGCGCTCCAGAACGCCTCGCGGTCGGCCGCCGCGGCCGGCGGGGTCAGGCTGAGCACGCTGCGCAGGGCGATGGGGTCGGGCTCGAACAGGTCCAGGCGCAGTTCGCTGGACACGGTCCACACGTCGCGCGCCCGGCGCACCCGGGTCCATCCCCGGCAGCGGATCATGTGGCCCGATTCGTCGAAATACCAGCCCTCGGCCGCCCACAGCGCGCCATCGGTGAAGTAGGGGTGGTGGTCGAGGACCAGCGGCGTGTCGGTCATGGTTGCACTTTATTCTAATGGTAGGCTCAGGGTCCCGGCGCAACGACCAAAGGCCCGGCCCGCGCAGAGGCGGAGCCGGGCCTTTCAGGCCGTGCGGTTCAGGCTGCCTTTAGGCGGCGGCCTTGGCCTGCTCGACACGCTTCTTGACGCGGCGCAGATCGGGGGTCAGTTCGACCGCCGGGGTGCCGATCAGGAAGGCATCGATGCCACCGCGGTGTTCAATGGTACGCAGACCGTTGGTCGACACACGCACCTTCACCATTTCACCCAGCGACTCGCTGACCAGCGAGCTGACCTGCAGGTTGGGCAGCCAACGCCGCCGGGTCTTGTTGTGGGCGTGGCTGACGTTGTTGCCGGTCTGAACGCCCTTGCCGGTTACGACACAACGACGGGCCATGGCTTCGTCCTCTTTCTAAGCTTCTTGAATGAAACGGGGCGGACACATAGTCCTGAAGGCAGCGTTTCTACCTGCCAGTCCGGACCCCGTCAAGGTGAGTCTTCGATACGCCCGCAGGCTTCTGGATTGGGCACGGCCCGGAAGTGGGCTTCCGGGCCCAGGGCTTCCTTATTGGGCACGGCCCGGAAGTGGGCTTCCGGGCCCAGGGCTTCCTTATTGGGCACGGCCCGGACGTGGACTTCCGGGCCCAGGGCTTCCTTATTGGGCACGGCCCGGAAGTGGACTTCCGGGCCGTGTGGCAGTGCTCGGGAACCAGAACCGTGGATTACATGGCCTTGGAACCGGAGCCGAACTCGGGGTAGGCCTCGAGGCCCAGTTCGGCCTTGTCGAGACCGATCATCTCCTCTTCCTCGCCGACCCGCAGGCCGACGGTGGCCTTGAGAACCATCCAGGTGATGCCCGAGGCGACGATCACAAAGGCGCCGATGGCCGCGATGCCGATGATCTGCACACCGAAGGTCGCGTCGGTGTTGGTCACCGGAACCACCAGGGTGCCCCAGATGCCGGCCACCAGGTGAACCGGGATGGCGCCGACCACGTCGTCGATCTTGAGCTTGTCGAGCAGGGGCACCGCGAAGATCACGATGATGCCGCCGACCGCACCGATCAGGACCGCAAAGCCCGGCGTCGGAGAGGCGGGGTCGGCGGTGATGGACACCAGACCGGCCAGCGCGCCGTTGAGCAGCATGGTCAGGTCGATCTTCTTGTACAGGACCTGGGTCAGGACGATGGCGGCCAGGACGCCGCCGGCCGCGGCCAGCAGGGTGTTCACGTAGACGTTGGACATCTCGATGGCGCTGTCGGCCGCACCCAGGGCCAGCACGGACCCGCCGTTGAAGCCGAACCAGCCCATCCACAGGATGAAGGTGCCCAGCGTGGCGAGCGGCAGGTTGGAACCGGGGATGGGGTGCACGCGGCCGTCGGCGCCGTACTTGCCCTTGCGGGCGCCCAGGATGATGGCACCGGTCAGCGCGGCCCAGCCCCCCACGGAGTGCACGATGGTCGACCCGGCGTAGTCGGTGAAGCCCATTTCGGACAGCCAGCCGGCGCCCCACGTCCAGGCGCCCTGGATCGGGTAGATCAGCGCGGTCAGGACCAGCACGAAGACCAGGAAGGGCATCAGCTTCATGCGTTCGGCCACGGCGCCGGACACGATGGAGGCGGCGGTGGCGACGAACACGACCTGGAAGAACCAGTCGGAGCCGGCCGCGTAGCCCGCCTCGAAATCGCCGCCGGCGGCAGCCGCGTCATCGGCCCCCCACAGCGCGAACGACCCGATGAAGCCGCCATCGACGCCGCTGTACATCAGGTTGTAGCCGAGCAGGTAGTACATGATGCAGGCGATGGAGAAGAGCGCGATGTTCTTCGTGCACTGCATCGTGGTGTTCTTGGTGCGCACCAGGCCGGCTTCGAGCATGGCAAAGCCCGCGGCCATCCAGAACACCAGCACACCGCTGATCAGGAAGGAGAACGTGTTGAAAACGTAGGCGGTTTCTCCGGACACTTCGGCAAAGGCCGGACCGGCCACACCCAGCGTCGCCAACGCGGCAGCCGCGGCCAGAGAGAAAGTCTTGATCTTGTTCATGGAGCTATCCTCTAACCTAGAGCGCGTCGTCGTCGGTTTCACCCGTGCGGATGCGGACGGCCTTGGTGATGTCGAACACGAACACCTTGCCGTCGCCGATCTTGTCGGTCTTGGCGGCGCTGCAGATGGTTTCGACGACCTGGTCGGCCAGTTCGGATTTGACCGCGACCTCGATCTTCACCTTGGGCAGGAAGCTGACCTGGTACTCGGCGCCGCGGTAGATTTCGGTCTGCCCCTTCTGGCGCCCGAAGCCTTTGACTTCGGACACGGTCAAGCCCTGGACTCCAAGCGGCGTCAGCGCTTCGCGCACTTCATCCAGCTTGAACGGCTTGATGATGGCCATGACGAGTTTCATGAAGATCACCCCTCAGTTATTTGTCTTGGCGGTCGCGCATGGCTGGCAGACCCGCCGGGAGAACCCGCGGTGTCCTTTTCAAGACCCGTGCCAGTTTCGCGTATGGCGATTCCGCGCACAGAATCAGCGCATTCGGGGCAGACGGAGGAGGATGATCAATTTCTGTGCAACCTGGCATGCTCATAATTTGTGCATAAAAAGAAGGCATGCGCAGGAAATAGGCCGTTTCGTTGTGCATCTGCGAAGACGCCCGAACGCAAAAACGCCCCGGACCACAGGGGACCGGGGCGCCTGCAAAGAAGCTCGGGGCGATGTGTTAGCGGAACACCACCGTCTTGGTGCCGTTGATCATCACCCGCTGTTCCACATGCCAGCGCACGGCGCGCGACAGCACGGTGCTTTCGATGTGGCGGCCGGTGCGCACCAGATCATCGACCTTGTAGGTATGGTCGACGCGATCGACGGCCTGCTCGATGATCGGGCCTTCGTCCAGGTCGGCGGTCACGTAGTGGGCGGTCGCGCCGATCAGCTTGACGCCACGGCGGTGGGCCTGCTGATAGGGCGTGGCGCCCTTGAAGCCGGGCAGGAAGGAGTGGTGGATGTTGATGCACCGCCCGCTCAGGCGTTCCGAGGCATCCTGCGACAGGATCTGCATGTAGCGCGCCAGGACCACCAGATCGGTCTCGAAGCTGTCGATCAGCGACAGCATCTCGGCCTCCTGGGCGTCCTTGGTCTGCTTGGTGACGGGCAGGTGGTGGTAGGGAATGCCGTGCCATTCGACCAGGCTGCGCATGTCCTCATGGTTGGAGATCACGGCCGGGATGTCGATCAGCAGTTGGCCGGTGCGCCAGTCGTGCAGCAGGTCGTTCAGGCAATGCCCGAAGCGCGACACCAGGATGGCCACGCGCGGCCGGCGGCGGCCGTCGTGGAACTTCCACGTCATGTCGAAGCGGTCGCCGATCAGGGCGAACCCGGCCTCCAGCTTGCCGATGGCCGGAAAATGGGGCCCGCCGGCGCGGAACACGGTGCGCAGGAAGAAGCGCCCGGTATAGGGGTCGCTGTAGTGGGCCGATTCGGTGATGAACGCCTCATTCTCGAACAGAAAGCCGGATACCGCAGCCACCACGCCCATGGTATCGGGGCACGTGATGGTCAGCACGAACAAAGGTTCGCTCAAGGCATCATCGGTCATGGCAATCCGGAAAATGGAGGCAGGATAAGGATGGTGCGGGCGGTCGGACTCGAACCGACACTCTGTCACCAGAACCGGATTTTGAGTCCGGCGCGTCTACCAATTCCGCCACGCCCGCAGCGAGACGCCTACAGATAACGCCTCGCGACCGTTTCGCCAAGCCCCCCGTTGCGGCGCGCTTGGGCTTGCCAAAAAGAACGACGCCGGAGGGGCGATGGACGGCGCCGGCCGAACCTGCTAAATCCCGGGAACACTGGCCTTCGGAGACGCTTCCCCGTGCTGCGCAAGACCTACGACTGGACCATGGCGCAGGCCGCCCGCCGCAACGCCGTGTGGGTGCTGGCTGCGGTTTCCTTCGTGGAAAGCTCGGTCTTTCCCATTCCGCCCGACGTCCTGCTCATCCCCATGGTGCTGGCCGCGCCGCACCGGGCGTGGTTCTTCGCCCTGGTGTGCACGATCGCCAGCGTGATCGGCGGCTTTGCCGGCTACGCCATCGGCTACGGCCTGTATGACCTGGTGGCCCAGCCGATCCTGGCCTTCTACGGCTACCTCGACAAGTTCGCCGCCTTCCAGGCGATGTACAACGAGTGGGGCGCGTGGATCGTGTTCGGGGCCGGCGTCACGCCCTTCCCCTACAAGGTCATCACCATCGCCAGCGGCGTCACCAACCTCGACATGGTGGTGTTCGCGGTGGCCTCGGTGCTGTCGCGCGGCCTGCGGTTCTTCATCGTCGCGGCCCTGCTGTGGAAGTTCGGGCCGCCGATTCGCACCTTCATCGAACAGCACCTGGGCAAGCTGACGGCGGCCTTCTTCGTGCTGCTGCTGGGCGGCTTCGTCGCCCTGCGCTGGCTGTAGGAGCGTGTCATGAGGGACTTCCTCCGCCCCGGCCGGCCGTTCTTCGCCGCCGTCCTGGCGGTCTGCGCCGCCGCCCTGGCCGCCGCGCTGACCGGACAATACGCGTTCGGCCTGGAGCCCTGCGTGCTGTGCCTGTATTCGCGGGTGCCCTATGTGGCGGCCGGCGTGGTGGCGGCCGCCATGCTCGGGCTGCCGACCTCGCCCGGCCTGCGCCGCCTGGGCGTCGGGCTCGTCCTGGTCGCCTTTTTGTCCAACGTCGGGATCAGTTTCTATCACGTCGGGGTCGAGCAGCACTGGTGGACCAGCGCGGTGTGCGAGGCGACGACCCTCGACCGCATCGACGCGATGGATCTCCAGCGCGCCCTGACCACGCCGCAGCGCCCGGCCTGCGATCAGGTGGCATGGACCCTGTTCGGGGTCAGTCTGGCCGGATACAATCTCCTCCTCAGCAGCGGGTTGGCGGCATTCGCCGCGGCCGCCTTTTTCGGCAACCGGAGTCGGCAGCGATGAGCAGAACCAAGACGGCCGAAGATCGTATCCCCGGCGACATGACGCGCGAGCAACTGCTCGACCGCATCGTGCGGGTCGATCATGCCGGGGAATACGGCGCGGTGCGCATCTATCAGGGCCAGATGGCGGTGATGGGCAAGGGCGCCCATGCCAAGACCCTGCGCCACATGCTCGACCAGGAAATCGTCCACCGCGACCACTTCGAAAAGCTGATCGCCGACCGCCAGGGCCGCCCGACGCTGCTGCAGCCGTTCTGGCACGTCGCCGGCTTCGCCCTGGGCGCCGGAACCGCCCTGCTGGGTGAAAAGGCCGCCATGGCCTGCACCGTCGCGGTCGAGGAAGCCATCGACGAGCACTACGCCGACCAGGCCGAAAAACTCGGCGACGACGAGGCCGACCTGCGCGCCACCATCGAACAGTTCCGCGCCGAGGAACTGGAACACCGCGACCACGGATACGCCAACGGCGCCGAACAGGCCCCCGGCTACCCGCTGCTCCATGGCGCCATCAAGTCGGGCACCAAGCTGGCCATCTGGTTGAGCGAACGGATATAAGGCAAAGGGGTAAACCACAGAGGCACAGAGACACAGAGGAAGTCACAGAGGTTTCTGTTCAAGTAGCTGCGCGCAGCGCATAAATCCTCACCCTGGATTTATCGCCTGCGGCGCAACATCTCGAACCTCTCTGTGCCTCTGTGGTTCCCCGCTTCCCTTACCCCAACCTAGCCAAAACTTCCCCCACAGACACTCCGCTCTCCCGCATCGCCCGCAGCGTCAGGCTCTTGTCGCGCTTGGCGAAGCGTTTGCCGTCGGGGCCGGTCAGCAGGCCGTGGTGGTGGTAGTGCGGGGTCGGCAGGTCGAGCAGGGCCTGCAGCAGGCGGTGGATGTGGGTGGCCTCGAACAGGTCCTCGCCGCGGGTCACCAGCGTGATGCCCTGCAGCGCGTCGTCGACCGTGACGGCCAGGTGGTAGCTGGTCGGGGCGTCCTTGCGGGCCAGCACCACGTCTCCGAACATCTGCGGCGCGGCCTCCTGCACCCCGCGCACGCGGTCGGTCCAGGTCAGCGGCCGGCCGATCAGGCCCAAGGCGTGGGCCACGTCCAAACGCAGGGCGTGGGGCTCCCCGGCTACCCGCGCGGCGGCCTCGGCCGGGGACACGGCGCGGCAGGTGCCCGGATAGAGCGGCGCGCCGTCCGGACCGTGGGGCGCGCGATGGATGTCGCCGACCTCGCGCTGGATGTCCTTGCGGGTGCAGAAGCACGGATAGATCAGCCCCATGGCCTGCAACCGTGCCAGCGCCGCCGCGTAGTCTTCCATATGGGCCGACTGATGGCGCACCGGCTGCTCCCACCGCAGGCCGAGCCAGCCGAGGTCCTCGAAGATCGCCTGCGTGTACTCGGGGTGGCAGCGCACCGGGTCGATGTCCTCGATGCGCAGCAGGAAGCGGCCGCCCGGGCCGGCGGCGCGTGCCGCGAACAGGGCCGACCACGCGTGGCCCAGGTGCAGGTGCCCGGTCGGGCTGGGAGCGAATCGGGTAACCTCAGCCATGGCCGGGGATGCCTCTTCTCGATGGTGGGGGGCCCGTCCCGTCAGGGGTAGGCGCCCGCAGCGGCCTTGTAAAGGGGCCGGTTGTCGTCAAATCTTCGCAAGGCTCTTGGCGGAGCCCATGGTAAAAGATACCGTATCTTGAGCGACACCAGCGCGCGAGGTGGCCTCCCTTGTTGGCGACGTTGGAAAAATGTCCGGCCCTGGTCCTTAACGCCGACTTCCGGCCGTTGAGCTACTTCCCGCTGTCCCTGTGGCCCTGGCAGGACACGGTGAAGGCGGTGTTCCTGGACCGCGTCAACGTGGTGTCGGAATACGACCGCGTCATCCATTCGCCCAGCCGCGCCTTTCGGGTGCCCAGCGTGATCGCGCTGAAGGAGTACGCGCCCCAGGCGCGCCGCCCAGCGTTCACCCGGTTCAACGTGTTCCTGCGCGACCGTTTCACCTGCCAGTATTGCGGCGACCGCCTTCCCGCCCACGACCTGACCTTCGACCACGTCATCCCCCGGTCCCGGGGCGGCCGGACCACCTGGGGCAACGTGGTGGCGGCCTGCGGGCCTTGCAACATGCGCAAGGCCAACCGCACCCCGCGCGAGGCCGCAATGCCGCTCATCCGCGCCCCCGACGAGCCCGACACCTACCAGCTCCAGGACATGGGCCGGGCTTTCCCGCCCAACTACCTGCACGAAAGCTGGCGCGACTTCCTGTACTGGGACAGCGAGCTGGACCCCTGGTGAGGCGGGTGGCCTGAACCATCGGAAAAAAGTGGGCTGCCGCCCACGCCCGCTCGGGGCAAGCCCCGAACCCCTTTACTTTCTTCAAAGAAAACAAGGAGGTCCGGAGCGTCGCTCCGGGCTGGCGGCAGCCCTCCGCGACAGCGGAATTGCCCGCCCTACCCCAACCACTCCGGCGTCTGTTCCAGGCTGAGCATTTCGTCCAGCGTCGGGCGGCGGCGGACCACTGCCCACTTGGCGCCATCGACCAGGACCTCGGGGATGAGGGGGCGGGTGTTGTAGGTGCTGCTCATCACCGCGCCATAGGCCCCGGCCGTCTGGAAGGCCACCAGGTCGCCGGCCTTCAGGGGCGGCAGGGGCCGCTGCTTGGCAAAGGTGTCGCCGGTTTCGCACACCGGGCCGACCACGTCATAGGACACCTTTTCAATGCCCGGCGCCGGCTCGGCCACCGGGATGATGCCGTGCCAGGCCTCGTACATGGCCGGGCGGACGAGGTCGTTCATGGCGGCGTCGATGATCGCAAAGGTGCGGGTGTGGCCGTCCTTCACATAGATCACCTCGGACACCAGCAGGCCGGCGTTGCCGACGATCAGGCGGCCCGGTTCGAGCATGATGGCGCAGCCCAGGTCGCCCAGGGTGCGGCGGACGATGGCGCCGTACTCGGCCGGGGGCGGCGGAATGGTGCCGTCCTCGTAAGGCACGCCGAGCCCGCCGCCGAGGTCGAGGCGGGTGATCTGGATGCCGTCGGCGCGCAGCATCGCCACCAGGTCGCGCACCCGGATGAAGGCCTCCTCGAACGGGGCGAGGTCGCTGATCTGGCTGCCGATGTGTACCGCGATGCCCTTGACCGCGATGCCCGGCATTGCGCTGGCCTTCTGATAGATGCCGTGGGCGTCCACCCAGTCGATGCCGAACTTGTTTTCCTTCTTGCCGGTGGTGATCTTCTCGTGGCCGCCGGCCCCGACGTCGGGGTTGATGCGCAGCGCGATGGGCGCACGCACCCCCTTGGCCACGGCGACGGCGTTGAGGGCCTCCAGCTCGGGCACCGACTCGACGTTGATCTGATGGATCCCGGCGTCCAGGGCCTGGGCCAGTTCCGCCGCCGTCTTGCCGACGCCCGAAAACACGATCTTGGCCGGGTCGCAGCCGGCCCGCAGGGCCAGGGCCAGTTCGCCGCCCGACACCACGTCCATCCCCGCGCCGCACTTCACCAGGGTGCGCAGCACGGCGAGGTTGGAGTTGGCCTTCATGGCAAAGCACACCGTGGCGTCCAGACCCGCGAAGGCCTCGGTGAAGACGCGCAGGTGGCGGGCCAGCGTGGCGGTGGAATAGACATAGAACGGCGTGCCGACCGCCTGGGCAATGGTGTCGATGGCCACGTCTTCGGCATGAAGGCGACCGTCGCGGTACTCGAAATGGTGCATGATGCGGTGTCCGTCAGCGGGTCGGATAAACTTTGTCGTACTCGGAGCCTTCGGGCGGCTCCAGCTTGCCCTTCTTGCCGCACGCGCCAAGCGGCGCGGCCAGCATGAGGACCGCCAGAAGAATGAGCAGGGTGCGCGTCATGCGGCGCCTCCGTTGGTCAGGAACCGCGTGCGGGCCTCGGCAGCCTGGGCGCGCACGTTGGCCGGGGCGGTGCCGCCATAGGACGTGCGGCTGGCCACCGAATGATCGACCGCCAGCACCGCCTGGGCCTCGGCGGTGATGCCGGGCTCGATGCTCTGCAGGTCGGCGAGGCTCAGGTCAGGCAGGTCGCAGCCCTTGGTCTCGGCCAGCTTGACCAGCGACCCGGCGATCTCGTGGGCGCGGCGGAACGGCACGTTGAGCACCCGCACGCACCAGTCGGCGAGGTCCGTCGCGGTGGTGAAGCCGACGCCGGCCTGGGCGCGCAGGCGCTCCACGTTCGGCGTCAGGCGGGCGATCATGCCGGTCATCGCGGCCAGCGTCAGGTCGAGGGTGTCGGACACCTCGAACACCGGCTCCTTGTCCTCCTGCATGTCCTTGGAATAGGCCAGCGGCAGGCCCTTCATGACGATCATCAGGGCGGTGAAGTCGCCGATCACGCGGCCGACCTTGGCGCGCACCAGTTCGGCGGCGTCGGGGTTGCGCTTCTGCGGCATGATCGACGAGCCGGTGGACAGGTCGTCGGGCAGGGTCACGAACTTGAACTGGGCCGACGTCCAGACGACCAGTTCCTCGGCCAGGCGCGACAGGTGGATCGAGGCGATGGCCGCCGCGCTCATGTACTCCAGGGCGAAGTCGCGGTCCGACACGGCATCGAGCGAATTGGCCATCGGCCGCGCGAAGCCCAGGTCGGCCGCCGTCATGTGGCGGTCGATGGGGAAGCTGGTGCCGGCCAGGGCGGCGGCCCCCAGCGGACATTCGTTCATGCGCGTGCGGGCATCCCGGAACCGCCCGCGGTCGCGCCCGAACATCTCCACGTAGGCCAGCATGTGGTGGCCGAAGGTCACCGGCTGGGCGGCCTGGAGGTGGGTGAAGCCGGGCATCACGGTATCGGCATGGGCCTCGGCCTGAGACACCAGGGCCTCCTGCAGGGCGCCGAGCTGGCCGTCGATGCGGTCGCAGGCGTCGCGCACCCACATGCGGAAGTCGGTCGCCACCTGGTCGTTGCGCGACCGCGCGGTGTGCAGGCGCCCGGCCGGCTCGCCGATGATCGCCTTGAGGCGGGTTTCCACGTTCATGTGGATGTCCTCGAGCGCCGCCGAGAAGACGAACGTGCCGTCCTCGATCTCGCGCTCGACCTGGTCCAGGCCGCCCAGAATGGCGTCGCGGTCAGCCTCGGAAATCACCCCGGCGGCGGCAATCATCTTGCAATGGGCCCGCGACCCCGCGATATCCTGACGGTACAGGCGCTTGTCAAAGCCGATGGAGGCGTTGATCGCCTCCATGATCGCCGAGGGGCCGGCATCGAAGCGGCCGCCCCAAATGGTGCTGGTGGATTTTTCGGAAGGCTGGGTCATGGCGGGTTTCACGGGTCCGGGTAAAAAGGTTGCGGCGGTGGCGGCGTTCGCCGTTGTGGCAGCGATTGTCGCGATTATCGTGCCCGTTGCAAGCAGCCAGGATGCGGATCGGCTGTGCACGCTGGGCCAGGGTCCGCAGAAGCCGTCCCCGCGCACCGTCGGCACCCTGCAGGTGTGGGGCGAACCCTGCGTTCTGCCCGACGGACTCGCCTTCATGGACGAGGCCGGCGCGCCGGTTGATCTCAGCGCCTTCAAGGGCCGGATGGTGGTCCTGAACCTGTGGGCCACGTGGTGCCCGCCGTGCCTGCGCGAAATGCCGGCCCTGGACCGCCTGCAGGCCGCCATGGGCGGCGAGACGTTCGAGGTCGTGGCGCTCAATCAGGATCGCGGCGGCGCGGCCCTGGCCCGCCAGTGGCTCGACGAACAGGGACTCGAAAACCTCGCGGTCTATGCCGACCCCAAGGGCGGCGTGCCGCGCGCCCTCGAGGCCGCCGGCCTGCCGACCACCATCGTCATCGACCCCCAAGGCCGCGAACGCGCCCGCCTGATCGGCGAGGCCGAATGGGACTCGGCGGAAATGCAGGAAAAACTGCGCGGGCTGATGCAGAGCCGGTAGAGCTGAAAGGTCCGCTATCGCGGACGGGCTGCCGCCCGGGCCGCTTGGGGCAAGCCCCAAACCCCCTTTTCTTCTACAAAAAAGAAAATGAGGTCTGGAGCGCAGCTCCAGGCTGGCGGCAGCCCTCCGCGTCAGCGGACCGGTCTAATCCAGCCGCACGCTCGGGCGGCCGTCGCGTTCGAACCAGGTCTTGACCATGATCGCCACGACGATGGCCAGCACCGATCCCATGACGGCATCGGACAGGAAGTGCACCGTGGTGGCCACGCGCGACGCCGAGACGAGCAGGCCCATCACCACGTAGACCGCCCGGTAGCGGGGATAGACGAACCACAGGGCGATCATCACCGACCAGATGACCTGCGAATGGCCCGACGGATAGGAGTTGGCGCCACTGAACGGCTGGAACTCGTACAGGCCCTGCTCGAACAGATACCGCGGACGCAGGCGGCCGAAGGTGAACTTCAGGATCTGCACCACGATGCCGGCCGACACCAGGCTGGCCAGCACGTACAGCCATGAGCGGGCGCGCAGCCGCCAGGTCTCGTGCGCCGTGGTGGTCAGGGCCAGCCCGGCGAGCACCGCGCAGACCGCCCAGGCGCCGATCACCAGCACGTACCACGTCCCGCCCAGGCCAAGGTCGGTCAGCACCTTGAAGAAGCCGAAGACGTGGGGGTCCAGGTCGGCCTTCAGCCACAGGGCCAGCGGCTTGTCGATGAACAGCATGGCGACGACCGACAGCGCCGCCGCATAGACGATGGCGGACACCAGCGGCCGGGTCCGCACCCAGGCGGCGTGGCGGCGGGCCACCCGGCCCGTGTGGTCGAGGACGTCGGGCATGGGGGCTATTCCGGGACGTAGAGGGTCATGCGGACGGGCTTGCCGCGCGAGTAGTTGAGGCCTTCGACCACTTCGGCGGCGCGCACCGCAAAGCCGCGTTCGGCGGCGGCGGCAATGAAGGCCTCCTCGGCGGCGGCCTCGATGGCGACCACGCCGACCCGGCCCGAGGCCAGGGCGTCGGCGGCGGCGGCGCCATCGCCGGCCAGCACGGTGTCGGTGCCCATCAGGAACACCAGGCTCGGTTCGTGGTAGCCGACGGCGGCCAGGGCGGCGCCGGGGGCATGGGCATCGGCGGCCTGGGCGACGCGCTGGCTCACCCACAGATCGGTCAGGCCGGGCAGCACGCCGGCGAACACGCTGCCGTGCAGGATGACGGCGCCGACCATGCCGGCGATCAGGGCATTGAGGTAGCGGCGCCGGAAGGCGTGCCACAGCCCGCCGACCACGGCGACCAGGGCGCCCAGCGCGGCCAGCACCGGCCACACGCCGACACCCTCTCCGTGCAGAATCGGCACGGCGATCATGGCGCCGGCCAGGGCCACGCCGAGCACGCCCCACACTCCATACCACAGCCGCGCCGGCAGCCGGGCGAGGCGCTCGTAGGTGCCGTCGCGCACGGCGAACAGGGTGACGGCGATCAGCAGCGCCAGGGCCGGATAGAGCGGCAGGGTGTAGTGCGGCAGCTTGGTCGGGATCAGCTCGAACATCACCCACGACGGGACCAGCCACGCCAGGGCGAAGCGCACGCCGGGCAGGGCGCGCTCGCGCCACGCCCGGGCCAGGGCCGGCCACAGGAACAGCGAGGCCGGCCACAGCAGCAGGCTGACCAGCAAGGCATGATAGCCCGGCGGCGCGCCGTGGCTTTCGTGGCCGCCGATCAGCTTGGGCAGCAGGTCGCCGCGCACCGCCTCGCTCAGGAAGGCGCCGCCGGTCTGCTCCGACACCGCCATGAACCACGGCGTCACCACGGCGGCGGTCAGGATGACCCCCATCACCGGGCGCAGGCCGTTGAGCCAGCCGAACGAGCGATCGGCCGCCGCCAGCGCCAGGCCGGTCAGCACCACGATCATCAGCGTGACCGGGCCCTTGATGAGGATCGACACCCCCAGGGCCAGCCAGAACACCAGCGGCACCCAGCGCGGCGCGGCGGCACCCCCTTTGCCCTGCATGTAAACGAGGCCGAGGCCGGTCAGCACCACGGTGGTCAGGCCGAGCAGCATGGCGTCGGTCTTGGCCAGATGCGCCTCGACCACGGCGATCAGGGCGGTGCCCAGGATGGCCGCGCCGACCAGTGCGATGCGGCGGTCGAACAGCGCCACACCCAGGCGGAAGGTAAACAGCACCGCCATCAGCACCCCGAGCACCGACGGCAGCCGATAGGGCCACACGCGGGTGTCGGCCGGGTGGCTGAACACCTCCACCGCCACGGTCTGAAGCCAGTAGATGCCGACCGGCTTCTTGGCCCGCAACTCGTCGAGGAAGCGCACCACGACGTAGTCGTCGGTCTCGGCCATCTGGCGGGTCGCCTGGATGAAGCGCGACTCGTCGCGGTCCATGGGCGGCAAGGCGTCGAGCCCGGGCAGGGCGACGGCCAGAACCAGCAGGGTCAGCAGGAGATAGGGGCGGAAGCCATTGACCAGGGATTGCACGCGGCGCGCTCGCTTCAGGGGCGGGAGGGCCTGTTCTACACGACATCGGCACGTCCTGGAACCGTCAGGCGTTGTTCGGGCATGAGTGACGCCAACTATGTCCGCCGCATCCTTCTGACCATCGCCCTGATTGCCCTGGCCCTGGCGGCATGGCGGCTGGCCGGATTGCTCATGCTGGTGTTCGGGGGCCTGCTGCTGGCCGTCGTGCTGCGGCGGGTGGCGCTGCTTCTGGGGCGCCTCATCAGGCTGCCGCAGCCATGGCCGCTGTACCTGCTGATCGCCGCGCTGATCGTCCTGATCGGCGGCGGGATATGGACGTTCGGCGGCCAGATCACCGGGCAGGCCCAGGCCCTTCAGGACACCATCGGCAAGGCCATGGGCAACTTCGAGGACCTGATGAGCGCCCGCGGCATGGGCGGCATCCTGTCCGGCGTCGAGGACATGGACTGGATGGAAAGCGGCATGGTCTCGCGGCTGACCGGCGCCGCTTCGCTGGCCGTGGAGGCGGTCTACAGCGTGCTGGTCATCGCCTTCGTCGGGCTGTACGTCGCGGTCCACCCACGGGTCTACCGGCGCGGCCTGCTGCTTCTGCTGCCGGCCAGCCGCCAGACCCAGGCCGAGCGCGCCCTGTCGGCCACCGGCGACGCCCTGTGGGGCTGGATGGTCGGCCAGGCCATCGCCATGGCCCTGGTCGGCGTGCTGACCTGGATCGCCCTGATGGTGCTGGACGTCCCGATGGCCGGCACCCTGGCGATCCTGGCCGCGCTGCTGGAGTTCGTGCCCATCGTCGGGCCACTCATCGCCGCCGTCCCCGCCGTGCTCATCGCGCTGACCCAGGGGTTCGACACCGCGCTGTGGGTGGCACTGGCCTACCTCGTCATCCAGTCGGCGGAAAGCTATGTCATCACGCCGCTGGCCGAACGCTGGGCCGTGGCCCTGCCGCCGGGCGTGGCCATCGTCGCCATCACCGCGTTCTTTTCGCTGTTCGGTTTCGTCGGCATGCTGTTCGCCATGCCCTTTGCCGTTGCCGTCACCGTGATGCTGCGGGTCCTGTACGTGCGCGAGGCCCTGGGCAACGCGCCGTCCGAGAACAGCAAGATGCCGGGGTGAGCAATGGAATTACTGGGCGCTGCCCAGACCCGCAAAGGGCCATTGGCCCTTTGATCCCATGAGTTTACGGTGCTCCCTTGCGCCGCAGGCAGACAATGTCGGCAGTCAATGCGCTGCGCGCGGCTTTGCACCGCCACCAACTCCCGAGGTCCAGGAGACCGAGTCTCCTGGCGGGTCCGGGCAGAGCCCGGTTCCTCAGCCCTCCGCCTTGGCGAGCGGACCCGTCGGGGCCGGGCTGCGGTAGAACCAGCGCTCGAACACGGCGTCGGGCAGGGCGTGGACGATGCGGGCCAGCACCGCCATGACCAGCAACGAGAACACCAGCCGGCCGACCAGCACGCCCGACCAGTGGCCGCCGAGCGCCATGATGAACAGGGTGTCCTCGATCATGCTGTGGCAGATGGCCATGAAGCACACGGCGAGGAAGATCTCGCGCGGCGGCAGGGTGCCGGTGCGGGCCTCGCGGATGATCAGACCGCCGCCGTAGGACAGGCCGAGCAGCACGCCGACCATGGCCAGCGGCGTTGCCTGCGGGCCGATGCCCATGGCGCGCAGCACCGGGGCCAGGGCGCGGGTGAGAAAGGCGGTGAGGCCCGAAGCCTCCATCAGGCGCAGCACGGCCAGCAGGGCGACGATGATGACGAAGATGGTGGCCAGGGTGATCAGGCTGTTGACCGTCCACTCGGCCCATCCGGCATCGGGCGCCGTGGACGGCAGCCACGCGATGGTCACCGGCTGTTGCAGGATGTCGAGGCCGCTGTATATCGCGTTCAGGATGGCGCCATAGGCCAGGGCGGCGGCCAGCCGCAGGACGGTGGTGAACACCACGCCGGCGCCGGCCTTCTGGCACACCCGCTGCTCGACCGGCAGGGAGTGCGCGGCCAGGATCATCGACAGCAGGACGGTGGCCTGGGCCACGGTCAGCGGGGTTTCCGGCAGCACGCCGATCAGTGCCGCCGCGCCGCCGTAGATGTTGACCAGGGCGGCGGTGGCCCACACCAGACCCATCTCCTGGGGCAGCCCGACCAGGCTCATGAGCGGCGCGAAGACGCGGGTCAGGACCTCGATCACGCCGAGGTCCACGGCGACCTTCACGGCGACCATGACCGGAACCATGATCTTGACCAGGTCCCAGTACAGGGACAGCGAATCGCCGAGCAGACGGCGCAGGAACAGAAAAGCGGGCATGACCGGACCCAGGGCGGGGGGGGGGCGGGAGAGCGCGAAGCGTCTCCCATAGCAGGGTTCGCCGCCGGCGTCGTGCATTGCCTAAGCGTAGCTGATCTGCGTTCAGATCAAAGGAGGAAACGTCGCCCCGGACCGCATGGAGGGAAGGCTGCAAAGCCGGATCCGGGGCGACGTTGGCCGAGGGCCGCCAAGGGCGGGAGGGATGACGACCCCAGGTGTCGGAAACTCCGGGGCCACTCTGCGACGGCCGGGCGGCCGATGGCATTGAGAATTGTCAACCCAGCCACAAATTTCACGACGCCTTGGGCGCCCGTTCCGTCGGGGCCGCTTCGGCATCGCGCAGGGGCTGGAGGATCAGGCGATCCAGCCACAGCTCGCGCGGGTCGCGGAAGCTCTCCAGGCCGATGGTCATGCCGTCGTGCCCCGCCGCCGGCTGGGCGCGGTAGGTCCCGAACAGGCGGTCCCACCAGGGCAGGTTGAAGCCATAGTTGCTGTTGGTCTCGGTCCTGACGGCGGAGTGATGGACGCGGTGCATGTCCGGCGTCACCACCACCCAGCGCAGGACGCCATCCAGGCGGGCCGGCAGGTGCACGTTGCCGTGGTTGAACATCGCGGTCGCATTGAGCAGCACCTCGAACACCAGCACGGCCACGGCCGGGGCGCCCAGGGACACCACCAGGGCCAGCTTGATGCCCATGGACAGCAGGATCTCGATCGGGTGGAAGCGGGCGCCGGTGGTCACGTCGTAATCCAGGTCGGCGTGGTGCATGCGGTGCAGGCGCCACAGCGGCGGGATGTAGTGGAACGCCACATGCTGCGCCCAGATCGCCAGGTCCATCACCACCACGCTCAGCGGCAGGCTGACCCACAGCGGGACCCCGAGCAGGTTGAACAGCCCCCAGCCGTTGGCCTCGGCCAGCAGGGCGACGCCCACCGCCGCGGTCGGGAAGGCCAGCCGCAGGACCACCGTGTTGAGCGCCACCAGCCCCAGGTTGTTGGTCCACCGCACGCGCCGCGCGTTGGCGAGGCGACGGGCCGGGGCCAAGGCCTCCCACGTCGCCATCAGGGCGAAGATGCCCACGAAGGCGCTCAGGCGGATGATCGGCTCGAAACTCAGAAGACTGTCCATGGCGATGATAGGGGGCACTTCGCCCCTAGTGTCAAGATCGGCCCCTTTTGCCTTGATGTGTTCCAGGCGCGCCCTTAATCATCGTAGGGGGACGACTTGTTCGCGAAGGGGAGCATCATAATCATGGCGATCGGCATCATCGGCGGCAGCGGCATCTATGGCATCGACGGCCTGACCAACACCGAGTGGCGGCGCGTGCACAGCCCCTTCGGCGAGGCCTCAGACGAACTGCTGTTCGGCGAGTTGGACGGCCAGGAACTGGTGTTCCTGCCCCGCCACGGCCGCGGCCACCGCGTCCCGCCGTCCGAGTTGAACTACCGCGCCAACATCGACGTGCTCAAGCGCAGCGGCGTGACCGAGATCATTTCGGTGTCCGCCGTCGGGTCGCTCAAGGAAGAACTGCCGCCGGGCACCTTCGTCATCGTCGACCAGTTCATCGACCGCACCTTCTCGCGCGTGAAGTCGTTCTTCTCCAAGGGCCTGGTCGCCCACGTCAGCGTCGCGCACCCGGTGTGCGGCCGCCTGGGCGACGCCCTGGAAAGCGCCTGCCGGGAACTGGGCATTCCCCACCAGCGCGGCGGCACCTATCTGGTCATGGAAGGCCCGCAGTTCTCCACCCAGGCGGAAAGCAACCTGTACCGCCAGTGGGGCTGCGACGTCATCGGCATGACCAACATGCCCGAGGCCAAATTGGCCCGCGAGGCCGAGATGTGCTACGCCACCGTCGCCATGGTCACCGACTTCGACTGCTGGCACCCCGGCCACGACCATGTGACGGTGGACGCCGTCATCAAGGTCCTGCTGGAAAACGCCGAGAACGGCCGCTCCCTGGTCAAGGCCACCATCCCCAAGCTGGCGGGCCGCGTCGAGGATTGCCCCAAGGGCTGCCACACCGCCCTCGAAGCCGCCATCATCACCGCCCCCGACGCCCGCGACCCCGAACTCGCCGCCATGCTGGACGCCGTGGCCGGTCGGGTGCTGAACAAGGACTGAGGCCATGCTCACCCGCCTGACCGTGCGGCATTACAAAAGCCTGGAGAATGTGGACCTGGAACTGGGTCCGCTGACGGTTTTTGTCGGCCGCAACGGGAGCGGGAAGAGCAATATTGTTGATGCAATAAAGTTTGTAAGGGATGCCGCTCGTAATGGCCTTGATTGGGCCGTAACCGAACGTCACGGAGTTGAAGCCGTGCGGCAATGGAGTGAAGGAAACACAGCGGAAGACATCCGAATCTCGGTCAATCACAAATACCAAACTATCGACATCAGCACTCATGTTTCATGTGAACTATCGATCCGGCGCACTGAGGATGGGTACGCGGTTTCCCACGAAGTAGGAGAGGCAAAGACTTGGGACACCGCATTCAAATCGCAAGTTGATTATTATAGGAATGAAGTCGGCGAGGTTTTCCTTCGGGAGCAGGATTTTTTTCCCGAGCCAGATGAATCGCACTTTATGCTGCGAAGCGACGAGCTTTTTTTGACGAGGGCAACGTCAGACGATGAAGCATTTCATCCCGTTTCCGACGTTGAGGTTTACACAATATTTCCAAATACCCTGCGTGACCCACAGAAGATAAGCCAGTCCCCGCATCTATCTCAGCACGGGGATAATCTAGCATCCATTCTTCGCCGCCTGTCAAATAATAGGGACGTGTCGCCAATAACCGAAATAGAAGGACTTGTTGCCAAGATCATGCCGCGATTGCACCGCATTACGGTTGAATCTTTAGGCGGCTACATCGTTCCTCGCTTCTTGATGCGCGAAGAATCGGGCGAAGAACATTATTTCGACGTCAACCACCTGTCCGATGGCACGTTGCGTGTGCTTGGTATCCTGGTCGCGCTTTATCAGGATCCCGGACCTGCTGTGATCGCCCTGGAAGAACCCGAACTGACCGTTCATCCAGGCGCGCTTCCCCTGCTGGCCGATGCCATGAAGGAGGCCTCCAAACGCCGTCAGGTCATCGTCACCACGCACAGCCCGGATCTTCTCGACCAGTTTGATCCGGACGTCATCCGCGTGGTCGAGATGGACGACAGGGGCGTAACGACCGTCTCGCCGCTCAGCCCGACGCAGGTGAATGCGGTGCGGGACCACCTCTTCACGCTCGGCCAGCTCATGTCGATCGAGGGCCTGCATTCATGAGCAGCGTCCCGGTTCTGATCCTGGAGGGCCCCGGCGACAAGGACGCGGCACCGGAACTGGTGCGCCGAGTCTCCGACTATCAGGTGAATCCGGCGCCGAACCCGATCCTGAAGCAATCGGTGCCCATCCTCAACCGGCCCGGCAAACTTGAAGAAATGGTCGGCTACGCGCTTACGCGGGAAAATGCCGACTCCGTTCTTATTCTGCTCGACTGCGACGATGACTGCCCGGTCGAAGTCGCAAAGTCCTGGGTGCCCCGCCTGCGGTCGCTCAATCCGGCCCGCAAGGTTGGTATCAGCCTGTGGATGAAAGAGTTCGAAGCCCTGTTCCTCGTCAGCGCCGCAAATATCGCCGCCGCGCACCCGCGTTACAACTGGGTGAGCACGTCCTGGGACGGCGATGCCGAGGCCGTTCGGGACGCGAAGGGCCAGCTTTCCCACATGATGGGGCCGGGCCACATCTATAAGCCCACCCTGAATCAGGCTCAGTTCGTGGCCTGCCTCGACCACGACGCCATTGCCACTCTGCGCTGCTTCCAGCATTTTCAGCAGTGCTTGGCGTGGTTGGCCGACGATGCCGCCGCCCCTGTCTTCCCCGCTCTTCTTGAGGAACTCGCATGAAGGTCAACGGCACCCCCACGCGCACCATCTGGCTGGCCGCTGACGGCTGGGCGGTGGAGATCATCGATCAGACGAAGCTGCCGCATGACTTCGCGATAACGCGCCTGGAGTCCATGCAGGACGCGGCGCGGGCGATCAAGGACATGCTGGTGCGCGGGGCGCCGTTGATCGGGGCGACGGCGGCCTATGGCATGGCGCTGGCGATGCGGGCCGATGCGTCGGACGGCAATCTTCAGGTGGCGCACGATGCGCTCTATGCCACGCGGCCGACGGCGGTGAACCTGCGGTGGGCGCTGGCCGCCATGATGGAGGCGCTACGCCCCCTGCCGCCCGCCCAGCGCGCCGAGGCGGCCTATGCCCGCGCGGCCGCCCTGTGCGACGAGGACGTGGAGATCAACTACGCCATCGGCACCCACGGCCTGCATATCTTCCGTCAGGTGTGGCAGAAGAAGCCGCACGGCGAACGCCTCAACGTGCTGACCCACTGCAACGCCGGGTGGCTCGCCACGGTCGATTGGGGCACCGCGCTGGCCCCCATCTACCGGTTCTTCGACGAGGGCCTGCCCATCCATGTGTGGGTGGACGAGACCCGGCCGCGCAACCAGGGCGCCAGCCTGACGGCGTGGGAGTTGAACCAGCACGGCGTGCCGCACACGGTCATCCCCGACAACGTCGGCGGCCACCTGATGCAGCACGGCATGGTCGACCTGTGCATCGTCGGCACCGACCGCACCACGGCCTCGGGCGACGTGTGCAACAAGATCGGCACCTACCTCAAGGCCCTGGCGGCGCACGACAACGGCGTGCCGTTCCATGTCGCGCTGCCCAGCCCGACCATCGACTGGACCCTCGACGATGGAGTGCGCGACATCCCCATCGAGGAACGCTCGGCCGAGGAGGTCACCCGCATGACCGGCCGCACCGACGACGGCCGCATCGAAACCGTGACCATCACGCCCGAGGGCAGCCCGGCCGGCAACTGGGGCTTCGACGTCACCCCGGCGAAGTACGTCACCGGCCTGATCACCGAACGCGGCGCCTGCCCCGCCACCAAGGACGGGCTGAAGGGCCTGTTCCCGGAAAACGCATAACGTTGGACATACAATGACCGATATCCGCCTGCGCCATGACCTCATCAACACCGCCCTGGCGCTCGGCCGCCTGGGGCTCAACAAGGGCACGGCGGGCAATGTCAGCGTGCGGTCCGGCGACGGCTACCTCATCACCCCGTCGGGCGTGCCGGCCGAAAAGCTGGCGCCGGCCGATCTGGTGTTCATGGACTTCGACGGCATCGTCGAGGGCCGCCGCGCGCCGTCCAGCGAGTGGCGCTTCCACTACGACATCCTGGCCAGCCGCCCGGAACTGGGCGCGGTCATCCACACCCACGCCCCCTATTGCACGACGCTCGCGGTGATGGGCCGGGGCATCCCCGCCTTCCACTACATGGTCGCCGTGGCCGGCGGTCCGGACATCCGCTGCGCCCCCTACGCCACCTTCGGGACGCAGGACCTGTGCGACGGCGCCGTCAAGGCCATGGAGGACCGCAAGGCCTGCCTGCTCGCCCAGCACGGCATGATCGCCGCCGGCGCGACGCTCGAGTCGGCCCTCAAGCTGACCGTCGAGGTCGAGGACCTGGCCCGCATCTACTGGCAAGCCCTTCAGATCGGCCAACCGCCCATCCTCGACGCCGCCGAAATGGCCCGCGTGCTGGAGAAGTTCAAAACCTACGGAACGCCGCAGGCGGTTGTTTAAGAGGCGGGCTCTGCCCGCACCCGCAAGGGGCCATTGGCCCCTTGACCCCGTGAGTGGAGAGGCCGCCTTCTTGCGCCGCAGGCGTACGACCTCACCGTTTTGATGCGCTGCGCGCGGCTGTTCACGGATTCCATTCACGGGTTCCAAGGGCCAATGGCCCTTGGTGGGTGTGGGCAAAGCCCACTAAAACGCTTTAAAAAATCAGCCCCTACCCATTCGTGTGGCAGTTTCCCCTCCTTTGCGAGATCTTTCTTTCATTGCCCACCCCGCCGGTCGGGTGACGGATGGTTTAGAAGTCTCTAATATGATGAAAAATACCATCATGGAGGAAACTGTCGTGCCGGATGCTCTCAAGGCGCTGATCTTTGATGTGGATGGTACGCTGGCCGAGACGGAGGAGGCCCACCGTCAGGCCTTCAACCGCACGTTCGCCGAGTTCGGCCTGCCGTGGGTGTGGGACCAGGCGCTGTACCGCGAGCTTCTGCGGGTGTCCGGCGGCAAGGAACGCATCCGGTCGTTCGTCGCCCGCCACGACGCGGCGCGCCTGAACAACGCCCTCGACGCCCTGATCGTCCGGCTGCACAAGCGCAAGACCGAGTTGTACACGGCCGCGGTGTCCGGCGGTGCGGTGCCGTTCCGCCCCGGCGTGGCGCGCCTCATCAACGAGGCCCGCGCGCTGGGCCTGCGGCTGGCCATCGCCACCACCACCTCGACCGCCAACGTGACCGCGCTGCTCGACGGCGCCACCGGCGGGGCCGGGCACACCTGGTTCGAGACCAAGGCTTGTGCCGAGGACGCCCCGATCAAGAAGCCCGACCCGCAGGTCTACTCCCTGGTGCTCCAGCGCCTGGGCGTGCGCCCGGACGAGGCCCTGGCCTTCGAGGACTCGACCAATGGGGTGCGCGCCTCCCGCGCCGCCGGGCTGTCGGTGGTGGTCAGCGAAAGCGTCTACACCAAGGGCGACGACTTCACCGGGGCGCTACGCGTCTACCCGGACTTCGAAACCGTCACCCTGGAAGAACTCCGCCGCCTGCACGCCGGATTGCGCTACGCCTGAGAAGCCAAGGGAAGCGGGGAACCACAGAGGCACAGAGGCACAGAGGCACAGAGGCACAGAGAGCGCGCTACTTCTGCGCCGCAGGCAATAACGCCCAGACAGGCACTTGATGCGCTGCGCGCGACTGCGCCAGAACCTCTGTGACGTCCTCTGTGCCTCTGTGTCTCTGTGGTGATTCCCTTACTTATTCCGCCGCCTTGGCGGTCAGGAACGGAGTGATATCCACGTCGTCGATCTGGTTGGGCTGCAGGCTCGACTCGGCATATTGGCGGTAGACGCCCGAGGTCAGGAACAGTTCGAACAGGTCGGCATCGACGTGCTGGTCCTTCTTCATGAAGGACAGGATCTTGACGCACTCGCTGACCTTCTTGGGGGTCTTGTAGGGGCGGTCGGCGGCGGACAGGGCCTCGAACACGTCGGCGATGGCCATGATCTTTTCCGAAATGCCCATCTGGTCGCCGGTCAGGCCGTTGGGATAGCCGGTGCCGTTGATCTTTTCGTGGTGGTTGCCGGCGATCGCGGGGATCTTCTTGAGCTGGCGCGGGAACGGCAGTTGTTCGAGCATCTGCTGGGTCAGCACGATGTGGTCGTTGATGACCTTGCGTTCCTCGTCCGTCAGGGTGCCGCGCTGGACGCTCATGTTGTACAGCTCGCCGCGATTGTAGACCCCGACGATGTGATCCACCCGGTCGGCCAGGAGCTTTTCGGTGGCCGGGGCGGGCGGCGGCGGGGCGGCTGCCAGGCGGTGCGCCTCTTCCCATGACAGGCCGATGGTGCGGTCGAAATACCGCGTCCAGGTCTGCTCGCCGATGGCGGTGATCTTCTCGATCTTGTCGGGCGCCATGAACTCGCCGCCGATGTTGCACTCGGCGATGAAGGCGAAGTCGGCCTCCAGCTCGGCGCAGCGGGCGGCGAAGGCGGCTTCGGTCTCGGCCACGTCGGCGCCGGCCATCTGCGCCCTGAGCATGGCGATCTCGGCATCGCGGCGCAGCACCTCGAAGCGGGTGCGGACCTCGTGGATGCGGTCGTAGATGGTTTCCAGCTTGGTGGCCTTGTCGACCACGTATTCGGGCGTCGTGACCTTGCCGCAGTCGTGCAGCAGGGCGCCCAGGCGCAGCTCGTACTCGTCTTCCTCGCTGAGGGTGTAGTCGGCGAACGGGCCGTCGGTGCTGTCCGACGCGGCCTTGGCCAGCATCATGGCCAGTTCGGGCACGCGTTGGCAGTGGCCGCCGGTGTAGGGCGACTTGGCGTCGATTGCGCCGGCAAGCACGCCGACGAAGCTTTCCATCAGCACGCGCTGGGCATGCATGAGCTGCTGGTTGTCGATGGCGACCGCCGCCTGGGAGGCCAGGGCCTCGACCAGCGGCTGGATGGCGGCGCTGAACGGGATGACCGTACCGTCGTCGTCCTGGGCGTTGATGAGCTGCAGGACGCCGATCACCTCGCCGGTGAAGTTCTTCAGCGGGATGGTCAGGAACGACTGCGAGCGGTATCCGGTACCGGCGTCGAACTTCTTGGTGCCCGAGAAATCGAAGCCCTCGGCCTCGTAGGCGTCGGCGATGTTGATGGAATTGCCGGTCAGCGCGACATGGGTGGCCACGTTGTTGTGGTTGGCCACGCCCGTTTCCGCGTTGTACAGGGCCAGCGGCGGGAACGGCACCGGGGTTCCGGTGGTGCCGCCCAGCGCGGTGTTGAGGGTGTCGTTGCGCATGATCTTGAAGGCCAGGGTGCGCCTGTCCTCGCCGACCAGGTACAGCGTCCCGCCGTCGGCGTTGGTCAGGTCCTTGGCTTCGAGCAGGATGCGCTCGGTCAGGCGGTCATGGTTGCGCTCCGCCGACAGGGCGATGCCCAGCTCGACCAGTTTGTGGAGGTGGCCCGACCCGGCATCCTCTGCCCGGCGCACCGCTTGCCGACGATCCTGGGTTGGTCGCTTGGAAGTCACCATGGTCCCTTCACTCCCGAACAGGGAGCTTCCCCTAGTCCAAAATATCCACGTCTAATACTACCAGTCGCCGCCGCCCAAACCTACGAGGAAAACGGTTTTCTTGACGGAGGTGTCTGGGCAGACTAACAGCGCGTCAGGCCCCAAGGAGAACACCCATGCCCTATGCCAGCCTGCGCGGTTTCATCGAACACCTGGAGCGCGAGGGTCGTCTGGTCCGCGTCACCGAACCGGTGTCGCCGAACCTGGAGATGACCGAGATCCAGACCCGCCTGCTGGCCGAGGGCGGCCCGGCGGTCCTGTTCGAGAACGTCCGGCGCGACGACGGCAGCCCGCATACCATGCCGGTGCTGGTCAACCTGTTCGGCACGGTCGAGCGCGTCGCCTGGGGCATGGACCGCGAGCCGCACCAGTTGCGCGCCGTGGGCGAGATGCTGGCCTTCCTCAAGCAGCCCGAACCGCCCGGCGGTTTCCGCGAGGCCTGGGACATGCTGCCGCTGCTCAAGACCGTCATGGCGATGAAGCCCAAGACCGTGGGCAGCGCGCCGTGCCAGGAGGTGGTGCTCAAGGGTGACGACGTCGATCTGTCCCTGCTGCCGGTGCAGACCTGCTGGCCCGGCGAGCCCGCCCCGCTCATCACCTGGCCGCTGGTGGTCACCAAGGGACCGGGCGAGGGCAAGGAGGACGTCTTCAACCTGGGCATCTACCGGATGCAGGTCACCGGGCGCAACACCACGCTGATGCGCTGGCTGAAGCATCGCGGCGGGGCGCAGCACTATCGCCGCTGGGGCAAGGACAAGGGCACCGCCATGCCGGCCGCCGTGGTGCTGGGGGCCGATCCGGGCACCATCCTGGCCGCCGTGACGCCGGTGCCCGACACCTTGTCGGAATACCAGTTCGCCGGCCTGTTGCGCGGCAAGAAGGTGGAGCTGGTCGACTGCAAGACCGTGCCGCTCAAGGTTCCCGCCCAGGCCGAGATCGTCCTGGAAGGCCACGTCATGCTCGACGAGTTCGGCGACGAGGGGCCGTATGGCGACCACACCGGCTATTACAACTCGGTCGAGCCGTTCCCGGTGTTCCGCGTCTCGGCCATGACCATGCGGCGCAAGCCGATCTACCTGTCCACCTTCACCGGCCGCCCGCCCGATGAGCCCAGCGTGCTCGGCGAGGGCCTGAACGAGGTGTTCATCCCGCTGCTGACCCAGCAGTTCCCCGAGATCGTGGACTTCTGGCTGCCGCCCGAGGGGTGCTCCTACCGCATCGCCGTGGTCAGCATGAAGAAGGCCTACCCCGGCCACGCCAAGCGCGTGATGATGGGCGTGTGGAGCTTCCTGCGCCAGTTCATGTACACCAAGTTCGTGATCGTGGTGGACGACGACATCAACTGCCGCGACTGGAAGGACGTCATGTGGGCGATCTCGACCCGCATGGACCCGGTGCGCGACATCACGATGGTCGAGGGCACCCCCATCGACTACCTCGACTTCGCCAGCCCCGAAAGCGGCCTGGGCGGCAAGGTCGGCCTGGACGCCACCAACAAGTGGCCCCCCGAAACCCACCGCGAATGGGGCGAGAAGATCCGCATGGACGACTCGGTGGTCGAGGAGGTGTCGCGCAAGTGGGACAGCTACGGCCTGCCGGGCTCGGGCAAGCCGATTTGGAAGTAGGGGAAGACAATGCGGGCTCTGCCCGCGCCCGCCAGGAGCCATGGGCTCCTGGACCTCGGGAGTGGAGCATTGCAAGCCGCGCGCAGCGCATCAAGTGTGGCGAAAGTGTCTGCCTGCGGCGCAAGAGAGCTTGTGAAAAAATCGGTGAAGCAGTTTAGGTTTCCACCTTCGCCAACATCCGTCGCACCCGCGCAGGCGGGTGCCCAGGGGCCGCCTGGCACAAGGCGTGAAACTGCTGCTCTTGCAATGGGTTGATCTCCGACCCTCGGAGTCTGTGGCCCCTGGGTTCCCGCCTGCGAGCTTGTGAAGAAATTGGCGAACCTGTCGAGGTTTTCACCTTCGCCAACAAAAGGCTCCGTCGCACCCGCGTAGGCGGGTGCCCAGGGGGCACAAAGAAAATCGTTCATCATTAGCGGCTTATCAAAGCCGACGGGACTTTCTCCACGACCCTGGGTTCCCGCCTGCGCGGGAACGACGAGTTTATTTATGGCGCTCCAAAATAAACCGGGAGATTTTTTCACAAGCTCCTGCGCGGGAACGACAAGTTTAATTATAGTGAAGGAAAATCAATCCTGAGATTTCTTCACAGGCTCAAGAGCGGCAATGCTCCCTGTAGCGGGGTCAAGGGGCCGCCCGGCCCCTTGCGGGTGCGGGCAGAGCCCGGCTTTCGGCCGTCCGGATCCTAAGCTTGACCCTGTAGTTCCCCTGGGGTAACACAAGCTCAGCGTGGTGATTTGCCGACCGGCTTGCGGCCACGATAAACAAACCGCTAAAAGGTCGAGGCTCCGGCGCCTTCGGGATCGTCCGAGCCCTGGCCCTGCCGGTCAAGGCTTGATGCGTCAAGGAGCCATGACCAGATGACCGCACCCGATTCCCGTTCCCGCGTCGAGGACCTGCCGACGTGGCAGCCGTCAACCCGCCTGATCCACGGCGGCACCCTGCGCTCCGAGTTCTGCGAGACGGGCGAGGCGCTGTTCCTCAATTCGGGCTACGTCTACGCCACCGCCGAGGAGGCCGAGGCCGCCTTTGACGGCACCACGGAACGCTACGTCTATTCGCGCTTCCGCAATCCCACCGTCCAGATGTTCGAGGACCGCCTGGCCCTGCTCGAGGGCGCGCCGGCCTGCCGGGCGACGGCCAGCGGCATGGCCGCGGTGTTCGCCGCCCTGGCCTGCCAGCTTCAGGCCGGCGACCGGATCGTGGCGTCGCGCGCCCTGTTCGGGTCGTGCGCCCACATCGTCACCCAGATCCTGCCGCGCTACGGCGTCACCACCACCATTGTCGAGGGCACCGACCTCGACGCCTGGACGGCCGCGCTGGCCACCCCGGCCAAGGTGGTGTTCCTGGAAAGCCCGTCCAATCCGGGGCTGGAGGTCATCGACCTGCCGGCGGTGTGCGCCCTGGCCCATGCGGCCGGCGCGCGGGTGGTGGTCGACAACGTGTTCGCCACGCCCATCCTGCAAAGCCCGCTGGCCCTGGGCGCCGACGTGGTGGTCTATTCGGCCACCAAGCACATCGACGGCCAGGGCCGGTGTTTGGGGGGCGCGGTGCTCGGCGACCGGGCGTTCATCGAGGACGAACTGGGCCTGTTCCTGCGCCACACCGGGCCGAGCCTCAGCCCGTTCAACGCCTGGGTCCTGCTCAAGGGCCTGGAGACGCTGGAACTGCGCGTCGAACGCCACTGCGCCACCGCCCTGGCCGTGGCCCGGTTCCTCGAAGGACGCCTGGAGGGCTGGGGCGACCTGCCGACGGTGCGCTATCCGGGGCTGGAAAGCCATCCGCAGCACGCCCTGGCGGCCCGCCAGATGAAGGCCGGCGGCCCGATTGTCGCCTTTGACGTCGGCAGCAAGGAGCGCGCCTTCGGGCTGATGAACGCCCTGCGGCTGGTCACCATTTCCAACAACCTGGGTGACGCCAAGAGCCTGATCTGCCATCCGGCCACCACCACCCACCAGAAACTCAGCCCCGACGAAAAGACCGCCCAGGGCATCACGCCCGGCTTCCTGCGCCTGTCGGTCGGGCTGGAGGCGGCCGAAGACCTCATCGCCGACCTCGGCCGGGCGCTGGATGTCCCGGCCTGAGGCCCCCCCCTGGCACGCGGCCGTCGCAGTACCTATATCAAATGAGACGGACGCAACGCGTCCTGTGAGGGCTGAGCGGTCCCCACATTTCCACATCCCGAATTCAACTGAGGCTCCTGGAACGGAGCCTTCTTTTTTGGGGTGCGACGGCGGGTATGCTTGGCCTGCGTCGAGCACGGGGGTAGAGTCGGGCCAGACGTTTTCAGGCCGCAGCCGGGGCATGAGCGAAACCATGTACGAAAAGACCACCCACGACATCACGGTGCAGGTGATCCCCAAGTTCCTGGAGGACCAGTCGTCGCCCGAGGAAGCCCAGTTCGTGTGGGCCTACCATGTGCGCATCGTCAACGATGGCACCGAGACGGTCCAGCTTCTCAACCGCCATTGGAAGATCACCGACGGCACCGGGGCAACCCAGGAAGTGCAGGGTCCCGGCGTGGTCGGCGCACAGCCGGTGCTGAAGCCCGGCGAGGCCTTTGAATACACCAGCGGCACGCCCTTGCGCACGCCCGGCGGCATCATGGTCGGCACCTACGAGATGGCGACCAGCAGCGGCGGCCGGTTCATGATCGACATTCCGGCGTTCTCGCTCGACAGCCCCTACGAACAGTCGCGGGTCAACTGAGGTACCGGCAAAAATTAGAATTATCGCATGTAATGGCGGTCCTGCGGCCTTGCGCCGCGCCGCCACGATCTACACATCAGAACAAATCCATGAAGCACCCTCCGCCGTATGGTCAGGGAACGACCGCTTCATGATCCTTCGAACAGACGGTGGGATGCGGCGGTGACGACCAACACACAGACGAGGAGCGAAGGCGTGAAGCGCACTCCGTCCATGCCCGAACCGGCGCGCGACCTGCGCGAAGGCTCGGCCCAAGCCCCCACCAAGACTGCCCCGCCTTCGTCGTCGCCGGGACGTCCCAGCCGCGACGAGGCCGAGGCGGCCATCCGCACCCTTCTTCAGTGGGCCGGCGATGATCCCAATCGCGAGGGCCTGCTCGACACCCCCAAGCGGGTGGCGCGCGCCTTCGAGGAATGGTTCGTCGGCTATGAGACCGATCCCGAGGAATACCTGCGCCGCACCTTCGAGGAAGTCGAAGGCTACGACGAGATGGTCGTCCTCAAGGACATCGGCTTTGAAAGCCATTGCGAACACCACCTCGCCCCGATCATCGGCAAGGCCCATGTGGCCTATCTGCCCGACCGCCGCGTGGTCGGCATCTCCAAACTGGCGCGGGTCGTCGACACCTATGCCAAGCGCCTGCAGATCCAGGAAAAGATGACCGCCCAGATCGCCCAGGTTATCCAGGACGTGCTGCAGCCCCTGGGCGTCGCCGTGGTGATCGAGGCGCAACACCAGTGCATGACCACGCGCGGCGTGCACAAGACCGGCGTCGGCATGGTGACCAGCCGCATGCTGGGCGCCTTCCGCACCGACCCCATCACCCGCCGCGAACTGTTGTCGATCATCGGCAACCCGCGCTAAGCGGTTCATGCCCGGACGGAAGACTGCCGCAGGAGGCAGTCTTCTCCGGATGCACCCTCCTCTACCACCGCCGCACCGCTGCATGCGGCACTCGGGAGACTTAGGCTCGTGGGACACCCATCCAGGGAGTCCCACGATGCGCCACCGTCTGTTTCCGCTGAGGTCCGACACGCGCGGAGCCGCGCAGATCGAATACACCCTTCTGGTCGGCATCGTCAGCCTGGTCACCGTCGGAGCCATTGCCGCGGTGGGCGGCAGCACCGGCTCGCTGTTCGAGGACATCGCCGACGCGGTCGGCCGCGGCGCCCCGAGCGCCTCGGCCGGCGCCGGCGCTCCGGGTGGGGCGACTCCGGGTGGGGCGGCTCCGGGCGGGACGGCTCCGGGAGGCTCAACACCGGGCGGCTCATCGCCAGGGGGCACCTCTCCCGGCGGAACGCCCCCGAGCGGGGCCTCGCCCGACGGCGGAAGCGCCTCCCCCGGCAGCGGGTCCCCCAGCACCGGCTCCCCCGACGGCGCCACGTCCGGCGGGGCGGCATCTGGTGGGGAGGGATCCGCCGGGGCACCCATGGCGGCAGCGCCGCCGGCCTCGGCAGCATCCGGCAGCGGATCATCGGACAGCGAATCATCTGGCAGCGGATCATCCGGCAGCGGGGCGGACAGCGGGGCGGCCGGCGACGCATTTGCCAAAAGCTCGGGCAGCGGGGCGGGCGGATCGGGCAGCAGCGGGCGTGGATCGGGGGCAGCGTCCTCGGCCGGCGACTCGGCCGCCATCGCGCCGTCCAGGGCGGCGAACGCCCCGCAGGGTCCCCTCGCCGCCCTGGACGCAGACAGCGGCCCCCTGGCCGGGGCAGGACCGGCCGGACGCTCCGGAAACACCCTCATCGGAACGATGCCCGCTGGCGACTCCGCCGGGCGCGGCGCGCCGGCACCGGACCCGGCAGCCCCCGGCGCCGCCCCCGGCATCGGGGCGGCGGAGGCTGCGGGCTGGCTGGGCTGGCTGGCGCTGCTGGTCGCCGCGCTCGTCGCCCTGACCGGACTGACCCGGCGCAAGCACCGGGGGCCGGCACGCCCGCCGTCGCATCCGGTGGTGAAACCTCCCGCCTGATCACGCTGAAAGACGCTGACGATGGACAGCGGACGCCTGAGCACGCATTCTGCTGCGATCGCCTGGATGATGGGCGGAGGGGAATGGGTACGGGGGCACACCTGTCGTGATTGATCTGCGTCCGGTCCTGTTGGTGATCGGCTTTCTGCTGACAATTATGTCGGTCGGGATGCTCGTTCCCGCGCTGGTCGACCTGAGCGTGGGCCACGCCGACTGGCAGGCCTTTGCGTGGTCGGGCGGGCTGGGTGTCTTCCTCGGCCTGACGCTGGTGTTTTCCAACTCCATGGGCCGGGTGTCCATGAACGTGCGCCAGGCCTTTCTGCTCACCGTGGCGACGTGGGTGGTGCTGCCGGCCTTCGCCGCCGTGCCGTTCACCTTTTCCGATCCCGGCCTGAGCTACACCGACGCGTTCTTCGAGGCCATGTCCGGGGTGACCACCACCGGGTCCACGGTGATGGTCGGGCTTGACACCCAGCCGCCGGGCATCCTGCTGTGGCGGGGCATCCTGCAATGGCTGGGCGGCCTGGGCATCATCGTGATGGCGCTGACCGTGCTGCCGATGCTCAAGGTCGGCGGCATGCAGATGTTCAAGGTCGAGGCCTTCGAGGCGCAGGAGAAGATCTATTCCCGCGCCACCCAGATCGCCGCCGCCCTGACCATCGTCTACGGCGGCCTGACCCTGGTGTGGACGGTCATGCTGTGGGCGGCGGGAATGCCGTTCCTGGAGGCCGTGGTTCATGCCATGACCACCATCGCCACCGGCGGCTATTCGACCCGTGACGCCTCGGTCGGGCATTTCAACAGCGCCACCATCGACGCCATCATCACCCTCGGCATGGTGGCCGGCGGCATCCCGTTCCTGCTGTTCCTTCAGGCCCTGCGCGGCCGGCCGTGGCAGTTGTGGCGCGACACCCAGGTCCGCTGGTACCTGGGCGTCCTCGTCGCCTTCACCCTGCTGGTGGCGTGGTGGCTGTGGCAGATGCGCGGGTTCGAGGCCCTCCAGGCCCTGCGCTATGCCAGCTTCAACGTCGTCTCGGTGATGACCGGGACCGGCTATGCCACGGCCGACTACAACGGCTGGGGCGGCTTCCCGGTCGCCGCCATGTTCCTTCTGATGTTCGTCGGCGGGTGCGCCGGATCGACGTCGTGCGGCATCAAGGTCTTCCGCTTCCAGATCCTGTACGAGACGGCCAAGGTGCAGCTCGGCCGCCTGCTGCAGCCGCACGCCGTGTTCATCCCCTACTTCAACGGCCGTCCCATCCAGGCCGGCGTGCCCGAAGCGGTCATGGGGTTCTTCTTCCTGTACCTGCTGACCGTGGCGCTGCTGACCCTGGCCCTCGGCCTGCTGGGCCTGGACCTCATCACCGCCCTGTCGAGCGCCACCACCGCGGTGTCCAACGTGGGGCCGGGCCTGGGTCCCATCGTCGGCCCGGCCGGCAACTTCGCCACCCTGCCCGACAGCGCCAAGTGGCTGCTGTCCCTGGGCATGTTGCTGGGGCGCCTGGAAATCTACACGGTTCTGGTTCTGCTGGTGCCGCGCTTCTGGAAGGGGTGACCGCCATGCCCGTCTCCTCCCTCGCCCTGCATGTGCCCGACAATGCCGCCCTGAACACCGATCCGCGCGGCAACCTCGCCCTGCTGGCCGCCATGACGCGCGGCTTCGCACGGTCGGGCGACTTTGCCGAGATGGTCCGCGCCGGCCTGCAGCGCATCACCGAACGCCTGGGGGCGGAGGCGTCCTCGCTGTTCCTGATCGAGCCCGACAGCCGCGAAATCGTCTGCTTCGCCTGTCACGGACCGGTCGATGTCACCGGCCTGCGCCTGCCGTGGGGCGCGGGCATCGTCGGGCGCTGCATCGCCGAGGACGCCGCCCAGATGGTGCGCGACGTCAGCGCCGACCCGGCCTTTGCCGGGGCCGACGTGGACGCCGCCACGGGTTTTGTGACGCGCTCCATCCTGGTCGCCCCGCTGACCGTTGGCGACGACCAGCTGGGCGCCATCGAGATCATCAACAAGATCAGTACGCCGGGGGGCGACCACCTGTTCTCGGCCGAGGACCAGGGCCTGCTGGAGGCCCTGTGCGGCGCCGCCGCGCTGGCCATCGCCAACATGCGCCTGACCGCCCGCCTGGTCGAACAGGAGCGCATGGCGCGCGAGATCGAACTGGCCGCCGCCATCCAGCGCAGCCTGTTGCCGGCCACCGCCCCGGCCGACTTCCCCATCCACGGCGAGATGCGGCCCATGCACCTGGTGTCGGGCGACTTCTACGACGTGGTGGCGCGGCCGGACGGCCGGTTGTGGTTCTGCGTCGCCGACGTGGCCGGCAAGGGCATGAACGCCGCCCTGCTCATGGCCAAGACGTCGAGCCTGTTCCGCTGCCTGAGCAAGAGCGCGGCGGCGCCCGGCGCCCTGCTCGCGGCGATCAACGAGGAACTGTGCGAGACTGCAACCCACGGCCTGTTCGTGACCCTGGCCTGCGGGCTGTACGACCCCGCCGACGGCCGGCTGGTCCTGGCCAACGCCGGGCACGAGCCGCCCCTGCTGCACGATCCGGCGACTGGCGCGTTGGACTCCCTGGAGGCTCACGGCCCGCCGCTGGGCATCGATCCCTCGCTGGTCGATGCCGCGGCCGAGACGGTGCTGATGGTAGGGCCCGGCCAGACGCTGTACGTTTTCACCGATGGCGTCACCGAAGCGTCGGACGGAGAGGGAACCATGCTGGAAGTCGACGGCGTCGCCGGGCTCATCCAGGCTTGCGCCGGAGTCCCGCCGCAGGCCCGCCCGGCCGCCCTGGTCGATGCGGTGCTGGCCGGCGGACGGGCGCAGCGCGACGACCTGACGATATTGGTCCTGGCACGAACGGACGGCGCCGATGCGTGAGCCCGTCATGGCGTCCCTGCGCGTGCCCGGCCGGCCTGAAAGCCTGCGCCTCATCCGCGCCCTGGTGCGCGAGGCCGCCCTCACGCGCGGCGCCACCGCCGAGTGGGCGCACGACCTTGTGCTGGCGGTGGACGAGGCGTGCCAGAACGTGGTCCGCCACGGCTACGGCGACCACGGCCTGAGCGGCGACGTGATCGTCGAGGTGGCGGCCGACGGCGACGGCATGTGCGTGCATGTGACGGACTTCGCAACGCCGGTCGATCCGGCTACCATCCGGCCGCGCGACCTGGAGGAAGTCAGACCGGGCGGGCTGGGCGTGTACCTGATGCGCACCCTGACCGACGAATGCACCTGGGAGGCACCGCCGCCCGGCGCCGGCAACGTCCTGCGGCTGCGCAAGCGGCTGCCACTACACTCGGGGGAAGGGGAGCAATCATGAGCGTTTCGGTAAGCAATCGCGGGGGCGCCCACGTGGTCACCCTGGCCGGGGAAATCGACCTCCAGACCTCGCCGCAGGTGCGCGACGCGGTGCTCGACAGCCTGCGCCAGGGCGGCGCGGTGGTGGTCGACATGGGTGGCATCACCTACATCGACAGTTCGGGCGTCGCCTCGCTGGTCGAGGGCTTCCAGGTGGCCCGCCGCCAGGGCGTGGCCTTCGTGCTGGCCGCGGTCAGCCCGGCCGCCATGCGCGTGCTGCAACTGGCCCGCCTGGACAAGGTGTTCGCCTTTCAGCCCGACGTGGACACCGCGCTGGCCGAAGGGATCTGAGCGCGTGACGAAACTGGTCAGCACCATGGACAAGGTCGGCCGGGCCACCGCCCAGGGCGTGGCCGAGGTCGGGCTGGCCGGAACCCTGCTGTTCCAGGCCATCGGCTGGACCCTGTGGGGCTGGCGGCGGCGTCAGCCGGTGCGCCTGTCCGCGGTGTTCGTCCAGGGCATGGAGGTCGGCATCAAGGCCCTGCCCATCGTCACCATCCTGTCGGTGACCATCGGCGCCATGCTGGCCATCCAGGGCATCTATAGCCTGTCCGCCTTCGGGGCCGAAAGCCAGGTCACCCTGGGCGTCGCCCTGTCGGTGACCCGTGAGTTCGCGCCGCTCATCACCGGCATCCTGGTGGCCGGGCGGTCGGGCTCGGCGCTGGCCGCGCGGCTGGGCACCATGAAGATCAACCAGGAGATCGACGCCCTGGTGGTCATGGGGATCAATCCGGTGCGGTTTCTGGTCGCCCCGGCCCTGCTCGGCACCCTGGTCATGCTGCCGGCCCTGACCATCTGGGCCGACTTCATCGCCCTGCTGGGGGCGGGGATGTACGTGTCGGTGGAACTCGGCATGAGCCTGTCGGCCTACACCGACGAGCTGATTTCCCTGCTCAAGGTCAACGACGTGATCCACGGCCTGGGCAAAAGCGCCCTGTTCGCCGTGCTGATCGTGCTGGTCGGCGTGGTCAACGGCGCCTCGGTCACCGGCGGCGCCGAAGGGGTCGGGCGCATGACCACGCGGTCGGTGGTGCACGCCATTTCGGCCATCGTCATCACCGACATGATCTTCGCCTTCGTGTTGACGCGCTCATGACCGAAGCCCCCCCGCCCAGCCCCGTCATCGAGGTCGAGGACCTGGTCACCCACTTCGGCGACCGCCTGATCCTCAAGGGCATCACCCTGGCCGTCCGGCCGGGCGAGATCCTGGTCATCATGGGCGGGTCGGGGTCGGGCAAGTCCACCCTGCTCAACCACCTGCTCGGGCTGTTGGTGCCGACCTCGGGGCGGGTGCACATCCTCGGCCAGGACATCAACAAGATCTCGGGGCAGGCGCTGTCCGAGCTGCGCCAGAAGACCGGCGTGGCGTTCCAGGGCGGCGCGCTGTTCTCGTCCATGAGCGTGCTCGACAACATCATGCTGCCGCTGATCGAGCACACCCGCCTCGACCGCATGACCATGGAAATCATGGCCCGCATGAAGATGGAGGTGGTCAATCTGGCCGGCTTCGACGCCCTCATGCCGGCCGAACTGTCCGGCGGGATGATCAAGCGCGCCGCCCTGGCCCGCGCCATCGTCATGGACCCCCGCATCCTGTTCTGCGACGAGCCCTCGGCCGGTCTGGACCCAGTGGTCGCCGCCCAGATCGACGACCTCATCCTGCTGCTGCGCGACGCCATGCAGATGTCGGTCGTTGTCGTAACGCACGAGCTGGAAAGCGCCTTCAAGATCGCCGACCGCATCTGCGTTCTCGACCAGGGCGAGGTTCTGGCGCTGGGCACGGTCGACGAGATCCGCGCCAACCCCAATCACCGCATCCAAAACCTGCTCAACCGCCGCATCGAAGAAGCCGAACTGGACCCCGAGGAATACCTGCGCCGCCTGACCGGCCAAAGCAGCACAAAGGAAGGCTCATGAAGGACAGCCGCACCAACTACGTCGTCGTCGGAGCCTTCGTCCTGCTGATGCTGGGCGGTCTGGTGGTCGCCCTGGCGCTGCTGACCGGGCGCACCGGCCCGACCGAGCCCTACTACACCGTCTATGACAACGTCGGCGGCCTGAAGTTCGGCACCCAGGTGCTGTTCGAGGGCTATCCGGTCGGTCAGGTGGAAAGCGTCCAGCCGCTGCGCACCGAGGACGGCCGCACCCGCTTCCGGGTCAACCTGGCGGTCCAGAGCGGCTGGCCCATTCCGGCCGACAGCCTGGCGCAGATCGCAGCCTCCGGGCTGCTGGCCGCGGTGACCATCGACATCCGCGGCGGCGACAGCCGCGAACTTCTGCCGCCCGGCGCCCAGATCCCCGGGCGCGCCGGCGGATCCATCTTCACGACCCTGGAGGACGTCGCCGGGGACGTCCAGTCGCTGACCCGCGACAGCATCCGGCCGCTGCTCGACAACATCAACAAGGTCGTGGTGACCCTGGGCCTCGCCACCGCCCAGAGCGCGCCCGAGATCATGGAGAACCTGCGCATCATGTCGGCCGAGCTGGCCACCCGCGCGCCCGAGATCACCCGCGACATCGGCGCCTTCTCGCGCAAGCTGAACGAACAGGTGCTCAGCGAGAGCAATCTGGCCAGCATCGACGGCAGCCTCGGCAACGCCGAACAGGCGACCGCCGAGTTCGCCGCCATGGCCACCGAACTCAAGGCCATGAGCACGCAGGTCAACGGCCTGATCGGCTCGCTCGACGCCCTGGTGGCCGACGGTCGGGGCGATGTCGCCGCCGCCCTGGGGGATATGCGTTACTCCCTTGATACCGTGGCGCGGCACATCGATTCGATCACCTACAACCTCGATACCACCAGCCGCAACATGCTGGAGTTCAGCCGGTCGCTGCGCCAGAATCCGGGCCTGCTGATCGGCGGCACCCCGCCCCGCGACGAAGCCCGCTGACCTGAGGAGACAGCCATGCCGCTCCGCCGAATCCTCCCGCTTCTCGTGGCCCTGAGCGTAGCCGCCTGCGCGCAGCCCCCGGTGCCGACCGACACGTTCTACCGTCTTGAGGTCCCCGAGCCGCCGGCCGCCGGTTCGCAGGTGTTCGACGGCGTCGTGGAGGTTCGCGCCTTCGATGCCGACGGCCTCGCCGCCGAACGGTCGCTGGTCTATTCCGAACCGGGCAGCCCCACCCTGCGGCAGTACAACTACCATTTCTGGGTCGAGTCCCCGGCCGTGGCCGTCCAGCGCGAGCTGGCCGACAGCCTGCGCGCCTCGGGCCTGTTCGAGCAGGTGGTGACGCCGCGCTTCCGGGTCAGCCCGGACCTGGAAATCCAGGGCCGCATCGCCCGCCTGGAACAGTACCTCGAAGGGCCCGACAGCGCCCGCGTGGTGGTCGAGATCGAACTCGGCGCCCAGCGCACCGGCCGTGGCCTGGGCCTGGTCATGCTGGAAAGCTACCGCGTCGAACGCCCGGCCGCCGATGCCTCGCCAGCCGCCGCCGCCGAAGCCTTCCGCGCCGCCCTGGCCGAAATCTTCGACCGCTTCAGGACCGACCTCGCCGCGCGTTTGCGGGCGGGGGCGTGAAGAAGGGAACCACAGAGGCACAGAGGCACCGAGAGAGCGGAGCAGAGCGCCGCAGGCCATAACACCCAACTGCGTTGGATGCGCTGCGCGCGGCTATTGGCACCGAACCCTCGGTGACTTCCTCTGTGTCTCCGTGTCTCTGTGGTGAAATCCCCTTCCCTTACGGCGCCAGCACCGTGATCGAGGCCAGTTTGTCCGGTGAGGACTTGGCTTCCTTCTTGGTCGCCGCGATCACGGCCGACAGTTCATCCAGGCCGCCCGGCGCATGGCCGCGCGGCACTTCGACCAGGGCGGCGCTGGCCGACAGCAGCGGGATGGTCGCCATGGACCCGTCGCGCATCTTGGCCACCACGCACCCGGCGGCGCGGGTTTCATCATCATAGAAGCTGGCAACCTCGGCCCGGAACCGCTCGACCACATGGCGGATGAGCTTCTCGGCTTCGGGATACGGCACGTCGTGGAAGGCGGCGAAGAAGTCGTCGCCGCCGATGTGGCCGATGAAGCAGTCCTCGCGCGCCAGATCCTTGCGCAGGATGTCGGCGAACAGGGTGATCGCCCGGTCGCCCTGGCGGAAGCCGTAGCCGTCGTTGAACGGCTTGAAGTTGTCGAAGTCGAGGTAGGCAATGATGATGCCGCTGTCGCGGTCGGCCAGTTCCTTGGCGAGGTAGGCATTGATCATGGCGTTGCCGGGCAGCTTGGTCAGCGGGTTCTGATCGCGCGCCAGGGCGAGGTTCTTTTCGTTGAGGATGCGCAGCAGCGACCGCGCGGTGAGGAACCCGGCGTAGCGCCCGTCCTCGACAATCAGGATGCCCTCGGAATTGTCGTCGGCCGAGAACACCTCGAGGATCTTTTCGGCCGGCGTGTTGATGTCGGCCACCGGGCAGCGCCACACGAAATCCTGCAGCTGCCGGCCGAAGCCCTTATTGGACAGCAGGTCCTTGCCGTAGGGCGAGTAGGCGTAGGACTTGAGATCCTGTTCGCGCACGATGCCCAGCGGCTCAAGCTGCGCGCTGACCACCGGCACGATGGCGGCGTTGCGGTCGGAACGGAAACGGTCGAACACGTGGGACATGGAACTGTCGACGTCGAACGGCTCCAGGCACAGCACCTGCGCCTGGATGAGGTCCAGGTCGCTGTCGGTCGAGCGGCGGTCGCGGTCGTTGAGGGCGTGCAGCACGGCCCCCGGGGTATCCGGCACGATGGCGCCGACGGTCGGCCGATGGATCAGGAACCCCTGGACCAGGTCGCAGCCGATGTCCTTGCAGACGTAGAACTCGCGCTCGCTTTCCACCCCTTCGGCGATCACCTGGGCGCCCAGCAGATGGGCTAGGTTGACCAGATGGCGCAGCAGCACCTTCTTGCGGCCGTCCTGGGCGATGTCGCTGAGAAAGAAGCGGTCCACCTTGATGTAGTCGGGCAAGGCGGCGTGCAGCAGCGGCAGACCGGCATGGCCGGTGCCGAAATCGTCGATGGCGATCTTGCCGGCCACCTTGCGCAACTGGGTCAGCCCGTCGAGCGCGGTGTCCGAGGCATAGACCGGATGGCGCTCCGACACCTCGACCACCACCGAGGCCTCGGTCATGCCGGCGGCCAGCATCAGGCTGGCCAGATGCCCCGACAGCCGCGCCGCGTGGCGCAGCGACCGGCCGTCCACGTTGAGGAACAGCTTGAGGTCGAAGGCTCCGGCGATGGTGCGGAAGCGCTCCACGGCCAGGCCCCACACGGCGGCCTCGAACTCGGGCAGCACGCCGTCGGCCCAGGCGGCATCGAGAATGGCCCCGACCGACTCGAAGCCGACCTCGTGGGTGCCGCGCAGAAACGCCTCGAAGCCCAGGCAGCGGCCGGAATGGACGTTGACGATGGCCTGCAGGGCGATGTCCAGCCGGGTGATCCGGTCGGCCCAGCGCGGCGGCAGCGGCACCGGCATGAAGGGGGCGTGGCGGTCGACTGCCGCCGGCTGTGTCACCCCGATGCCCCCCGGCTGCTCGCTTTCGGTCCGTGTCACGATGCTCATGACCCGCCTTGCGCCCCTGAACCCGACTGGGTCTGGCCACCCATTTTAAAAGATGGGGTCAGGGCTCCCCTGACCATCCGAGTTAGGGCGCGGAAGCGCGAGCGGTCAACGGCGGCGAAGGACTGACGCGGAAGTTTAACACGCGAGGCTTGTGCCCGGGCCTCAGACCGCCGGGGCGGTGATCATGGAAAACACAGCGTCCACAACATTCTGCGCCCCGATGTCGATCTGGTCGATGGTGGCGTCGAGCATGTAGCACGGCGTCGTCGCCACCCGCGCCTCGCGGTCGATGACCACCTGGCCGTGGGTCGTCAGGGTGTGGGTGCTGCCCATCGATTCGATGCCGTCGGCGGCGTCGCGGTCACTGCCGATGGTCACGGTGATGTTGCCGAGGACGCGGGCGATCAGGGCCGGGGCGATGCACAGGGCGCCAATCGGCTTGCCGGCGGCGTGGACTTCCTTGATGGCCCGTTCGACGTCGGTGTTGACGTGGCATTCCGGGCCGTCGAGGGCGAAGGTGCACAGGTTCTTGGCCGCCCCGAAACCGCCCGGGAAGATGATGGCATCGAAGTCGGCGGCGCGGAACTCGCGCAGGTCCTTGATGTCGCCGCGGGCGATGCGCGCGGCCTCGATCAGCACGTTGCGGCTGCCGCCGTGCTCCTCCTGGCCGGTCAGGTGGTTGATGACGTGGTTCTGCGGGATGTTCGGCGCGAAGCACTGGTAGGTGCCGCCCTTGCGCACGATGGCCAGCATGGTCAGCACCGCCTCGTGAATCTCGGCACCGTCATAGACCCCGCACCCCGACAGAACCACCGCTACTTTCGGCTTCGCCATGCCTCGTTCTCCCCGCAGTCTTTCCAAAAGGGTCGCGGTCGCCTAGGTAAGGGGACCCGCCACCCACAGGATGACCGCAATGACCGAGTCGCTTCAAGCTCCGTACCAAACTCTTGAGGAGCACTTTGCCCGGCTGGGTCATCTGGAGGATGCGTTGGGGTTCCTGCACTGGGATGCCTCGGTGATGATGCCTGACGGTGCGGCCCAGGCGCGCGGCGAGCAACTGGCCACCCTGACCGAGATGCACCACGGCCTGCTGTCCGACCCGCGCGTCGGCGAATGGCTGGCCGCCGTGAACACCGGCGGCCTCGATGCGTGGCAGACCGCCAACCTCAAAGAGATGCGGCGCGCCCGCGCCCATGCCGTGGCGGTGCCGGGCGAGCTGGTGGCGGCCCTGTCGCGCGCCTCGACCACCTGCGAACACGCCTGGCGCAAGGCCCGCCCGGCGGCCGACTTCGGGCTGGTCCGGCCGTATCTGGAAACCGTGCTGTCCCACGTCCGCGAGGTCGCCCAGGCCAAGGCCGAGGCGCTCGGCGTGGCGCCTTACGACGCGCTGCTCGACGAATACGAACCGGGCGGCTCCATCGCCCGCATCCAGCCGCTGTTCGACGACCTGGAAGCCTTTTTGCCCGACTTCATCGCCGCCGTGATCGACCGCCAGGGGGCAGAACCGCCCGCCCCGGCCGGGCCGTTTCCGGCTGATGCACAACAGGTCCTGGCCCGGCGCCTGATGGAGGCGGTCGGCTTCGACTTCGCCCACGGGCGGCTTGACACCTCGGCCCATCCGTTCTGCGGCGGCACGCCCGACGACGTGCGCATCACCACCCGCTATGACGAGGCCGACTTCGCCCAGGCCATCATGGGCGTGCTGCACGAAACCGGCCATGGCCTGTACGAGCGCGGCCTGCCGTCGGCGTGGCGCTCGCAGCCGGTCGGCAAGGCGCGCGGCATGAGCATCCACGAGAGCCAGTCGCTGCTCATGGAAATGCAGGCCTGCCGGTCGCGCGATTTCCTGACCTTCGCCGCCCCGGTGATGGCCGAGGCGTTCGGCGGCACGGGGCCGGAGTGGGAGGCCGACGCGCTGTACCGCCGCGCCATCCGGGTCGAGCGCGGCTTCATCCGGGTGGATGCCGACGAGGTGACCTATCCGGCCCACGTCATCCTGCGCACCAAGCTGGAACGCGCCATGATCGACGGGGACCTGGAGGTCGCCGACCTGCCCGGCGCCTGGAACGAGGGCTTCCGCAAGCTGCTCGGCGTCGAGGTGCCCAACGACCGCCTGGGCTGCCTGCAGGACATCCACTGGTTCGACGGCGCGTGGGGGTATTTCCCGACGTATACCCTGGGCGCCATGACCGCCGCCCAACTGTTCGCCGCCGCCAAGGACGCGGTGCCCGAGATCCCCGCCCGCATTGCCGTCGGCGACTTCTCCCCCCTCATCGCCTGGCTGCGCGAGCATGTCCACAGCAAGGCCAGCAGCCTGTCCACCGACGCCCTGTTGACCCAGGCCACCGGCAAGCCCCTCGACGCCGCCGTGTTCAAGGCACACCTGAAGCGGCGGTATCTGGGTGATTGAGATGGGGCAGCCGTTGCCCCATATTGGAGAAATCCCCCAGCGGAGGCAGCCATGTCCCTTGCCAAGCAAAAGACCGTGGATGAAGCGGACTTCTCGCAGCACAGCGGCGAGTACCTGCGCGCCCTTGCCTCAGGCGAACTGGACCGCCTCCTGGTCAGCAGCCCCGACCAGATTTACGAAGTCCGCAAGCTGCCGTCGATTTACGGCTGCATGAAGGGGACCTTCTCGATCCCCGAGGGGGTCGATCTGACCGAGCCGGTCGGGATGGAGGATTGGGCCGCCTTGGGTGACGACCCCCAAGCCGGAAACCGCTGACATGGCGGGAGCACTGCTTGATACATGCGCCCTCCTGTGGCTGTCCGCTGGCGCTCCGATATTGCCAGCCGCACGGGCCTGCATTGATGAAGGACTCAGCGCCGACTCGCTCTTTGTGAGCCCCATTACGGCTTGGGAGGTCGGTGTCGCTGTCGCCAAGAAAAGGCTCTTCATGGACAACCCGCTGCAATGGTTTCAGACCTTCCGCGCCCGCAGCGGCGTCAATCTGGCTCCCATGGACATCGACCTTCTGGTGCAGTCGAGCTTTCTTCCCGGCGATTTCCACAAGGACCCCGCCGACCGCATCATCGTCGCCACGGCCCGTGCCCTGGGCGTGCCGGTGGTGACCCGCGACCGCCTCATCCTGGGCTATGCCGAACAGGGCCACGTCCTGGCGATTGCCTGTTGAGCCACCGCTTGCCCACAACCCGCGCCCCCTATACTGTACCGCCCTTCTTTCTGGGTGTGTTGGAGGGTTCGCGGTGAAGTACGTCAGCACGCGGGGCAAGGCTCCGGTTCTGGGGTTCGAGGATGTTCTGCTGAGCGGCTTGGCCCGCGACGGCGGGCTCTATGTGCCCGAGACCTGGCCGACATTCACCACCGACGAGATCCGCGCCCTGCGCGGGCTGTCCTATGCCGAACTGGCCGTGCGGGTGATGACCCCGTTCATCGGCGACGCCCTGACCGAGGACGAGTTGCGGACCATCTGCACCGACGCCTATGCCCAGTTCGGGCATCCGGCGGTGGCGCCGCTCAAGCAGCTTGATGGCGACCTGTGGCTGATGGAGCTGTTCCACGGCCCGACGCTGGCCTTCAAGGACTATGCCCTGCAGGTGGTCGGCCGGCTGTTCGACCATGTGCTGAAGAAGCGCGGCGAGCGGGTGACCATCGTCGGGGCGACGTCCGGCGATACCGGGTCGGCCGCCATCGAGGCGTGCCGCGACCGCGACGCCATCGACATCTTCATCCTGTTCCCCAACGGCCGGGTGTCCGAGGTGCAGCGCCGCCAGATGACGACGATCCCCTCGGCCAACGTGCATTGCGTGGCGGTCGACGGGACCTTCGACGACTGCCAGGACGCCGTGAAGGACATGTTCAACCACGCCGACTTCCGCGACGCCATGCGCCTGTCGGCCGTCAACTCCATCAACTGGGCCCGCATCATGGCCCAGGTGGTGTACTATTTCTGGGCCGGGCTGGCCTTGGGCGCGCCCGACCGCACGGTGGCCTTCGCCGTGCCGACCGGCAACTTCGGCAACGTGTTCGCCGGCTGGGTGGCGCGCCGCATGGGCCTGCCCATCGACCGCTTCGTCATCGGGTCGAACCGCAACGACATCCTGACCCGCTTCTTCGAGACCGGCGAGATGCGCAAGGACGGCGTCGAGCCGACCATCAGCCCGTCCATGGACATCCAGATCAGCTCCAACTTCGAGCGCCTGCTGTTCGAGGTTCTTGACCGCGACGGCGCCGCCGTGGAGGCCATGATGGGCCGCTTCCGCCAGTCGGGCACCTATGCCCTGGACGGCGAGCCGCTGGCCCGCGCCCGCGCGTTGTTCTCGGGCGTGCGCCTGAGCGACGCGGAAACCGCCGAGGTCATCCGCTCCGTTTATGACCGCACCGGTGAACTGCTCGACCCGCACAGCGCCATCGGCGTCGACGCCGCGCTGCGTGGCGGCATCGCACCGGGCATCCCGGTGATCGCCCTGGCGACCGCCCATCCGGCCAAGTTCCCGGCCGCCGTCAAGGACGCCAGCGGCGTGCATCCCGATCTTCCGCCGCGCCTGGGTGACCTGTTCGCGCGGCCCGAACGTATTGTAGTCCAGCCCAATGACGTGGGCGCCCTCGAGCGCTTCGTGCGCGAAACCGTGGAGGCCAAATGACCGTTGCCGTGACCACGCTGCCCAACGGGCTGCGCGTCCTGACCGATTCCATGCCCACCGTCGAGACGGTTTCCCTCGGCGCCTGGGTGGATGTCGGCACCCGCCATGAGACGGCGGACATCAACGGCATCTCCCACCTGATGGAGCACATGGCGTTCAAGGGCACCGAGCGGCGCTCGGCCCAGGACATCGCCGAGCAGATCGAGAACGTCGGCGGCCACCTCAACGCCTACACCTCGCGCGAGCAGACCGCCTACTACGCCAAGGTCCTCAAGGAGGACATGCCGCTGGCGGTCGACATCGTGGCCGACATCCTGCAGAACGCGGTGTTCGACCCCGAGGAACTCAAGCGCGAGCAGGCCGTGGTGATCCAGGAGATCAACCAGGCCATCGACACGCCCGACGACATCGTGTTCGACCACTTCCAGGCCACCGCCTATCCCAACCAGGCGCTCGGGCGTCCGGTGCTGGGCACGCCCGACACCGTGCGCGGCATCGACCGCGACACCCTGCACAGCTTCCTGCACGGCTCCTACACCGCGCCGGCCGTGGTGGTGACGGCGGCCGGCAACATCGACCACGACGCCTTCGTCGCCCAGGTCCAGCGCCAGTTCACCGGCCTCAAGGGATCGGCCGGGCCCAAGCCGGAGCCGGCCGTCTACACCGGCGGCGACTTCCGCGAGGCCCGCGACCTGGAGCAGGTCCATGTGGTGCTGGGCTTCGACGGCGTGCCCTACGACCATCCGCAGTTCTACGCGGCGGCGGTGCTGTCCACCCTGCTCGGCGGCGGCATGTCGTCGCGCCTGTTCCAGGAAATCCGCGAGCGCCGGGGGCTGGTCTACAGCATCTATTCCTTCGCCTCGTCCTACACCGACGGCGGCCTGTTCAGCATCTATGCCGGCACCGGCGAGGATGAGGTGGCCGAACTGATCCCGGTCATGTGCGACGAGATCGTGCGCGTCGGCGACGGCGTGACCGATGCCGAAATGACCCGCGCCCGCGCCCAGCTCAAGGCCGGCATCCTGATGAGCCTGGAAAGCACGTCGTCGCGTTGCGAACAGCTCGCCCGCCAGGTCCTGGCCTACGGCCGCGCGCTGACCACGGACGAAGTCGTCGCCCACATCGAAGCGGTGGACGCCGCCGCCGTGCGCGACGCCGTCGGCCTGGTCCTGCGCGGCGCCCCGACCCTGGCCGTGCTCGGCAGCCTGAAAAACGTCGAGGACTACGACAAGGTCAAGGAGCGGCTGGCGGCGTGATCCTTGACTTTTCTCCGCCTGCATCCAGATAATCTGGAAAGTACAGATTGAAAGGCGGCGGATCATGCCCGGTACTGCGTTCAGACGCTTCTCCACCACCGAGGTCAACAAGTACGGCGGCCGGGTTTGGGACGAGGCATGGCAGAACGGCGGCGTGGAGATCACCCGCCGGGACCAGCGGTTCGTCGTGATGCGCGCCGACTACCTGGAAAAGGTCATCGACGAGGCGCGCGACGACCGTCCGAAAACGCTCGAGGATTTGCTGACCGGATACGATGCCGATAAAATTCGCCGTTTGACGCAGGGGTTCATGAACGACGCGCCGAAGGGCCGTGAGTCCTTGTGACCGAGGTGCAGCGGAGGGGGGAAACCGTGGCGAAGAGGGGGGATGACTTTGCGCGGGGCTATGTCCCTCGGCGCGGCGACGTCGTGCACCTGAACTGGGATCCATCGATCGGGCATGAGATGAACGGCCCGCATTATGGGCTCGTGCTCTCTCAGGACATCTTCAACGTCGGCACTGGATTCATCATCGTATCTCCGATCACCTCGAAACACGGAAAGCTCAGTGGTTTCGAGTTTCCGGTTCAGGCCGGGCGGGTGCAGGGCGTCGTCGTCCTCAGCGAAGTCCGCACGATCGACTACCAGAACCGCAGCGTCCAGTTCGAGGCGACCGTGCCGCCCGAGCATGTCGAGGAGGCCTGTCGCCGCGTCAAGATGGTGCTGTAGAGACCCTACGCGTGTCCCGCCGTCTCGCTCAGCATGGCCGGGTCGATACCCAGGCGGCCGAGGGCGGCGCTCCACTTGGCGTCGAGGCTGTTGCCGAACAGCAGGTCCTCGTCGGCGTCCACGGTCAGCCAGGCGTTCTGCTTCAGCTCCTCGTCGAGTTGCCCGGGGCTCCAGCCGGCATAGCCCAGCGCCATCAGGCTGCGGCGCGGGCCGCTGCCTTCGGCCATGGCGCGCAGGACGTCGGTCGTCGCGGTCAGGGCGACGGCGTCGTTGACCAGCAGCGTGGCCGCCTGGCTGTACTCCGCCGAGTGCAGGACGAAGCCGCGGGCCGCCTCGACCGGGCCGCCGAAGTGCACGCGGATGCGCTCGCACGCCGGAGTGCTGTCGATCTCGAGCTGTTCGAGGATGTCGGGGAAGCTCAACTGGGCGAAGGCGCGGTTGATGACCAGCCCCATGGCGCCCTCGGCGGTATGGGCGCAGATGTAGACCACGGCGCGCGCGAAGTTGGGATCGGTCATGCCGGGCATGGCGATAAGGCATTTGCCGGCAATGGTTCCGGCGGTCATGTCGATGGTGTTGCTCATGCCTACCATCTATGCTGTCCCGGCAGTTGGTGCAAGCGAAGGATAACGCGCCGGGGCCGGCCTGGGGTGCAAGAGCTCCCCACGCACTTGCCGCGTGCTTGCGGGGCGTTCCTCACCGTGTCCGACTTGCCAACCGGGCGTGTTTCGTTTAGGTCCTGGCGTATGTTGTTGTGCGGCGTCCGCGAGGGGCGGCACGGCGTGATCTTTGAGCACCCCTGGGGTGTCCGGCAGGGCGCCGGACCTGGCGCGCAGCGCCGATCTTGCAGCGGAGGAATGAAACGTGGCCCAGTCCGACTACCTGTTCACCAGCGAGTCCGTGTCCGAAGGGCATCCGGACAAGGTCTGTGACCGCATTTCCGACTCCATCGTGGATTTGTTTTTGGCCGCCGATCCGTACGCCCGCGTGGCCTGCGAGACCCTGGCGACCACCAATTTCGTGGTGCTGGCCGGCGAAGTGCGCGGCCCCGACCACCTGAACCACGACGTGTTCAAGGACGTGGCCCGCAAGGCCATCAAGGACATCGGGTACGAGCAGCACGGCTTCCACTGGAAGGATTGCGAGATCATCTCGCACCTGCACAGCCAGTCGGCCGACATCGCCCAGGGCGTCGACGCCGCGGGCAACAAGGACGAAGGCGCCGGCGACCAGGGCATCATGTTCGGCTACGCCTGCAGCGAGACGCCCGAGCTGATGCCGGCGCCCATCCAGTATTCGCACAACATCCTGAAGTCGCTGGCCGAAGTCCGCCACGGCGGTGAACGCCGCCTGGGCCCGGACGCCAAGAGCCAGGTCACCCTGCGCTATGTGGACGGCAAGCCGGTCGGCGCGACCTCGGTCGTGGTGTCGACCCAGCACGGCAGCGAGTGCACCCCCGACGACGTGCGCGGCATCGTCATGCCGCACATCGAAAAGATCCTGCCCGAGGGCTGGATGCCGGCCGCCGACGAGATCTACATCAACCCGACCGGGCGTTTCGTCATCGGCGGGCCGGACGGCGACTGCGGCCTGACCGGGCGCAAGATCATCGTCGACACCTACGGCGGCGCGGCCCCGCACGGCGGCGGCGCGTTCTCGGGCAAGGACCCGACCAAGGTCGATCGCTCGGCCGCCTATGCCTCGCGCTACCTGGCCAAGAACGTGGTCGCCGCCGGCCTGGCCGAGCGCTGCCTCATCCAGGTGTCCTACGCCATCGGCGTGTCCAAGCCGCTGTCGGTCTACATCGACACCTACGGCACCGGCAACGTCGACGAGGTCCGCCTGCTCAAGCTGCTGCCGCAGCTCATGGACCTCAGCCCGCGCGGCATCCGCGAGCACCTCGGCCTCAACCGGCCGATCTACGCCCGCACCGCGGCCTACGGCCACTTCGGCCGCACGCCGACCGAGGACGGCGGGTTCTCGTGGGAGCGCACCGACCTGGTCGGCGCCCTCAAGACCGCCTTTGGTGAAGTGACCGCGTAAGGCGTTCGCAACACATCTGTTTGTTACCTGGCGCGCATGGACCTCGGTCCGTGCGCGTTTCGGCTTCCCACTCCCGAGAAAGGCTCCTGCCGTGAGTGCTGATCACACGCCCGCCGTCGACACCCGCTTCTATGGGCGCCGCAAGGGCAAGCGGCTCAAGCCCCAGCAGGAAGCGCTGTTCGAGACGCTGTTCCCGCGCCTCGTGCTGCCCCGCGCCGCCAAGGACCCCTACGGCAAGGCCGAACTGGCCGAGGGCGCGGTGCTTGACCCCGCCACCTTGTTCCCCCGCCCGGTGCGCGCCGTGTGGATGGAAATCGGCTACGGCGGCGGCGAACACATGGCGGCCCAGGCGGCGGCCAACCCCGACGTCGGCTTCATCGGCGCCGAGCCGTTCCTCAACGGCATCGGCAAGCTGCTGCGCAAGGTGGACGAGCAGGGGCTCGACAACATCCGCCTGTATGGCGACGACGTGCGGCCGTTCCTCGACCATCTGCCCGACGCCTGCCTGGAAAAGGTGTTCCTGCTGTTTCCCGATCCGTGGCCCAAGGCCCGCCACGCCGGACGGCGGTTCGTCAGCCCGCACAACCTCGACGCCGTGGCGCGGCTGCTGGTCGATGGCGGCGAGTTCCGGGTGGCGTCGGACGACATGACCTATGTGCGCTGGACGCTGCGCCATGCGCCGGTGCACCCGGCCTTCCGGTGGACCGCCCAGGGACCGTCCGACTGGCGCACCCGGTGGCCCGACGCCATCGAAAGCCGGTACGAGGCCAAGGCCCACCGCTGCGGCCGCGTGCCGAAGTACCTGCAGTTCCTGCGGCGGCCCAGAATCTCGGTGGCCGGGGGAACTGAAGGCTGAGCGGGAGCCCGGGGCGCGGAGGGGCGCCGGAGTACCCTTGTCTTTCAGGCGGCACGCTGCTATATACGTCGCATAGACATTCTCTATGGTGCCTTATGGGGCTCAGTGAGGGTGGGCCGTCGGCCCACTCTTTTTGTTATGTGCCCCACGATTCGTGCGCCGGACACCACGGTTCAACAGCAGGCAGACCACCGTCGATGCAGCTTCACGAGCGCCTTGCCGCCATTATCGAACCCACCCTCGAGGGGATGGGCTACGAATTGGTGCGCGTACAGGTGCAGGGCACGAAACGCCAGACCCTTCAGGTGATGGCCGACCGCGCCGACGGCGAGCCCATGGCGGTGGAAGACTGTTCGGCCATTTCGCGGGCGATTTCCGCCGTCCTGGATGTCGAGGATCCCATTCCCGGGGCCTACAACCTGGAAGTCAGCTCGCCGGGCATCGACCGCCCGCTGACCCGCACCAAGGACTTCACGACCTGGGCCGGGTTCGACGCCAGGGTCGAGACCGACAGCCTGGTTGACGGGCGCAAGCGGTTCACCGGCCGCCTTCTCGGCCTCGACGAGGCGGGCGAAACCGTTCGCCTGGCCGCCGACGAGGGCGAGCATCTCATTCCGCTGGCACGGGTGTCCCGCGCCAAGCTGATTCTCACAGACGAACTGATCGACGCGGTGACCAAGCGTCCCGATCAGGAGCATTAGGGCAAGACGATGGAACGTACTTCTGGGGAACGCACCGTTGGCATGGCACGGCCCGAGCTCGTCCAGGTGGCCGACGCTGTCGCCCGTGACAAGGGCATCGACCGCGACGAGGTCTTCCTGGCCATGGAGCAGGCCATCCAGAAGGCCGGCCGCTCGAAGTATGGCCACGAACACGACATCCGCGCCCACATCGACCGCCGCACCGGCGAGATCAAGCTGGCGCGCTACATCGAAGTCGTCGATGAGGTCGAGGACGAGCACACCCAGATGACCCCGGCCAAGGCGCGACGCAAGAAGGCCGACATCCAGGTCGGCGAGTTCCTGGTCGACCCGCTGCCGCCCATCGACTTCGGCCGCATCGCCGCCCAGACCGCCAAGCAGGTCATCGTGCAGAAAGTGCGCGACGCCGAGCGTGAGCGCCAGTTCAACGAATACCGCGGCCGCATGGGCGAGATCGTCAACGGTCTGGTCAAGCGCGTCGAGTTCGGCAACGTCATCGTCGATCTGGGCCGGGCCGAGGCGCTGCTGCGCCGCGACCAGGTCATCCCGCGCGAGCATTTCAAGAACGGCGACCGCGTCCGCGCCTACATCATGGACGTGCGCCAGGAACAGCGCGGCCCGCAGATTTTCCTGTCGCGCACCGACGGCGGCTTCATGAAGCAGCTGTTCGCCCAGGAAGTGCCGGAAATCTACGACGGCATCATCGAGATCCGCGCCGTCGCCCGTGACCCGGGGTCGCGCGCCAAGATCGCCGTGCTGTCCAACGACTCGGGCATCGACCCGGTCGGCGCCTGCGTCGGCATGCGCGGTTCGCGCGTGCAGGCCGTGGTCGCCGAACTGCAGGGCGAGAAGATCGACATCATCCAGTGGTCGGCCGATCCGGCGACCTTCCTGGTCAATGCGCTGGCCCCGGCCGAAGTCGCCAAGGTGGTGCTGGACGAAGACACCCACCGCATGGAAGTGGTGGTGCCCGACGACCAGCTCAGCCTGGCCATCGGCCGTCGCGGCCAGAACGTGCGCCTGGCCTCGCAGCTGTCCGGCTGGGACATCGACATCCTGACCGAGGAAGCCGAGTCGGAGCGCCGCCAGGAAGAATTCCGCACGCGGTCCAATCTCTTCATCGAGGCTCTGGACGTTGACGACGTCATTGCCCATCTATTGGTGACCGAAGGGTTCTCGACCCTGGAGGAGATCGCCTTCGTGCCGCTGGAGGAACTGACCTCCATCGAAGGATTCGATGACGACGTGGCCGCCGAACTGCAGGCCCGCGCCGCCGGATGGCTCCAGGAACAGGAAGAAGCCGCCGATGCCCGCCGCCGCGAACTGGGCGTGTCGGATGCGGTGGCCGAATACGAGGTGTTCAGCCCGACCCTGCTGGTGGCGCTGGGTGAAAACGGCGTCAAGGAACTGGAGGATCTGGCTGATCTGTCGGGCGACGAGCTGCGCGACATCGTCGGCAACGACCTGCTGAACCACGACGAGGCCAACGCCCTGATCATGGACGCCCGCGTCAAGGCCGGCTGGTTCACCGCCGAGGAAGCCGCCGCGATGATGGCGGCCCAGGCCGCCGCCCAGGCTGAAGCCGCCGAAGCCGAAGCGGCCGAGGCCGCCGAGGGTGAAGCTGAGGGCGAAGCCGGGGGCGAGGCGCCGGAGGCAACGGCCTGAACCCGATGCCAGCAGAGCCCGACGACGGCCGCGACACAGGAAACGACTCCGGCCCCCAAACTTCCGGACCGGATAAGACTTCCGGGCTGAAAAAGGCCGTAGCACAGCCCAAGGCGCCGGCCGGCAAGCGGAAAGCGGTCCACCGAAAGGGGACCGCCGCCCCGCGCGAGGACACGGAGCCACAGCGCCGCTGCATCGTCAGCGGGGCCGTGCAGCCCAAGGAAGGACTGATGCGGTTTGTCATCGGTCCGGACGGCGACGTGGTGCCCGACCTTGATGCTCGTCTGCCAGGACGGGGTTTGTGGTTGAGTGCGCGCCGCGATATGGTAGAAACAGCCACGGCGAAACGGGCCTTTGCCCGCGCCGCACGTCAGGCGGTCAAGGTTCCGCCCGATTTGGCCGACAGGCTGGAACGCATGTTGCGCGCCCGTTGCCTAGACCGTCTCGGTCTGGCGCGCGGCGCCGGTCTGGTGGTAGCAGGCTTTGACCAGGTCAAGGCCGCCGGTCGCGGAGGCAACGTCGCCCTGCTGCTGGAAGCCGCCGAAGGCGCTGCCGATGGGCGGCGCAAGGTTACCGCCGCGGCCCCAGGGGCGCGGCTGATAGATATTCTGACGGGGGCCGAACTGGCCTCCGCACTCGGCCGGGATCACGTGGTTCACGTGGCCGTCCTGGCCGGCAAGCCGGCGCAGCGCCCATTGGTCACGCGCCTGCTCGAGGAACTCGAACGGTTGTCCGCCTTCATGGCGCCGGCCGCCACGGATTGAACGCCAGGAACGAACCGGGACGCATGTCGAACGAGAACGAGAAAAAGCCGCTTACGCTGTCGCCGCGTGGCAAGCTGGAGCTGAAGAAGTCGGTCGAGGCCGGCCAGGTCCGCCAGAGCTTTCCGCATGGCCGCTCCAAGGTCGTCACCGTGGAGCGTCGCAAAAAGCGGACCTTCGTGCCCGGCCAGTCGGCTGATGGCCAGAAGGACGGCGCCAACCTGCCCGACCTGTCGCACCCGTCGCTTGCCGGGCTGACCGAGGGCGAGCGTCACCATCGTCTGGCCGCCCTGCAGGCTGCCATGCGAGAGGATGAGGCGCGCAAGGTCCGCGAGGCCGAAGAGGCCGTCCGCAAGGCCGAGGAAGACGCCCGCCGCGCCGCCGAGGAGGCTGAACGCGCCCGCCTGGAGGCTGAGGAAGCCGCCCGCCGTGCCGCCGAGGAAGCCGCCAATCCCAAGCCCGTCCAGGCCGAGGCGCCCGAAGCCGCCCCAACTCCGGATCTCAAGTCCGCGGTTGAGCAGGCTCCCGCCCCGTCGGCCGGCCCGGCTGGCGCCGCGTCTCCGGCCCGCCCCGCCGCCGCCCGTGCGCCCGAAGCCAAGCCCCCGGTCCGCAGCAAGGCGGCCGAGGAAGACGAGGAGCGCCGCAAGGCCGGTCTCAAGGCCGGTGCCAAGGTGGCCCCCAAGAAGCCCGCCGTGGAGCCCAAGCGCCGTGGCAAGCTGACCATCACCGCCGCCCTGCACGAAGATGGCGAGGCCGCGCGCGGCCGCTCCGTCGCCGCCCTGCGCCGCGCCGCCCAGAAGGAAAAGCGCAAGCAGCAGATGCAGCGCCAGTCGCAGGAAAAGATCGTCCGCGAGGTCATCCTGCCTGACGCCATCACCGTCCAGGAACTGGCCAACCGCATGGCCGAACGCTCGCCCAACGTCATCAAGGTTCTGATGAAGATGGGCGTGATGGCGACCATCAACCAGTCGATCGACGCCGACACCGCCCAGCTCGTGGCCGAGGAATTCGGTCACCAGGTCAAGCGCGTGTCCGAGTCCGACATCGAAGTGGGCCTGGAAACCGGCCCCGACGATCCGGCCAAGATGCGTCCCCGTGCGCCGGTGGTCACCGTCATGGGCCACGTCGACCACGGCAAGACCTCGCTGCTCGACGCCCTGCGCTCCACCGACGTGGTGTCGGGCGAAGCCGGCGGCATCACCCAGCACATCGGCGCCTATCAGGTGACCATGGGCTCGGGCGACAAGATCACCTTCATCGACACCCCGGGCCACGAGGCGTTCACCGCCATGCGTGCCCGTGGCGCCAAGGTGACCGACATCGTCATCCTGGTGGTGGCTGCCGACGACGGCATCATGCCGCAGACCGTCGAAGCCATCCGCCATGCCCGCGCCGCCGAAGTGCCGGTGGTCGTGGCCATCAACAAGATCGACAAGCCCGGTGCCGACCCGGCCCGCATTCACCAGGCGCTCCTGCAGCACGAACTGGTGGTCGAGGCCCTGGGCGGTGACGTCCTGACCGTCGAAGTGTCGGCCAAGAAGCGCCTGAACCTCGAGAAGCTGGAGGAAGCCATCCTCCTGCAGGCCGAAGTTCTCGCCCTCACCGCCAACCCCGACCGCTCGGCCGAAGGCACCATCGTCGAGGCCCGCATGGACAAGGGCCGCGGCTCGGTCGCCACCGTGCTCATCAAGCGCGGCACCCTGCGTGTCGGCGACATGTTCATCGCCGGGTCCGAGTGGGGCCGCATCCGCGCCATGGTCGACGACCACGGCAAGCGCCTGGAAGAGGCCGGCCCGTCCACGCCGGTGGAAATCATCGGCCTCAACGGCACGCCGTCGGCCGGCGACGACTTCATCGTCGTCGAGGAAGAAGCCAAGGCGCGCGAGATTTCGGAATACCGTCAGCGCAAGGTGCGCGAGGCCCACGCCGTCAAGTCGGCGCGCGGCACGCTCGACCAGATGTTCGCCAAGATCCAGGCCGGCGAGGCCAAGGAACTGCCGGTGGTCATCAAGGGCGACGTGCAGGGGTCGGTCGAAGCCCTCATCGGCACGCTGGACAAGATCGGCACCGACAAGGTCAAGATCCGCGTCCTGCACTCCGCCGTCGGCGCGATCAGCGAATCGGACATCACCCTGGCCAAGGCGTCCAACGCCCTGATCATCGGGTTCAACGTCCGCGCCAACCCGCAGGCCCGCGACATGGCCCGCCGCGACGGCGTGGACATCCGCTACTACTCGATCATCTACGACGTGGCCGAAGACATGCGCCGCGCCCTCACCGGGATGCTCGAGCCGACCTTCAAGGAACGCTTCATCGGCTACGCCGAAATCCGCGAAGTGTTCAACATCACCAAGGTCGGCAAGGTCGCCGGCTGCATGGTCACCGAAGGCATCATCAAGCGCGGCTGCAAGGTCCGCCTGCTGCGTGAGAACGTGGTGGTCCATGAAGGTGACCTGGGTCAGCTCAAGCGCTTCAAGGACGACGTCAAGGAAGTCCGCGAAGGCTACGAGTGCGGCATGTCGTTCGCCAACTACGAAAACATCCAGCCCAAAGACGTCATCGAGTGCTTCGAGATGGAAGAGATTGCCGCCCAGCTTTAAGGCGCGGCAATCGCCTTTCCTTCCCGAATCCAGTCCCCATCCCAGTCCAAGGGGCCTGCCATGAGCAGAGGCGGTCAAAAGCCGCCCAGCCAGCGCCAGAAGCGTGTCGCGGAGGAAGTCCGCCACGCCCTGGCTCTGGTATTGGAGCGCGGTGACCTGCGCGACCCGGTGCTTGCCACCACGCCGGTCACCATCACCGAAGTCCGGATCAGTCCGGACCTGCGCAACGCCACGTCGTTCATCACCCCGCTGGGGGGTGGCGACGTGCGGCCGGTGCTCGACGCCCTGAAGCGGGCGCGATTCCACCTGCGCCACGAACTGGCCAGCCGCGTCCAGTTGCGGCATGTGCCCAACCTGTTCTTCGAACCCGACAACACCTTCGACACCTTCCAGCGCATCGATCAGTTGCTGCACGACCCCAAGGTCCTGCGCGACCTGCATCCCGACGGCCTGCCGTCGGCCTACGACGATGCGTTCGAGGACGACGAAGCCCCTGAAGACGGCGGTCCGGAAGACGGCGGCCCGGAAGGCGGCGAAGACGGGCAAGAGGGCCGCAATGGCGCGTAGGAAGCGCGGCGACCTGATCAATGGCTGGCTGGCCGTCGACAAGCCGCTGGGCATGACCTCGACCCAGGTGGTCGGGGCGGTGCGCCGCATCTTCAACGCCCAGAAGGCCGGCCACGGCGGCACGCTCGACCCGCTGGCCACCGGCGTCCTGCCGGTCGCCCTGGGCGAGGCCACCAAGACCGTGCCCTACGTCATGGACGGCACCAAGGTCTATACCTTCACCGTCCGCTGGGGCGAGGAGACCACCACCGACGACCGCGAAGGCACGGTCACCGAGACCTCGGCCGTGCGTCCCGACCGGGCCGCCATCGAGGCCGCCCTGCCCGCCTTCCTGGGCGAGCTGTCGCAGGTGCCGCCGCGTTTTTCGGCCGTCAAGGTCGACGGCCAGCGGGCCTACGACCTGGCCCGCAGCGGCGAGGACGTGCAGTTGACCGCGCGCATCGTGCGCATCGACGCCTTCGATCTGGTCGACCAGCCCGACGCCGACCACGCCAGCTTCCGCGTCGTGGCCGGCAAGGGAACCTACATCCGGTCGCTGGCCCGTGACCTGTCGCGCGCCCTGGGCACGGTCGGCCATGTCGCGGCATTGCGCCGCGTGGCCTGTGGGCCGTTCCGGGAAGAAGACGCAATTTCGCTGGATAAACTCAACAACCTGGGGCATAGTGCGGCCCCAATGGAATTCCTTCTTCCGATAGAGACCGCGCTGGACGACATCCCGGCGCTGGCCCTTACGGAAGAGGAAGCCCGCCGCTTGTCGAGCGGTCTGCCCGTGTCCCTGCTGCGCGTGGCAACCCGTACCCCCCTCAGTTCCGTGGCCGCCGGCGACACCGTGTGCGCCATGGCCGAGGGTCGTCTTGTGGCGGTCGCCAGGATCGAAGGCGGTGAGATCCGCCCGGTCCGTGTCATGAATCTTTAGAGAAACAGGAGTCCACGATGTCGATCACTGCCGAGCGCAAGCAGGAACTGATCAACGAATTCGCCCTTCAGCCTGGTGACACCGGCTCTCCCGAAGTGCAGGTCGCGATCCTCACGGAGCGCATCAAGAACCTGACCGAGCACTTCAAGGAGCACAAGAAGGACAACCACTCGCGCCGTGGCCTGCTGATGATGGTCAGCCAGCGCCGCCGCCTGCTGGACTACACCAAGAAGAAGAACGTCCAGCGCTACGAAGACCTGATCGGACGCCTCGGCATCCGCAAGTAAGAGTGCTGCGGGACGCCTTCGGGCGTCCCGCGCCTTATGGGCCGCAGCCCCCACGGTTGGCGCCCCATGTTTGAGATCCCAAATGTGTCGAACAGCCGGACGGTGGTGTTGTGCCCGTCCGTGTTTCCGGTTCCCCGCACCGTATTTTCGATCGGGTGGCCGCTATTCGTTTGGTGATGAAGGAAGAGAAAGACCGACCGGGGCCGGTGGCCCGGGGACGTTCGCTCCGCGATCCGCGCGGGACGGACCCCCGGCACACGACGAGGCAGCCGGCCCGCCGTGAAAAGGATTGAAGTCGTATGTCAATGTTCAAGGAATTTCGTAAGGAAATCGAGTGGGGTGGCCGCACGCTGGTGCTGGAGAGTGGCAAGATTGCCCGCCAGGCCGGTGGCGCCGTCCTGGCCACGTACGGTGACACCATCGTGCTGTGCACCGCCGTGGGCGCCAAGTCGCCCCGTCCCGGCCAGGACTTCTTCCCGCTGACCGTCAACTACCAGGAGAAGACCTTCGCCGCGGGCAAGATCCCCGGTGGCTTCTTCAAGCGCGAAGGCCGTCCGTCCGAGAAGGAAACCCTGGTTTCCCGCCTGATCGACCGTCCGATCCGCCCGCTGTTCCACAAGGACTACCGCTGCGAGACCCAGGTGGTCTGCACCGTGCTGAGCCATGACCTGGAGAACGACCCCGACGTCGTCGCCATGGTCGGCGCCTCGGCCGCGCTGACCCTGTCGGGCCTGCCGTTCATGGGCCCGATCGCCGCCGCCCGCGTCGGCTACATCGACGGCAAGTACGTGCTGAACCCGACCGTCGCCGAAATGAACGACAGCGTCCTGGACCTGGTTGTCGCCGGGACCATGGAAGGCGTTCTGATGGTCGAGTCCGAGGCCCAGGAACTGGGCGAGGACATCATGCTGGGCGCCGTGGCGTTCGGTCATGACGGCTTCCAGCCGGTCATCCAGGCGATCATCGAGATGGCCGAGCACACCGCCAAGGAACCGCGCGAACTGCCGGCCGTCCCGGCCGAGTACGAGCAGGTCAAGGCGCTGTTCTCGGGCTTCCGCGACGAGCTGTCCAAGGCCTACGCCATCCCGCAGAAGACCGAGCGTTATGCCGCCGTCGGCGCGGTGAAGGAAAAGGCCTTCGCCTCGGTCGATCCGGAAAACCCGGTCGCCCAGGGCCTCGCCGCCGACAGCTTCAAGCGTCTTGAGGCCGACGTGGTGCGCTCCAACATCCTCGACACCGGCACCCGCATCGACGGCCGCGACACCAAGACCGTCCGCCCGATCGAAGGCCAGGTCGGCATCCTGCCGCGCGCCCACGGTTCCGCCCTGTTCACCCGTGGGGAAACCCAGGCCCTGGTGGTCACCACCCTGGGCACCGGTCAGGACGAGCAGATCATCGACGCGCTGGCCGGCGAGTACCGCGAAACCTTCATGCTGCACTACAACTTCCCCCCCTACTCGGTCGGTGAAGCCGGCCGCATGGGCTCGCCGGGCCGCCGCGAAATCGGCCATGGCAAGCTCGCGTGGCGCGCCGTGCACCCGCTGCTGCCGTCCAAGGAAGACTTCCCCTACACCATCCGCGTGGTGTCCGAGATCACCGAATCCAACGGCTCCTCGTCGATGGCCTCGGTGTGCGGCGCCTCGCTGGCCATGATGGACGCCGGCGTTCCGCTGAAGCGCCCGGTGGCCGGCATCGCCATGGGTCTGATCAAGGAAGGCGACCGTTTCGCCGTGCTGTCCGACATCCTGGGTGACGAAGATCACCTCGGCGACATGGACTTCAAGGTGGCCGGCACCGACGTTGGCGTGACCAGCCTGCAGATGGACATCAAGATCACGTCCATCACCAAGGAGATCATGGAGATCGCCCTGAACCAGGCGCGCGATGGCCGCCTGCACATTCTGGGCGAGATGGGCCGTGCCCTGGGTGCCGCGCGCACCGAGGTGTCCGGCAACGCGCCGCGCATCACCACCATGAAGATCGATCCCGGCAAGATCCGCGACATCATCGGGTCCGGCGGCAAGGTCATCCGCGAGATCACCGAAGTCACCGGCACCAAGATCGACATCGAGGACGACGGCACCATCAAGATCGCCTCGGCCGATCCCGACGCGACCGACAAGGCCATCGCCTGGATCAAGGGCATCGTGGCCGAACCGGTCATCGGCGAGATCTACAAGGGCAAGGTCGTCAAGCTCATGGACTTTGGCGCCTTCGTCAACTTCCTGGGCAAGCGCGACGGTCTGGTCCACGTGTCCGAACTGTCGCCCGAACGCAACACCAAGCCGTCCGATCACGTCAAGATGGGCGACGAAGTGTGGGTCAAGTGCATCGGCTTCGACGATCGCGGCAAGGTCAAGCTGTCGATGAAGCAGATCGACCAGGAAACCGGCAAGGAAAAGGCCGCTCCGTGAGCGGGACTGCCGGCACTGTTTCCGTTGCCGGCGCCCTCTATGCGGGGCCTGTGATCGGGCATCGCGGCGCGTGTGCGCGGGCGCCCGAGAACACCCTGGCCTCCATCCGCCGCGCCGCCCTGGATGGGGCGGCGATGGTGGAGGTGGATGTCAAGTTGACCGCCGAGGGCCGTCCGGTGCTGTTCCACGACGACCGTCTGGAACGCACCACCGACGGCCACGGTCCGGTGGCCTCGGCCACCCTGGACACACTTGGCGCGTTGGATGCGGGGGCGTGGTTCGGACTGGAGTTTGCCGGCGAGACCATCCCCACCCTCGAAGAGGCCGTGGAAACCATCCTCGGCCTCGACCTGGGCGTTAACCTCGAGATCAAACCGTGCCGGGGCCGCGATGCGGAAACGGCGCGGGTCGTGGCACAGGTGGTGATCGACATGTGGCCGGCCGACCGGCCGCCGCCGCTGCTGTCCAGCTTCTCGCGCGAGAGCCTGGCGGTGGCCCGCGACACCGCCCCCGACGTGCCGCGCGCCCTGATCGCCGACGACCTGCCCGGCGACTGGCGGGAAGCGGCGCTCATCCTCGGGCTGAAGGCCGTCCATCTGGGCGCCGCCGTCACCGAGGCCGACATCGCGGCGGTCCGTTCCGGCGGGCATGCCGTTGCCGTGTGGACGGTCAACGATCCCGCCCGGGCCGCCGCAGTGCTGGCCCAGGGAGCGCAGGCCGTGTTCAGCGACGACCCGCGGGTGGTAATTCGCGGTCTGAAAGACAGATAGCGGGGTGCGTCCGCCCCGCCAAGGCAGTATAAAGGGACCCCGCTCCGGCTTGACGTCGGGCTGACGGCAGGTCTGGATCCGCCCACGGCATCAGGTGCCAGGGCGGCGGAAAAATGGGAGAGCGTTTCCGTGAAGGCGATAAAGCCGCTTGTCATTTCCGGGAAGGAAGTCCTTCCCCTCGTCGAAGGTGGTAAGGGCATTGCCGTGAGCAACGGCGAAAGCTCTGGCGCATGGGCCGCCGCGGGCGGCGTCGGGACGTTCTCGGGCGTCAACGCCGACTACTACGACGAACAAGGCAACCACATCCCCTGTGTGTTCCACGGCAAGACGCGCAGCGAGCGTCACCAGGAACTGATCGACATGGGCATTCGCGGCGCCATCAATCAGGCGCGCATCGCCCACGAGATGTCGAACGGCCAGGGCCGCATCCACATGAACGTGCTGTGGGAAATGGGCGGCTCCGAGCAGGTCCTCGAAGGCGCGCTGGCGGGGGCCAAGGGCCTCATCCACGGCGTGACCTGTGGCGCCGGCATGCCCTACCGCGTGGCCGAGATCGCCATGCGCCACGGCGTTTACTACTACCCCATCGTATCGTCGGCCCGCGCCTTCCGCGCCCTGTGGAAGCGCAGCTACCACAAGGCCCCGGAACTGCTCGGCGGCGTGGTCTATGAAGACCCCTGGCTGGCCGGCGGCCACAACGGCCTGTCCAACGTCGAAGACCCGCGCGTGCCGCAGGACCCGCGCCCGCGCGTGGTCGAGTTGCGCGCCACCATGCGCGAACTCGGCGTGCCCGAAGTGCCGGTGCTGATGGCCGGCGGCGTGTGGGCGCTGCGCGACTGGGAAGACTGGATCGAAGAGGCCGACGTCGGCCCGGTGGCCTTCCAGTTCGGCACCCGTCCGCTGCTGACCCAGGAAAGCCCGATTTCCCAGCAGTGGAAGGATCGCCTGCTGACGCTGAAGCCCGGCGACGTCCTGCTGCACCGTTTCAGCCCGACCGGGTTCTACTCCTCGGCCGTCAAGAACGCGTTCCTGCAGGACCTGGAAGACCGGTCCGCCCGCCAGGTGGCCTACACCCGCGAACCCGAAGGCGACAAGACCGAGGCCATTGCCATCGGCGCGCGCGGCCGCAACATCTTCGTCACCGCGGCCGACAAGCCCAAGGTCGAAGCCTGGCTGGCCGCCGGCTACGTGCAGGGGATGCGCACGCCGGACCACACCATGATCTTCGTCACCGAAGACCAGTCGTTCAAGATCCTCAAGGATCAGAAGGACTGCATGGGCTGCCTGTCGGCCTGTTCGTTCTCCAACTGGTCCCAGCACGGCGCCGACCTGTCGACCGGCAAGCCGGCCGACCCGCGCAGCTTCTGCATCCAGAAGACCCTGCAGAACATCGCGCACGGCGAGGATGTGGAAAACGAGCTGATGTTTGCCGGCCACAACGCCTACCGCTTCGGCACCGATCCGTTCTATGCGAACGGTTTCGTCCCGACGGTCAAGCAACTGGTCGATCGCCTCATGACGGGCGACTGAGGCGGCCCTATATCAGGTAAAGACCACTCGGTGGGCGGGTGGGACAACGCGGAAATGCTTCCGAACCGTTCCCATTCGCCCCCGAGCCTGTTACAACTGAATGAAATGACCCAGAGGCAGCAGCCGGATCGGACGCCATGACCATGCAGCGCCCCTACACGAGCATCCTGGATCGCCTGCGTGCGGTCGGTCTCCGCCCGACCCGTCAGCGCCTGGCCCTGGCCAAGCTGCTGTTCGACAACGGCGACCGCCACATCTCGGCCGAACAACTGCATTCCGAGGCTCTGGGGTCCAACATCCGGGTGTCGCTGGCCACTGTGTACAACGCGCTGCACCAGTTCACCGACGCCGGCCTGCTGCGCGAGATCGTGGTCGAGCCCGGCCGGTCCTACTTCGACACCAACACGTCGAACCACCACCATTTCTATTTCGAATCATCCTGCCGCCTGGAAGACATTCCCGGCGATGAAGTGCGTCTGGAAAAACTGCCCGCCGCCCCGGCCGGCTACCAGATCAAGCGCGTCGACGTGATCGTCCGCATCGACGGCTGAGGCCGTTTGCGCTGAGCTTGGTGAAGGGTGGGCTGCCGCCCACGCCCGCTCGGGGACACGTCCCCGAACCCCCTTTTTTATTAAAGCGGTTTGCCTTTGATGTGAACCACTGCCTGTGCTCATGCATCTTGGGCTGCCGCCCAAACCCGCTTGGGGCAGGCCCCAAACCCCTTTTTCTTCTTCAAGAAATAAGGGAGGTCTGGAGCTTGCTCCAGGCGGGTTCAGGGCGGCAGCCCTTCCGCGTCAGCGAACCCTCGCTCACGTCTCCGGCCCGGCCTTCTTGGTGACGGGCGGGGCTTCGCGGGCGAGCAGGGCTTCGATCATCACGCGGTCGGGCGCCATGGCTTTTTCGGCCGCCTGCAGCATCCGGCGATAGGCGGCGACGACTGCGCTGCCGGCCTCGGTCAGGCGGGCGCCGCCGCCGCGCCGGCCGCCAGCCACCGATTCGACCAGGGGCCGGGCGAAGGCCGAGTTGATTTCATCGACCAGCAGCCAGGCCCGGCGATAGGACATCCCCATGCTCCGCGCGGCGCCCGAGATCGAGCCGGTGGCTTTGATGGCCTCCATGAGATCGATGCGCCCCGGGCCGAGCACCAGGGCGTCGCCCCGCTTGAAGCGCAGGCGTTGGGTCAGGTGCGGCAAGGTGCCGGACGCGGCACCGGGGATGGCATCGGAAGGCACGGTCGGCGGCGGCACGATTTTCCCCAACATCACGGGCGGGCCAGAGGGCTCAGGACCCAGAGGACCCAGGACCCAGCGGGCGCAGGACAGAGGGGGCAGCCTACCCGAGCCCCGGCGCCCCCGGAAGCGGCGATTGCCCCGGACGGCCAAAACCCCGCCGGACAGCGGGGTCGGGAGGCTTCGTGAAGCGGGGGGCAGGGGGGGCGGCCTGCAGCAGCGTCAGGGGGGGGTGGGGGTGTGAGGGGCCGCTGCTGCAGGCCGGGGCCTTCCCATGGAAGGTAGCTTCAGAATTCCCCATTCCCGCGCGCAGGTCGAGCGATCTTCCGGTCTACGCCTTTGGGTCACGACGGAGTGCCATCCGGACCACTTTTTCCGGAGACTGCATCAGCGGTATAGGAGGGCCCCACCTGGGGCGCCATACTAGCCGAAAGTCACCAGATCGACCCATCCAGAGGGGTATGTTTGCGCTAAATGTTGCTGGCCAAGCATCTTTTTTCGAGACTTTTTACCTCCCAAAGCGCCTCCGGGCCGGCAAATCGAGGCGCAGTAAACGGCAGTCACCGAGGGGATGCGGAGCGACGCCCTTCGCCGTGGCCCATTTCCCCGGGAGACCATGCCGTCCGGCATTTTTGAACGGATTACCAACAGGTTATGCACAGATTTTCAACCTGCGAGGGGAATATCTGGCGAACGCTGTTCACCCACAAAGTTTATGACTACCAGAGAAAGAAAATTTCAACCGCCCTCAAATATTATGCTGCGCCCGCGAACAGCTCCGACAACGGTCCGGTCCACATCAAAGTACTTACTCTATACAAGCAACTGGACCCATCCTTCACCGCGCCATAAAGACGAGGTGAACCACTGCACTTGCCCTTCGGGTGGCGTGTTCTCCGGATATAGAGGGGGGCGTACCACCTCTGGGACCTTTTTTACTACCCACACCGTCTGTATCATGGGCTGCGTTTCTGGCTAGTATCACTCCGACGAACGACGACTTTGTTCTAAATCCCACCTGCCTTATGGGAGGCAACAGGTAAGGGGGAAGAGAATGGAAACCAGTACGATCCATACGTGCCTGATCGAAAGCAATCCGTTCTTTCGCGAAGGTCTCAAGAGCATCCTGCGCGATACGCGGTTCCGTATCGATTTCGAAGCGGGCGCCCTGAAGGAAGCCCGCGACTACCTCGATCGGGAAAAGCCCGATCTGGTGGTCACCGAACTGCCGGCCGACGACGAGGAGGCGTTGGAAGGCATCATCGCGATCCGGGAAGCGTTCCCGGACAGTCGCGTCGTGGCCCTGGTCGGCAAACACTGCCCGGTCGCCATGACGGAATGCCTGAAGGGCGAGATCGACGGGTACCTCATCAAGACCATGAAGCCCAGCGTGCTGGTCAAGGCGCTGGCGCTGATCGTCGAAGGCGAGCGCGTCTATCCCGCAAATCTGCTGGCCTGGCTGCTTCGTGGCTCGGGCACGCCGATGATGATCGTTCCCCAGCAGCAGGAAAACCACAACCTGACGGAACGGGAAGTGGACATCCTCCAGCTTCTGGTTTCGGGTGAGCCCAACAAGATCATCGCCCGCCACCTCAGCATCACCGAGGCGACGGTCAAGGTTCACCTGCGCAGTCTGTTGAAGAAGATCAACGCCGCCAACCGTACGCAGGCCGCCATCTGGGCCCTTCACCACGGCATCTCCCGTGGCACCGGTCCCGGCGCGACCGTCCGTCCGGGGGCACGGGGACCGCAGAACGGGCGCATGCGCACGGTCAGTGGTGCCCAGGGTGCGGGAGAACCTCCTGCGGCCCGTGTGGGTGGCCTGTCGTCCACCCGCTGAGCCCGTGTGGGTGGCCTGTCGTCCACCCGCCGACGTTGATACTGGCCGGTACGACGGCCAGGTTACCCGACGAGAGTACCCAATTGCCGGCCGCCGACCTGGGAAGGATTCGGTGGCCGGTATTCTTTTCAGGACGGCAGATCGGCGAGACCATCAAGGCCTCGCCGGGATGATCCTGGCTGGGTGATGAGGCCGTCAGGACTTGTCGACTTCCTCTTCGGGGCTCTCATCGGCGCCGCCTTCGGACTCGCCGTCCGGGCCTTCCTCCATCTCGGCGCTGTCATCGACCTCGGGTTCACCGCCCTGTTCGGCGATGGCGGCCGGGCTGACCGCGGCGGCGACGTCCTGGGCCGGCAGGCCGTCCGGCGGCCGCGTGCCGCCGGCCGTCGAGCGGTAGTAGAAGACGGCGGCCTCGGTCCGGTTGCGCAGGCCCAGGATGGACAGGATGCGTTTGACGATGGCCTTCACGTGCGTCTCGGTGCGGCCCAGTTCGCCGGCGATGGCTTCGTTGGTCATGCCCTGCGAAATGCACGACAGCACCTTCTTTTCCATCGGCGACAACTGCTGCAGGCGCTGGAACCGCACCATGTCGATGGGCAGCATGAAGTCGGTGCCCTCGGGCAGGGTGACGTAGCCTTCCAGGGCCAGGCTCAGCGCCTCGGGCATGTGGCCGGGCCGGACCTCGCGGAACAGCAGGTTGTCGGCCAGGTCGGCCCACGGCGCGATGTCGATCATCTGCGGCTGGCCGAGCAGGAAGATGACCGGCAGGCCGCCTTTCTTGCGGCACCGCGAGATCGCCACCGCCCAGTTCTCCGACGTCACCCGCCGGGCGGACGCCAGCAGGATGGCGCCGTCGCGGACGTTGCCCTCGGCAAGGTCGCCCGGCCGGTCGAGGAACTTGAGTTCCGCCCCCCGGAAGCTGGGCAGAACGCGCAGCAACAACTGCATGTCCTCGCGATCGACAAGACACAGTACATCCGTGGGGCCCATGGGCTCCGAAGTTCCCGCCGAGGCGTGTTGATTGCTGACCATGGTCCCGTATGCCGTTTCCTGGTTCATTCTGGGAGCGCCCGAGGCTGTTCGCTTGCTTTTTAGAACAGTATTTGTTTCCTCGTCGGTTCGATATGGCGCGTGCGGATTACCGATCACAAATGCGGAGTATTGCTAGGGGTTTCAACTTTCTACGCCCTCGGACGGGGCAACCACCTCTTCTTGGTGCAAGTAAGACCGGGCCATCCATGATGTTTTCTGAGGCCGTAGAACAAGATCATGGTCAAGAATGACCGGCAACAGCCACTAAGCACGTAACAAATACTTTCTCCATGACGGATAAGTCGTCTGGCCGCACAAATAAACGGGGCCGCCCGGCGTGTCTTCCGACTGTTTACGCCGTGCGTCGCCAGTGCGTTCCCCCGCCGCAAGGCGTAGGGGCCACACTTTGGTACCCGATTCGCTCGGATCCGAAGGGGAAACTCAGGCGGCCGGCAACGTCAGGATGAACGTCGCGCCCTGGTCGGGCCGGGAATGCACGGCGATCTTGCCGCCCCAGCGCTCGACGGCGCCGCGCACGAAGGACAGGCCGAAGCCGGTTCCGGCGACGTCGCCGTGGACGGCGCTGCGGCGGCCCGGCTCGAAAATCGCCTCGTGGTCATTGGCCGGAATGCCCCGTCCGTTGTCCGACACCGCCACCTGGACGAGGGCATCATGCACCCGCGTGCCGCTGATCCCGATGCGCAACGGGCGATCGGGATGGCGGTACTTCACGGCGTTGGACAGCAGGTTGTGGAGAACCTCGTGCATCTCCTGCGGCAGGGCGGCGACCGGCGGCAGGGCATCCAGCACCACCTCGGCCCCCACGCCGTCCAGGGTTTCGCGCAGGCCGTCGACCACGGCGCGGGCCACCGGGTCGAGGGCCAGCGCCTCGGGCACCGCGGTGCTGCGCCCGGCCTCGGACAGCAGGCCGCGGATGCGGTCGACCATGCGGTCGGTGCCCACGATGGCGGTGTCGATGAACCGCACGTCGGCCCCCAGGGACGGGCCGTGCCGCATCTTCAGGAGTTCCAGGTATCCGCGCACCGCGGTCAGCGGCTCCTGGAGGTCATGCGACAGAACGCCGCCCAGTTCGCGCAGCCGTTCGTTGGAGTGCTTCAGGGCGATGGCGGTGCGCTTGAGGGCTTCGTCGGCCTCGAAGCGGGCGGTCACGTCGCGCTGGATGGAGATGAACCACTCGGGCTTTCCCGTGGCCCCGCCCACCGAGGCCCGCACCGGGGCGATGTCCCACTCGACGCGGTAGGCGGTGCCGTCCTTGCGGTAATTGGTGGTCTCGCCGTGGAACGACTCACCCCGGCCCAGCGCCGCCTTGAGGGCGTCGAGCAGGGCGCGGTCGGTGGCCGGCCCCTGCACGATGCGCGGCGACCGGCCGACCAGTTCGGCCGCCGTGAACCCGCTGATCGCCTGGTAGGCGGCATTGACGTAGACGATGCGCGGCCCCGGCGCGGTCAGGTCGGCGTCGGTTATCAGGATCGCGTCATTGGACTGATCGAGGGCGCGCACGAGAAAATCGAGATTCTGACACTGCATGTCCGTCCACCACCACCCGACGCAAATTTTGCGGTGCACTATGACAGCAGACGAAGGACGGATCAAAAGGGCCACAAGAACCACGGACGAACGGGTGGGTGGGGCCGGAAGGACCTATGACCTCTGGTCGGATTGCCTTCATGGGCCACCTGCCCTATTCCCCGTACACGACCCGAAGGCGTAAACCTGCCGGGTAGCTTCTTCCTGGTGGATGGTGAATGACGCGTTCTGGTGCTTCCTTGTCCTGGGCCTTGTCCTGGGCCTTGTCCCGGCGGCGCCCGCGCATCCTGTACCTTGCGCTCGGCACGGCGGGGATAGCCGCGGCGTTCGCCAGCATCTTCACCGCCCTGTGGTGGATGGCCGAGGACAGAATCGACCGGGCCTTCGCCACCGAGGCCGACAAGGTCCACAACGGCTTCGTCCTTGCCATCGACGGGGTGCACAGCCAGATGCAGGCCCTGGCGACGCTGGTCGCCGGCGACGAGGCGGTGCAGTCCCACTTCGCCCGTGGCGCCCGCGCCGTGGCCGGCGAAGGCGGCGGGCCGGGCGGCGAGGAGGCGGCCCAGGCGCGCAGCCAGTTGCTCGGCGTGGTCAATCCGCAGTGGCAACTCATGCAGCGGCGCTTCGGGGCCCGGCAGCTGCATTTTCACCTGACGCCGAAGGACACGGTGGTGTCGTTCCTGCGCGTCCACGCCCCGACCCGCTTCGGCGACCGCCTGGACGACGTGCGGACGATCATCGCCGACGTGGCGCACGACGGTCTGCCGCGGGCCGGGTTCGAGATGGGGCGCATCTATTCGGGCCTGCGCGGCGTGGTGCCGCTGGTGGTCTATGACGGCATGGAGGCCCGGCGCGTCGGCGTGCTGGAGGCCGGATCGTCGTTCGACGCCCACCTGGACACTCTCGACCACCAGTTCGGCGGCGGCGTCGCCATCCTGCTGCGCAAGGACATGATCGACGAGGTGGTGTGGCAGGAGTACCTGGAGCTCAACGGCCAGGAGGTGCCGGGCGGCTGCCAGTGCTATCTCGAGGCCACCTCGCGGTCCGACATCATCGACCTGATGCGCAGCGGCGCGATCCGGCCGCTCAACGGTGCACCCCTGGAGGTCCACCGCGTCGAGCGGAACGGGCGCACCTTCAACCTGGTGCGCTTTCCGCTCAAGGACTACGCCGGAACCGTCGAGCCGGGCCGGCCGCCGGTCGGGTCGGTCGCCATATGGATCGACCGCACCGCCCTCATAGACCAGGAGCGGAGCGCGCTGGCCCTTCAGGGCGGCCTGACGGCGGCGGCGTTCCTCCTCGCCCTGGGCCTGTTCCTGGTCGGCTCCGCCTACGCCGGTCGCCGCCGCGCCGCCGAACGCGCCCTGCAGGCCGAACGCGCCCTGTTCGTCGGCGGCCCCGTGGCGGTGTTCGTGTGGCGGCCCGAGGACGGCTGGCCGGTCGAACACGCGTCGTCCAACGTCATCACCCTGACCGGCTATACCGCCCAGGACCTGATGGCCTCGCACCGCCGTTTCATCGATCTGGTGCACCCCGACGACCGCCTCCGCCTCGGCCAGGAGGTTACCGCCTTCCTCGCCGAGGGGCGTTCGTCGTGGGAGCAGTCCTACCGGCTGGTGCGCCGCGACGGGTCGACCGTGTGGACCTACGACTTCACCATCGTCGAACGCACCGCCGACGACACGATCCTCCGCATGCGCGGCTACCTGGTCGACATCACGGCGCGCATGGAGCTTGAGGAACGCCTGTTCAAGATCGCCGCCAACCTGCCCGGCATGATCTTCCAGTTCGAGCAGCGGGCCGACGGCACGTCCTGCTTCCCCTATGCCAGCGACGGCATCCGCGACATCTTCGGCCCGCCGCCCCAGGACGTGGCCCTCGACGCCGGGCCGATCTTCGGTGTCATCCATCCCGACGACCTGCCCGCCGTGCGCGCCGCCATCGCCGACAGCGCCGTCAGCCTGGCCCCGTGGCGCAGCGCGTTCCGGGTCCGCCATCCGCTCAAGGGCGAAATCTGGGTGGCGGGCGACGCCATCCCGGACCTGACCGCCGCAGGGTCCGTCCTGTGGCACGGCTTCATCGCCGACATCACGGACCGCAAGCGGGCCGAGGCGGCACTCCAGGAAAGCGAGCTGCGCTTCCGCCAGCTGGCCGACGTGGTGGACGTGGTGTTCTGGGTCCGCACGGCCGACGAAATGCTCTACGTCAGCCCGGCCTATGAACGGGTGTGGGGCCGCAGCGCCCAAAGCCTGTACGACAATCCGCGCAGCTTCCTGGACGCGGTGCACCCCGATGACATGCCGCGCGTGGTCGCCGCCATGACCACGGAATTCGGCGGCCGCGACCACTTTGACGAACAGTACCGAATCATCCGGCCCGACGGCGCGGTGCGCTGGATCCACGCCACCAGCCAGCCGGTGCTGGACCACCAGGGCCACCTCATCCGCTCGGCCGGAACGGCCACCGACATCACGGCGATCAAGCAGACCGAGCTGGCCCTGGCCCAGAACGAGGAGCGCTACCGCTCGGTGGTCGCGGCCATGGCCGAGGGCATCATCATCCAGGACCGCGACGGCCGCATCATCGCCAGCAACCCGGCCGCCGAGCGCATCCTCGGCATGTCCCAGGAGGCGATGCTGGGCCTGACCTCGGGCGACCCCCGCTGGCGCGCCATCCGTGCCGACGGCACGCCGTTCGCCGGCGAGGACCACGCCACCACGCGCTGCCGGCGCGACGGGCGGTCGGTGCGCGGCGACATCATGGGCCTGCCCAACGCCAGCGGCGGCACCACCTGGATCAGCATCAACGCCGAGCCGCTGCGCGCCTCGGCCTCGGATCCCCGCAGCCAGGGGCCGGGCGCCCTGGTGGGGGTGGTCGCGTCGTTCTCCGACATCACGGCGCGCCACAAGGCCGAACAGGAACTGCTGCGCTCCAACGCCGAACTGGAGCAGTTCGCCTACGTGGCGTCGCATGACCTGCGCCAGCCGCTGCGCATGATCTCCAGCTACCTGACCCTGGTCGACCGCAGCCTGGGCGACGGCCTCGATCCGCAGGTCAAGGAGTTCATGGGCTTTGCCGTGGATGGCGCCAAGCGCATGGACCGCCTGATCGTCGACCTGCTGGAGTACTCCCGCATCGGCCGCATGAAGCGGCCCATGCGGCCGCTCGACCTGGCCGCCGTGGTGGCCGAGGCGCTGGGCAACCTGACGGTGCCCATCCGCGATTCAGGGGCCGAGGTCACCGTGGCTCCCGACCTGCCGACCGTGCGCGGCGACCACAGCGAAATCATGCGCCTGTTCCAGAACCTGATCGGCAACGCCGTCAAGTATGCCGCCCCCGGCCGGCCACCGCGCATCACGATCGACTGGCAGCCGGCAGCCCACGGCGAGGGCTGGGTCATCCGGGTGTCCGACAACGGCGCGGGCATCGAGGCCAAGGACTTCGAGCGCATCTTCGGCGTCTTCCAGCGCCTCGTCACCCGCAGCGAAGTCGAAGGCACCGGCATCGGCCTGGCCGTCTGCCGCAAGATCGCCGAACACCACGGCGGCCGCATCTGGGTCGACAGCACGCGCGGCGAAGGCAGCACCTTCAGCGTCCTCCTGCCCCGCCGCCCTGATGCTGCTCCCGACGCCCCGGCCGAAGTCCGCCAGCTTGAGGCGGCGCTGTAGGCGCGCCGGGTTTGGGGGAGGACGGGGAGGAAGGACGGGCTCTGCCCGTACCCGCCAGAAGGCGCGGCCTCATAGGCGCTAACATAAAGCCGGGCTCTGCCCGGACCCGCCAGGAGACTCAGTCTCCTGGACCTCAGGTGTTAGGAACGGTGAGCCGCGCGCAGCGCAGCAAATGCCGAAGAAGTTCTGCCTGCGGCGCAAGGTGGGGAATGGTCCCAAGTTCATGGGGTCAAGGGGCCGCTCGGCCCCTTGCGGGCGCGGGCAGAGCCCGCCTCTTCCCCTAAGTTAGCGCCTATGAGGCTAGCCTCCTGGACCTCGTGGACGGGCGGCGGTGTGCCGCGTGGCACCGAAGATGCGGAACAACTTGCATAATAATGACTCACCACTGTCGCACCCGCGAAGGCGGGTGCCCAGGGTCGCAACAAAGTCGCTTTCCGCTTGTCACCTTCAGGTTCAGCACGCAGACAGGAGTGTCTCTGCGGCCGCTGGGTTCCCGCCTTCGCGGGAACGACGTGTTTATTACCGATGACTTAATTTTAACCTGAGGATTTCCTCACGGGGTCAAGGGGCCGGCCGGCCCCTTGCGGGTACGGGCGGAGCCCGCCCTTCCCCGTACCACCCCAACCGCATCAGGGCGCCAGAATGGGCAGCAGGCCGTGGCGTTCGGCGGCGGCGCGCAGGCGGCCGTCGGCTTTGGCGCGGCTGACGAAGGCGTCGGCCTCGGCCAGCCAGGCGGGCTCGCCCTTGGGGACGGCATAGGCATAGGGGGTCGGCGCGATGGGGCTTGGCGGCTCCAGCAGGCGCGCCCAGTCGGTCAGGGCGGCCATGCGCCGGCCATAGGGGAAGTCGGTCATGAACACGTCGCCGCGCCCGGCCTGCACTTCCTGCTCGCGCGCCTTGAAGTCGTTGACCGACAGCACCTCGGCCGCCTTGAGGGTGGAGCGCATGACCGGCTCCATGTAGGTGCCCTTGTGGACGACGACGACGTTGCCGGGCCGGTCGATGTCGGCCCAGGTGGTGATGGCGGCGTTGGTCTTCATGGACACGGCGAAGATGCCGCTGACCAGGTGCGGCTGGGTGAAATCCATGTGCGCGGCGCGGTCGGGGCGGACTCCGACGCCGTGCATGGCGATGTCGCAGGCGTCATTGGCCAGGTTGTCGACCAGCGCGGCGAAGGAACTGTCGACGAAGCGGACCGCCACGCCGAGGTCGGCGGCGAAGGCCTGGGCCATGTCGATGTCGATGCCTTCGAGGACCTGGGTGCGCGGGTTGCGGTAGGTGATCGAGAAGTAGTCCGGCCAGATGCAGACCCGCAGTTCACCCGTGGTCCGGATGCGGTCGAGTCGGCCCTCCGCCGCCAGGCTGTCGCTTGCGGCGCCGGCAAGGCTTCCGACGACGATGGCGAGCGCGCAAATGATCCCCCGCATGACAAGGCCCCCCTGCAAAAAACACGTATGACAGACTACCCGAAAAGCGTAGCATTCCGGCCCAATCGTATAAGAACGCTGCGGTGAAAGCTATCGTGCAGGGCTCCCCATAATGTTGAGGCCGGCCCCTTCCTCGTCCGACCTGCTGTCCTCCGCCCGCCGTGGCGGGATGGCCTCCGCCCACCGTGGCGGGATGGCCTCCGCCCACCGTGGCGGGATGGCCTCCGCCCGCCGCGGCGGAATGGATCGCTCCGTGGCGCCCATCGCGTGGGGCGGCGCGGCCGTCATGCTCGCCATCCTGGTCATGCTGGTGACGGCGGTGTGGGCCAGCTACAGCCAGGCGCTGGAGGAGAGCCGGGCGCGGGCGGCCTTCATCGCCCGCACCGTGGAGCGCAGCGTCACCCGCACCCTGGAAGCGGTGGAACTGGCCCTGGTCGGGCTGGGCGAGACCCTGCGCGACGAGACGCCGGCCGCGATGGTGCCACAGCGCCCCCTGCTGCAGGCCAGGATGACCGACACGCTGCGATTCGCGCCCCACATCCGCCAGGTGGTGGCCGTGCAGGACGGTGCCGTGGTGCTCGATTCGCGCGGCCCGTTGCCGGAGGCCGCAACGCCCGTCCTGGACACCGCGCGCATGAACCTGTCGGCCCGCGCCGCCGGGGCGGGCCTGTCGCTGGGCCTGCGCATCGGCGCGCGGGTCGGCGGCCGGTTCCTGCCCCTGGAGGGCGCCGCCGTAGACACCGGACCGCGCAGCGTTCTGGCCGTCGGCGTGCCGGTCACGGGGCGGGAGGCCGACCTTGCCGTGATGGCGGCCCTCAACCCGGACTACTTCGCAGGCCTGTTCGCCGACGCCGGGGTCGGCGGGCGCGGCGCGATATCCCTGCTGCGGTTCGACGGGCAGGCGCTGATCGGGTCGGCCAACGTGCCGTTGCCCGATGGACTGGGAACCTTCGCCGGCGACGAGGTCGTGATCGAGGACGGCGGGTCCGCGCTGAACGCCGGCCGGGTCACGGCCTTCAACCTGTCGACGCGCTATCCGGTGGCGGTGGTGGTGACGCTGTCGCATCGCGACACCCTGGTCCACTGGCTCGACGTGAACCGATTGGTGCTGCTGGTGCTGGCCGGCGTGACGCTGGCCGTCCTGGCCGCCATCGCGTTGCTGTTCCGCGAGGCATTGCGCCGGGTCGGCCTGCAGCGCCAGGTGCGCCTGCTGTTCCGCGCCGTGGAGCAGGCCTCGGCCGTGGTCGTCATCACCGACGCCGACCGCCGCATGGAATACGTCAACCCGGAGTTCACGCGGCTGTTCGGCTATGCCCCGGAGGAGGCCCTGGGCAGCAATCCCAGCATCCTGGGCAGCGACCTGACCCCGCGCGCCACGTACGAGGACCTGTGGCGCACCCTGGAACAGCAGCCGTCGTGGCGCGGCGAGTTCATCAACCGGGCCCGCGACGGCACCATCCGCGCCATGGCGGCGACCATCTCGCGCGTGCAGGACGACGACGGCCGAACCACCCACTACATCGGGGTGATGGACGACATCACCACGCGCAAGGCCATGGAGGCCGAGCGTGAGCACATGATCGCCGCCCTGTCGCGCTCCAACACCGAAATGGCCCGCCTGACCGAGGTCATGTCGCACCACTTCCAGGAACCGGTGCGCCGTCTGGCGACCTTTGGCGCGCGCCTGCGCACGACCGCCGCCGCCGTGGTGGACGATGCCGAAAGCCGCATGGCGCTGACCTTCATCGAAAGCGAGTCGCGGCGCCTGCGCACCCTGGTCAGCGACGTGCAGCTCTATCTGGCGGCCGACCTCGCCCGCGCCACGCCCGGCGAGCCCCTGACCGATGCCGCGCCGGCGGTGCAGGCGGCGCTCGACGACCTGGGCGACCTGCTGGCCAGCCGGGCGGGCACGGTCGAGACCGCGCCGCTGCCCGCCGCGCCGCTGGACCCCGCGCGCCTGCGCCAGGTGTTCGGCGTGCTGCTCAAGAACGCGTTGGACCACGCCCGCGACGACGTCCCGCCGCGCATCCGCATCAGCGGCGAGACCGTGGACGGCATGGCGCGCTATCGGGTCGAGGACAACGGCATCGGCGTGCCCGCCGCCTATCGCGAGCGGGTGTTCCGGCTGTTTGAAAAGCTCAAGGCGGCCGGGAGCGGCACGGGCATCGGCCTGTCCATCGCCCGGCGCATCGTGGAGGGCCGGGGCGGCCGGATCTGGATCGAGGACGGTCCGGACGGCGGCGCCGCCATCATCTTCGAACTGCCCGTGGAGAGGACCCCATGACCACTCCGACCCCCACTCCGACCCCCACCCCTGCCCCCACCCCTGCCCAGGCCCCGTTCGACGTCCTGCTGCTGGAGGACGAGCCCGCCGACGCCTACCTCATCCGGATCGCCATGCAGGAGAACGCCGTTCCCTGCACCCTGCACCACGTCGAGGACGGCGTGGACGGCATGGCGTTCCTGCGCCGCCAGGGCCCGTTTGCCGCCGCGCCGAGGCCCGACCTCATCCTGCTCGACCTCAACATGCCGCGCATGGACGGCCGCGAGTTCCTGGCCGAGATCAAGGCCGACGACGACCTGTGCGGCATCCCCGTCCTGGTCATGACGACGTCCGACGCCGAACACGACATCTTTGACAGCTACACCGCCGGCGCGGCCGGATTCGTGACCAAGCCGGTGGAACTGGACCGTTTCTCGGAAATCATGCGCCAAATCAGCCACTACTGGTTCGCCGCCGTCCGCCTGCAGGCAAAGGACACCGGGCATGACGACCCTCGCCCCACCTAGGGTGGGACGTGGCAGTCCGAACTGTCAGGAAATTGGCGGAGAGGTAGACCGCCTAACCCGGTTTCCGGGGAGTTCCTGAACGGGCCTGAAAACGTGTTGTTTCCTAGGCATTTGCTGCCCCCTAGTGTCTTGCATGTTCCAGCCACTTCCCGCACAATCCGGGTTCGTTTTGTGGAACGGTTTGTGGAACGGGGGGCGGGGGATGGCAGGCAAGGACAAGCTGACGGTAAAGGCCGTGGCTGCAACCAAGGAGCCGGGCCGGTACAGCGACGGGGGCGGGTTGTACCTGCACGTCGGCAAGAGCGGGGGCCGGTCCTGGGTCCTGCGGTACATGATCGAGGGCAAGGCCCGCGAAATGGGCTTGGGGCCAGTTGATGACGTGTCCCTATCCGAAGCACGCGACAAAGCCACCGACGCCCGCAAGCTGTTGAAGTCCGAGAAGCGCGATCCCCTGACGGCGCGGAAGGAAACTGCCCAGGCCGCCGCCGTGGAAGCCGCCAAGACGATCACCTTCAAGGTTGCCGCTGAGCGGTTCATTGCCGCGCACGCGCCGACCTGGAAGAATCCCAAGCACGCCGCGCAATGGCCTTCGTCCCTTGAGGCCCATGCTTACCCCACCTTCGGACACCTGCCTGTTGCCGAGGTTGATACGACGCTCGTTCTCAAGGCCCTTGAACCGATCTGGCACACCATTCCCGAGACGGCTTCACGGGTGCGCGGGCGGGTGGAAGCGGTCTTGGATTGGGCGCGGGTGCGCGGCTACCGGGACGGCCCGAACCCGGCGCTCTGGCGGGGGCACTTGGCCCACCTGCTGCCGGCACGCGCGAAGGTGCAGAAGGTGCAACACCATGCCGCCCTGCCTTACGCCGAGATGGGCGCCTTCATGGTCGATCTGCGCCAACGGGACGCCCTGGCCGCCCGTGCCCTTGAGTTCATGATCCTGACCGCCGGCCGCACCGGGGAAGTCATGGGGGCAACATGGGACGAAGTGGATATGGCCGCCGCCGTGTGGACTATCCCAGGGGACCGCATGAAGGCCGGGCGGGAACATCGTGTTCCCCTGACCCCGCAGGCCGTGGCGATCCTAGAGGCGCTGGGCGCCGAACATGGCCGCAAGGGCTTCGTGTTCCCCGGCGCCCGCAAGGGCCGCCCGCTGTCCAACATGGCCGCCCTGATGCTGCTGCGCCGAATGGAGCGGAGCGACCTGACCGCACACGGGTTCCGCTCCACCTTCCGCGACTGGACCGCCGAGCAAACCGCGTTCCCCGGTGAGGTTGCCGAGGCCGCCCTTGCCCATGTGGTAGGCGACAAGGTGGAAGCCGCCTACCGCCGGGGCGATCTGTTCGAGAAGCGCCGCAAGCTGATGGAAGCATGGGCCGACTACTGCGACCGCCCAGCCGTGGAACCGGGCAAGGTGGTGCCGATCAGGGGCGCGAAGTAGGCCCGGGGGGGGAGGCGCCCAGCGCCGGGCGCGCTGCCTAAGTGTGGAACATCCCGGAAGGAACGGAGCATTACCGGAACGCCATCCCGGCGCTGTATTATGCCTCTGGCTTGCTAGGGAAGTCCTTGTAGGAGTGAACTGTGTCCCAGGAAAATCCGCACTCGGAAAGTCGTGATAGACCCTGCACCCGTAAAGATGCCCATGCGCTATTGGACCTCATTTTAGATCTGCGCGATTCTATCGTGGACGATACCGCTGGCAAGGACTATGCCGCTCGCTTAGCCACTGCTCATAGTCTGACATTGGCAAGAGAAACTATTGGCTGGGCACTGTTCCACCAAATCGGAATATCTCTGAATGGTCCAACTTCATCTGAGGTTAATGCAAACCCTAATGATGAGATTCGTCCTCCAAGTTCTTTTTCGTGCCCGGAAAGAGATGATGATGCTCACGAGCGTACGGGTCGTGATTTATTACAGAATTGGAATTATTACGAGCCTCAAGAAGTTCGTGGGTGCATAATTTCGTTGATGAAATACATTCCAGGAGTGATGGGATCTCGTAACGTTGGCCTTGTGTACGCCGTAATGCAGGCACTTGAGGCTCTGAACATTGGTGATGTTCATGAAATTTTCATACCCAGGCGCAAAAGCCCTCATCCTAATCCATACCTCATATACCTCACGAAGCTAACAGCCATTGATACTGTGTATTCCTTGCGTGGCCTTGGGCTCACTAGTGATAAAGCGGAGGAACGAATGGCCGATATTTTCGGCCAGTCTGTTGAAACTATCCGTTCGTGGCGCAAGAGAGACTTGCCGCCATCCTACTCCCGGGGTTCGATCAGCGCGCGCTGGAAAATGATTCTCATTCAGTGCAGCAAGATCCCTCAGACAGAGCGGGCTATTTGGATGGATAGCCAGATTGCGAAGGCTGAGAAGGCCGCCAATGTTTATCGGGCATCCATACATGGGGACGAAGACCGTTTATTAGAAGCATGCGCCGCATATCTCAGGTGCACGGAACCGCCAAACATGCACCCTGAATAGGAGGTCGCAATGCCTCACTGTTCCCGTGCAATCCAGCACGGGAGCAACAGCACCATGAAGAACCGCACCATTCTCCGCCGCCCCAAGGTCGAGGCGAAAACCGGCCTTTCCCGGTCCACGATCTACGCCCGCATGGCCGCCGGCACCTTCCCCCAGCCCGTCCACCTTGGCCCCCGCGCTGTCGGGTGGTTCGAGGATGAAGTTGAAGCCTGGCTGTCCGACCGCGAAGCCGAACGGGAGGCCGCATAATGGGCCGCCTGTTCATCCTGGCTGCCCGGTACTGGCCCGGTGTGGCCCTGGCTGCCGCCTTCGTCCTGCTGTTCATCCGGCCTACTGCCCAGGTCGCCGGGGGTGTGGCGTGATGGGCGCCCGTGAAATCGTGGCCGCGCTGGGCGGAGTGTGGCGCGGCGCTTATGGAACGGCGAAGTGCCCGGCGCATGATGACCGTTCGCCGTCCTTGTCCGCGGCTGATGCAGAGGGCCGGGTGCTGGTCCGCTGTCATGCCGGGTGCGAGCAAGGGGCTATCCTCCACGCCCTGCGCGCCCTTGGCTTGTGGTCCGGTGAGGATACCGGGCACCGCCCCGACCCCGAAGCCGTGGCCCGTGAACAGGCCCGGCGCGAAGCCGAGACGCGCAAGCGCATCGAGTACGCCCGGCGCCTGTGGGCAGAGGGGCGCCCGGCGGAGGGTTCCCCAGTGGCCGCCTACCTTCGGGGCCGAGGGATCACCCTGCCGTCGCTGGGCGCCCTGCGCTTTCACCCTGGGGCCAAGCACGCCGCAACCGGGCTGCACCTGCCCGCCATGCTTGCCGCTGTCTGCCGGTGGCCGGGCCGCGACGTGGTGGCCGTTCATCGCACTTTCCTTCGGGGCGGTCGGGACGGGTGGACCAAGGCGCCTGTCTCGCCCTGCAAGTTGATGCTGGGGCCGGTGGCCGGGGGCGCGGTGCGCCTGTCGGCGCCGGGGCCGGTCCTGGCCCTTGGGGAAGGCATAGAGACGTGCATGGCCTTCGCCCAGGCAACCGGCCTGCCCACATGGGCCGCGCTATCCACGTCGGGCCTTGAAGCCGTGATCCTCCCGCCCGTGGTCGAGGTGCCCGAAGTCGTGATCTGCGCCGACAACGACGAATCGGGGGCGGGGCAACGGGCCGCCGAACATGCCGCGCGCCGGTGGGAAGCCGAAGGGCGCCGGGTGCGGATCGTCATGCCACCGAATCAGGGGACCGACTTCAACGACTTGCTGCGAGGTGCCGCCTGATGACCGCTGAAACCATTCGACACCTGACCGCCATTGCCCCGGCCTTTGGCGACTGGGCGGCCCCGGAACCGCTGATAGGCAGGATTGAACCCGAACCATATCCCGTTGACGCCCTGCCCCCGACGATCCGCGCTGCCGTTGCTGAGGTTGTCGGTTTCGTTCAAGCCCCTGTGGCGATTGCCGCCGCGTCCGCGCTGTCTGCCGTGTCCGTGGCCGCTCAAGCCGCCGTGGGCGTCCGCAGGACATCGGGCCTTGAGGGGCCGGTAAGCCTGTTCATGCTGACCATTGCTGACTCTGGGGAGCGCAAAAGCACCTGCGATGGCTACTTTACGTCGGCCATTCAGGAGTACGAACGCGAAGCCGCCGATCTGGCGAGGCCCGACATAGCAGCCCATGCCGCCGCCTTGGCTGCCTGGGAGGCAAAGCGTTCCGGCCTGACCGGCGCCATTACCCAAGGCGCCAAGGGTGGGAAGGATACCCGAGAGCATGAAGAGCGCCTTGCCGATCTTGAATCAGAGAAGCCCGTGCCGCCTTTGGTCCCGCGCCTGCTGTATGGCGACGTGACACCCGAGGCCCTGGCATATGGGTTGGCGATGGGCTGGCCGTCCGGTGGCGTCATGTCCTCTGAGGCCGGGGTGGTGCTTGGGGGGCACGCCATGGGCAAGGACTCGGCCATGAGGAACCTCGCGCTGCTGAACGTCCTGTGGGACGGGGGCCGCCTGCCGATTGACCGCCGCACCGGGGCTTCCTTTGTTGTTGATGGCGCCCGCCTGAGCGTTGGCCTGATGATTCAGGAAACCGCGTTGCGAAGCTTTTTTGAACGGGATGGCGGCTTGTCACGCGGCACGGGTTTCCTTGCCCGGTTCCTGATGGCGCAGCCCATGTCAACGCAAGGGCATCGCCTATTCGCGGAACCGCCCGCCGGGTGGCCTGCACTGACCGCCTTTCACCGGCGCATTGCGGCAATCCTTCGGGAACCCATGCCCTTCAACGAAGGACGCTTGGAGCCGCCCGCCCTGGATCTTGCTCCTGACGCGAAGGCGGCTTGGGTGGATTTTTTCAACGCCGTTGAAGTGGAGCTTCGAGACGGAGGCGACCTGCGGGAAATCCGCGACGTTGCCAGCAAGACCGCCGACAATGCGGCGCGCCTGGCCGCCCTGTTCCAGATGATCGAGCATGGCCCCAGCCCCATCGGCGTGGATGCCTTGCGCCGGGGGTGCATGATTGCCGCGTGGCATCTGACCGAGGCGCGGCGGTTCTTCGGGGAACTGGCCCTGCCCCCTGAAATCATGGGCGCGGTCATTCTTGATCGGTGGCTTGTCGAGCATTGCCGGCGGGAAGCGGTTGGCGCCATACCGGCCCGCACCGCAATGAACATCGGGCCGAACCGACTGCGGAAGCGGGACGCCCTGGCCGCCGCAGTCAAGGAACTTGAACAAGCCGGCCGGGTTCGTCTCCGGGGCACGCGGCCCGCCATGATCGAGGTTAACCCGGCGCTCTTGGAAGGGGGTGCATGATGGGCTTGTTAGAGAAGCTGACGGGCGGCTTCGGAGGCTACCCCCTTGCGACAGTTGCGACAGTCGCGACGGAAAGGGCACCCATGGCCGGAAGTGTCGCAAGTGTCGCAACAGTCGCAGGGGGTGCGCTGCCAAATCAGCAAATTCCCCCGCCCCTGTCCGATGCCGCCCGCGTCATGGCCGAGCGTGCCCAGCGCGCCGCCGCCGTCCATGCCGACCGCTCCGGGTGGGACGCCGGGGACTGGCAGGCCGAACACGGGGAGCGGGCCGCGCTGGCTTCCTCCCTGGCCGGGCCGGTGCCTGATGAGTGGCGGGAGGGGTTCGCTTCCCTTCAGGTGGCCCGGATGCCGAAGGGTTTTGACCGGGCGGGCTGGGCGCGCGTGATCGATGACGCTGGGCGGTTTCTGGACGCCTGGGGGCCGCAAGCCGCCGCCCTGGGATGGTCGGGCCGCGAAGTGTTCGGCGTGCATCCGGGTGCGCCTATCAGCCGCGACGAAGGCAAGGGCCTAGCGATGCTGCTGAATGGCTGCCCGGTGGTTGCCCTGACAGCCGATAGCGCCACCATCGCGGTGAGGCCCGGCAAGACGCAACGGGTGTTCCGCAACGTCGGCCCGGAGTCCGTCACCCTGTGGCAACTGGCCGGCGCCCAGGATGGCGCGTAGGGCGCTGCCTTCGGGAGACAGTGGGCGGGGGTGCTAAGGAGGGCAGAGGGCAATCGACCCGCATCATTTCGTTGCTCTCCTTCACCTTCTTGTTGAAATCTACAGTTCGACTCGTACGCTAGAACTACAGGCTAATTCACGCCTAAGGAGATGACTGCCATGGATGCGGCCCTTTGGGAGGCGCTTGCTGAGAATGCCCCGGCCGGCAGAACCGCGCCTCACATTCCTGGGCGCCGCTTCAGCGAAGTGGTGGATATTGAAGACGACGAGCCGAACAGGCTTGAAGCCCTAGATGGCCTCGACCTAGAAGGAATTGTGCTAGGTATTGTTTACAGGGACTCTCAGGGCACGGAAACGCAGCGCCGTGTGGCTATGTATGCGCTCAAAGTATCCGATGCCAACGCTCTTTTTATTACTGCGTACTGTCATGAACGCAAGGCGTGCCGCAGCTTCCGCTATGACAGAATTATTTCAGTGATCGACATTGCTACAGGGGAGCTTTTTGAGCGGGATGCCTTTTTCGCCAGTGAACTTGGCATTTCCGTGCCCGCTCAAGCCAGTGAAGTTCATGACACTGCACCGCCACTCTTGACGACAGTCCGCAGGTTGTGCCGCGACGAAATGATTGTTCTCGCCGGCCTAAGCCGCTCAGACGGTCTGATGCGGCCGGAGGAAGTCGATGCCATCGTAGATCACGCTCAACGAGTCGGCGCGGATTCAGACCTGTGGCTAGAGGCGGAGCACCTTGACGCCCTCCGCCGCTACATCCGCAATATGCGCCCTGATTCCGCTACGCTTCTGAAATCAGCCCTTAAAGCTTCACTACTCCCAGGTCATCGTCGTCGCGACCTTCTGCGAGCCTGCCGCAAGGTTATGGATGCCGATGGAGTGCAGAACCCTGCCGAGGTGGCATACATTCTCCGCCTTCAAAGCGCTCTTGAGCAGGAAGCACTTTCCGTGACCTCCGATGGCCGATGACGTGGCGTGGCTGCTGATAATGGACACCTTCATGCGCCGCATTCTTGAGTTGGAGCCGGAGCCGGAAGATGAGCGTCTCATGAGGTCTGTCACATGGTGGATGGGGAGAAAGGTGGCAGAGATCGAGGGACTTCCCCTTGCAGGTATCTCCCCGCCCACTTATGGCGGGGAACTTGTTGAAGACAAAGAAATGCGCAGAGCGATGCAAGACGCCATGTTTTTGTCCTCTGATGTTAGGAAGTTGATGGAGAAGGCCTTGGGCACCTTTGCTCGCGGATCTGGGGAAATCCCGGCTGACGCCCCCAGGCGTGTCTATGCCCGCGAACTGCGTCGCTTCCTCACAGGTGGCCGATACCGTCAGCCGGCAGGCGTTATTGTTCGCCTCCTCGATGACGGAAATTAGTTCTTCGGCGTGTCATCGTGGCCCTGCTGCGAAGGCGGCAATCGGAATAAGGTCCGCCGCTAGGTGTGCCCGGTCTGGGGCAACGGGTCCCTGTGGGGCCTTGAATGTGTGGGGGCAATTCGAACCCTGCCCATCGCCCAGCGATGCCCGGCAAAAGGTGGTTGACGGTTGACGCCGCGTTGCCCATCCGAGGATTTGAGCCACGTTCAGCCGTCAACCGACCGTCAACCAAGCGTCAACCACCCCGTCAACCGCGCCCCTTGGTTGACGGGGTGGGGGCTTCGGGTCCCTGTGGCGCCTTGAATGTATGGGGGCAGTTCGAACCCCGCAAAATCCGCAGCCGCGAGGAATCACCAAGGGGGTTCCGCTTCCGGTTCATGGCCTGATCCCGCCCGACGCCTAGCCCGGAGGGCAGCGGGAACCGGAAGCCTCAGCCCACCTGTTACCTGCCGCCGGGGGTAACAGCCGAGGTAACAGTGAAGGTAACAAGCCCCACCCAGGCTTTGAGCCGCTTCCGCGCCGAAGGTTGTTACCTTGTTACCCTGTTACCCGGTTTTTCAGATATGGCGCTGGGCAGTCGGCGCGATTTGAATTGCCCCTGTTGCACGACCCTCCGCAGGGACCCGCGCCCCAGGGGCCGCCCCGATCCTTGGGGCCGCCTTAGCCTGTGACCGCTTCCGAAGTGCGCCGGTCCTAAACGCCCCGAAAAAAAGATGCCGATGGGCGACCGAGGGGAGGGCGGGTCCATTCTGCACAGCGTCAAGGTGCCTAAGACCGCTTGGGAAGGACAGCGCACGCGTCCACGGTTGAAATGTTGGCCCCTCGACATGCTGACGCGCTGCCCAAGGGGAGGGGGCATTCCGATCCCTGGACTGCCAAAGCCGGTAGACCGTTGCCCTAGCCAAATTTCTGCGCGTGCGAATCAAACTTTGGAAACGGCTTGCCCCGGCGCCCGCAACCGTTGTCCCCGCGCAGCGTACCCGCGAATGAAACTTGGAGGAATAGGCAGCCGAAAAGCTGCCCGGCGCCCGGTCTTATTCCGGTGCGTTCCAGGGGAAGCCCATGCCTGTTTGTGGAATGATTTGTGGAACAGTCCCGCAGGCCGGAAGAAATCTTGTTTTTCTTCAATGCCTTGGGGAAAAGGAATGGCGGAGAGGTAGGGATTCGAACCCTAGGACCCCGCGAGGGGTCAACGGTTTTCGAGACCGCCCCGTTCAACCGCTCCGGCACCTCTCCGCGGCTCCGTCGACGCGACGGTCTTGAAGGACGGGTCTTCAAGAGGCGCGGACCATATCGCAACCCGCGCGGCCGTGCAACAGGGTAAAACGGCCTTTTCACATCGCCCCGGCACGCCGCTCACGGGGCGATTCAGCGGCCCCTGCCAAGGCCTTGAGGAAGACTCGGTTTTTGCGCGCAAGGGGCATTGACAGAAGGCAATGCCTGCGTATTATGGCGCCCTCTTTCAAAGCGGACCCGCGACACTCCTGTCGAACGGGACTGCCCACTTCGTTGTGAAGGTTGCAGCACAATGTTCGCAGTCATCAAGACCGGCGGCAAGCAGTACAAAGTCGCCAAAGACGACGTCATCGCCGTCGAGAAGCTGTCCGGCGAGGCGGGCGAGTCGATCACCTTCGATCAGGTTCTGATGATCGGTGAAAAGGTCGGCGCCCCGGTCGTTGACGGCGCCTCGGTCACCGCTCAGGTGGTCGAACAGTTCCGTTCGGACAAGGTGATCGTCTTCAAGAAGAAGCGTCGCCAGAACTACCGCCGCAAAGCCGGCCATCGTCAGCATCAGACGCTGGTCAAGATCACCGCGCTTTCCGCCTAAAGCGGAACCGGTCAGGGTATAGGAGACAGCACCATGGCTCATAAAAAGGCTGGTGGCAGCTCACGTAACGGCCGCGATTCCGCTGGTAAGCGCCTTGGCGTGAAGAAGTTCGGCGGCGAGGTCGTTCTCGCCGGCAACATCATCATTCGTCAGCGCGGCACCAAGTGGCATCCCGGTACCGGCGTGGGCCTCGGCCGCGACTACACCATCTTTGCGACCGTCCCCGGACATGTCGAATTCCGCAAGGGATACAAGAACCGGACGTTCGTGTCGGTGGTGCCGGCTGCTGCTGCTGAATAACGGCGGCGCGGCCACACCGGCCCCCGCCCCTGCGGTGGGGGCGCCGGCAGGGGGGAATGGGGCGGTCCATTCCCCTTTTTTATTGCCGGATCAATGACATGAAGTTTCTCGACCAGGTTAAGATCTATCTCCGGGCAGGCGACGGCGGCAATGGGTCCGTCAGTTTCCGCCGCGAGAAGTACATCGAGTTCGGTGGCCCCGACGGCGGTGACGGCGGGCGCGGCGGTGACATCGTCTTCGAGGCGGTGCCCAACCTGAACACCCTGATCGACTTCCGCTATCAGCAGCACTTCAAGGCCGAACGCGGCGTCGGCGGTTCGGGCCGCAACCGCACCGGCCGGGGCGGCAAGGACACCGTCATCCGCGTCCCCGTCGGCACCCAGATCCTGTCCGAGGACAAGGACGAGGTGCTGGCCGACATGGTGTCGCCCGGCCAGACGGTCGTGCTGCTCGAGGGCGGCAACGGCGGCTGGGGCAACGCCCGCTTCAAGACCTCGGTCAACCAGGCACCGCGCACCGCCAACCCCGGACTCGAGGGCGGCGAGGCGTGGGTGTGGCTGCGCCTGAAGCTGATCGCCGACGCCGGCCTGGTCGGCCTGCCCAACGCCGGCAAGTCCACCTTCCTGGCCGCCGTCACGCGCGCCCGGCCGAAGATCGGCGACTATCCCTTCACCACGCTCCACCCCAACCTGGGCGTCGCCCAGGTCGATGGCGACGAGTTCGTGATCGCCGACATCCCCGGCCTGATCGAGGGCGCCCACGAAGGCTATGGCCTGGGCGACCGCTTCCTGGGGCATGTCGAGCGCTGCGGCGTCCTGCTGCATCTGGTGGACGGCACCCAGGACGACGTGGCCGACGCCTACCGCATCGTGCGCGGCGAGCTGGAAGCCTACGGCAACGGCCTGGACGAAAAGGCCGAGGTGCTGGCGCTGAACAAGATCGACGCCCTCACCCCCGAGGTGATCGAGGAAAAACGCGCCGCCCTGGCCAAGGCGTCCGGCAAGAAGGTGCTGACCCTGTCGGGCGCGGCCGGGCACAACCTGTCCGAGGTGCTGCGCGCCCTGGTCAAGCATGTGCACCATGCGCGCGGTATCGAAGGCGCGGCCCCGCCGCCGAGCCAGGACTCCTCTGACGACTCCGAAGAGGACGGCTGGTCGACCCCGACCGACGACAAGGGGGAGTGGACGCCGTGACGGACTCCGTTGTCGGGTGCAGCGCATCGCGTGGTGCCGCTCGGCTGACGACGGCGCGCCGGGTGGTGGTCAAGATCGGGTCGGCCCTGCTGGTCGATCAGGCGAGCGGCCAGATCCACCGGGCGTGGCTCGACTCGGTGGCCGACGACGTGGCCGCCCTGCGGTCGCGCGGCATCGAGGTGGTGATTGTGTCCTCGGGCGCCGTGGCCATCGGGCGGCGCCACCTGCGCCTGCCCGGCCGGCCGCTGCGCCTGGAGGAAAAGCAGGCCGCCGCCGCCACCGGCCAGGGCCGCCTCGCCCACGCCTATCAGGAAGTGCTGGCCCGCCACGACATCACCGCCGCCCAGGTCCTGCTGACCCTGGGCGACACCGAGGACCGGCGGCGCTACCTCAACGCCCGCAATACCTTGGAAACCCTGCTGAAGTTCGGCGCGGTCCCGGTCATCAACGAAAACGACACGGTGGCGACCCAGGAAATCCGCTTTGGCGACAACGACCGCCTTGGCGCCCGCGTCGCCATGATGGTCGGCGCCGACGCCCTGGTCCTGCTGTCCGACATTGATGGTCTGTACACCGCCGATCCCAAGGTTGACCCGACCGCCACGCTGATCCCCGAGGTCCACGCCCTCAGCCCGGAGATTCTCGCCATGGCCGGCGAGTCGCGGCCCGGCGTCGGGACCGGCGGCATGGTCACCAAGCTGATCGCGGCGCGCATCAGCATGGGCGCCGGCTGCGCCATGGCCATCGCGCCGGGCAAAGTCATGCACCCGCTGGCCAGCCTGCAGAACGGCGGACCGTGCACCTGGTTCCTGCCGACCGAAACACCGGCCTCGGCCCGCAAGCAGTGGATCGCCGGATCGATGAAGCCGGCCGGGACGGTGGTCCTCGACGCCGGGGCCGTGGCCGCGCTGCGGGCTGGCAAAAGCCTGCTGCCGGCCGGGGTGGTGGCGCTTGAGGGGGCCTTTGCGCGCGGCGACACCGTGACCCTGACCGACGGCGACGGCCGCCTGCTGGGCAAGGGCGTCATCGGCTACGATGCCACCGACGCGGCCGTCATCATCGGCCACAAGTCGAGCGACATCGAACCGCTGCTCGGCTATCGCGGCCGGGAAGAGTTGATTCACCGGGACGATCTGGTGTTGGAATAAAAGTAGTTCGACACCGAGGACACCGAGGAGACACAGAGTACACAGAGAGGCCGGTTTTCTTGCGCCGCAGGCAGAAGATGCGTATGGCGTGGTGAACAGGTTGCGCTACGCGCGGTGGCTATGATCTTGCACATCCTCTCGGTGCCCTCTGTGCCTTCTCGGTGTCCTCGGTGTCCAAACCTTAACTAGGGAAAGGGCCTCCGCCATGACCGATGACGTGCAAACCCAGATGCTGGACATTGGCCGCCGGGCCAAGGCTGCCGCGCGGGTGCTCGCCACGGCGCCGGCCGAGGTCAAGAACCGGGCCCTGATGCTGGCCGCCGCCGCCATCCGCAACCGGGCGCCCGACATTGCCGCCGCCAATGCCATCGACATGGCGGCCGGCGAGGCCAAGGGCCTGGGCAAGGCCATGCTCGACCGCCTGCTGCTCGACGACGGCCGCATCGAGGCCATGGCCCGTGGGCTGGAGGATGTCGCGGCCCTGGCCGATCCGGTCGGCCGCGTCCTGACCGAGTGGGACCGCCCCAACGGCCTGCGCATCCAGCGCGTCGCCACGCCGCTCGGGGTGATCGGCATCATCTACGAAAGCCGCCCCAACGTGACGGCCGATGCCGGGGCGCTCAGCCTGAAGTCGGGCAACGCCGCCATCCTGCGCGGCGGCTCGGAAAGCTACAACTCCTCGCACGCCATCCTCGACTGCCTGCACCTGGGGCTGGAGCAGGCGGGGCTGCCCGTCGACTGCATCCAGATGGTGCCGACCACCGACCGCGCCGCCGTCGGCGTGCTGCTGCGCATGGACCAGTTCGTGGACGTCATCGTGCCGCGCGGCGGGCGGTCGCTGATCGAGCGGGTGTCGGCCGAAAGCCGCATCCCGATGTTCAAGCACCTCGACGGCATCTGCCACACCTACGTCCACGCCGCGGCCGACCCGGACACCGCGCGCAAGCTGGTGTTCAACGCCAAGATGCGGCGCACCGGCATCTGCGGGGCGACCGAGACGCTGCTCATCGACCGCGCCGTGGCGCCGGCCCTGCTGCCCGGCATGGCGGCCGACCTGACCGCCGCCGGCTGCGAACTGCGCGGCGACGAGGCGGCCCGCGCCCTGGTGCCGTCGATGACCGCCGCCACGGCCGAGGACTGGGACACCGAATACCTCGACGCCATCCTCGCGGTGCGCGTGGTGGACGGCCTGGACGACGCCATCGCCCACATCCAGGACCACTCCAGCCAGCACACCGAATCGATCGTCACCGAGGACGCCGCCGCCGCCGAACGGTTCCTCAACGAGATCGACTCGGCCATCCTGATGTGGAACGCCTCGACCCAGTTCGCCGACGGCGGCGAATTCGGCATGGGTGCCGAGATGGGCATTTCCACCGGCAAGTTGCACGCCCGTGGCCCGGTCGGCGTGGAGCAACTGACGACGTTCAAATACAAGGTCTTCGGCACCGGCCAATGCCGGCCGTAGCCCTGCCGCCCAATCCGTGGGGCGACCGGCGCCGGGTGGCCGTGGGGCTGCTCGGCGGGTCGTTCAACCCGGCCCACGCCGGGCACCGCCACATCTCGGTCGAGGCCCTCAAGCGCCTGCGCCTGGACGAGGTGTGGTGGCTGGTCAGTCCGCAGAACCCGCTCAAGCCGGTGGCCGGCATGGCGCCGCTCGACGTCCGGCTGGACCACGCCCGCACGGTCGCCGCCCACCCGCGCATCCGGGTCAGCGCGCTGGAGGCCGACCTGGGCAGCACCTACACGGCCGATCTGCTGGCCACGCTGCCGGTGCGTTTCCCCCGCGCCCGTTTCGTGTGGCTGATGGGGGCCGACAACATGGTGCAGATTCCGCGCTGGAAAGCGTGGCGGTCAATCTTCCGCAGCACGCCCGTTGCGATTCTTGACCGTGGGACCTATTCTTATCAGGCATTGACCGGCCAGGCGGCCCAGCGCTTTGCTGCCGCCCGCCTGCCTGCCCATCGGGCAAAGGCGCTGGCCGGTGAGGATCCCCCGGCCTGGGTGTTCCTCCCGATCCGGCGGCATGCCGCATCGGCAACAGAAATCCGCACCCGCCGTGACCGGGGCCAGCCCGGTGGCTGGTACAGTCACGGATGCTGACGGGGCGGATCCATAATGAAGGAGTTGACCATAAGTACGACCTCACCGCGTTCGCCCGGCCCGGACGCTGCGCAACTGGCCGAAGAGATCAAAACTCTGCTGGACGCCGAAAAAGCTGAAGACATCGCGGTCATTGACCTGGAGGGCAAGTCCGGCTTCGCCGACTTCATGGTCATCGCTTCGGGGCGGTCGTCCCGCCACGTCGGCGCCATGGCCGACAACCTCGCCCAGCGCCTCAAGGGCATGGGCATCATGCCGACCATCGAAGGCCAGCAGACCTGTGACTGGGTGCTGATCGACGGCGGCGACGTGATCGTCCACCTGTTCCGGCCCGAGGTCCGCGCCTTCTACAATCTGGAAAAGATGTGGGGTGCCACCGGCCCGATCACGGCCGGGGCCATCGGTGCGGGGCAGGGAACGGCGGAGCCGGTGAGCCTGTCGTTCGGCGGGTAAGGCGGCGCCCGGCGTTTGAGGGCGTGTGATAGGTCTAGGACGGGGTTCGGGATGGACGTGATCATCGCCGCCGTTGGGCGCGCGAAGAAGGGCCCCGAACGCGCCCTGTTCGAGCACTACGCCGAGCGGCTGAAGTGGCCGCTGTCGCTGAAGGAAGTCGAAGAGAAACGCCCCCTTCCCGCCGCCCAGCGGATGGAGCGGGAGGGTGCGCTTCTGCTTGCCTGCATCCCGGCAGGCACCCGCATCGTGGCCCTGGACGAACGCGGCAAGACGCTGTCCAGCCAGGCCTTCGCCGACCAGATGGGGGCGTGGCAGGACCAGGCGGTGCCCACCGTCGCCTTCCTGATCGGCGGCGCCGACGGCCACGCCCCGGCGGTCCGCGCCGCCGCCGACCTGCAGCTCGGCCTGGGCGCGATGACCTGGCCGCACATGCTGGTGCGCGGCCTGATGGCCGAACAGCTCTACCGCGCCCAGAGCATCCTGGAAGGCCACCCGTACCACCGGGCGTGATAGCCGGGTGACGGGAAGGACGCGGGCTCTGCCCGCACCCGCCAGGAGACTCGGTCTCCTGGACCTCAGGAATTGGACGGCGCAAAGCCGCGCGTAGCGCAGTCGATGCCGCCATTGTCTGCCTGCGGCGCAAGACCAGCGCAGGAGCCTTCATGGGTTCAAAGGGCCCGCGGCCCTTTGCGGGTCTGGGCAGCGCCCAGCTTTTCCTCAAAGTCAGCGCCCGGAAAATTCCCCTTGGGACGATCGCCGGCCGGTGGTTAACTGAACGCCGTTCCCAAGAGAAGGCGTCGCACCATGCCCCAAATCCCCGCCGCCGAGCCCGGCCGCTTTGCCGATGCCGGGCTGTATGGCCTGGTGGTCGCCATCTGGGGAACCAGCTGGATCGGCCTCAAGCTGCAGGTCGGGGCCGACGTGGCCGTGCTGGCGTCGGTGACGTACCGCTTTGCGCTGGCCGGCGCCCTGCTGGTGCTGTGGAGCCTGTGGCGCGGCCACAGCCTGGTGCTGACCGGGGCGCAACATCGCCGCGTGGCGGCCCAGGGCATCATCCTGTTCGGGGTCAACTACCTGTGCTTTTACGGCGCGGCCCAGCACCTGACCAGCGGCCTGCTGGCGGTGGTGTTTTCGACCGTGGTGGTCCTCAACATCATCCTCGGGGCGCTGTTCCTGGGCGCCCGGCTGGAGGCCCGCATGGCGGCCGGCGCGGCGCTTGGCCTGGGCGGCATCGGGCTGGTGTTCTGGCCCGAGGTGTCGTCCCTGTCGCTCGACGACAGCGGCGTGAAGGGCGTGGCGCTGGCCCTGGGCGGCACCCTGTGCGCCGCCGTCGGCATGACCCTGTCGGCCGCCAACCAGAAGGCCGGGCTGCGCGTCATGCCGACCAACGCTTTCGGGATGCTGTATGGCGCGGCGGCCGTCGCCGTGGTCGCGGTGATTGCCGGCACGCCGTTCACCTTCGCCTGGACGCCCGCCTACGCCGGCGGCCTCGCCTATCTGGTGGTGTTCAGTTCGATCATCGGGTTCACCGCCTACCTCACGCTGCTGGGCCGCATCGGGCCGGCGCGGGCGAGCTACGCCTCGGTGATGTTTCCCCTGCTGGCCCTGGCGGTGTCCACCGTGGTCGAGGGCTACACCTGGACGCCCGAGGCGTTCTCCGGCGTCGCCCTGGTGCTCATGGGCAACGTCCTGGTCCTGACCCGACCGCGCCGGGTGGTGGCGGCCTAAAGCGGTTTGCCTTTGATGTGAACCACCGCTTGTGCTCATGCATCTTGGGCTGCCGCCCAAACCCGCTTGGGGCAGGCCCCAAACCCCTTTTTCTTCTTCAAGAAAACAAGGGTGGTCTGGAGCGTTGCTCCAGGCTGGCGGCAGCCATCCGCGACAGCGGACCAATGCGTCAAGTTAAACGCAAACCGCTTTAGTCTAGCCCTCGGGCTTGGTCAGGCTGGCGTTCAGGGTGTCCCGGACGACGGTGTCGAAGCAGGTCGGGCAGACGCCGTGGCTGATGGCAACGGCGTTGTCGCCGCCGTGCCGATAGTAGTCGATGGCCTCCATCCAGGTGCCCTGGCCTTCGACGCTGCCGGCCGGAAAACGGACCCGCTGGCAGTAGCTGCACATGCCCAGGAACGGCAGGTCCCGGTCGGCGTCGGCCGGGCGCGGGAAGGCGAACAGGCCGACCGGCACGCGGTCGGTCACGCTCACCACCACGGACTGGAACAGATAGCCGGTGAGGGCGTCGCCGGGTCCGCGCACGGCGCTGATGGCCATGCGCAGGACGCGGGTCAGGTCGGGGCCGTCGCAGCGGTACTGGAACACGCGGGGCCGGCGCCCTGGCTCGGCCAGCAGCGCCATGTGGCGGCGGTAAGAGTCGCGCACGTCCTCGCCGGCGATGGCGTCGAACAGCGAGCGGCCGATCATGGCGCGGGCTTCGGGTCCCTTGTCGGTGCCGGCCTGGGCCAGCGCGCGGTCCCAGCCGGGCTGGCCACAGGCCGTGAGGATGCCCTGCGGGTCGGTGGTGTAGGCCACGCCCTCGATGGCATTCAACAAGGGATCAAAGTTCGCAGCCACCCGCAAACCCCTCGCGCAATCAAGACAGTCCTGACTGCTCAGATGGGTTTTGCCGAGGACCCCAGCAAGGGGCCGGCTGCCACCGGACGGCGACTAAGCCGCCTGGGCTTCGCTTTCGGCAAGCAGGGCATAGAGCCCCTCGGCGGTGTCGGTGCCGCGCAGCTTCTCGCACATGCTGCGGTCGCGCAGCAGGCGGGACACCCGGGCCAAGGCCTTGAGGTGGTCGGCGCCGGCGCTTTCGGGGGCGAGCAGCAGGAAGATCAGGTCGACCGGCTGTTCGTCGATCGCCTCGAAGTCGATGGGACGTTCCAGGCGCGCGAACAGGCCATGCAGGCGGCCAAGCTGGGGCAGCTTGCCGTGCGGGATGGCGATGCCATTGCCGACACCGGTGGTGCCCAGGCGTTCGCGTTCCAGAAGCGTGTCGAATACGGCGCGTTCATGCAAACCGGTAAGCGCAGCGGCTTCACGGGCCAGTTCCTGCAGGGCCTGCTTTTTGCTGGTCACCTTCAGGTTCGGGATCACGCTTTCCGGGCTGATGAGGGTCGTGATGTCCATACCGAGGCCTCTTTCGGCTTCACAGGGCGCGCTTGACGGCGCGGCTTCACTGGGCGCGCCAACGGCGCCGATTTACGCGGAACGTGTCATAAAGCCAAACACGTCGCGCAGGCGAAGGCGAACCAATCGGTCTGTTGCCTGCTGCCCAACGGCGGGCGGCCGGTGTCCAGGCACCGCCTCCGCACGAAGGAGCGGACGATAGGCAGGCACCGGGTCCAAGTCAAGGAACATCGAAGTTTGGGAACACCGATAGCTGGGAACATCGATGGATGAGTCTCCCCTCCGACTTTCCTGTCCCGGCAGATGGTATCAGGTCGTGCCCATGGACGCACTACCCCGCCCGGCCGTTGCATGCCAGGACGGACTTCTCACGCCTACGCTGAACGGATGAGGGGATCCGCATCGCCTCGCGGTACTTGGCCACGGTACGCCTCGCGATGTCGATCCCTTCTTTCTGCAGCATGACAACAAGAGCATCATCCGAAAGAATTTTTGCCGGCGGTTCGGCGTCGATCAGCGACTTGATGCGGTCGCGCACCGCTTCGGCCGAATGGGCGTCGGCGCCATTGGCCCCGGCGATGGACTGGGTGAAGAAGTACTTCAGTTCGAAGATGCCGCGCGGCGTGGCGATGTACTTGTTCGAGGTCACGCGGCTGACCGTGCTTTCGTGCATCTCGATGGCCTCGGCGATGTCGCGCAGGATGAGCGGCCTCAAGCCCTGGACGCCACGCTCGAAGAACGCCGCCTGCTGGCGCACCAGTTCGGTGGACACCTTGAGGATGGTGGTCGCCCGCTGGTCCAGCGCCTTGACCAGCCAGGACGCCGTCTGGAAGTTCTCGGTCAGGAACGCCTTGTCGTCCTTGGACCGCTTGCCCTTGGACACCTGGGCGTAATAGCGCGTGTTGACCAGGACGCGGGGCAGCGTCTCGGGGTTCAACTCGACGGCCCACGTCGCGCCCTCCTGGTTGCCCGGCGGAGCGGGGCGCATCAGCACGTCGGGAATGATCGGCGGCGCGGCGCTGTCGATGAAGCGCAGGCCCGGCTTGGGGTCAAGCGCCCGCAGCTCGCCGAGCATGTCGTGCAGATCGTCGGCATCGACCGCGCACACCCGCATCAGGCCGGCGAAGTCGCGACGGCCGACCATCTCCAGGTTCTCCAGCAGGGCCGCCATGCAGGGATCGTAGCGGTCGCGGTCGATCAACTGGAGGGCCAGGCATTCCTTGAGCGAGCGGGCGAACACGCCGGGCGGGTCGAAGCACTGCACGGCGGCCAGAACGCGCTCGACATCGGCCAGCGGGGCGCCCAGGCCGTCGGCCAGCTCGGCCAAGTCGGTGGTCAGCCAGCCGTTCTCATCGAGGCTGTCGATCAGGGCGAGGCCGATGATGCGGTCGGCCGCGTCGTGCAGGTCCATGCCGAGTTGTTCGACCAGATGGTCGCGCAGGGACACCGGCTCGGACAAGGTCTCGTCGAAGGCCCGGTCGTCGCCCTCGAACCCGCGCCCGCCGCCGCCGCTGTCGGCCCGCTGCCACGCGCCCACGTCGGAACCAGCGTCGGGATCATAGGACGGCCCTTCGTTGGCGCTGCCCTCGTCAAAGGAGTTGTCGATCTCGATGTCGAGGGGGGCTTCGGACGCGCCGCTTTCCGGGCGGTCGACCAGCAGGCTGTCGCCGTCGCGGCGCTGTTCCACCGGCACATCGGCCTCAAGTCCGGCCGACGCGCCGCGCTCGTCGCGTTCGAGCAGCGGGTTGCGCTCCAGTTCCTGGTCGACGAAGACGTTCAGTTCCATGTTGGACAGTTGCAGCAGCTTGATCGCCTGCTGCAACTGCGGCGTCATCACCAGCGACTGCGTCTGGCGCAGGTCGAGGCGCGGCTGCATGGCCATGACCGTCCCCCTTTCCCCGTCCGCTACAGGCTGAATCTCTCGCCCAGGTACACGCGGCGCACCCCTTCGTGGGCGACGATGTCCTTGGGCGTGCCCTCCATCATCACGGTGCCTTCGTGCAGGATGTAGGCGCGGTCGATGATGTCGAGGGTTTCGCGCACGTTGTGGTCGGTGATCAGCACGCCCAGGCCCCGGTCCTTGAGGTGCGACACCAGGTCGCGGATTTCGCCCACGGCGATGGGATCGATGCCGGCCAGCGGCTCGTCGAGCAGGATGAAGTGCGGGCGCGAGGCCAGCGCGCGGGCGATCTCCACGCGCCGCCGCTCGCCGCCCGACAGCGACAGGGCCGGGGCGCGGCGCAGGTGGGTGATGGAAAACTCGGCCAGCAGCTCGTCGAGCTGGACTTCGCGCTTGTCGGCCACCGGCTCGGCGACCTCGAGGACGGCGCGGATGTTGTTCTCCACGCTCAGGCCCCGGAAGATGGAGGCTTCCTGCGGCAAGTAGCCGATGCCCAGGCGGGCGCGGCGGTACATGGGCAGGCCGGTGACGTCGCGGCCGTCCAGTTCGATGCTGCCGGTATCCGGGCTAACGAGGCCGGTGACGCAGTAGAAGCACGTCGTCTTGCCCGCCCCGTTGGGACCGAGCAGGCCGACCGCCTCGCCGCGCTGCACCGACAGGCTGACGTCGCGCAGGACCGGTCGGCGCTTGTAGCGCTTGCCGATGTTGTGCACGCGCAGGCCGGTGGACTCGGCGACCAGCCGGGGGCCGCCGTCGTCGGACCGGGCGACGGGCTCGCTGGGGGAGCCGCCGGGGGCTTCATCCATCAATAGTCCTTCCCTACCTCGTCCCGGTGGCGTCACTGGTCCTGCTGGCGTTCACTGTCGGGGTTGATGACGGCGCGGGCGCGGCCCTGGCCCTGGCCCTCCGCCCCCGCTCCGCCCTGCAGGGTGCTGACGCCGCTGCGCATGTCCACGATGGCGCGCGAGCCGGTCAGCACGTTGTCCCCGCGGACGATTCTAACCGAACCGGTGAGGGTAGCGATACCAGTATTGGCATCGTAGTTGCCTTGCGAGCCGTGTGCCGTTTCCTGGGGGGTGACGATTTCAACCCCGCCGCGTGCCTCGACCGTGCTCAGGGCGGTGCCGCCGCCCGGCGCCGACACCAGCGTGGCCTGCAGGACGGGAGCGCGCAGGATGCGGCTGCCCTGCGGCCCGGCCTGCTCGATGGTGGCGCCGCCTTCGGCCGTGGCGATGCCGCGCACCGTGTCATAGGTCAGGCGGTCGTTGGCGGTCAGGGTTTCGGTCGGGGTGACCAGGCGGGCCGGCTTGCCGAACAGTTCGACCTTGCCGGTGTCGAGGTCATAGACCGCGGTGGTGCCGGTGGCGGTCTGGGTGGGCGAGGAGATGCGCACGCCGCCATGGGCCTCCAGGCGGCTGATGTCGGTGCCGCCACCGGACGTCTCGCGGTAGGAGGCGATGAGTTCATCGGCCCGCACAGTGACGTCGCCGCGCGTCGCCGTGGCGTTGCCGCGCGCCGTGAACTGGCGGGCCGACTGCTGCCACTCGATGCCGTTGTCGGCCAGCACCTCGATGGGGCCGCGCTCGCCGCCGCCGCCGCCCGACAGGTCGAGGCCCTGCGCCCCGGCGGGGGAGGCGGCGATCAGAAAAGCGCACAGGCTGGTGCCCAGCAGGGTCGGGAAGCGGGTCATCATCGGGGATCCTCCTGCCCGGCGGGGCGTTGTTCGGCCACGGCCCCCGCCTGCGTCTCCGACTGCGTCTCCGGCTTGGCCGCCGCATCGGGCCGCAGCAGCAGGCGGGCGCGGCCGGTGAATTCGACGCGGCCGGCATCGCGGTCGTAGGTGAAGCCTTCGGCGGTCAGGCTGCCCAGCGGGCCCTGGGCGTTGACCGGCTCGGTGCCCGTGGCGGTCCCGGCCCGCAGGTTCAGGGTGGCCGACGGCGTATGCAGTTCGTAGCCGTCATCGTGGAACAGGTCGACGCCGCCGCTGAGGGTCAGGTCGTTCTTGTCCTGGCTGTACTCCCCGGTGCGCGCCGCCATCATCATCCAGGCGCCGTCGCTGGACGTCATGTCGGCCTTGGGGTTGGTCAGGCGCACGACGCGCGAGCCGGGCTCGGTTTCCTCGGCCAGGTCGGCGGTGACCATGAAAGGCTGGTTGTCGGCGTCGGTGCCGTGGTAGCGGGCATTGACCAGGCGCTGGCTGCCGACGCTGCCGCCGCTGAGCGTGCCGAAACTGACCGAGAACAGGTCCGACGCGGTGTGCTGCAGGCGCGGCCAGGCGACCACCATCAGGGTCAGCAGCAGGGCCAGGGCCGGCAGCGCCACCTTCATCAGGTTGACGAAGCGGCTGTAGCGGCCAACCCTTCGCTCAGGCCCCCGTTCCGGCGGGCGCTCCGGCGGGATGGTCATGCCACCCCGGCACGCAGCAGGTCATGGATGTGCAGCAGACCGACCGGACGCCCGTCCTCGACCACGAAGAACGTGGTGATCTTGCGGGCGTTCATGATCTGCATGGCCTCGGCGGCGAGCTGGGTCGGCGCCACCACCATGGGGTTAACCGTCATCACGCTTTCGACCGTGCGGCCGAGCAGGTCCGGCGCCATGTGGCGGCGCAAGTCGCCGTCGGTGATGATGCCGAGCAGCGTGCCGGCGGCATCGACGATGCCCAGCGACCCGAAGCCGCGCCCGGACATGACGACCATGGCCTCGGACATCAGGGTGTCGGGCGGCACCAGGGGCAGTTCGCCGCTGCGGTGCATCAGGTCGTTGACCTTGAGCAGCCGCTGGCCGAGCTTGCCGCCCGGATGGAACACCCGGAAGTCGGCCGCCGTGAAGCCGCTGCGCTCCAGCAGGGCGACGGCCAGGGCGTCGCCGAGCGCCAGCATCATGGTGGTCGAGGTGGTCGGCGCGAGGCCCAGCGGGCACGCCTCGGCGGCCGGCGGCAGGACCAGGGCGTGGTCGGACGCCTGGGCCAGCGTGCTGTCGCCGCGGCTGGTCATGCCGATCAGGGGAATGGCGAAGCGGCGGGTATAGGCCACGATGTCGGACAGTTCCGGCGTCTCGCCGGAGTTGGACAGCGCCACCACCGCATCGTCCCGGGTCACCATGCCGAGATCGCCGTGGCTCGCTTCGGCCGGATGCACGAAGAACGACGGCGTCCCGGTCGAGGCCAGGGTGGCGACGATCTTGCGGGCGACGTGGCCGCTCTTGCCCATGCCGCTGACCACCACGCGCCCCTTGACCGACGCCAGAGTCTCGACGGCGGCGGTGAAGGCGCCGTCGAGGCTGTCGGCCAGCAGGCGCAGCCCCTCCGCCTCGGTCGCCAGGGTCCGGCGGGCGGCGGCCACGGCCGGAGTGGGGGCCGGGGTGTGAGCATCGGTTACAGCGCTGAGAGCGTCCGTGGTCGGCACGGGCGAGGTCTTTCCTGCAAGAGTGGTGGCGGGCGGCCGAGTATGGCCTCCACCGCCAGACCGGTCAACTCCAGGGGACTTAGGCCGTTCCGCCGCGTCCGCAAGGGCGCCCGCTGGGGCCGTCCCGCCGCGTCCGCAAGGGCAGCCGGGGGCCGCCTCTAGTGGCTGAAGATGTCCACTTCGCCCCAGTCGGCCAGATCGAGCGCGGCGCGGGTCGGCAGGAAGTCGAAGCACGCCCGCGCGATGTCGGCCCGGCCTTCGCGCGCCAGCAGACCGTCGAGCTGCTCCTTGAGGCGGTGCAGATACAGCACGTCCGAGGCGGCGTAGCGCTGCTGCGCCTCGTCCAAAACTTCGGCGCCCCAGTCGCTGGACTGCTGGTCCTTGGACAGGTCGATGCCGAGCATGTCCAGGCACAGCGACTTCAGCGAATGACGGTCGGTGTTGGTGCGGGTCAGGCGGCTGGCGATCTTGGTGCAGTACACCGGCGTCGCGTCGATGCCGAAGTGGCGCTTGATCTGGGCCACGTCGAAGCGCGCGTAGTGGAAGATCTTGGTCACGCCGGGATTGCCCAGCAGGGCCTTGAGGTTGGGGCAATCGTAGCCCAGCTTGCCGCCGACCTGCACGACATGCGCCGTGCCGTCGCCCGACGAAAGCTGCACCACGCACAGGCGGTCACGGACCAGCGACAGGCCCATGGTTTCGGTATCGACCGCGACCGAGGACCCGAAGTCCACGCCGGCCGGCAGATCGCCACGATGGTAGTGGATGGTCACGAGAGCCCCCTGGGTTTGGGATAAAAAGGAAGTGGAGCCGGACGACGCCGACCGGTCAATGAAAAAACCGCGTCAGAGGCTGTTGCCTGCTGCGCGGTCTTTTTCGTCTTGCGAATTTGGTGCCCAGGAGAAGACTCGAACTTCCACGACCTTTCGGCCACAGGTACCTGAAACCTGCGCGTCTACCAATTCCGCCACCTGGGCTCAGGGGCGCCGCCGGGCCTGTATTTGGCACTGATCGGCGGTGGGAGCGGATACTTACGGCCTGGCGACCCCCTTGTCAACACGGTCGTTTGAAAAATCCGCAAAAAAGACGGAGCGCCGGAAATTGCCGACGGCGGCCCGGCAAAGGGTGGTGCGGTCCCCACCTGACCGGGCGGGAAATCCGTTCTTCACCGTGTGCCGTATATTGCCTAACACGTCCGGGTGTGCGAGGTTTCGCCACCATTCCGCAGAGGGAGGCAAGACTGCCATGGTAAACCGTCTGGGCGCTGATCGCCTGGTGACCATTTTCGGCGGCTCGGGGTTCGTCGGGCGCCACCTGGTCAACAAGCTGGCTGAGCGCGGCTGGCGTGTGCGCGTTGCCGTGCGCGACGTCGAAGCGGCCAAGTTCCTCAAGCCGCTGGGCGACCTGGGGCAGATCTCGGTGGTCGCCGCCGACCTGCTCAAGGACGAATCGGTGCTGCGCGCCGTGTCCGGGGCCCACGCCGTCGTCAACCTGGTCGGCATCCTGCACGAAAGCGGCAAGGCCACCTTCGACGCCATCCATGCCGAGGGCGCCGGCCGCATCGCCCGCGCCGCCAAGGAGACCGGGGTCAAGACCCTGGTCCACATGAGCGCGCTCGGCGCCGACCGCGCCAGCCCCGCCGCCTACGCCCGGTCCAAGGCCGAGGGCGAGGAGCAGGTGCGCGCCGCCTTCCCCGGCGCCGTCATCATGCGCCCGTCGGTGATCTTCGGGCCCGAGGACGGCTTCTACAACCGATTCGCCGCCATGGCCCGTCTGTTCCCGGTGCTGCCGTACTTCGCCTCCGACGCCCCGGCCCTGCGCCGCGACAAGGGCGGCATGCCGACCCTGGACATCTTCGGCGCCGGCGGTCCCAAGTTCCAGCCGGTCTACGTCGGCGACGTGGCCGACGCCTTCGTGAAGGCCCTGGAAGACCCACAGCTTGCCGGCAAGACGTTCGAGCTGGGCGGCCCCCAGGTCCTGACCCTGCGCGACGTGATGAAGCAGGTCTCGCACGAGACGCGGCGCAACCGCCCGGTCGTCCCGGTGCCCATGTGGGTGGCCCGCCTGCAGGCCGCGTTCCTGCAGTTCCTGCCCAACCCGCCGCTGACCCCCGATCAGGTCCGCCTGATGGAACGCCCCAACGTCGTCAGCGGGGACTTCCCCGGCCTGGCCGACCTGGGCATCGAGCCCGAGCCCGCCGAGGCCATTCTGCCGCAGTACATGGACCGCTTCCGCCCCATGCACCGCCAGATCCGCCGCCTCGGCCGCCGCGGCATCTAAGACAAGAAGCCCCGCTCCGGCGGGGCTTTTTCGTTGGGGTGCGGGAAGAAGTGTGAACCACAGAGACACAGAGGCAGTGAGGGTCGGAGGAGGGGCGCGCGCAGCGCAAGATCTGCGTTAGCGTTTTGACCGTTTGCCTGCGGCGCGGTGGGTGGCGCCCTCTGTGTCTCTGTGCCTCTGTGGTTCACTTCCCCAACCCGGACCTTCCAATTTCCCGCCACGCCCGCTAAACCGGACACAAGAGTTTTCCGTACCCGAGGGACGCCGCCATGAAGATCGCCGTTGTTGGCTGTGCCGGCCGCATGGGCCGCACGTTGGTTCACGAGATCGCCACCACGCCGGGCTGCGTCCTGGCGGGCGGCACGGAGCCGCCGAACTCGCCCTTCGTCGGGCAGGACCCCGCCGTTCTGGCCGGGCTTGACCCCTCCGGGCTGGCCATCAGCACCGATGCCCGCGCGGTGTTCGAGGCGGCCGACGCGGTGATCGACTTCACCAGACCGGCGGCCAGCGTGGCCCATGCCGAACTGGCCGCCGCCACCGGGACCGCGCTCATCATCGGCACCACCGGCCTCGACAAGGAGCAGACGGCGCGCATCGAAGCCGCCGCCGCCGGTGTGCCCATCGTCATGGCGCCCAACTTCTCGGTCGGGGTCAACCTGCTGTTCGCGCTGACCGAACTGGTCGCCGGCAAGCTCGGCATCGACTACGACATCGAGATCGTCGAGATGCACCACCGCCACAAGGTCGACGCCCCCTCGGGCACCGCGCTCGGCATCGGCCGGGCCGCCGCCAAGGGCCGGGGCGTCGCCCTGGACGACGTCCAGGTGCTCAGCCGCGAAGGCATCACCGGCGCGCGCGAGGCCGGCACCATCGGATTCGCCACCCTGCGCGGCGGCGACGTGGTGGGCGACCACTCGGCCATTTTCGCGGCCGACGGCGAACGCCTGGAACTGACCCACAAGGCAAGCTCGCGCGGCGTGTTCTCCAAGGGGGCGGTGCGCTCGGCCCTGTGGACCAAGGACCGCGCGCCGGGCCTCTACACCATGGCCGACGTGCTGGGATTCAGCGGCTGAACACGGGAGGTCCCATGACCACGTTGCGCACCGAGACCCTGACCGGAGCCGCCGCCCGCGCCCATCTGGACGACCTCGCGCGGCTGCGCATCGCGGTGTTTCGGGAATACCCGTACCTCTATGACGGCGACAGCGACTACGAGCGGCGCTACCTGGTGCCCTATGCCGATTCGGCCGGTGGCGTGGTGGTCGCGGCGTTCGACGGGGACCGCGTGGTCGGCGCCGCCACCGGCCTGCCGCTGACCGACGCGCCCGACGCCGTCGCCGTCCCCTTCAAGGCGGCCGGCATCGACCCGGCCGAGGTGTTCTACCTCGGCGAATCGGTGCTGCTGCCGGAGTATCGCGGGCGCGGCATCGGCCATGCGTTCTTTGACGGGCGCGAGGCCCACGCCCGCGCCCTCGGCCTTGCCCTGTGCGCCTTCTGCGCCGTGGTGCGCCCGGCCGACCACCCCGACCGCCCGGCCGACTGGCGGCCCCTGGACGGCTTCTGGACGGCACGCGGCTACACCGCCCGGCCCGACCTGCAGACCACCTTCACCTGGCGCGACATCGGCGCCCCGACCGAGACCGCCAAGCCCATGCGCTTCTGGCTGCGCCCCCTGCGGTGAGCGCGCCATGAAAGCCCTGACCAAAAAGGAAATCGAGGCGTTCTACAGCGCCCTGGCCGCCGCCCTGCCCGAGCCCAAGAGCGAGCTGGAGTACACCAACCCCTATACCCTGCTGGTCGCCGTGGTGCTGTCCGCCCAGGCCACCGACAAGGGCGTCAACAAGGCCACGCGCGGCCTGTTCGCCGCCGCCGACACGCCTGAAAAGATGGTGGCCCTGGGCGAGGAGGCGGTGCGCGACCACATCAAGACCATCGGCCTGTTCAACACCAAGGCCAAGAACGTCGTCGCCCTGTCCAGGATCCTGGTCGACCGCTACGGCGGCCAGATCCCCCACGACCGCGACGCCCTGGAAACCCTGCCCGGCGTCGGCCGCAAGACCGCCAACGTGGTGCTCAACGTCGCCTTCGGGCTGCCCACCATCGCGGTGGACACCCACATCTTCCGCATCTCCAACCGCACCGGGCTGGCCATCGGCAAGACGCCGCGCGCCGTCGAGGACCGCCTGGAGAAGATCACCCCCAAGGCCTTCGTCCAGAACGCCCACCACTGGCTCATCCTGCACGGCCGCTACATCTGCAAGGCCCGCAAACCCGATTGCCCCCACTGCGTGGTGCGCGACATCTGCCGGTTTCCCGACAAGACGGCGTGATGGCCGCTGGCCGATCAAGCCGGAAAGCTTGATTTGTACGAGGAAGTTCGTATATTGAAACTGCGGATGGGATTCAAGCTCGCCAAAAAACGCCTGATCGCCGCGCTTCAGCAAGGAACTTATCAACATGAAGCAAGGAGCAACGTAGACGTAAAAAACCTGCTTCAAATGGGTCAAATCACGGCTGAGCAGCTCTGTGAAATCGTTAATCGGTGTACCGGAGATCACCACGCGAGTTCGCCACATCATCTCTCCAGGGATATCGAAGTACACACTCTGAAGAGAGATGGTTGGTACATAAAATTTTACTTTGTGGATCCTGACACGATCTTCATCAGCGTCCACCAGTGAGGAAACTATGAAAATCTACCGGGCAGGCGACAAGTCAAAGGCGATTTGCGAGCACTGCGGCTCGCTGGTCTCGACGACCTTCGCGTACCGGGATGTTCCCTTTGGGGACGGCAGCGGCGTCGTCAAGGCTGTCCTGGCGGCCGTTTGTGACCGTTGCGACCATGTCGTCGCCCTGCCGGCCCAGTCGACGCCCGCAGTCCGACGCGCGCGGGAGGTAGCCGACATCCCACTTGAGGTGACACTCGCGGCACCGGAAATGGACCTTTTGGATTTGGCTGTATATCGTATTGACTCGACGGCTGGCACCAAGCTGCGCAAGACCTTGATTGCCTATTATCTGCGACGCATTTCCACGGACTCTGAAAGCATCGGCAGGCTCCAACAGAATTTCTTGAGCTTCAAGACGCGGCAAGCGGGAGCAAAGGCGAGCCCAACAAAACGCTTGTCGCTCAAGCTGGCGCCCAGGACGGACGATAATCTCAAGGTGCTGATGTCTGCATCAGGGCTGAAAAAGAGCGAAGTAATTCGCAGCGTGATCGGCGAAATTGAAAAAGATTTGGTTCTGCCCGATCATCCGAAGGATCTCGAAAGGTTTCGCGAAATCGCCGACGTCCTGACTGCCTGAAAGCGGTAGTGGGCAGGACCGACGCTTGTGCCGCCCTCTCTTTCGAACGTACGCCGCTGAAATCGCGCTCGGCGTTGCGCCCGCCCCAAAGAAAAACCGCCCTGCGCGGGTTTCCGTGCAGGGCGGCTGGCCTCATCCCGACTGGCGGGAAACCGATTACTTCTTGGCGCCGTCCAGGCCGAAGGTTTCCACCTTGGCGTCCTTGCGCAGGTCGGCGAGGACTTCGGTGACGGCTTCCTCGGCCAGCTGGGCGCGCAGGTCTTCCTTGGCGTCTTCGAAGGCCGGCGGCTCGGCGGTGCGGCGGTCTTCGACCTTGATGACGTGCCAGCCGAACTGGGTCTGCACCGGGGTTTCGGTGACGTCGCCGGGCTTCATGGCGAAGGCGGCTTCGGCGAATTCGGGGACCATGGTGCCCTTGGTGAACCAGCCCAGGTCGCCGCCCTGCGGGCCGGACGGGCCGGTGCTCTTTTCCTCGGCCAGCTTGGCGAAGTCGGCACCCTTCTTGACCTCGGCGATCACGGCCTTGGCGGCCTCTTCGCTTTCGAGCAGGATGTGGCGGGCCTTGACCTCTTCCTCGGGCGGGGTTTCCTTGACCATGCGGTCATAGGCTTCCTTGAGCTTGGCGTCGGTCAGGGTCTTTTCGACGGCGCGCTGCAGGAAGGCGCGCTGAACCAGTTCCTGGCGGACCTGGTCGAGCTGCTTGATGACCTCGGGATCCTTTTCGAGGCCGGCCTTCTTGCCGGCGGCGGTCAGCAGCTTCTGGTCGATGGCGCGGTCGAGCAGTCCTTCGTAGACGGCCTCCAGCGGCATCGCGGCGAGCTGGGGGATCTGCTGGCCGACGCGGGCCTTCATGGCCTCCAGGTCGGACCGCTTGATCTTTTCGCCGTTGACCACGGCGACCACCGGATCGGCGTCGGCGGCCACGGCAACGGACGGCAGGGAAGCAAGGCCGAGACCGGCGGCGACAAGGGCGGCCAGCGCGGCGTGACGCAGAAAGGCGTGCGACATGAAGATTCCTTATGGTGTCTCGACGAAGGTATCGGCGGCAACCAGACCACACTTTTTAGGCGCCCGCAAGGCAGCCAACCCGCCCCATAACCTGCCCCATCAGGGGGGCTCTCGTTGACACGCTTGTCGGCTCGCTCTATGTCTGTCACCGTCCGGGCATGGGTCTGTCATCGCCCGTCCTGCCGGACATTCGTCCTTCGGTTTCCGCCACTTCTGAGGTCTGCATGATCGGCGCCATCGCCAAGCGGCTTTTCGGTTCCGCCAATGACCGCTTCATCAAGTCCCTGCGCAAGACGGTCGACGCGATCAACGCGCTGGAACCGGATCTGGAGGCGCTGTCCGACGACGACCTGCGCGCCCGCACCGTCTGGTTCCGCGAGCGCCTGGCCAAGGGGGAAACCCTGGACAACCTGATGGTCGAGGCCTTCGCCACCGTGCGCGAGGCGGCCAAGCGGACGCTCGGCCAGCGGCACTACGACGTGCAGATGATGGGCGGCATCGTGCTGCACCAGGGCAAGATCGCCGAAATGAAGACCGGCGAAGGCAAGACCCTGGTGGCGACGCTGGCGGTCTATCTCAACGCCCTGTCGGGCAACGGCGTCCACGTGGTGACCGTCAACGACTACCTGGCCAAGCGCGACAGCGGCTGGATGGGGCAGGTCTACCGCTTCCTTGGCCTGAGCGTCGGCGTGATCGTCCATGAGCTGACCGACCAGGAGCGCAAGGACGCCTATGCCTGTGACGTGACCTACGGCACGAACAACGAGCTGGGCTTCGACTACCTGCGCGACAACATGAAGTTCCGCCTGGAGGACATGGCGCAGCGGCCGTTCTCCTACGCCATCGTCGACGAGGTCGATTCCATCCTGGTGGACGAGGCGCGCACGCCGCTGATCATTTCCGGGCCGAGCGAGAGCGCGACGAACCTCTACGCCGCCGTCGACCGCGTCATCCGCGACGTCAAGCCCGAGTACTACGAGAAGGACGAGAAGGCCCGCACCGTCACCTTCACCGACGAAGGCACCGAGGCGCTGGAGCAGTTGCTGCGCGACGCCGGCCTGCTCGAGGAGGGCAACCTCTACGACATCAACAACGTCACGCTGGTCCACCACGCCAACCAGGCGCTCAAGGCCCACGCCCTGTTCACCCGCGACGTGGACTACATGGTCAAGGACGGCAAGGTCGTCATCATCGACGAGTTCACCGGCCGCATGATGGAAGGCCGCCGCTACTCCGAAGGCCTGCATCAGGCGCTGGAGGCCAAGGAAGGCGTCGAAATCCAGGCCGAGAACCAGACCCTGGCCTCGATCACCTTCCAGAACTTCTTCCGCCTCTATCCCAAGCTGGCCGGCATGACCGGCACGGCCATGACCGAGGCCGGCGAGTTCGCCGAGATCTATGGCCTCGAAGTCGTCGAAGTGCCGTCCAACCGCCCGCAGAGCCGCATCGACCAGTCCGACGAGGTGTACCGCACGGCGCGCGAGAAGTACGACGCCGTCGCCAAACTGATCGAGGACTGCAACAAGCGCGGCCAGCCCTGCCTGGTCGGCACCACGTCGATCGAGAAGTCGGAATACCTGGCCGACCTGCTGCGCAAGAAGATGAAGATCAAGCCGCAGGTCCTCAACGCCCGCTATCACGAACAGGAAGCCTACATCATCGCCCAGGCCGGCGTGCCCGGCGCGGTGACCATCGCCACCAACATGGCCGGTCGCGGCACCGACATCCAGCTCGGCGGCAACCTCGAAATGCGCGTGTGGAAGGACCTCGGCGTCGAGCCGGGCGCCCTGCCCAAGGACGACCCGCGCGTCGCCGACATCATCGCCGACATCGAGGCCAAGAAGCAGGAGGCCCTGGCCGCCGGCGGCCTCTACGTCATCGGCACCGAACGCCACGAAAGCCGCCGCATCGACAACCAGTTGCGCGGCCGTTCCGGCCGTCAGGGCGATCCCGGCGGGTCGTGCTTCTTCCTGTCGCTCGAAGACGACCTGATGCGCATCTTCGGGTCCGACCGCATGGACGGCATGCTGCGCAAGTTCGGCCTTGAGGAAGGGGAGGCCATCGTCCACCCCTGGATCAACAAGGCCCTGGAAAAGGCGCAGCAGAAGGTCGAGGCCCGCAACTTCGAGGCCCGCAAGTACGTCCTGAAGTTCGACGACGTCATGAACGACCAGCGCAAGGTGGTCTACGAACAGCGCCGCGAACTGATGCAGGCCGCCGACGTCGCCGAAGACCTCGTCGAAATGCGCGAGGAAGTGGTCGAGACCATGGTCCACCGCGCCATCCCGCCCAAGCTGATGGCCGAACAGTGGGACGTGAAGGGCCTGCAGGAGGACTGCCTGCGGGTGTTCAACCTCGACCTGCCGATCACCGAATGGGCGGCCGAGGAAGGCATCGCCGAGGAGGAAATCCGCGAGCGCGTGCTGGCCGCCGTCAACGAGAAGCTCGCCGCCAAGGCCGCCAACTACGGCACCGAAACGTGGCGCATGGTCGAAAAGAGCATCCTGCTGCAGATGCTCGACCAGACCTGGAAGGAGCACCTGCTCCACCTCGACCACCTGCGCCAGGGCATCAACCTGCGCGCCTACGCCCAGCGCGACCCGCTCAACGAGTACAAGAGCGAGGCGTTCGAACTGTTCCAGGCCATGCTGGCCCACCTGCGCGAACGCGTCACCCAGGTCCTGTGCCTGGTCGAAATGCAGACCCAGCCGCGCGAGGAGGACCTGGCCGCCGCCCGCGCCCAGCAGACCATGCGCATGGAACACCAGGAACCCGAACCCGCCGTCGGCGGGGGCCCGGTGCCCGGCGTCGCCGCGTCCGCCACCATCCACAACCCCGCCGTGGCCGAAGCCGACCGCGACCCGTCACGCCCCGAAACCTGGGGCCGCGTGTCGCGCAACGAAGCCTGCCCGTGCGGGTCGGGAAAGAAGTACAAGCACTGCCACGGCGCGACGGCCTGACGCCGGTTGTAGGGGAAGGGACGCGGGCTCCGCCCGCACCCGCCGCCCTCTCCGCCAAAGGGGGGCTTGCCCCTTGGATCCCGGTAGCGCGCGCTTGCCCTCCGCTGCACGCGGAGGTACCTTCGCGCGACCTCCTGCCCCAGCACGCCCGCTTGGCGGAATCGGTAGACGCAGCGGACTTAAAATCCGCTTTCCCTAGGAAGTGCCGGTTCGAGTCCGGCAGCGGGCACCAGCTACTAGACGTGAACGCAGAGCTATGAGGCAAAAGTGAACTCCGTCAGAGATGCTGCACTACTGAATGATCTCATCACGACGGCAGGTGAATGCCAATGGCTTGAATTCAAGCACAACAACGAAGACCCGCAGATGATCGGGAAGTGGTGCTCTGCGCTCTCAAACGCAGCACGGGCGGCTGGCCGCGACTTTGCGTATATGGTCTGGGGGATCAACGACTCCAACCGGGCCATCGTCGGGACTACTTTCTGCCCAGACCGCAAGACTGTCGGAAACCAAGGCTTCCAGCTTTGGCTTGCACAACGCCTTAAGCCAAGCGTTGCGTTTTCGTTCCGCGAAATCCCGCATCCGGGCGGAAACGTCATTCTTTTTGAAATCCCAGCGGCAACTAGTGCCCCAGTTGAATTTGAAGGCACCGCGTTCATTAGAATCGGCAGTGCCACTCCAAGGCTTTCAGACTATCCTGATCGTTTTCAAGAGCTTCTATCTCAAATCAGGCCGTACGCTTGGGAGACCGGCATCGCCAAGTCTTTTCTGCTGGGAGATGAGGTACTTGATAGCATTGACTATGCTAGCTATTTTCGCCTGACGAAAAAGAGACTTCCAGACAACAGAGATGGCATTTTTGAAAATCTCAAAGCTGATAACCTGATCTCCGGCGATGTTGGCGGTAGGTGGAACATAACGAACCTTGGCGCAATCCTCTTTGCCGTTGATCTTGACCAGTTTGGCGCCGAAATTTCCCGGAAAGGGGTGAGGTTTGTTGCATATGACGGCCGGAACAGGACCGCGCAGGTCACGCACAGACGGGACGGCCAACGCGGTTACGCGGCTGGCTTTTCAGGCTTGTTGCGTTACATAAACGATTTGCTCCCAAGCAATGAACACATAGGGGAAGCTCTTAGAGAGGCACAGCCTCTGTTTCCCGATCTGGCAGTACGCGAAATCGTGGCCAACGCGTTGATACACCAAGACATGACGATCCGTGGCGCAGGGCCGCTCATTGAGCTCTTTAGTGACCGCCTTGAAGTTAGCAACCCCGGGCGACCGTTGGTACAAGCGGATCGCATGATCGATTTGCCACCCCGCTCCCGGAATGAGGCGCTCGCGTCCCTAATGAGGCGCATGGGCATGTGTGAAGAACAGGGGAGCGGCCTCGACAAGGTGATCGCGCAGGTCGAGCTTTATCAGCTCCCACCCCCCGATTTCAGAGAAAGCGACGGAACCATGCAGGTAACGTTGTACGGCCCCAGAACCTTCGCGAGCATGACGCCGCAGGAAAGGATTCGGGCGTGCTACCACCACGCCGTTCTACGGTACCTGAGTGGCGACAAGATGAAAAACAACACTCTTTGTGAACGTTTTGGAATACCCGCTAGGAACGCCGCGATGGCTTCAGGGGTGATAAAGAAAGCCCTTGATGAGGCGCTCATCCGTCCGGCTGACGCCGAGCACCCCCGGGCCGGGTACGTTCCGTACTGGGCATAATGGCGAAAGCACTCTTGATCGGATTTTGAGCGGCACAATTTCGAGTCGATGGATCCGATTAATGAATTGCAGCATTTCCAGAGGCTTATCGCACTCGACAACAGGTAATTTTTCTTAATCGGGTTTTGATTGCGCCGCTCCCGGGTCGGGAAAGAGCGAGAAGCGCCTCGTCCGCGCGGAGGGTGCCGGCCCTCAATCGCCCCCGCCCTGAAAAGACCCACTCCCGTCCTAAGTGTTGCCACATTCGGATGGCTGAATGAGCATCGTGGTCGTTCCGGTGGTGGTTTCTTCGGTCCCCATCGCAGCCCCCCTGGGGCGGCCCCGCCGGTGAGGTCCAATCCCCCTCTGGTTCACCGGTGATCTGACCGCAGCCGCGGCGGCCGATGCTTGCATCCCCCCCTGCCCCCTCCGGGCATCGGCCGCCGACCTGCAGTCCACACGGACACTCTCCGTAACGGACACTCTCTGTAAACGGCGCTCCGATCCCCCCCGGAGCGCCGTTTTCCGTTGCCGGGGGCGGTCCATCTGGTATCGTCCGGCCATGACCGCGCCCGAACCTTTTGCCGCCGCATCCGTCGCGCCCGCTGCTCCTGCCGCCTCCTCGGTGTTCGAGGGGCGCGGCCTGACGTGCATCCGGGGCGAACGGGTGGTGTTCGCCGGCCTCGATTTCACCCTGGCCCCGGGCGAGGCGCTGTTGCTGCTCGGCCCCAACGGGTCGGGCAAGTCGAGCTTCCTGCGCCTGCTGGCCGGGCTCATCCGGCCGGCCGCCGGGACGCTGTCGTGGAACGGCGCGCCGGTGCGCGACGACCGCGAGGAACACGGTGCACGCAGCCGCTACATCGGCCACCTCGACGCCGTCAAACCGGTCCTGTCGGTGGCCGAGAACATCGCCTTCTGGGTCCGCACCTGGTCGCCCGAGACGCCCGACGTGCCGGCCGCCGTGCAGCGCGGCCTGGGCCGCTTCGCCATCGAGCGGCTGTCCGACGTGCCGGGCAAGATGCTGTCGGCCGGCCAGAAGCGCCGCGTCAACCTGGCCCGCCTGATCGCCGCGCCCGCCCCGCTGTGGCTGCTCGACGAGCCGACCACGGCGCTGGACAAGGCCTCGATCAAGGTGCTTGAGGAGGCCATTGCCGAGCATCGCGCGGCCGGCGGCATGGTCGCCCTGTCGACCCATTCCGAGATCGCCCTGCCCGGCGCGCGGACCTTCCACATGGATGATTTCGCGGTCGATTCGGCCAGCGCCTGGGATGCCCTGGACGCCGAGTGGGAGGCCGCAAAGACATGAATGCCCTGCTCGCCGTGATCCGCCGCGACCTGCGCCTGGCCCTGCGCCAGGGGTCGGACAGCATGATGGTGGTGGCGTTCTTCGTGCTGACCGTGGTGCTGTTCCCGTTCGGGGTCGGCCCCGAGTCGGGCATCCTGGAGCGGGTCGCCGCCGGCGTGCTGTGGGTGACCGCGCTGCTGGCCTCCATGCTGTCGCTCGACCGGCTGTTCCAGACCGATTACGAGGACGGCTCGCTCGACCTGCTGACCATGGCCCCGATGCCGCTGTCGGTGATCGTGCTGGGCAAGGTGGCGGCCCACTGGCTGACCACGGGGCTGCCGCTCATCCTGGCCGCCCCGGTGCTGGCCGTGCTGCTCAACATGAACTCCGAGGGGTTCGGCGTGCTGATCGCCGCCATGGCCGTCGGCACACCCACCCTGTCGCTGATCGGTGCGGTCGGCGCGGCCCTGGTGCTGGGGGCGCGGCGCGGCGGCGTGCTGCTGTCGCTGCTGGTCCTGCCGCTGTACATCCCGGTGCTGATCTTCGGGGTGTCGGCCATCGACGCCGCGGTGATGGGGTTCGAGTACCGTGCCCAGTTGCTGATCATGGGCGCCATGCTGCTGGTGTCGCTGGCCCTGTGTCCGTGGGCGACCGGGGCGGCGCTGCGCCAGGCCGTCGAATAGACGACGGCGTCTTCTCGTGCTTCTTGCCGTCCGCCACATTTCTGCCCATATCGGCAGCCACTAAGATGCCCGGACCGATCTTGCTGGAATCGGGCGCACAGGATCGCTACAACAGTTCCTCCTGATATAATGGCGGCCCGACGAACGGGCCGCGCGGGAGGCCGGAGAACCCATGCATCGTTTCGCGAACCCCAACCGGTTCCTGAAGCTCGCCAATGCCATCCTGCCGTGGAGCAACGGCGTGCTGGTGGTGAGCCTGCTGGCGGGCCTGGCCCTGGCCCTGGTGTGGTCGCCCGGCGACTACCAGCAGGGCGACACCGTGCGCATCATGTACGTCCACGTCCCGGCGGCGTGGATGGGGATGTTCGCCTACGTGGCGATGGCGGTGGCAAGCGCCGTGGCGCTGATCTGGAAACACCCGCTGGCCGATCTGGCCGGACGGGCCACGGCTCCGGTGGGCGCCGCCTTCACCTTCGTCTGCCTGGTCACCGGCGCCCTGTGGGGCAAGCCGATGTGGGGCACCTGGTGGGTGTGGGACGCCCGCCTGACGTCGATGCTGATCCTGCTGTTCCTGTACTTTGGGTACATGGCGCTGCACAACGCCTTCGACGACCCGCAGCGCGGCGCCAAGGCGGCGGCCGTCCTGGCCCTGGTCGGCGTGGTCAACGTGCCGATCATCAAGTTTTCGGTCGACTGGTGGAACACCCTGCACCAGCCGGCCAGTGTGGTGCGCATGGACGGCCCGGCCGTCGATCCCTCCATGCTGTGGCCCCTGCTGGTCATGGGCCTGGCCTTCAAGGCCTTTTACGTCACCGTGGTTCTGCTGCGCATCAAGGCCGAGATCGCCGACGCCAAGATCCGCGCCCTGCGCATGAGCGAAATCCACGGCTGAATGCTGACCTCGATCGGGAATTGACAAAGGTCATGGCAAACTATTTCGACATGGGCGGTTATGCTGGCTACGTGTGGCCGAGCTACGCGGTCACCGCCATCGTGCTGGTGGCCCTGTTCGTCGCCACCTGGCGCGGCCTGAAAAACCGCGAGCGGACCCTGGAAACGCTGCTGGCCACCCGTGGCCCGCGCCGCCGCCGGGCCGCCCGCGAGGACGCGCCAGAGACAGTCTCAACAGCGCCCGTGACCGCCGAAGGCACGAACGAGGAGACCAGCCGGTGACCCGCAAAAAGCGCCGTCTTACCCTGATCGGACTGGGCATGCTGCTGCTGTCGGCAGCCACCGCCCTGGTCCTGACCGCGTTCCAGGACAACCTGGTGTTCTTCTACAGCCCGTCCGACCTGCAGACCAAGCCCCTGGCCGCCGACCAGCGCTTCCGCCTGGGCGGCATGGTCGCGGACGGTTCGGTGGAGCGCGACGGCCAGACCATCCGCTTCACCGTGACCGACTACGCGGCCTCCACCCCGGTGGTGTTCAGCGGCATCCTCCCCGACCTGTTCCGCGAGGGCCAGGGCGTGGTGACCGAGGGCCGCCTCAACGCCGAGGGCGTGTTCCAGGCCACCGAAGTGCTGGCCAAGCACGACGAGAACTACATGCCGCCGGAAGTGTCGGACGCCCTGCAGCGCACCGGCAAGATGCCGAACACGATGACCATGCCTGACTCCACCCCCCAGACCGGGAGCTAGCCCATGCCGGGCGACCTGATGGCCGCATTCAGCATTGCCGAACTGGGCCACTTCGCCCTGGTTCTGGCGCTTTTCGTCGCCATCGCCCAGTCGGTGGTGCCGCTGGTCGGTGCCCACCGCGGAGACGCCGCCATGATGGGCATGGCCCGTCCCGGCGCGGTCGCCCTGGCCCTGCTGGTCGGCTTCGCGTTCTGCGCGCTGATGTATTCCTTCATCGTATCGGACTTCTCGGTTTCCAACGTGTTCGAGAACTCCCACACCGACAAGCCGATGCTCTACAAGATATCGGGCGTGTGGGGGAACCACGAGGGGTCCCTGCTGCTGTGGATCACCACGCTGGTCGTGTTCGGCCTGGCCGTGGCGCTGTCGAGCAGCAACATCCCGCCGCAGCTTCGCGCCCGCGCCCTGTCGGTGCAGGCGATGATCACGGTGGGCTTCCTGCTGTTCATCCTGCTGACCTCCAACCCGTTCGAGCGCATCGATCCCGCCCCGTTCAACGGGCGCGGCCTCAACCCGTTGCTGCAGGACCCCGGCCTCGCGTTCCATCCGCCGATGCTGTACCTGGGCTACGTCGGGTTCTCCATGGCCTTCTCGTTCGCCGTCGCCGCCCTGATCGAGGGCCGGGTGGACGCCGCCTGGGCCCGCTGGGTGCGGCCGTGGACGCTGGTCGCCTGGACCTTCCTGACCGCCGGCATCGCGCTGGGGTCGTGGTGGGCCTACTACGAGCTTGGCTGGGGCGGCTGGTGGTATTGGGACCCGGTCGAAAACGCGAGCTTCATGCCGTGGCTGATCGGCACCGCGCTGCTGCATTCGGCCATCGTGGTGGAAAAGCGCGACAGCCTGAAAAGCTGGACCATCCTGCTGGCCATCCTGACCTTCGGCATGAGCCTGCTGGGCACCTTCCTGGTGCGGTCGGGCGTCATCACCTCGGTCCATGCCTTTGCGTCGGACCCGACGCGCGGCCTGTTCATCCTGCTGCTGCTGGTCGTGTCGGTGGGCGGGGCGCTGGTCCTGTACGCCTGGCGCGCGCCGCAGCTCAAGGGCGGCGGCCTGTTCGCCCCGGTGTCGCGCGAAGGCGCCCTGCTGCTCAACAACCTGCTGATGTCGACGGCCACCGCCACGGTGCTGCTCGGCACCCTCTACCCGCTGATCGCCGATACCCTGAACCTCGGCAAGGTGTCGGTCGGGCCGCCGTTCTTTGACGGCGTGTTCGTGCCGCTGATGGTGCCGGCGATCATCGCCATGGCCATCGGCCCGATGCTGGCGTGGAAGCGCGGCGATCTGCGCGGTGCGCTCGGCCGCCTGTGGATGGCGGCCGGCCTGGGCGTTGCCGGCATGATCACCGTGTGGCTGATGCGCGGCGGAGCCGTGGGCGACATCCTGGCCTCGTTCGGCATTGGTCTCGCGATCTGGCTGTTCGTCGGCACGCTGATGGAGTTCGGCGACCGCATCAAGCTGTTCCGCGCCCCGCTGTCCGAAAGCGGCCGCCGGGCCCGCAACCTGCCGCGCGCCGCCTGGGGCATGACCATCGCCCACGCCGGCATCGCCCTCATCGTCGCCGGGGTGACGGCATCGTCGGCCTGGAAGGGCGAGGCGGTGCAGACCCAGGCCTTTGGCGAGACGGTCACCGTCAACGGCTGGGACTTCACCCTGCTGTCGGCCGAAACGTTCGAGGACGAGAACTACACCGGCGTGCGCGGCACCTTCCGGCTGTCCAAGGACGGCGAGGAAATCGCCCTGATGACCCCGGAAAAGCGCACCTACACGGCGCCGCCGATGCCGACCACCGAGGCCGCCATCCACACCACCGGGCTGCATGACCTGTACGCCGTGATCGGCGACCCGACGGCCGACGGCAAGGCCTTCGTGACCCGCCTGTACTTCGAGCCGCTGGTGCCGTTCCTGTGGTACGGCTCGGCCATGCTGTGCCTGGGCGGGCTGGTGTCGCTGTCCGACCGCCGTCACCGCGTGGGCGCCCCGGTGCGCCGTCGCGAAACACAGGCCGCACCCGGCGCCAAGCCGGCCCGCGCGTAAGGGGCACCATGAAAAAGCTCATCTATCTTGTGCCCGTGGTCGTCCTGGCCGTGCTCGCCTCCATATTCATGGTCGGGTTGGGCCGCGATCCCAAGCTCGTCCCGTCGGTGCTGATCGACCGTCCGGTTCCCGACTTCGCCCTGGAGGCGCTGCCCGACCGGGGCCGCCCGCTGTCCAGCGCCGACCTCAAGGGCCAGGTCTCGCTGGTCAACATCTTCGGGTCGTGGTGCGTGGCCTGCATTGCCGAGCACCCCATCCTGGTCGCCATCGGCAAGACCGGCGAGGTGCCCATCCACGGCATCGCGTGGCGCGAGAAGGACCCGCGCGACGCCATGCGCTGGCTCGGCCGTCATGGGGACCCGTATGACCTCGTGGGCCATGACGCCGACAGCCGCGTCGCCATCGACTTCGGGGTGACCGGCGCGCCGGAAACCTTCGTGGTCGATGCCGGCGGGGTCATCCGCTACAAGCACATCGGCCCCGTCACGCCCGAGGTGTGGGAAGACACGCTCAAGCCCCTGATCGCGCAGTTGCGGAAAAGCTCATGACCCGCCTCCTCCTCCCCATCTTCGCCGCATTGCTGGCCGCCGCGCCGGTCCACGCGGTCGAACCCGACGAGATGCTGGACAACCCGGTCCTGGAGTTGCGCGCCCGCGAGATCTCCAAGGAACTGCGCTGCGTCGTCTGCCAGAACGAGAACATCGACGAGTCCAACGCCGAACTGGCCCGCGACCTGCGGCTGGTGGTGCGGGACCGGCTGCTGGCCGGCGACGCCGATGATCAGGTCGTCAAGTACGTGGTCGACCGCTACGGCGACTACGTCCTGCTGCGGCCGCCGTTCAAGGGCTCGACCTATATCCTGTGGTTCGGGCCGCTGGTCTTCGCCCTTCTGGCAGCGTTCGGCGGCTGGCGGTTCTACCGCGCCCGCAGCGTGCCGATGGTGGCCGAGGCCGTGTCGGCCGAACCGCCTCCGCCGCCCCTGTCGGCCGAGGAAAAGCGCCGCCTGGACAAGCTTCTCAAGGACAGTGACGGCGCCGGAGACCCCGCATGACCCTGCAAATCCTCCTATCCGGCCTGTTCGCTTTCGCCGCCGCCGCCTTCGTGGTGGTGCCCCTGCTGCGCCGCCCCAAACACAGCGTGCGCCGGGCCGACTATGACATCCAGGTCTACAAGGACCAGCTTGGCGAGATCGACCGCGACGTCGAACGCGGCCTGCTGACCGGGACGCAGGCCGACGCCGCCCGCGTCGAGATCCAACGCCGCATGTTGAGCGTCGATGCCGAGGGCGGCAAGAACGCCCCGGTGGCCGACACCGGCCGAGGCCTGCGCGTCGCCCTGGCCGTCGTGCTCGCCCTGCTGGTTCCGGTCGGCGGTCTGGTGCTGTACGGCATGATCGGCGCCCCCGGCCTGCCCGACCGGCCGATTGCCGCCCGCCAGGCCGAACGTCTGGGCATGGCCGAGGCCGAAGTCCGGGAACTGCGCGACTCGGTCGCCGCGCTCCAGGCCCGTATGGCGACCAAGCCGGACGATCAGGCCGGCTGGCTGGAACTCGCCGAGGGCTATGCCCGCCTTCAGGAATGGCCGCAGGCCCTGGGCGCCTACGAACGTGTCGTCCGCTTGGGTGGCGTGGCGCCCGAAGTGTGGTCCTCGGTCGGCGAAGCCCATGTGTTCGCCACCGACGGAACGGTGTCCGCCCCGGCCCAGGCCGCCTTCCGCAACGCCCTGCGCCTCGACCGCGCCGAGCCGCGCGCCCGCTATTACCTGGGCCTGGCCCAGTCGCAGGCCGACGAACCGCGCAAGGCCATGGCCATCTGGCGCGAACTGTCGGCCACCTCGCCGGCCGGCGCGCCGTGGATGCCGATGCTGCGCCAGCGCATGGCGGCGCTTGGCCAGCAGACCGGTGTGATGCCGGCCAGCGTGCCGCCGATCCACGCCCTTGACGTCTACGACGCCGAACAGCGCGGAGAGGAACTGGCCCTGGAAGCGACGGGCGACGAAACCCCGTCGGCGGGCGATGCCGCCGCCGCAGCGGCCGATGCCGAACGCACCGCGCCCGGCCTGACCGCCGACGAACAGGCCCTGGTCGACAGCATGGTCAAGGGCTTGGCCGAACGCCTGGCCGCCAACCCCGACGACTACGACGGCTGGATGCGCCTCGGCCGGTCCTACGGCGTGCTGCGCCGCTTCGAGGATGCCGCGAGCGCCTACGCCAAGGCCGCCGCGCTGCGTCCGCAGGACGTGGACTCGCGCTTCGGGCAGGCCAGCGCCCTGCTCAGCCACGCCGAAACCGGTGGCGCCGACAGGCCGCCGCCGGAGTTCTCCACCGTGGTGCGCGAGATTCTGGCCATCGAGCCCGAAAACCCCGAGGCCCTGTACTTCGCCGGCCTCGGCGCCGTGGTCGAAGGCGACTTCGCCGCCGCCCGCACCCACTGGACCCGCTTGCTGGACGCGCTGCCCCCCGACAGCCCGAACCGCCAGGACATCGAACAGCAGATCCGCGACCTGCCGCCGGCAAGCTAAAAGCCGGTCAGGTCCGCTGACGCGGAGGGCTGCCGCCAGCTTGGAGCTACGCTCCAAACCTCCCTTTTTTCTTGAAGAAGAAAAGGGGTTTGGGGCTTGCCCCAAGCCGGTTTGGGCGGCAGCCCAAGATGCACAAGAGCAGGCCGCGGCTCACACCAAAAGCATCCCACGACAGGACTGAAGAATGCCTTCGCTTTATGCCCTCGGCCCGGTGTTCCTGGCCGTGTTCATCGCCGAATTGGGCGACAAGACCCAGCTCGCCACCATGCTGTTCGCCAGCCAAAAGGACATCTCGCCGTTCGGCGTGTTCCTGGCCTCGGCCGCAGCCCTGGTCCTGTCGTCGGCCCTGGCGGTGTTCATCGGCGCCCTGGCCGCCCGCTACATCGAGGGCGTGCCGCTCAAGCTGATCGCCGGCATCGGCTTTGTCGCCATCGGCGGATGGATGGTCATCGAGCATTTCCGCACCACTGCCTGAAGATCCCGTCAGTCCTGCATGTACTGCTGCCAGTACTGATCGACCTGGGCGATTTCCGGGGCGGGGGCGTCGGGGTCCACGGTCGGGGCGTTCTCGGCCGCCGCTTCGGGCACCTCGAGGACGAGTGCGTCGATGACCGGAGCCACCTTCAGGGCCTCCCACGGCACCGCATAGTGGTCTTCGCCGATGCCCAGGAAGCCGCCGCGCGACACCAACACATGGCTGATCTGGCCGGTCTCCTGGTTGAGGACCAGGTTGTCGACGGTGCCGAGATCCTCGTCCCGGGTGTTGCGCAGGTCGGCGCCGACGATGGAGCTGCCGCGCAGCCCGTGCGGGGTCTGCTCGACCGGCTGCGCGGTCAGCAGGTGCTGGGCCCGCCAGTCGATGAGGTCACCGCGTTCCAGCCCGGCCTGCGACGCCAGTTCCGACTGCTCCCGGACCACGGCGGCCAGCGCCTCCAGCGTGGCGCGACAGGCTTCCTCGTCACCGCGCCAGGCCAGCACCTCGGTGGCCGAGAAGAGGGTGCGCATCTGGTGACGCGGCCCCATGACGCGCGCCACCGGCTGGGTGGCCTGCCGGCCGATGACACCGGTCGGGTCGGTGGCGCCGGGCCGCTCGACCGAGCTGGGCGGCCCCACCACGCCCGGCCGGCCCACCCCGCCCGTCGCCGGCATGACGCCCGGCTGCCAGCCGGTCAGCCAGTAGCCTTCCTGCCGGGCGTTGCGGTTGAGGTCCTGAAGGTCGCGCAGGCACTGTTCGGCGACCCGTTCCCGCGGAGGCTCCTGTTGCGCGAACGCGGCCCCGGACAGACTGGTGGCGGCGATGACGGCGGCGGAGATCAACAGGCGCATGGCAAAGCCTCCCGGTGTGTGGACAAACCCATACCAGGACAACGGCGTCACAGGGCCGAGGTTGCCCGCGTCGCCGCGTACAACGCCCCCAGCATGACGGCGTTGAACACCCCATGCAGCACGATGGACGGCCACAGCGACCGCGTGCGCTCGTAAACCAGGGCGAGAACCGCGCCCTGCACCGCCAGGGCCGGGACAAGCTGGGGAATGCCATGGACGGCGCCGAACACCAGGGCGCTCAGCACGATCGCCACGGCCGGGCCGAGGAAGCGGCGCAGCCAGCCGTACAGCACGCCGCGAAAGATGATCTCCTCGACCACCGGGGCCACGCCGGCGGCCAGCACCAGCATTCCGACCATGGCCGGCACCGACAGGGCGGTCGGCGCCAGAGCCTCGACCTGGGGGTTCTCGAACGTGCCGCCCGCCAGCCCGCTGACCAGCGCATTGACCAGCCCGGCGAGCGGAACGGTCAACAGGCCAAGCACCACCCCCCACAGCAGGTCCCGCCGGGAGGCCGCCCGCAGGCCAAGCTCCGACCACGCCACGCCGCGCAGCCGCACCACCACGATCCACACCGCCACGATCGGCGCCAGGGCCGGCAGCAGCATCAGCGCGACCAAGCCCAGCGGCGTCACCGTCGGCTCGCCGATCATCAGGCGGATGGCGTACAGCACCGCCGCGGTCAGGGCCACCACGGCCACCAGATCCCACACCCGGATCGGGGCGGCGGTGGCGGGAGCAGCGGGTGAGGACGGGGATTGGTCGCTCAGGGGTCATCTCCTGCGGGAAGGGTCTGGCATCCGGGAGGGCCGGCGGCATAAGATGGTTTCTTCGGTAACCGTCCGCTCCTCAGGAATCCTTTTCGCATGTCCGCCACGCCCGATGCCCGGTCCCTCAACCGGCACGACCCGCGATCCCTGCCCGTCGCCGTCCTGCTGACCGCCCTGGTCGCCTTCGGGCCGATCTCCACCGACATGTACCTGCCGTCGCTGCCCGACATGACACGGGCGTTCGACACCACGGTATCGCACGTTCAGCTCACGCTGTCGGTGTTCATCGCCGGGTTCGCCTGCGGGATGCTGGTCTATGGGCCGCTGTCCGACCGCTTTGGGCGCCGCCCGGTGCTGCTGGGCGGAGTGGCGCTGTACATGCTGGCCTCGATCGCCTGCCTGTTCGCGCCGACCATCGAGGCGCTGATCGTGTCGCGCTTCGTGCAGGCCATCGGCGCCTGTGCCGGGCCGGTCCTGGCCCGCGCCGTGGTGCGCGACGTCTACACCCGCGAGGAGGGGGCGCGGATGCTGTCCTACATGGCGTCGGCCATGGCCCTGGCGCCGGCGGTCGGGCCGATCCTGGGCGGCTGGCTGCACGCCACCCTGGGCTGGCGGTCCAACTTCGGCGCCCTGGCGATCTTCGGCGTGGCGGTGCTGGCGGCGACGTGGTGGATGCTGCGCGAGACCAACACCCGCCGCGACCCCCTGGCGCTGAAGCCGTCGCGCCTGCTGCGCAACTATGCCTCGCTGTTCGGCTCGCGGGTGTTCATGGGCTACACCCTGACGGTGGGCTTTGCCTTCGGCGGGCTGTTCAGCTTCATTTCGGGCAGTTCGTTCGTGGTCATCGACGTCCTGGGCGTCGCGCCGTCCAACTTCGGCTATGTGTTCGCCGCCGTGGTGGTCGGCTACATGAGCGGCGCGTTCTCGTCGGCCAAGCTGACCATGAAGCTGGGCATCGAGCGCGTGCTGTTGATCGGCACCGCCCTGGCCACCGCCGCCGGCGGCATCGTCGCAGCACTCGCCCTGTCGGGCATCCAGGAGGTGGCGGCCATTGTCGCGCCGATGATCGTCTATTTCTTCGCCTGCGCGCTCATCATCCCCAACGGCACGGCCGGCGCCATCGGGCCGTTCCCCAGCAAGGCCGGCACCGTGTCGGCCCTGCTCGGCTTCCTGCAGATGAGCCTGGGCGCCACCGCCGGCGGACTGGTCGGATTGCTCCATGACGGCACCACCGTCCCGATGACCGTGACCATCGCCCTGATGGGCACCGCCTCCCTGGCCGCCTACGCCTTCATCGTCCGCGGAGCGGTGGAAGTGCCGGAGGAGGTTTGAGGCGTTCGCAAGTGAAGCGGGAACCACGGAGGCACAGAGGCACAGAGGGATCGGAGGCAGTGGCTGCGCGGCAGCGCATCAAAGCCCTGCCGGTGAACACGTATCGCCTGCGGCGCTGGTGCCCCGCCCCCTCTGTGTCTCTGTGTCTCTGTGGTGAATCCTAAAACGCCGCAATCAGCTCATTGATCCTGCAGGCATCGTACTCGCTCATGACGTGGCGGGCGTGGTCTTCGGCCTTGGTCATGGACAGGCGGCGGATGCGGTGCTTGACGCGCGGGATGTTGGACGCCGACATCGACAGTTCGCGGATGCCCAGGCCGAGCAGCAGCCCGGTCAGGCGCGGGTCGCCGGCCATCTCGCCGCACAGCGACACCGGCAGGCGGGCCCGCAGGGCTGCTCCGGTGGCGAAATGGATGAGGCGCAGGACGGCTGGGTGCAGCGGGTTGTACAGATGGGCCACGGCGTCGTCGGCGCGGTCGATGGCCAGGGTGTACTGGGTCAGGTCGTTGGTGCCGATGGCGAAGAAATCGGACACTCCGGCCAGCGAATCGGCGGCCAGGGCGGCGCCGGGGATCTCGATCATCACGCCGATGGGCGGCATCGCCGACGACGCGATGACGCCGGCCCGGGTCAGGCGGGCCTTGACCCGCTCGGCCACCGACCGTACGGCGAGGACCTCATCGGCGGTGGTCACCATCGGCAGCAGGATGCGCACCGGGCCATGGGTGGCGGCGCGCAGGATGGCGGCCAGTTGGGCCTCCAGCACGTCGGGCCGCGACAGCAGGAAACGCACGGCGCGCAGGCCGAGCGCCGGATTGGTCGGCATGGAGGCGCCCAGGGACGTCTCCAGCTTGTCGCCACCGGCATCAAGCACGCGAATCGTCACGGGACGGCCGCCCATGCGCTCGACCACCTCGCGGAAGATCTGGTACTGCTCCTCCTCTTCGGGCCAGCCGGCGCGGTTCATGTACAGGAACTCGCTGCGCAGCAGGCCGATGCCCTCGGCCCCGGAGTCGAGCACGGCATCGACCTCGGAGGGCAGTTCGATGTTGGCCATCATGCCCAGGCGCAGGCCGTCGGTGGTCACCGCCGGCAGGTCGCGCAGGCGGCCCAGCGCGCGGCGGGCGCGCAGGAACTCGGCCCGCTTGCGCCGGTAGACGGCCAGGGTCTCGGGCGACGGGTGCAGGATGACCTGCCCGGTCGAGCCGTCGATGACCGCGGTGTCGCCCGACCGCGCCACGCGCAGCAGGGCCGGCACGCCGATGGCGGCCGGCAGCCCCAGCGAGCGCGCCATGATCGCGGTATGGCTTTCCGCCCCGCCGGCCTGGGTGGCGAACCCGGCGACGTGGTGGGGGTCGAGCAACGCGGTGTCGGCCGGGGTCAGTTCCTGGCTGATCACCACGGCGTTGCGCGGCAGGTCGTCGAACGGCCGGGTCGAGGTTTTGGTCAGGTTGCGCACCAGGCGCTGCCCGATCTCGCGCACGTCGACCATGCGGCCGGCCAGGTAGGCGTCGCCCATGGAGGCGAAGGCGGCGACAAGCTGCTCGATCTCGCGGCGGACGGCGGCCTCGGCGTTGACCTGCTCGGTTTCGATGCGGTGCTCGACGCCGCGAATGAGGCGCGACCCCTTGAGCATCTGGTCATAGGCTTCGAGCAGGTAGCCGAGTTCCTCGCCGGCCGCGGCGGGCAGGCGGCGGGCCTTCTGGCGCAGCAGCGACATCTGCTTGCGGGCGGCGGCCACGGCCTGGGCGAAGCGGCGCTGCTCGGCCGGGATGCGGCTGATCGGGACGCGGTACTCGGGCGCGCTGACCATGTCGGCGTCATGCAGGTGCACCACGCCGATGGCGATGCCCGGCCCGACGCCCACCCCTTCGAACACCTGTTCGGTGGTGGTGTCGCCCGGCTTCGTCGGCGGCGGCTCAGTCTTCATGGAACTTGTCGTCGATGAGTTGCCCGAGGGCTTCGAGCGCGGCGCGGGCGTCGGCGCCGCGCGCGGTCATCCCGATGGTCGTGCCCGGCGAGGCGGCAAGCATCATCAGCCCCATGATGGAGCGCCCGGAAACCTCCTGGCCCCGGTTGCTGACGGTCACTTCGGCCGCGAATTCCTCCGCCTTCTTGACGAATTTGGCGGCGGCGCGGGCATGGAGGCCACGGCTGTTCACGATGGTCGCGGCGCGGCACAGGGTGCCGTCCTCGGCCTCGCTGATCAGCCCGGAGGCGGGCCCCTCCGGTTCGGTCATGACGATTCTTCCTCCCAACGGTCTCAATTTTTCTTGGCCCCTGTGCACGACCCAAATAGGTCGTGGCAGGCGGTTCCGCCTGCCCGGGATTTGCACTACCGACTCATTTTTCGGTCAGCAGCTTGCTCGCCACGTTGATGTACTTGCGCCCGGCTTCCTGGGCGGCGGCCACCGCCTCGTCCAGCGGCAGGTCGTTGCGGACCGAGGCCAGCTTGATCAGCATCGGCAGGTTGACCCCGGCGATGACCTCGACCTTGGCCTTGCCCATGATGGAGATGGCGAGGTTGGACGGCGTGCCGCCGAACATGTCGGTCAGCAGCACCACGCCGGCCCCGTCGTCGACCCGCGCCGTGCTTTCCAGGATGTCAGCCCGCCGCTGCTCCATGTCGTCGTCGGGCCCGATGCACACGGCCAAGGTGGCCTGTTGCGGTCCGACCACGTGCTCCAAGGCGGCGATGAGTTCGGCCGCCAGGCGCCCGTGGGTGACCAATACCATGCCAATCATTGCTGACCCCCTGTGGTCTTCTGCCGCGCCGCTGGCGCGTCCTCGTCCGTTTTGCCGCCCTCTGACGGGCTGGCCGCCGGGCGGGCGGCGGGCGTGTCGCGGTGGCAGATTGTCGCCCGCCGGCCCTGCGTCCTGATCCACGCCCCAAGCTGTTCGGCCACGAATACCGACCGGTGCCGCCCCCCGGTGCAGCCGACGGCCACTGTCAGGTAACTCTTTCCTTCAATTTCATAGCGCGGCAGCAGCGGCCCGAGAAGCGCCGTCACGCCGTTGAAGAAGCTATCATAATCCGGGTCCGCCGCAACGTACTCCGCAACATCGGCGTCGCACCCGGTCAAAGGCTTGAGCGCGGGGACGTAGTGCGGGTTGCGCAGGAAGCGCACGTCGAACACCAGATCCGCCTCGCGCGGCAGGCCGTTGCGGAACCCGAACGACGTCACGAACACGCACATTCCGGGCGACGCGGCGGTGGCATAGCGCGCTTCGAGCATCTGCTTGAGGCCGGAGGCCGGCAGGCCGGTGGTGTCGATGACCACGTCGGCGCGGTCGCGCAAGGAGGCCAGCATGCGGCGTTCCAGGACGATGCCGTCGGCCAGCGGCAGGTCGCCGCCGATCGGGTGGCGGCGCCGCGTCTCGGTGTAGCGCAGGGCCAGCGCCTCGTCGTCGGCGTCGACGAACACCACCTCGACCTCCAGGTGGCGCGCATCGGCCAGGGCGTTGATGGTGCCCAGCAGGCGGGCCACGTTGAAGTCGCGGGTGCGGATGTCGATGCCGATGGCGATGGGGCGGCGGGCCACCTCCTCGCCGCTGCCGACCAGTCCGCCGAGCAGCACCAGGGGCAGGTTGTCCACCGCCTCGTAGCCCATGTCCTCGAACGCCTTGAGCGCCATGGTCTTGCCGGCCCCGGACATGCCGGTGACGACAACCAGGCGCCCCCAGGCGTCTTGCCCCGGCCACTCATGACCCGGCCACTCATGAACAGTCGACAAGGAGCCCTCCTCCGTCATGTCGCACTGTCTATATCGCCCGTGGCGAGCCTGACCGCAAGGCGCACCTTGGCTGCGGCCGACGTCTCGAACGGGTCCAGGGTGAGGACCGGAAGAGGCACTCCGAACAGCGTCGCCTCGCGCGATTCCGGCAGGCGCTCGACCGGGCCGCCGGGCACCAGGTCGACGATCAGGCGAACCACCGCCTCGGCCAGGTGGGGCAGGCGCACGATGCCGACGCCGCGCACTTCGAGCAACCCGGCCAGGGCGGGCTGGGGACCGGCCAGCAGCGTGCCGCCGCGCACCGTGAAGGCGCAGTAGTCGTCGCCGACCAGCACGGCACCGCCGTCGATCAGGCGCAGGGCCAGATCGGACTTGCCGCCGCCCGAGGGGGCGCGGAGCAGGACGCCGTGACCGGTCACGGCGACGCAGGTGGCATGCAGCATGGTCGTCATCGCCCGATCAGGGTGCGGCCAGCCCGGCAAGGAGTCAACAAATGCCGCGTTTTCTGGCCGCGTTCACCCTTTCGTAACCGCTTCGCGGCATAGTGTGCGTACCGGGCGACCGGGTGCGTTGGCGGACTTGGGGCCTTCCCCGCAGCGATGTGGGCGGCGCCGACGCGAGGACCGACCGGGGCAGGCCGGCCGACCGGGGTGGGCGGCCGGCCGCCATCGTATTCGGGTGGCGCGTCCGGGGTGGGCGGCAGACGCCCGCCATAGTATAGTCGCCTCCCAGCCCTTTGCTCAGAGCATCCATGACCCTCAGTTCGCGCCTCTCCCGTACCGGCCTTGCCGCCGCCGCCCTGGCGGCCGCGCTGCTTTCCGGCGGGCCGTTCGGCGCGTTGACCGGCGATTTGGGAGGGGGCCGCGCCCTGGCCTTCGGGCGCACCCTCGACGAGATCTTTCGCGGCTCGGTGCGCCAGGAGAACGACGGCACGCTGCCGTCCTACATCCTCAACCGCGGCCTGCCGCCGATACCGGTGCCCAAGCCGCTGACCCCGGAACAGGCCGCCGAACTGGGCCGCAACAGCGCCAGCGGCGTGCAGGAATACGACCTCGGCCAGCCGCTGAGCTGGCTGGAGGTGGTGCAGCAGGTGGCCGGCGGGGCGCCCAGCCCCTTTGCGGTTGACGAAGTCCGGCGGCGCGGCGATGCCGGTGACGGCCAGGCCGTGGAACTGCTGGCCTGGATGCATGCCAACGGCGTCGGCGTGCGCCGCGACCTGCCGCGGGCCTTCACCCTGTACGTCGAGGCCAGTTCCATGGGCATCGAGGCGGCCCGCCAAAATGCCGGCGCGGTGTTCCGCTCGATGAGCGTCGAGCAACGCGCCCAGGTCAAGAACCCGTTCAACTAGAGGCCGGCCCGCCAACAGTGCTAGCATGGCGGCCGCCCCCTCCGACCGTCTTTCCCCCTCCGACCGTCTTCCCCCTCCGCCCGTCTTCCCCCTCCGACCGTCTTCCCCACGACGAGCCCCCCGCCATGCTCTACGGCCTGTTCGCCGACCTTTTCGCCGTCGTCGCCCCCGTCTTCCTGCTCGCCCTGCTCGGCTACGGGTGGACGCGCCGCGGGCTGCCCTTCGACGTGCCCGGCGTCACCGCCCTGGTCACCACCGTCGGCGTCCCGGCGCTGATCGTCGACGTCCTGCTCAAGGCCGACCTGACGGCCGACGCCTTGGCCGTGATGGCCGGGGCGTCGCTGGCCGTCCACGCCGCCTTCCTGCTGATCGGCTGGGGGATCGTGCGCCTGATGAAAAAGCGGGTCAGCACGTACCTGCCGTCGCTGGTGTTCGCCAACAACGGCAACATGGGCCTGCCGCTGTGCCTGTTCGCATTCGGCGAGCAGGGGCTGGCGCTGGCCATCGCCTATTTCGTGGTCGGGGCGGTCCTGATGTTCACCGTCGGGGTCGGGCTGGCCGCCGGCGAGGTGAACCTGCGGATGCTGCTGCGCACGCCGCTGCTGTGGGCGGTGGCCGCGGCGCTGGCGCTGATGGCGTTCGACATCGCCCTGCCGCGCTGGATGGCCAACACCGTGCATCTGGCGGGCGCCTTCACCATTCCGTTGATGCTGATCACCCTCGGCGTGTCCCTGGCCAGGCTGCGGGTCTCCTCGCTCAAAACCAGCCTGACATTCTCTGTCTTGCGCCTGGCGATGGGATTTACAGTCGGCTGGGGCGTCGGTCTTGCGCTGGGACTTGAAGGCGTTGCACTCGGGGTGGTTGTTATTGAGGCTTCCCTTCCTGTCGCAGTGTTCAACTACTTGTGGGCCGTTCGGTACGACAACCACCCAGAGGAGGTGGCGGGCATGGTTCTTCTGTCTACGACCCTGGCGTTTTTTGCTCTGCCCTTTATGTTGAGCAGTGTTTTATAATGTTCTCTGTGACGTCGGACTGGCTGCTTACGGACGAGAATGCCGCAGCGTAATACAGGCCTGAAGGCGAAACGGACCAAGAGTCGCCGTCAGAATTCATCAGAACTGCAATAATTCCTGCTCGCTGTAGGTGCAGGACACAGTCGTAGGCGGCCAACACCTTGGTCGTAGCGTCCTCAGATCATGGACTGAACGCGGTTTTCTCTCCAGCCATAATGTATTCTGAGGATGTAATCCTGTGCGTTTCACGCTGTACTAGGATCCTGGTAGGGCGCTCGCGCCAGGGGGGGCACGATATCCTGCCGCTAATCACTAAGTTGGAAGTTCCCGCTTGGAGCCGTGCAGCAGATGATTCACGTGTACCGACACCTTCCCGCACCCCGGCGGCGAGGGTGGATTTCCTGTCCTGACGGAGGACCGACATGACCTCCGAACCCTCCAAGACCGCAGATCTCGAAACATTCGTAAATATTCTCTACGACGCGTCCCTCGACCCCGACCGTCTGCCGGTGTTCGTGCGTCGTCTGGCCGATGCCTTCGGGGCCGAGTTCGGGCAGTTCCTGGTGCGCGGCCGTGACCAGCACGGCTTCGTGATCAACGTCATGAGCGGCTTTGACGACGCTGAACCGGCGCGGTTCGAGCAGGACTACGCGTTCCGCGAGGAGCAGGCGCCATGGCTGGGCGCGGCGCCGGAAACCTTCAGCGGCACCGCCTATTACCGGGAACGCCTGCGCCTGCAGGGCATCGGCGATGGCCTGTGGCTGCGCTCGGAGGATACCGAGGGGCGGTCCGCCCTGATCGGCGTGTTCCGCCGCATCGGCGCGGGTCCGTTCAGCAACGAGGATCGGGCCCGCCTCGACACCCTGCGTCCCCACCTGCCGCACGCCATGCGGCTGCTGGTGCGCGTCGCCGAGATGGAAGTCCAGGGCGACATCACGCGCGGCCTGTGCGAAGGCATGGCCTGCGCCAGCGTGGTCACCGACGCCAGCGCCCACGTCGCCTACGCCAACGCCGCCGCCCACCGCCTGATCGAGGCGGCCGACGGCGTGACCATGCTCAACGGCGTGCTGACCGCCGCGGTCAGCCGGCAGACGCGGGACCTGCACGACAACATCCGGCGCATCGCGCGGGCCGCCCGCGATGGCGACCTGGCCTCGGTCAGCCAGACGGCGATGGCCCTGGAGCGCCCCAACAGCGTCAAGACGGTGGGCTGCGTCATCCGGCCGCTGGCCGTCCGCACCGGGTCGCTCAGCGGCAGCAAGCCGTTGGTCCATATCCATCTGGCGTCAACCGACGCGGTGACCGTGCCCGCCATCGGCCTGCTGCGCGGACTGTTCGGCCTGACCCCGGCCGAAGCCGGTTTGCTGCAGGCCCTCATGCAGGACAAGCGCATCGAGGAATACGCCGAGGAACGCGGCGTCGCCGTCACCACCGTGCGCACGCAACTCGCCCACCTGTTCCGCAAGACCGACACCAACCGCCAGTCCGAACTGGTCCGCCTGTCGATCATGGCGGCCGGGGTCCTGGCACCGTAGGCAGAAGGGGCGGTCCCTGGCCGTCCCGCCGCCCATCTTGTTGGCGGGCCTATGCCGCCGGGCCGAAGGTGCGGCGGATGATCGGGGCGAATTCGGCGACGATGCGTTCGTACACGTCCCGTTTGAACGGCACGATGCTGTCCACCACCTGATCGACGTCGATCCATTTCCAGGCGTCGAATTCGGGGTGGCGGGTGGCGATGTCGATGTCGGCGTCGGTCCCGGTGAAGCGCATCAGGAACCACTTCTGGGTCTGGCCGCGATAGCGCCCTTTCCACACCTTGCCGATCAGGTGGTCGGGCAGGTCATAGAGCAGCCAGTCGGCGGTCTCGGCAATGATTTCCGCGCGGTCGGTGCCGATTTCCTCATGCAGTTCCCGCTGCGCGGCGGCGCGAGGGTCCTCGCCCTTGTCGATGCCGCCCTGGGGCATCTGCCAGTGGTCGCCCGGCGTGTCGATGCGGCGGGCGACGAACACCTTCCCGGCGTCGTTGACCAGCATGATCCCGGCGCACGGACGATAGGGCAGGTCGGACCGCGCCGAGGTGCCGGAAGACGATTTGGACATGGCTGGACCCCCTTGAGAGCAGATTGCAGTTGGCCGGGCTGCCGCCCGCACCCGCTTGGGGCCGGGGGCCCCAAACCCCTTTTATTCGGGTCATCACGGATTTCCAGGCGGCGTACTGCCGTTTTGAACCACAGAGACACACGGGCACTCCTTGCCCAATCCCACGCGAAGCGCGGAAACCTCTGTGTTTCGGTGCCGCTGTGGTTCCTCCACACGGACGCGGTTCTTTCCCCGCAAAGTCGTAATGAACCTATTATTTCTTCACAAAACAAGAAGGTCTGGAGCCTGCTCCAGCCGGGTTCCGGTCGGGAGCCCGTCCGCGACAGCGGACCTTCACAGACATCACCCTAAGTTGACGGGCGCGGCATGACGGCCGAGGCGGGAGCCAGCACCACGCCCTTGCGCGGCAGTTCGCCGACCCATCGCGTCAGGCGCTCGAAGGTGACGGGCAGCGGGCTGGCCACGGCGACGGTGGAGCCGCGCAGCTTGGCGACGTCCTCCAGCCACGACAGGCGGGCGTCGATGGCTTCGCGGAACGGGCGGCCGTCGATGTCGCTGACCGCGCGCAGGCTCGGCGCGTTGAGATCGCCGCTGCCGGCCAGGCCGCTTTCAGGTCCGGTGTGGACATAGAGCAGGCCGCGCTGGGCCAGCGGCTCCAGCACCGAGCGCATATGCACGCGCGACCCGCCGAACTTGGCGCCGGGCGCCCCGACGAAGCCGGTGTAGCCGACCGCGCGGCCCATGATCTGTTCCAGGCGGGTGGTGTTCTCGGCCTGCGGCAACAGGCTGATCATGCCGAGCGGGCCGGGATCGTGGCTAGGGAAGGCCTCGCCCTCCAGCGGCAGATCCAGAAGCACTTCATGGCCGTGGGCGCGGGCGCGGGCGACCTGGTCGGCCAGGCGCGGCGCGTAGGGGCTGAACGACAGCGACACCTCGGCCGGCAGGCGGACGATGGCGGCCTCGGTCGCCTCGGGATCAAGGCCGAGTCCGGTGACGATCAGGGCGATGCGCGGCGTGTCGGCCGGCGCGGTGAACGGCCGGGCGTAGGTCTGCCACGCGGTTTCGCCTTGCGGCCCGACGACCGGCATCACGCCCTGCGCCGTGTTCCGCGCCACGGCGGCGACGGGTGCCTGCGCCAGGGCCACCGGCGGTGCCTTGGGGGCTGGCAGGCGGTCGAAGGCGGGCACGACATGCTGGTCGGCCGGTTCGGCCGGGAACAGCGGTTCCTTGAGCGGCGGCAGGTCGTCCTTGGGCTCCGCCAGGGCCAGACGTTGCTCGGGCGGCACCGACACGGCGGGTTCAGCCAGCGGCGCCACGGGTTCGGGCGCGGCGGCGGCGGGCGCGGGATCCTCGGGCGTGGTCGCGGCGACGTCGTCAGCCGCGGGCGTGGCGTCGGCGGGCGCGGTGCCTGCCTTGTCGCCCGGCTTGTCGCCCGGCTTGTCGGGATCCTGGGCATCCGCGCCGGCCGGCGGAGCATCGGCCCCGTCGTTCAGCCACGGCCGGCGGCTCAGCGACCGGCCGTCGGTTTCCGGCGGGGCCTGCAGCGGCGTGGCGGCGGTCGGCATGCTCATGGCGATGGAGCGGCCGGACTGCGGGGTGTTGGCCGGCGGTTCTCCGTCGGCGAGGCCGGCGACGTCGCCGCCCGCGTCGCCGGAGGTGCCGCTCATCCACCACCACGCGCCGCCGCCAAGCACGGCAAGCAACGCCGTTGCGGCGATCGCACCGACGATCATGGTGGACCGCTTGCCCTTCTTGCCGTCGTCCTCGTCGTCCAGGTCGTCGAGGCCGAGCGGCATGTCGTCGTCGTCGAACGGGATGTCGTTGCCCGGCGGGGGCGCGTCGTCGGGCAGATCCTGGGTCGGCCGGGCGTGGCGCGCGCCGTCAACGTCGGGCTCGGCGACAGGGGCCGTAACCTCGTCCTCGGGCACGTCCTCGGGCGGCGGCAGGCTGGAGACTTCGGCCGCGATCAGGGCCAGGACGGCGGGATTGTCGAACGGATCGGGGGCATTGGCGTCGGCCTTGCCCTTGCCCTTGCTCTTGCCCTTCTTGGCCTTGCCGGGCTTGTCGTCGGGCGCCTTTTTGGCGCCGGACTTGCCGCGGCCCAGCAGGGAACCCAGGAAGGACGCCTTCTTTGCCTTGCCCTTGGTCCCGCCACCGGGCGCGTCCTCGAAGCCGGCAGGCGTCTCGTCGGGGCCGTCGTCGCGCGCGAACGGCAGGTCGTCGTCGGACTCGCCCGAGTCCGACGACGCGCCTTTCTTGCGCCCTTTGCCTTTGAACAGCCCCAGCATCGCTCTCCGTCCTCAGGACTGGCGGCGGCCCTTAATTGGCCGCCACGCGTTCCCGATAAAGCGCCACGCCGCGCAAAATGTCCAGCGCGCGGGCCAACTGGTAGTCCTCGACCTGGGCCGGACCGGACGCGTCACCAGGCCCGGCGGGGGCGGTTTCGTCGTCACCTTCGGTACCGTTCGGGGCCGGTTCGGCCGCCTTGGGCGCGGCTTCCGGAGCGGCGTCCTCGGCCGGCCCGTTGCCATTGCGCAGGGCATTGCGCAGGCTGGCTTCGCTGCGGCTCATGTCACCGTTGGTCGCCTCGGCCAGCTTGAGCTGGCGCACCGCGATGTCGGGCTCGATGCCGACCGCCTGGATGGAGCGGCCCGACGGCGTGTAGTAGCGCGCCGTGGTCAGGCGCATGGCGCCATGGCCGGGCAGCGGCACGATGGTCTGCACCGATCCCTTGCCGAACGACTTGGTGCCGACCACGATGGCGCGGCGGTGGTCCTGCAGCGCGCCGGCCACGATCTCGGACGCCGAGGCGGAGCCGTCGTTGATCAGCACCACGATGGGCAGCCCTTCGGCCAGATCGCCGCGCCGCGAGTTGAAGCGCTGCGTCTCGTCGGCGTGACGGGTGCGGGTGGACACGATCTCGCCGGTGTCCAGGAAGGCGTCAGACACCGCCACCGCCTGATCGAGCAGGCCGCCGGGGTTGTTGCGCATGTCGAGCACGAAGCCCTTCAGGCGGTCCTTGCCGATTTCCTTGCGCAGATCCTCGACCGCGAGCTTCACGCCGTCATACGTCTTTTCGTTGAACGAGGTGATGCGGATGTAGCCGACGTCGCCCTCGCGCTGGTGGCGCACCGACCGGATGCGGATGATGTCGCGGGTCAGCACCACGTCGAACGGCTCGGTGTCCTCGCGCCGCACCTTGATGGTGATCTCGGACCCGACCTTGCCGCGCATCTGCTCGACCGCTTCCTGCAGGGTCAGGCCCTGGACGGATTCGTTGTTCAGGTGGGTGATCAGGTCGCCCGGCTGCAGGCCGGCGCGGAAGGCCGGCGTGTCGTCGATCGGCGACACCACGCGCACATAGCCGTTTTCCAGCGTCACCTCGATGCCCAGGCCGCCGAACTCGCCGCGCGTCTGCACCTGCATGTCGCGGTAGTTGTCGGCGCTGAGGTAGCTGGAATGGGGATCCAGCGAGGTCAGCATCCCGTTGATCGCCGACTCGACCAGTTCCTGATCGGTCACGTCCTCGACATAGTCGCGGCGCACGCGCTCGAACACGTTGCCGAACAGATCGAGCAGACGATAGGTCTCCTCGGTCGTGCGGGTTTCGGCCTGGGCCGGATGGGACGCGGCGCCCAGATAGAAGGAGCCGACGGTGAGAACGGTCACGGCGCAGGCCGCGAAGAGGGTTTTGCGCATCATATCTCTAAGATCAACCTTTGCGAGCCGAAAGCCAGGGCAGCGGGTTCACGGGTTGGCCATCGCGGCGGATCTCCACATACAGGGTCGGCGACCCTTGTGGAGCCATCACCCCCACCGGCTCCCCCGCAAGGAGCCGTTGCCCGACGACGGCGTCGATCCGGGACATCCCGGACAGGAGGGTATGATATCCCCCGCCATGTTCGATTATCAAGAGTTGCCCATAACCCCTGAAGGCACCAGCGAAAGCGACCACCCCGTCACTGGGGGCAATGACCTGGGCGGTCGGCCGGGTGGAGACGACGATTCCGCGACTGGTGGTTCCCGAGGCGTCGGGTTCCCCGTAGCGGGTCAACAACGTGCCGCGGGCCGGCATGGGCATCGCCCCGCGCACATCTTCAAGCGACCGCCCGGCCGAAGCGGCGAACGTCCCGCCGGAAGCGCCGCCGGAAGCGCCGGGAGCGGACGCGGCGGGCCGGGCCGGCGGCTGGGCCGGCACGGGGGCCCGCGCCTCGTTTCTGGGCGGCGCCGGCTTGGCGATGGCCAGGGCGGCCAGACGCTGGGCCTCGGCCTCGCGCCGCTTGCGGTCCTCTTCCAGCTTGACCAGCAGGTCGCGCAGGGTCTCGGCGTCGGCGGCCAGGGCGTTGGCGCGCTTTTCGGCGCGGGCCAACTCCGCCTCGGTGGAGCGCCGCAACTCGGCCTTGCGGCGCAGGAGCTGGGCCAGATCGCCCTTCTGGCGGTCCAGCCGCTTGGCCGCCCGGCCGATCTCGGACTTCTGGGTGGCGATGTCGGTGCGCACGGCGGCCAGCACGGTCAGTTCGTTGCGCAGCCCCGCCGCCTGGGTGTTCAGGGTCGGCACCACGGCGCGCATGAGGATGGTGCTGCGCACCACGTCATGGGCCGGCATCGGCTGGGCCAGCATGGCTTCGGGTGGCCGGTAGGCCAGCCGTTGCAGGCCGGTCAGCACCACGGCCATTTCCTCCTCGCGGGCGCCAAGCTCCTTGCGCAGGGTCTTTTCCCGGTCCTTGAGGTCGCGCAGGCGGCCTTCCAGGGCCGACAGTTCCTCTTCGGTGTCCTGGGCGGTGCGGGCCGAGGCCACGGCTTCGCGCTGCAGGGCCTCGATCTCGCGGGCCAGGGCGGCGGCCTTCTCGGTCAGTTCCTTGCCCCGGTCGCGGGTCTGCTCGATGGCCTTTTCGATGGCCTCCAGCTTGCGTTCGGGCTGGGCCTGCGCCCAGGCGGTACCCAAGCCGGTGCCCGCACCCGTCAGGCCGAGGGCCACCACCGCCGCCCCCGCCAGCATCAGATCCCTCAGGCGCCGGTCATGCCGTGGCAGCACGCTTCTCCTCGCCGCGACGGCTGAACAGCGGGCGGCCGGTCATCTGCGCGGGCTGCGGCAGGCCCATCAGGGCCAGCACGGTGGGCGCCAGATCGGCCAGGCGGCCGTCGCTCATGTGGTCGATGCCGGCCGGCGCGTTGACCAGCACCGCCGGGACCTTGCCGATGGTGTGCTGGGTATAGGGCTCGCCGGTCACCAGGTCCTTCATCTGCTCGGCATTGCCGTGGTCGGCGGTGATGACCATGACGCCGCCAGCGTCGACCACCGCCTTTTCCAGGCGGGTGAGGGTGGCGTCGATGGTCTCGGCGGCCTTCATGGCGGCCTCCATGATGCCGGTATGGCCGACCATGTCGCCGTTGGCGAAGTTGACCACGATAAGGTCGTAGGTGCCCGAGCCGATGGCCTCGACCAGCTTGTCGGTCACCTCGGGGGCGCTCATTTCGGGCTGCAGGTCGTAGGTGGCGACCTTGGGGCTGGGTACCAGGATGCGGTCCTCGCCGGGGTAGACCTGTTCCTCGCCACCGTTCAGGAAGAAGGTGACGTGGGCGTACTTCTCGGTCTCGGCGATGCGCAGTTGGCGCAAGCCGGCCTGAGACACCACCTCGCCGAGGATCTCCGACAACTGGTCGGGCGGGAACAGGGTGTCGAGGAACCGGGTGTGGTCCTTGGAATACTCGGTCATGCTGGCGGCGGCGGCGAAGCGCACGGTCTTCTTGCGGGCGAACCCGGCAAAGCCGTCGTCGGCCAGCGCCTGGGTGATCTCGCGCGCCCGGTCGGCCCGGAAGTTGGCCATCAGCAGGCCGTCGCCGTCCTTCATCCCGGCGTAGTCGCCGATCACCACCGGCAGCACGAACTCGTCGGTCTTGCCGGCCTCGTAGGACGCAGCGATTGCCGCGCTGGCGGTCGGGAAGCGCTCGGCCTGGCCGAGGACCAGGGCGTCATAGGCCAGCTCAACGCGGTCCCAGCGGTTGTCGCGGTCCATGGCGTAGTAGCGCCCGGCCACCGTGCCGACCGACATCTTGGGCAGTTCGCGGGTGGCCTTGAGGAAGTCCTCCAGGAACTCCTTGCCCGAGCGCGGCGCGGTGTCGCGGCCGTCGAGGAAGGCGTGGACCACGACCGGCACGCCGGCGCCGTTCAGCACGGCGGCGAGGGCCGCCATGTGGTCCTGGTGGCTGTGCACGCCGCCGGGGCTCATCAGGCCCATCAGGTGGGCGGACCCGCCGCTGGCCTTGAGCGCCTTGATAAACTTCCGGAGGTTGGCGTTCTCCTCGAGCTTGCCGTCGCGGATGCAGTGGTCGATGCGCGGCAGGTCCTGCATCACCACGCGCCCGGCGCCGATGTTCATGTGCCCGACCTCGGAATTGCCCATCTGCCCGTCGGGCAGGCCGACCGCCTCGCCGCTGGTCTCGATCAGGCTGTGCGGGCAGGTCGCGACCAGCCGATCCCACGTCGGGGTGTTGGCCTGGGCGATGGCGTTGTCCTCACGCTCGGGCCGGTGGCCCCAGCCGTCGAGGATGCACAGGACAACGGGTTTCGGGCGCGGAGCGGCTTCGGTCATGGGGCAAGCGTGTCCTGTTCTGCCTGGGTGTGCGGCGTCAGAGGAATGTCGGATGGCCCCAATATAGGGGAAACCTTCAGGATTACGAGAGGACTGTTGAGGCAATGCAGCATGAAAAACGGGAGCCTGCCGGCTCCCGTTCGATCAAATACACCCTCTGAATCGCGCCTTAGCGCTTGCCGAGCACGCTGAGTTCGGGCGCCTCGTCGAGGATGTCCTTCATGCAGCCGCAGCACTTGCCGCACTGGGCCTTCACCCCGTGGGTCTTGAAAACCTGACTGACCGAGGAGGCCCCGGTGCCGTGGGCTTCGCGGACGTGGCGGTCGGTCAACGCATGGCAGAGGCAGACGTACATGGCGGAACCCCCTGAAGGATGTCGTGCCTCAAATGTTAATGCGAGCCAGTCGCAACGGCAATAGCCTTTTTTAAGTCATGGCGATTTTTTACGGATGCAACTCATTTGCAATATCATCTGGCCCATGTTAGATGTTGGATGACCTCATCGCACCACCGTCATACCGCTACAGGGGCTTCAGGATGTTCATCTGGCGTGGATTGCAGCCGGCCGTCATGGCCCAACTCATCGTCGGCCTCGCCCAGGCCCGCCAGGCCGCCCGCGCCGGCGCCGGCGCGCCATCGGCCGCCAAGCAAGCCCCGCCGGCCGACGGTCCGCCGCCACAGAAATAGGGGCCTCGGCGCCCCTACGGGGCCTGCAGTTCGGCGCAGGCGATGGGCAGCGTGACGTGTGCCGGCACGCCGTCCAGCGACTGTACGCTGCCGGGCAGCTTGGTGCCCTCGGGAACGCCATGGATGTAGACGACGCGGTGCTCCAGGGCCGCCGGCGTCTGCAGAGCGTCCTGCATGGCACTGTCGAGCGCCTTGAGGTCGACCGTCTGGCGATAGGTCAGGCGACCGTCCTGCCCGGCCTCCGGATACGCGTCCGTCTTGATTTTCAGGCTCGCCGGCTGGTCGGTGAACGGCACCAGGGTGACCCCCGATGTCGGCCGGGTTTCCATCAGATCGACCACACCGTCGCCGTTGGCGTCGGCCTGGGCATCCGGGCAGCGCGCCGCCTCGGGCGAGGCTTCGGCAAAACCGTGCAGGTGGGCGAGGTGCATGCCGGGACTCAGCCCCTCGGCCGACAGTTCGATGATGACCTCCCCGTCGCGCGGCGTCAGCGTGACCGAACCGCTGGGCGATTGGCCGCTGAGCGACGGATTGACCGGCTTGATGACGCCGGTGAGCGAACGGGTGAGCGTTTCACCAGACGTTTGAGCGGACGCCAGGCTTGGCGCGGTGGCCGCCACGAGTGCCAGAACGGGGGCCAGAACGGGCAGCAGAGCAGTCTGTCGCATGGATGAAGCCTCCTTGAAAGTGGGGACTTTCTACCAACGACTTCGCGCGGCGCGGGTTCACGGGCGGATTTGATCTGACACAGGCACTTCCGCTGACGCGGACGGACTGCCGTCCGAACCGGCTTGAGGCAAGCCCCAAACCCCTTTTCTTTCTTCAAGAAAACAAGGGAGGTCTGGAGGTCCCCTCCAGGCCGGCGGCAGCCCTCCGCGTCAGCGGACCATGGCCCGCCTCAAGGCTCCATGCCCTTCAGACGGTCGGTGTCGCGGCGGTCCTTCTTGGTCGGGCGGCCGTCGCCGCGCGGGCGGACTTCCGGCCGGGCGCCGCCCAGGTGTTCGCCCAGAAAGCCGTCGAGGCGTTCCGGCGGCCGGGTTTCGGCGTACAGCGTTTGGGCTTCGGGGGCCGGGCCGCGCCGCACTCCCAGCGCCACCACGCGCACGGCCTTGCGATAGGGGCCGAGGACCAGTTCGAGGTCGTCGCCCGGCTTGACCGTCTGGGCCGCCTTGGTGACCGAGGCGCCGTTCAGCTTGACGTGGCCGCTTTCGGTCAGCTTCTGCGCCAGACTGCGGGTCTTGCAGAAGCGGGCGTGCCACAGCCACTTGTCGAGGCGCAGCTTGCCCTTTTCTTCCCCCCCTTTTACGTCGTTGGTGCTCACGCCTGCTTCCTCTTGCGCCGCCGTGCCTTGGCCGGCGCAGCGGGAGGCTCGACTGCCCGCACCGCCAGTCCTTCGAGGACGGCAAACGGCGAATCGGCCCGCACCGGGCGGACCGGCCGGCGCGTGGCGGCGGGTTTGGCGCCGGGTTTCACCTTCCGCAGGGGGCGCCGGCGCTGGCGGACGATCAGGCCCTCCTCCGACGACTCGACCACAAAGCCCAGGGTTTCCAGCACGCCCCCGGCATCGCCGGCCGACACGCCGATGCCCGACAGCAGGGCGGGCGGCAGCGGCGCGGCGCCGTCCTTGGCCGCGCGCCCGTCCTTGGCTTCGCGTCCGTCCTTGGCTTCACGTAATGCGGCGCGCACCTCGGCGGCGAACCGTTCGAGCACATCGACCCGCACCGCCACGCCGCCGGCCAGCCGGTAGCCGATGGCGCCATAGAACCCGGCCTCGACCTCGGGCAGCGGGGCGAAGGACATGCGGCCGACCGGCACCGGCGGCGCCACCGCCCCGCGCCGCGCCGCCCACAGGATGGACCGCAGGCGGACGGCCTCGGCCTTGAGCAGGTTGGGCAGGAACACGCTCTCGGTGCCGAACCGCAGGCCCAGGCGGGCCAGGGCCTTGCGGTCGGCCGGGCCGAGGGCGTCGAGCTGGGTGCGGACCTGGACCACGGCCAGGGTGCCCAGGGCCTCGGCCACCTGATAGAGCACGCCGCGCGCTGCCCCCGAAAGCCCCGCCGCCGGCGGGTCGGCCAGGGGATCGAGGACGCGGGCCACATGGTCGCGCACCCAGGTCGCGGCACGGCGCCGCACGGCCTCGCGCTGGTCGCCGTCGAGCAGGTCGTCGAGCGGCACCTCCACGGCCGGGCGCATCACGTCGGCGCCGGGCGCCAGCCGCGCCACGTCGGCGCCCTGCCACTGCACGCGGCCCAGGTCGGACAGCGCGAAGGCCTCGTCGGGCGCCTCGGCCAGGGCCTGCACGCGGCGCTGGATCTCGCCGCGCAAGGCCCGGGCGGCGGCGTTGGCCACGGCGCGGTCGGCGGTGCGGTTGGCGGCCAGCCCCTCGGACTTTTCGGGCACGAAGGTCAGGCCTTCCAGATGGCCCAGGTGGTGGCCCTCCACGGTCACGGCGTCGCTCTTGGACACGGCGGCCAGCAGCGGCCCGCCCTGGCGCAGGCGCTTGGCCAGCACCGAGGTGCGCACGTCGACGAAACGCTGGGTCAGGCGGTCGTGCAGGGCGTCGGACAGCCGGTCCTCGACCGCGCGGGCGCGCTCCTGCCAATGCAATGAATCCTGGAGCCAGTCGCCACGGTGGCTCATGTAGGTCCACACGCGGATGTTGGCGATGCGGTCGGACAGGGCGTGAATGTCGCCGTCCACCCGGTCGAGCGCGGCCAGATGCGTCGCCACCCAGTCGGTCGGCAGGCGGCGCCCAGGCGCGGTCAGGTAGCGATAGACCTGGCCGAGCAGGCGGGCGTGAGTTTCGGGCATCACCTTGCGGAAGTCCGGCACCTGGCAGACCTCCCACAGCAGGCGGATGCGGTCGGGCGCACTGGCGGTGCGGCGGATGTCCTCCTCGCGGGCCAGGGCTTCGAGCACCAGTTGGTCATCGGCCGGGCGCGTGCGCACCAGCCCCGGAATGGTCGCCGGAACCGCCAGCGAGGCCAGCAATGCTTCGATGGAGGCAAAGCGCAGTTCGGGGTTCCGCCAGTACAGGGCGCGCAGCGGCGGGAACTGGTGGTTCTCCACCCGCTCGATCAGTTCGGGCTCCATCGCCCCGACGTCCGACGTGGTGCCGAAGGTGCCGTCGTTCATGTGCCGCCCGGCCCGCCCGGCGATCTGGGCGACCTCGGACGCGTCCAGGGCACGCGGCGCCCGGCCGTCGAACTTGCGCAGGGCGGCGAAGGCGACGTGGTCGATGTCCATGTTCAGGCCCATGCCGATGGCGTCGGTGGCCACCAGATGATCGACCTCGCCAGCCTGGAACATGCCGACCTGGGCGTTGCGGGTGCGCGGACTGAGGGCGCCCAGCACCACCGCCGTGCCGCCGCGCGTGCGCCGGATCAGCTCGGCGATGGAATAGACGTCGGCGGCCGAGAACGCCACCACGGCCGAGCGCCGGGGCAGCCGGGTCAACTTGCGCGGGCCGCCGTAGGCGAGGCTCGAAAAGCGCGGCCGGGTGACGAACTCGGCGTCGGGCACCAGGCGGCGCAGCAACGGCTTGATCGTCTCCGAGCCCAGGAACATGGTCTCGAGCTGGCCGCGCGCGTGCAGGATGCGGTGGGTGAAGACGTGGCCCCGGTCGGGGTCGGCGGCAAGCTGCACCTCGTCCACGGCCAGGAACGACACCCGGCGATCGACCGGCATGCTTTCCACCGTGCACACGATATAGCGGGCGTCGCGCGGGACGATGCGCTCCTCGCCGGTGATCAGGGCGACCTGCGCCGCCCCCTTGATGCGCACGATGCGGTCATAGTTCTCCCGCGCCAGAAGCCGCAGGGGGAAGCCGATCATGCCGCTGGCATGGCCCAGCATGCGGTCGATGGCGAGGTAGGTCTTGCCGGTGTTGGTCGGTCCGAGGACCGCCGTGATCCGGGGACGAAGGGTATCGCTGCTCATGTCATGACAATCGGCATGCCGCCGGAAAACATCAAGGGTGATATTTTGGGGCGGGGTGAAGGTGCGGGCTCCGCCCACACCCGCCAGGAGGCGCGGCCTCCTGGACCTCGGGAGTTGGCGATGGTGTGGCGCGGGCACCGAAGAGGCGGAACACCTTTCATGATAATGCCCCCCGACCGTCGCACCCGCGTAGGCGGGTGCCCAGGGGCCACCAAGAAAATCGTTCATCATCAGCGGCTTATAAAAGCCGACGGGACTTTCTCCACGGCCCTGGGTTCCCGCCTGCGCGGGAACGACGTGTTTATTTTTGGTCGCTGAAATCTAACCTGAAGATTTCCTCATGGGGTCAAGGGGCCAATGGCCCCTTGCGGGCATGGGCAGAGCCCATCCTTCCCCTAAATCAAAACCGCGTGCGGGCGGTGAACGTCAGGTCCACGCTGCCGTTGTCCGGGACGGTGATCGGCCACAGGGCGCGGGAGGCGTCCTTTTTCTGGTGGGGCTGGCTGGACTCGGTGATTTCCCAGTCGCCGGGCAGGGATTCGATGACGCGGACGGTGGCCGGGTCGGAGCCGCCGTTGCGCACGGTGATGCGGTGGCTGGTTTCGACCACGTTTTCGGACAGGCGCTTGAAGGCCGTCTGCGTGCGCTCCACGGTCAGGTCGAAGGCGCGGCCGATCTCGACGCGGGCTTCCTCGCCGACCGGCACCGGCGGCAGCGGCGCCCCGCCGACAAAGCGCGCATGGCCGCTGGAATCGGCGGCGTAGACGCGCACCGGCCCGGCCGGCAGCGGCGCGCCCAGCGGGCCGTCGGCGGCGTTGCGCAGAACCAGCAGGGTGGCGGGGTGGGAGCGCCGTTCGGCGCCGTGGCGGTCGTGGAACACGAACGGATTGCCCTCGTCCTCATAGACCGTGTCGATCGGCAGGGCCGATGCGCCGAGCAGACGGACCTGGCGGGTTTCCTCGGCCGCCAGGGTGACGGGGGCTGCCATGCGGTAGACGTGCACGCCGTCCGTCGCCTCGCGCTCGACACCGCTGTCCGACGCCTTTTCCATCATCGGGGCCGACGCCATGGCGCGGACCATCGGCGGCATCGGGCCGTTGCCGCCCTCGGGCAGGCGGACATCGCCGGCCACCACGGCCAGGTTGGCCGAGCGCCAGTCCTGGGTGGTGCCGTTGCGCAGGGTGGCCCAGGTGGTGAGGTCGGCGGTGGTGCGGCCGGGCGCCAGGGTCAGCACGTGGTCGGCCGTCCACGACAGGCCGCGCGTCAGGTAGCGCAGCGCCAGCGGAGCGGCGCCGGCCGTGGTGCCGTCGAGGGTAGCGGTCAGGCCCGAGCGCAGGGGCAGGTCCGGCGGCAGGGCGTCGAACACCGGCTGGCCGGGCAGGCCGACGTAAACCTTGCCATCGATCTCGGCGATCACCTGGGGGGCGGCGCGCAGGATGCGGGCCCGCGTGCGCACTTCCTCGCCGGAGTCGAGGAACCGCAGGACGGTGATTTCCTTGCCCTCGAAGGCGCGCAGGAGGCTTGCGGTATCGGCCACCGCGCCGCCCAGCCCGAGGCTGCGCACCGTGAAGGCCGAGCCGGACCCGACCGGCAGAACCTGGGCCGAGGCGGCGATCATCGCCTCGGACACGTCGGGCAGGTGGACCACCGTGGCGCCGTCGCCCAGGTTCACCCGGCGCACGTCCTCGACCAGCGCGAAGTCGGACTGGTAGACCGTGAGGCCGAGGCTGGTACGGGCCTCGGCTTCAGCCGTAACGGGGGCCGCAGCGGATGCCGTAGCGGAAGATTGCGCCAGCGCCGGCGCGGACAGCGCAAGCGACAGCACCAGGGCGGACGAAACCAGACGCATGAGCGGACCTCCAGACCAACGGCAGACCCCCACCTTAAACCACCTAAAGGGGCGGAATTAAGATGGAGTCTACGCCTGGCCGGGAACGTCGCGGCTCAGGCCCTTGGCCTCAAGCTCGCCCAGGTATTCGGCCCACAGGGCGTCGTGGTCGCGGCCGAGTTGGTAGAGCAGGTCCCAGGTGTACATGCCGGTGTCGTGCTGGTCGTCGAAGATGATCTTCAGGGCGTAGTTGCCGACCTGCTCCAGATCGACGATGCCGACCGAACGCTTGCCGCCCACGGTCTTGCGGTCGAGCGGGCTGTGCCCCTGGACTTCGGCCGACGGGCTCATCACCCGCAGGTATTCCGCCGGAAAGGTGAAGCTTTCGCCGGTCTGGAAAGCCACGGTCAGGGTCTTGGCCTGACGGTCGGCGGTGATGTCGGTCGGCCAGGGGGAGGTGGACGCCGGCGCAGTGGTGGACGTGGTGTTGGGGGACAACTCAGCTCTCCTCGTCGTCGAGACGGCGGGCTTCATCCTCGAGCAGGATGGGGATGCCGTCGCGAATGGGGTAGGCCAGCCCGGCCTTGGCGGACACCAGTTCCTGGCGGGCGGCGTCGTAGGTCAGCGGCCCCTTGGTCAGCGGGCAGACCAGGATTTCCAGAAGCTTGGGATCGACCAGGCGGGGGGATGCTATATCGCTCATCTGAACGTCCAATCGGGGGTTACTGGCGCAGCCGGTTGCTCGGCCCGCTGTCGGGGAAGCGCGCCATGTCGAGCAGGGCGAGCAGCATGTCGGTGCGCGCCTGAAGGTCCGGAGCCTCCAGCAGGGCCTGCTTTTCCTCGATCTCGAACGGGCAGATCATGGCCAGCGAGGTCACCAGGTCGGCCTCGGGAATTTCCTCCAGCAGACGGCGGTTGAGCGGCAGGTCGCGGCTGGCGAGAAAACTGCCGACCGCATCGAGCAGGTGCGAGCGGTCGAACTGCACCGGGCCCGGCCCCTCGAGGTCCTTGCGGTAGACGTCCCACTCCGGCTCGATCAGGCGATAGCCGCGCTGGGTCGGCCGTTCGCCGCGGATGCGGAAGCGCTGCACCCCGGTCAGGGTGATCAGGAAGCGGCCGTCGTCGGTTTCGGAGAACGACGACACCCGGCCGGCGCAGCCCACGTCATAGACGCGCGGCGACTGGCCGGGGCCGGCGACCTCGGCCTCCTTGGGCTGGATCATGCCGATCATGCGGCCCATGCCCAGGCAGTCCTGGACCATGGCGACATAGCGCGGCTCGAAGATGTTGAGCGGCAGCTTGCCGCCGGGCAGCAGCAGCGCGCCGCCCAGGGGAAAGATGGGCAGGACCGGCGGCAGGTCATCGAACCGCGGGTGGAAAGCTCCCAGTATCATCGGCGCCGCTCCCTAAGGGTGACGATCAGGAGAACAGCAGGGCCGACAGCTTGCGCCGCGCCCCCATGGTCACCGGGTCGGTCGGGCCGAACGCCTCGAACAGCTTGAGCAGTTGCTTGCGCGCCTGCTCGTCGTTCCAGGTGCGGTCGGTCTTCATGATGTCGAGCAGGCCGTCGGCCGCCTCCTGCTTGCGCCCGGCGCCATAGTAGGCCATGGCGAGGTCGTAGCGGGCCTGCAGGTCGTTCGGGTCGGCCGCCACCTTGGCCTCCAGCGTCCCGATCTCGCCGGCCGATTCGCTGGCCAGATCGATCATCGCCTTGACCGCCTGAACATCGGGATGGGCCAGAAGCTCGGGCGGAAGCTGGCCGAGAACCTCGCTCGCGGTATCCTGCTGCCCGGTCAGGACGAGGCAGCGCAGCACCCCGGCCAGGGCCGCGGGGTTGCCCTGATCCTGGGACAGGATGTGCTGATACATCTGCTGGGCGGCTTCGGTCTGCCCCGCTTCGAGCATCGCCTTGGCCTCGGCCAGGGCTTCGTCCACCGTGTTGGCGGCGCCGCCGACCAGACGGTCGATGAACTGCTTGAGCTGGCTTTCCGGCAGGGCGCCCATGAAGCCGTCGGCCGGGCGGCCGTCCTTGAAGGCATAGACGGCCGGAATCGACTGGACCCGGAACTGGGCGGCCAGGTCCTGGTTCTCGTCCACGTTGATCTTGACCATGCGGACCTTGCCGCCGCTCTGGCGGACCAGTTTCTCAAGCAGCGGGCCGAGCGTCTTGCACGGGCCGCACCACGGCGCCCAGAAATCGACGATCACCGGAACGTCGCGCGATCCCTCGATGACGTCGGCCATGAAGCTGGCGGAATCGGTATCCTTGACGAGGTCGGCCCCGCCGTTGGGGTTGGGGCCGCCGCTGGGCGTGGAAGGCTGCCCGTTGCCGTCGAGAATGATCGCCATGGAAACCGTCCCTCTTCGTGATGTCCAGGTCGTTGCAAACGCCAGTCCTCATAGATGGACCGGCCGGTCGCCGCTGGCAAGGGCACAACCGTCGGAAGCGCATGAAAGGCGCCCGTTTCCTGCCCGCCGGACCGCCCCGCCGGGCGGCCGGATCGGACGGTGAATTTTTTTGAAAAAAGATCTTGCACCCCGGCCGTATCCCGCACTATAAACCGCCCTCACCGGCGCTGAGGCGCTGGCGAAAAATACCCCGGACGGAAAAGCCCACGGGCTTGAAAGTCAAACAGTATGCGGGCGTAGCTCAGGGGTAGAGCACAACCTTGCCAAGGTTGGGGTCGTGAGTTCGAATCTCATCGCCCGCTCCAATTCAGAAGGGCCGTCTCCGCAAGGGGGCGGCCCTTTCTCATTGCTGCGCGGTTAAGCCGCGAAGACGTGAAACAGGGAAACCACCGAGGCACAGAGACACAGAGAGAGCGGGGCGCTCGCGCCGCAGGCAAGTGTTCCCCGGCAGGGCTTTGATGCGCTGCGCGCTGCAATTTTCTCCGAACCCTCCGTGCCTCCGTGTCTCTGTGGTGAATCCCTTTACGTCCCCGCGCAAACCTCGCGCCTCTAGCGCGGCACCAGCATCCACAGTGGCGTGTCGGACACGGTGATGGTCAGGGGCAGGGCGCAGGTGATGTCGCCGTCGCATTGCACCGGGTTGGGATCGCGGCTTTCTGGTGCGCAGGTCACCTCCACCGTGGTGCCGCGCACGATGGTCATGTGGGCGTCGGTCACCAGCCGGCCGCGGGCCAGGGCGATGCCGCTGCGCAGTTGATCCAGCGGTCCGGCGGCGGTCAGCAGGCACACCTCCAGGGACGGCTCGGACAGGTCGGCGGCCGGGGCGATGACATGGGGTCCGCCGTAGCGCCGGCCCTTGCAGACGACCACGGTGCGGGCGGCGTGGGGCTTTCCGTCGATCTGCACGGTCAGGGTCGGGTAGCCGTAGCGCACGGCCTGCCACAGGGCCTCGACCACATAGGCGCCCTTGCCGATCAGGCGCTTCAGCCAGCCGCGCGCGTGGGCCACCACCCAGGCGTCGAACCCGGCGCCGGCCATCAGCAGGAAATGGCGTCCGTTGGCGCGGCCGGGATAGACGGCGCGGCGGCTGCCCCCGGCAATGGTGGCGGCGATGTCCTCGGCGCCGGTCGGCAGGCCGATCTCGGCCGCCAGCACGTTGGCCGTGCCCATGGGCAGCAGGGCCAGGGGCGGCGGGGCGGCCGCCTGCATCAGGCCGTTGACCACGCCGTTGATGGTGCCGTCGCCGCCGGCCGCCACCACCACGTCATAGGTGTCGGCCGAGACGTCGCGGCCGAACGCCTCGGCGTCGTCGGGGCCGGTGGTGGCCTTCAGGTGGACCGCGAGGCCGCGCCGCTCCAGGGCCGCGACCACGCCGGACAGCAGGCCCGGCCGGCGCCGCCCGGCAACCGGATTGTGAACGATCAGAACGCGGCGCTGTTCCCCCATCAGATCCCCGGAACCTCAGGCAGTTTCGGTGGCCCGGCCGGGCGGCCGCTCGGCACGATGCCGCTGTCCAGCACGTGCTGGCGGCCCGAAAACAGGTCGGCCGACAGGACCGAAACAGCGTTCCCCCAGGCCTCGGCGGCGCGGCAGACCGGCGAGGCGGCCTCGGCATCGCGGCACGCCGCCACGGCACTCTCCCCGGAACCGCCAGCCGTCTCCCCCACCACGACGTTGAGGCCCGGCAAGGGGCGCACGGCGAACTCGGGAATGGTGCGGGTCAGCTCCAGCAGGGCCGGCGCCGGACGGCCCAGCAGATCGAGGATCACCGCCGGCAGGTGGTACAGCGGCAGGGTGCCCAGGGCCTGCGGCCCGTTGCGGCCGTCGATGACGATCAGCGGGGTCGCGGCCATCGAGCGGAACATGGCGTCGGTGAACGCGCCACGGGTCGCCGCCAGCACGCCGGACTCCACATAGGCGCTGAAGTTCGGCCCCAGGAACGGCAGGTGGTCGCCGAACATCACGATCAGGCCGTCGGGATCGCGGGCCTGCAGGTCGGCGACCAGGTCCATCAGCTCGCGCGTCTTGTAGTGGACGGTATTGAGGTACAGCTCCAGGCGGGCGTCGCCGTTGGCCGCCGTGATGACCGGCGGCCGGGACTCGTTCAGCGGAAAGTCGAGGTGGCCGAAGAAGGTCAGGATGTAGTTGAGGGTCGGCGCGCCGGTGGACAGCAGGGGGTCCATCTTGGCCATCACCTGGCGGTACAGCGACGAATCGCCCAGGAAGTCGCCGTTCATGTCGTCGAGGGCGAAGTCGCTGTCCGACCAATAGACGTCGAAGCCGACCCGCTTGTAGGCGTTCACCCGGTTCCAGAACACCGCCACGTTGGGGTGGGAGGCCACGGTCGTATAACCCTGTTCGGCCAGCACGCGCGGCAGGCAGGGCGCGTCGTTGCGCAGCTTGCCTTCGAAGAACACCGCGTCATCGCGCACCGGGAAGCCGCACAGGGCTTCGAACTCGGCGTTGGCGGTGTAGCCGCCGAACACCGGCGACAGGACGCTCGACCGGCCGGTGGCCTCCCACAGGGCGCGGAACTCCGGCACGAACGGGTCGGCGGAAATGCCGGCGGCCTTCAACTCCATGGGGTCCCAGAAGGACTCCAGCACGATCATGTGGACGTTGCGGCCCTGACGGCTGCGGGCCTCGCGCAGGGCGTCCGGGGCCGGGCGGCTGAGCGCGGCGGGCTGCATCGACGGGGCCAGAAGCTCGGTGGCGGCCAGCACCTCGGCCCGACTCGGGGCGCGTTCGGCGCGGGCGGCATAGCGCGCCGCCTCCTGCACCAGATGCAGCAGCGGGCCGCGCTGCACATAGTTGCCGTGCTGGTCCCACACGGTGTTGCCGAACTGGCTGTCCAGCGTCGCCACCACCGGTTCGGGCAGGGCGACCACCGCGGCGACCACCGCCACGGCACCGGCGGCGGCCAGCCGGGCACGGCGCGGGCGCAGGGTCACGGCCAGGACCAGGGCGACGACGATGCCGCCGGCCAGGGCCACGGCGGCGGCCAGCCACGCCCCGTCGAGAATGAGGAACAGGGCGCGGGCGGCCAGCAGGTCGTCGGGCATGATGGGGCCGCCGAGAACCACGATCTTCATTGCGTTGCCGAGGTGCAGCAGGGTCATCAGCAAGCCCATCACAATCCCGAAGGCCCATCGGCCGCGCGCCACGCACAGCACCACGACACCGAGCACGAGGTGCAGGGCAAGATCCCCCGCCGACACACCGCCGTCGAGGCTGACGCCGAGCACCGTGGCCGCAACGGCCTGGAGCAGCCCATAAAGTACCGGAATACCCGCAAGCGGCGCAATCCACTGCGCGAAAATCGGACGAACGGATTGCACGGCACACCTCATCACACCGGTCGGAACCGTACTATTGGGACCGGAGCGTGACAGAAATATGACGGTATGGTGCGGTGCGCAAAAGAAAACCGCCGCCGGGGGATGCCCGGCGGCGGCGTTCAGGGACGGGACAGGGTCCTCAGTACATCTGGTTGGGCAGCCACAGGACCAGGTCTTCGTAGAAGAAGATGATGACCAGGGCCAGAAGCTGCAGCAGGACGAACGGGATGATGCCCTTGTAGATGTGCTGGACCGTGATCCCTGGTGGAGCCACGCCCTTGAGGTAGAACAGCGAGAAGCCCACCGGCGGGGTCAGGAAGCTGGTCTGCAGGCAGACCGCGAACAGGATGGAGAACCACGTCAGGTCATAGCCCAGCGACTGCACCACGGGGGCGACCAGCGGCAGGATGATGAGGCTGATCTCCAGCCAGTCGAGGAAGAACCCGGCGATGAAGGTGATGAACAGGATGAACGCCACCACGCCCCACGGCGGGAACGGCAGCCCCTTGAGCAGCCCGCCGATGAACTCGTCGCCGCCCAGCGAGCGCATGACCAGCGCGAACGCCGTCGCCCCCAGGAAGATGCCGAAGATGAACGCCGTGGTCAGCATCGTCTCGCGGCACACCGTGCGCACGGTCTCGAAGTTCAGGCGCTTGTTGGCCAGGGCCAGCAGGGTGGCACCCAGGGCACCGATGCCCGACGCCTCGGTCGGGGTGGCGATGCCCATGAAGATCGACCCCAGCACGGCCAGGATCAGGAAGAACGGCGGCACCACCGCCCACAACGTGCCCAGCGCGTCGCGCAGGGTGAACTCCGGCGCCTTGTCCGGGGCCGGGGCCATCTTCGGCCGGGCGAAGGCGATGATCACCACGTAGGTGATATAGAACACGCCCAGCATGAGGCCGGGAATGACCGCGCCCATGAACAGGTTGCCGACCGGCAGGGACAACTGGTCGGCCATGATGACCAGCATGATCGACGGCGGGATGAGGATGCCCAGCGTGCCCGAACTGGCCACCACGCCGGTGGCCAGCGACTTGTCGTACTTGCCCTCCATCATGATCGGCAGGGCCAGCATGGACAGCAGCACCACCGACGCGCCGACGATGCCGGTCGAGGCGGCCAGCAGCACGCCGATGATGATGACGGTCACGGCCAGACCGCCGCGCATGCCGCCGAACACCTTGGTGAAGTTCACCATCAGCTTGTCGGCCACGCCGGAGCGGTCGAGCATCAGGCCCATGAAGATGAACATGGGCAGGGCCACAAGGACCCAGTTGGTCATCTGTCCCCAGATGCGGTCGACGATGATGGCGAAGTCCAGCCAGTCGTCGAGGAAATAGGTGTCGATGTCGAACCAGTTCAGCGCCGCCAGGCTGATGCCCAGGTAGACGATGGACAGGCCACCCAGGATCCACGCGATGGGAAACCCGGTGAAGATCAGGCCGATGAACGACAGCAACAGGATGACGACGATAAACTCGTAGGATTCCACGGCGCTTCCCCCCTCAGCCGCGCGGCCAGATCGGCCTCGGCCAGCCAAACAGCAGAGCCATGCAGCGCAGCAGCCGTGCGACGGCGGCAATGATCAGAAGACCGAAGCCCCACAGGATGAAGGACTTGAGTATCCAGCGGTAGCCAAGCCCGCCCGGCGCGGCCGACACCTCGTTAAGGGTGTAGGACGTCCACACGAAGGGCACCCCGGCGGTCAGAATGGCAATGGTGAACGGCAGCAGAAGCAGCACGATCCCCATGAACTCGACCCAGGCCTTGGTGCGCATGCCCCAGCGCTCGGCCAGCACGTCGACGCGCACATGGCGGTCGGCGCTGACGGCATAGCTCAGGCCGATGATGAAGCCGACGGCATAGATGTGCCACTGCAGCTCCTCCAGCCAGATGGCGCCGATGCCGAACACGTAGCGCTGGACCACGTTGTAGACGATCACCAGCACCAGGATGGCCCACACCCAGGCCGCAACCTGCCCGATGCGACGGACGAAGCCGTCCAGGGCATCGGAAATGCGGGTGTGCGGCAAGGTGAAGTCGGCCGGGGAATCATCCCCGGCCGGCACGCCCGGAAGTATGGGCTTTTCACTCATGGAAGGTCCCCGTCAGGTTGGCGTGGGTGCCCGGGGCTGGAGCATCGTCCGCGTCCATGGGGTCGCGGCGGATGCTCCAGCGTCTCAGGCGACCCCTCTAGTTGCCGGTGCTGTGGAAGTCACGCGGCAGGTAGCCAAGCTCACGCCACTGCTGGTTCTCGGCCATGTAGCCGGACATGGCGTCCCAGACGCGCTTGAAGTCGGCGTCCTTGGCGGAGTATTCGGCCATCACCTTGTCGGTGTTGACCTTCAGCTCGCGCAGCACTTCCTCGGGCAGACGGACGGCGGTGACACCGTGCTCGTCCTGGAACTTCTTGAGGACCGCACCCTGCAGACCCTCGGCACGGGCCAGGGACTTGGCGACGCCGGCCGAACAGGCGGTGCGCAGGATGCCCTGCTGCTGGGCGCTCAGGGCGTCGAACTTGCCCTTGTTGATGTAGAGGTACTGGTTGGTCGACGGCTGGTGCCAGCCGGGCAGGTGGTAGTACTTGGCGACCTTGTAGAAGCCGAGCTGCTCGTCCACGGTCGGCAGCGAGAACTCGGTGGCGTCGATGACGCCCTTTTCCAGGGCCTCGAACAGCTCCGAACCCGACAGCAGGACGACCGAGGCGCCCATCTTCTGCAGCACTTCACCGCCCAGGCCGGCGAAGCGGATCTTCAAGCCCTTGACCTGATCGAGGCTTTCGATCGGGAAACGGAACCAGCCGGCGGCTTCCGGCGAGATGGTGCCGCAGAACAGCGGGACGATGTTATGGGGAGCGTAGATCTCCTCCATCATCTGCTGGCCGCCGCGTTCCATCATGAAGGCGGCCATTTCGGCCGGCTCCAGGCCGAACGGCTGGGCCCCGAACAGGGCGGCGGACGGCACCGAGCCCATTTCGTAGCCGGCCCACACGTAACCCGAATCGACCTTGCCCTGGGATACCGCCTCGAACACCTCGGTGCCCTTGACCAGCTTGCCGGGCTCGAACACCTGCAGGGTCATCTTGCCGTCCGACATGACCGAGACCTGCTCGGCCACCCACGGCGCGGTGTCGGCCAGCGCCTTCAGCGTGGACGGAAAGCCCATGGTCATCTGCCAGCGCATGCGCTCCTGGGCATCGGCCGACGGAACCGCCGCGCCGAGCGCGATGGTGCCGGCGATGGCCGCGACGCCGGCGACCTTGCCGAACTTCTTGCCGGCCACCTTGCCAACCTTTTTGAACGAGTGCTGCATATTGGAATATCTCCCTGATATTGGTCGTGTGCCCGCAACGGGCTGGGCGCGCCGAGGCCCCGTGTTGATCCGGGGTGTGCGGTGTTCGACGGCCGCGAAAACGACCGAGCCGTTTAGTGGGCAATTACCCCCTTCGGCCCGGAGTGCTACCTCCATTCCCGGCCAAAACGCGCGGTTTTTCAAGCACCTTTTTTGAACAGCCCGGGTTTCCGTGCATTTTTTCGGGGTTCTGAAGTATGCAAGAATCCCACTATCGTCCTCCGGCACGATGCTGCACTGCGGCGACTCGCGATTCATGCGCACCGCCGATGGTTGCGCTTCCATTTTCTGGAAACCCGTTCACTCTCAGGAGGTCCATGACAGTTACGGGAGGATGACTATGACGTACCCGACCATCGCGCGCCGCACGGTCCTGAAGGGTCTGGGCGCGGTGCCCTTGACCGCCATCCTGGCCGACGCCGGACTGGCCCGCGCCGCCGCCGCGCAGACCGAAACGGTCACCATCACCACCGCCGCCGGGCGCGAGGTTTCCGCAGCCCTCGCCCTGCCCGAGGCGGGAAGCGGGCCGGGCATAATCCTGATCCACGAGTGGTGGGGCCTGAACGACCAGATCCGCAGCGTCGCCCACGACTTCGCGCGCAACGGCTACGTCGCCCTGGCGGTCGATCTGTACGGCCGCCCGGCGGTGTCGACGCCCGAGGACGCCAAGGCCCTGATGAGCGCCGTCAAGCCCGAGGAGGCCACCGACACCCTGACCAGCTGGGCGACCTGGCTGCGCCAGCACACGCGCGTTGCCAACGGCAAGGTCGGGGTGATCGGCTGGTGCTTTGGCGGGGCATGGTCGCTCAACGCCAGCCTGGCGACGCCGATGGACGCCACGGTCATCTACTATGGTCGCGTCGACCGCCCGGCCGAGGACCTGCGTCGCCTGTCCGGTCCGGTGCAAGGCCACTTCGCCACCCGCGACACCTTCATCACCCCGGCCATGGCCGAGGCCTTTGAAGCCGGCCTGAAGGACATCGGCCACCCGCACGAGATCTACCACTACGAGGCCGACCACGCCTTCGCCAACCCGTCCGGCAACCGCTTCGACCAGGAGGACGCCCAACTGGCCTGGCAGCGGACGATGGCGTTTCTGGACCGCACCCTGAAGGCGACCTGACCCTGAAGGCGACCTGGGGCTACCGGAAGAACCTGTGCAGTTCGCACTCCTGGCCGCCGGCGCGCAGGGCGGTGCACAGGGGGGTGAGGGTGGCCTGGTCGCCCTGGGCGTAGAGGCGCAGGATGTCGCCCTGGCCCGGCACGTAGCCCGGCATGACGTAGGGCTTCGTGTCGGCCAGGCCGGGGGTCCGCTCGGTCAGGGCCTGCCAGGCGGCGTCGGCCTGATCCTGGCTGCGGAACACCCCCAGGTGGGCCATCCAGCCATCGGCGGCGGCGGGGGAGATGAGGCGCGGCTCGTCGCCCGGAACGGCGGTCGGCGCGTCGGGCGGCGGCAGCCGGGTCTCCTCCTGCGCCTGCGCCGGAACGGGAGCCGGGGCGGGAGCGGGAGCGGGAGCGGGAGCGGGAGCGGGCCGGGTGGCGGCTTCGACGGTTTCCGAACCGACCGGCGCCGCGGCGACGGCCTTGGGTGCGGGCGGCTGCTTGGCCACGGGAGCGGGAGCGGGCTCAGGCTCGGCCTTGACGACCGGTTCCGCCTTGGGCTCAGGCGCAGGCTCGGCCTTGGGCACAGGCGCAGGTTCCGCCTTGGGCACAGGCACAGGCTCGGCCTTGGGCACAGGCGCAGGCTCGACCTTGGGCACAGGCGCAGGCTCGGCCCTGGGCACAGGCGCAGGCTCGGCCCTGGGCACAGGCTCGGCTTTGATGACCGGGGCGGGCGCCGGAGCCGGAGCCGGCGGCGCCTCGGCCACCGTCACGGCGGTGTCGCCCGAAGCGGCGCGGCGGGCGTCGGCTTCGCGCAGCAGGGCGCGGGCTTCCTCGTGGCCGGACGCGATGGCCTGGCGGAGCAGGATGCTGGCGCGGTCGAGGTCGGCGTCCACGCCGTCGCCTTCGATCAGCAGGCGGGCCAGCGCCATCATGGCGGCGCCGTTGCCCAGGTCGGCGGCGCGGCCATACCAATAGGCGGCGCGCTCCTGGTCGCGGTTGACGCCTTCGCCGGCCTCGTACATGGCGCCCAGGTTGTACTGGGCGCGGTCGAAGCCGAGAAGGGCGGCGCGCTGATACCATTCGACGGCGGCCGCCGGGTCCTGCGGCACGCCGCGACCCCAGCGGTACAGATGGCCCAGGTTACGCATGGCGGCCATGTCGCCGGCCTTGGCGGCGTCCTGCCAGGCCTGGGCCGCGCGGTCGAAATCGCCGTCCTCATAGGCCTTGAGGCCGTCCTGGAACGGATTGGCGAGGGCGGGCCCCGCCATGCCGCCCGCCAGCAGCGCGGCGAACAGCGCGGCAAACAGCACGGCGAACAGCACTGGGCGCCCGGCCTTCCTCAGGCGCCCGCGCGGTCCTGCAACCCCCTCGACCATGTCCACCCTCTTCCCCGGAAACACGTCGTCATCGCACGCCGATTGGATGCCGTCTACTTCCTTCGGTCAAGCATTTCGCGCACGTCGGCGCCGAACGGGCCCGTCCGAAGCAACGTTAAGGAACAACCGGCCCACCCTGCCCGACCCGGCAAGCAGTTGAAAATGCGCGCTGCGACGCCACGTCGTGTGGTATCACGGAGGACCGACACCTCCCGCACCTTCCGAGTCGTCCTCCCTCCCAAAGAAGGAACTCTCCCATGACGGCAAAGGCGGAAACCCTCAAGGAAGACCAAGTCGCCAAGGTCATCGCCCTCATCCGCGAGCGCCACGGCCGGGAGCGGGAGAGCGGCCGCCTGGGAATGCGGGGCGACGGCGAGCGGGCCGACGCCCTGGAGCAGTTCGCCCGCCAGTACTACACCAATGTCCCGCCGGCCGACATTGCCGGGGTCGATGTGGAACGCCTCTACGGCGCGGTGACCAGCCTGTGGAACTTCACCCGCGACCGGCCGCCCGGCACGCCCAAGCTGCGGGTGTTCAATCCGCGCGTCGAGGAGCACGGCTGGCACGGCGACCACACGGTGATCGAGACGGTCAACGACGACATGCCGTTCCTGGTCGATTCCGTCACCGCCGCGCTGGGCGCCCTAGAGGTTCCGCCGCTGGTGGTCATCCATCCGGTCGTCCACCTGCGCCGCGACGCCGACGGCACCCTGGTCGAGCTGCTGCCGCCCGACGCCACCCCGGCGGCCGGCGATCTGGTCGAGTCCGTCATCCACATCGAGATCCACGAGCAGGCCGACCCCATGGTCCTGCGCCAGATCGCCGAGGAGCTGACCAGCGTCCTGGGCGAGGTGCGGGCCGCGGTCGAGGACTGGCACACCATGCAGTCGCGGGTGAACGAGGTCATCACCGACCTCGACAAGAGCCAGCCGGGCATGACCGTCGAGGACGCCGCCGAGGTGCGCGACTTCCTGACCTGGCTGCTCGACAACCACTTCACCTTCCTCGGCCACCGCGACCACACCTTCCTGCCCGACGAGGTGGATCCGTCGCGCGTCGTGGTCGGCGTGGCCGACGGCCTGGGCATCCTGCGCGACCGCGACCGCCTGGTGTTCGACGAGTTGCGCCACCTGTCGGACCTGCCGGCCGAGGTGCGCGCCTTCCTCAACCAGCCGACGTTCCTGCTGATCACCAAGGCCAACCGGCGGTCCCGCGTGCATCGCCCGGTCCACCTGGACGTCATCGGCATCAAGCGGTTCGGCGACGACGGGCAGGTGGTCGGCATGCACCTGCTGGCCGGGCTGTTCACCTCCAACGTCTACACCAGCAGTCCCGCCTTCGTGCCCGTCCTGCGCCGCAAGATCGAGCGCGTCATGCGCCACGCCGGGTTCCGGCCGTTCAGCCACGACGGCAAGCGGCTGCTCAACATCCTGGAAAGCCTGCCGCGTGACGAGCTGTTCCAGGCCAGCGACGCCAAGCTGCTGGACATGGCCCTGGGCATCCTGCACCTCCAGGAACGCCAGCGCACCGCGCTGTTCCTGCGCCAGGACGAGTTCGAGCGGTTCATCTCCTGCCTGGTGTTCGTGCCGCGCGACCGCTACGACACCGCCTTGCGCCTGGCCGTGCAGGGCATCCTGGAAGGCGCCTTCGACGGCACGTTGTCGGCCTATTACACCCAGGTCGCCGACAGTCCGCTGGCCCGCCTGCACTTCATCATCAAGACCACGCCCGGCGCCATCCCCGACTATGACCCGGCGGCCATCGAGGGCCGCATCGCCGAGGCGGCGCGGGCGTGGTCCGACCATCTGCACGACGTCATCCTGTCGACCAAGGGCGAGGAGGTCGGGGCACGGCTGGGCCGGCGCTACGGCGAGGCCTTCCCGACCTTTTACCGCGAGCGCTTCAACGCCCAGGCGGCGGTGTTCGACATCGACCGCATGGAAGACGCCCTGGAAGGCTCGGCCTCGGGGCGCGACGGCCTGGGCATGAACCTCTACCGGCCGCTCGAAGCGGCCGAGGAGGAGGTCAACTTCAAGGTCTACCACCCCGACAGCGCGGTCCCCCTGTCCGAGATCCTGCCCATGCTGGAAAACATGGGCTTCCGGGTCATCGGCGAGGTGCCGTTCGCCATCCGCCTGGACGGCGGCCGCCGGGTGGTGTGGATCCACGACTTCTCCATGAGCCCGGCCGACGGTTCGCGGCTGCCGGTCAGCGAGGTGCGCGCCACCTTCCAGGAAGCCTTCGCCAAGGTGTGGGACGGCGAGGTCGAGAACGACGCCTTCAACAAGCTGGTCATCCTGGCCGGCCTGTCGTGGCGCGACGTGGTCATCCTCAGGGCCTATGCCAAGTACCTGCGCCAGGCGGCGTTCACCTTCAGCCAGGGGGCCATCGAACAGACCCTGGCCGCCCACCCGGCGATCACGCGCCGCCTCATCCACCTGTTCCACGCCCGCTTCGACCCGGCCCGCCAGGGCGCGGCGGCCGAGGACCCCGAAGCCCTGGCCGGCGCCGTCGAAAGCGCTCTTGAAAAGGTCGTCAGCCCGGACGAGGACCGCATCCTGCGCCGCTTCCTCAACCTGGTGCGGTCGACCGTGCGGACCAACTTCTATCAGACCGCCGAGGGCGGCGGGCACAAGCCCTACCTGTCGTTCAAGCCCTACCTGTCTTTCAAAATCGACAGCGGCGCCATCGACGACCTGCCGCTGCCCCGGCCGTGGCGCGAGGTGTGGGTCTATTCCCCGCGGGTCGAGGCCATCCACCTGCGCGGCGGCAAGGTGGCGCGCGGCGGCATCCGGTGGTCCGACCGCCGCGAGGACTTCCGCACCGAGGTTCTCGGCCTGATGAAGGCGCAGATGGTCAAGAACGCCGTCATCGTGCCGGTCGGCTCCAAGGGCGGCTTCGTGGTCAAGCGCCCGCCGCCGCCCGACGCCGGGCGCGAGGCCATCCAGGCCGAGGGCATCGCCTGCTATCAGACCATGATGCGCGGCCTGCTCGACCTGACCGACAACATCGGCCCCGAGGGCATCATTCCGCCGCCCGACGTGGTGCGGCGCGACGACGACGACCCCTATCTGGTGGTCGCCGCCGACAAGGGCACGGCCACGTTCTCCGACATCGCCAACGGCATTTCCATCGACTACGGCTTCTGGCTGGGCGACGCCTTCGCCTCGGGCGGATCGCAGGGCTACGACCACAAGGCCATGGGCATCACCGCGCGCGGCGCCTGGGAAGCGGTCAAGCGCCACTTCCGCGAAATGGGCCGCGACATCCAGCGCGAGGACTTCACCGTCGTCGGGGTCGGCGACATGAGCGGCGACGTGTTCGGCAATGGCATGCTGCTGTCGCGCCACATCAAGCTGGTCGCCGCCTTCAACCACATGCACATCTTCATCGATCCCAACCCCGACCCCGAGGCCAGTTGGGTCGAGCGCAAGCGCCTGTTCGACACCCCGCGCACCTCGTGGGCCGACTACAACCCGGCCCTGATCTCGGAAGGCGGGGCGGTGTTCGAGCGCCGCGCCAAGCGCCTGACCGTCACCCCACAGATCAAGGCCCTGCTCGGCCTGGACCGCGACGTGGTGACCCCGGCCGACCTGATGCGCGCCGTGCTGCGCGCCAACGCCGACCTGCTGTGGTTCGGCGGCATCGGCACCTACGTCAAGGCGTCGCACGAAAGCCACGCCGATGCCGGCGACCGCGCCAATGATGCCATTCGCGTCTCGGCCCCCGAAATCGGGGCGAAGGTGGTTGGCGAGGGCGCCAACCTGGGCGTCACCCAGCGCGCCCGCATCGAATTCGCCCTGACCGGCGGGCGCATCAACACCGATGCCATCGACAACTCGGCCGGGGTGGACACCTCCGACCACGAGGTCAACATCAAGATCCTGCTCAACCGCGTGGTGAGCGACGGCGACCTGACGCCCAAGCAGCGCAACGCCCTGCTGGTCGCCATGACCGACGAGGTGGCCGCCCTGGTGTTGCGCGACAATTATCTCCAGACCCAGGCGATCAGCCTGATGGAGGCGCGCGGCGTGTCGATGATGGACCACCAGCATCGCCTGATGAAGATGCTGGAGCGTTCCGGGCGGCTGGACCGCGCCATCGAGTTCCTGCCCGACGACGAACAGATCGCCGAACGGCTGGCCGCCAAGCGCGGCCTGACCCGGCCGGAACTGGCCGTCGTCATCGCCTATTCCAAGATCTGGCTGCTCGACGAGATCCTCGGCAGCGACCTGCCCGACGACCCGGTGACCTTCGACGATCTGGTCAGCTATTTCCCCACCGCCCTGCGCCAGGACTGGCGGGACCAGATCGGCGCCCACCGGCTGCGCCGCGAGATCATCGCCACCCACGCCACCAACAGCATGGTCAACCGGGTCGGCGGCACCTTCGTGACGCAGATCATGGAAAAGACCGGGATGCCGGCGTCCGAGATCGCCCGCGCCTACCTGATCGCCCGCGACAGCTTCGCCCTGCGCGAATTGTGGCGCGACGTCGAGGCGCTGGACACCGTGGTCCCGGCCGACGTGCAGATCGCCATGCTCGGCGAGGCCAACCGCCTGATCGAGCGCACCACCCTGTGGATCCTGCGCCACGCCCCGCGGCCGCTCGACATGGGCGGGCTGACCGCCGCCTTCGCCGACGGCATGCGGGCCATGGAGGGCTGCATGGCCGGTGTGTGCACGATCGATGTGCAGTCCGAGATCGCCGCCCGCCACGACCGCTATGCCGAGGCCGGCGTGCCCGAGGACCTGGCCGCGCGGGTGGCCCACCTGATCGTCCTGGCCTCCACCCCCGACGTGGTGCGCCTGGGGGCCGACCTGGAGGTTGACCTGGTGACGGCGGCCAGCCACTACTTCGCGGTCGGCTCGCGTTTCGGGCTGGGCTGGTTGCGCGCCGCGGCCGAACGGCAGTCCGGCGGCAGCCACTGGGAAAAACTCGCCGTGGCCGCCGTGATCGACGAGCTTTACGCCGACCAGCGCGCCCTGACCGCCCGCGTCCTGTCGTTCGTTAACGTCGGTGGGGTCGGGACGCACGCCGACCCCACCGACGCCATCCAGGCGTGGACCGAAACCTGCCGCGCGGCGGTCGACCGGGCCGACCAGCTGGTCACCGAACTGCGCGCCGCCTCGACCATAGACCTTGCCATGCTGACGGTCGCCAGCCGCCAGTTCGGCACCCTCAAAGGAGGTTGACGTTGCCGCCCAAAGCCAATCCCAAGAAGCTCAACCCGCTTCAGCTCAAGACCCTGTGCCTGCTCCAGGAACTGGCCCGCCACCCCGACACCCACCAGGTGGAGCCGGGGACCGGGCGCAAGGTCCTGTCGGCCTTCCCCAACCCGCACGGCAACCACTTCCACCTGGGCGCCTATGTGGTCGGGTCGGCCGACGCCACCGGCCTGCGCAATGAGGCGGTGTGGGTGGCCCTGGAGCGCAAGGGAATGGCGGTCAGCCACTTCCCGGCCGCCATCACCCTGACCGAAGAGGGCGAAGCCTACGACACCGGGATGCGCCAGCAGATCCTGCACGGGTCGGATCACTAGGCGTCATGGCCGAACCACGCGGCAAAGGCTGGCGTCCGGCGGCGGCGTGGGCGCTGTTCGACTGGGCGAATTCGCCCTTTCCGACCATCGTCATGACCTTCGTGTTCGGCACCTACTTCACCAAGGCGATTGCAGAAACCCCCGAGGCCGGGACCACGCAGTGGGGCTGGGCGATGGCGCTGGCCGGGTTCCTCATCGCCGTGCTGGGTCCGCTGACCGGCGCGATGGCCGACCGCATGGGCCGGCGCAAACCGTGGCTGGGCGGGTTTTCCGCCCTGTGCATCGCGGCCTGCGCGCTGATGTGGTTCGCCACGCCGGTCCCGGAGTCGACGCTGCTCGCCCTGACCCTGGTGGTGGTCGCCGCCATCGGGTTCGAGCTGGGCATGGTGTTCTACAACGCCATGCTGCCCGACGTGGCGCCCGAGGGCATGATGGGCCGCCTATCGGGATGGGCCTGGGGGCTTGGCTACGCCGGCGGGCTGGCCGCCCTGGTGATCGCGCTGCTGGCCTTTGTGCAGGCCGAAACGCCGCTGTTCGGCCTGGACAAGGCGACCGCCGAGCACATCCGCATCACCCCGGTCCTGGTTGCCGTTTGGTTCGCCGTGTTCAGCCTGCCGACCTTCCTGATGGTGCCCGAACCGGCGCGCGGGACGCCGTTGCGCACCGCCCTGGGGCTGGCGGTGGGCGATGTGCTGCGGCTGTGGAGCCTGTTCCGCACGTCCCCCGTCCTGGCCCGCTTCCTGGTCGCCCGCATGATCTACACCGACGGCCTGAACACCCTGTTCGCCTTCGGCGGCATCTATGCGGCGGGGACCTTCGGCCTGGCCCTGGACCAGGTCATCCTGCTTGGCATCGCCATGAACATCACCGCCGGGCTGGGGGCCGCCGCGTTCGGATGGATGGACGACCTGATCGGCGCGCGGGCCACCATCGTCGCCGGGCTGATCGGCCTGATGGTGCTGGGCGGCGGCCTGCTGGTGGTCGAAAGTCCCACCGCCTTCTGGGCCCTGGCCCTGCCGATGGGCCTGTTCTTCGGGCCGGTGCAGTCGGCCAGCCGGTCCATGGTGGCCCGACTGGCTCCGGCCGGACTGACCACCGAGATCTTCGGCCTGTACGCCCTGACCGGCAAGATCACCGCCTTCGCCGGGCCGCTGGTGCTGGGCTGGGCCACCCTGATCGCCGACAGCCAGCGGGCCGGCATGGCGACCGTTCTGGTGTTCCTGGGCGGCGGTCTGGTCCTGCTGCTGCGCGCCGTTCCGGCTGGCGGTGTTGCGCCTCCCCAGGCCACGCGCTAGACAAGAGCGGACCCTATTGTTTCGCGGCGGACGCAAATTGCCCGGCGGCAATTGCGGCATTTGCATGAAGCCCTATAACTAAATGCGACTAAGGTATGTGGGACACGGAAAGGGCACGCCGTTGCAGGGACGCATCATCCGCACTATGCGCGAGAGCCTGGGGCTGACCCAGCAGGGCTTCGCCGACCGCCTGGAGGTCAGCCAGGCGACCGTGTCACGCTGGGAGGCCGGCCACACGCAGCCCGACCCGGAATCCCGCCGCCGCATGCACGCCCTGACCGGACGCTCCACCAACAGCGGTGACGCCGCTCTGCGCCGCATGGTGCGCCACGCGCCGTCGATCATGGGACTGCTCGACCTCAACATGCAGGTCCTGGCGGTGTCGGATCGGGCCGCGCAAGCCAACGGCATGAGCCCGTCCGAAGCGGTCGGCATCGACTATCGCCCGCTGTTCACCGACGACCTCGCCGAGGCCTACGAGGCCGCGATCGACAGCGGGTTCTTCAGCGGGGACGTCCTGGGCGTCGACATCGCCTGCCGCATTCTCGGCCTGAACGGCACGCCGTTCTATGTGATCGCCAACTGGCATCTGGTGCCCCTGCCGTCGACCGGGGAACCGTTGCTGCTGTGGAACGGCGACCACGTTGACCACGCCACCTACGCCCGGATCCGCGCCGAGAGCCCGGCGGCGCGCATGGTCACCCTGGATGACTGGCTGAGCGAGGCCGCCCTGCCGGTCGGCCCGCCGGCAGCGACCCTACGGACCTGAGGGGTCCAAGACCTGCGGCACCCAGGGACCCAATCCAGCGCCGGGACGTTTCTCAGGGTGTAGCCCTCCCTGCCGGAGTTCCTGCCATGCCCCGCTTCCTGTCGGCCGTTTTCCTTGCCCTGTTGCTGGTTCTGTCCGGTCCCGCCGGAGCACAGGATCTGGCTGCGGACTACACCGTCGCCGGCATCGCCGCCGATGGCGCCACCCGGTACACGGGGACGGTTCAGGTCGCGCCGGTCGGCGACACCTACAGCGTCGTCTGGCAGTTTCCCGACAGCCGCGAGATCTACCTCGGCACCGGCATCCTGCGCGGGTCGAGCTTCGCCGTGGTCTACCAAAGCCCCCGCGTGCCCGGCCCGCCCGGCCTGGTCCTCTACGACATCGCCGAAGACGGCGGGATGACCGGATACTTCTCGGCCCTGGGCGCCAAGTCGATCGGTGCCGAGACCTGGACGCCGGTCACCCGCTGAGGCACGCTGGGGCGTCGTCCGCCTCGCCCTGGAGGTCCGTCCATGCCGCACCGTATCGTCCCACGTCGGATCGTTGTCATCCAGGGCCACCCCGACCCCGACCCCGGCCACCTGTGCCGCGCCCTGGCCGACGCCTATGCCGAGGGCGCCCGCCAGGCCGGCCACACGGTGCAATTGATCGACCTGGCCGAACTCGACGTGCCGCTGCTGGCCAGCCAGCGGGCCTTCGAGCACGACCCGGTGCCCGACAGCCTGCGCCCGGCCCAGGACGCCATCGTCGCGGCCGACCACCTGGTGCTGATCTTTCCCCTGTGGCTGGGCACCATGCCGGCCCTGGTCAAGGCGTTCCTGGAGCAGGTCCTGCGCCCCGGCGTCGCGTTCGAGTACCTCGACAACGGCCGCCAGAAGGTGCTGATGACCGGGCGCTCGGCCCGCGTGGTGGTGACCATGGGCATGCCGGCCCCGGTCTATCGCTGGTGGTTCCTGGCCCACGGCATCCGCGGCCTGGAGCGCAACATCCTGGGCTTCGTCGGCTTCAAGCCGGTGCGCGAGACCCTGCTCGGCATGGTCGCCGCCGCCAGTCCCCAGCGCCGCGACGGCTGGCTGAAGGACATGCGCAGGCTGGGGGAGCGGGGGGAATAACCCCCGGATGCCGCGCGGTTACAGTTGGGACAGCAGCGTGCGCAGGGACTCGGTTGGCAGGTCATCCGGGTCGGCTGATTTCCAGCGGATGTCGTGAATGCGCCAGCGCCCGGCCGAGCGGACCAGATCGTGCGAGACCTCGATGGCCTGCCCGAAATTGGAGAACGCCACCACGCCCCGCGCCTGATCCGGCCCGGTGGGGGCGACGGTCACGCTGGGCGCGGCCGGGATGTCGCAGTCCTGCGCGGCGATCAGGATGTCAAACCCCGGAGCCGCCACGCCCTCCTCGGCCCAGGCGCGCTCCAGCAAAGCCACGGTGTCGGCCGTAAACAGGCCGAGCGCCTTGGCGGGATCATGCATGAACTCCGGCCCCTCACAGCCGCCACCGGCCGCATAGGAGGCATAGACCCGCTCCAGAAACCCCCGCGCCCCGTCATCGGCCACGGCAGGGCCAACGGAGGAGGCGGCGAGAAGGGCACCCGCCGCGACGATCCATCGAATGGCATGCTCCATGGTCCACCCCCCCCGATCCGTCTGCCGAACCACCATGGGCCGGCCCGCCCAACCTGCGCTACGCCTACTCGGCGTTGACGCTGAAGCCGACCAGTTTCCAGGCGCCGCTTTCGAGCACGTAGCTCTGTTCGAAGCGCAGGGTGCCGGAGTTGGTGTCGTAGTGGCCGGACAGGACCATGACGCCATGCTCCTGGAATTCAGGCTCGGCGGCGAGGATCGGCTCGAAGCCGTCGAGTTCCGTCCAGTCGGCGTCAGAGGCGATGATCGACCCGAAGGCCTCGTTGAGGTCGGCGGTCGAGAACTGGTCCTGCCAGATCTCGGACAGCGTGCTGCGGAAGTGGGTCATGTCCTTGGCGGCGACGGACACCACGAAGTCATGAGTGGACTGCTTGACCAGCGCGGTCTGGGCCGTCCTGGACGGTGCGACGGGCGCCGCAGAGGCCGACGTGTCGGAGATGATTCCGGCCTCGGCCTTGTCGATCGAGAAGATCTTCCATGCGTCGTTTTCCTTCACCAGGGTCAACGCGATGGGCACGACGCCGCCGGTGTCGGTGGTGATCGACCCGGACAGGGAGCCGCGATTGTTCTCGATCGTGCGGTCGGACCAATTGGCCTCGGCGAAGTTCAGGATGGAGGCATCAGCCAGGAAGGCAGCCAGCGCCCGCTCATCGGTGCGCGCCTTGAAGTCCTCGGACAGATGGCTGCGGGCGGCCGCCATGTCCTTGTTCTTGACCGCGGTGAAGAACGCGTCGGCGGCATCGACCATGCCCCCGGTCAGAAAGATCGCGGCCCCGATGGCCACGACAATAAAAGCAAAGAATCCGAGCAGAACTTTCTTCCACGTCTTCATGAATTTTCCCCTGAAATATCTTGGCGCCTTGCGCGCAGCAAAAAGGCCGGTTCCGCCCCGGGAACCGGCCTTTGCGAATTATGGTGCACCCGACTGGATTCGAACCAGTGACCCCTGCCTTCGGAGGGCAGTACTCTATCCAGCTGAGCTACGGGTGCATAGAGGACGCGCACCATAGCCGATTCCCGAACCGGATGGCAATGGCCCGATGCAACAGTCAGTCGCAGACCAGGTACACGCCGTCGAGGGGGGTGTCGATGGCGCACAGGATTCCGCCCCAGGTGAAGCCTTCGGCGGTGGCCGTGCGGATGCGGAACCACGGGAGGTCCTGGAACAAAACGTCGGTGCGTTCGAGGATGGTTACCGGCTGTCCCTCGCTCAGGGCGCCCAGGCTTTTGAAGTCCTGGCCCGGTCCGGCCCGCAGGTGGCCGCCCCAGGACCGGCCCTTGGCGGGCAGGGCGGCTTCGCTGGCCTGTTCGGCGTTGGCTTCGCGTTCCATCTCGATGGCGGTCTGGACCGGCCCAAGACAGGAGTCGGGGATCGCCGACCACTGGGCCATGCTGACGAAGCACTCGCCCACCGACGTCGGGCCACACAGGCTGTCGACCAGTTTCCAGCACGCCTCGTCGTCATCCTGGGCCAGCACCGCCGACGCACTTGCCGCAAGCAGCGCCGCACTCGCCAGCGCCGCAATCCGTAATCCCGCCATCGCATTTCCCCTGTTTTGCCGCTCAGCGGCTGACCCTGACCGCCGCCGGGTCGATTTCCTGCGGCTCCACCTCGGCCCCCGACGGCAACGCGCCGTCCGAGTCCTTCAGCCACGCCGCGATGTCTTCGAGCACCCGTTCGCCCTGCAGGTCCCGCAACAGCATGTGCCAGCCGTTGGGGTAGAGGACAAACCGTTGCCCGTGGTCGCGGTCAAGCTTGCTGGCCGCTTCGATGGTCGGCCCGGGCGGCACGATCTCGTCGCGCTGCCCGTACAGCCACAGCACCGGCACAGCGACCTTGCCGGCCGCCCCATAGGCGCTTTCCATCAGATTGACCAGACCGAGGATAGTATCCACCCGCGTGCTCTTGATGACCAGCGGATCAGCGCCCAGCCCGCGCAGCATTTCGAAATTGTCCGACGCCCAGATGTCCAGCCCCCCGCCGGTCACCTCCATGCCCGGCACCAGGCGCGCCGCGATGTTCAGGACCGTGCGCTGCACCCACGGCATGGTCGAATGCCCCCACACGGCGGGCGCGGCCAGGATGGCGCCGTCCACCGGCGGCGGATTGGGACCGGCCAGGGCGGTCAGGGCCAGCGCCCCGCCCATGCTCTCGCCCAGCAGCACGACGCGGGCGCCGGGGTGGCGGGTGCGGACATGGGCCACGGCGTCGCGCACGTCGGCGACCATGGCGTCCTGCCCGGCCCACCGGCCGGGGAGCGGCCCGCCGCCGAAACCCCGTTGGTCCCAGGCGTAGACGGTAAAGCCCTCGGCCGCCAGCCACGGGCCGGACTCGGCGAAGGCATTGGAGTAATCGTTGAAGCCGTGCAGGGCGAGGACGACGGTCTCGGGCTCGGCCACTGCGCTCCGGGCGGGACTCCACCGGGCCAGCGGCAGGGCCAGCCCGTCGCGGGTGGTGAAGCTGCTGGCGCTGAAGGTGGGGTCCAACGTGGCCGCTCCCATGCCCATGAACCGCGGCGCGCAGGCGGCCAGCAAAGCGACCACCAAAAGGCCCAGTAGCCCTCGGATCATGCGCCTCCGCCGGATCGGGTGATTTGCAGGAAGATGTCTTCCAGGTCGGCCTCGTCGGTGGACAGGTCGATGATGGCATACCCGCTGCTCTGCACGGCGGCCAGCAGATCGGCGATGTTGGTGGCCGACGGCCGGTAGCGGAACACGAAACCGTGGCCGCCCGGCGCCACATCGCCCCCAAAGCTGGCCAGGGCGTCGGGCACGCCGTCAACCGCGCGGTCCACGGTGACGGTCAGGGCCTTGTTGTCCAGGCGGTTGAGCAGGGCGCGCGTGGTGTCGCAGGCCACCACCTCGCCGTGGTTGATGATGGCGATGCGGTCGCACAGTTCCTCGGCTTCCTCGAGGTAGTGCGTGGTCAGGAGGATGGTGGTGCCGCGTTCGTTCATCGCCTTGACCTGTTCCCACAACTGCTGGCGCAGCTCGATGTCGACGCCGGCGGTGGGTTCGTCGAGGACCAGGATGGGCGGCGTGTGGACCATCGCCTTGGCGACCAGCAACCGCCGGCGCATGCCGCCCGACAGGGTGCGGGCATAGGCGTCGGCCTTGTCGAGCAGCCCGACCGAGCGCAGGATCTCCTCGGTCCGCCGTTCCGCCTTGGGCACGCCGTAGAGCCCGGCCTGGACCTCCAGCAGCTCGCGCGCCGTGAAGAACGGGTCGAGGTTGAGTTCCTGCGGCACCACGCCGATCGCCAGGCGGGCGCGCCGCTCGTTGGCGTCCAGGTCGGCGTCCCAGATGCGCACGGACCCGGCCGTCTTCATGACCAGCCCGGCCATGATGTTGATGAGGGTGGACTTGCCCGCCCCGTTCGGCCCCAGCAGCCCGAAGAACGAGCCGCGCGGCACGGTCAGGGACACGTCGTTGAGGGCCAGCTTGGCCGGCTGGCCGCCGCGCGGGCGATAGGTCTTGGTCAGACCCTTGATGCTGATGGCGTCGTCGGGCGCCGCTGAAACGGCTGTGTCCGAGGGGCGGAGGGCGGAGACAGGCTTGTTCATGGCGGTCGAAGACGTCCAGGCTGGAGGAGCGGGCGCAACAAACATTGATCGCAGCATTGATCGCGGGCCGGACTTGGGTATCATCCGCCCATTCGCGAGGTCAACGCGCATGCCGCAGGAGATAGGGACCAATGCTTGAAGGCGCCACCTCTGCCGTCACCGAAACCATTGAAGTCGAGAGCCTGGACGTCGCCTGCGACGGCGGCGAAGGCGCGATGGGCCATCCGCGCGTGTGGCTGCACATCGAGCACCAGACCCATGACGTGGTGTGCCCCTACTGCTCGCGCCGCTACGTCCTGAAGGAAGGCGCCGTGGTCGGCGGGCATTAGGATTTCACCACAGAGGCACCGAGGCACGGAGAAGTCACCGAGAGAACGGAGCAGCGCGCCGCAGGCTTTCTGCTTCATGCCGCGCCGTCATAGCGCTGCGCGCGGCGTCACGAACGCCTTTCCCTCTGTGTCTCTGTGTCTCTGTGGTTCAAAACTTTTCCACCACAACATCAGGCGAGGCCGATGACGCACCTTTATCTGGTTGACGGTTCGGGCTTCATCTTCCGCGCCTACCACGCCCTGCCGCCGCTGTCGCGGTCGGACGGCACGCCGACCAACGCGGTCGCCGGCTTCACCGCCATGCTGCTCAAGCTCATGGAGGACAACGAGGCCGACCACGTGGCAGTGATCTTCGACGCCGCGCGCAAGACCTTCCGCAACGACATCTATCCGGAATACAAGGCCCACCGGCCGCCCGCGCCCGAGGATCTGGTGCCGCAGTTCCCGCTCATCCGCGACGCCGTGCGGGCCATGAACGTGGCCTGCATCGAGCAGGACGGGTTCGAGGCCGACGACCTCATCGCCACCTACGCCCGCATGGCGGTCGAGGCCGGCATGGAGGTCACCATCGTGTCGTCGGACAAGGATCTGATGCAGTTGGTGACCGACAAGGTGGCCCTGTGGGACGCCATGAAGAACAAGGCCATCACCCGCGACACGGTGATCGAGAAGTTCGGCGTGCCGCCCGAAAAGGTCATCGACGTGCAGGCCCTGTGCGGCGATGCGTCGGACAACGTGCCGGGCGTGCCGGGCATCGGCATCAAGACGGCCGCCACGCTGATCGAGGAATACGGCGACCTCGACACCCTGCTGGCCCGCGCCGGCGAGATCAAGCAGCCCAAGCGCCGCCAGACCCTGATCGACAATGCCGAGGCGGCCCGCGTGTCGCGCCAGCTCGTCACCCTGCGCCAGGACGTGCCGGTGCCGCCCGATGCGCTGGACGAGTTCGCCAAGCGCCAGCCCGACAGCGAACAGTTGATCGCCTTCCTCGAAAAGATGGAGTTCAAGCGCCTGCTGACCCAGGTGCGGGGCCGCGCCGCCGTGGCCGTGACCGACCCGCAGGTGGCCGCCGCCGCGCCGCCCTCGGAAACCGCCTACGAACTGGTCCAGGACGCCGACGCCCTGCGCCGCTGGGTGGCCGAGGCGACCAAGCTGGGCGCCGTGGCGGTGGACACCGAGACCGACGCCCTGGACTCGCGGCGCTGCAATCTGGTCGGGTTCTCGCTGTCCACCGCGCCGGGGCGGGCCTGCTACGTGCCGCTGCGCCACGTCGATCCGCAGGGCGAGGCCGACCTTCTGGGCGGCGGCGGGGCGGCCCCGAAACAAATCCCGGTGGCCGAGGCGATGGACATCATCCGTCCGCTGATGGCCGATCCGGGGGTGCTCAAGATCGGCCATAACCTCAAGTTCGACATGCACGTCCTGGCGACCGAGAAGGTGGCGATCAGTCCGGTGGACGACACCATGGTGCTGTCCTACGTCCTCGACGGGGCGAGCCACGGCCACGGCATGGACGAACTCGCCGCCCTCCACCTGGGCTACACCTGCATCACCTACAAGGCGCTGTGCGGCACCGGCAAGGCGGCCATCACCTTTGACAAGGTGCCGCTGGACAAGGCGTGCGAGTACGCCGCCGAGGACGCCGACGTGACGCTCCGCCTGCACCGGCTGTTCAAGGAACGCCTGCTGGCCGATCGCATGGTGACGGTCTACGAAACCCTCGACCGGCCGCTCATCCCCATCCTGTTCGACATGGAGCAGGCCGGCATCAAGGTGGATGCCCTGGCCCTGCGCGGCCTGTCGGAGATGTTCGCCACCCGCATGGCCGAGCTGGAAAAGGAAATCCACGCCCTGGCCGGCGAGGCGTTCAACGTCGGCTCGCCCAAGCAGCTTGGCGAGATCCTGTTCGAGCGGATGAGCCTGAAGGGCGGCAAGAAAAGCTCCAAGACCGGGGCGTGGTCCACCGATGCCGCCGTGTTGGAGGAATTGGCCGGGCAGGGCCACGACCTGCCGGCCCGGGTGCTCGACTGGCGCCAGGTGCAGAAGCTGAAAAGCACCTACACCGATGCGCTGGTCAAGCAGATGGACCCCGCCACGGGCCGCGTGCACACAACCTTCGGGATGACCCAGACGTCCACCGGGCGGCTGTCGTCGTCCGACCCCAACCTGCAGAACATCCCCATCCGCACCGAGGAAGGCCGCGAGATCCGCAAGGCGTTCGTCGCGCGCGAGGGCTGCACCCTGCTGTCGGCCGACTATTCGCAGATCGAATTGCGGCTGGTCGCCCATGTGGCCGACATTCCGGCCATGAAGCAGGCCTTCGCCGATGGCCAGGACATTCACGCCATCACCGCCGCCCAGGTCTTCGGCGTGCCGGTCGAGGGCATGGACCCCATGCTGCGGCGCCGCGCCAAGGCCATCAACTTCGGCATCATCTATGGCATCTCGGCCTTCGGGCTGGCCCGTCAGTTGAGCATTCCCACGGGCGAGGCCAAGCGCTTCATCGACGCCTACTTCGAGCGCTTCCCCGAGATCCTGTCCTACATGGAGCGCACCAAGGCCGAGGCGCGGGAGTTCGGCACCGTCCGCACCGCGCTCGGCCGCAAGTGCTTCGTGCCCGGCATCAACGAGAAGAACCCCAACATGCGGGCCTTCGCCGAACGCGCCGCCATCAACGCCCCCATCCAGGGCGGCGCGGCCGACATCATCAAGCGCGCCATGGCCCAACTGCCCGACGCCCTGGCCGAAGCCAACCTGGACGCCACCATGCTGCTCCAGGTCCACGACGAACTGGTGTTCGAAGTCGCCACCGCCGATGCCGACCGTACCGCCGCCCTGGTCAAGTCGATCATGGAAGGCGCCGCCAGCCTGTCGGTGCCCCTGGACGTGGATACCGGCATCGCCACCACCTGGGCGGAGGCGCATTAGGGAGCGGGCTCTGCCCGCACCCGCCAGGAGGCGCAGCCTCCTGGACCTCGGGAGTGGTTTCCGGGGAAAGCCGCGCGCAGCGCATTAACTGGCGAAGTTGCTTGCCTGCGGCGCAAGAAGAGCGCTCTGACATTCATGGGTTCCAAGGGCCGTTCGGCCCTTGGCGGGCCTGGGCAGCGCCCAGAACTTCCCTTACTGTAGGGCCGTAGGGGTTCATCGGAGGGGCCGTGAGCGGAAGCGATCCAAATCCAGGCCAGGGCGACCTTGAACGGGGAGTGACCCTGCATCGCGCCGGGCGCCTGGACGAGGCCAAGGCGGCCTATGAGGCCGCCCTTGCCGCCGCGCCGGGCGACCCCAATGCCCTGCACCTGCTGGGCCGCGTGGCGCTCGACAGCGGGCAGCCGCTGGTGGCCGAAAGCCTGCTGCGCGAGGCTGTGGCCGCCGCGCCGGCGCCGGGATTCCTGCACACCCTGGGCCTGTGCCTGATCCGCCTGGGCCGCGACGCCGAGGCCGCCGAGATCCTGGGGAAGGCCGCGACGGCCGACCCCAAGCTGGCCCCGGCCCACCTGGAGCTGGGTCTTGCCCTCCGCCGCCTGGGCCGCCTGCGCGAGGCGATGAAGGCCTTGTTCACCGCCGTCGAACTGCTGCCCGAGGATATGACCGCGGCGTCCAACCTGGGGCTCGTGCTGCTCGACCTCGACATGGCCGACAAGGCCATTCCCCTGCTGGAGCGCGCCGCCGCCCGCAGCCCCGGCACCGTCGCCCTGCACACCGCCCGCGCCATGGCCGAGATGAAGCTGCGCCGCTTTGGGGCGGCCGTCCGCCACCTCGAACAGGCCCTGACCCTGACGCCGTCCGACCCGGTGGCGTTGGGCAACCTGGGTCTGGCACGCCAGTTGATGGGCGACCTGGAGGGCGCACTGGCCGCCACCGATCACGCCCTGGAGGTCATGCCGCGCCGCGCCGACCTGTGGAGCAACCGCCTGATGATGGAGCAGTACCGGCCGGGCGTCACCGCCGCCAGCCTGGCCCGGCTCCACGCCCTCTATCACACCCGCATCGAGGCACCGCTGGCGGCGGAACGACAGCCCCGGCCGGTGGACAAGACCCGCCCGTTGCGGGTCGGCTACCTGTCGCCGGACTTCCTGCGCCATCCGGTCGGCCATTTCCTGGCCGCCGTGCTGCCCCACCACGACCCGGCGCGCGTCGCCGTGACCTGCTACACCGACCGCCCGACCGGCGACAGCATGACGCGCCGGCTCAAGGAGATGGCGCCAACCTGGACGCCGGTCACCATGCTCGACAATCCGGCCCTGGCGGCGCGCATCGAGGCCGACGGCATCGACGTCCTGGTCGATCTGGCCGGCCATACCGCACACAACCGCCTGCCGGTCTTCGCCCGCCGCCCGGCTCCGGTTCAGCTCACCTGGGCGGGCTACGTCGGGACCACCGGCCTGCACGCCATGGACGGCCTGATCGCCGACCGCTGGCATGTGCCTGAGAGCGAGGAAGCCGCCTATGGGGAGCGCATCTGGCGCATCGGCGGCGGGCACGGCTACGTCGCCTATGCGCCGCCGCCCGACATGCCCGCCGTGGCACCGCTGCCCGCCGCCGCCAACGGCGTGGTGACCTTCGGCAGCTTCAATGCGGTGACCAAGATCAACCTGGCGGTGGCCGCCCTGTGGGCGCGGGTGCTCGATGCCGTGGCCGGGTCGCTGCTGGTGCTGAAGACCGACGCCTTCGACGATGCGGCGGCGGCCGACCGCATCCGCGCCGTGCTGGGCGCCGCCGGCATCGGCCCGGAGCGCCTCGTCCTGCTCGGCCAGACCGCCCAGGCCGAGCATCTGGCCGCCTACGGCCGGATTGACATCGCGCTCGACCCGTTCCCCTATTCGGGCGGGATGACGACGCTGGAGGCGCTGTGGATGGGCGTGCCGGTGGTGACCCTGACCGGCGCCACCTTCGCCGGGCGCCACTCGACCAGCCACCTGACCGTCGGTGGACTGGCCGAGGCCTGCGTGGCGACGACAGCCGAGGACTACGTCGGGAAGGCCAGAGCCCTGGCCGGCGACCTGGACGCGCTGGCCGCCCTGCGAGGGGGCTTGCGCGCCCGCATGGAAGCCTCGCCGCTGGGCGACCGGGCCGGATTCACCCGCGCCCTGGAGGACGTGTTCCTGGCTGCCGCCGGGCGGTGATGCCAGTCCTGGGCTCTGCCCAGACCCGCCAAGGGCCATTGGCCCTTGGAACCCGTTTGTTTGCGCCGCAGGCACGGCGCGCCGCTTGCCGCTTCTAGCTCTCGAGGTCCAGGAGCCCGTGGCTCCTGGCGGGTGCGGGCAGAGCCCGCTTTCCTTGGCTTACGCCGTACCGCGCGGCGGGTATTGCTTCTCGATCACGAACCTCACGCCGCTGAGGATGTCGTCGAAGGCGGCGCGGCCGAAGGTCGTGGTCTGGATTGACGACATGTACAGCGTGGCGTCGGGCCGCACCAGGAACACGCCGGGCTCGGCGAACCACGGCGGTTCCTTTTCGGCGATGGACTCCGAGATGGCCAGGCCCCAGGCGCGGGCGGTGTCGATGGGCAGGCCATAGCCGACCGGCAGGGTCTTCAGGCCCCAGTCATCGCGTGCCGTGCGCGCCCGATCAATGCTGTCGGTGCTGAGCGCAATGGGCTCGACACCGAGATCCCGGAACTCGCCCGCCAGCCCGTCGAGCTTGTGCAGCCACGCCTTGCAGGCCGGGCAGTGCAGCCCGCGATAGAACGCCAGCAGCGTGAATTCTTTTGGCCGGGCGGCATGGATGTCGAAGCGCGCGGTGTCGAGCACGTCGACCGCAAGCGCCGGTACGGCATGTGCGGGTTTAAGCATGAACCCTCCATCGATGAACACGTCTGCGTGAGGTCCGGCGGCGCGGTTTTCCCGTCAGGCGTTACGGGACTGCCACTGCCTTAAAAGGAGAGCATGATGCAAACCCTGCGCACCCTCTCAATTATCACTGTCCTCGCCGTGTCTGGACCGGCCCTGGCCCAGGACGCTCCGTTCGGAAACCAGCAGGACCAGGCTTATGCCAAGACCGTCTGGACTGCGCTGGTCAACGCGCGGCTGGCCGGGGAGGATGCCATCAACACCGTCCCCTACCGCGGGGTCGAGCCGCACGGCGCCATGCTGGAGACCTTCCACGGCACCCTGGAGGTCGAGGGAAACACCGGCCGCATGTCGGTCAAGCGCAACTACGGCCCGGCCGGAGTCAGCGCCGAAGCAGTCCAGGCCGACCGGGCCGAGCACCTGGGCGCGGTCACCGTGATGGTCCAGCGCGGCGACTATGACCCGAAGAACCAGAACTGGTTCTGGGCCAAGTACCTGCCCGACGGCAGCCTGGACAAGGCCCCCAACGGCGCGCTGATGGCCGGCAAGGTGACCGGCTGCATCGAATGCCACGCCCAGGCGCCGGGCGACGACTACCTCTACACCACCAACGTCAGCCCGTAGCGACGGGGGTCGGCTGGCGGCGTGGCATCGCGGCGTCCACCGTGGGCGCGAAGCCGACGTCCAGGCGCATGCCCTGCAGCACGGTCAGCGGTTGCGGCTTGATGGCGGCCAGCACGACCTGGGTGCCATGGCGGCGGCAGCGGTCGATCACGCCTTGCAGGGCGTGGACCCCGGTGGCGTCGATCACCGGCACGTTGGTCATGTCGATGATGAACAGGCGCGGCGGCGTCGCGATGTCGTCGAGGACGTCGCTCAGCTTGCCGGCCACCCCGAAGAAGAACGGGCCGTTGATGCGGTAGACGGCGACGTCGCCGTTGCCGCGCGGCTCGTAGGCGGAGCGGTCGGGCTCAGTGAAGTCGTTGACGTCGTCGGCGATCAGGGTGACGCCGCTTTCGGCCTCCACGGCGCGGGTCATGCGATGCATGAACAGGATGGCGGCCATGACCACGCCGACCTGGATGGCCACCGTCAGGTCGACCAGGACCGTCAGGCCAAAGGTGACCAGCAGCACCAGACGGTCGCCCGGCGGGGCGCGCAGCAGGTGGCGGAAGCGGTCATGCTCGCTCATGTTCCAGGCCACCACCACCAGCACCGCGCCGAGCGAGGCCAGCGGCAGGTACGACGCCAGCGGCGCCAGGGCCAGCACGAACACCAGCAGGAACACGGCGTGCAGCATGCCCGACACGGGGGTGCGGGCGCCCGACCGCACGTTGGTCGCCGTGCGCGCGATGGCGCCGGTGGCAGGGATCCCGCCGGCCACGGCCGAGGCGATGTTGGCCACCCCCTGGCCGACCAGTTCGCAGTTGGAGCGATGCTTGCGGCCGGTCATGCCATCGGCCACCACGGCCGACAGCAGGCTTTCGATGCCGGCCAGCAGGGCGATGGTGATGGCGGCCGGGATCAGCTCGACGATGCGATCCCAGGTCACCACCGGGAAGGTCGGGATCTCGAAGCCGCGCGGGATGCCGCCGAACCGGCTGCCGATGGTTTCCACCGGCAGGCCCAGCGCCCACACCAGGGCCGCGCCCACGGTGATGCCGACCAGGAACACCGGATAGCCCGGCCGCACCTTCTTGAGCCCCAGGATGACGGCCAGGGTCAGGACGGCGACCACCAGCGTGGTGACGTTGACGCCGTCCAGGTTGGCGAGGATGGCCTGCCATTTGTCGACGAAGCCGGGCGGCTCGTCCTCCAGGCGCAGGCCGAGGATCTCGACCACCTGGCTCGAAAAGATGATCAGCGCGATGCCGGCCGTGAAGCCCGTCACCACTGGATAGGGAATGTACTTGATGAAGGTGCCCAGGCGCGCCAGGCCAAACAGCACCAGCATGATGCCGGCCATCAGCGTGGCGATGACCAGGCCGTCGTAGCCGTGGTCGTGGACGATGGCGAACACGATGACCACGAACGCCCCGGTCGGCCCGCCGACCTGAAACCGCGACCCGCCCAGGGCCGAAATCAGAAAGCCCGCGACGATGGCGGTGACAAGGCCGCGCTCCGGCGGCACGCCCGAGGCGATGGCCAGCGCCATGGCGAGCGGCAGGGCGACGATGGCGACGGTCAGGCCGCTGACCGCGTCGGCCCGCAACATGCCCAGGGTGTACCCCTCGCGCAAAACAGTAATAAGCTTGGGGATGAACAGGGCCCAGGTGCCCCGGCCGGACGCAGGTTGCATGGCGGTTCCCAATGATGAAGCCGGCGCCGCGGACATCGGCGTCGGCTCCATCATCACATTCCAATATGCGTTGCGTCTAGAACGTAACCCGACCCTGCAGATAGAACGCCCGACCGGGCTCGTTCACCTGGATCATCTGCGGGTCGACGCCGTTGCCCCGGCTGAGGTGGCTGGCATAAGCCTCGTTCAGCAGGTTGGTGACGCCGACGCGCAGAGCCACCGGCTTCAGCCCGTCATAGGTGGCGAACAGGTCGAGCGCGCCATAGCCCGGCGTCTCGCGCACGTCCACGCCGCCCACGTCGTCGATGCGGCCCTGGTGGGTCGCCCAGCGCAGGGTGGACCCGACGCTCCAGGTCGGCTGCTCGTAGGCAGCCTCCAGGCGGCCGGACAGCGGCGGGATCTGGGGCAGGGCACGGCCGTCGGTGGAATTCTCGCCCCACGTCCAGGCGGCGTCGGCGCTGACCCGCCAGACCGTGGCAATGCGCCCGGCGATGCCGGCTTCGAGGCCGGCCAGGGTGGCATCGACGTTGCGATAGACCGTGCGGCCGTTGGCCACCAGGATGCCCGGCTGGCCGCGCGCGGTGTCGCGCAGGATGAAGTCCTCGACACTGTCGGCCCAGCCGGTCGCCTCGACCGACCAGCCGCCCAGGACGGCCGTGGCGCCCAGTTCGGCCTGGGTGTGCTTCTCCGGCGCGATGCCCGGATTGCCGACCCATCCCAGTCCGACCGGGCGGGCCATGCCGCGTTCACTGGCATCGGCCGTGCGCACCGACCGGCTGACCGAGGCATGGCCGGTCCAGCCGCCCTCAAAGCCATGGGTCAGGCGGGCGAGGCCGCCGACGTTCAGCTCATCGCGGCTGGTGTCGGTGGTGCCGTAGGTGGCGGCATACAGGTCCCGCGCCGTCACCCCCGCGCCGGGGCCGATGGTGCCCGGCTGGTCGGCCTTGGAGGCATGGGCCTGCACCGCATCGAGGCGCGCACCCACGGTCAGGGTGGTACGGTCGCTCAGCGGATGGTCCAGTTCGGCGAACAGGCCGGTCTGGGCGATGGTCATGCCCGGCCACATCTGCGCCATCGGCGCCTGCGGAGCCATGATCGGCGGTCCGGCCAGCAGCACCGCGTCGCGGGCGTTGGTGCGGTGGTCGAGGCCGGCCTCCAGCAGACCGGCGGGCGTCTCGAAGGTGCCGGCCAGCCGCCCCCCGATGGTATTCGAGGTGGTGTCGGCCTGCATGCGCATGGGCGCCGTCAGGGCCCGCAGGGAGAAGTTGTCCATGGTATGGTCAACCGCCGAACGATACGCCTCGGCCTGCACCCCGGTCAGCACGCCGCCGCCCTGCACCACATGATTGAGGCGGGCGCGGAAGGTGTCCACCACGGTATCGGGCGCGTCCATGCCGGCCCCGGCAAACAGCGCGTCGAGCACGATGTCGCGGCCGCCGGACACGCTCAGCGTGGTGCCCGGCGACGCCCGCCAGCCGACCTGAAGATCGCCGCCGTACTGCTGGAAACCGGCCCGCACGGCGTCGCCGTTGCCGTCCTCATAGGACCCGGCGCGCTTCCACTGGCTGTCGAGCCGTACCCAGCCGGTCTCGGCGCCGGCCTGAAGGTCGGCGAAGCCGAAGCGCATGGCGCTGTTCGACGTGTAGCCGCCGCCGAGGGTGCCGCGCACGCCGGGTTCCGCGAACTCGGGGTCCAGGCGCTCGAACCGCACCGTGCCGCCGGGGCCGCCGGGGCCGTTGGTGACGCTCTGATACCCGCGCTCGACGATCACCGCGTCCACCGTGGACACCGGAATGGAGGCGGTCGGCGGATCCATGCGGTTGGGGCAGCCGCCAAAGGTCATGGCGCCGTCGCTGATGATGTTCAGACCGTCCTGGCCGAGCCCGCGGATGACCGGGTCGAGGCCATGGCCGCCCATGCGGCCGAGGCTGACCCCCGGCAGGGTGCCCAGCAGATCGGCCGCGTCGGCGGCCGGCCCCTGGGTCAGGACGCTCGGCAGGATGGTGGTGGTGGACGGCCGGGACAGGCGCTCGGCCTCAACCACGACGTCGGCGGCGAAGGCGGGGGCGAAGACGGAGGGAGAAACGGCGATGGACAGGGCGACAAGGGCGGTGCCGGTGCGCAGGCGGACGCGCCCCGCCGCACCGCGGATGCGATGGTCGGACATGGATTTTTCTCACGAACTGAGGGACTGATAACCGACCGACCCATGAGCGCGAAAGTCCGCTTGCGCGGACGGGCTATCGCCCGAACCCATCTGGAGCGATGCTCCAGACCACCTTGTTTTTCTTAGAAAAAGAAGGGGTTCGGGGTTTACCCCGAGCGGGCGCGGGCGGCAGCCCGCCGTTTCCGGCGTGTCACGTCAAGGGGCAGTCGGCGAAATACGCAATCAGACCAGCAGGACGGGAGGAGCGCGGGCTTCGGGCAGGCGGTGGGCGGGGGCGGCGGCGCGGACGGTATCGCGGCCGGGCCGGCCAAGGGCGGCGGACGCCATCGACGGCGGCGGCACCACCACGTCGCCGGCCGACAGGGCGCCGAGACCGGCGTTGACCAGCGGCAGGCAGAAGGCGCAGAGCTGGATGTCGCCGTCGGTGGGGTCGGCCAGCGGCCGGCTTTCGCCATCCAGGCCGATGATCCGCATGCCCGAGGGCGTGCAAATGACCATCTGGCCGGACAAGGGATCGGAAATCGCCAGCGCGGCGGCCGGGCCGTTGATGAGGACCGGCGCCAGGACGTTGAGGGCAAGCACCAGCGCGGCCAGCCACGCGGTGACGCGGCGGCGGACACAGGGCTTTCCTGAACGGCGCGGAACGGCTGTGGTCACACGATCTCCCCTCTCGGAACAGGGATTATCGGGCGATGGCGGGGCCTGTCAAAGAAATTCAACCGCCCCGGCGATCCCGCAGGCGAAAGGCCACCGGAACCTCGACCACGGCGGCGACCGGACGGCCGGCTTGCGTGGCCGGTCGGAACCGCCAGCCGCGCACCGCCCGCACGGCCGAGGCGTCGAGGGCATCGGTGCCGCTCGAGTCCACCACATGCAGCGAGGCGACGCGCCCGTCGGCGCCGACCTGGACGCGCAGCACGACCCGGCCCTCCTGCCCGGCCAGCCGCGCCGAGCGGGGATAGACCGGGGCCGGATTGGCCAAGCCGCCGCCCTCCCAAGCTGCTTCAGTGGGCATTGCTTCGCCGGGGAGCGCTTCGCTGGGGGCCGGGGCGGGTGAGGCTGTGGAGGAAATGGACGCCACACGCGGCGCAACGGGCGCAGTGGCGGGGATGGACGCTGGCAGCGGAGTCGGCCGGACGGGCGGGCGCGGCACGGGCACGGGCACGGGCACTGGCACTGGCACGGGCACGAGTTCGGGCTCGGGCTCGGGCACCACCGCCGGGGCGGCGGCCTCAGGCTCGGGCACCGGGTCGGCCGGAGCGGGATCGGGAGCAGCGGGAGCAGCGGGGACAGCGGGGGCCGGCGCGACAGGCTCGCGCCGAACCACGGGGTCCGGCATGGGCTCTGGCGCAGGCTCCGGGGCAAGCAGCACGACCTGGACGACCATGGGCTCGGCCGGCACCGGCGGCGCGGCGCCCGGCGCCAGGGCCAGCAGTCCGGCCACGCCGCCATGCAGCGCCGCGGCGGCCAGCCACGGCACGATCCTGCCCGACGTGCCGCCGGAAGCAGCGGCGGTCGCCTGCTGCGGCCACGATGATGTCATGTGCTCCCCTGAAGCTCGTAATGACCCGTGCCGCAGTATGTGCACCCCGCGCCGCCGTTTCAACCGCAACGGAAAACGGCCCCCCGATGCGGGAGGCCGTTTCCGTGTGCTCTGAAGGCGCCGGGCGTTCGGGGGTTTACTCGGCGGCTTCGTTCCGCTCGTGCAGTTCCCAGACTTCGGGGCTGCGTTCCAGGCGGGCGATCTGCATCTGGCGATGCAGTTCCAGTTCCTTGGGCAGGCGGTCGCCGAACTTTTCGAACAACTGCACCTGGTCATGGGCTTCGGTCAGGGCGGCGCCCTTGTAGATCTTCATGATCTCGTCGAACTTCTCCTTGGGGAAGTCGAGACCGGCCCAATGAATGTCGGAATGGTGCGGCATCCAGCCGATCGGGCTTTCCACGCCGGCGCCGTGGCCGTTGACGCGATCGACGATCCACTTGAGGGCGCGCATGTTCTCGCCAAAGCCCGGCCACACGAACTTGCCGTTGTCGTCCTTGCGGAACCAGTTGACGCGGAAGAAGCGCGGCGGCTCGGGCAGCTGACGGCCGACGTTGAGCCAGTGATCCCAATAGTCGGCCATGTTGTAGCCGCAGAACGGCAGCATGGCCATCGGGTCGCGGCGCATGGCGGCCTGGCCGACGGCGGCGGCGGTCGCCTCCGAGCCCATGGTGGCGGCCAGATACACGCCGTGGCTCCAGTTGAAGGACTGGAACACCAGCGGGAAGTTCTTGGACACGCGGCCACCGAAGATGAAGGCCGAGATCGGCACGCCGGCCGGGTTTTCCCACTCCGGATCGATGCACGGAACCTGGCTGGCCGGGGCGGTGAAGCGCGAGTTGGGGTGCGCGGCGGGACGGCCGCAGCCGGGCTCCCAATCACGGCCGGTCCAGTCGATGAGGTGGGCCGGCGGCTCCTCGGTCAGGCCTTCCCACCACACGTCGCCGTCATCGGTCAGGCCGACGTTGGTGAAGATGCAGTTGGCGTGCAGGGTGGCGATGGCGTTGGGGTTGGACTCGGTGTTGGTCCCCGGCGCCACGCCGAACAGGCCGTTTTCCGGGTTGATGGCGCGCAGCACGCCATGGGCGTCCGGCTTGATCCAGGCGATGTCGTCGCCGATGGTGGTGATCTCCCAGCCCTCGAAGCCCTTGGGCGGGATGATCATGGCGAAGTTGGTCTTGCCGCAGGCCGACGGGAAGGCGGCGGCGACATAGGTCTTTTCACCGTCCGGCTTCTTGACGCCGAGGATGAGCATGTGTTCGGCCAGCCAGCCCTCGTCGCGGGCCATCACCGAGGCGATGCGCAGCGCGAAGCACTTCTTGCCGAGCAGGGCGTTGCCGCCGTAGCCCGAGCCATACGACCAGATCTCGCGGCTTTCCGGGAAGTGGACGATGTACTTGGTCTCGTTGCACGGCCAGGCGACGTCCTTCTGGCCGGCGTCCAGCGGCATGCCGACGGAGTGCATGCACGGCACGAACTCGCCGTCGCCCAGCACGTCGAGCACCTTCTGGCCCATGCGGGTCATGATCTTCATGTTGACGGCGACATAGGCGCTGTCGGAGATCTCGACGCCGATGTGGGCGATGTCCGAGCCCAGCGGACCCATGGAGAACGGCACCACGTACATGGTGCGGCCCTTCATGCAGCCGTCGAACAGGTTGGTCAGGGTGGCCCGCATTTCGTTCGGGTCCATCCAGTTGTTGGTCGGACCGGCGTCGTCGGGCTCCTGCGAGCAGATGTAGGTGCGGTCCTCGACACGCGCCACGTCGGACGGGTCGGAGCGGCACAGATAGCTGTTGGCGCGCTTCTCGGGGTTCAGGCGGATGAACGTCCCGGCGTCCACCATCTCCTGGCACAGGCGGTCGTATTCTTCCTGCGAGCCATCGCACCAGTAAACCTGGTCGGGCTTGCAGAGCTTGGCCATCTCATCGACCCAGGCGAGAAGCTTAGCATTCTTGGTGGGCGCTGCGCTCATATCCGTGGCTCTCCATCGGCAGGTCCAACCGACACCTTCAGGGCCTGCGCCCCGGATGACGGTCCATATTTTTTGGTTCTACGACAAATCGTGGTGCGGGTCGGACAAAGGCCGAAGACCGCGCCCCATCAGGAAGGCTGGCGTCAAGAAGGCCGGCGCCAGGGAAGCAGGCACGCGCGCCATGTCCGCGGCGAGCGGACGGCGAGTACCACGGGATCCCAGGTGCGTCACCGGATGAACTCCTCCTTCGAGACGGCGCGGGGGGCCGGACCGAAAGCTTCTGCCGCCCGTATCACGACCCCCAAGTCCGCACCATATCGGTCCGGGTTGTGCCCGGCAACCGCTTGTTGGTGATGTTTTGGCGACTATACGCCCATTTTTCCGGCTCCCCGCGCGTCCTGCGGACTTTGAGCGCATGGCGGAGGGTACTAACGCCCTCCCCGGGCCTTGCGGCTGAGGTCCACAAGGCGGCCCCGCACCTCCTCCGGCGCCGCCAGGGGAGGAGCGAACGGGATATGAAACACCCTTTCGTCGTCGCCGTTCCGCACGGCCAGCCCTTCGGCGTCCAGCGCGACCATCCGCCAGCCGGTGGCGGGCTCGCCTTTCACAAAGGCCTGGGCCATGGCGGCCACCGCATCGGCATGGTCGGCATTCATGTGCGCCACGGCGTGCGGCTCCATTTCGGCGAAGGCGGCGGCCGTGGCGGGGTCGCGCAGCAGGCCGTCGGTCAGCCACACGGCGCGCGCAAAGCCGCCGACCAGATGGGCCCGCTCCGGCACCACCCGCCAGAAGGCGAAGTCGCCGAACCCGGCATACAGCGCCGCCCCCGGATGACGGGCCAGAAAGCGGCCGGCCAGCCGGTCCCGCAAGGCCGGATCGACGACCTTCTCGGCGCGGCCCAGCAGGGACACGCGCGGCCCGGTCTGCGGATTGGGCAGGGCGCGGGCCTCGTCGATCAGCAGCGACAGGCGCGGATCGGCCTCGAGGTTGCGGGTGTGGTCGGCCAGCCCCGACAGCAGCAGGATCGGGCTGCCGTCATGATCCGCCGCCATCGTGACCAGCGACGCATACGGCGCGCCGCCTTCGGCCAGGACCGTCGCCAGGGTGGCGACCCGTGCGCCATGAACCAGCCGACGCACCTCGGCCACATGCGTTTTCGTCGGTTTCAGGGCGGGTGTTTCGCGTGTCATCGCTTCTCAACCTGGGCGCACTGTGTCTGCGGAGACTCCCGACCCACGCAGGAGGTGGACAAAATTGCGCGATGCGGTAAACAGGGGCAATGCGTGTACTCTATCATCATTGGCTGTCGCCCTTCGCCCGAACGGTTCGCCTGGTGCTTCAGGAAAAGCGCCTGGAGGTGACCGAACAGGTCGTGCTCGACTGGGAACGGGACGAACGGTTCCTGGCCCTCAATCCCGCCGGCGAAGTGCCGGTGCTGGTCGAGGAGGATGGTACCACCGTGGCCGACGCGGGCACCATCGTCGAATACCTCGAAGAGGTCTATCCCGACCCGCCCCTGATCGGCCGCACCACGGCCGAACGGGCCGAGGCCCGCCGTCTGGCCGCGTGGTTCAACGGCAAGTTCCACCGCGAGGTCACCTGGCCCCTGGTGTCCGAAAAGCTGATGAAGCGCATGATCGGCACCGGCGCCCCGGACTCCCGCATGATCCGCGCCGGCCGCGCCAACGTGCACACCCACCTGCACTATGTTGCATGGCTGACCGAGCGCCGCAAATGGCTGGCCGGCGACACCCTGAGCATCGCCGACCTGACCGCGGCCGCCCACCTGTCCCTGGTCGACTACGCCGGCGACGTGCCGTGGGAAGACCACGAGCTGGCCAAGGACTGGTACGCCCGCGTCAAAAGCCGCCCCAGCTTCCGCCCCCTCCTGCGCGACGTCATCCCCGGCGTCCCGGCCCCCAAGCACTACACCGACCTGGATTTTTAGGTCCATTTCAGTAGGGTCTTGAACCACAGAGACACAGAGACACAGAGGTCTCGGTGCGCCTGAATGCGCGCCGCGTAGAAACCCCTGTCGAAATCCATTGCCTGCGGCGCAGGTGTTGCGCGCTCTCCGCGACTTTCTCTGTGCCTCTGTGCCTCTGTGGTTCCTCTTATCGCCGCGCCGCCCTCGGCAGGACCATGGCGTCCAGCCAGTTGTCCAGTTCGCGCAGGCGGCGGCGGTCGTCGAGGATGTCGGCGTCGAGGCCCAGGCGCCAGGCGATGTCGCGGCGGCCGGTGTCCTTGACCGTCAGGCAGGCCTTCACCCACTCCTCGGCATCGTTGTCCAGGTCGGCGGAGAAAAACCCTTCGCGGGTCAGGCCGTCGGCGTAGCGGCGGCCGTACAGGGCGACTTCGGCAATGTCGAATTCCGGGTGGTACTGCACGCCCCAGAAGGTGCCGCCGCTCCACGGGATTTCGGCCGCCTGGATGGTGCTCATGGCGTTGCTGGCCAGGGGCAGGGCGCCCGGCGGCAGGCTTTCGACCTCGTCGAGGTGGATGGCGGTGGCCGAGAACACCGGGCCCTTGCCGCGATACATCGGGTGGGTCAGCCCGGCCTGGGTCAGGGCGATGCCGCGTGCGATGCCGAACTCGCGGCCTTTGGGATTGCGGCGCACCGAGCCTCCGGTGGCGACGGCGGCGACCTGCAGGCCCCAGCAGCTTCCGAACACCGGCGCCCCGGCGGCCAGGGCCTCGCGCATCAGTTCGACCTGGGCGCGGATGGCCGGAACCGGGGAGGCCGGGGTGTCGTCATAGACATTCAGCGCCGAGCCGGTCCACGCCACGCCGTCGAAGTCGCCCAGGCCGACGCCCTTGGGCAGGTGGTCGCCGTCGGCGGCGTTCACGATGGTCACCACGGCCTGCGGGCACAGGCCGCGCAGGGTGTCGGCGTACAGCGGCCCAGGCACGCGGCAGCCGGCCTCGGCCAGCGCGGCGCGGGTGGCGGCGGTGTTGCCCTCGACCACCAGGAGGTGGGGCTTCGTCATGGTGGTGTCTCCGTGGAATCGACTTCTTGGAGCATCGAATGCATCAGGCCGTCGCGGATGCCCAGGGCGTCGAGGTGGGCGACGGTGTTGGCCAGATAATCGCGGCACGGCCCTTCGGCCCCGCATCCCTGGACGATCAGGGCCACCTGCTCGGCCCGCGACAGGGCGCCGCCGTACTGGGCGTGGGTGGGATCGCTGACGTAGCCATAGGCCCGCACGCGCCGCACGCCACCCTGGCCATCGGCAAGGTCGAGGCTGAGAAACCGGGTGCGGTAGGCCCGCGTCGCCAGTTCCCGCCCGTCCAAATAATCCAGCGCCGCCAGCCGGTCGGCGGCGGCCACGCGATAGGCCCGCCCCCGGCACGACCCGCCGCGCTGCAGGCCCATGACCAGGCCCGGCGCCTCGGCGGTGCCGCGATAGCGGATGGACTTTATGCACAGGGCGCGATGCCAGCCGCGCAGCAGGGCGGGGGCCATTTCGGCAAAGGGAAAACCCGGCCGCCACATCAGCGAGCCATAGCCGAACACCCACAGGTCGCCCTGTTCGGCCCGCGCCCGGCGCTGGCCGTCATCCATTAGTTCTGGCATCAAGGCCGGCATCAGGGCCAGATCGGGGGCCATGTCGGAAACACTGCTCATGGAGTCTTGATAGGTCCACAGGGCGGCCCCGCGCAAGAGGACCTTTCCGTTGGGGGCATCAGGGGGCTACCATCGGCGCAGAGGGTTTCTCCTGGGGTGGGTCCGACCATGATACGGTATCGCTGGGTTCTGGTGAGCGTGCCCGTGCTCATCATCCTGATCGGCGTCGGCTACGCCGTGCTGTGGCTGTTCGGCGCCCGCCAGGCCGAGGAAGCGGCGCGCGGCTGGCTCGCCGCCCAGACCGCCGCCGGCTGGGAGGCCGAGATCAAGGACCTGCGGGCCACCGGCTTCCCCGGCCGCATCGTTCTCGAAGGCAACGCCCTGCGCCTGGCCCCGCCGCCCGGCGAAGCCACCGTGCCGTGGCGGTGGGAGGCCCAGGCCCTGCGCGTCCATGCGCTGCCGTGGGCGGTGCGCGAACCGACCATCGAGCCGGTCGGCACCAGCACCGTGACCCTGCCAAGCGGCCCCAACGGCGCGATGGACGGCGCGATGGTGAGCCACACGGTGACGGCCGACGCCGCCCAGGCCGATCTCAGCCTGGACAAGGCCGGCCAGGTCATCGGCTTCGCCCTGAACGCGGCGAACGTGAAGGTCGGGGTCGGCGGCGGCAAGGACGTCATCGCCCTGGAGTCGGCCGTCGTGTCGCTGGCCCCGCACGAGGGCAGCGGCAAGCTTCTCGACCTGCGCGAGCCATCCTACATCCTGTCGGTCAGCCTGCGCGGCCTGGACGTTCCGCCGTCCCTGGAACCGCCGCTGGGGCCGCGCGGCGAAAGCCTGGAGGCCTATGCCCGCATCCTCGGCCCGGTCACGCTGGACCCGGCCAAGCCGCTGCTGGAAACCGTCAAGGCGTGGCGTGATGACGGCGGAACCATCGAACTCGACCGCTTCTACCTGCATTGGGCGCCGCTGGAGATGTCGGCCGCCGGGTCGTTCGCCCTGGACCAGAGCCTGCAGCCGGTGGCCTCCATGAACGCCCGCTTCCAGGGGTTCTTCGCCGCCGTCACCCGGCTGGAGGAGGTCGGCGTCGTGCGCGCCCGCGAGGCGTCGGTGGCGCGCGTCGTGCTCGGCGTCATGGCCAGCCGCGACCCGGCCGGCGGGGCGCCGCTGCTGGCCGTGCCGATGAGCATCCAGGACCGCCAGATACGGGTCGGCCCGGTCACCGTTCTGACCTTCGCCCCCATCCAATGGGGCGGCCGCCCACCGCCCAGCGGCCAGGAAATCCAGCCCGGCTTCGAAGTCGACCGCTGGGGCAACGTCATCCGCCGGCCGTGACGGCCTACATCCGTGGGGCGCCTGGATAACCCCTGTTGCCTGTGGTCTAATGGCTTGGTACCGACGCATGGGGACCATGGCATGGGAGCGGACAGCCCGTACCTCGACGACACGCCGGCCGAGACCGTGGCGCACCTGCAACGGCGCATCGCCGCGCTCGAGGCTCAGGCCGAGCGTGCCGCCGTCGTCGAGGAGGCCCTGCGCCAGAGCCAGGAGCGCTATGAACTGGCCATGCGCGGCCCCAACGAGGGGCTGTGGGACTGGGACCCCAATACCAAAGAGCTGTACCTGTCGGCCCGCCTGCTGTCCATCCTGGGCCAGGCCGAGGAAACCATCCGCACGACCAGCCACGAATGGCTGAAGCTGGTCCACCCCACGGATGTCGCGGCGTACGAGGCGGGGGTGACCGCCCACCTCAAGGGCTACAGCGACCATTTCGAATGCGAATACCGGGTGCGCGACCACCACGGCGGCTGGCGGTGGGTGCTGGCCCGTGGCCTCGCCCAGCGCGACGCCGACGGCAAGGCCGTGCGCATGGTCGGGTCGATCGGCGACATCACCGATATAAAGCGCCGCGAGGAATGCCTGCGCGACGCCCACGAGGCCCTGCGCCAGGCCCACGCCGACCTGGAACTGCGGGTCGCCGAACGCACCGCCGAACTGGTCGCGGCCAAGGAACAGGCCGAGATCGCCAGCCGCGCCAAGTCCGACTTCCTGGCCAACATGAGCCACGAGCTGCGCACGCCGCTGAACGCCATCATCGGCTTTTCCGACCTGATGCTGACCGAGACGTTCGGACCCCTGGGCTGCGCCCGCTACGGCGAATACCTGGGCGACATCGCATCGTCGGGCCGCCACCTGCTGGCCGTCATCAACGACATCCTGGACCTCGCCAAGGTGGAGTCGGGGAAGTTCGAGCTGCGCGTCGAGCCGGTCGATGTTGCCGCCATCGTCGCATCCGTGGTGCGCCTGATGGCCGGACGGGCGGCCGACGCCAAGGTCACCATCACCACCGACCTCGCGCCGGCCGCGCCGCGCCTGATGGGCGATCCGGTGCGCATCAACCAGATCCTGCTGAACCTGGTGTCCAACGCCCTGAAGTTCACCAACGCGGGCGGGGCCGTCACCATCGGCCTGGGGCCGTGCGCCGACAGCGACGGCCTGCGCCTGACCGTCGCCGATACCGGCATCGGCATGGACCCCGACGGCATCGCCAAGGCCCTCCAGCCGTTCGGCCAGATCGACACCAGCCTGTCGCGCCGCTACGGCGGCACCGGGCTCGGCCTGCCGCTGACCAAGGGATTCGTGGAACTGCACGGCGGCTGCCTGCAGATGGACAGCGCGCCGGGCAAGGGCACGGTGGTGACCCTCAGGTTCCCCGCCCGGTGCCTGGTGATGGAGGCCAAACGACAAGACCCGCCGGCGTGAACCGGCGGGTCTTTTAAACTTGGTGGAGCTGGACGGAATCGAACCGACGACCTCGTCATTGCGAACGACGCGCTCTCCCAACTGAGCTACAGCCCCCTAAGGGTGGCGGATAATTGTGCAAGCGGCGGCGCATGTCAAGCCTTCGCTGGGCCTTTTTCATTCGTGCCGAAAGGGGTGCGGCGTCGGCCCGCCCTTGCGCGGCGGGGGACAGGCAGCTACGTTATCGGTCCCGGTAGTTTTGGGAGGTTTTCCCGCCTCATGGACGTCGTGCTTCTGCCGCTCATCCAGATCATCAATGTAGCCATCAACCTGTTCATCTGGGCGCTGATCATTTCAGCGATCCTGAGCTGGCTGGTGACGTTCAACGTGGTCAACACCCGCAACCAGTTCGTCTACATGGTCGGCAACTTCCTGTATCGCATCACCGAGCCGGCCTTGCGGCCGCTGCGCCGGGTGATTCCGATCATGGGCGGCATCGACCTGTCGCCGATCGCCCTCATCCTCATCCTGTGGTTCATCCAGGGGGTGCTGACGCAGCTCGCCATGCGCATCATGGGCGTCTGAGCCGGGTGATCCCGATCATGGGCGGCATCCTGAGCAGCCCTGTCACGGCGGTTTCCGACGGCGTGCGGGTGGCCGTGCGGCTGACCCCCAAGGCGTCGCGCACCGCCATTCAGGGCATGGCGCCCGAGGCCGACGGCGGCACCGTCCTGAAGGCCAGCGTGACCACCGTGCCCGAGGACGGCAAGGCCAACGCCGCCCTGATCGCGTTGCTGTCCAAGGCATGGCGCCTGCCCAAGGGCGCCTTCACCATCGTCGCCGGAGCCACCGACCGGCGCAAGACCATCCATGTGGCGGGCGACCCGGAACAGCTCTCCGCCCTGCTGAAAGAAAAGATCGGACCATGACCGCATCCAACCTGATCGACGGCAAGGCCTTCGCCGAGTCCCTGGTCCACGCCATCGGCGAGGAAGTGCGCGAACTGCGCGCCGTCAACCGCATCCAGCCCGGCCTGGCCGTGCTGCTGGTCGGCGCCGACCCGGCCAGCGAGGTCTATGTGCGCAACAAGGTGCGCCAGACCGAGATCGCCGGCATGAAGTCCATCGAGCGCCGCCTGCCCGAGAGCACCACCGAAAAGGAACTGCTGCTCATCATCGAGGGGCTGAACGACGACGACAGCATCCACGGCATCCTGGTTCAGCTGCCCCTGCCGCGCCACATCAACACTGACAAGATCCTGCGCACCATCCTGCCCGAGAAGGACGTCGATGGCTTCCACCCCATCAACGCCGGCCTGCTGGCCACTTCCGGCAAGGGCCTGGTGCCGTGCACGCCGCTGGGCTGCTCGCTGCTGCTCAAGGATCGCCTGGGCGACCTGTCGGGGCTGCACGCCGTGGTGGTCGGGCGGTCCAACATCGTCGGCAAGCCGATGGCCCACCTGCTGCTGCGCGAGAACTGCACCGTCACCATCGCCCATTCACGCACCCGCGACCTGCCCGCCATGTGCCGTCAGGCCGACATCCTGGTCGCCGCCGTCGGCCAGCCGCAGATGATCAAGGGCGACTGGATAAAGCCCGGCGCCACGGTCATCGACGTCGGCATCAACCGCATCCCCAAGGAAGACGGCAAGACCCGCCTGGTCGGCGACGTGGACTTCGCCGAGGCGGTCAAGGTGGCCGGCGCCATCACCCCGGTGCCCGGCGGGGTCGGGCCGATGACCATCGCCTGCCTGCTGCGCAACACCCTTACGGCGTGCAAGCGCATCAACAAGCTGGACTGAGGCGCGCCGCCCTGCGTATCGTCGGTGGAACGATGCGCACCGTGATGCGCCGCCCATGACTTGGTGGATCGCGACAGGGGAGGACGACCGGCATGACTCTGTTCCGTGCTTTGCTTACCGCCGCCATGGCGCTTGCGCTGGTCAGCGGCCCGGCCGTGGCGGCCAGCCTGGATAAGGGCGACGGCATCCACACCGAAAGCTGGTTCAAGAACGACTCGTTCCTGGTCCTGAGCGAGGACGTCGCCGAAGCCGCCGCCAAGGGCAAGCTTCTGGCCGTCATCTGGGAACAGCAGGGCTGCGGGTCGTGCCTGAAACTGCACGAAGTCAATCTTCAGGACGAGGCTGTGAAGGCCTACCTCCAGAAGAACTTCGAGGTCATGTCCATGAACATGTACGGCGAGGTCGAGGTCACCGACTTCGACGGCGAAAAGCTGCCGGAAAAGGACCTGGCCTTCAAGCAGCAGATCAACTTCACGCCAACCACGGTGTTCTTTGATGAAACCGGCAAGGAAGTGTTCCGCCTGCCGGGCTACTTCAGCCCCTATTTCTGGATGGCCGGGTTCGTCTATGTGGCGGAAAAGGGCTATGCCGACCCCGAACACCGCGGCATGTTCCCCCGCTGGACCAAGGCCAACCGCGACCGCCTGATCAAGGCCTACGGCTCGGAGCCCGAAAGCTGACGCCGCGCACGACCTTCGCCCGCTTCCTGATCGGCCAGGGCTGCGACCCCGCCGCGCTGGCGGCCGACTCCGCCGCCCTGACGGCCCACTTCATCACCTACGCCGGCGGCGACGACCCCGACACCCTGCTGTCCGCCTTGATCGCCCAATTCGCCCTGGTCGACCTCGGCATCACCGCCGAACGCGGCACCGAGGTCGACGTGATCTACCGCGGCGCCGCCGGCCTCGTCCTCGGCTGCGAACTGCTGGCCTGGGATGATGTTGTGGATGACGCCCGCGTGTTGGGGCTGTTGGCGTTTGCCGATGCCAACGAGGCCCTGTCCGCCGCTGTCCTGACCCGAGCTCGGACGGAAACGGTGCAAGGGGTTCGTCTGCGACCATTGGCAATGGAGGCGTTACGGGTGGGACTGCGCGGGTAAGGTCAACATCTTGATCTTATCAGGAACGCCTATTATGTTAAGATCACGATGATGATCTTGATGGGATCTGCCAATGCTTGAAGTCACCGACGTTGAGATCAAGCACCGCTTGGAATTTGACAACCCTTGGTGGGAACCGGACGGCGGCATCCTGCCGCACATCGACGAGGCGCCCAGGCGCGCCTACTTCGAGCCTTTCCTGAAGCTGGTCAACGAGACGTCGGTCCGCCGCGCCGTGGTGCTCATGGGGCCGCGTCGAGTGGGCAAGACCTGGATGCTGTTCCACACGGTGAAGCACCTGCTGGATCAGGGGGTGCCAGCCGCGAACATCCTCTACGCATCCCTGGATAACCCGGTCTACAGCCGGATTCCGCTCCAAAAGTTCGTTGACCTGTACATGGAGATCCACGGCCACCCGCGCCGACCCCAGGGCCTGTACGTGATGTTCGACGAGATCCAGTACCTCAAGGACTGGGAGCAGCATCTGAAGGTCCTGGTGGACAGCTACCCCAGCATCCGTTTCATCGCCTCCGGCTCCGCCGCCGCCGCACTCAAGCGCAAGAGCGAGGAAAGCGGCGCAGGACGGTTCACCGACTTCACCCTGCCGCCACTGACGTTCGCGGAATATCTGAGGTTCCGGAAAGAAAATCCTGATGCCCTGCGGCAGGACATCGACCGTCTAAACGAGCAGTTCATGGGCTACGCCCTCTACGGAGGATTTCCCGAAGCGGTGATGAACGAGGAGATCCGCCGCGACTTCCAACGCTTCGTGGGCAACGACATCATCGACAAGGTTCTGCTTCGCGATCTTCCAAATGTCTACGGTATCGATGACAGCCAGGAACTGAACCGCTTTTTCGCTCATCTCGCTTACCAAACAGGCCAGGAACTCAGCTTGGACGGCCTGTCCAAGCACTCAGGCATCGCCAAGAACACCATTAAGAAGTACTTGGACTACCTGGAGGCAGCTTTCCTCATTTACCGCCTTCACCGTGTTGACCAGCACGCGAGGCGTCTCCAGCGGGTTACACGCTTTAAGGTGTACCTATCCAACCCCTCATTGCGCACCGCGTTGTATGGTGAGCCGGAAAGGATGGAAATCATAGGTTCCGTAATGGAATCTGCTTTTATGGCCCAGATGTTTACGAGTTTTAGAAGCGATCTCCTCGCTTACGCGAGCTTTCCTGAAGGAGAAGTCGACCTTGTTGTTCTAAAGCATGATGGAACAATACTTGACTGCGCAGAGCTTAAGTGGAGCGACCATTATCAATCCGGCAATTACCTATACAATAGGTTAGCTAAAATGGCTGCCTTTACAGACGTAAAAGTAGGATTTTTACTTCTTAAATCAAAATCAGGGTCATTTAAGATTGGTGAAACTGACATAATCTGTGCACCAATGTCTCTTCTTGCCCTGCTCCGATCAATGAATTCCATGGATCTTGTCCAGCAGGGTATAGACCCCCGGAACAATCTTCCGTTCCTTCGCCCGCCTTCCTCAGATGGGGGTCAAGGGGCCTGAGGCCCCTTGCGGGTGCGGGCGGAGCCCGCGTTCAGCCCCCCGCCACCGCATACCGGCACTTCAGCGGCGCGCTCAGATACCCCGGAATCCCGACCTGCCACGTAATCCCCTGTTCCAGCACGCGGAAGGGGGCGGCGGCGGCGGTGCAGGGGAGGCTGTCGGCGGCGGGGGCGTCGGCGCGGCAGAGGCGGAGGGATTGGCCGGTCGGGGACAGGGTCACCCACAGGGCGGCGGCGCCGGTCAGGCCGAGGGTTTTGTGCTGTTCGCGGGCGAGGAGGAATTCCACCGCTCCAAACGTCGCTCCGCCGGCGTCGCCGGGGCCCAGGGTGCACAGCACCACGTCGCCGAGGCGTCCGGAGGTGTAGTTCTCGGCCACGCGGGCGTGGCGGGCGGCCTCGGACACCGCGTCGCGACGGATGCCGGCCTGGGTTTCGGGGAGGGCGGCCTGGGCCTGGCCGGCGGCGAGTTCGGCTGCCTTGTCCACCGCCAGGGCCTGTTGTTCAGCCGTCATGTCCGACCATTCCGACTGCGGAATGTCCAGCGGCGGCGCGGCACAGCCGCCCAACGCAACGGCCAGGCCAAGAAAAAGGGCGGCCACCAACCCGGTGCGCCGCCCCATTTCCATCACGACAACTCCCGGCCTCAGCCGCGGGCCATCTTGCCCAGGCGCAAGCGCAGGGCGTTCAGGCGGATGAAGCCGTTGGCATCGTACTGGTCGTAGACGGTGTCTTCCTCGAACGTCACGAAGTCCATGCGGTACAAGGACTTGGGCGACCGGCGGCCGACCACCGAGCAGTTGCCCTTGTACAGCTTCAGGCGCACGTCGCCGACCACGTTGTGCTGGGTCTGGTCGATCAGGGCCTGCAGGGCCAGACGTTCCGGCGCGTACCAGAAGCCGTTGTAGATCAGCTCGGCGTACTTGGGCATCACGCTGTCCTTGAGGTGGGCTTCCTCGCGGTCGAGCGTGATGGATTCCATGGCGCGGTGGGCGGTCAGCAGGATGGTGCCGCCGGGCGTTTCATAGACGCCGCGCGACTTCATGCCGACGAACCGGTTCTCCACCAGGTCGAGGCGGCCGACGCCATGCTTGCCGCCCAGTTCGTTGAGGCGGGTCAGCAGGGCGGCGGGCGACAGGGCCTCGCCATTGACGGCAACGGCATCGCCCTTGTCGAACGACACTTCGATGTATTCGGCCTGATCGGGCGCCTGTTCGGGCGACACGGTCATGCGGAACATGTCGTCGTCGGCCTCCAGCCACGGATCCTCCAGCGCCTTCCCCTCGTAGGAGATGTGCAGCATGTTGGCGTCCATGGAATAGGGCGACTCGCCGTGCTTGTCCTTGGGCACCGGGATCTGGTGCTTCTGGGCGTACTCGATCAGCTTGGCGCGGCTGTTGAGGTCCCATTCACGCCACGGCGCGATGACCTTGATGCCCGGCTCGAGCGCATAGGCGGTCAGCTCGAAGCGCACCTGGTCGTTGCCCTTGCCGGTGGCGCCGTGGGAGATGGCGTCGGCGCCGGTGGCGCGGGCGATCTCGACCAGACGCTTGCCGATCAGCGGACGGGCGATCGACGTGCCGAGCAGGTAGACGCCTTCGTACTGGGTGTTGGCGCGGAACATCGGGAACACGAAGTCGCGCACGAACTCCTCGCGCAGGTCCTCGATGTAGATTTCCTTGATGCCCAGCATCTCGGCCTTTTTGCGGGCCGGTTCCAGTTCCTCGCCCTGGCCGATGTCGGCGGTGAAGGTCACCACCTCGCAATTGTACTCATCCTTGAGCCACTTGAGGATGATCGAGGTGTCGAGGCCACCGGAGTAGGCCAGAACGACCTTCTTGACGTCGCCCTTCTTCATGGAAACGCGCCCCCATTGAACGGGTGTGAAAAACTGTGCGAAACGGCGCGGAGTATAGGGGAGGCTCGGCCGCCTGGAAAGGCCGGTGTGGTCAAAGGCCAGTCGCACCGGCAGAGGGTCTAAGCCTCCTGCGCCACGGCATCCCCGTCCGGGCGCCGTGCCGCGGGTTGCCGCGGGCGACGCTTTCCCTCAAGCTTCTCCGAAACAAAAATCCGGACCGAACACTGGCGGAACACGCCGAGGCCGCCGGGAGGCACAATGGCAACGACCCCACAGACCCCGCGGGACGGATTTGGCGGCATCGCCTTTCTGCACACCGCGCCCGGACACGTCGCCACCTTCGGCGTGCTCATGACCGACATGGCGCCCAACATTCCGGTGCGCCAGACCGTCAAGGCCGACCTGCTGGAGGCCGCCCGCCAGGCCGGCGGCCTGACGCCCGAGATCGCCGCCCTGGCCCGCGAGGCCCTGGAGGACCTGGCCGCCAACGGGGCGCGCGTGGTGGTGTGCACCTGCTCGACCGTGGGCGGCTGCATCAGCATGATGGGAGTAGGGGCAGTGGCCGCAAACACCGGCCCGGTGCCGCGCTTCCTGCGCATCGACGCTCCGATGGCCCAGGCCGCCGTGCGCATCGGTGGGCGTATCCTGATCGTCGCCACGGTGGAGGAAAGCCTCGCCTCGGCCCGCGAGTTGATCGAACGGACGGCCGAAACCGAAGGTCGGGCGGTTGACGTGCGCGGCCTGCTGGTGCCCGGCGCCTGGCCGCTGTTCGCCGCCGGCGACCGCACCGGCTACCGCCGCACCGTGGTCGCCGCGGTGCGCGCCGCGGCCGGCGACGTCGATGCCGTGGTGCTGGCCCAGGCCTCCATGGCGACGGCGGCCGACGAGCTGTCCGACCTCGACATGCCGGTGCTGTGCAGCCCCCGCGCCGGCGTCTCCGCGGCCATCGCCACATGGCGCGCCACGGCCCGCGACTCGGCAGAAATCCAGGGGTAGCGAGGGGAAGCGGGAAACCACAGAGACACAGAGGCACGGAGGTCTCGGTGCGAACGGCGGCGCGCAGCGCATCAAAGCCCTGCCGGGGACGTAACGCCTGCGGCGCCTGCTCCGCTCTCTCGGTGCCCTCTGTGCCTCTGTGTCTCTGTGGTCAATCCCTTCACTTCAAGGACGTCAGGACAGCTTCGAGCACGCCGGCTTGTAGGCCATGTCGGTCTTGAGGATGTGGTCGGTCAGCCAGTCGTGCAGGAAATCCTTGAGCCGGTTCTGGGCGGCGTCGCTGGGGTCCAGCAGGAAGCGGTCGCGCAGCTCGCCGAACTGGGCTTCCATGCGGGCGTGCACGGCCTTGTGGGCGTCCAGGTCGGGGTAGCCGGCCTGGGCCATGATCTCTTCCTCACGGCGGAAGTGGGTGTCGATGTACTGGCCCAGCGCGGTAAAGATCGTGTCGGTGACGAACAGGCCTTCCTCGTTGTCCAGCGCGTCGACGTAGTCATTGAGCAGGTTGATGAGGGTCTTGTGGTCGTCGTCGAGCACAGGCACGCCGACGCTCATGTCATCCCGCCACGCGATGAAGGCCATGGTTCCCCCTGTGAGCCCGTCCCAGAAAAGCGGCAAAGAGCCTACCACGACTGTGGACATTTGGAAGTCCCGGTGGAAGTCCCGGTGGACGTCCCGGTGGACGTCCTGGTGGAACCTAATCCGGCGCCGCGTCGCCCTCTGTTTCGCCGCCCTCTGTTTCGCCATCCGCCGGCAGGGTCTCCAGGTCCTTGACCGCCGGACCGTGCAGCAACCGGCCATCGACGGCAAAGCGCGACCCGTGGCAGGGGCAGTCCCAACTGGTTTCCACGGCGTTCCAGGCCAGCACGCACCCCATGTGCGGACAGATCGCGCTGACCGCGTGCAGGGCTCCGGCGGCATCCCGGGCAAGGCCCACCTTGCGCCCGCCGCGCCGGACCACGCGACCGTCGCCCGGTGCCAGGGCGGGGGCGTCCTCGGGCGGCGAGGGGCGCAGGCGGCCGGCCCACATCTGGCCGACATGCAGGTTGCGCTTGAGCATCGGCCCCAGACCGCCGGTGCCGCTGATCCGCGTCGCGTCAAAGAAACCGAGCCACGGATTGCGCCGCCCGACGATGGAATCGGCCAGCATCCGGGCCGCCGCCGCGCCGTTGCTCAGGCCCCACGCGCCAAAGCCGGTGGCCGTCCACAGGCTGGTCGACAGGCGGTGCAGGCGGCCGACATAGGGCACGCCGTCGGCGCTGTGGTAGTCCATGTTGCCCCACCGATGGGTCACCTCGCGCACCGCGAAGTGCCGGCCGAGCCAGTCCTCGAGGTGGCGGAAGTGGCTTTCCTCGTCGGCCTCGCCGGGCTCGAACCCGCCGCCGATGGCCACCAGGCGGGACACCTCTCCCAGGTCGGGGCCCGGATTGGGCGCCGCGTCGGGCGGCGGATGGGCCACCCCGCGCACCGACCGGCTGGGCCGGCTGGGGTCGCCGGCCGACTTGTACATGCCGTTCAGGCGCGGCCCGTCGATCAGCACCGACAGTGCGGCGCGGCGGCGCGGCGTGCACTTGGCGAAGAAGCCGCCGCGCAGGGTGAACGGCAGGTGCGAGGTGATCACCACATGGGCCGATGACACGCTGGCCCCGCCGTCGGTGCGCACGCGGGCCGAGGGGCCGTCCTCGACCGCCACCACACGGCTGGTCTCGTGGATGACGACACCCTGGGCGACCAGATGGTCGGCCAGCAGCAGCAACAGGCGCACCGGGTGGATCTCGGCCTGGCCGGTCAGGCGCACGGCGGCCGGCACGGGGAAGGGCAGTTCGCTCTCGCGCACCACGTCGGCGGCCAGACCAAGCTGCGCGGCGGCCTCGGCCTCGCGCTCGACGGCGGCGGCGGTGCGGGCATCGGTGGCATAGGTGAAGGCGTCGGTCCGCCGCAGGCCGAAATCCCCCAGCTCATCGGCCAGCCCGGCGATGAAATCGACCCCCCACTGGTTGGCCTCGGCATACAGGCGGGCGCGCTCGGCCCCGAACCGGGCGATCAGGTCGGCATAAATCAGGCCGTGCAGGGCGGTCACCTTGGCGGTGCTGGCCCCGGTGGCCTGCCGTCCGACGCGGTGCGACTCGAGGACCACCACGTCCAGCCCGGCCTTGTTCAGGTGCCAGGCGGTCAGCAGCCCGACGATGCCGGCCCCGACCACCACCACATCGGCCTCGCGCGCCCCGCGCAGGGACGGAAATCCGCCGTGGTCCATGCCCTCGTGCCACAGCACGGCGGTGCCGGGCGGAGCAAATCCCTGAGTATTCTGCTCGGTATTTGCCATGATGATGTCCCTTGGTCGTCACAATCCGCAGGTCAACGGCTGAGACACTAGGGATAACCAGGGCCTACGGCTGAAGAGACCACCCCCTACGCCTTAAGGGCATGAGGTGTCAGAAGCCAAAAATGATGGTATTATCCTACTGTCAGCAGGGGACTTCACGAGACCAGAACCGGAAGGACAGCCCATGGACATTCGCCACATCCTGGCCCGCAAGGGCAACGACGTCCAGACCATCGGCCCCCGCGTCACCGTCGCGGAAGCGGTCGAGCGCATGTGCGAGGCCGGCATCAGCGCCCTGGTGGTCAGCGAAGACGGCGCCACCATTTCCGGCATCATCTCCGACCGCGGCATCATCCGCGCCATCGCCAGCGCCGGCACGGACGTCATGAAGGACCGCGTGGCCAGCGTGATGACCGCCGACGTCATCACCTGCACCCCGGCCGACACCATCGAAAGCGTCATGCAGATCATGACCGGCCGGCGCATCCGCCACATTCCGGTGGTCGATGACGCAGGCCTTCTCATCGGCCTGGTCAGCATCGGCGACGCGGTCAAGAACCGCCTCGACGAACTGGCCGACGAGACGGAAACCATGCGCGAATACATCACCGGCATGCACAGCGTCCGGCAAACGTAAGGCCACAGCCCCCGTCCCGGGGAACCCGGGCACCCCACGCGTGACGAAACGGCACGACGACGCTACCCTTTGGCTGACGCCAAAGGGAGCCGTTGCCCATGACCCAGCCTCTCCCCGATCCCCCCTATTACGCAGTGATCTTTGCCTCCACCCGCCGCCCGGCGGAGGGCGACGACGGCTATGCCGCCATGGCCGACCGCATGGCCGCCCTGGCCGCCCGCCAACCCGGGTACCTGGGCGCGGAGTCGGCGCGCGATGCCGGCGGCTTCGGCATCACCGTGTCCTACTGGCGCGACGAGGCCGCCATTGCCGCCTGGAAGGTCGAGGCCGAGCACCGCATCGCCCAGGAGACCGGCCGCGACCGCTGGTACGACGCGTTCACCCTGCGAGTGGCCCGCGTCGAGCGGCAGTCGACATGGCGGCGGGGGGAATGATCGGTTCGCCGGCTCCCCCGCTGCGTCGGCACCACACCGTCGCGTTTGTCGCCCGCTACAGCAAATGGAAAGCTGCTGTATTAGCGGGTACGGGCGTCTTCTCTGTCATTCTGGCAGTTGCTATGGCGATGGCCTCGCGTGATCCGAATCAGCCAGTGATTTGGTTCCTGAGCCTCCTAGGCGTCGCTATCATCATGGTGGGCCTCACCCGCTGCTTTCACCGCCGGGAGGTGGTCGTCATGGATGCGGAAGGGCTGACGGTGCCCGGCGTCTGCGCGAATGTGCCATGGAACGCCATCGCCAGCGTCCGCACTATCGGGCAGTTTGGGAGCGGGTCGGCCCTCCTCACGGTGGAAGGGGCACGCAGGTATGCCGATCTTCCCACCTTGTCCATTTATCGCCTCGGGCGCCGCTTATGGTTTTACGCGGCAACCCTCGGAGGGTCCCGCCTCGTCATTCCCCTTTCCGGCCTCGACCACGCGCCCGAGCGGATTATCGAGGAAATCAACAGCCGCGCCTTCCTTCCTCCACGGTGAGCAGGCCTGAGCCGCCTTCCCCCGTTCCCGCCATCGCGCTAAAGTGGCGGCGAATGAGGGGGAGCACATGGTTTCGCGGGTGGCCACCATTGCCTTTTCGGGCATCGAGACGGTTGATATCGAGGTTCAGGTCTCGGTCAGCGGGGGCTTGCCGACGTTCATGATCGTCGGGCTGCCCGACAAGGCGGTCGGCGAGAGCCGCGAACGGGTGCGCGCCGCGCTGAACGCCATCGGCCTCGCCCTGCCGCCCAAGCGCATCACCATCAACCTCGCCCCGGCCGACATCGCCAAGGAGGGCAGCCACTTCGACCTGCCCATCGCGGTCGGCGTGCTGGTGTCCATGGGCGTGCTGCCGGTCGAGGAGCTGGACGGCTACGTGGTGCTGGGCGAACTGGGCCTGGACGGCTCCATCGCGCCGGTCGCCGGGGTGCTGCCGGCCGCCATCGCCGCCAATGCCGCCGACAAGGGCCTGATCTGCCCGGGCGTGCAGGGCGGGGAGGCGGCGTGGGCCGGCGGGGCGGATATCCTCGCGGCACCCAGCCTGCTGGCCCTCATCAACCATTTCAAGGGATCCGCCCTGCTGCCCCGGCCCGAGCCGCAGGCGCGCGAGGGCGGGGCGCCGCTGCCGGATCTGGCCGACGTCAAGGGCCAGGAGACCGCCAAACGGGCCCTGGAGATCGCCGCGGCGGGCGGCCACAACCTGCTGATGATCGGCCCGCCGGGGTCGGGCAAGTCCATGCTGGCGGCCCGTCTGCCAGGGATCCTGCCGCCACTGTCGCCGATCGAGGCGCTTGAGGTCAGCATGGTGCACTCGGTCGCCGGGCTGCTCGACGGCGGGCGGCTGCTGACCCGCCGGCCCTACCGTGATCCGCATCATTCCGCTTCCGTACCGGCCCTGGTGGGCGGCGGGCAGAGGGCGCGGCCGGGCGATGTCAGCCTGGCCCACAACGGGGTGCTGTTCCTGGACGAACTGCCGGAGTTCCAGCGCGGCGCCCTGGAGGCCCTGCGGCAACCCCTGGAGAGCGGCCGGGCGGTCATCAGCCGGGCCAACAGCCATGTCGCCTATCCGGCCCGCGTGCAATTGGTGGCGGCGATGAACCCGTGCCGCTGCGGCTACCTGGACGACCCGGCGCTGGCCTGCTCCAAGGCGCCGCGCTGCGCGGCCGACTATCAGGCACGGCTGAGCGGGCCGCTGCTCGACCGCATCGACCTGCATGTCGAGGTGCCGGCCGTCCATCCGCTGGACTTGGCGGGCACCCCGGCCGGCGAGCCTTCGGCCGTGGTCGCCGCGCGGGTCGCCGCCGCCCGCGCCGTGCAGGCCGACCGCTACCGCGCGGCCGGCATCGCCCTGAACTCCCAGGCCGACGGCCCGGTGCTGGAGGACGCCGCCCGGCCCGACGCGGCCGGGCAGGCGCTGCTGGTCGAGGCGGCCGGGCGCATGCACCTGTCGGCGCGGGCCTACCACCGCGTGCTGCGCGTCGCCCGTACCCTGGCCGACCTGGAGGGCGGCGGCCCGCTGACCCGCCTGCACATCGCCGAGGCCCTGAGCTACCGCCGCCTGATGCCCGGTCGCTCGGCGCTTTCGGCATGAGACCAGCCGACCGCCGAACAGGCTCTCACAGTCCGCTGACGCGGACGGGCTCTTTCTTGAAGAAACAAAAGGGGTTCGGGGTTTACCCCGAGCGGGCGCGGGCGGCAGCCCGCCTATTTACAGGGCAGGTCCTGGCAGCATGAAGACCGTCTATCTCGCCGGACCCGAGGTGTTCCTGCCCGACGCCGTGGCGGTCGGTGCGGCCAAGAAGGACATCTGCGCCCGCCATGGCCTGAGCGGGCTGTTCCCGCTCGACAACGTGCTGGACCTGGGCGGCCTGAGCCCGCCGGAGGCCGGGCGCGCCATCTTCCGGGCCAACGTCGCCCTGATGCGGGCGGCGGACGCGGTGATCGCCAACCTGACGCCGTTCCGCGGGCCGGGCTGCGACCCCGGCACGGCGTTCGAGGTCGGCTTCATGCATGCCCTGGGCAAGCCGGTGTTCGCCTATGCCAACACCACCGTGGGCCATGCCGACCGGGTGGCGGCGTTTTACGGCGGCACGCTGGAGCGGCGCGCCGACGGCCGGCTGATCGATCCCGAAGGCCTTGAGGTCGAGGATTTCGGGCTGGTCGACAACCTGATGCTCGACGGCGCGGCACTGGACGGCGGGGGCTTCGTGACCGGGCAGGTCGATCCGGCGCGGCGCCTGACGGATCTGTCGGTGTTTTTGCGCTGCGTTATAATGGCGACGGAAGCCCGCAAAGGGTGAAACTTAGATAGAATCCCTTACTCCTGCCGGTGTGCGCCGTCTGCCCGCTGAACATTCGCCCCGCGATCGTGTTCCTGTGGTGCAGGTTCCGCACGCAAGGGATGATCATGCCAAGCAACAAGGCAGCCGCCGGGCCGGTCGTCGCCATCGGCCTGGATTCCGCGCCGCTGGAGCTTTATCGCCAGTGGATGGACGACGGCACGCTTCCGGTACTCGCCCGGCTGCGCGACACCGGCGCCACTGCGGCACTCCGCGCGCCGGCCGTCGCCGTGGCCGAAACGGCGTGGACGACGCTCTACACCGGCTGCACCCCCGAGCGCACCGACTATTGGGGCCCCGTGCCCTATGACGCGACCGGTGGCGTGCACTGGGAAGCGGCCTATGACTTCAAGCAGTTCCCGCCGTTCTATGCGCTGGGGCCGGGCACCCGGGTGGCGGCCATCGATCTGCCCCAGGTTCCCCTGGTCGAAAACGTGTCGGGCATCCAGGTGATCGGCTACGGCGGCCACTCCACGCTGACCGAGCGCGGCTCGCTGCCCGCCGGGCTGATCGACAGCCTGATCCGGCGCTATGGCGAACACCCGTCGTATAACCGGGACTTCGCGCGGGCGTGGCGCGGCGGGTCCATGGGCCGGCTGTACCGCCGCATGCGCATCGGCGTGGAGCGCCGCGCGGCCATGGTGTCCGACCTGCTGCGCGACGGCGACTGGGACCTGTTCCTGACCGCGTTCGGCGAGATCCACGCCGGAGCCCATGCCTTCTGGCACCTGCACGACGACCACCACCCGTGGCACGCCCTGGGGGTCCGGCGGGCCGGCGGCGATCTGCTGCGGGCCATCGCGATGGATGTCGACCGGGCGCTGGGCCACGTGGTCGGGGCGGCCGGGGAGGCGGCCACCGTCATCGTCTACACGCAGCAGAACTCGGTGCCCAACGGGGCCGACCTGCCGACCTCGACCTTCCTGCCCGAGGCCCTGTTCCGCTGGTGCCTGCCCGGCCGCGCCGGCCTGTGCGGCAGTCCCGAGGCGACCAACGAACCGCCCCCGGCGGCCGTGACGTATCCGCCCAGCCTGGGATGGACGCGCGACGTGTGGGGCCGCCGGGCCGATCCCAGCACCCTGCGCAGGGCGCTGCGCACCTGGCTGCCGGTGGAGGCGTCGCGGGCCGTCCTGCGCCTGATCGGCGACGACCCGGACGGGCTGCACTTTCCCGAGGTGCGCGAGGTCTACATCCATCCCCCGATCTGGTACGCCCCGCACTGGCCGCGCATGAAGGCCTTTGCCCTGCCGTCGTTCAGCGACGGGTTCGTGCGCGTCAACGTGGCCGGCCGCGAGCCCGATGGCCTGGTGCCGGCCGAGGACTTCGCCGCCGTCCTGGACGACGTGCGCGGCGTGGTCGGCAGCCTGCGCGACGCCCGCACCGGCCTGCCCCTGGTCAAGGACTTCATCCAGGTCCGCTCCGATCCCCACGCGGCCGGCGGCCATCCGGCCGACCTCATCGTGGTGTGGCGGGACACCCCGGCCGACATCGCCGAAAGCCCGCAGCTCGGCCGCATCGGGCCGTTCCCCTACCGCCGCACCGGCGGCCACGACGAGAAGTGCTTCATGATCGCCAACGGCCCGGCCTTTGCCGCGGGCGGCACGCTGGCCGATGGCCGGACGGTGGACATTCCGGCAACCATCCTGGACCTTCTGGGGACCAGCCTGCCAAGGGACCGGGACGGCCGCTCCCTGTTGCGGCGGGCGGCGACGATGAGCGCGTAGACCATTCCTTTTGGCGCCAGATCGTTTAGTCTGGGGCCATGCGCCCGATGCCCGCTTTCATACTCGCCGCCCTGTTCGCCTCCGCCGCACTGGCCCCCGCCGCCAATGCCGAGCCGGGCGAACGGTTCCACCTCAGCCTGCCGACCGACTGGCGGGAGGTGGCGCGCAACCGCGTGCAGGGGGCCGAAGTGGTGGCCTATACGCCGGCCGGACAGGACGCCACCACCTGGACCGACATGCTGACGGTGCAGGTGTTCCCCGACATGACGGCCCTGCCGGCGTCCAGCTTCTATGAGCGGACGCGGACGACCTACCGCGAAACCTGCGAGGCCACGCGCGGCGGCCCCATGCAGACCGGGCTGAGCAACGGCTATCCGTCGGCCTTCTGGGTGCTGGGCTGTGGCCGGCATGGCCCGACCGGGGTGGGGGAGACATCGTTCTTCCGCCTCATCCAGGGCGACCAGGGACTGTACCTGGCCCAGCGCACCTGGCGCACCGCGCCCTATGCCGCCGACCAGCCGCCGCCGGTGACGGCCGAACAGCAGAGCCGGGCGGTGACTCTTTTGGGCACGTTCGGGGTGTGCGACCCCACGGCGCCCGACCACCCCTGTCCGGCCGCCGCGCTCCCGCGATGAGCCCCCACCTGTGCCGCGACTGCCTGCAGGTCTGGCAGGCGGCGTCCGGCCGGTGCCCCAACTGCGGGTTCCGCCGGGTTGTTACGCATCCGGAACTTGATGATCTGGCGATCGCCCACATCGACTGCGACAGCTTTTACGCCACCATCGAAAAGCGCGACGCCCCGGATCTGGCCGACAAGCCCCTGCTGATCGGCGGCACCGGGGCGCGCAGCGTGGTGGCGACGGCCTGCTACATCGCGCGGCGCTACGGCTGCCGGTCGGCCATGCCCATGTACAAGGCGCGCGAGCTGTGCCCGCAGGCCGTGGTGCTGCGCCCCGACCACGCCAAGTACAAGCGCGTGTCGGCCGACATCCACGCCATCTTTGGGGCCTACACCGGGCTGGTCGAGCCGATCGCCCTGGACGAGGCCTACCTCGACCTCGCCCACCTGGACGACATCCCCGCCGCCCTGGCCGACATCGCCCTGCGCATCGAGCAGGAGGTCGGCATCACCGTGTCCGTCGGGCTCAGCTACAACAAGTTCCTGGCCAAGATCGCCAGCGACCTCGACAAGCCGCGCGGCTTCACCGTGATCGGTCGGGCCGAGGCCCAGGCGTTCCTCGCCCCGCGCCCGGTGCGCACCATCCACGGCGTCGGCCCTGTCCTCGAAGGCCGCATGATCGCCGACGGCTTCGCCACCATCGGCGACCTCCAGAAAGCCACCGAGGCCGACCTCAAGGCCCGCTACGGCAGCCATGGCCGCCAGTTGTGGCACCTCGCGCGCGGCATCGACGGCCGCGCCGTGACCCCCGACCGCGAGGCCAAGTCCATCTCGTCCGAAACCACCTTCGCCAAGGACCTGACACGGGCCGAAGACCTCCTCGACGCCCTGGCCCCCCTGGCCGCCCGCGTCGCCGACCGCATGGTGCGCGCCGACCTGGCCGGAGTGGGGGTGTCGGTCAAGCTCAAGACGGCCGACTTCCGCCTGCTCACCCGCCACGCCCGCCTCGCCGCGCCGACCCAGCGGGCCGACGTCCTGCTGCGCGCCGCCGAACCCCTCATCCGCGCCGAAGCCGACGGCCGGCCGTTCCGCCTGGTCGGCATCGGGGGCGATCCGCTGGTGGCCGGGAACCACGCCGATCCGCCGGACCTGTTCTCGGTGTGAGGTGTGGGCTCTGCCCACGCCCGCCAGGAGGCGCGGCCTCCTGGACCTCATGACGGGGTGCCGGGAAAGCCGCGCGCAGCGCATTGAGTGCTTCGGTCAGTTGCCTGCGGCGCAAGGGAGGCGTGCTTCCAACTCATGGGGTCAAGGGGCCAATGGCCCCTTGCGGGTCCGGGCAGAGCCCGCCCTTATTCCCCGACCAGATGCAGCACCACATGGCGGTCGTGGCCCCGGGCGCGGTGTTCGAAAATGTAGAGGGCCTGCCAGGTGCCCAGGCCGAGCACGCCGTCGACCACCGGGACGGCGGTGGAGACTCCGGTCAGGACGGCCCGGATGTGGGCGGGCATGTCGTCGGCGCCCTCGGCCACATGGCGGTAGCGCTGGCCGTGGGGGTCTTCGGGAACGATGTGGCTGAAGAAGGTCTGCAGGTCCCGCAGGACGTTGGGATCGGCGTTTTCCTGGATGGTCAGGCTGGCCGAGGTGTGCTGCAGGAACAGCGTCAGCAGTCCCGTCCGGACGCCGCTTTCGCGCACCCAGCGGGCAACATCGTCGGTGATGTCGGAAAATTCCTTGCCGCGCGTGCGCACGGTCAGGGTGGTCTGCGCCTGTCGCATGGACAACCTCCGCCACGATACCCCCGCCCGCTCCGTTCTACCACAGGCTGGCGGGGTCCGGGAGAGGCATCCGGGGGCTTAGCGAGCCGCCGGAACGGGAGCGGGGGCGGGGCAGGTTTCGGTGGCGATGGCGGCGACCCAGCGGGCGACCACGGCATGAATGGCACCTTCGTCGTACACCACCGGCAACTCATGGTCGTTGGGGAAGCCGGGCATGTCTTCATCGGCCATGCTGAGGAAGGTGGCGACGGTCGGCGCCGACGGCGGGTGGAAAAAGAACTCCAGGCGCGGCCTGGGGTCGCCGCTGTTGAAGCTGTCGGCCCCGTATGTGATCGCAAAGCCGTTCGGGTCGAACAGGCTGGGCGCGCGGCGCGCGACGCGGCCGTGATAGCACAGCTGTTCGGCCTCCAGGACGTCGGTCGCGACCTGGACGGCGCCCGGCGGCGGGCCCTGCTCGGTCACCTGGCCGAGGTCCTGAACCGCCGCGCTGACCGTCACCACGGCCGGCGGAGCGGCGTCGGTTGTTTCACCGACGACGATCTTGCGGGCCATCGGCACGACCGGCGCGGCCTTGGCCACCACCGTCTTCTCGCGCACCGGCGAGACGCGCGTGATCGGTGCGCTGCGGGCCGCTTCGGCCGCCGGCGCCGCTTCCGCCACTTCGGGTTCCGGCTCCGGCTCGGGCCCGACATCGCGGTTGATGAACCACACGACACCGCCGATCGACGCGCCGATTGCCAGCAGCGCCGCCGTGCAGCCTAGGACACCAGTCTTATCTTCCTCATCCATAGGGCTTATCTAAAACAGTTTTCCCCGGCGCGTCCAGCACGAGTGTCGTTTGCCGCGCCAGCGCCGGAAGCGCCGCAGACCGCATCTTAACCGACGCTTAAAGAACATCCCGTAGAGTACTGGTTCGGCAAGCTTTATTGGATTAGCGACATGGACTCGATGCTCAGCCTGCTGGCCGGCCCCGCCGTCATTGTCCTGCTCTGCGCCCTGCTCGGCGCCGTGGCGCTGGCGGTCGCGCCACTCCTGCGCCGCCAGGAAAACCACATGCGCGCCGTCCTGCACCGCCACCAGCGCCGCCTGGCCCTGGCCCAAAAGCGACTCGCCGCCCTGGGGTGAGGCCGAGAGCATCTCGGATAAACTGGGCTGCCGCCCGGCCCGCTTGGGGCAGGCCCCGAACCCCTTTTCTTTCTTCAAATAAAAAATGAGGTCTGGAGCCTGCTCCAGCCGGGTTCGGGCGGGAGCCCGTCCGCGACAGCGGATCCCACCATTCAGCCCTCAGCCGAAGGGCGGTCGATCCATGTCCTCGAGCGGCACGCCCTGGGGGGCGAAGTCAGTGCGGTCGCGCAGGGCGCGGTGGGCCTTGAGCGCCCATTCCACGGTCGGGAAGGCGAGGTCATGCCACGGCAGGTCGTCCCAGGCGAACAGCGCGGTTTCCATGCTTTCGGGGCCGGCGCCGTGGGCGGCGGTCAGCATGCGGGCGCGGTAGATCAGGTGCACCTGGTTGATGCGCGGGATGTTGTAGAGGCCGAGCAGGGCGTCGATCTCGACCCGTGCGCGGGCTTCCTCCCACACTTCGCGGGCGGCGCCGGCCTCGGTCGTCTCGTTGAGTTCCATGTAGCCGGCCGGCATGGTCCAGTAGCTGAGGCGCGGCTCGATGGCGCGGCGGGCCATCAGGAACAGTTCGGGCGCCTCCGGGCTTTCCTGCCAGGTGCAGATCGCGCCGACGATGACCTTCGGGTTCTCGTAATTGATGAACCCGCAGTCCACGCAGGTCTTGCGTAGCCGGTCATCACCTTCGGGCGTCTTCAGGGTGAAAGGGCCGCGCGGCCGGTCATCGCTCATGAGGCTTCCTGGCACCAGCTTCCTGACAGTCAACACACGCCGCCAAGTGTGACCCGTGGTGCCACTAGGCGCAAGATCCTGGACGGAGGAGGGGGAAGGGTACTCGCGGCATGACCCGACCGTCATGGTCCGCTGTCGCGGATGGGCTGCCGCCCGAGACCCGCCTGGAGCGATGCTCCAGACCTCCTTGTTTTCTTTAAAGAAAAGAAAGGGGTTCGGGGTCACCCCCGAGCGGGCGTGGGCGGCAGACCACAATCTTTCCAGGCAACCCTACTCCGTCAGGTCTTCCCACAGTTCCTTGACGCGCTTGAAGAAGCTGGTGCTTTCGGGGCTGTGCTTTTCCTCGTGGCCCTTGCCGGCTTCCTCGAATTCGCGCAGGAGGTCTTCCTGCTTCTTGGACAGGTTGGACGGTGTCTCGACGGTGGCCTGGATGTACATGTCACCGCGCGCGCTGGAGCGCAGGACGGACATGCCCTTGTCCTTGAGGCGGAACTGGTGGCCGGTCTGCGTGCCCTTGGGGATGGTCACGCGGGCGCGGTTGCCGTCGATGGTGGGGACCTCGACCGTGCCGCCCAGGGCGGCGGTGGTCATCGGGATCGGCACCTTGCAGAAGATGTTGGCGCCGTCGCGCTGGAACATGCGGTGCGGCTTGATATTGAGGAAGATGTACAGGTCGCCGGCCGGTCCGCCGCGCAGGCCGGCTTCGCCCTCGCCGGACAGGCGGATGCGCGTGCCATCCTCGACCCCGGCCGGGATGCGGACCTCGAGCGTCTTGTCCTTGCGCTGGCGGCCGGTGCCGCGGCACGACGGGCAGGGGTCCTTGATCACCTTGCCCTGGCCCTGGCAGCTCGGGCAGGTGCGTTCGATGGTGAAGAAGCCCTGCTGGGCGCGCACCCGGCCGGCACCGCCGCAGGTCGCGCAGGTGGCCGGAGCCGCGCCGTCCTTGCCGCCGGTGCCCTTGCAGGGCTCGCAGGGCGCGGACGTGGGGATGGTCACCGTCGCCGTCTTGCCGGCGAAGGCGTCCTCCAGACTGATATCCATATCGAAACGAAGGTCGGAGCCGCGCAGGTTGGCGTTGCCGCCGCCGCGCCGGCCCCCGGACATGCCGAACATCTCCTCGAAGATGTCGGCGAAGCCGCCGCCGAAGTCGAACCCGCCGGCACCGGCGCCGGCGTGGCCACCGCCATTGGCAAAGGCGTCATGGCCGAAGCGGTCGTAGGCGGATCGCTTCTGGTCGTCCTTGAGAACCTCGTAAGCCTCGTTGACCTCCTTAAAGGAAGTCTCGGCGTCCTTGTCTCCCGGGTTGCGGTCGGGGTGGAACTGCATCGCCTTTTTGCGATAGGCGCGTTTCAGTTCGTCCTTGTCGGCGCCCTTGGTGACCCCGAGAACCTCGTAGTAGTCCCGCTTGCTCATATGTCAGGTCCAATAAGAACGACCGCCCCGACGGGGGTTGGCCCGTGGGGCGGTCCATATCGTCCGGGCCGAAGGATTAGCGGTCCTTCTTTTCGTCGACTTCCTCGAAGTCGGCGTCGACCACCGTCTCGTCGCTGCCGCCGGCATCCGAACCGGCGCCCGCACCGGGGCCGGCCCCGGCATCGCCGGCCTCACCGGACTCCTGCTGGGCCTTGTACATGGCCTCGCCGACCTTCATGGAGGACTGCATCAGGGCGTCGGTCTTGGCCTTGATGGTGTCGGCGTCGCCGCTGTCCATGACCTCGCGCAGGGCCTTGATATCGCCTTCGACCTCGGTCTTGACCTCGGGCGTGATCTTGTCGGCATGCTCGGACAGGGTCTTTTCGGTCTGGTGGATCAGACCGTCGGCCTGGTTGCGCGCCTCGACGGCGGCACGCTTCTTCTTGTCGCTCTCGGCGTTCTGCTCGGCTTCCTTGACCATGCGCTCGATGTCTTCATCGTGCAGGCCGCCCGAGGCCTGGATGCGGATGGCCTGTTCCTTGCCGGTCGCCTTGTCCTTGGCCGACACGTTGACGATGCCGTTGGCGTCGATGTCGAAGGTGACCTCGATCTGCGGCATGCCGCGCGGCGCCGAGGGAATGCCCACCAGGTCGAACTGGCCGAGCATCTTGTTGTCGGCCGCCATCTCGCGCTCGCCCTGGAACACGCGGATGGTCACCGCGGTCTGGCTGTCCTCGGCGGTCGAGAAGACCTGGGACTTGCGGGTCGGGATGGTGGTGTTGCGGTCGATCAGGCGGGTGAACACGCCGCCCAGCGTCTCGATGCCGAGGCTCAGCGGGGTGACGTCGAGCAGCAGGACGTCCTTGACCTCGCCCTTGAGCACGCCGCCCTGAATGGCCGCGCCGAGCGCGACGACCTCATCGGGGTTGACGCCCTTGTGGGGCTCGCGGCCGAAGAATTCCTTCACGCGGGCCTGGACCTTGGGCATGCGGGTCATGCCGCCGACCAGGATGACCTCGTCGATCTCGCCCGCCGTCACGCCGGCATCCTTGAGCGCCTTGGCGCACGGCTGGATGGTGCGTTCGATCAGGTCGTCGACCAGGGCTTCAAGCTTGGCGCGGGTCAGCTTGACGTTGAGGTGCTTCGGGCCGTTCTGGTCGGCCGTGATGAACGGCAGGTTGACGTCGGTTTCCTTGGCCGAGGACAGCTCGATCTTGGCCTTTTCGGCGGCTTCCTTCAGGCGCTGCAGGGCCAGACGGTCGCTGCGCAGGTTGATGCCCTGGTCCTTTTTGAACTCGTCGGCCAGGTAGTCGATGATGCGGGCGTCGAAGTCCTCGCCACCGAGGAAGGTGTCGCCGTTGGTGGACTTCACCTCGAACACGCCGTCGCCGATTTCCAGGATGGACACGTCGAAGGTGCCGCCGCCCAGGTCATAGACCGCGATGGTGCCGGTGTTCTTCTTGTCCAGGCCATAGGCCAGCGCGGCCGCGGTCGGCTCGTTGATGATGCGCAGGACTTCCAGGCCGGCGATCTTGCCGGCGTCCTTGGTGGCCTGGCGCTGGCTGTCGTTGAAGTAGGCCGGAACGGTGATCACCGCCTGGGTGACCGTCTCGCCGAGATAGGCTTCGGCGGTTTCCTTCATCTTCTGAAGGATCATGGCCGAGATCTGGCTGGGCGCGTACTTTTCGCCGCGCGCCTGCACCCAGGCGTCGCCATTGTCGCCCTCGACGATCTTGTAGGCCACCAGGTCCTGGTCCTTCTTGGCCGTCGGATCGGAGAAGCGGCGCCCGATCAGGCGCTTGATGGCGAACAGGGTGTTTTCGGGGTTGGTGACCGCCTGGCGCTTGGCCGGCTGGCCGACCAGCTTCTCGCCGTTTTCGGCGAACGCCACCATGGACGGAGTGGTGCGCGCACCTTCGGCGTTCTCGATGACGCGGGCATCCTTGCCCTCCATCACGGCGACGCACGAATTGGTCGTGCCCAGGTCGATGCCGATGACCTTGCTCATGTCCCTCACCTCTTGTTGCGGCAGACTTCCAAGACCCGTTCAGGCACCCGGGAAATCCCCTCAGGTTGTCATGAAAAACTGTTCGATAAATTCGTTTGCGGGTGGCCCATGCCGAACCGTGGCACGAGCGATGGCGACGTATATAGGGCAGCACGCGAAAGGCCGCAACAGGCCCGAAACAGGCCGGATGCCATAAGGGTTCGGCGCGCCGGGTGCGGACGGTATCACCGCAGCCCCCGCAGGACAAGCCGCAGGCGGCTTGGGTTTCTTGCGTCGCCCTCAAGCGCCGGGCGCGCACTCCGTGCGCTTGGCTCACGCGGCAGGGGCCGCGCGCCGCAGTCGCGGCGTAAAGGCTCGGACCAGCGGCCGTGGTTAAGGAGCGGCATCTTGGCGAACCCAAAGCGGCGCGCTATACATCGGTTTCCCGCTGTTTGAGACAGGATTCCCGACCATGATCCGCTATCGCCTCGTCTGCACCTGCGACCATGAATTCGACCAGTGGTTCGACAGCATGGGCGACTATGACACCCAGAAGGACGGCGGCGCCCTGGCCTGCCCCAAGTGCGGCGGCGTCGAGGTGTCCAAGGCGATCATGGCGCCCCGCCTAGCCGGCAGCGGCGGCACCGTCGGCACCACGTCCGACCCCGCACCGGCCTGTGGCGCCGGTGGCTGCGGAGGCGGCATGTGCCCCGCCCTGCAGTAGCGGCGATGCAATAGCCGCACATCTACCAGAGGTATCTGTCGCACGCCCGGAAGGTGTAGTAAGCTTTCGGAGGGAGAGGTCGGGGGGCCTCAACTTAAGGATCCGGGTGTGCGCGACGGACTCGAAGCTACCGCCGATCCGGCTGTCCCGCCGGGCGGCGCCGACAACCCCGCGGCCACCGGTGCGGCCGGGCGGACCGCGACGACCCCTGTCGCCCTGACCGTCGTCATCGGAGCCTTCGTGCTGGTCGCCGTGCTGAGCGTCCTGGCTGTCGGGGTGTGGTCGGGATACCGCAACACCGCCGACCTGCTGCGCCAAAAGGCCGCCCTGGTGGTCGACGCCGCGGTGGACCGCCTGTCCCTGCACCTGGGCGCGGCCGAGGATCAGAGCGTGTTCGTGGCCGGCGCCCTGGCCGAAGGCGAGGTGTTCAACCGCGACCTGGACGCCTTCATTCCGATGCTGGGCGGCGCCCTGGCCGCGACGCCGCAAATCAACGCCCTGTATTTCCTCGACCCCGACCACCGCCTGACCGGCGTGGAGCGCGATGGCGACGGCATCGTGCCGATCTTCGCCGGGCTCGCCCTGGACCCCGACATGCGCCAGATCCTGGCCGAGGCATCGACCCGCACCGCGCCCTACTGGGCCGATCTGCTGTGGCGGGACACCTTCGACGCCCTGCACGTCAACCTGCGCACCCCGGTGTGGCGGGACGGCGAATTCCAGGGCGTCGTGATGGCACTCGTTTCGATTCCGTCCCTATCCCTGCTGATCGGCGACCTGGAAAGCCAGTTCGGCTACAACGCCTTCATCCTGCTCGATGAACAGCGGGTGCTGGCGCATCCCCTGCTGCAGTTCGGGTTCCCCGGCCTCCACCGCTGGAAGCCCCTGCCGACCCTGGCCGAACTGGGCGATCCCGTCCTCAACGTGATGTGGGGCCCGACCCGCGACGAAGCCCCGCTGGCCGACCTGGTGGCCGGACTGCGCGGCCATACCGCCCGGCTGGGCAAGGACACCTACGTCTACCTCTATACCCAGGTCGAAGGCTTCGGCCCACGGCCGTGGATGGTCGGCACGTCCCTGCGGGCCAGCGGCCTGACCGGCGAAATCGACCGCCTGTACGCCGCGCTCATGGTGTGTGGCGGCCTGATCCTGGCCGCGCTGATGGTCGCCGGCTGGATGGGGGTGAGCATCGCCCGTCCGGCCCGACGCCTGGCCCTGGCGGCCGATGCCACGGCGTCGTTTGCAGCCCATAAGGCTGGTGAAGGGTCTGACCATCCCTCCCCTGCCCGCCCCGCCCCGCCCCCGGCCATACAGCCCCCGCCCATCGCGCCCCCTACAGACCTGCCGGGCAGCGGATTCCGCGAACTGGACCAGGCCGTCCGCGCCTTCAACGCCCTGCGCACGCGCCAGCATTGGCTCACCGTCCACGCGCCGCGCACCCTGATCGGGCGCCTTGCCGCCACCCGGCGCCTGGGCCAGCCCTGGGCCGAAACCCGCGCCATCACCGTGCTGTCGCTCCGACTGGAGTGGGCGTCCTCCCCTGCCCCGGACGCGGCCGCAGCGCTGCTCGGACAGACCCTGGACCGCATCCACGCCGCCGTCACCGCCACCGGCGGCATCGTCGAACAGGCCGGCGCCAGCGGCGTCCTGGCCTGGTGGGGCGGCCTGGACGATCACCCCGACCATGCCTCCCGCGCCGTCGAAGCCGCCCGTGCCCTGGCCCCCGACGACGTCAAGCAGGCGGGCACGGGGCTGATCCTGGCGCTCGGCCTGGACAGCGGCGACGCCGTGGTGGCCGCCGTCACCACCGCCGACCGCCTAAGCGTCACCGCCATCGGCACCCCGGTCCGCACCGCCGAAGCCATCGCCCTGCTCGCGGCCGCCCCCCTCGCCGCCTCGGCCGCGACCGTACGCGCGGCGGGCCTCAACGCCGTGTCGCTCGGGTTGCACACCCTCGATGCCGGGGGCGCCGCGCGGACACAGCTTTTCCGTCTGGATTAGGGTCAGGGAAAGGATGGGGCCAGCCCCATTCCCCGCCGGGGCCATTGGCCCCGGACCCCGTGAATGGGATTGCCGCGCGCAGCGCAATAGATCCTAAGTGGGAGTGCCTGCGGCGCAAGAGGGAGAATAACCTCCATTCATGGGGTCAAGGGGCCAATGGCCCCTTGCGGATACGGGCAGAGCCCGTCCTTCCTCCGGCCCTTGTCACCCCACCACCACCCCGACCCCTTCATCGGCCGCCGCGGTGGCGAAGCCGAAGTCGGCGGCGCGGCAGGCGTGGATGCGGTACAGCGGGTCGCCTTTCCTGACGCGGTCACCGGCGTGGTGCAGCAGGTCGATGCCAGCGCCTTTGTCCATCGGGCAGCCGGCCAGCCGGGCGATGTGGTTGAGCCGCGCGCAGTCCATGTTGACCACCACGCCATCGGCCGGGGCCAGCACGTCGCGGGTCAGCGGGCCGGGCTGCAGGCCGAGCACCGGGGCCGGACCCTGGGCGGCCATGATGCGTTCCATCTTGGCCAGCGCCCGGCCGTCGTCGAGGATCTCGCGGGCCAGCCGGGCCCCCTGCCCGCCGCGCACCGCCGGGTCGAACTCCAGGACGCGGCCGGCCAGCATGATGGACTTCTCGCGCAGGTCCTGGGGCGCGTCGGGGTCGCACCGCAACACCGCCATGGCGTCGCGGGCCTCCAGCACCGGGCCGATGCCGCGGCCGATGGGCTGGCGGCCATCGGTGATGGCGACCTCGAGGTTGAGGCCGAGGGAGTCGCCGACGAACTCGAACATCTTGCGCAGGCGCACGGCCTCGACCTGGCTGCGCACCTTGGCCTGCGGGCCCATGGGAATGTCGATCAGCAGATGGGTGGAGCCGGCCGACACCTTCTTGGACAGGATGGAGGCGACCATCTGTTCCTGGGTATCGATGCCCAGCGGCCGTTCGACCGAGATCAGGATGTCGTCGGCCGGGGCCAGCCGCATGTGCCCGCCCCACACCAGGCAACCGCGTTCCTCGGCGATGATGCGGCGCATGTGGTCGAGGTCGACCGTGACGTTGCACAGCACCTCCATGGTGTCGGCGGTTCCGGCCGGCGAGGTGATGGCGCGCGAGCTGGTCTTGGGGATGGCGAGACCATGGGCGGCGACGATGGGCACCACGATCATGGTCGTGCGGTTGCCGGGAATGCCGCCGATGCAGTGCTTGTCGACCACCATGTCGATGGGCCACGTCAGGCGCTGGCCGACCTCGACCATCGCCTGGGTCAATGCCAGAACCTCCTCGGTCGTCATGAACCCGGCCGAGGCGACCAGGAAGGCGGCCAGTTCCATGCGCGAGTAGCGATGGTCGGAGATGTCCTCGATGATGGCCCGGTAGTTTTCGGGGGTCAGCACCGCGCCGTTGATCTTGCGCCGCACGGACTCCAGGCTGCCGGGCGGCGGCGCCGGCTCGATGGACACCTCCGCCCCGGCCGGCAGGCCCAGGCGGGCGAAAGCCTCGGTCGACAGGCCCAGTTCATCGACCCCGAGCAGGGCGTGGGCGCCGTTGCCGTTGGCCTCGACCAGGTTGAGGGTGGCGAGCAGATGCCGCCGGCCACCGTGGACCTCGATCTTGGCGAGCGCCCGCAAACCTTCGACCGTATATTGGGTGCAGTCGCGGCGCAGGAACGCGACGTTTTCGGAATGGGTGTCGATCGGCACCCGACGTACTTTGAGCATGGCGGCCCCCCTGAAATCATCCATAAGAGTAGCCCACCCCGTGAGGCAGAGGAACCGGCAGGTGATCATCTCGGCCAGCTATCGCACCGACATCCCGGCGTTCTACGGCACGTGGTTCCTGAACCGCCTGAAGGCCGGCTTCGTCGAGGTCACCAACCCCTATGGCGGCCCGGCGAGCCGGGTGGATCTGCGGCCCGAGGCGGTGGACGGCATCGTGCTGTGGACCCGCAACCTGGCCCCGCTCCTGCCGCGCCTGAACGCCGTGCGGGCGGTTGCGCCGGTCGTTGTGCAGGTCACGGTGGTCGGCTATCCGCCGGTGCTTGACCGGTCCGTGGTGGCGCCCGAACGGTCGGTGGAGGTGCTGCAGCGGCTGTCGGCCGATCATGGGCCGCGCGTCGGCGTGTGGCGCTATGACCCCATCGTGTTCAGCAGCCTGACCCCGCCAACGTGGCACGTCGAGACCTTCGGCAGACTGTCCGAGGCCTTGCGCGGCGCGGTGGATGAGGTGGTGGTCAGCTTCGCCCAGATCTACCGCAAGACCCGCCGCAACCTCGACCGCGCGGCGGCGGCCGAGTGTTTCACGTGGAACAATCCGGGGGACGCGGAGAAGCAGGCCCTGCTGCGCACCCTCGCCCCCATCGCCGCCAGCAACGGCCAGCGCCTGACCTTGTGCGCCCAGGCCGGCCTGCTGGTGCCGGGCGTCGCCGAAGCCGCCTGCATCGATCCGCATCGCCTGGCCGACGTGGGCGGACGCCCCCTCTCCGTCCCCGCCAAGCCGCACCGCAAGACCTGCCGCTGCGCCCAATCGCGCGACATCGGCGCCTACGACACCTGCCCCCACGGCTGCGCCTACTGCTACGCGGTGCAGAGCCGGGAACGGGCCAAGGCCCTGTATCAGGCCCATGATCCGATGGCGGCGCGGCTCGGGCGGTAGGTGGGGATGGTGGGAAGACGCGGGCTCTGCCCGCACCCGCCAAAGGCCATGGGCCTTTGGAAACCGTTTTTTGGCATTTCTCTGCGCCGCAGGCATTTAACGCAGGACGAGATTATCTGCCTGCGGCGCAAGAGAAAGCGCAGGATCCTTCATGGGTTCCAAGGGCCGCTCAGCCCTTGGCGGGTCTGGGCAGCGCCCAGTCCTTCCTTGACCTCAGCGGCCGTTGAACCCGCTTTGCGGCCAGTCGTCGCCGTCTTCCTCGTCGTCCTCGGCCGTCAGGAGGTTGGACACATAGTCCTTGTCGGCGGCCAGGGCGGCAACGGCGTCAGCGACGCGGGAGCCGTCGGAGTCCTCGGCGGCGCCCTCAAGATCGACTTCGGGGACGTCCGGCAGGTCGGCTTCCGGGGTGGCCTCAAGGTTGGTTTCGGGGACGACCGCAAGGTCGTCTTCGGGGAGATCCTCAAGGTTGGTTTCGGGATCGGCTTCGGCCATCTCCTCTTCGGGGGCTTCCTCAGCCACCTCAGGCTCGGGCTCGGGCTCCTCCTCAACCTCAAGCACCCCCTCCTCGTCGTCCTCCACGGCGTCGGCGATCTCGTGGCCGACGATGGCGCTGGCGAAGGCGCGGTCGGCGATATCTTCGCCGGCATCGGCGTCAGCATCGGCGCCATGCCGGCGGGCGTCGGCGGCGTTGTCGGTCGGGTTGTTGAGGCGGTAGAGAATGTCGTCGAGCTGTTCAAGCGTCTCGTAGTGCAGGACCACGGCGCCGCCGCGGCCCCGGAAATCGATCTGCACCCGCAGGCCCAGCAGGTTGGACAGGTCGCGTTCCAGGGCGACGGTATCGGCGTCCTTGTCGTCGCTGTGCCCGGCCGGGCGCGGCTTGCGGGCCTTCACGCCGCCGCGTTCGGTGGCGAGCTTTTCGGTCTGGCGGACGTTCAGGCCCTTCTTGACCACGGTCTCGGCCAGATGCACCGGGTCTTCGGCATTGAGCAGGGCGCGGGCGTGGCCGGCCGACAGGCTGCCCGAGCGCAACATGCCCTTGACCGGATCGGGCAGGCCGAGCAGGCGGACCATGTTGGCCACATGGCTGCGGCTTTTGCCGAGCGCCTTGGACAGGTCGTCCTGGGTGCGCGCGAATTCATCCATCAGGCGCTTGTAGCCCTCGGCCTCCTCCAGCGGCGACAGGTCGCGGCGCTGGAGGTTTTCGATCAGGGCGACTTCGGCCGCCTCCTGGTCCGAGAAGGCGCGGATGAGCACCGGGACGCTGTGCAACTGGGCCATCTGCGAGGCCCGCCAGCGGCGTTCACCGGCGATGATCTCAAAGCGCGTGCCGTCCTCGGGCAGGCGGCGCACCAGGATGGGCTGCAGGATGCCCTTCTCGCGGATGCTGTCGGACAGGTCCTGCAGCGCTTCGGGATCGAACTCCATGCGCGGCTGGAAGCGGCCGGATTCGAGGTGGCCGATCGGCACCTCGACGGGGGCACGCGGATCGGTGCCCTCGACGACGTCGGGAATTTCCTCACCGAACAGGGAGGACAACCCGCGGCCCAGGCCCTTGCGCTGCTTCATGCCGGTCATCTCCTCGCTCATGACGCCGCCCTCATCATCTTGTCGCGGCGTAGAACCTCGCCGGCCAGGTGCACATAGGCCTGCGCCCCGGTCGAGCGCAGGTCATACAGCAGCACCGGCTTGCCATGCGAGGGCGCCTCGGACACCCGCACATTGCGGGGAATGACGGTCTTGAAAACCTTGGTCCCGAAATGCCCGCGGACGTCGCTTTCGACCATGGTCGACAGGTTGTTGCGGCGGTCGAACATGGTCAGGACGATGCCCTGGATTTCCAGGCCCGGATTGAACGCCTTGCGCACGCGCTCGATGGTCTTGACCAGGTGCGACACGCCTTCGAGGGCGAAGAACTCGCACTGCAGGGGCACCAGCACCTCGTCGGCGGCGACCAGGGCGTTCAGGGTCAGCAGGCCGAGCGCCGGCGGGCAGTCGATCAGCACGTAATCGTAGCCGGCCAGGGTTCCGTCGAGGGCGTCCTTGAGGCGGAATTCGCGGCGTCCGATCGACACCAGCTCCAGCTCCGCCCCGGCCAGATCGACGCCCGACGGCACGACCGACAGGTTGGGCACGTCGGTGGCGACCATGGCCTCGGCCACCGTGGCGTCGCCGGTCAGCACGTCGTAGCTCGACACCAGGCGCTGGTCGTGGCCGACTCCCAGCCCGGTGGAGGCGTTGCCCTGCGGGTCCATGTCGATGATCAGGACACGCTTCTTCACGGCGGCCATGGCCGTGGCCAGATTGATGGCCGTGGTGGTCTTGCCCACCCCGCCCTTCTGGTTGGCGATGGCGATGACCTTGGGAATGGACAGCGGAAGGGTCTGCTGGACGTCAGGCTGGCTCACGGCGCACCTCGGAAAGTCGCAGGATGGTAGCGGCGGGCTCGGTCCGGCTGGGATGCCTCTCGACCAAAATGTCCCACATCGTGTGTGCTTCGGTCAACTCCGCCTCAACATTTTGCCCCTTGAGGAACAGGCACTGGGTGTGAGGCACGACAAACGGGGCTGCGAACTCAAGCAGTTGGGCGACCGGCGCCAGGGCGCGGGCGGTAATCACATCGGCCGGGAACGGCGCCAGGGCTTCGATCCGCGCCGTGTGCACCGTCGCGGCAACCCCGACGGTGCGGGCCACCTCGCGCAGGAACGCCCCCTTGCGGACGTCGGATTCGATCATGTGGACATCGGGCACGCCAAGGATGGCGAGCACCAGGGCCGGAAATCCCGCCCCCGATCCGAAGTCCACCAGGGTCTTTGTGCCGGCCGGCAGCAGCGGAAAAAGCTGCGCCGAGTCGAGCATGTGGCGGCGCCAAAGATCGGCCAACGTCGATTTACCGACCAGATTGATGCTGCCCTGCCACTTGACGAGGAGGTCGGCGTACACCCGGAGTCGGTCCAGTGTTTCACGTGAAACACCGGTATCGCGTTGAAAGTCCTCCGGCGTCAGCGGCCGGGAGGCGTCGCGGTTCGGGCGCGCCGGAACGGGCACCGCAATCCCCTTTGTTTCACGTGAAACACCAAAGGGGCACCAAGCGGCCCCTCACCCGTTCTCTATACCGCTTTCGGAGTGCCACGCCAAGAGGCGGTCGTCACACCGGACGGCTCAAACCGGGGTATTTTCGCGGCGACGGCGGCGCACATGGCCCAAAAGCGCCGTCACGGCGGCCGGCGTCACGCCCGGAATACGCGCCGCGGCGCCCAGGGTGGCAGGCTGCGCCTCGGTCAGCTTGAGGCGGATTTCCGACGACAGGCCGCCGACTCCGGCGTAGTCGATGTCGTTCGGCAGCTCCAGATCCTCGTCGCGGCGGAAGGCCTCGATGTCGGCCCGCTGGCGGTCGATGTAGCCGGCGTACCGCCCCTCGATCTCAAGCTGTTCGGCCACGTCCGGGCGCAGGCCGCGCAGGTCCGGCCACAGGGTGCACAGCTTTTCGAAGGTGGTTTCCGGATGCCCGAACAGGGTCAAGGCGGACCGCCGCACACCGTCCTGGTTGATCTTGATGCCCACCGTCTCGGCTTGGCGGGGGGTGGCGGCGAGCGACTCCATCAGCATCTTGGCCGACGCCAGCGCCTCGGCCTTGGCGGTGAAGGCGGCGGTGCGCGCGCTGCCCACAACACCGGCCGCGATGCCCTGCGGGGTCAGGCGCTGGTCGGCATTGTCGGCCCGCAGCAGCAGGCGGTACTCGGCCCGGCTGGTGAACATGCGATAGGGCTCCCGGGTGCCCAGAGTCACCAGGTCGTCGATCATCACGCCGAGATAGCCGTCGGCGCGGTCCGGCACGAACGTCCCCTGCCCCCCACCGGCGGCCAGCGCGGCATTCACCCCGGCGACCAGGCCTTGTGTGCCGGCTTCCTCGTACCCGGTCGTGCCGTTGATCTGACCGGCCAGAAACAGGCGGGCGACGCGGCGGGTCTCCAGGGTCGGGCGCAGTTCGCGCGGGTCGATGAAATCGTACTCGATGGCGTAGCCGGGGCGGATGATCTCCACCCGCTCCAGGCCGGGAATGGTGCGGATCATCTCGGTCTGCACGGCGGCCGGCAGCGAGGTCGAAATGCCGTTGGGGTAGACCGTGGGGTCGTCCAGGCCCTCGGGCTCCAGGAAGATCTGGTGGCGTTCGCGGTCGGCAAACCGCACCACCTTGTCCTCGATCGACGGGCAATAGCGCGGGCCGATGCTCTGGATCTGGCCGGAATACATCGGCGCGCGGTGCAGGTTGGCGCGGATGATGGCGTGGGTTTCAGGCGTCGTGTAGGTGATGCCGCAGGGGATCTGCGGCGTGGTGATCGCCTCGGTCAGGAACGAGAACGGCACCGGCGGGTCATCGGCCGGCTGCATTTCCAGGGTGTCCCAGGCGATGGTGCGGCCATCCAGCCGGGCCGGAGTGCCGGTCTTGAGGCGGCCCAGGCGGAACCCGGCGCGCTCCAACGTGACCGACAGGCCAAGCGCCGGTGCCTCGTCCACCCGCCCGGCCGGGATCTGCTCCTCGCCCATGTGGATGATGCCGCGCAGGAAGGTGCCGGTGGTCAGCACCACCGCCCCGGCCCGGATCTGGCTTCCGTCCGCCGTGACGATGCCGCCGCACCGGCCGTCGGCGTCGATCAACAGGTCCTCGACGGCATGCGCGGCGATGGTCAGGTTGGCGGTTTCGGCCAGCAGATCCTGCACCGCCTGGCGGTACAGCTTGCGATCCGCCTGCGCACGAGGGCCACGCACGGCCGGACCCTTGGACCGGTTGAGCATGCGGAACTGGATGCCGCCCCGGTCGATGGCCCGTCCCATGACGCCGTCCAGGGCGTCGATCTCGCGCACCAGATGCCCCTTGGCGAGGCCCCCGATGGCCGGATTGCACGACATCTCGCCCACCGTGTCGGTGCGGTGGGTGGCCAGCAGCGTGCGCGCCCCCATGCGCGCCGCCGCCGCCGCCGCCTCCGTTCCGGCATGGCCGCCGCCGACTACGATCACGTCATAGGTCATGGTCATTTTGTTGCGCCTTTGGAAAGGGCGGGCTCTGCCCGCGCCCGCAAGGGGCCATTGGCCCCTTGACCCCGTGAGTTCTCTTTTTCTTGCGCCGCAGGAATTTCGTCCTGGTATTCAAATGCGCTGCGCGCGGCTTTTCACCACCGCAAACTCCCGAGGTCCAGGAGGCCGAGCCTCCTGGCGGGTCCGGGCAGAGCCCGCTCTTACTTCCCGATACAGAAGTCGCGGAAAATTACGTCCAGCAGGTCTTCCACGTCAACGCGCCCGGTGATCCGGCCCAGGGATCGCGTGGCCAGCCGCAGATCCTCGGCCATCAGATCCACCCCCGGTGCGCTCAACGCGCGGTCCAGGGCGTCGGCGCAGGCTTCCAGGGCATGGCGGTGGCGCCGCCGGGTCAGGGCCGGGGCGCCGCGCGTCTCCAGACGCTCGCGCACTTCGGCTTCGAGGGCGAACAGCAGCACCTCCATCCCCTCCCCGGTCTGGACCGAGATCGGCATGGCCTCCTGCCCGGCGATGGGGAACGGTCCCGGTTCAGGGCATTGGTCGATCTTGTTGACCACGACCAGGGTGCGGTCGTCAACCAGCGCCGCGGTGGGGGCATCGAAGGCCGGCCATTGTTCGCCGTCGAACACCGCGATGCGCAGGTCGGCGGTCTCGGCGCGGGCCAGGGCGCGGCGGATCCCCTCGCCCTCGATGTCGTCGGCGGCCTCGCGCAGGCCGGCGGTGTCGGCCAGAACGGTAGCATATCCGCCGAGATCGAGGTGGACCTCGACCACGTCGCGGGTGGTGCCGGCGGTGGCCGAGACGATGGCCGCGTCCCGCCGGGCGATGGCGTTGACCAGGCTGGACTTGCCGGCATTGGGCGGGCCGATGACGGCGACATACAGCCCGTCGCGCACCCGCTCGCCCCGTGCCCCGTCGTCGAGGTGGCGGCGGATCTGGTCAGACAGATCGGCCACCCGGCCGCGCACGGTGTCGTCCAGGGTGTCGGGCAGGTCCTCGTCGGGGAAGTCGATGAAGGCCTCGATATGGGCCAGCAGCGGCACCAGCACGCCGCGCCACCCCTCGTACAGGCGGGCCAGGGCGCCGTCCATCTGGCGCAGGGCCTGGCGGGCCTGGGCCTCGGTCTCGGCGTTGATGAGGTCGGCCAGCCCTTCGGCCTGGGTGAGGTCCATCTTGCCGTGCTCGAAGGCGCGGCGGGTGAACTCGCCGGGCTCGGCCGGACGGACGCCGGGCAGCCGGCACAGCACTTCGAGCAGGCTTTCCACCACCGCCCGCCCGCCGTGGCCCTGCAACTCGGCGATGTCCTCGCCGGTGAAGCTGGCCGGACCGGGGAACCACAGGACCAGCCCGTCGTCGAGCACGGCGCCGGTTTCCGGGTCGCTGAAGCGGGCGCGGACGGCCTTGCGCGGCGGCGGGCGGCGGCCGATCAGGCTTTCCAGCGCCGCCCCGGCGGCCGGGCCGGAAATGCGGATGACCGCCACACCGGCCCGGCCGGGCGCGGTGGCGAGCGCCACGATGGTGTCAGCAACCACGGCCGAGGATCCCTTTACGCCTGAAGCCGCGCCTCGATGTCGACGCGCTCCTTGTCCTCGGGCCGCAGCATCAGGCGGGGCACCCGGCCGCCGTCCTGGAGGTGGGCGGTCAGCACGGCATCGACGTCTTCGGTCGTGCGGACGGCGTACCACACGCCCTCGGGATAGATGACCATGACCGGGCCCAGCTCGCAGCGGTCCAGGCAGCCCGACGAGTTGATGCGCACGCCGTCGAGGCCGAGTTCCTTGGCGCGCGCCTTCATGTAGTCGCGCAGCTTGACCGCCCCGCCACGGGCGCAGGACCCACGCGGATGCTTCTCCGGCCGTTCGTTGGTGCAGCAGAAAACATGGGCGCGGTAGTAGGGCGCCGGGTCACGGGACGTGTCGGTCACGGGGGAGATCCTTGTTGAAAGCAAAGGTAAGAAATCCTACTGGCCGGTGCCGGGGCCGGACCCGCCCTTGTTGAACTGCGCCCAAAAGAATTTCTGCATCTGGTCGAGGCCCTGCATCTGGGCGGGCAGCCAGGTCTTGAACATGGTTTCGGCGTCCATGGCCTGCAGGTTGGTCATCATGCGGTCCTGGATTTCCTGCATCATGGCGTCCTGCATGGGCTTGACGTCGGGCAGGCCGAGAAACTGGCGGGCTTCCTCGGGCGTGCAGTCCACATCGACAGTGATCTTCATGATCGCTCTCCTCCCCCCTCTTGTAGGCATCCCGCCGTTGCACCCGCCGGGTCGTAACCCAAGTTAAGGCAGGCGGGCCAAACGCGCAACGGAACGGAGATCCCCATGGCCAATCGCCTTGCCGCCGAAACCAGTCCCTATCTGCTGCAGCACGCCGACAACCCGGTGGACTGGCAGCCGTGGGGGGACGCGGCCTTTGAGCGGGCGCGGGCCGAGAACAAGCCGATGCTGCTGTCGGTCGGCTACGCGGCCTGCCACTGGTGCCACGTCATGGCCCACGAAAGCTTTGAGAACCCGGACATCGCCGCGCTGATGAACGACCATTTCGTGAGCGTAAAGGTGGACCGCGAGGAACGCCCCGACGTCGATGCGCTGTATCAGAAGGCGCTGGCCATGATGGGCGAGCACGGCGGCTGGCCCCTGACCATGTTCCTGACGCCGGACGGCACGCCGTTCTGGGGCGGCACCTACTTCCCGCCCGAGGACCGCTGGGGGCGGCCCGGCTTCCCGCGCGTGCTGGCCGACCTCGGCCGGGTGTGGCGGGAGTCGCCCGACAAGGTGATGCAGAACGCCGGCATCCTGCGCACCGCCCTGGTCAATCCGGACTCGCCCGGCGATGCGGCCGACGGCGTGGACCTGTCCATCCCCATCCTCGACCGCGCGGCACGGCAGTTGATCGAACACCTCGACACCACGCACGGCGGCCTGCGCGGGGCGCCCAAGTTCCCCATGCCGTTCGTGTTCGACTTCCTGTGGCGGGCCTGGCGGCGCACCGGCGAGGCGGCTCTGCGCGACGGCGTGGTGCGGACCCTGGACGGCATGTGCCAGGGCGGCCTCTACGACCACCTCGGCGGCGGCTTTGCGCGCTATTCCACCGACGAGGAATGGCTGGCCCCGCATTTCGAGAAGATGCTCTATGACAACGCCCAGATCCTCGACCTGCTGACCCTGGTATGGCGGGAGACGCGCTCACCCCTCTACGCCACCCGCATCGCCGAAACCATCGGCTGGCTGGAACGCGAGATGCTGACCGAGGGCGCCGCTTTCGCCGCCACCCTCGACGCCGACAGCGAAGGCGAGGAAGGCCGCTTCTACGTCTGGAGCGAAGCGGAGATCGACGCCCTGCTGGGCGCGGACGGCGCCCTGTTCAAGCAGGTCTACGACGTCACGCCGGGCGGCAACTGGGAGGGCAAGACCATCCTGCGCCGGCGCGAACCGGGGGTGCAGCCCGTCGATGAGGACGCCCTCGCCCGCCAACGCGCCACCCTGCTCGCCGCCCGCGAGCGCCGGGTGCGGCCGGGGCGCGACGACAAGGTGCTGGCCGACTGGAACGGCCTGATGATCGCCGCCCTGGCGCGGGCCGGGCAGGCCTTTGGGCGGCCGGAGTGGACGGCCCTGGCCCGCCGCGCCTTCGATCGCGTGGTTGCCCTGCTGACCCACGAGGACGGCCGCCTGGGCCACGGCTTCCGGGCCGGGCGGCGCCAGGATGTGGCGATGCTCGACGACTACGCCAACATGACCCGCGCCGCCCTCGCCCTGTTCGAGGCCGAGGGCGACCCCGCCCTTCTCGATCTCGCACGCGGCTGGGTCACGGTGCTCGATGCCCGGTACTGGGACGACACGGCGGGCGGCTATTTCTTCACCGCCGATGACGCCACCGACCTCCTCACGCGGACCAAGGGTCTGGTCGACAACGCCGTGCCGTCGGGCAACGGCACCATGGTGGATGTGCTGACCCGCCTGTACGTGCTGACCGGCAAGGACGCCTGGCGCCACCGGGCCGAAAGCCTGGTCACCGCCTTGGCGCCGGACTCGATCCGCCAGTTCCCGTCCTCGGCCACCTTCCTCAACGGATTCGAGCTGCTGGCCCGGGGCCTTCAGGTGGTCATCGCCGCCCCGCCCGCCCGCCGGGCCGACGCCGAGGCGCTGCGCCGCGTCGCCCTGGAATCCGGGGAACCGGCCCTCGTCATCAGCCTGCAGACTGGCGATGCCGCCCTGCCGAACAGCCACCCCGCCGCCGGCAAGCATCCCGTGGACGGCAAGGCCACCGCCTACGTCTGCCGCGGCCCGGTCTGCTCGCCTCCGGTCACGACGCCGCAGGCCCTCGGGGAAGCGTTGCGGCCCGACCACCTGAACAGGTAACCTGTCTGCAGGCACGCAGAGGAGGCCCCCCATGCCGCAGCTTTCATTCAACAGCCCCGTCGGGGCGCTGACCGTGACCGAAGAAGACGGTGCCCTGGTGTCCCTGGATTGGGGATGGGCATGCGAGACGGCCGAGACGCCCCTGCTGTTGGAAGCACGGGATCAGCTCGACGCCTACTTCGACCGCAAGCGGACGATCTTCGACCTGCCCATGGCCCCGCGCGGTACCGAGTTCCAGGAACGGGTGTGGGCCGCCCTGACCATGATCCCGTACGGCGAAACCCGCAGCTACGGCGCGCTGGCCCAGCAAGTGGGCAGCGGGGCGCGGGCGGTGGGCACGGCCTGTGGGCTCAATCCCCTGCCCATCCTCATTCCGTGCCACCGGGTACTCGGCGCCGCCGGGGCGCTCGGCGGATACTCCGGCGAGGACGGCGTGGAGACCAAGCGCCGTCTGCTGCGGCTGGAAGGTGCCGTGTGGCGAGAGACCGCGACGGTGGATGCCGAGGTATAGGTGGTCCGCTTACGCGGATGGCTGCCGCCGGCCTGGAGGGTACCTCCAGACCTCCCTTGTTTTCTTTAAGAAAAAAAGGGGGTTTGGGGCCTGCCCCAAGCGGGTTTGGGCGGCAGCCCAAGATGTTCAATAACACTAGGGAGATAAACGTTCATGGCAACCGTCGTGCGCTTTCACGAAGCCGGTGGACCCGAGGTTCTGCGGGTTGAACAGATGGACGTCGGCAGCCCCGGCCCCGATCAGGTGCGGGTCCGCCAGTCGGCCGTCGGCGTCAACTTCATCGACTGCTACCACCGCAGCGGCCTGTACCCCGTCCCCGGCCTGCCGAGCGGCATCGGCCTCGCGGCCTGCGGCATCGTCGAGGAGGTCGGGCCGGGCGTGACGGATCTGGCGGTGGGTGACCGCGTCGCCTATGGCAACGGACCGCTCGGCTCGTACTGCTCGGAGCGCGTGATGCCGGCCGCCACCCTGCTCAAGGTGCCCGACGGCATCCCCGACGACGTGGTCGCCGGCATGATGCTGCGCGGCATGACGGTCGAATACCTGACCCGCCGCACCTTCAAGGTCGAGCCGGGCATGTTCGTGCTGTTCCATGCGGCGGCCGGCGGGGTCGGCCAGATCGCCTGCCAGTGGCTGAAGCACATCGGCGCGCGGGTCATCGGCACGGTCGGCTCGGACGAAAAGGCCGAGATCGCGCGGCGCAACGGCTGTGAGTTCCCGATCAACTACACCCGCGAAAACTTCAAGGAGCGGGTCATGGAGATCACCGACGGCAAGGGCGTCCCGGTCGTCTATGACGGGGTCGGCAAGACCGTGTGGGACGACAGCCTGGACTGCCTCAGCCGGCGCGGCATGTACGTGCAGTTCGGCAACGCGTCCGGCCCCGCCCCCGACATCAACCCGCTGGTGCTGTCGCAAAAGGGCTCGCTGTTCCTGACCCGCCCGACCCTGATGGCCTACACCGCCACCCGCCCCGAGTTGGAGGAAAGCGCCGGCGCCCTGTTCGACGTGGTGACCTCGGGCGCCGTCAAGATCGAGGTCGGCCAGAGCTATCCCCTGACCGAGGCGGCGCAGTGCCACCGCGATCTCGAGGCCCGCAAGACGGTCGGCTCGACGGTGATGATCCCGTAGTGTTTCACGTGAAACGCGGGGAAGTGAAGCGGGGAATCACAGAGGACACAGAGGAAGGCACAGAGGGCACCGAGAGGGCGGTGCAGCGCCGCAGACGATAGTAACCCCATGGGGCAATGATGCGCTGCGCGCGTCCGTTTGCTCCGAAATCTCTGTGCCTCTGTGCCTCTGTGGTGACCCCCTACACGCCGCAATAAAAAACGCCCGGCGAGGTCTCCCCCGCCGGGCGTTTTTCATGCCGTCTGAAACCCTAGTTGTTCATCGCCTGGAAGAAGTCGGCGTTGCACTTGGTTTCCTTGAGCTTGGAGGTCAGGAAGTCCATGCCGTCCTGCATGCCCATGGGGCTGAGGATGCGGCGCAGGACCCACATCTTCTGGAGGACGTCGCGGCTGACCAGCAGCTCTTCCTTACGGGTGCCCGACTTGGTGATGTCGATGGCCGGGAAGGTGCGCTTGTCGGCCAGCTTGCGGTCGAGGATGAGTTCGGAGTTGCCGGTACCCTTGAACTCTTCGAAAATCACCTCGTCCATGCGCGAGCCGGTATCGATCAGGGCGGTCGCGATGATGGTCAGCGAGCCGCCTTCCTCGATGTTGCGCGCCGCACCAAAGAAGCGCTTGGGGCGCTGCAGGGCGTTGGCATCCACGCCGCCGGTCAGCACCTTGCCCGACGACGGCACCACGGTGTTGTAGGCCCGGGCCAGACGGGTGATGGAGTCCAGCAGGATGACCACGTCGCGCTTGTGCTCGACCAGGCGCTTGGCCTTTTCGATGACCATTTCGGCCACCTGGACGTGGCGCTGCGCCGGTTCGTCGAAGGTGGACGACACCACCTCGCCCTTGACCGAGCGGGCCATGTCGGTAACTTCCTCGGGCCGTTCGTCGATCAACAGGACGATCAGATAGGCCTCGGGGTGGTTGTGTTCGATCGAGTTGGCGATCGACTGCAGCATCACGGTCTTGCCGGTGCGCGGCGGCGCGACGATCAAGCCGCGCTGGCCCTTGCCCAACGGCGCAACCATCTCGATGACGCGCGGCGTGTTGTCCTTGACGGTCGGGTTCTCAATCTCGAGATTGAGCTTCTCGTCGGGATACAGCGGCGTCAGGTTGTCGAAGTTGATGCGGTGGCGGACCGCGTCGGGCACGTCGAAATTGATCGTGTTGACCTTGAGCAGGGCAAAGTACCGCTCGCCGTCCTTGGGGGCCCGGATCTCGCCTTCCACCGTGTCGCCGGTGCGCAGGCTGAAGCGCCGCACCTGGCTGGGTGAAATGTAGATGTCGTCGGGGCCCGGCAGGTAATTGGCTTCCGGCGACCGCAGGAAGCCGAAGCCGTCCTGCAGGACTTCCAGCACGCCATCGCCATAGATCGCGGTGTCGTTGTCGGCCAGGGCCTTGAGAATGGCGAACAGCATGTCCTGCTTGCGCAGGCTGCTGGCATTCTCGATTTCGAGCTCCTCCGCCAACGCCAGGAGTTCGGTCGGAGACTTTTTCTTCAGCTCCTGAAGATGCATGCGGTATGTCCACGATCTGTGACGCCGACGGGAATCCCGTGGCGAATGGTGCTGGGAGGACCGGGTTTCAAGGTCATTGCCAAAGCAGCCGCGTGAACCGCAGGCTGGTCCGGGAAGATCAGGGAAGCGCCGGTAGAGGGGATCGCCAAATCTGGCTAGACGTCTGGATGGGCCGAGACTTGGCGTCTCGTCGGTTTACGGTTAGGCGCATCAACGCCCGCTGTCAATTGTTTCATTGGCATCCAACGCCGGAATTCCACGTCGGCGTGCACCGCTACCCCGGAAGGGCCCGACTCCAAAGGGCTGTCCTCAGAAGGGCTTGACGATGACCAGGGCGATGATGCCGAGCAGAAGCACGGTCGGGATCTCGTTGGCCACGCGATAGAACTTGTGGGACCGCGTGTTGCTGTCGGACAGGAAATCCTTGCGCCAGCGCGCATAGAACCCGTGGCAGACCGCCATCAGGATGACCAGGGTCAGCTTGGCGTGCATCCAGCCATCGGTCACCCACACCGGGAACATCATGAAGCCGGTGATGAACACCACCACCACGGACGGGTTCATGATGCCGCGCAGCAGGCGCCGTTCCATCACCTTGAAGGTCTCGGACTGCTCGCTGCCGGGGGTCGTTTCGGCATGGTACACGTACAGTCGGGGCAGGTAGAACAGCCCGGCCATCCAAGTGATGATGGCCACGACGTGCAGGGCCTTGACCCAGTCATAGGCGGACGTGCCAAGCTCGACGATCACGGGCATCAATTACCTCCGGGCGTTGGGGCAGATGGTCAGGCTGACCGGGCACAGGCGCCCGCCGTCCTGGGAACACGGGCTGCACGACCCGCCCAGGGCATCGCGCACCAGGGTCGCCAGGCCGTCGATGAACACCGGGTCCGAGGACACCGTGGGCACCCGGTGGAAACCGGCCACGCCCTCGGCCTCGGCCAGTTCGCGGTATTCCTCGTCCAGTTCGACCAGGGTTTCGGAGTGCTCCGACACGAAGGCGATCGGCACCACCACCACCGGCACCCCATCGGCCCCGGCGCGACGGATCTCGGCGTCGGTCGACGGCCCGATCCACTCCAGCGGGCCGACCCGGCTCTGGTAGCACACCTGCCAGTCCAGGCCCGGTAGATCCATCTTGTCGACCACGGCGGCGGCCGTCTGCTCGACCTGCCACTGATAGGGATCACCCCGGGCGATCACCTTCTTGGGCAGGCCATGGGCGGAAAACAGCACCCGCGGCTCGCCATGGGACGCCATCTTGCGCACCCCCTCGGTCACCCGCTGGGCCATGCTGCCGATCCACCCCGGCGCGGTCGGCCAGCAGCACACCTCGACAGCCGGCGCCGTCAGCCCCTGGCGCGCCGCCTCCTTGCGCCACGCCTCCAGGGACGAGCCCGAGGTGGCACCCGAGTACTGCGGATAGAGCGGCAACAGCACCACCCGGTCCGGCGCGAAGGCCTTGACCGCCGCCACCGTCTCGGCCGTCATCGGATGCCAATAGCGCATGGCGACGAACACCCGCGCCTGCCCGCCCAGCACACCCTCCAGCGCCGCCGCCTGGTCGCGGGTCTGCTCCAGCAGCGGCGACTTGCCGCCCAGCCGGGCATAGATCTTCTGTGCCACCGGAGCACGGCGCCTGGAAATGAAATGCGCCAGCGCCCAGCGGATGGGGCCGGGCGCCCCGATGATCGCCGGGTCGTTGAACAGGTTGAACAGGAACGGCCGCACCGCCGCCGGGCTGTCCGGGCCCCCAAGGTTGAACAGGACGACGGCGATCTTTTCCATGCTGGCTCCGGTGAGAAGGGAAGAAGATGGGCTCTGCCCATGCCCGCAAGGGGCCGTTGGCCCCTTGACCCCGTTAGTCAAAATCGACCCTGTCCTTGCGCCACAGGCAGACACATTCAACTAATGCGCTGCGCGCGGCCTTGCACCGCAACCCCCTCATGAGGTCCAGCAGGCAAGCCTCCTGGCGGGTGCGGGCAGAGCCCGCGTCTCTCCCCTACCCCTTGAACGCCCGGATCCGATCCGCCAACCGGGCCACGTTCTCCGGCGGCGTATGGGGCACGATGCCGTGGCCGAGATTGAACACGAACGGCCCGTGGCCCAGGGCGTTGAGGATGGTGTCCACGGCGCGGTCCATGGCCTCGCCGCCGACCACCAGCATGATGGGGTCGAGGTTGCCCTGCACGGTAACATGCGGCTGCAGGTGCTCGGCGGCCCAGGCCACCGGAATCGTGGTGTCGATGCTGACGGCGTCGCAGCCGGACTCGCGGGCGAAGTCCTTGTACAGCTCGCCGGCGCCGCGCGGGAAGCCGATCACCGGCAGGCCCGGGACCGCGGCCTTGACCTTTTCCGTGATGCGCCGGATGGGATCGAGCGACCAGCGGCGGAATTCGGCCTCGGGCAGCACGCCGGCCCAACTGTCGAAGATCTGCACGGCCTCGGCCCCGGCCTCGGCCTGGGCGATCAGGTAGTCGGCCGAGGCGTCGACCAGGGTGTCGATCAGGCGGCCGAACAGCTCCGGCTGCCCGTAGGCCCATCGCTTGGTCTCGGCGTAGTCCTTGGACCCGCCGCCCTCGATCATGTAGGTCGCCACCGTCCAGGGAGCGCCACAGAAGCCGATCAGGGCCGTGGTCGGGGGGATGGCGCTCGCCAGGCCACGAACCGTCTCCAGCACCGGCGCAAGGTGGCTGCGCACGTTGCCGAGCTGCAGAGCCTCGATGTCGGCGGCCCCGGTCAACGGATCGAGCTGCGGCCCCTCCCCCTGCACGAAGCGTACGGAGCGCCCCAGGGCATCGGGAATGACCAGGATGTCGGAGAACAGGATGGCCGCGTCCATGCCGTACCGGCGGAGCGGCTGCAACGTCACCTCGATGGCCTTGTCGGGGCTGTAGCACAGGTTCAGGAACCCGCCCGCATCGCCGCGCGTGGCCCGGTATTCGGGCAGGTAGCGCCCGGCCTGACGCATCAGCCAGAACGGCGGCGGCGTCACGGTCTCGCCGGCCAGGGCACGCAGAAAACGCTTCTCGGTCTTCACTTCGGTCGTCTGGATCACGGGCTTTCCCCTTTATGCACACTCCCTACTTACACAATTCATTTTTTGAATGAAAGGTTGTGGTGGGTAGTGGATGGCTGTGGACAACGGGGATCCCATTTCCTCCCGCCGCCGTCCACCTGGTTCTGCACAGATCCCTGTGGACAAAATTCGGCGTCGGGCGGTCCTGGAACAGGATCTGGAAATCCCGGATCGACTCGGCGGAATGCGGCCTTCAGGCTGGGGAGATGAATCATGGGGACAGTGTGGATAACCCCTGTGGAGAAAATCTTGTGCAGGGGATTCACCGGCGGGCTGGAAAAGCACCCACAGGAGGACGATTCCCTGGACCTTCTACGGCGCTCCGTGCATGACGGATCAGGCGATGGACCAAAAGGGCGTTCTGTCCCCGCTCGCCGGGTTTTGTCCCCAGGGTGAGGTGGAAAAGCGGGCTCTGCCCGCACCCGCCAAGGGCCAAGGGCCCTTGGATCCCATGAGGAAGAAAAATCCTTTCCTTGCGCCGCAGGCATTCCTCAAAACGCTTATGCCGCCTGCCTGCGGCGCAAGAAAAAGAAACTCACGGGGTCAAGGGGCCCCCGGCCCCTTGCGGGTTTGGGCAGCGCCCAACCTTCCCCAACGCCCTAATTTTCTATAAAACCAATCATCTTCCCTCAGCGAGTGGACCCAATGAAAAGCATCCACCTCCACCTCGTGTCGGACTCCAGTGGCGAGACGGTCAGTGCCATTGCCCGCGCCTGTCTGGTGCAGTTCGAGGACGTCACCGTGAACCAGCATCTGTGGTGGTTGGTCCGCACGCCGGGCCAGGCCAAGCGGGTTTTGGACGGCATCGTCGCCGACCGGGGGCTGGTCGTGTACACGGTGGTCGATCCGGCCATCCGCGAGCAGCTTGAGGATGGGTTCCGGCAGCTCGACATCGCGCATATCCCGGTGCTGGATCCGGTGATGAACGCGCTGTCGGGGCTGTTGCAGGCGGCGGTGGGCGGCCAGCCGGGGCGCCAGCATGTGATGGATGCCGATTATTTCCGCCGCATCGACGCGATGCAGTTCACCATCGAGCATGACGACGGCCAGTCGATGGCCCGCGTGGCCGAGGCCGACGTCATTCTGTTCGGGGTGTCGCGGACCTCCAAGACGCCGCTGTCGATCTATCTGGCCAACCGGGGTCTGAAGACGGTCAACGTGCCCGTGGTGCCGGGCATCCCCCTGCCGGCCGAGGCCCTGACCACGCCCAAGCCGCTCAAGGTCGGGTTGACGCGCGAGCCGCGCTCGCTGACCGACATCCGGCGCAACCGGCTGCGCATGATGCGCCAGGCGCCCGACAGCAGCGACTACGCCGACGAGGAGGTGGTGCGGGCCGAGGTTCTCGATGCCCGGCGGCTGTACGCGCGGCATGGCTTTCCGGTCATCGACATGACCCGCAAGTCGATCGAGGAGGCGGCGGCGGCCATCCTGCAACTGCACATCGAACATGAGCGCAAGGCGGTGGAGTCATGAGCGATACCGAGGTTCCGCGCCTCGTCCTGGCCTCGGGCAGTGCGGCGCGCCAAGCCATGCTGTCTGCCGCCGGCATTGCCTTTACGGCCGATCCGCCGGCGGTTGACGAGGCCGGGGTGAAGGCCGCCCTGGGGACCGAGGGCGCCTCGGCCGGGGACGTTGCCGAGGCCCTGGCCGAACTGAAGGCCACACGCATTTCGCGGCGTGCTCCGGGGGCGCTGGTCCTGGGGTGCGACCAGATGCTCGACTGCGAGGGAACGTGGTTCGACAAGGCGGAAACGCTGGAGGAGGCCCGCGCCGCCCTGCAATCGTTACGCGGCCGGACCCATCGCCTGCTCAGCGCCGCGGTGATCGTGCGCGACGGCCAGCGCGTGTGGCACCAGGTGGCCGAGGCGCGCCTGACCATGCGGCCGTTCTCCGACGATTTCCTGGACGGTTATCTTGCCGCCGCCGGGCCGGATATCCTTGGCAGCGTCGGCTGCTATCACATCGAGGGACTGGGCGTGCAATTGTTCGACCGCATACAGGGCGATACCTTCACCATCCGTGGCCTGCCGCTGCTGCCCCTGCTGGGGTTCCTGCGCGGCTGGGGCGTGGTGAGGCCATGACGCTCACCGGCAAGGCCCGTCTGGCGGGCGTCCTGGGCTGGCCGGTGGCGCATTCGCTGTCGCCGCGCCTGCATGGCTTCTGGCTGCAGCGCCATGGCATCGACGGCGCCTATCTGCCGCTGCCGGTGCGACCGGAGGATTTCCTGGAGGTCGTCCGCGCCCTGCCCAAGGCCGGCTTTCGCGGCGCCAACGTCACCGTGCCGCACAAGGAGGCGGCGTTTGCCCTGTGCCGCGACCACGGCCGCCTGAGCGAACGGGCGCGGCGGGTCGGGTCGGTCAACACCCTGGTCTTTGCCGAGGACGGCGTGGTCGAGGGCGACACCACCGACGGCTTCGGCTTCGTCGCCAACCTGCGTCAGGAGGCCCCCGACGACCGCTGGACCCGGGGCCGGGCGGTGGTGCTGGGAGCCGGCGGCGCGGCGCGCTCGGTGGTGGCCGGGCTGCTGGAGTTGCCGGGCATTACGGAACTGGTGTTGGCCAACCGCACCGTGGCGCGGGCCGAGGACGTGGCGGCCGATCTGGGGGACGCCCGCATCCGGGTGTGCACCCTCGCCGCTGCCGCCGGGTTCAGCGACGGCTGCGGCCTGGTCGTCAACACCACCTCGGTCGGCCTCAAGGGCGAGCAGGCCCTGCCCATGCCGCTCGAGGCGTTGGACCCCGCCGCGCTGGTCACCGACATCGTCTATCACCCGCTCGTCACTCCGTTCCTGGCCGCCGCCCAAGCGCGCGGCAACCCCATCGTCGATGGCCTGGGGATGCTGCTGCATCAGGCGCGGCCCGGCTTCCAGGCGTGGTTCGGCGTCGATCCCGAGGTCGATGCGGATTTGCGGGCCCATGTTCTCGCGGGGGCGACGTGATCGTCCTCGGTGTCACCGGGTCCATCGCCATGGGCAAGTCCACCGCCTGCGCCATGCTGCGCGCCCAGGGCGTGCCGGTCCATGACGCCGATGCCACGGTGCACCGCCTGTTTTCCGTCGGCGGCGCGGCGGTGCCCGTACTCGCCGAGGCGTTTCCTGGCGTCGTGGTCGATGGCCGGGTGGACCGCACCCTGCTCGGCCCGCGCGTCTTGAACGATCCGGTCGCGTTGGCCCGGCTGGAGGGCATCGTCCATCCGCTGGTGCGGGCCGAGGAAAAAGCCTTCCTCGACACCCACCGCCGGGCCGGGCGGCACATCGTCGCGCTCGACATCCCGCTGCTGTTCGAAACCGGCGGCGAAAGCCGGTGTGATGCCACCGTGGTGGTCACCGCCCCCGCCCTCATCCAGCGCCAGCGCGCCCTGCGTCGGCCGGGGATGACGCCCGAAAAGTTCAAGGCCATCCTCGCCCGCCAGATGCCCGACGCCGAGAAACGCCGCCGGGCGGATTTCGTGGTGCCGACCGGGCTGGGCAAGGCCGTGACATGGCGGGCGTTGGCCCGTATTCTGGATGAAGTGTAAGAGGCGGGCTCTGCCCGCACCCGCCAGGAGGCGCGGCCTCCTGGACCTCGGGTATGAGGGTGAACAAGCCGCGCGCAGCGCATCAAGTCGTTGAGATGGAGTGCCTGCGGCGCTAAAGAAAATTATTCATGGGGTCAAGGGGCCAATGGCCCCTTGCGGGCACGGGCAGAGCCCGTCCTTTGTTTCCGAATGGGGCAGTAGATGCGTGAGATCGTTCTCGACACCGAAACCACGGGTTTTGAGCCCAGCGAGGGCGACCGCATGGTCGAGGTCGGGTGTGTTGAGTTGCTCAACCATGTCCCGACGGGGGTGACCTTTCACCGCTACATGAACCCCGAGCGCGACATGCCCGAGGCGGCCGAGCGGGTGCATGGGCTGTCCATTGCGTTCCTGTCCGACAAGCCGCTGTTCAAGGACATCGCGCAGGACTTCCTGGACTTCGTGGGCGATGCGCCGCTGATCATTCATAACGCGGCCTTCGACATGAAGTTCATCAATGCGGAGTTGGCGCTGTGCGGCCGGCCGCCCCTGCCGTTCGAGCAGGCGATCGACACGGTCGGCATGGCGCGGCGGCGGTTTCCGGGGGCGCCGGTCAGCCTGGACGCCTTGTGCCGGCGTTTTGGCATCGACAACTCGCACCGCGACAAGCACGGCGCCTTGCTGGACTCCGAGCTTCTGGCCGAGGTGTATCTGGAACTGCGCGGCGGTCGCGAGCCGGGCCTGGAGCTGGGCGCCAAGGGCAGCGGCCAGACCGTTGAGCGGGTCCACGTCGCCCGCCCCTTCCGCGAACCCCGCCCCCACGCCGCCACCCCCGAGGAACTGGCCGCCCACCGCGCCTTCCTCGAAAAGAAGGTCAAGGGCGCCCTGTGGCTGGCCGACGAAGTAGCCGAGACTGAGTCTGTGCCGGCTTAGGGCAGTGTTGAAGCGGGGAACCACAGAGGCACAGAGGCACAGAGAGTATGCCGCTCTGCGCCGCAGGCAATAGTTCCCCCGAGATGGTTGGAATGCGCTGCGCGCCGCCGTTTGCATTGAACCTCTGTGACTTCCTCTGTGTCTCGGTGTCTCTGTGGTTCCCCCCTTCACCTCCGCACATGAAAAAGGGCGGCCCCCAATACAGCGGGCCGCCCTTTTGTTTCACCGCGGCGTTTCACGTGAAACAGCCGGCGGGGATAAAGCCTAGTTGGTCGGGGCGTCGCCCTGCTGCTGCTGTTCCGCGGCCTGGGCCATGCGGTTGCGGTAGAGCTGCACGAAGTCGATGGGCTGCAGCATCAGCGGCGGGAATCCGCCATCGCGGGTGATGTCGGCGATCAGGTTGCGGGCGAACGGGAACATCATGCGCGGCGCTTCGATCAGCAGCAGCGGCTGGAGGTGCTCCGGCTGTTCCGGGCTGACCTGCACGACGGCGCCATAGGCCAGTTCCAGGATGAAGGCCGGGGTCTCGTCGACGGTGGCCTGCACGTTGAAGTGCAGCACGATCTCGAAATAGTTGTCGTTGAGGCGGCGGGCCTGCACGTCGACCTGGATCGGAATGTCGGGCGCCTTGGTCATCTGGCTGAAGATCGCCGGCGCGTTGGGCGCCTCGAACGACAGGTCCTTGATGTACTGGCCGCTGATCACCAGCGGTGCCGCCTTCTGGTCGGAACCTTCGGTCGGCTGCGGCTGGGGGGTGGCGTCGGTCATTGGCGGATCTCCCTGGAGTCACGGAAAAAGTGTTGTGTCGGGCTAGCATGGATCGCCCCGCCCGGCAACGGGCAGTCGGTCAGAGCCCGGCAACGGGCAGTCGGTCGCCTTCCGGCAACGGGCAGGGCTCCGACTATTCGCGGTCGATGCGTGGCCGGTCGTCTGGCGATGTGGGGCCGGCGCTGTCGTCCGGCGGGGTGACGTCGCGGTAGTCGCCCTCGATGTCGATTGGCCCCCCCTGGTGCGGCCTTCCCTGGTGCGGGCCTCCCGGCCCCGGTCCGTGCGGCGGAGGCGGGCCGAATCCGCCGCCGCTCACATGCACCTTGCCGGTGCGGATGGCGCCGCCCAGCCAGCCGAGCAGGCCGGTGCGCACCGGCGGCAGGAACAGGATGAGGCCCAGGGCATCGGTCACGAAGCCCGGTGTCAGCAGCAGCACGCCGGCGACCAGCAGGCAGGCGCCGTCGAACACTTCGCGCAGCGGCGCCTCGCCCCGCTCCAGGCTGGACTGGGCACGGCGCAAGGTGGCGAGGCCCTGGGCGCGCAGCAGGGCGGTCCCCGCCACTGCGGTCAGCAGCACCAGGGCGATGGTGGGCCACAGGCCGAGAACACCCCCGACCTGGATGAACACCGCGATTTCGATCAACGGAACCGCGATAAACAGACTCAGAATGACCAGTGGCATGCTTGCCCTTTTCCGTCCGAGGGCTTATCTAGTCCTCAGGACCATCGCCGAAAAGGGCAGGCGGGGCAAGGTGGCATGGTGGGCGCTCCTGCGTGCCGTCGCGCCACCCTGAACGGTTAGCCGCCCAATTGCCCACAGCCCCGGGGACAGTATGAGCCAGGGTATCCAGTTCATTGACATCATTTTCCTCGGCCTTGTCGCCGGTTTCCTGGTGCTGCGCCTGCGCAGCGTGCTGGGGCGGCGCACCGGTAACGAGCGGCCGCCCAAGGATCCCTACGCCGGACGTCCTCAGGACGATGCGCGCGACGAGGCCGATCGCCGGGACGACAACGTCATCGAGCTGCCCGGTCGCCGGGCGGAGCGTTCCGACGCCGCCGGGGCCGCCGGGCCGCAGACGCCGCTCGAGGCCGGGCTGACGCAGATCCGCCTGGCCGACGGCTCGTTCGATCCCGAGACGTTCCTGTCGGGCGCCCGCATGGCGTTCGAGATGATCGTCGAATCGTATGCCAAGGGCGACACTAAGGCCCTGCGCCCGCTGTTGGCCGACGACGTCTACCGCAACTTCGAAGCCGCCATCAAGGACCGCGAAAGCCGCGGCGAAACGATGGAGACCGAGGTCGGGTCGTTCAAGAGCATCAGCATCGACACCGCCGAAATGCGCAAGCGCGTGGCCTTTGTCACGGTGCGGTTCGTGACCGAGCAGATGACCATGGTGCGCAACGCCGAGGGCGTCGTCCTTGAGGGCGACCCGACGCGCTTCGAGCCGGTGACCGACCTGTGGACGTTCGCCCGCGACACCAGCGGCCGCGATCCCAACTGGCAGCTCGTCGCCACGGAAACGCCCGAGGACGAGGCCGAGGACAGCGTGAGCGGCGAAGCGTAAGGTTGAAGCACTGTCGGGGGGTGGCCGTATCGTGACGAGGATTTCCCGGATCAGGGGCGCCGTTGGCGCCTCCCTGGTGCTGGCCACACTGGCTGCCTGTACGCCGGCCGACCGCCCCGCCGCCCCCGCCCTGCCCGACGGCGTGAGCCTGACCCCGGTGGCCTTCAACGCGCTGCCCGGCTGGTCCGAAGACCGCGTCTCCGAAGCCCTGCCCGCGCTGCGCCGGTCCTGTGACCGGCTCGATGCGATGGCGGCCGCCAAGGGACCCGACGCCTGGCTCGGCCCCGGTTCCTTCGGCGGCACGCTGGGCGACTGGGTCGCGTTGTGCGGGGACCTCGACCGCGCCGTCCCGCCGACCGAGGGCGCCGATGAGATCACCCTCCGCGCCTTCCTGCAAAGCCGCCTCCAGCCCTACGCCGTGACCTTCACCGACGATAAGGGCGCGCAGCGCTCCGACGGCATGTTCACCGGGTACTACGAGGCCGAACTGCGCGGCGCGCGTGAACCGTCGCCGGAGTATCCGGTGCCGGTGCACGCGGTGCCCGACGATCTGGTCAGCGTTGACCTCGCGGCCAGCAACCCGGACCTCGGCGCCCCGGTGCCGCTGGTCGGCCGGCGCGACGGCGACGCGGTGCGGCCCTACTGGACGCGGGCCGAGATCGACGACGGGGCGCTCAACGGCGCGCCGGTCCTGTTCTGGGCGGCCGATCCGGTCGACGTCCATGTGCTGCACATCCAGGGTTCAGGCCGCGTGGTGATGCCCGACGGTTCGGTCGAGCGCATCGGCTATGCCGGGCACAACGGCCATACCTTCGTCGGCCTGGGGCGGATCATGCTCGACCGCGGCGTGGTCGAGCCGGGCAAGGGCTCCATGCCCCATATCCGCGCCTGGCTGAAGGCCAATCCCGATGCGGCGCACGACATCATGCGCCAGAATCCGCGCTACATCTTTTTCCGCCGCATTCCCGGCACCGCCGATGGCCCGATCGGCGCGCTCGGCGTGCCGCTGACGCCCAAGCGGTCGGTGGCGGTGGACACCCGCTACGTTCCGCTGACCGTGCCGCTGTGGCTCGACACCCATGATCCGGACAACCGGCCGCTGCGTAGGCTGGTGGTGGCCCAGGACGTCGGCAGCGCCATCAAGGGCGTCGTGCGCGGCGACTTCTTCTGGGGCTTCGGCGAGCCGGCCCTGGCCGACGCCGGGCGCATGAAGAGCCGTGGCACGTGGTACCTGCTGCTGCCGCGCGACCGGGCTCCGGCATCTTAGGCTGTTTGCTTTCCGAGCGGGTGTGGGCGGCAGTCCACCAAAACCAGCCCGTCCCTGTCCGGGCGGGAAATTCGGTGCTATGGTACTGGAATAGATGACCAACCGGCTCGGTTGTCTCCTGCCTGTGTGAGGTCCTTGCCCCCGATGACCCAGAAAATCCAGTCCTCTCCGCATGTCGGCCTGTTCGTCACGTGCCTGGTCGATTTCTACCGCCCTTCCGTGGGGTTCGCCGCCCTGGACCTGCTGGAGCGCGCCGGCTGCCGCGTGTCGGTGCCCGACGAGCAGACCTGCTGCGGCCAGCCGGCCTGGAATTCCGGGGACCGCGCGACCACGCGCCGCATGGCCGAACGCCTGATCGCCCAGTACGAGGGGTTCGACTACATCGTGCTGCCCTCGGCCTCGTGCGCCGGCATGGTCAAGGACTACCCGGACGTCTTCGCCGGCGACGACGCCTGGCTCGCCCGTGCCCGTGCGGTGTCCGACAAGACCTGGGAACTGACCTCGTTCCTGACCGACGTGATGGCCTTCGAGGGGATCGAGGCGGCCTATGAGGGCGTTGCCGCCTACCACGACAGCTGCACCGGCCTGCGCAAGTTCAAGATCCGCGAACAGCCGCGCGCCCTGTTGTCCAAGGTCGCCGGGCTGGAGGTCCGCAACCTGTCCGAACCCGAGGAATGCTGCGGCTTCGGCGGCACCTTCTGCGTCAAGTTCGGGGACATCTCCTCGCGCATGGTCGGCGACAAGGCGGACGACATCATGGGCACCGGGGCCGACACCCTGCTGGCCGGCGAGGTCGGCTGCCTGCTCAACATGGCCGGGCGGCTCAAGCGCGTCGGCTCGCCGATCAAGGTTCGCCATGTGGCCGAGGTGCTGGCCGGCATGACCGCCGACGCGCCGCCCATCGGCGACGGCCCCGATTCTGGCAAGGAGGGCTGAGCATGGAACAGTCCACCAGCCACACCTTCAAGGAAAACGCCCACCGGGCCATCGACGACGACAACCTGCGCGTCTCGCTGCAGACCATGAAGACCGGGTTCCGCGCCAAGCGCTCGGCCGCCGTCGCCAAGCTGCCCGAGTTCGAGGCCCTGCGCGACGAGGGCAAGCGGCTGAAGGACCACGTCCTGGCCAACCTCGACTTCTACCTGGAGGCCTTCGAGGCCAAGGTTCTGGAGCAGGGCGGCCACGTCCACTGGTGCTCCACCGCCGAGGACGCCCGTCAGGCGGTGCTGGCCATCTGCCGCGACCACGGCGCCCGCACGGTCACCAAGGGCAAGTCGATGATTGCCGAGGAACTGGGCCTCAACGCCTTCCTCGAACGCGAGGGCGTGACGCCGATCGAGACGGATCTCGGCGAATACATCATCCAGCTTCGGAACGAGCCGCCCAGCCACATCGTCGCCCCCGCCCTGCACGTCCGCAAGGAAGCGGTGGCCGATGCATTCCGCGCCACCCACACCCACCTCGCCCCCGACCGCGACCTGACCGAGCCGCGCCAGTTGCTCGACGAGGCGCGGTCCGAACTGCGCGACAAGTTCCTGGCCGCCGACATCGGCATCACCGGCGCCAACGCCCTGATCGCCGAGACCGGCTCGACCATCATCGTCACCAACGAGGGCAACGGCGACCTCACCCAGTTGCTGCCCAAGGTCCACGTGGTCATCGCCAGCCTGGAAAAGGTGGTGCCGACCCTGGAGGACGCCACCACCATCCTGCGCCTGCTGGCCCGCTCGGCCACCGGGCAGGAGTTTTCCAGCTACACCACCTTCTCGACCGGCCCGCGCCGTCCCGAGGACACCGACGGGCCCGAGGAATTCCACGTCATCCTGCTCGACAACGGCCGCACCAAGATGCTCGGCTCGGAGTTCGAGGAGATGCTGCGCTGCATCCGTTGCGGTGCCTGCATGAACCACTGCCCGGTGTACGGCGCGGTCGGCGGCCATGCCTATGGCTGGGTTTATCCCGGTCCGATGGGTTCGGTCCTGACCCCGGCGCTGATCGGCATCGAGAACTCGGCCCCGCTGCCCAACGCCTCGACCCTGTGCGGGCGCTGCGAGTCCGTGTGCCCGATGAAGATCCCCCTGCCCCGCATGCTGCGCGACTGGCGGGAGCGCGAGTTCGCCGCCAAGCTGACCCCCGACCGCCAGCGCTGGGGCCTGCAGGCCTGGGCCTTTGCGGCCACCCGGCCGGCGTTGTATCGTCTGGGCACGCGTCTGGCCGCCCGCCTGATGGCCCTGGCCGGGGGCCGTCGCGGCCGCCTGAGCAAGTTGCCCATGGCCGCCGCCTGGACCCAGTCGCGCGACATGCCGACGCCACGGGGGGACACCTTCATGGAGCTTTACCGGCGCCATAAAGTCGCAATGGGCCAGGCTGCCAACGGCAAGAAGGGCTGACCCGCCGATGGCTCGCATCAGCGCGCATGACAAGGTGCTTCACGATCGCCTGCGGGCGGCCTACGAGCGCAACGTCGTCAGCATCTACACCGAGTTCCAGCGCCTCAACACGCCGGGATCGCCGGTGTTCAATCCGTGGGAAAGCGTGCTGCCGCTGCTCGCCCTGCTGCTGATGGCGGTCATCGTCCTGCTGGTCGGCGGCATCCTGGTCGGCATGGGCGCCCTGGTCGTCGGACTGGCGATCTATGCCCTGGTGGTGCGCAAGTGGCTGGCCCGCCAAGTCTACAACCGCGCCCTCATCACCCTGATGGTCGACGCCAAGACGTTCCAGTCGGTGTGGGATCATGGTGGCGTGGTGTTGGCCATGACCGACCGGCCGCAGCACCAGGCGCGCGCGCCGCGTGGCAGCTGGCGGGCCTTCGTGGACCGCTACCTGCCGCAGGCCGATGGGGCGGATCCCTTGACCGCGCCCCCGGCCGGCGCGTCCTTCGGGCCGGGAGCCGACCGGCGCTCCGGCGTCAACAGAGAGGGGATTTGACGCCATGACCAGCAACCGTTCCTCCAGCCTGCGGGCCACCGTCCTTGACGGCATCCGTCGAGCCCACAATCGCGGCCCGCTCGATGCGCAGGCCCAGGACGCCTTGCGCCAGGGCATCAAGACGCCGCAGTCGCGGGTCGTGCCGGCCCGCGCCCAGGGCGACCACGCCCACCACCTCGCCCTGTTCGCCGAGATGGCCCAGGCCGTGGCCGCGACCCTGGTCCGCGTCGATGGATGGGCTGGCGTGCCCGACGCCGTGGCCGACTACCTCAAGGGCCACAACCTGCCGACCGATCTGGCCGTGGCCCCCGATGCCCGGCTCGACGGGCTGGCTGGCCACGGCCTGTTCACCGTGCGGCGCGGCCCCGCCCTGCCCCAGGACGTGGTCGGCGTGGCGGCGGCTTTTGGCGGGATTGCCGAGACCGGCACGCTGATGCTCGTTTCGGGGCCGGACACACCGACCTCGCTCAACTTCCTGCCCGACGTGCATGTGGTCGTGGTGGCGGCGTCCGACATCGGCGGCACCTACGAGGAAGCCTGGGCCCGCCTGCGCCTGCGCTACCCCGAGACACTGCCGCGCACCGTCAACCTCATCACCGGGCCGTCGCGCACCGGCGACATTGAACAGACCATCCAGCTCGGCGCCCACGGGCCGCGCCGGCTTCACATCGTCCTGGTCGATGACCGCGCGCAGGCGTAGCCGACGGGCCCTGTCGTCCGACGAGGATCGGCTGTGGCGCCTGGTGACCAAGAACGCCGTGCCCCTCGACGCCGAGGCGCGCGGGCTGTTCACCGAGGCGCTCAGTGAAGACGATGACGTCGTGTTGCCGGAGAACCCGGTCAAACCACCGCCCAAAACGGTCAGCCCCGCGAAACAGCCTGCTCCCAAGCCGGAGCCCAAACCCGCGCCCGAGCCGGAGGATGCCGTGTGGCCGCCGCTGCCCGACTTCCGTGTCGGCGAAAAGGTGACCGCGGCCGCCGTTCAGGTGCGCCGCGTCCTGCCCGGCCTCGAACACGGCAAGAGCCCCGGCGTGGACAAGCGCACGGCGCAGCGCTTCAAGCGCGGCCGCATGGACATCGACGCCACCATCGATCTGCACGGCATGACCCAGGAAGCCGCCCACATCGCGCTCAACCGGTTTGTCGAAACGGGCGCGGTGACCGGCAAGCGCTGCCTGCTGGTCGTCACCGGCAAGGGCACGCGCGGCGAAGGGGTGCTGCGCCGTGCCGTGCCGCGCTGGCTGAACGACGAACGCCTGCGCGGGCTCATCCTGTCGTACAGCCACGCCCAGCCCCAGCACGGTGGCTCCGGCGCGCTGTATGTCCTGCTCAAGCGGCGCCGCGAAACGTGACGCCGTTCGGCGCCCGCATCCGCGACCTGCGCCGGGTGCGCGGGGTGACGCTCACGCAGATGGCCGCCGACCTCAATGTTTCGGCAGCGTATCTGTCGGCCCTGGAGCACGGCAAGCGCGGCAAGCCCGGCCCCGGCCTGGTCATGGAGATCTGCGGCTATTTCGGCCTGATCTGGGACGAGGCCGAGGCCCTGAAACGCCTCGCCGACCTGTCCCATCCCAAGGTCACGCTGGACACCGGCGGCATGATCCCCCAGGCCACCGCCTTCGCCAACCGCCTGGCCGAATCCCTCCGCGACCTCGACGACGACGCCATTGCGGCGCTGGACGACCTGCTGGTCCGCGTCAGGCCGGCAAAGCCGCATCATCGGCGCGGGCGGTAGGGGCGGACCTCCTTGAGGCGCCCCCTTTTTTCATGCGCTGCAGACACATCCCGCGGGAAGGGGTGGAACATCTCGTGCCGCAGTGTCACAGACACACCTACCCTCATCATGAGTAGGAGATATCGGTGAAAAAATTACTCGTGGTAGCGGCGGCACTGGCGGTTGTTGCCGTACCCTATGCGGCATCCTCTGCGGTCGACGCCCGCTGCATGACCGCCCGGTCCCTGCTGACCAGCGCCTTGTCCCTGACTGAAAGCTTGGAACGTGATCTTTACGCAGCTGGCCTGGTTGAAGACGCCAATTTGCTCTCGGCCTTCCGATATTCCGTTGAACAGCGACTGGAACTGCCGGGGCTCAGTTGCTAAAGCGGTTTCCGTTTGACTTGATGCAGTCGTCCGCTGTCGCGGATGGCTGCCGCCAGCCTGGAGCAACGCTCCAGACCTCCCTGGTTTTTTTGAGGAAGAAGGGGGGGCTGGCTGCAGACGAACCCCCGTCCAACAACCCGCTTTCGTCGCACCCGCGAAGGAGCTTGTGAAGAAATTGGCGAACCTATCGAGGTTTCCACCTTCGCCAACAAAAGGCTCCGTCGCACCCGCGTAGGCAGGTGCCCAGGGGCCACAAAGAAAATCGTTCATCATTAGCGGCTTATCAAAGCCGACGGGACTTTCTCCACGGCCCTGGGTTCCCGCCTGCGCGGGAACGACGAGTTTATTTATGGTGCTCAAAAATCAACCGGGAGTTTTCTTCACAAACTCCTTCGCGGGAACGACGGAAACGGTTAGAGCGGTCGGCGTTTCATGTCGCCACCCCAACCCCCTACCTTTCCTCCAAGAAAATCAAGGAGGTCTGGAGCATCGCTCCAGATGGGTCCGGGCGATAGCCCGTCCGCGTCAGCGGAAAAGGCGCCATCACCCCTACAGAATAAACCGGCTCAGATCGCCCTTTTGAGCCAGGGCGCCGACCCGTTCGTGGACCAGGGCGGCGGTGATCGGGACGGTTTCGCCGCCGCGGTCGGTGGCGGTGAAGCTGATTTCCTCGAGCAGGCGTTCGAGCACGGTGTGCAGGCGCCGTGCCCCGATGTTTTCGACCGAGGCGTTGATCTCGGCGGCCAGGGCGGCGACGGCCTCGATGGCCTCGTCGGCGAAGTCCAGGGTCACGTCCTCGGTCGCCATCAGGGCCTTGTACTGCTTGATGAGGCTGGCTTCGGGCTCGGTCAGGATGCGGCGGAAGTCGTCCTTGGTCAGGGCCTTCAGCTCGACCCGGATGGGCAGGCGGCCCTGCAGTTCGGGCAGCATGTCGCTGGGCTTGGCGAGGTGGAAGGCGCCCGAGGCGATGAACAGGATGTGGTCGGTCTTGACCGCGCCGTGCTTGGTCATGACGGTGGTGCCCTCGATCAAGGGCAACAGGTCGCGCTGCACGCCTTCGCGCGACACCTCGCCACCGCCGCTGCGGCCGTCGTGGCGCCCGGTGATCTTGTCGATCTCGTCGAGGAACACGATGCCGTGGTTCTGCACGGCGTCGAGGGCGTCCTTGGCCACCTGTTCCTCGTCGAGCAGCTTGTCGGCCTCCTCGCGGACCAGCACCTCGTAGCTGTCGATCACGGTCATCTTGCGCGGCTTGGTGCGGCCGCCGAAGGCCTTGCCGAAGATGTCGTTGAGGTTGACCATGCCCATCTGGCCGCCGGGCATGCCGGGGATGTCCATGGTCGGCAGGGACATGCCGGCGCTGTCCTGGACGTGGACCTCGATCTCCTTGTCGGCCAGCTTGCCCTCGCGCAGCATCTTGCGGAACTGCTGGCGGGTTTCCGGGCGCGCGGTTTCGCCGACCAGGGCGTCGAGGACGCGTTCCTCGGCATTCATTTCGGCTTTGGCATGAACCGCCTTGCGCAGGCGTTCGCGGGTTTCCTGGAGGGCGATTTCCACCAGGTCGCGGATGATGCTTTCGACGTCGCGGCCGACGTAGCCGACCTCGGTGAACTTGGTCGCCTCGACCTTGATGAACGGCGCCTGGGCCAGCTTGGCGAGGCGGCGGGCGATCTCGGTCTTGCCGACGCCGGTCGGGCCGATCATCAGGATGTTCTTGGGCAGCACCTCCTCGCGCAGCGCCTCGGGCAGTTGCTGGCGGCGCCAGCGGTTGCGCAGGGCGATGGCGACGGCGCGCTTGGCGTCATCCTGGCCGACGATGTAGCGGTCCAGCTCGGAAACGATCTCGCGGGGGCTGAAGGCGGTCATCTACAGGCTCTCCAGCACGACGTTGTGGTTGGTGTAGATGCAGATATCGGCCGCGATGGCCATGGACTTGCGGGCAATCGCCTCGGCGTCCATGTCGTCGCGGTCTGCCAGGGCGCGCGCCGCGGCCAGCGCATAGGAGCCGCCGGACCCGATGCCGATGATGCCGTCGGCCGGTTCAAGAACGTCCCCGGTGCCGGTCAGGATCAGCGACACGTCGGCGTCGACCACCGCCATCATGGCCTCCAGCCGGCGCAGGTAGCGGTCGGTGCGCCAGTCCTTGGCCAGTTCGACGCAGGCGCGGGTGAGCTGGCCGGGGTGCTGCTCCAGCTTGGCTTCCAGGCGCTCGAACAGGGTGAAGGCGTCGGCGGTGGCGCCGGCGAATCCGGCCAGGACGCCGGTTGCCAGCGGCCGGACCTTGCGGGCGTTGGCCTTGACCACGGTGTTGCCCAGGGTGACCTGCCCGTCGCCGGCGATGACGACGCGGCCGTTCTTGCGGACGGACAGGATGGTCGTGCCGTGCCACAGGGGGCTGTCGGAGGATGTCATGGGCTCACCGGGCTGTTGAGGGTGCGGGCTGTTGCAGATTCGGGCGGCGGAAGAACCCCCGAAACATGGGACAGGCGCGGAGAGGGGTCAAGACCGCGCGGGTCCGGGAGGTGCCGGGCGGGGACCCGGCAGACGCGCGGCACCGGGGCAAGCAGAAAGCGCGGGCCATGACGGAAACTACTTGGCGTCGTGGCCCTTCGTTTGCTATCTTATCGTGCGCCTGCTACTAATACACCAATAGGTTGCTACCCGTCCTTTGCAGGATGAGCCGCCTGCCCTTTTGGCCCGCCTGCCCTTTTGGGATGACCATTTTGTTCAAGTCGACGCCTCACACCTCTGCTCCGCCGCACGATGCCGCAAAGGCTGTGAAGGCGCTGACCAAGGCCATTCAGACGGCCACGGACCTGCGGGCCGACCTCACGACCGCAGGTCTGCACGAGGAATCCCACCTGCTGGACGCCTTTTTGTGCTCGGCCGAGGAACGGCTCAAAGCCCTGGCCGCCGTCGGGGGCCAGGGTTCGGCGCACAAGGGCGCGAACCGAAAGCCTTAGTCGCGACGGCCCATGCTGCGCAGCAGTTCGAGCACGTTCTTGCGCATGTCGCTGTTGGCCAGGCGCCAGTAGGCCCGCACCAGTTCCAGCGTTTCATTGCGCGACAGCTCGTTCTGCTCGTAGGCCGGCATCGGCGATTCGCCCAGGCCAGCCTGTTCCGGCAGGTTCTGGGTCGGACGGCCGTCGGTGATGTCGGTGCCGATGTCCTCGAAGAAGAACGAAATGCTCACGCCCATGACGCGCGCCACATCGTAGAGCCGCGAGGCCGACACGCGGTTGGAGCCGCGCTCGTACTTCTGGATTTGCTGGAACGTGACGCCGACCGCTCCGGCCAGCTGTTCCTGGCTCATGCCGAGAAGCGTACGGCGCAGGCGCAGCCGCTTGCCGACGTGCACATCAATCGGATCCGGGCCGTATTCCTTGGCCGTGATCGGCTGGCGGCGACGGGTCTTGGGCTTGTCCATATCGGTATCGGTCACGGTGCGCCTCATATTCGCGGGCTGAAGTGAAGGACCCAATTGAAGGTCCTTAGTTTGCAACATAACGGGCGTCTATTCACACGGCTAGTTGAAAGACTTTCTGTGAACGCTCCCAAGGTGTGACATGCACGCCTTTTGTGGCGGCGCGGGTTGGCGGAACCCCCGAACGCTGCTAAATAACCAGCAGTGTCCCATTGGGAGCGGCCTTCATGCGGCAAGCCACGATAGAGCGAGTGACCAACGAAACCGCCATCACCGTCACCGTCAACCTCGACGGCACAGGCGTATACGATGTGAAGACGGGAGTTGGATTTCTCGACCACATGCTTGAACAGTTGTCGCGGCATTCGCTGATCGACCTGACGGTGCGCGCCAAGGGCGACACCCACATCGACGACCACCACACGGTCGAGGACACCGCCCTGGCCATCGGCGAGGCGATCTCCCGCGCGCTCGGCGACCGCAAGGGCATCACCCGCTACGGCTCGGCCATGGTGCCGATGGACGAAACGCTGACCCAGGTCAGCCTGGACCTGTCCAACCGTCCCTACCTGGTATGGAAGGTCGCGTTCACGCGCGACAAACTGGGCACCATCGACACCGAACTGTTCAAGGAATGGTTCCAGGCCCTGTCCCAGACGGCGGGCATGACCCTGCACGTCTGGAACCACTACGGCGAAAACAACCACCACATCGTCGAGAGCGCCTACAAGGGCCTGGCCCGCGCCCTCCGCCAGGCCATCGAGATCGATCCCCGCAAGGCCGACGCCGTGCCGTCGACCAAGGGCGTGCTGGGCGGCTCGCTGTAAAGCGGGTTTCCGGCCCGTTGGTCCGCTGACGCGGAAGGCTGCCGCCCGCCTGGAGCTACGCTCCAGACCTCCCTTGTTTTCTTGAAGAAAAAAGAGGGGTTTGGGGCTTGCCCCAAGCGGGCCAGGGCGGCAGCCCTTCCGCGCCAGCGGACAACCATGGCTCAAGGCTTGACGTCCTCCGGCGTATCGATCTCCTCTTCGCCGTCTTCGTCGCGGGTGTCGTTGATGTGGCGGCGGCGCAGGGCCAGGGCGTCCAGGGCCGGCCCGATGGGCGCGAACAGGCTGAGTGCGCCGCTGGCCGGGGCGCCGGTGGCGATGCCGACGACCGCCCCCGCCGCATCGAGCAGCGGCCCGCCGAGCAGCCCGGCCGGCGCGCCCACATCGGCCACGATCTCGGGCAGGCCGGCGTCGGTCTGCGATAGTCCCCCGACCACGCCGCGCGTCACCGTGGACCGCCGGCTGCGCGCCCTCGGGTTGGCGATGGCATAGACGTCGGCGGCCTCCTGGAGCGGGTCCAGGCGCAGCGGCAACGGCCGATGTCCGGCCTTTTCCACCTGCACCAGGGCGACGTTGCGCGCCTCGTGCCGGCGCAGCACCGAACCGAGGAAACCGCGCCCGGTCGGCAGGGTGATGCGCACGGTGTCGGTGCCCTCCACCGCGTCGAAGGTGGTCAGGATGAGGTCCGGCGCGATGAAGAAGCCCGATGCGGGACCGCCGGAGCCGGCGGTTTCCCCCTTCTCGACCGTTACGACAGCGTGACGAATGACCTCGATGTTGGCCAGAAGGCCGTCGTCGAAGGCGGCCACGGCGGGCAGCCAGCGGCGCTCGAAGACGCCGGCGCGGACCACGGCCTCGGGCGTCGGGCGCGGCGCGCTGACCAGGGCGATGAGGTCCGGAACGGCCGCGAAGTTGGCAGTGGCCTGGGCGAACGCCTCCATGACCAGGGCCACCGGCGCGCTGCCGACCGGCCGGGACAGCGCGTGATAGCCGGCCGTCGTCGCCTCCAGCACCACCTTTTTCTCGAGCACCGAAAAGACCTGCCAGTACACCCGCACCGACCCCTCGCCGGTCTGGGCGTCCAGTGCCGTGCCGGTCAGCAGGCTCGCCACCTCGCACAGGTTGAGGCGGATTTCCTCGACCTGGGCGCTGACCAGATAGGCCGCGGCGGCGCGGTTGCGCTCCTTGCGTTCGAACAGGGCGGCCGGGTCGCCCAGCACGGTGTGGCCGGCCAGGCTCATCTGTTCGTGGAACAGGGCGTTCCAGTCGATGTCCTTGGCCAGCACGGCGCCGGAGTTCCACCAGATGTTCTCGCCGCCCCGGATGCACTCCAGGCCATCGCGATAGGCACCGATGCGGCGGCCGCGGCGCAGGGCGATGCTGGCCTTCTCGAAGCGCAGGGGGGCGAGTACGGCCGGATCGGCGGCGGCTGCCGCGTCCCGCGAGGCCTCCTGCCAGACCGGTTCGGCGACAGGGACCGGGTCCACCTGCATGCCGGGCGCACAGGCCGCCCCAACCAGCAGGACGACCAGCAGGACGGCCCGCCCGCCCATACCCCAGCCGCGATGGATCACGGGCTTCCTCGACCCCTGCATGGTTCCCCCCGGATCGCCGCGAATCGGCTCAAATCATACAACCACTGTATGTGGAGCGGCCCGCTGCGGCAAGTCTCGGCCGAGCGGGCGGCGCGGCAGGCTTCCGCGCGCCGCCGCAAGCTGGTACAAGGGGCGCCTCCGAGCGAATGATCCACAACGGAAACGCGTCATGACGGTAGCCATTATCGACTACGGATCGGGCAATCTGCGGTCGGTCGCCAAGGCGTTCGAGCGCGCGGTGGCCGAGGCCGGGCTGACCACCGACGTGGTGGTCACCGACCAGGCCGACGTGGTGCGCGCCGCCGACCGCGTCGTGCTGCCCGGCGTCGGTGCCTTCGGCGACTGCCGCAAGGGCCTGGACGCCGTGCCCGGCATGGTCGAGGCCATGAGCGAAGCCGTGTTCACGCGCGGCCGCCCGTTCCTGGGCATCTGCGTGGGGATGCAGCTTCTGGCCGACCGCGGCCTGGAGCACGGCAGCCATCCCGGCCTGGGATGGATCCCCGGCGACGTGGTGCCCCTTGCGCCGGCCGACCCGACGCTCAAGATTCCGCACATGGGGTGGAACGAACTGGAGTTCGAGGCTGGCGCGCACGCGCTGCTGGCCGGCATCGAGCCGCGTGACCACGCCTACTTCGTGCACAGCTATCATTTTGCGGTGGCCGATGTCGCCGACCGCCTCGCCACCGTGGACTATGGGGGACCGATCACCGCCGTGGTCGCCCGCGGCACCGTCGCCGGAACCCAGTTCCACCCCGAGAAAAGCCAGGCCACCGGGCTGCGGCTGATCACCAACTTCCTGCGCTGGACTCCCTAGATGATCCTGTTTCCCGCCATTGACCTCAAGGAAGGGGCCTGCGTCCGCCTGTACAAGGGCGAAATGGACCAGGCCACAGTGTTCAACGAGTCTCCGGCCGACCAGGCGGTGCGCTTCAAGGCTGCCGGCTGCCGGTGGCTGCATGTGGTCGACCTCGACGGCGCGTTCGCCGGCCGTCCGGCCAACGTCCAGGCGGTCGAAGCCATCCTCGAGGCCCTGCGCGGCACGGGCGCCGAGCCGCCGGTGCCGGTGCAGCTTGGCGGCGGCATCCGGGATCACGCCACCATCGACCAGTGGCTGAACAAGGGCGTCCGCCGGGTCATCCTCGGCACCGTCGCGGTGCGCGATCCGGCGCTGGTCAAGGAAGCCTGCCGGCGCCATCCGGGCCGCATCGCCGTGGGCATCGACGCCCGCGACGGCATGGTCGCCGTCGAAGGCTGGGCCGAGCGGTCCGACATCAGCGCCCTCGACCTCGCGCTGAAGTTCGAGGACGCCGGCGTCGCCGCCATCATCTACACCGACATCGATCGCGACGGCGCCCTGACCGGCGTCAACGTCGATGCCACCGCCGCGCTGGCCGAGAAGCTGACCACGCCGGTCATCGCCTCGGGCGGGGTCAGCGGGCTGGACGACATGCGGGCCCTCAAGGCACGCTCGGGCAGCGGCATCGCCGGGGTGATCTCGGGCCGCGCGCTGTACGACGGGCGGCTGGATCTGGCCGAAGCCCTGGCCGTTCTGGACGCGTAACGAACCAAGCCTGCGAGGACGCGGCCCATGATGAAGATGCGCATCATCCCCTGCCTGGACGTCAAGGACGGCCGGGTCGTCAAAGGGGTCAACTTCGTCGGCCTGCGCGATGCCGGCGACCCGGTCGAACAGGCCACGCTGTACGACGCGGCGGGGGCCGACGAGCTGTGCTTCCTCGACATCACGGCCAGTTCGGACAACCGCGACACGCTCTATGACGTGGTCGGGCGGACGGCCGAGAAGTGCTTCATGCCCCTGACCGTGGGCGGCGGCGTGCGCCAGGTCGAGGACATCCGCAAGCTGCTGCTGGCCGGGGCCGACAAGGTGTCGATCAACACCGCCGCCGTGCACCGTCCCGAATTCGTGCGCGAGGCGGCCGAGAAGTTCGGCAGCCAGTGCATCGTGGTCGCCATCGACGCCAAAAGCGTCGGCCCCGGCCGCTTCGAGATCTTCACCCACGGCGGCCGCAACGCCACCGGGCTTGATGCCGTTGAGTGGGCGCGACGGATGGCCGAGTACGGCGCCGGGGAGATCCTCCTGACCTCCATGGACCGTGACGGCACCAAGCAGGGCTTCAACCTGCCGCTGACCCGCGCGGTGGCCGACGCCATTCCCATTCCGGTCATCGCCTCGGGCGGGGTCGGGACGCTGGAGCACCTGGCCGAAGGGGTCCTCGAGGGCCACGCCACCGCCGTTCTGGCGGCGTCGATTTTCCACTTCGGGGAATACACCGTGCGCCAGGCCAAGGAACACATGCGGGCGCGGGGCATCCCGGTGCGCCTGGACTGAGGAAGATCAATGCCTGACAAGAACCTGACCGCCGCCTCCGTTGCCGAGTCCGGGGACATGCTCGACCAGCATACCCTGGACGCCCTGTACGCCGTGGTGGCCAGCCGCAAGGGCGGCGACCCCGAGGCGTCCTATACCGCCAAGCTGTTCGCCAAGGGCCGCAAGAAAATCGCCCAGAAGGTCGGCGAGGAAGGCGTGGAAACCGCCATCGCCGCGGTGGCCGAGGACAACCGCCACGTCATTTCCGAAAGCGCCGACCTGCTGTACCACCTGTCGGTGCTGTGGGCAGACTGCGGCATCACGCCCGATCAGGTGTGGGATGAACTGCGCCAGCGGTTCGGCACCTCGGGCGTCGCCGAAAAGAAGGCGCGCAAGAAATAGGGGATTCGTGATGAGCTACGACGACAGCAACATCTTCGCCAAGATCCTGCGCGGGGAAATCCCCTGCCAGAAGGTGTTCGAGGACGACCACGTCCTGGCCTTCAACGACATCAACCCGGCCTGCCCGGTCCACGTCCTGGTCATCCCCAAGGGGCCGTACCGCTCGATCAACGAGATGGCCGCCGACGGCAAGGACGCCGAACTGGCCGCCCTGCTGCGCGCCCTGGGCACCGTCGCGAAGATGACCGGCGTGGCCGACAGCGGCTATCGCGTCATCGCCAACACCGGTGAAAACGGCCACCAGGAAGTCCCCCACCTGCACTTCCATCTGCTCGGCGGCCGCCCCATCGGCCGCATGATCAGCCGCAGCGGCGGTTGAGGTTCCAAACTGCCGTTTTCGGCTTGAACCGTTCATAAGGTGGGCTGCCGCCCACGCCCGCTTGGGGCCATTGGCCCCAAACCCCATGTATTTTTTATGAGCCGCGCGCAGCGCATTGAATGGTCAGTGTGCGTGCCTGCGGCGCAATGAAAGAAGTGCGTTCCTGTTCACGGGGTCAAGGGGCCAATGGCCCCTTGCGGGCGCGGGCAGAGCCCGCCCCTTCTCCTGCCCCCGTCTTCAGCCGTGACCTACTGCCCGCCGGCGGCGCCGCGCAGGATGTCGAGGATGACGCGGGTGCCTTCCTCGATCAGGACCACGTCGTTGTCGAGGATGACCCGTTTGGTTCCGGCGCGCGTGGGCAGGCGGCTTTCCAGGTCGGCCGGCAGGGCGCGGCCTTCGAGGCCGGGCGGCAGGCGGCCGTTGCGTTCGAGCTGCATGGCGAGGCCGGGCGGCAGGGTGTCGCGCTTGGCCAGCCCCGGCGGCAGGCCCTTGCGGCTGGTGTCTGCGGGCTCGGCGGTGCGGAAGTAGTCGCGCAGGATGGCCTGTTCAAGGTCGGTCAGCACCCGTTCGGCGACGGTTTCGTCCTTGTCGGCGCGATCGTTCCGGTCCCGGTCACCCCGGTCGCCTCGGTCATCCCGGTCATCCCGGTCACCCCGATCATGCTTGCCCCGATCATCCCGATCCTTGTCCGCCTTGCCCTTCCCTCCTTCGGATGCGCTGGCGGCGTGGGGCGGCGGGGCGGCCAGGGTGGCGCCGATCAGGGCGGGCGTGAAGCCCAGCGTCAGAACGGTCAGGCCAATGAGGATGGGACGCATGGCTAAACTTCCTTTTCCAGTCATCCTTTATTGCCGGCGGTTGCCGACAGTTCCCACTATCGGCCCGCAGTTCGGCGAGAGTGAGGCGGGATCAGGGTGTTTTATGCCCATGTTTCAGGCGTTGAGGCGATACCCCCCGGCCTCGGTGACCAGCAGGGTGGCCTGGGCGGGATCGGGTTCGATCTTTTGCCGCAGGCGGTAGACGTGGGTTTCCAGGGTGTGGGTGGTGACGCCGGCGTTGTAGCCCCACACCTCGTTCAGCAGCGTGTCGCGGTCGACCACCTGCCCGGTGCGGAACAGGTATTTGAGGATGGCCGCCTCTTTCTCGGTGAGGCGGATGCGGCGGGCGGTGGTCTCGTCCTGGAGCATCTTGGCGGCCGGCGTGAACTTGTACGGCCCGATGGTGAACACCGCGTCGTCGGAATGCAGGTGCTGGCGGATGTGCGCCTTGACGCGGGCGAGCAGCACGGCCAGCCGGAACGGCTTGGTCACGTAGTCGTTGGCCCCGGCGTCCAGGCCGGTGATGGTGTCGTCGTCGGAGTCGGCGGCGGTCAGCATGATGATCGGGCTGCGCACCCCGGCGGCCCGCAAGGCGCGGCACACGTCGCGGCCGTCCTGGTCGGGCAGGCCGATGTCGAGCAGGATGAGGTCCCACGGCGCCTGATCGCCGGTGGCCAGGGCCAGCCCTTCGGCGCCGCTGGCGGCTTCGGCGATGTCTTCGATGCCTTCGCGGCCGGTCATCTGCTCGCACAGGGTGCGGCGCAGGACGGCGTCGTCGTCGATCAGCAGGATGCGCCGCGGCGGGGCCATGCCCGACCTCCCTAAGAGACTCCGTGATGGGGCTATGCCCATCTTGCGTAAAAATCAGTGCCCTCTGGTTCTAACACCGGGCGACGGCTGATTGCACTCCCCGCGACGCAAGGAGTATAAACGCCGTCATGACTGACTCGAAGCTCTCTTCCGGCGCCTCCCACCCTGCGCCTCCCCCGGCGCCTCCCCCGGCGCCTTTGGTGGCCGTGGACCGTGCGGCGGCCGAACTGCGGCGCGGCGGCATCCTGCTGATCCATGCACCGGGCTTCCCGCCCCTGCTGGTCGAGGCGGCCGAAGCCTGCGGTCCGGAAACCCTGGCCCGCCTGGAACGGCTGGCCGGCGGCGCGCCGCACCTGCTGGTGACCGGGCGCCGGGCCGCCATCCTCGGGCTGCCGGCCGACGACCCGCGCGCCGCCGTCGCGCTGGACCTGTCCGTGCCGCTGGAGGACGCCCTGGTCAGCGTGCTGGCCGAGCCCGATCCCAATCGCGAGGCCGGCCTCACCATTGCCGCGCCGGCCGGGACGACCAGCCGCCGCGTCGATCCGGCCAGCCCGGCCGAGGCCGCGGTGCAACTCGCCAAGCTCGCCCGCCTGCTGCCGGCCGCCGTCGCGGCCGAGGCATCGATCAGCGGCGACGTGCGGGCGTGGGCGTTTGAGCGCAACATCCTGACCGTCGAAGCGGCGGCCATCGTGACCTATCAGCAGACCCAGGCCCATTCCCTGCGCTTGGTCAGCGAGGCCACCGTGCCCCTGCTCGGCGCCGAGGACACGCGCATCCTCGCGTTCCGGCCGGGCGACGGCGGCATCGAGCATCTGGCCATCATCATCGGCACGCCCGATCCCGAACAGCCGGTGCTGGCCCGCCTGCACTCCGAATGCTTCACCGGCGACCTGCTGGGGTCCTTGCGCTGCGACTGCGGCGACCAGTTGCGCGGCGCCATCGAGGCCATCGCCGAGGCCGGCGCGGGCGTGCTGCTGTACCTGGCCCAGGAAGGGCGCGGCATCGGGCTGGTCAACAAGCTGCGTGCCTACCAGCTTCAGGATGCCGGGTTCGACACCATGGACGCCAACGGCCAGCTCGGCTTCGACGACGACGAACGCATCTACCTGCCGGCCGCCGAGATGCTGCGCCAGCTCGGGTTTTCGCGGGTGCGCCTGATGACCAACAACCCCATCAAGGTCGAGGCCCTGGCCCGCCACGGGGTGAGCGTGGAGGAGCGCGTGCCCCACGTCTTCAAATCCAACGTCTACAACCTGTCCTACCTGCGGACCAAGGCGCTCAAGGGCGGGCATCTGTTCTGAGGTGCCCAAGGCTGGAAGCCTGCAAGTGCTGCCGGGCAATCCGGCAGAATCTGCCGCCCGGCACCGGAGACGCGCCCTGCCCGGGTGCGCAAGTCCTTGAAATAGGCTGATGTTCCATTTGGCACGGGTGTTGCTGAGACTCCTGTCGGAACACAGACCCCCAGAACGTCTGCCGCCAGGCGTTCGACTTCAAGGTTGCGTGGCATGAGCATCACTCCCACCGCCGACATGATGATCGACCAGCGCCGCATCGGGCCGCCGGTGCGCCTGACGCCCGACGCCGGATCACAGGCCGGGATCATCGAGCGCGGGGCTGCCACCCAGGGCTCCGCCCCCGCAGCCGGCGAGGCGGCCGACGATGAGTATTCGTTCTGGGATCTGCTCGACGTCATCAACCCGCTGCAACACATCCCGGTGGTGTCGACCCTCTACCGCGAGCTGACCGGCGACGAGATCCGGGCCCCCGCCAAGCTGGCCGGCGGCGCGCTGTTCGGCGGAGTCGTCGGGCTGGCGGCCTCGGCCATGGACGTCATTCTCAAGGAAGTGTCCGGGCGTGACGCCGGGGAGCACATGGTCGCGCTGTTCGACGACACCCCCGACAATGCCGATCCGAATTCGGCGATCCTGCTGGCCGAGAGCGCGCCGGACGCTCCTGCCGAGGCCCCGGCTGTTGCTGCCCCGGCTGTTGCTACTCAGGCCGCTGGTGCCTCGGCAGGTGCGGTTGCCGCTGCGGCGTCCGCGCCTCCGGCCGTGGCGGCCGAAGGTGCACGGTGGTTCACCATCAACCGGGACCAGCATGTCCGCACCGGCGCCGCCGCTCCCGAACCGGTGCGCGAGGCCATGATGCGCCGGGGCGCCCCCATGGTCGAGGTGACCTCTCCCCGCCCCGAACCCGATCCCGTCGCCTCGCTGCCGTTGGGCGTGATGAGCGCGGCCAGCGCCGCCGCCCCCCGGGATGTCGCCCCGCCGCCCGATGCCGTACGCCGCGCCCTGGCCGCGCAAGGGCTGCAGCCGCGTGACGATCACGCCATGCTGCGCGCCGCGGTGCCGTCGGCGCCTGTGGCAAACGTTACGGTTCCGGTTTCAACGCCCGCCGCCTCCCCGTCTTCCGCCGGTGGCCCGGTCGATGTGCCGGCGTGGTTCGACAAGGCGATGCGGAAGTACGGCGCCAGTGACAGTCTGGCGCCCGATACCCAAATCCCCGCAATGCCCGCCGCCGCCGCGCCTGTTGCCGCGTCTGTTGATCGTCGTGGTGTGTGACTTAGGCGTTTCCGCTGACGCGGACGGGCGCTGCCCGGGACCCGCTGGGGCGATGCCCCAGACCCCCTTTTCCTTTCTCAAGAAGACAAGAGAGGTTTGGAGCTTGGCGGACCTGCAAGGGCTGGATCATGGCAGGTGACATCCTCGTCCATCCCGAGGGCCGGCTGGAGTTCGCCGGTCGCACATGGCGCTGCGCCCTCGGCAAGGGCGGCCTGACCGCCGACAAACGCGAGGGCGACGGGGCGACTCCGCTCGGATGTTTCGCCGTGCGCCGCGTGCTCTACCGGCCCGACCGCCTGGCCGCGCCGCCCGAAACCGCCCTGCCGGTGGCCGCCATGGACCCGGCCGACGGGTGGTGCGATGATCCGGCCCACCCCGACTACAACCGCCCGATCCGCCTGCCCCACCCGGCCCGCCACGAGATCCTGTGGCGGGAGGACGGCGTCTATGACGTGGTGGTGGTGCTCGGCCACAACGACGCGCCGCCCCGGCCGGGCTTCGGCAGCGCCATCTTCCTGCACGTCGCCCGCCCCGGCTATCTGCCGACGGAGGGCTGCGTCGCCCTCGCCCTGCCCGACCTGCTGGAGGTGCTGAAGACCTGCGGGCCGGACACGCGGTTGTGCATCGAAAGCGTGTAAGGTTTTCCAGCTGGACGACGTGAAGGGGTGAACACAGAGGACGCCGAGAAGACACAGAGGGCACCGAGAGATCGGAGCAGCGCGTAGCGCAGGTGCTCTTTCCGGGGCGGGTGAATACCTGCGGCGCAATACCGCCCTCTCTGTGATCTCTGTGCCTCCTCGGTGTCCTCGGTGTCGAAACCTTCCACTACACGGTGTCGCGCGTTCCGAAGATGGCGGTGCCGACGCGGACGTGGGTGGCGCCCAGGGTGATCGCGGTTTCGAAGTCGCCGCTCATGCCCATGGACAGCACGGGCAGGCCGTTGCGTCGGGCGATCTCGCGCAGCAGGGCGAAGTGCAGGGCGGGTTCCTCATCGACCGGCGGAATGCACATGAGGCCCTGGACGGGCAGCGCCCATTCGTCGCGGCAACGGGCGATGAAGGCGTCGGCGTCGCGCGGCAGGATGCCGGCCTTCTGCTCCTCCTCGCCGGTGTTGACCTGGACGAGGCAGGCCGGGCGGCGGCCCTGGGCGGTCATTTCGCGGGCCAGGGCTTCGGCGATCTTGGGGCGGTCGACCGATTCGATGACGTCGAACAGGGCCACGGCCTCGCGCGCCTTGTTGGACTGCAGGGGGCCGATCAGGTGCAGCTCGATGCCGGGGAACTCGGCGCGCAGGGCCGGCCACTTGGCCTCGGCCTCCTGCACGCGGTTTTCGCCGAATACCCGGTGGCCGGCGGCCAGGACCGGGCGGATCCGTGCCGCGTCGTGGGTCTTGCTGACGGCGACCAGGGTGACCGAGCCGGCGGCCCGTCCGGCATCGTGTTCGGCGCGGGCGATGGAGGCCTGGACCTCGGCATAGGCGGCGGTGGAGTCGAAGGGCGCGTTCATTGCGGGGATCCTGCGTCGATGCTAGCGTTGCGCGATGCCGCGAACCCTAGCAGAGGCGGCGCGGGCGCTCAACGCACGGACGGCGCGGCCCCGCGCAAAAGCACTGCCCCATCTGGTTTTGATGACCGATGCACGCCTGCCCGACGTGGCGGCCGTGGCCGCGCGCCTGCCGCGCGGCGCGGCCGTGGTGCTGCGCCACTATGACGATCCGGGGCGCGAAGATCTGGGCCGGCGGCTGGCCAGGGTGTGCCGGGCGCGCGGCCTGGTGCTGCTGGTGGCCGGGGATTGGCGGCTGGCGGCGCGGCTGGGGGCCGACGGCGTGCACCTGCCCGAGGGCATGGTGCGCGGCGGGCGGCTGGCGCCGGTGCTCGGCTGGCGGCGGCGCGGCGGGAAACTGTTGAGCGTGGCGGCGCACGGGCGGGCGGCGGTGCGCCGGGCCGAGGCGGTGGAGGCGGACGTCGTCCTGCTGTCCCCGGTGTTCCCGACCCGCAGTCATCCGGGGGCGCCGGTCCTTGGGGCGAGGCGGTTTGCGGGGCTGGCGCGGAGCAGCGCATTGCCGGTGGTGGCGCTGGGTGGCGTCAACGCGGCGACCGTCAACGCCCTGGAGGGGACAGGCGCCTGGGGCGTTGCGGCCATCGACGGATGGGCGATTACTGGACCTGCGGAGGGTACGGCGGAAGCCAATCCTCGGATCGCAGGCCGTCCACGCGGGTGAACTCGCCGAGGTTACCGGTGACGACGACAAGACCCCGGCTGCGGGCATGACCGGCAATCATCATGTCATAGGCGCCAATGACCTGACCCTGACGCTCCAGGACGGCGCGAATGTCGCCATAATGGGCAGCGGCGGCATCGTCAAAGGGCAGGACATCAAGCCGGGCTGCGAACCCCTCGACCGTCTGACGGCTTTCAATTGGCCGGGCGGCCTTTTCCGCGCCGTACAGGAGTTCGGCCAGCGTTATCGTGGAGATGCACAAGGCTGTTGCCTCTGCATTGAAGCGGGGGCGCAGTCCCTGAGGGCGGTCGCGCAGCACGCGGATGCACAGGTTGGTGTCGAGCATGTAGCGGAGCATCAGAACGGCTCGCGCGCCTGAACTGGGGGCTGTTCGCGCTCCGGGAGGTCGAGGCCGGAAGCCGCGAAGAAGTCATCCCAAACTGCATTGGCCGGCACGATGATCCGCCGCGCGCCGTCACGCAGAATTGCCACGTCCTTCACGCCCTCGGGGAAGGCAACGTCCTTGGGAAGGCGGACGGCCTGGGACCGATTGCTGAGAAACAAGGTCGTGCGTGTCATGCCATCCTCCGCCGCAGCGATAGGGTGATCGTAGGGGCGCGGGGCGGGATATGTCAACGGGATATACGTTTGGCCGCGAGCGCACAAAAAGAAGAAGGGGTGGCCGAAGCCACCCCTTCCCTTTTGGCAGTCTCTGCTTCTTCGTCGTAAGACTTAGAAGGACAGGGAGATACCGGTCGACACGGCGAAGCCGCTGTTCTCGTTGGCGTTGACGACCGGAGCCGGAGCACCGGCGGCAACACCGTTCTCGAACTTGGCGTGAGCCAGACCACCGACCAGGGCGACGCCCGGGCCCATGGTGTATTCGCCGTTCAGCTCCCACACCTTGCGGGTGTCGTCGCCGATCGCGTTGCCGTTCTCGGCGCGCGAGTCGAAGTAGGCCAGGGACACGCCGTACGGGCCGGTCTTGTAGGAGACGCCCAGGTCCCAAGCGCGACGGTCGTAGTCACCCGGGGTGGCAGTCAGGAACGCGGTGGTCATGCCGAGGTCCATGTGACGGTAGCCACCGCCGAAGGTGAAGCCGGCGTAGGAAACGTTGGCGCCGACCTGGTACTCGTTCCAGGATTCGGTGTTGGCGACCGCAACGTTGGAGTCGCCCGAGGTCAGCCAGCCACCGGAAATCTTGACGCCGACGCCGGAGAATTCGCCGTTGTAGGCAGCGCCCACGCCGTAGGCTTCAGCAGCGTTCACACCGGTCGGGGTGCCGGACTGGTCTTCGGTGTTGATCGACGGCATGTAGGTGGCGCCGACGGTCAGACCGGCGAAGGCCGGCGAGATGTAGGAGATCGACTCGGAGTCGCCACCGGTGTTGACGAACGAGGCGTTCGGGGCGGTGTTGCCGGCCGGGGTCAGGATGACGGTACCAGCGACGACGTCACCTTCGGAGAAGGCGCCACCGTGCAGACGGCCACCGACGCGCGGGGACAGGACGGCGATCGCGGCGAGGGCGGTGTCGTCCGCACCCATCACGACGGTACCGAACGAACCGGCGACGGTCACGTTGTACTCGTCAATGGTGTCGGCGGGGGGAACGCGGCCACCGGCTTCGAGTTCGGTCTTGAAGGACACCTTCAGGCCGTTGTCGAGGGTGGTCGAACCGGTGAAGATCACTTCGGCGTCGCCGACGACGTCAACGGCGGTGACTTCGGTGGCGCCCATGAAGGCGTCGTCCTGGTCAGCGAAGGTCACCCAGGTGGCGCCGAAGCCGCCAACGTTGAGCTTAATGGGGTCAGCAGCGTGAGCGGCACCGGCGACGAGGCCGGCGGCAACCAGAGCGGAGGTGCCGATAAGAAGCTTCTTCATTGTTTCCATATCCCTAATTCAAGTTAGATTGGAACGAGCGGTTACGTAGGTTACCGACCCGCGCCGTGGGCGCAGAGCCGCCGCTACGGTTTGAAGATAAGGCCACTTCCGCTCGAAAGGGTCAAGCTGCCACCGAAGGCGTCTGTGTCAATTTCCGCACAGTGTGTTTTTTGCGCAACAGCCCCTGCGGGCCGCTTTGTGGCGGCAACGGCCACGCGATACCTGTACGGGCCATGACCATGTGGGGTATACAGGCGTGTCGGGCGGCAGGGCACCCTGTCGCCGACGGGTTATTGACCTGCCGTGGTGGGAACCGGGGAAACGATGTTGAAGCGCTCCACGAAACTGACTCTTTCACTGGTCCTGGCGACCGTCCTCCTGTCCGGCTGCTCAGGCATGGACGTCGACGCCCGTCCTTATGAAAAGAACGAGGAAACCAACACCTGGGGCCGCGGCATCAATGACGAGCCGACCGACACCATCTTCGGCAAGGGCGGCCTGTTCGGCAGCGGCCGGTCGTCGGAGGACGTCGGCGGCGGCACCGGGCTCAACGTCAACGCCTATCTGTGGCGCGCCTCGCTGGACACCGTCGCGTTCATGCCGCTGTCGTCGGCCGATCCGTTCGGCGGGGTCATCATCACCGACTGGCACAGCCCGCAGGCCAACCCCGGCGAGCGGTTCAAGGTGAACGTGTTCATCCTGGGCCGCCAGTTGCGGGCCGACGCGGTCAAGGCCAGCGTGTTCCGCCAGGTGCGCGACGCCTCGGGCGCCTGGGTCGATACCCCGGTGGCCGACAGCGTCTCGACCGAGTTCGAGAACGCCGTCCTGACGCGGGCCCGCCAGTTGCGCATTGCCGCGGCAGCCCGCTGACCGGGGCCGCACCGACTGTTTTAAAGATGTTTTTTCGGCACCCCCGCGCAAGCGGGGGTCCCTGCTTGAGGAGCCCGAGCCGTGTCCGTGGACCGCTACAACGTCAAGGAAACCGAGCGGAAGTGGCAGGCGCTGTGGGAGGACCGCGGCGTATTCGCGTCCTCGGAAGACCGCAGCAAGCCCAAGTACTATGTCCTGGAGATGTTCCCCTATCCGTCGGGGCGCATCCACATGGGCCATGTGCGCAACTACACCCTCGGTGACGTGGTGGCGCGCTTCAAGCGGGCCCAGGGCTTCAACGTGCTGCACCCGATGGGCTGGGACGCCTTCGGTCTGCCGGCCGAGAACGCCGCCATCGAGCGCGGTGCCCATCCGGGCGAATGGACGCACCAGAACATCGACACCATGCGCGGCCAGTTCCGGCCCATGGGCCTGTCCATCGACTGGTCCCGCGAGTTCGCGACCTGCGACGCGCCCTATTACAAGCACGAACAGAAGATGTTCCTGGACTTCCTCAAGGCGGGCCTGGCCTACCGCAAGGAATCCTGGGTGAACTGGGACCCGGTGGATCACACCGTGCTGGCCAACGAACAGGTCATCGACGGCAAGGGCTGGCGCACCGGCGCTGCCGTGGAACGCCGCCTGCTGTCGCAGTGGTTCCTCAAGATCACCAACTACGCCGACGACCTGCTGGACGCCATCAAGGGCCTGGACCGCTGGCCCGAGAAGGTCCGCACCATGCAGACCAACTGGATCGGCCGGTCCGAGGGCGCCCGCGTCGTCTGGCCGCTCGCGGGGCGCGACGACTCGGTCGAGGTGTTCACCACCCGGCCCGACACCCTGTACGGCGCCTCCTTCATTGCGCTGTCGCCGCATCACCCGCTGACCGCGGCGCTGGCCGAATCGACTCCGGCCCTGCGCGACTTCGTGGCCGAGTGCGACCGCCTCGGCACCTCCGAGGAAGCCATCGAGACGGCCGAGAAAAAGGGCTTCGACACCGGCCTGCGCGCCGTCCACCCGTTCGATCCCGCTTGGACGGTGCCGGTCTACGTCGCCAACTTCGTGCTGATGGAATACGGTACCGGGGCCATCTTCGGCTGCCCGGCCCACGACCAACGCGACCTGGACTTCGCCCGCAAGTACGGCCTCAAGGTGACCGCCGTGGTCGCCCCCAAGGACGCCGACGCGGCCGAGTTCGCCGCAGACCTGGAAGCCTCGGCCGATGCCTTCACCGGCGACGGCGTGGCGATCAACTCCGGCTTCCTCGACGGCCTGGCGGTCGAGGACGCCAAGCGCGCCGCCATCGCCCGCGTCGAGGAGCTGGGCCGTGGCACCGGCACCGTGCAGTACCGCCTGCGCGACTGGGGCGTGTCGCGCCAGCGTTACTGGGGTTGCCCGATCCCGATCATCCACTGCGAGTCGTGCGGCGTCGTCCCGGTGCCCGAGGACCAGTTGCCGGTCGAACTGCCCAAGGACGTGACGTTCGATCAGCCGGGCAACCCGCTCGACCGCCACCCGACCTGGAAGCACGTCGATTGCCCGGTGTGCGGCAAGGCGGCGCGGCGCGAGACGGACACCTTCGACACCTTCTTCGAAAGCAGCTGGTACTTCGCCCGCTTCTGTTCGCCGCACGTCGACGACAAGCCGTTCGACCGCGACGCGGTGGACTACTGGCTGCCGGTCGACCAGTACATCGGCGGCGTCGAGCACGCCGTCCTGCACCTGCTGTATTCGCGCTTCTTCACCCGCGCCATGGCCGAATGCGGCTACCTGGGCGTGGCCGAGCCGTTCGACGGCCTGTTCACCCAGGGCATGATCTGCCACGAGACCTACAAGTCCGAGGCCGGCAAGTGGCTGGACCCGACCGAGGTCGAAAAGCGCGGCGACGATCTGGTGTGCATCGCCGACGGGTCCAAGGTGACCCTCGGACGGTCCGAAAAGATGTCCAAGTCCAAGAAGAACGTGGTCGATCCCAACCACATCATCGACACCTACGGGGCCGACGCGGCGCGCCTGTTCATGCTGTCCGACTGCCCGCCCGACCGCGACATGGACTGGTCCGACGCCGGCATCGAGGGCGCCTGGCGCTACCTCAACCGCCTGTGGCGCCTGACCCAGGACGCCGACGTGTCGGCTCCGGCGCTGAACGGCGACGTGCCGGACGGCGAGGCCGGCAAGCTGGTCCGCCTGACCCACCGCACCATCGCCCAGGTCGGCGAGGACCTCGAAAAGCTGCGCTTCAACAACGCGGTGGCCCGTGTGCGCGAACTGTCCAACGCGGTCGCCGTGCTGGAGCAGGGCGACGCGGCGGCCAAGGCGGCCTACCGCTTCGGCATCGAGACGGTGGTCCGCCTGATCGCCCCGATGTGCCCGCACATCGCCGAAGAAGCCTGGCAGACCCTGGGCAACACCGCGATGCTGGTGGAAAGCCCGTGGCCGAGCTTCGATCCGGCGCTGCTGGAGGATGACACCGTCACCCTGGCGGTGCAGGTCAACGGCAAGCTGCGCGGCACCGTCGAGGTGGCCCGCGCGGCCTCCAAGGACGATGCCGAAAAGGCCGCTCTGGCGCTTGACGCGGTGCAGCCGTGGCTCGACGGCAAGACCATCCGCAAGGTCATCGTCGTGCCCGGCAAGATCGTCAACATCGTGGTGGGCTGAACGCCATGAACCGTCGCGCCGTCTTCCCCCTGGTCACCCTGGTTCCGGTCCTGGCCCTGTGCGGCCTGGTCCTGGCCGGCTGCGGCTTCCGGCCGCTGTACGGCAAGCATGCCGAGACGCCCGGCCTGGCGGCGGAAATGGCCCGGGTGGCGGTGGCACCCATTCCCGACCGCACCGGGCAGCTCCTGCGCAACGCCCTGGAGCAGCGCCTGGAGCGCGCCGGGTCCGGCCGCGACAAGGTCTACACCCTGCAGATCGAGCTGGAAGAAGACACCACCTCGCTCGGCCTGAGCCGCGACGCCACGGTGACGCGGGCCGACGTCGTGCTGACCGCGACCTTCGGGCTGTTTCGGGACGGCAAGCTGTTGTGGTCGGGCGACTCGAGCAGCGCGGCGGCCTACAACCTGCTCAACCAGCAATACGCCACGGTCATTTCGGAGCGTGACAGCCGCGACCGCGTGGTGACCCAGGTCGCCGACGACATCACCCGCCGCCTGGCGACGTTCCTGGGCGACACCGCCGGAAACAGGTGAGCAGCCCGTGAAAATTTCGCCAGAGCGCGCCGACGCCTTCGCCACCCGGCCGGATGCCAAGGTCCGCCTGGCCCTGGTCTACGGCCCGGACGAGGGCCTGGTGCGCGAACGGGTGGCCAAGCTGGTGCGCTCGGTGGTCGATGATCCCAACGATCCCTTTCGCGTGGCCGAACTGACCGGTCCGCAGGTCAAGGCCGACCCCGCCCTGCTGGCCGACGAGGCCGCCGCCCTGGCGCTGACCGGCGGGCGCCGCGTGGTGCGGGTGCGCGATGCCGACGACGCCTGCGCCAAGGCCATCACCGCCTTCCTCGAAACGCCGACCGGCGATTCGCTCATCGTGCTGCAGGCCGGCGACCTGGCGGCGCGTTCGGCCCTGCGCAAGGTGGTCGAGGGCTCGCCCCTGGCGGCAGCCCTGCCCTGTTACCTCGACGAGGGCCATGCCCTGGAGACGGTGATCCGCGACACCCTGGCGGCCAACCAGATCGGGGTCAGCCGCGACGCCATGGATTTCCTGGCCAGCCATCTGGGCGGCGACCGCCTGGTCACCCGCTCCGAAATCGCCAAGCTGGCCACCTACATGGGCGGCCCCGGCGAGGTGACGCTGGACGATGTCATGGCCTGTGTCGGCGACGTGTCGGCCATGAACATGGACGACCTGGCGTTCGCCGTGGCCGATGGCGAAGCGGCGCACGCCCAGGCCCTGCTCGACCGCCTGGTGGCCGAGGGCAAGCCGATGATCAGCCTGCTGCGCACGGTGTCGCGCCACTTCGTGCGCCTGCACCTGGCCGGCGGGGCGATGGCCCAGGGCAAGTCGGGCGACCAGGCGCTGGCCCTGCTCCGCCCGCCGGTGTTCTTCAAGGTCAAGGGCCGGTTTACCGCGCAGCTCCGCCGCTGGCCGCCCGAGCGGGTGGCCGGGGCGCTCGACGTCCTGCTTCAGGCGGAACTGGACTGCAAGTCGTCGGGCATGCCCGAAGTCGAGATCGGGGCACGTGCGCTGCTTCAGATCTCCCGCGCCGCCGGGCGGCGCTGAGGAGGGGTTCGCCGGGCGGCGCTGAGGAGGGGTTCGCCGGGCGGCGCTGAGGAGGGGTTCGCCGGGCGGCGCTGAGGAGGGGTTCGCCGGGCGGCGCTGAGGAGGGGTTCGCCGGGCGGCGCTGGGGAGGGGTTTGGCCCGCCTCCCTCTTATGGGAACCGTCTACCCCCCGGAACGGCCGAAACGCAGGCTCCCGTTAGGCGTTGTCTAGCCACGACCGGTTTCTAACGGGAGAAAATTATCATGACCAAGCACCTTGCACTTTCTACCGTCCTTGCCGCCACTCTTGCGGCCGGCAGCGCGTTTGCCGCCGGCGACATGGACCGTTCGGCGGCGGCGCAAGGCAGCGTCGGAACGACCGCCGCCGCGACCACGGCCGGGCAGCCGAGCACCGAAAGCGTGCGCATGATGCAGCAGGCTCTTCAGAACGAAGGCTACGACGTCCAGGTGGACGGCATCTGGGGCCCCAACACGCAGCAGGCGCTCAACCAGTTCCAGCAGCGCCACAGCTCGATGGCCGCCGCGCCGGCCACCGGCATGGGCAGTCAGCAGGCGCTGACGCCCGATGATCCGGCACGCGTCGGCCAGCCCGGTGGTGAAATCGGGATGGATCGCGGGACGGAAGGCGATTCCATAACCCAGGAACTTGGCTGGGACCGCGCCGGCGGCATCCGTGAGGGCGCCCAGGGCGAACCCGGCAGCCTGGGTGGTCCGGGCCGTGGCGAGACCGGCGTTGGCGGTGGTGCCGGTGGTGGCGCGGGCGGTCAGTAATCCCGCTGCCATCTTGGTACCCTCCATCTTGGTACCTCATCGTTGAGGCGTTGGCCGTCCCGTGGCGGCCAGCGCTTTTCCGATCCTGGTGTTCACAGCGGAGAACCGCCATGAAGGCAACAGCGATCGCTCTCGCCGCCGTCCTGCTGACCAGCGGCATGGCTGCCGCGCAGGACTACAGCCCCGGGGGCTACGGGCCCAGCGGCCTCGAGCGCTACGGCCTGCGCCACGGCGACATCGGAGCCGCCACCGGGGGCACGGTGGGCGTGCCGCCGAGCCGGGCCGATCAGGTCGGGGCCGCCGGCCGCTCTCCGCAATTCGGTGAAGTTTCCCCGCCAAGCGGCCCGGTCGGCCGCCTGACCGAGCACCCGCAGACGGTGCGCCGGGTCCAGCAGGCCCTCGCCCAACGCGGCCACAACGTCGAGGTTGACGGCATCTTCGGCCCACAGACCCGCATGGCCCTGCGCCTTTATCAGGAGGAACACGGCATGCCGGCCGACGGGCGCCTCGACCAGCAGACCCTCCGCGCTCTGGGCCACGCCAGCCCGATCACCCCGGAAACACTGGACTAAAGCGGTTTGCATTCGACGTGACGCGTTTGTCCGCTGCCGCGGATGGCTGCCGCCAGCCTGGAGCTACGCTCCAGACCTCCCTTTGTTTTCCTAAAGAAGAAAAGGGGTTTGGGGCTTGCTCCAAGCGGGTTTGGGCGGCAGCCCAAGATGCACCAGAGTCGGTTCAGCGGCAGATCAGCACGGCCTTGCCGGTCACGGCACGATCCTTGAGGGCCTTGAGCGCGGTCGCCGCGTCGTCCAGCCCGAAGGTGTGCGAGACGCGGGGCTTGAGCAGGCCGGCCTCGTACCAGGCGCGAAGCTGATCGAAACTGTCCGAGATGCGCTGCGGGGCCAGCCGGCGGTAGGCGCCCCAGTACACCCCGATCACCGAAAGGTTCTTGACCAGCAGGTGGTTGGCGGGAATTTGCGGCACTGTTCCGGAAGCGAAACCGATCACCAGGATGCGGCCGTCCGGCGCCGTGCAGCGCATGGAGGCATCGAACAGGGCGCCGCCGACCGGGTCGTAGACCACGTCCGCGCCGCGTCCGCCGGTCAGCTCCTTGACCCGCGCCCGCACGTCGTCGGTCCGGGAGTCGATGCCATGGGCGGCGCCGTGGGCCGCCGCGACGGCCAGCTTGTCCGCCCCGCCGGCGGTGGCGATCACCGTGGCGCCCAGGGCGGCGCCGCATTCCACCGCCGTCAGGCCGACGCCCCCGGCCGCGCCGTGGACCAGCAGGGTCTCCCCGGCCCGCAGCCCGGCGCGGTCGGTCAGCGCGAAGTGGGAGGTGCCGTAGGCGATGGGAAAGGCCGCGCCGGTGGCGAAGTCCATGCCGGCCGGCAGGCGGTGGACGTCCTCGGCCCGGGCCACCGCCTCGTCGGCGAACCCGCCGTGGTCGAGCACCGCGAACACCGTGTCGCCGGCCGCCACGCGGGTCACGCCGGGCGCCACTTCGATGACCTCGCCGGCCACCTCGAAGCCCGGCGCGAAGGGCAGGGTGGGCTTTTCCTGGTACTTGCCCTGGACGATCAGGCCGTCGGCGAAGTTGATGCCGGCCGCATGGACCTTGATGCGCACGCCGCCCTCGGGCAGGGCCGGGGCCGGGACCTCGCGCACCCGCAGGTCGGCCGGGGAGCACCACTCATCGATCATGACCGCGCGCATCAGCATTCTCCGCCTTGCATTTTCTCGACGCTTATCCTTGATCGGCGGGAGGAAATCCCGATGATCACGGCACAGCTTGATACCCCCGAAACAGGAGCCTTGTCACCATGCGCGGATTCTTCGGTATTGGCGTGGAGCGCATCAACAAGCCCTACAACGTGGGCAACGTGTTCCGATCCGCCCACGCCTTCGGGGCCAGTTTCGTGTTCACCGTGGATGCCACCTACGAACGGACCAAGGGGGCGCGCAGCGATACCTCGGACAGTCTGGGGCAGATGCCGTTCTACAGCTTCCCCGACATCCACAGCATGGTGCTGCCCAAGGGCTGCGCGCTGGTCGGGGTGGAACTGCTCGACGAGGCGGTCGACCTGCCGAGCTTCCGCCACCCCCTGCAGGCCGCCTACATCCTGGGGCCGGAACGGGCGTCGCTGTCGGCGGCCACGGTCGAGCGCTGCGACCACGTCATCAAGATCCCCACCCGATTCTGCCTCAACGTGGGCATTGCCGGGGCGCTGGTGATGTATGACCGGGTGATCTCGCGCGGGCGCTTCGCCCCCCGTCCGGTGCGCGCCGGCGGCCCGGTGGAGGACCTGCCGCCCCATGTGTCGGGGCCGCCCAAGATGCGCGCGCAATCCTCCATGGAGATGTTCCGCGACACCCCGCCCCTGGCCGAGGTCGGGGTGACCGAGGCCGAAGAGTCCTGACCCGCCCGAAGCCGCTTCAACGATTGGCGCGGCTGTGCTATCCGATGGGGGTGTTTCGCCCGCACCCCCCTATCCCCGACCCACTCAGGAGGGACGTTCCGAATGAACCGTTTCCGCAGCATGTTCCGCATCACGCTGGCCTGCCGCTCCGCCGCGCTGGCACTGGCCGTCGCCGTGGCCGGTCTGGCCGTCGCCCCGACCGCTTCGCGGGCCGCGGACCCGCAGCTGATCGGCACCTTCGGGGCGTGGACCGCCTACACCTTCCAGGAAGGCGCCGGCAAGGTCTGCTACATGGCCTCGCAGCCGCGCAAGGCCGAAGGCGACTACACCAGCCGGGGTGACATCTTCGCCCTGGTGACCCACCGCCCGGCCGAGAAAAGCAACAACGTCGTCAGCATCGTGGCCGGCTACCCCTACAAGGACGGCAGCGAGGTCAGCCTGATCGTCGGGCGCACCGCGTTCACGCTGTTCACCCACGGCGACCGGGCCTGGGCGCGCACCGCCCAGATCGACACCCAGATCGCCGAAGCCATCCGCAAGGGCAGCGACCTGGTGGTCAAGGGCACCTCGCAGCGCGGCACCACCACCACCGACACCTATTCGCTGAGCGGCTCGTCCGCCGCCTACGAGGCGATCTCCAAGGCCTGCGGCGTCCCGGTCAACTAGAAGTCCGCGGAACGCCATTTTCGGCAACTTACGGTCGTAGTTCCCGCGCAGGCGGGAACCCAGGGCCGTGGAGAAAGTCCTATCGGCGTCGTCAAGGCGCTAAAGTCCAACGGCTATCTTGACGCCCCTGGGCACCCGCCTGCGCGGGTGCGACACAACTTTCTGTTGGTGAAGGTGAAAGCCTCAACGCCTTCGGCGGTTTTTCTACTTGTCCCTTCGCGGGAAGGACGCGCTTGAGGTGGCCTACTCGCCGCCTTCCTGGACGCTGATGAGGCGTTCGACGCGGGCGATGTTCTTTTGGGTGACGTGGACGTTCTTGGTCATGTTGGCGGCCTGGTAGACCTCCAGCGCGCGGGAGAACCGTTCGGCGGCGTCGCGCAGCGGCGGCAGGGCGCCGCTGCGTTTGCCCTGGGCGAAGCGGCAGGCCCCGATGTTGTTCTGCAGCCCGGCCCAGCGGCGGGCGTTGGCCTCGCGGGTCCACACCTCGGCCACTTTCTCGAACACAGTCACGGCGCGGTCCAGGGCCGGCACGGACCCGGTGAACTCGCCGAACTGGCTGAGCACGGTCGCCATGCCGTATTGCAGCTCGGCCCAGCGTTCCGGGTTGCTGCCCTTGCCCCACACGGCGGCGGCCAGATGATAGCCCTGCACGGCGGCCTTCATGTGATCGGTCTTGCCCGAGACGGCGGACAGGCGGTGCATGGTCCGGCCGTACTGGGCCCAGATCGCGGCGTTGTCGTCTGGGAAGATGTCGCCGCTGATGACGGTGGCGGCGGCCTGCATCTGGCGCCCGGCGTCCTCCAGGCGCGCCACGTCGCCATCACGTCCGCCGACGTCGGCGCCAATCGCGGCAAGGTGCAGGCGCGCCGTTGCGGCGACGACTGGTGGCAGCGTGGCAGGGGGTGGGGCGGCAGGGGGCGGGGTGGCGGCGCCCTCCTTGGGGGTGGCCTTGCTCATGACCGCCCGCAGCACCTGCTGGGCGCGGTCGAGCAGCGGCTGTTGCTGGGTGCGGATGCCCATTTCGGTCAGCATCGCGGCGAACGACACGGCGGCCACGACCTTGGCCGGGCCGCTCAACGATCCCTCGCCCTGGACCAGGCATTCGCCCTCGCGCAGGGCGTGGCGGAGCACATTGAGGCGGGTGCGGCGGTCCTCGTCGCTGGGCAGGGTCAGGCTGGCCGCCGTGCAGGCCGCGACAAAGGCGGCGCCGCCGGCCGGAAAGGGCACCGGAATGTCCACCATGTCGCCGACCGACCACGTGCCGCTGGCCGGATCGCTGCCCACCGAGGCGGCGATGAAGCGCAGGCGCACCATGGCCGGCGCGATCATCTGCCCGGCCACCACCGAGGCGGCGCCGTGGGCTTCGGCCAGGACGCGGGCCTTGGCCACCGCCTTGCCGAGGCTGACCGGCGAGGCTTCCGTGTCGTCGACGGTGCCGATGCCGGCCTCCGTCGTCTGGACGGTCAGCCCGTCGACGGACCCCAGGGCGGCGGCCACGGCCGCGGCGGCAGTGCTGCCGCCCTCGCCCTCGATGCCGGCGACCAGGATCGGAAAGGCTCCGCTGCCATCAACGGAGCGCGCCGCCTCGGCCGGCGGGGCCTCGGGCGTGGACGCCAGCATGCGGCGCAGGAACGAGAACAGGGCCATGGATCGGGCGAACGCCTTGTTGGGAAGGGATTAACCGGACGGGAAGCCGTACGACCTACAGTGTACCCATACCAATGGGTGAGGGGAAGCGGGAGATTTGCCCGCTTCCGGCGCGCAGTGCTGAGATATGGCCGTTCGCGGAGCCCCAGTCCGCTCTTTGTCCGTCGTCCTTGCATGGCGCCGCGCGTTTGGCGGTTGGCCCTAATCGTCGCACCAACCACCGCTGCCGGAGGGACGGACCAGAGTCTCTTGCAGGAGAGTCTGTGCGACATCACGGCCATCGGCGGTTCTAATACCGGCGTGAACATGGGCAGGGGATATGCCGGCGTCCACATTGTACAGCAGGACGGTCGTCCCTGGCGGTATCATCTTGAAGATCATGGCGACGGCCTGATCGGCCGCCTGTTTTTCAGCGGGACAGCGGCCCCGCAGCTCTGGAGCCTTGATCCCTCTGATACGGACCAGCGTGGTGACGGAGTGGCCCAGCCAACTCCGCGCCCGCACCTCCACACGGTTGCTGTTGACGATGCGCAAGACCTCGCCGTGAACCGGACCCTGCAGCTGTTCGTTGGCGACCGGGGCCGTGGTGGCCATGAGGAGCCCCATCGCGAGGCCAACCGCGGCCCGCGTCATCAGTTTGTACATTGTTGAATATCCCCTGTTGCATGCCCCTCACGTGATCATGCACGGTCCGTGCGCCTTACCGCAACCGTTACCCCAGGGCGCCGGTCAGTCGCACCACGCGGCGCGGCTTCGACCGTCGTAGGGGCGCACGAGGTGGGTGTCGAGCAGAACCTGGGCGAGGTTGCGGCCGTCGGCGATCTCCACGTCGGCCACCACGCGGCCAGCGTACTTGCCGGTCTGCACGCCGTGCAGGCGCACCACCGCGCCCAGCGGCAGCATCTCGGCGACCAGGGCGGTGACCTGATCGGAGGCGGTCTTCTCGGCTGGACAGCGGGCCCGGCGCTCGGGCGCGTCGATGCCGTCGATGCGGACCAGGGTGGTGACCGTCTGGCCGAGCCAGATGCGGGCCCGGACCTCCACCGTGTCGCCATCGACGATGCGCAGCACTTCGGCTTCGATGGGGCCGTGCAGACGCTCGGCGCCGGCCGAACCGGACGCCGCGACGACACATGCGGCCAGGAGAAGGCCTGTGGCCGAACCGCGAAGCGAAGACCACGTTCTAAAGTTGTGCACCATGTATGATGCTCTTATTGCCTGCCGATGACGCGATCATGCCGGAGGTCGCGTCGGGTCGCAAGCTCATACACTATGCCACGTTACGGAACATAACAAGAACATTAAAGGCGGATTTGCCGGAGTGAGGCAAAACCGGCCGCACGTCTAGAAATCGCTGCAGCGGCCGTTGCGTTCCCAGTCGCCGAACCGGGTCGGCTCGGCGCCCTTCGGCCCGCCGATTTCCTCGGGCTTGCCGGAGGAAGGCGTCTCCGGGGCTTCAGCATTCTCGGGCGTAGCGTTTTCAGGTGTAACGTTTTCTGGGGCGGGTTTTTCGGGCGTGCCGGACGTCATCGTCGCTCTCCTCGTGGCGTGTTGCGGCGCATGCATCTTGATGCCGCGCCCCGTGCGCTCTACTTATCACGTGGCACAGTTCGATGTGCGCCGCAACCAGGGGCGCCGAACTGGCGCGCCTTGGAACGAAAGGGATGTCGCAACCATGAACTTCGCCCGCACGGCCGTCCTGCTCGCCGGCATGACCGCGCTGTTTCTTGGCGTGGGGTACATGATCGGCGGCCCCACCGGCACCATGATCGCCTTCCTGATGGCGCTGGGCATGAATGCCTTCGCCTACTGGAACTCCGACAAGATGGTCCTGCGCATGTACGGCGCGCGCGAGGTTGACGCCTCCACCGCGCCGGGCCTGTACGGCATCGTCGAGCAACTGTGCCTGCGGGCCGACCTTCCCATGCCCAAGGTCTACATCATCGACAATCCGCAGCCCAATGCGTTCGCCACCGGGCGCAGTCCCCAGCGGGCCGCCGTGGCCGCGACCACCGGTCTGATGAAGATGCTCAATCACGAGGAACTGGCCGGCGTGATGGCGCACGAGCTGGCCCACGTGCGCAACCGCGACACCCTGACCATGACCATTACCGCCACCCTGGCCGGCGCGGTGGCGATGCTCGCCAACTTCGCCTTCTTCTTTGGCGGCAGCCGCGACAACAACAACCCGCTGGGCTTCGTCGGGGTGATCGTCATGGCGATCCTCGCGCCCATGGCCGCCATGCTGGTGCAGATGGCGGTGTCGCGCAGCGGTGAATACGCCGCCGACCGGGCCGGCGCCGAGATCTGCGGCCACCCCCTGTGGCTGGCCGCCGCCCTGGAGAAGATCGACCGCGCCGCGCGCCACATCGACAACGGCGTGGCCGAGCGCAATCCGGCCACCGCGCACCTGTTCATCATCAACCCGCTGCACGCCCACAAGATGGACAGCCTGTTCTCCACCCACCCCAAGACCGAGAACCGCGTCGCCCGCCTGCGCCAACTGGCCCAGCAACTGGGCCAGCGCCCGGCGACCAGTGGGCCGTGGGGCTCCTATGCGTGATTGCCGGGTCCACCGGTGCCTGTTACCCTGAGGCCCATGCAGAACACCTTCCGTCCGTGGCGTCGTGATGCGCGAATTACCAGCCTGGTCCTCCTCTGAGGGCCAGGGTTTTCGCGCATCCGTCTGTTTCCGCCACCGCCTGGAAGGTGTCCCATGTTCGAGTCGAGCGCCCTCGCGCAGACCGTCTGCTATTCCGTCACCGCCGATGCCGACGCCGGCCTGCTGCCCCGCCTGATCGGCCATCTGGCCAAGGTCGGCCTGATGCCGTCGCGCCTGCACGTCGTCACCCACGACAGCGAAATGATGGTCGACCTGCAGGTCGACGCCCTGCCGGCCGACCGCGCCGCCCTGCTGGAACAGCGCTTCCGTACCACCGTCGGCGTGCGCTGGGTCGCCATGGGCCGCAAGGCCGGGCTCTGCCCGCGCCCGCAAGGGGCCATTGGCCCTTGACCCCATGAACTGGAAAAGCGCCCTCTCCCTTGCGCCGCAGGCAAGCCGCCCAGACGGGCGATGCGCTGCGCGCGGCTTTTTCTGGGCGTCCATTCATGAGGTCCGGGAGGCCAGCCTCCTGGCGGGTACGGCCAGAGCCCGTCCTTCGCCCGCCCTTTGCCTGCTTTCGCTGTCTTTAGACTCTTGACGTGGGCGCAGGCTGCGCCATTCTGCCGGCCATGACCGCTTTGCCCGAAAACCGCATTGCCGCCCTGGACGTGTTCCAGGCCGTCCTGCGCGAACAGCGCCCCCTGGAAGACCAGGTGGAGCTGCGCACCCGATCCCTCGATCCCCGCGACCGGGGCTTCGTGCGCCTGGTGGTGGCCACGACGCTGCGCCGCCTGGGCCAGATCGACCGTGTCCTGGAACGCTGCCTGGACAGTCCGTTGCCGCGCAAGCTGGCGCCGGTCAAGGACATCCTGCGCCTGGGCGCGGCGCAGTTGCTGTTCCTGGACACCCCTGCCCACGCCGTGGTCGACACCGCCGTGCAGATGACCAAGAAGGGCAAGTTCGCGCCCTACTCCGGCATGGTGAACGCGGTGCTGCGCCGCCTGTCGCGCGAGGGCAAGGACCTGGCCGCCGCCGTCGACGCGCCGCGCCTGAACACCCCGCGCTGGCTGTGGCAGGACTGGGTGGCGACCTATGGCGAAGACACCGCCCGCGCCATGGCCGAGGCCCATCTGGGCGAAGCGCCGCTCGACATCACCCTGCGCCCCGGCGAGGACCCCGCCGCCTGGGCCGAACGCCTGGAGGCCGTGGTGCTGCCCACCGGCACCCTGCGCCGCGCCGCCGGCGGCAGCATTTCCGCCCTGCCCGGTTTCGACGAAGGCACCTGGTGGGTCCAGGACGCCGCCGCCGCCCTGCCGGCCCGCCTGCTCGGCGACGTTGCCGGGCTGCGGGTGGCCGACCTGTGCGCCGCGCCCGGTGGCAAGACCATGCAGCTTGCCGCCGCCGGGGCCGAAGTCCTGGCCGTGGACCGCTCCGCCCGCCGCCTGCGCCGGGTCAGCGAGAACCTCGCCCGCCTGGGCCTGTCGGCCGAGATCATCGACGCCGACGCCGTGACCTGGCGGCCCGAGGAGTTGGTGGACGCCGTGCTGCTCGATGCGCCGTGCTCGGCCACCGGCACTATCCGCCGCCATCCCGACGTGCCGCGCCACAAGACACCCAAGGACGTCGAAAGCCTGGTCGCCACCCAGGCCGCGCTGCTCCATTCCGCGGCCGAAATGGTCAAGCCGGGTGGGCTGGTGGTGTATTGCGTGTGCTCGCTTCAGGCCGCCGAAGGCCCGCTGCAGGTGGCCGCGGCGCTCGACATCGGCCTGCCGTTCGAGATCGTGCCGATCACGCCCGACGAGGTCGGCGGCCTGTCCGAACTCATCACCGCCGACGGCACACTGCGCACGCTGCCCAGCCACCTTGCCGGTCAGGGCGGCCTGGATGGGTTCTATGCGGCGCGACTGCGGCGGGCGGTGACATGACCGCCGGGTTCTGGCATGGCCGCCGGGTTCTGCTGACCGGGCACACCGGGTTCAAGGGTGCGTGGCTCGCCCTGTGGCTGGAGCGGCTGGGCGCCCATGTGCATGGTCTGGCTCTGCCGCCGCGCACGACGCCCAGCCTGCATGACCTGATCGGCGGCGCGCCGGACCTGGGGGAAACCCTTGGCGATATCGCCGACCCGGCGGTCTGCGCCCGCGCCATGACCGCCGCCGAGCCCGAGATCGTGCTGCACATGGCGGCCCAGGCGCTGGTCCGGCCGTCCTACCGCGACCCGGTCGAAACCTATGCCAGCAACGTCATGGGAACCCTGAACGTGCTGGAAGCGGCGCGACGGCAACCGTCCGTGCGGGCGGTGCTGGTGGTGACCACCGACAAGGTCTACCGGAACGACGGCCAGGGCCGCGCTTTTCGCGAAGACGACGCGCTGGGCGGCCATGACCCCTACAGTGCCTCCAAGGCCTGCTGCGAGATCGTGGCGCAGTCCCACCGCACCAGCTTTTTTGCCGAGGCCGGCATCGCCCTGGCGACGGCGCGGGCCGGCAATGTCATCGGCGGCGGCGACTGGTCGGAGGACCGCCTGATCCCCGATGCCGTGCGCGCCCTGTCCGCCGGGGGATCGGTGGCCTTGCGCTATCCGGCCGCCGTGCGCCCGTGGCAGCATGTCCTGGAGCCGCTGGCCGGATATCTGGCGCACGCCCAGGCGCTGGTGGAGAACCCGGCCGGGGCGCCGGCCGCCTTGAATTTCGGGCCGGATCCGACGGCGTTCCTGACCGTCGCCCAGGTCCTCGAGGCATTTTCCGCCCACTTCGACGGGCGCCCCGGCTGGAGCGCCCCGGACGGCCCGCAACTGGCCGAAGCCGCGCACCTGACGCTGGACTCCGGGCGGGCCGAACAGGCTTTGGGCTGGCGCTCGCACCTCGATGCCGCCGCCGCCATCGCCTGGACCGCCCGGTGGTATGCCGCGCACCAGGGCGGGGCGGACGCCCGCAGTTTCACCCTCGATCAGATCGACCGCTATCAGAGTCTCATGCCATGACCGAACAGTCCTGCCGTTTCTGCGGTGCGCCGCTGACCCGGACCTTTGCCGATCTGGGCCATACGCCGCTGGCCAACAGCTACGTGCCGCTCGACGCGGCCGATCAGCCGGACCCGCGCTTTCCGTTGCACGCCCGTGTGTGCGACGCCTGCCTTCTGGTGCAGGTCGAGGACGTGACGACGCCGGAGTCCATCTTCAGCGAATACGCCTACTTCTCGTCCTACGCCGCATCGTGGGTCGAGCATGCGCGGCGCTTCACCGAGATGGCGCGCCAGCGGTTCGGGCTGGGACCGGACAGCCTGGTGGTCGAGGTGGCCAGCAACGACGGCTATCTGCTGCGCCACTTCAAGGACGCCGGGGTGCCGGTGCTCGGCATCGAACCGGCCGCCAACGTGGCCGAGGCCGCGACCGCGCTGGGCATTCCGGTGGAAGTCCGCTTCTTCGGGCTGGAGACGGCGCGGGATCTGGCGGCGCGCGGGCGGACGGCGGATCTGCTGGTCGGCAACAACGTGCTGGCCCACGTCCCCGACCTCAACGACTTCGTCGCCGGGCTGGCCCATCTGCTGAAGGCCGACGGGGTGGTGTCGGTCGAATTCCCGCACCTTCTGAACCTCATCCGGGAGGTCCAGTTCGACACCATCTACCACGAACACTTCTGCTATTTCTCGCTGCTGGTCGTCGAGGCGGTGTTCGCCCGCCACGGCCTGCGCGTGTTCGACGTCGAACGCCTGACCACCCACGGCGGCAGCCTGCGCGTCCTGGCCTGCCGGGCCGACAGCGCCGCCCACCCGGAGCAGCCGGGCGTGGTGTCGGTGCGGGCCGAGGAAGCGGCGGCCGGCCTGCACCTGCCGGAGACCTATGACGGCTTCAATCTCAAGGTGGCGGCGGTGCGCGATGCCCTGCTGGCCTTCCTCGACCGCGCAAAGGCCGAGGGCAAGACAGTGGTGGCCTATGGCGCGGCGGCCAAGGGAAACACCCTGCTGAACTTCTGCGGCATCGGCACCGGTCAGATCGCCTATGTGGTCGACCGCAACCCGCACAAGCAGAACCGCCTGCTGCCAGGGTCGCGCCTGCCGGTCTACGCGCCGGAAAAAATCGCCGAGACGAAGCCCGACTACGTGCTGATCCTGCCCTGGAACATCGCCGCCGAGGTGACCGCCACCATGGCCCACGTGCGGGACTGGGGCGGGCGCTTCGTCATTCCGGTGCCGACCACGACGGTGCTGGATTAGGTTTAGGGAGGGGAGAAGGTGGGGCCAGCCCCATACCCCCGCCGGGGCCATTGGCCCCGGACCCCGTGAGGTGGGCGCTTTGAAAAAAGTCGCTAAAAAGCTCCGTCGCACCCGCGCAGGCGGGTGCCCAGGGGCGTCAAGATAATCGTTTGGACTGAGCGTCTTAAAGCGGTTTGCGTTTAACTTGACGCAGTGGTCCGCTGTCGCGGATGGCTGCCGCCGGCCTGGAGCTACGCTCCAGACCTCCCTTATTTCTTGAAGAAGAAAAAGGGGTTTGGGGCCTGCCCCAAGCGGGTTTGGGCGGCAGCCCAAGATGCATGAGCACAGGCGGTGGTTCACATCAAAGGCAAACCGCTTTAACGATGCCGCCGGGACTTTCTCCACGGCCCTGGGTTCCCGCCTGCGCGGGAACGACGATCATGGGTTGCTGGAATGGGTTGGGGGCCTGCGGCGCTAAGGGAAACCCCCAAAAACGGTTTCCAAAGGCCAATGGCCTTTGGTGGGTGCGGGCAAAGCCCGCGTTCTTCCCACCACCCGTTAGCGCCCCCGCAGTGTGGATCGCACCAGCCGCCGCAGTTTCCAGGCGTGGCGGTCGGTGTAGCCGAGGATGGCCGGCAGCAGGCTCAGGCGTTGCAGCGGCGTCAGCGGCTGGACATCGAGCAGGGCCTTTGCCTCGCGCAGGAAGGCGCGGTAGAGCGCCTTCTGGGCGGCCAGGGTCTTGGGCTTGTAGCGGTCTTCGGACAGCGCGGTCTGGCGCTGGTAGTACACCGCATCGTTGGACCCGGTGACCCGGCCGGACAGCAGCATCGGCAACAGGGTGATGAACTCGTTGCCCCAGGTATGGCCGAAGCGGTCGGTCGGCGCCTGGGCGTCGAGCAGCGCCTGGCGATTGAACAGGCCGTAGACCCAGCCGCTTTGCGCCCAGCGCAGCAGCAGACGGATGCGGCTGAGGCCCTGCGCCGAGCCAAGGCCGGGCGGGATCGGGGTGCGCAGGTCCTCGCGGCCGTCGGGGGTGGTCTTGACGACCTGCGGCACGGCCAGCAGGCAGCCTGGCCGGGCCGTCGCCGCGGCATGGAGGGCGGACACGAAATTGGGCGACCACGTGTCGTCGTGGGCCGCCTGGATGTACCACGGACTGTCGGCCAGGGTCCGCACGACGGCGAAGTTCGCCATCATGCCGATGTTCTCGGGCTGGCGGACCGACACGATGCGGGAGTCCCGCGCCGCCCAGGCCGCGATGATGTCGGCCGTGCCGTCGGTCGAGGCGTTGTCGGAAATCACGATGCGCAGGCTGGGAAAGGTCTGGGCACAGAGCGAGGCCAACGCCTCGTCCAGGTACTCGGCGCCGTTGTAGACCGGCAGTCCGATGGCGACGGTGCTCATCGTGCGGTCTCGCAGCGGGCCAGGAACTCCTCGACCGGGCCGTAGAGCACATCGTCGAGCAGGCGCAGGCGCTCGTCGGACCACTCCCACCAGCGCAGGGCCTGGAGGCGCGCGATAATTTCGGGCGCGAAACGATGCCGCACCAAGCGCGCCGGGTTGCCCACGGCAATGGCGTAGGGCGGCACGTCGCGGCTGACCACGGCCCCGGCGCCGATGACCGCGCCGTCGCCGATGGTCACGCCCGACAGGATGATCGCCCGCGCCCCGACCCACACGTCATGGCCGATGGTCACGCCGCCGCGGGTGACGGCGTCGCGCAGGCCCTGCTCCGGCGTGAACAGCAGGGAGCGGAACGGATAGGTCGAGGGCAGGTTGGTCGGGTGGTCGGCCTGACCGAAGATCAACACCTCCGGCCCGAACGAACAGAAGTTGCCGACGGTGATCGGCGCCTCCGCCGTGGGGCGGACGACATTGCGGTGGCCGATGCCATAGGAATGGCGGCCGATGGTGACGTGCGGCGGCAGCGGCTTGGGGCGCTTGCGGCGAAACAGTCGGGACAGGGACATCTCAGGACCTCTCCGGACGGGCCCGCCACCACGCCACGGCATGGTCCAGGGTGTCGCCGAGCTCATGCCGGGGCGTGAAGCCGACTTCGGTGGTCAGACGGGTGGTGTCGGGCACCAGAACCGGGGGCTCGCCGGGGCGCGGCGGCAGGGCGCCCAGGTGCAGAAGGTCGGGGCGGCCGCACGCGGCGGCGGTCCGGCGCGCGATTTCGGCCACGCTGACGCCCCGTCCGCTGCCCAGGTTGACCGCTCCGGTGCAGGGGCTGTCGATAAGGGCGGCAAAGGCCGCGCCCAGATCGCGCACGTCCATGATGTCCTGGACCTGGGTGCCGGGGCTGCACGGGGCCGGACGGCCCTGCGCGAGGGCCTTGATGATCGAGGGCACCAGCCGCTCCGGCCGCTCGAACGGCCCCGCCGAGTGAAAGACCACGCCCCACGCCATGTCCAGGCCGCTGGCGGCGGCATGGGCGGCCAGCACGTCGTGAAAGGCGGCCTTGGCCGCGCCATACAGGGTGTGGGGCCGGCGTGGCGCGGTTTCGGGGATCGGCTGGCCGTCGAGGACCGTCCAGTCGTATTCGGCGCAGGTTCCGGCCGCCACGAAGCGCCGGCCGCCGGCCTCCTGAAACGCCCGCAGCAGGGTCAGCCCGGCGGCCAGCCAGTCGAGGTTGGCCGGGCTGGTCCAGTATCCCGTCCCGACATCCCACGCCAGATGCAGGCAGCGCGGAGCGGCGATCCGGGCCACCACGGCGCGCACCGCCACGGCATCGAGCAGGTCCACGCGATGCCACTCGGCGGCGTCCCGCAGGTCCTCGGGAACGGAGCGTCCCAGGGCGACCGGGGTGAAGCCCCGGTCCGCCAGCGCCGCCAGGGCCGGGCGGCCGATGTAGCCCGACGCTCCGGTGACCAGGACCCGCGTCATGGATCGACGAGCCCGGCCAGGAGGGGCAGCGCGCGATCGCGATCCGACAGCACCTCCGGCGCGGCGGGCCAGGCAATGGCAATGTCGGGATCATCCCACCGCACGCCGCGCGCCAGGTCGGGCGCATAGGATGCACCCATCATGTAGAACAGTTCGGCGTCGTCGGTCAGGGTCAGGAAGCCATGCGCGAAGCCGCCCGGAATGAACAGGGCGCGGCCCGAGGCCTCGTCCAGTTCGGTGGCCGTCCAGCGGCCCAGGGTCGGGGAGCCGGGCCGCACGTCCACGGCGACATCGAACACCCGCCCCCGCGTGCAGCGCACCAGCTTGGCATCGGGCAGCGGCTGGGCCTGGAAATGCAGTCCGCGCAGGGTGCCCTTGCGGGCATTGCGCGACACGTTGCACTGCACCCCCAGCGGCGGCAGGCCGTGGGCGGCGAAGGTTTCGGCGCAGTAGGTGCGCATGAACGTCCCGCGCTCATCGCCCTGGGGGTCTCCCTGAACGATGACGACGCCGGGCAGGTCCGTGGACAGGAAACGCACGTTCGAAAGCCCCCTAACTTTCCAACAGTTCAGGCATCCATCCCATGCTGGCGCAGGTTGCCGCGATCTCGTCCCGATACAACGGGTTCATTACCACCAGCGTGCGGATATTGCGCTCGGCCGCCGCTTCAGGCGACAGGACGGGGTGCGCGGTCAGGGGGGTGAAATGGCCTTGCTTGCCCGGATTGATGTCGACGATGCAGTCGATCAGAGCGCGGTCGGGATCGAACACGGCGGCAAAGGTGACGCCCTTGGCTCCGCCGCCCCATAGGGCAACACGGCCCTTCTGCCGGGCCGCGCCCAGCGTTTCCCGCCAGCGGGCGAGCGATGCGGCATAGCGCTCGCGGAACGCCGCCGCGCTTTTCACCATGCCGGCGGCGGACGACGGCGCATGTGTGGCGGTGTCGCCGGTCCGGGCATGAGCCCACAGATACTGCCCACCGAACACATGGTCGATGGACACCGTCTCAAAGCCGGAGCGGCCCAGCGCGGTGTCCAGGGTTTCAGCCGTGAAGTAGGAGCAGTGCTCGTAGAAGAAATCCTGCACCACCCCGTTGTCGAGGATCCACTGCACGCAGGGTGTCTCGATGAACAGGTCCACCGGCCGCTGCGTGGGGAGAGCGGCCCGGATGGCGTTCAGGAAGCCCAGAGGATCCCGGACATGCTCGATGACGTGTCGGCTGACGACGGCGCCGATGGGCCGGTCCAGGCTCTCCGCGGCGGCGCGGTCGAACAGGCGGGCGTGGATTTCCACCCCGGGCGCCGGGGGTGTCCCGCCGCGCCAGGCGGGATCAAATCCGATGAGCGGCGTTCCCGCCGGGGCGGCCTGGGCCAAATGGGACAGGAAATACCCCTGGCCGCAGCCGACCTCCAGCACCGTCTCGCCGGGGGTGACGGCGCGGAGCACTGCCGCCACAGATCCCTGGATATGGCGGGTGAACACTGCCGAGTGGCTTTGATTGTTCTCGTAGTTGGCGTCATAGAGCGCGCTGTCGGGGTCGAACGCGGCATTGTGGACGAAGCCGCAGGCCGGGCAGGCGCGGATGGCCAGACGGCCGGTGGCTGCACTGCGCGCCTCTTCGAACGTGGGATAGAGGACGTTCTGAAATACCGGGACAGCCGAACTGTCGAGGACGGCCACGTCCGCGATGGAATTGCACAGGGGGCAGGCCGCGCTCTCGCTCTGGGTCACCGAATGCACCTCAGGTATCCGCGCGGGCCGACCGAAATCAGCAGCTTGGCGTCGATTTCATGGTCGATCTCGAAGCGGTCGCATTCGGTCAGGAAGGCATCCACGGCCGTCATCGGATTGTCGCCGGGCCCCCATGGCCGGTCGAAGGCGAGTTCGGGGGGAAGCCGCTCGACCACGGTATCAAGGGCCACCAGATAGCTGCCCGCCTGCACCAGATCGGCGTAGGCCCGCAGTTCGGCCAGGACATGATCGTGCGTGTGGTTCGAATCCAGGATGACCAGAATCGGGCCGTCCCCGGCGGCCTTGCGCGCCTGGGCCTTGACCGTCTCGACGATGGTCGGGTCGATGGACGATCCCTGGACCAGCTGGATGCGGTGCGCCATCGGGTGGGTTTCGATGACCTCGCGGTTATGCGGCCGGATGTCGATGTCGACGCCGATGACCGTACCGCCGGTGCCCGCCAGTTCCAGCATGGAGGCCAGGAAAATCACCGACCCGCCCCGCGCCACGCCGGTCTCGACGATGACCTTGGGCTTGATCCTCCAGATCAGTTCCTGCAGGGCCACGATGTCCTGCGGGTACTGGATGATCGGCACGCCCATCCATTCGAAATTGTAAGAGTACAGAGCGCCTATGGACTCTTCCATGAAGCGGTCTGCGGCAACCCGCGCGGGGTGGTCTTCCCGGAGGCTTGTCAGGCGCTGGGCGCGTTGCGCCCTGAACTCTTCTATGTCGCTCATGGAAACAGGATCACCTTGGCGAGGTTGGGAAAAAGGACCGTAGCATTCTAGCGCCAGACCTTCCAGGGGGCCTTGCCGGACGACCACAAGTCCTCCAGCAGGATCTTTTCGCGGAGGGTGTCCATGGGCTGCCAGAATCCCAGGTGCTGGTGGGCGGCAAGCTGCCCCTGGGCGGCCAGCCCGACCAGCGGCTCGCGCTCCCACACCGTGGCATCGCCCTCGATCAGGTTGAGCACCGACGGATCGAGCACGAAGAAGCCGCCGTTGATCATGCCGCCTTCCGCACTCGGTTTCTCGACGAAGGCGCTGACCTTGTCGCCGTCGAGGTGCACGGCACCGAACCGGGCCGGCGGACGCACCGTGGTCATCGTGGCCTTCAGGCCGTGGCTGTCGTGGAAGGCTTTGAGCGCCGTCAGATCCACGTCCCCGACGCCATCGCCATAGGTCATGAAAAACGGCTCGTCGGGGTCGAGGAACGGCCGGATCCGCTTCAGGCGGCCCCCGGTCATGGTATCGAGGCCGGTGTCGACGACGGTGACCCTCCAGTCCAGCGCGGAGCTGTCCAGGTAGCTTACCGAGCGGGTCGCCAGATCAACCGTGATGTCGTTGTGGTGCAGCACCAGGTTGACGAAGTATTCCTTGAGCATGTAGGCGCGGTAGCCGGCGCACACGATGAAGTCGCGCACACCGTGGGCCGCATAGATGCTCATGATGTGCCAGATGATCGGCTTGCCGCCGATTTCGATCATCGGCTTGGGGCGCAGGGCGCTTTCTTCGGAGATGCGGGTACCGTGGCCGCCGGCCAGGATTACGGCTTTCATGATGTCACCTCGCCTCCGAACGGAAAGTTTGGCTCTTAGTGGAAGACCCGGTGCCTGTCAATTCGTCATGCCTTTGACAAGCCGGGTGCGAATCTCCGGCGCGGCAACGGCGGCCAGCAGCACGGCAGCCAGCCCCGCTGCCACGGGCAGGCCGACGATGGCGGTCAGCTCCGGCTCGGCGGGCATGGCCAGCCGCGCCGCGCCGACTGCCGGAAGCGCCACGGCCAGGGGAACCAGGACGCCGCGCAGGGCCCACGACCATCCCTGCCCCGGCAACACGCGGCGCAGGATGAGCGGCGCCAGAACCGCCGCGTAGGCCAGATTCAGCGCTGCCCAGCCGCCAGCCGCCCCGAGGGCGCCGAAGCGGTCCACCAGGGGAACCAGAGCGGCTCCGAGAACACCCGCCGCGACGGCCGAAAAAGCCACCACCAGCCGGGTCCGGCCGCTGGCCAGATAGAGGTGCGACGGCAGGTAGACCACGGCGTTCAGCGTGCTGCCGACGGCCAGCAGGGCCAGCAGTGGAGCGAGCCGGACGGCCAAGGCGGCATCGCCCGTCCACACGGTCACGATCTCCTGCCCGAATACCGCCAGCACCAGCCCGGCGGGCACCGCCAGCGCACCCAGAACCTGCGTTCCCGCGGCAAAGGTGCGCGCCGCCTCGGCACGGTCGGCGCGGCCCAACGCGGCGGCAAGCGCGGGAAACACCCCCTGGCTGATCGGACCCGCCAGATAAAGAAGCACCGCCGCAAGGCTGGCCGTGAACGTGTAGTAGCCAAGCTCGGTCAGTCCGGCCCAACGCACCAGAACGATGCGGTCCATCTGGGTGAGAAGGGCACCGAGCAGCCCGATGCCCAGCATCCCGCCGCCGAACGACGCGAACAGACTCAGTCGGGCACGCTCGAAGCGGGCCGGCGCGCCGGTCCGTGCAACGCTTCGCCAGGCGAGCAGCGCCCCGGCCCCGGCATGGAACAACGCCACGGCGATCTGCCACAGGAAATACGTCAGCACTCCGCCGTCGGTCAGCATCACCACTGCCGCCGCCCCGCCCGACCGCAAGGTGGCGGTGGTCGCCAGCAGCAGGTTGGCGGTGCCGTGCCGGTCCCCGGCGAGCAGCGCCCCGACGTACAGCCCGGCGCCCAATTGCAGGCCGAGCGTGGGCACCATCAACCACAGCGCGGTCGTCAGGGTGGATGCCGCAAGGCTATCGGCCGTCACCCACACCTCGCTCAAAAGCGGGACCAGTGCCGCCAGGAGCAGGGCGAACCCGGCGGCGGTCAGCCATGCCATGACCTCGGCGGTGCGCAGGGTGGCAGGAATGCCCTCTCCACCGCTGCCGCGCAGACGCGACACCTCGCGGTTCACGGTCAGCGCATAGGCATTTTCCAACACCAAGGCCGCGGCCTGAAGCGTCAGGAACACGCCGATCAGACCGAACCCGTCAGCGCCCAGCAGCCGCAGCAGAATGGGCATGAAGGCAATCTGGATGACCGCCGCCCACGCCCGCCCCGCCACGTTGACCAGCATGTTGCGGCCAAGCGCACCCACCGCTAGATCCTGCGGCCGATGTAACCGGCCACCTGGCGCGTCGCCTTGACGAAGGCCAGCCATCCGGCGAAGGCACCGAGCATCGGCCCGGCCACGCGGCCGACCGTGCGCACCGACTGCGCCACCAGGGTGCCCAAGGCCGCCGCCCCGATGGCAAGCTTGCGCACGGCGCGGGTTTCGCCCGGCGCGACGAGGCCGAAGAACGGCTTGGGATTGAAGCGGTAAAAGAACGTCACCCCCGGCACATGGACGAACGTGCCGCGCGCCGCCGCCGCCACCATGATCGGGGTGTCGGGCCACCACGGAATGTTCACCATGGGGATGCTGCGCAGGGTCTCGGTCCGCCACAGGCCATAGATGTGATAGCACTGCATGGCCGCCGTCTTTCTCATGCGGCGCCACGCGGGCAGGCCCTCGGTGACGAAATCGGGCAGGCGGTCCTGCGGTTCGCCATGGACGTGCTCGATGATGTCACCGCAGGCCAGCACGGCGTCGGGGGAGGTTTCAAGTCGTTCCCACAGGCGCTCGACGAACTCCGGCTGGCGGCTGTCGTCGTGGGCGGCCCACATGAAGTAAGGCGCGCGGGCCTGCTCCAGCACGAACTGGAAGTTATCGATCACGGGGATCAGGGTGGCTTGGCGGAAGGTGCGGATCCGGCTGTCGCGCTCGGTGAACTGGCGCAGGATCGCGGCCGTGGCGTCGTCCGAGGCGTTGTCGGACACCACGATCTCGATATCCTGCAGGGTCTGGGTAACCAGGGACTCCAGCGCCTTTTCCAGATGGGCGGCGCCGTTGCGAACAGGGACGCCAATGGTCACCTTGGGTCGGGCGGCAGGGGGCACGGGAGGATCCTCGACAGGCAGCGGAACGGCGGAAGGCAAGGCCACTCCGCGAGCATAGGTAAGCCGATGGGACGGAGCCTGTCCACTGGCAAGGTTGCGACAACCGCTTGACGCAGCCCCTGGCGCCCCGCTCTTATCGGCGGGTTCAGACCCGCCCGCGAGGCCCGCATGCCGACACCACACCCTGAAACCGCCCATCTTCAAGCCCTGCGCATGGCAGAACTCGATGCCGTCCTCGACCTGTTCGGGGATGCCGGGCATGTGGTGGAGATCGGCGGCGGCACCGGGCTGGCCGCCGCGCGCCTGGCCGGGCGGTTCGCGCGGGTGGACTGCCTGGACGTCGCGGCGCCGCCCCACACCGTCTATCCGGTGACCGTCTACGACGGCCGCACCCTGCCCTTTGCGGACGGCAGCGTGGATGCGCTGTATTCGTCGAACGTGCTGGAGCATGTGGCCGACCTGGACAGCCTGCTCGCCGACATGCGTCGCGTGCTGCGGCCCGGCGGCGTGGCGGTGCATGTCGTGCCCAACGCGGGCTGGCGGCTGTGGACGCTGCTCACCCACTATCCCAGCCTGCCCCGCCTGATCTGGCGGCGGTTGAGGGGGCGGCCGATGCCCGGCGCGTCCCTGTCGGGCGAGGGCGGGCGCACGGCGCGCGGCCTGGGCGGGCCGCTGATGATTCTGCGCCGCCTGGTCATGGCCATGCCGCATGGCGACCATGACAGCGCCCTGGGTGAACTGTCGTCGTTTTCCGACCGCGCGTGGCGGCAACGGTTCGAGGCGGCCGGATGGGTGGTCGAAACCGTCCGCCCGCTCGGCCTGTTCTACACCGGGTATCTGCTGTTCGGGCCGTCCCTGTCCCTGCCCGCGCGCCGGCGGCTGGCGGGCCTGCTCGGGTCGGTGACGACGGTGTTCGTGGTGCGGCCGGCTCCATGACCATCAAGGTCCTGCACCTGATCACCGGGCTGGGCACCGGCGGGGCCGAGCGGATGCTGACCCGGCTGGCCACCCGGCTGGACGACCCCGGCATCACGCAAGGGGTGATCTCGATGACCGGGCCGGGCACCTTCGGTCCGACGCTGGCCGCCGCCGGGGTGGCGGTTCACGACCTGGGCATGGCACGCGGCAGCCTGGACCCGCGCGGTCTGCTCCGCCTGATCGGCCTGCTGCGGCGCGAGCGGCCCGACGTGCTGATGACCTGGCTGTATCACGCCGACTTCCTGGGCACGGTGGCGACCCTGGTGCCGGGCACCGCGCGGGCGCTGGTGTGGAACCTGCGCTGCTCGGACATGGATGCGGCGCGCTATGGCCGCCTGTCGCGCGTCCTTGCCGCCGCCTCGCGGCGTCCCGCCGTCGTGCTGGCGAACTCGCAGGCGGGGCAGCGCTTCCACAGTGGGCTGGGCTACCGGCCGCGGGCATGGCGGGTCATCCCCAACGGGATCGACACCGATGTCTTCCGCCCCGTGTCGGGTGCGCGGGCCGCCTTGCGCACGGCCGCCGGGCTGCCCGAGGAGGCGATGGTCCTGGGTGTGGTGGCGCGCGTCGATGCCATGAAGGGACACGACGTGTTCCTGCGGGCCTTTGCGCGGCTGCGGGCCAGGTTCCCCACCGTTCACGCCGTGCTGATCGGCGCGGGCACCCCTGCCCTGCCGGTCGTGCCGGGGGTGGTGGCGCTGGGCGAGCGGGGCGATGTTCAAGACCTGCTGCCGGGGCTGGACGGGCTGGTTTCGCCGTCCCTGTTCGGCGAAGGGTTCTCGAATGTCATCTGCGAGGCGATGGCCTGCGGCGTGCCGGTGGTGGCGACCGAGGTCGGCGATGCGGCGCTGATCGTCGGCCCGACCGGCCGCACGGCGGCGCCGAACGATGTCGCGGCGCTGACCGGCGCCATGGAGGCCCTGGTGGGCCTGCCGACGGTGGAGCGTCAGGCTCTCGGCGCGGCGGCGCGGCGCCGGGTGAGCGAAACGTGGGCCCTGCCCCTGGTGCTGGAGCGGTATGCCGCCCTCTTTCGGGAGCTGGCCTGAGCCGTGGCGGATCCCCTGCTGATTTTCGTCGTTACCGAGGACTGGGCCTTCTGGTCCCATCGCCTGCCCATGGCGCGTGCCGCCCGCGCCGCCGGTTTCGCCGTGGCGGTGGCCTGCCGGGTCGGCGCGCACCAGGAGCGTATCGAAGCCGAAGGCTTCCGCGTCCTGCCGTTGAGGCACCTCCGCCGCGAAAGCCTCAATCCGTGGATCGAGGCCCGCGCGGTGCTCGAACTGACGGCGCTTTATCGGCGTGAACGGCCGGCCCTGGTGCACCATGTGGCCATGAAGCCGGTGCTCTACGGCGCCCTGGCCGCCCGCCTCGCCGGAGTGCCGGCGGTGGTCAACGCGCTGGCCGGCATGGGGTTCGTGTTCACGGCCACGTCGCTCAAGGCGGCCGTCCTGCGTCCGGCCATCATCACCGCGTTCCGCCTGCTGCTCAACCGGCCGAACAGCCGCGTCCTGGTGCAGAATGACGATGACCGGGCGCTGTTCGTGGAGCGGGGCCTGGTCCAGGCCGGGCGCGTGGTGCTCATCCCCGGTTCGGGCGTGGACACCGGCGCCTTCGTTCCGGTCCCGGAACCACAGGGGGTGCCGGTTGCCCTCTGTGTCGCCCGCCTGTTGTGGGACAAGGGCATCGGCGAGCTGGTCGAGGCGGCCCGCCTGCTGCGGGGGCGCGGCGTGAAGCTCCGCATCCAGGTGGCCGGCGACCGTGACCCGGCCAATCCGCGCGTCATCTCCGAGGACGTCGTCAGGGGCTGGATGGCCGAAGGCGTGGTCGAGTTCCTGGGGCGCCGGGACGACATTGCCGCGCTCACGGCCGCCAGCCACATTGCCGTCCTGCCGTCCTACCGCGAGGGAATGCCCAAGTCCTTGCTGGAGGCCGCGGCCTGCGGCCGGCCGCTGGTGACGACCGATGTTCCGGGATGTCGGGCGTTGGTCGAGGACGGCGTCAACGGCCTTCTGGTGCCGGTGCGCGATGCCGCGTCGCTGGCCGATGCCCTCGAACGGCTTGCCCTGGATCCCGCCCTGCGCGCGCGCCTGGGGCGGGAGGCACGGCGGCAGGCCGAGGAAACCTATTCGGAACAGGCGGTTGGGCGCGCAGTCGTCGCGCTCTACCGGTCCATTCTGCCGGCCTGACCGGGATCACCGAGCCGGCGTGCCGCCGTGATCATGGCGTAGGGCACGATCAGGCCGATCAGCCAGTAGGCCCGCCACAGGCTGAAATTGAACAGCCCGGCGGCGAAGAACATGGTCAGCACGATGAACAGCGTCAGGGCGGCGGCGTCGCCATCGCGCAGCCAGGCGCGCAGCCAGCCGACCACCAGGCCGATCACCACGGCGACCAGCGGCAGCGTCCCGATCAAGCCGGTTTCGCCCAGGGCCTCGACCATCCAGTTGTGGGGGTGGGAGGGCACGAAAATGCCTCCGACGCCGGGGATCATCTCGCCCGCGCCGGCCATTTCCCTGGCCGCGCCCATGCCGATCCCGACCAGCGGATGGTCGATGAAGCCGCCCAGCACGAACGCCCAGATGTGCTGGCGATGGACGTCGATCAGCCATGCCGGGGCGAAGACCTCAAGGTGGTCCAGGTCGACCCCGGCCATGCGCTGGAACAGGTACCAGAAGGCGCCGGCCATCAACAGCGCCACCGGGGCCAGCACCCACCACCAGCGCCGCCGCAGGACCACGGCCAGGGCACCGGCCAGGGCGCCGGCCAGCAGCCCTGCCAGCGAGGCGCGGCTGTCGGAACCGACCAGCATCATGATGCTGCCGGCCACCGCCAGCCCGGCCGCCCAACGCCACCGGCCGCCCAGGGTCCACCCGGCCCACAGGGCTACCGGAACCAGCAGGGCGAACAGGTTCGACGCCGCCTTGAAGATCAGATCCGGGCGCGCCGTGCTCAGCCCCGGCTGCGCGGCGGGCGGCAGGCCATAACGCAGAGCGGCATAGACCGCCGCCATGCCCGCCGTCGCCAGCAACGCCTTCAGGGTGAAGGTCAGGCGCGCCGGGTCGGCGGCCAGGAACTGGTGAACGGCAACGCCGCCGACCATGATGAGGACGACGCGCAGCCATGTATCGACCGACATGCCGGGCGCGATGGACAGCGCCACCGACGGCAGCCAGGCCGCAGCCACCACGGCCAGGGCGACCAGCAGGCGGCGGCCGAACAGCGGCGCCAGGGCGCCGCGCCGCCGGTCGTCCCACAGGCAGGCGAAGACCAGCACCAGCCCGATGGCGGCAAACACGTTGACCAGCCCGCGCCCCCAGGTGATGGACGGCACGGCCACGCCCAACAGCACGGCGGCCACGACGGCCGTCCGACTGAAAGCGGATGAGGATGGCATTATGCGGGCGCGTCCAGAAGCCGGCGGAAGTACGCGATGGTGTCGGCCAGGCCGTGCTCCAGCCCCACCGATGGCTCCCAGCCGAGGACGCGGCGGGCCAGGGCGATGTCGGGCTTGCGCTGGCGGGGGTCGTCCTGGGGCAGCGGGTGATGCTCGATGACCGAGCGCGATCCGGTGGCCTTGATGACCTTTTCGGCCAGTTCCAGCATGGTGAACTCGCCCGGATTGCCCAGGTTGATGGGGCCGGTCACGGCGTCGTCGCTGTTCATCAGGCGGATGAGGCCGTCCACCAGGTCGTCCACGTAGCAGAACGAGCGCGTCTGGGCGCCGTCGCCGTACAGGGTGATCGGCGCGTCCTGCAAGGCCTGGACGATGAAGTTGGACACCACCCGGCCGTCGTTGGGGTGCATGCGCGGGCCGTAGGTGTTGAAGATGCGCGCCACCTTGATGCGCAGGCCGTGCTGGCGGTGGTAGTCGAAGAACAGCGTCTCGGCGCAGCGCTTGCCCTCGTCATAGCAGGCGCGCGGGCCGATCGGGTTGACGTTGCCCCAGTAATCCTCGGTCTGCGGATGAACCGACGGGTCGCCGTACACTTCGGACGTCGAGGCCTGAAGGATCTTCGCCCGCACGCGCTTGGCGAGGCCGAGCATGTTGATGGCGCCATGCACGCTGGTCTTGGTGGTCTGCACCGGGTCGTATTGGTAGTGCACCGGGCTGGCCGGGCAGGCGAGGTTGTAGATCTCGTCAACCTCGACATACAGCGGGAACGTCACGTCGTGGCGCATCAGCTCGAAGCGGGGATTGTCCAAAAGGTGCGCAACCGTGGCGCGCCGGCCGGTGAAGTAGTTGTCGACGCACAGCACCTCGTGCCCGGCGTCGAGCAGCCGTTCGCACAGGTGCGAGCCGATGAACCCGGCGCCACCGGTGACCAGTATGCGCCTGGAAATGCCGGTGCCGTCCACTTTGCCGTCCACGTGCCCGTCCCCCGGAGGATTTCGTGAGGCTGCGGAGTGTAGTGGTTCCGATGATGCGCGGCAACCGGTTGTGGGGCCGTGGTGCGCGTGCTACAGCAGACTTGCCGCTTTTTCGAGCTTCCGTTCAAGACTGGGTTCCAGGACATCTGCCATGCGGTCCGTTTCATTTGTCGTCACCGTCTACAACAAGGCATCGTTTCTGCCTTTGGTGATCAGAAGCCTGAGCGCCCAGACCGGTCTGGATGACCCCGAGTTCATCTTTGTCGATGACGGTTCAACCGATGACAGCCTCGCGGTCCTGGAGCGGCTGACCGCAGGCTGGCCCAACGTGCGTTTGATCACTCAGCCGAATGCCGGGCCAAGCGCTGCGACCAACCGCGGCGTGGCAGAGGCGACGCGGCCCTGGATCAAGCTGGTGGACGGCGATGATGTCCTCGCCCCCAACGCCACCGCCATGCTGATCGACGCCGCCCAAGCCCTTGGCACCGGGTTTGCCTACTGCACGATCCTGGATGCTCCCGACGAGGCGGCCCGCGACCGGATGATTGCCTGCCCGACCGCGGAGGCAAGCCCGATCCTGCAGAATGCCCCCCTCACGCTGCTGGGCAAGAAGATGTTCTTCAACCCGACCTGCATGCTGGCGCGGACGGAGGTGCTGCGGTCGGTTGGCGGCTGTGACACGCGGGTGTTCATCCAGGACTACTCCGTGGCCTTGCGTGTCGCTGCGCGGACTCCCTTTGCGCATGTGCCGGCCGTCCTGGCGCTGGCGCCGCCGCTGGAAGACGCCTCCGATCCGGCGCGGGCGAGCGGCAGCGACGCGCAGATACTCCATGACCTCAACCTGGCGCTGGCTCATTTTCTGGACGACCATCCAGAACTGCCGGAAGATCTAAGGGTGCGATTGATCCGCCACGCCATCGGGCGGGCCTGGAAGTGGCATCGCAGGCGCAACGGCGGCAGCATCCTGTCGAAACATTTCCTGAGCCTGCTGCGCGCCGCCCTGCCGGTGCCTGCCGCGGCGCTCGTGCATTCCAGTTGCATGGCCTTTCGGGAGCCTCACCAGGGGGGCCGTCCCATTCGGTTGATGTGTCTCTCCGGCAGCCAACTTCGCGGACGATGAAATCATGAGTCGATCTTACGCTTCTGCGGTCTCTGCCTGCGTCCGCGCCTTGACGTCGCCACTGCGGCGGTGGAGCCGGCTGGCCACGCATGCCCGCATTTCGGAAAACATGGTGCCGGTCGTCGATGTGGACACGCCGGCCGGGCCGCTCAGTTTCTGGTGCCCCAACAAGGCATCGCTCTATTGGCCGCGTGCGGCGTACCAGGACGAGCCGGGGACGCTGGGCTGGATCGACAGTTTCGCGCCGGGCGACGTGTATTGGGACATTGGCGCCTGCGTCGGGGTGTTCGCCCTGTACGCGGCACGGCGCGGGCACCCGGTTTATGCCTTCGAGGCCAATCCCCACAGCTACGTCTGCCTGGTCCGTAACGCTGCCCTGAATAATGTCGCCGATCACATGGCATGCTTCTGCCTGGCGCTTGACGACCGGGCGGGTGCGACCGAATTCTTCCTGGCCGATGGCGGGGCCGGGTCCGTTGGCAGTTCCGTGGACAAGGCGGACAGCGGCCGCGTCGTCAATGCACGACCGGGCGGGTCGGTTTCCGTTCTGGTGTCATCGGTCGATACGCTGATCGACCAGCATGCGCTGCGGGCGCCAACCCATATCAAGATCGACGTGGACAGCATCGAGGACCGGATTCTGGTCGGGGCAACCAAAACGCTGGACTCGCCGACGACGCGTTCTGTTCTGGTGGAGATCGGCGGCGCGACGGAAAGCCAACGCGCCCAGGCGGATTCCATCACGGCCTTCATGACGGCCAGGGGATATCAGCCGACCTGCCCCGGTCAGGCGCTGGCGTCCTATAATCAGATTTTTTGGCGCGCCTGACGGCGGATGCCGCCCGCCCCTCGACAGACCGCTGCCGTGCCGGGGAAGACGGCGCTGGTGACCGGCATCACCGGACAGGACGGCGCCTATCTGGCGGAACTCCTGCTCGCCAAGGGGTATGCCGTCCACGGCGTCAAGCGCCGCTCGTCGTCGTTCAACACGGGGCGCATCGACCACCTCTACACCGACCCGCACGACACGCATGAAAACGGGGGCGACGCCCGCTTCTTCCTGCACTACGGCGATCTGACCGACGCCACCAACCTCATCCGCCTGGTCCAGGAGGTGCAGCCCGACGAGATCTACAACCTCGCCGCCCAGAGCCACGTCCAGGTGTCGTTCGAAACGCCCGAGTACACCGCCAACAGCGACGCCATGGGAACCCTGCGCCTGCTCGAGGCCATCCGCATCCTCAAGATGGGCGACACGGTGCGGTTCTATCAGGCCTCGACGTCCGAACTCTACGGCAAGGTCCAGGAAACCCCGCAGAGCGAGACGACGCCGTTCCATCCGCGCAGCCCCTATGCGGCGGCCAAGCTGTACGCCTACTGGATCACGGTGAACTACCGCGAGGCCTATGGCATGCACGCCTCGAACGGCATCCTGTTCAACCACGAAAGCCCGATCCGCGGCGAAACCTTCGTCACCCGCAAGATCACCCGCGCCGTGGCGGCCATGGAACTGGGCCTGCAGGACACGCTGTACCTTGGCAACCTCGACGCCAAGCGCGACTGGGGCCACGCCAAGGACTACGTCGAGGGCATGTGGCGGATCGTCCAGCAGGACACCCCGGACGACTTCGTGCTGGCCACCGGCGAGACCCATTCCGTGCGCGCGTTCGTGGAACTGGCCTTCGCCGAGATCGGCCGGACCATCGAATGGCGCGGCACGGGCGTTGATGAAGAAGGCATCGACACCGCCACCGGCAAGGCCGTGGTGCGCATCGACGCGCGCTACTTCCGGCCGACCGAGGTGGACGTGTTGCTGGGCGATCCGTCCAAGGCCAGGCGGGTGCTCGGCTGGACCCACACGACGCCGTTCCGCCAGCTGGTGTCGGAGATGGTGGCCAGCGACCGGGCGGCCGTGCGCGGCGGGCCTGACCGTGGGCGATAGCCTGTACAGCCTGGCCGGCAAGCGCGTGTGGGTCGCCGGGCACCGCGGCATGGTCGGGTCCGCGGTGGTGCGGCGGCTGGAGCGCGAGGACTGCACGGTCCTGACCTGCGGCCGCGACAGTGTCGATCTGACCCGCCAGGCCGCCGTCGAGGACTGGCTGGCCGCGAACCGGCCGCAGGTGGTGGTGCTGGCCGCCGCGCATGTCGGCGGCATCCATGCCAACGACACCTGTCCGGCCGACTTCCTCTATAAAAACCTCGCCATCGAGACCAACATCCTCCAGGGCGCTCACGCCGTGGCGGTCGAGAAGCTGCTGTTCCTGGGGTCCAGTTGCATCTACCCGCGCGAGGCCCCGCAGCCGGTCACCGAGGACGCCCTGCTGACCGGTCCGCTCGAGCCGACCAACCAATGGTATGCCATCGCCAAGATCGCCGGCATCAAGCTGTGCCAGGCCTATCGTCGGCAGCACGGGCGCGACTTCATCTGCGCCATGCCGGCCAACCTGTTTGGTCCCGGCGACAATTTTCACCCCCTCCACAGCCACGTGCCCGCCGCCCTGCTGCGGCGCTGTCACGAGGCCAAGGTGGCCGGCGCCGAGAGCGTGACGGTGTGGGGCACCGGCCGGCCCCGGCGGGAGTTCCTGTGGGTCGATGATCTGGCCGATGCCTGCGTGGTCCTGCTCGAGACCTATTCGGACGCAGCACCCGTCAACGTGGGCACCGGCCGCGACCTGTCCATCGCCGCTTTCGCCGAGGCCGTCGCCCGCACCGTCGGCTTCACCGGGCGCCTGGAATTCGATGCCGCGCACCCCGACGGCACGCCCCGCCCCGACGGCACGCCGCGCAAAGTCCTCGACGTGTCGCGGCTGGCGGCGCTGGGATGGTCGGCCCAGACCGGGCTGGAGGACGGCCTGCGGGCGTACTACGCGTGGTTCCTCGCCAACATCGCGGGCCTGCGCGGCTGACCGTCGCGACGGCCCTGGCCGTCCTCGAGCCGGACGATGTCGTCCTCGCCAAGGTAGCGGCCGGACTGCACCTCGATGAGCCGGAGCGGCATCCGGCCCGGATTTTCCAGCCGGTGGACGGTGCCCGGTGCAATGCAGGTCGACTCGTTTTCGGCCAGCAGAAACGACTCTTCGTCGCGGGTGACGCGGGCGGTTCCGGCAATCACGATCCAGTGTTCGGCCCGGTGGTGGTGCAGTTGCAGGCTGATCGAGGCCGACGGCCTGAGGGTGATGTCCTTGATCTGGAAACCGGCGCCGTGGGCGATGTGCCGGAAGCTGCCCCACGGGCGGTGTACGGTCGTGTGCGTCCGGTGCTCGCACCGGCCGTCGCGGGCCAGGCCCTCCACCACCATCCTGACGTCGTCGGCCCGGTCGCGCATCGACACCAGAACGGCATCGTCGGTGACCACGACCACCAGGTCGTCGACCCCGACCACCGCCGCCAGGACGCCGTCCTCGCTGCGCACATAGCAGTCGCGGGCGTCGTGCAGCACGACGTCGCCGCGCGCCACGTTGCCGGCCGGATCCTTGTCGCCCAGGGTCCACAGGGCCGACCACGCACCGACGTCGCTCCACCCCATGGACACCGGGACCACGACGCCGCGGCGCGTGTGCTCCATGACGGCGGTGTCCACGGACACCGCCGGGCAGGCCTCGAAGGCCGCCGCCTTGAGCCGCACGAAGTCGGCGTCACGGGTGCTGGCGGTCCAGGCGGCGCTGGCGGCGGCGGCGACCTGCGGAGCCAGGCGTTCGAGTTCCGCCAGGTAGGCCGAGGCCTTGAACAGGAAAATGCCGCTGTTCCACGCATACCCGCCTTCGGCCAGACAGGCTTCGGCCGTCGCACGGTCGGGCTTTTCGACGAACCGATCCAGCAGGGCGCATCCCCCGATCGTCGCATGCGCGGCGCCGGCGCGGACGTAGCCGTAGCCGGTCTCCGGTCCGACGGGGGGAATGCCGAAGATCACCAGGGCGCCCTCCGCGGCCGCCTTCCGGCCGGTTTCGAGGGCGGCGGCAAAGGCCTGCGGGTCCTGAATGACGTGGTCGGACGGCAGGACGAGGACCAGCCCGTCCGGATCGTCGGCCTGCACCGCATGGGCGGCAACGCAGGCCGCCGCAGCCGTGCCACGACCGACCGGTTCAAGAACGATGGCGCGCGGCGCGACGTCCAGGGTGCGCATCTGCTCGGCGACGATGAAGCGGTGTTCCTCGTTGGCCAGCAGCAGCGGCGGCGCGAAACCGGGCCCGGCGACCCGCGCGACCGTGTCCTGGAGAAGCGTGCGCTCCCCGGCCAGCGGCAGGAACTGCTTGGGGAATTTTTCCCGTGACAGCGGCCACAGGCGGCGTCCGGAACCGCCGCACAGGATGACGGGGTGGAGGGTCATGTTGGCGGTTCCAGCGTGTTGGTGCGTCGGGGGCTCGACAGTCCGTTTGTTGTCTCCCAGTTCACGGCCCGTCGCAAGGGGCCGGTTCCCCGGCGCTGCGGCCCGCCACTTTTTCTTGCGGCGCAACAGGCCGGGCCCCGTCTTTTTCTTGCGGCGCAACAGGCCCGGCCATGGTATTACGCGCCTGAAATGCCCAGGTCACGACCGACCTTGCAGGATCCCCGTGATCGCCTCGACCCCCCAATTCCCCAAGATAAAGGGAGCGCCCCCGTCATGTCCTTCGGCATGTCCCCCAACCGGCCCATCGCCCGTGCCCTGATCTCTGTTTCCGACAAGGCGGGGCTGATCGACTTCGCCCGCTTCCTGGCCGACCAGGGCGTCGAGATCCTGTCCACCGGCGGTTCGGCCAAGGCCATGAGCGCGGCCGGCATCCCGGTCACGGAAGTGGCCGACCACACCGGTTTCCCGGAAATGCTCGACGGCCGGGTCAAGACCCTGCACCCCAAGGTGCACGGCGGCCTGCTGGGCATCCGCGGCAATGCCGAGCACGAGGCCGCCATGGCCGCGCACGACATCGCCCCGATCGACCTGCTGGTGGTCAACCTCTACCCGTTCGAGGAAACCGTCGCCAAGGGCGCCGGCTATGACGAATGCGTGGAGAACATCGACATCGGCGGGCCGGCCATGATCCGCGCCGCGTCGAAGAACCATGCCGCGGTGACCGTGGTGGTCGATGCCGCCGACTACGCCGTGGTCATGGAAGAGATGGAGGCCAACGGCGGGGCCACCTCGCTGGAACTGCGCAAGCGCCTGGCCGCCACCGCCTATGCCCGCACCGGGGCCTATGACGCGGCGATCAGCCAGTGGTTCGCCGGCGCGCTGGGCCAGACCTTCCCCAAGCGCCTGGTGCTGGCCGGCGAGCTGCGCCAGGAAATGCGCTACGGCGAGAACCCCCACCAGGCCGCCGCGTTCTATGCCAATGCCGAGGCCCGGCCGGGCGTCGCCACGGCCACCCAGCTTCAGGGCAAGGAGCTGTCCTACAACAACCTCAACGACACCGACGCGGCCTATGAACTGGTGGCCGAGTTCAAGGACACCGCCTGCGTCATCGTCAAGCACGCCAACCCGTGCGGCGTGGCGCTGGGCGGCTCGCTGAAGGAGGCCTATCTGCGGGCCTATTCGTGCGACACCGAAAGCGCCTTCGGCGGCATCGTCGCGGTCAACCGCACCCTGGACGGCGCGACGGCCGAGGAACTGGCCAAGATCTTCCTCGAGGTCATCATCGCCCCGGACCTCGACGCCGACGCCCGCAAGGTGCTGGAGGGCAAGAAGAACCTCCGCGTCCTGACGACCGGCGCGCTGCCCGATCCCACCATGGGCGGCCTGATGATCAAGTCGCTGGCCGGCGGCTATCTGGTCCAGGGCCGCGACGCCGCCCTGACCGCCGCCGAGCTGAAGGTGGTCACCAAGCGCCAGCCGACCGAACAGGAAATGAAGGACATGCTGTTCGCCTTCACGGTCGGCAAGCACGTCAAGTCCAACGCCATCGTCTATGTCCGCAACGGCATGACCGTGGGCGTCGGGGCCGGCCAGATGAGCCGCGTCAACTCCTCGCGCATCGCCGCCTTCCGGGCCGAACAGGCGGCCAGGACCGCCGGTGACAGCGAAAGCTGGGCCAAGGGGTCGGTGGTTGCCTCCGACGCCTTCTTCCCCTTCGCCGACGGCCTGCTGGCCGCAGCCGAAGCCGGCGCCACCGCGGTCATCCAGCCCGGCGGCTCCATGCGTGACGAAGAAGTCATCAAGGCCGCCGATGATGCCGGCCTTGCCATGGTGATGACCGGCATGCGGCATTTCCGCCACTAGTACCGACCGATTTCGCTCGGTCCGAACCCGGTGCTCCTCAGGGAGCGCCGGGTTTTGTTTTTCTGCCGCCATTGTAGGCACGCGCCGCTATTTTGCGCTGCACCATGCACGTTATGTAGGCACGCGCCCGGCCAAGAGCCATGGAGTCCCGCCAATTCTCCTTTTGCGCCAATCCACTACGCCTTTTTCCTCATCTGGCACAGCCTGTGCTTATCCCTTCGCGATAGTCGCCCCTTGGCGCGCAGTCTAATTTTATGCGAGGCACCCCGATGAAGAAGATCGCTCTCCTCTCCCTGGCGGTTATGGCCGTTCCCGCTGTCGCGGTGGCTCAGGACGCTGCCAAGCTCCTGCCCGGCGAATTCAGCGGCAACGTCGGCATCGTTTCCGACTACGTCTTCCGCGGCATCAGCCAGACCGATGAAAAGGCGGCTCTGCAGGGCGGCATGGACTGGGCGCACGACTCCGGTTTCTACGCTGGTGTCTGGGGCTCCAACGTCGACTTCAACGAGACCCCGCCGACCGATGGCGCGTCGGCCGAGATCGATCTTTACGCCGGCTGGGGCCAGTCGGTCGGTGCGTTCAGCTACAGCATCGGTGGCGCCTACTACGCCTACCCCGGTGCCGACAGCAATCTCGACTATGACTTCGTCGAAGGCCTGCTGACCGGCGGCTACGAGCTGATGGAAGGCCTGGAAGTCGGCGCCCTGTACGCCTACTCGCCCGAGTTCTTCGGCAACACCGGCCCGGCCCACTACATCGAAGGCAGCATCGGCTATTCCTTCGACGTTGGCCTGCCGGTCTCCCTCGGCGCCACCATCGGCCACCAGAGCATCGACCAGGCCACCGACTACACCAACTGGTCGACCACCGCCGCCGTCACGTTCGACAACCTGGAAGTCGGCGTCAGCTACACCGACACCGACCTGTCCAAGGCGCAGTGCGGCAGCGATGCCTGCGACGCCCGTGGCGTGGCGTTCGTGTCCTACTCGTTCTAATCCAGACGCGGGCTAATCCAGACGCGGGCCGACTCCGGTCGGCCAACGACACGACAGGACGGGCCGGGGCTATTCCCGGCCCGTTTTTCCATGCAATGCTCGCCCTTGCAAATCGCACCGGGCGGGGATAAAGTGCGCCGCTCTTAACGCCCGTTCGGGATTTGCCGACCGGTCGTCACGGTGCCGCAGTAGCTCAGCTGGTAGAGCAACGCATTCGTAATGCGTGGGTCGGGGGTTCAAGTCCTCTCTGCGGCACCATTTTTCTTGTGCGACCGTTGTTTTGGCGCGAACCGTTTTCAGGCCCCGTCGTGTGCGGGGCCTTTGTCGTTTCAGGGTCACGAAGATTTCACAGCCACGGGGGCAGTGCATCATGACGGCGTCGGAAAGGCTCTCCCTGCTGGTCGTCGAGGACGAGATCCTGGTCGCCCTCGCCCTGGAGGACATCCTGCAGTCGGCCGGCTACCGCGTGCTCGGCCCGGCTCGCACCCTGGCCGAGGCGCTTGAGGCCGCGAACGGCGCGTCGTTCGACATGGCGCTGCTGGACATCAACCTGGGTGGGGAAAAGGCGTTTCCCGTGGCCGATCTCCTGGCGGCCCAGGGCCGGCCGTTCGTGTTCCTGAGCGGGGCCAGCGGCGCGGATCTGCCGGCGCACCTGGCCGACCGGCCCCGGCTCATCAAGCCGTTTGCATCCGATGCCCTGCTGGAAATCATCCACCGGACCTTCGGTATGACCGCTTCGGCCGATCTTTCCTGGATTGGCCGGACCTAAGTCCTTGCGTGCCTTTTGGTCGAAGCTTACCATTCGGGCGTAGAGGACTGGGACCGCTGGGGGAGAGCAGGACCGTGAGGCGTCGTCAGGGACAAGCGGGGCATCCATGAACGGAGCCCTCGTTAACCACACGGGCGCCCGAAAGGCAGCTGAATTGCTGGGGAGCGCAGCCGTGCTCGGCGCGGCCCCGGTGGCCATCCTCGCCATCGACGGCGATGGAACAGTTGTCGCTTATAACGCAGCATGCGAACAGTTGCTCGGCCATCCGGCGGAGGCCGTTCTCGGTCAGCCGCTGGAGGTGTTGCAGTCCGAGCACGGCGGCGGCCTGCCGCTGCTGCTGGGCAGCGATCCGGCGGCCCCGTTCGAAGGCGCCCACCGCTTCCTTCCGTTCTGCCGCGCCGATGGCCACGTCCTGACCCTCGACGTCACCGTGGTGTCGGCCGATGTGCCGGCCGCCGATGAGGAGAGTGCCGACCGCAGCGCCGGGCCGCGCCTGTTCGTGGCCGCGCTGGCCGAGCCCGATCCGTTCTCCAGCCTGGCCGGCACCTGGTCGGAGGCCGAGGAACGCCTGGGCACCGTGGCGGCCAATCTGCCCGGCATCGTGTTCCAGCGCGTCATGCAGCCCGACGAGTCGGTGTACTATCCCTTCTTTTCCAGCGGCGTGCGCGACATCCTGGGGTACGAGCCCGAGGACATGCGGGTCACCCGCGACGGCTGCCTGGACTGCATCCACTGGGCCGACCGTGACGGCTACATGGACCGCCTGCGCGCCTCGGCCCGCGACCTGACGCCCTATGCCGAGGAAGTGCGCGCCATTTCGCGCGACGGCAGCGTGAAGTGGCTGTCGGGCACCTTGCGCCCCGACCGCATGCCCAGCGGCGACATCATCTGGGACGGCGTGCTGATCGACGTGTCCGACCGCATGCGGGCCGAGCACCGCCTCGAGATGATCATGGATCATGCGGCGGACTGCATCGTCACCATCGGCGAGGAAGGCCGTATCGAATCGGTCAACGCCGCGGTGTCGGGCGTGTTCGGCTACAGCCCCGACGAACTGGTCGGCCTGGATGTCACCATCCTGATGCCCCAGCCGCACAAGGGGCGCCATGGCGCATACGTCCACAGCTACCTGACCACCGGCGAGAGCAAGATGCTCGGCCGCGGGGCGCGCGAACTGGTCGGCCTGCACAAGGACGGCCACGAGCTGCCCATCGAACTGGCCCTGTCCGAGGTGCTGAGCGACGGCCGGCGGCTGTTCGTGGCCATCGTGCGCGACATCACCGAGCGCAAGCGCACCGAAGCCCGCCTGCACGAGACCGAACAGCGCCTGCTCAACATCGCCGACAACATCCACGGCATCGTCTTCCAGTGGACCCTCGACTCGGCAGGAAGCCTGCGGTTCAGCTTCGCCAGCGAAGGCGCGCGGCGGGTCCTGGGGCTGGACCCGGCGGCCCTGCTGGGCGACGGGCGCCAGTTCCTCGACCTCATGGAACCGCAGGAGCGGGCGAGCTTCACCGCCTCGCTGCAACAGTCGGCCGAACGGCTCGAAGCGGTCGAGCGCGACGTCAAGCTGGTCAACCGCACCGGCGAGAACTGCTGGCTGCGCGTCCTCGCCCGCCCCCGCCACCAGGCCGGCGGCGCCGTGGTGTGGGAAGGCGTGGCGCTGGACGTCACCGACCGCAAGCAGGCCGAAGAACGCCTGATGTTCCTGGCCTATTTCGATCCGCTGACCGGCCTGGGCAACCGCGCCATGTTCACGGAGCGCTTCGCGCGGGTCAGCCAGGCGGCCCTGGCCACCAATGCGTGGGTCGCCGTGCTGTCGCTGGGCCTGGACCGCTTCAGCACCGTCAACGCCACCCTCGGCCACACCACCGGCGACAAGGTTCTGGTCGCCGCCGCGGCCCGGCTGCAGGAAGTCGTCGGCATGGGTGACATCCTGTGCCGGGCCGGCGGCGACCGCTTCCTCATCATGCTCAGCGGCGTGACCTGCGAAAGCGAGATCGAGGAGACCGTGCGCGGCATCCAGCGCCGGTTCGAGGATCCGCTGGAGGTCGAGGGCCAGGAGTTCGACCTCAGCCTGTCGGTCGGCGGCGCCCGCTTCCCGGCCGACGGCGAGGACGGCGACACCCTGATCATGAACGCCGACGCCGCCCTGCATCGCGCCAAGCGCCAGGGGCCGGGCAGCACCGCCATGTTCTGCGCCGAAATGGGCCAGCGCGCCGCGTTGATGCTGACCATGCAGCACCGCCTGCGCCGGGCGCTCGACAACGAGGAATTCGTCGCCTACTTCCAGCCGCAGGTCGAGACGCGGTCCGGCCGCATCGTCGGCATGGAGGCCCTGGTGCGCTGGATCAGCCCCGAACACGGCCTCATCCCGCCGGGCGACTTCATCGACATCGCCGAGGAATACGGCCTGATCGACGCCATGTGCGAACAGGTGCTGCGCGATTCGTGCCGCTGGAACCGCCGCTGGCAGGATCTGGGCCTGGCCCATGTGCCGATCGCGGTGAACATCTCCGGGCGGCAGTTCCACAACACCCGCCTGCTGATGAACATGGTCGAGTCGGCCCTGCGCGAGTTCTCGCTGGCGCCGCGCTACCTGGAGCTGGAGCTGACCGAAAGCTCGGCCATGAGCGATCCGGAAAACGCCATCAACGTGGTCCGCCAGCTCGACGAGCGCGGCGTGGCCTCGGCCATCGACGACTTCGGCACCGGCTATTCGTCGCTGTCGGTCCTCAAGCGCTTTCCCATCCGCAAGCTCAAGATCGACCGCTCCTTCGTCAACGACGTGACGACCGATCCGGGCGACGCGGCCATCGTCTGCGCCATGATCGCCATGGCCAATGCGCTGAACCTCAAGGTCGTGGCCGAAGGGGTGGAGACGCAGGACCAGCTCGACTTCCTGCACGGCGTGGGCTGCGACATCCTTCAGGGATACTATCTGTCGCGTCCCGTGCCCGGTCAGGAGATCGAGCGCATGTTCCGCGAAAACAAGCCGATGCCCGTCCCGTCGCGGTGATAATCCCGCAGATTAACAAAGGGTTACGGGTGGATCTTCAGGTCATGCGCGAACCCCGGCCGGCGTGTTTGGCGGTAAGATCCTGATGTCATTGGCGAATTCTCCGGCGAAGCGTTGCGTCACCGGGCGAATTCCGGCATATCTACCTACGAATGCAGTTGCTTGCGACGGACTCGGGAGGCATACGTTCCGCCCCCGTATCGACTCCGCGCCAGCCAACCGTGGGGAGGGGCCGTGAGCGCCGTCAAAGCGTCTTATACCATATCGTGCTCATCGGCTTTTCGGGATGCCGTCATGGCTCTGGCCGAGCGGCGCGGCGTCAATGCCGGCGACCTCGCCCGCTCGGTCATGCTGGTGGTGCCCGAGGCGGTCGTTGCCGCCTACGCCGACCCCGGCGAGCCGCCGGCCGATGACCGCGAAACGGTGGTCATGCAGTCGGGCCGTTCCGAGGGCCGGCCGTGGCGCCGCAAGCCGCGCCTGCAGGTCCGCCTGCCGCCCGGCCTCAGCCCCCAGACCGTGCGCAGGGCCTTGAACCTTGCCCTTTCGCTCGATCACGGAACGATGGCCCTGGCGGTCGAAGACCCCGCCGCCCCGCCGCCCGTGCCCGCCCCGGCACCGCCGCCCCCGGCGCCTGCTCCCCCTCCGTCCGCGCCCGATCCGCACCCCGGCCTGCTGGCCGAGATCGCCCGCCTGCGCGACGAGACGGAGCGCCTCCACACGGTGGTCGGGGCGCTGTCGTTCATGCCCCTGCCCGGCGGCGTTCAGTCCCGTGCCGAGGCCCTGCATGTGATGGGGTTTCCGCCCGGGACAGACCCCGACAGTCGGGAATTGCGCGGCCGCTTTCGCATGCTCGCCACCATCCATCACCCCGACAGCAGCTACGGCAACCACGACCGCATGAGCCAGCTCAACGCCGCCATGGACGTCCTGCGCCGGCGCTGAGGCGGTCCGATAAGTGAGGGGATTCACCACCGAGGCACAGAGACACAGAGAGGTCGCAGAAGATGGCCGCGCGCAGCGCCTCAAATTCCTCCGGGAGACTCACTGCCTGCGGCGCTCCTCCGCTCTCTCCGTGCCTCGGTGTCTCTGCGGTTCCCTCGCCGGCGCGCGGCTTGTCTCCCGCTGCTATTTCGCCCCTGTCCCTTCGGCGGCGGCGTCCATGATGCGGGCCAGGGCGATGTCCTTGTCCGTCAGGCCCCCGGCATCGTGGGTGGTCAGGGTCACGACGACGCGGTTGTAGACGTTGGTCCACTCCGGATGGTGGTCCATCTTTTCGGCCGCCAGGGCGCAGCGCGTCATGAAGGCGAAGGCGGCGGGAAAGTCGGTGAAGCGGAAAGTCCTGGTGATGGCGTTGCCTGCCGCCGTTCCGTCGCCGGCTGTTTCGCTCCAGCCGGGCAGATCGCCCAGGGCGGTCTGGCGTTGCGCATCGTCAAGCTTGCGAACCATTTGAATTCTCCTGGATTCCGCGCCCCATCTTCCAGACAATGGGATCCCCCGCCTAACGCTTCAAGGGCGACCCCTTCAAGGCCGGCCCCTCCAAGGACACCCCATGACCGACCAACCGTCCTTTACCACCGCACCGACCGCCGCCGACATCGACGAACTGGCCCGCCGCGGCTGCGCCGACCTGCCCAAGGCGCTGGCCGGCTACATCGCCGGCGTGGTGATCCAGGTCGAGGAGTTCCCCGACGAGGAGGTGGAGAAGGAAATGGGCCTGGAAAGCCCGTTCGACCTGCTGGGCCTGTACCAGGGCGTGGCGCTGACCGAGAAGTCGGTCCACCACGTGGTCGAACAGCCCGACATGATCTTTCTGTACCGCCGGCCGCTGCTCGACTACTGGTGCGAAAGCGGCGAAGACCTGACCGACCTCATCCGCCATGTCATCATCCACGAGATCGGCCACCACTTCGGCTTTTCGGATGACGACATGGACCGCATCGAAGACGCCGACTGACCCGTTGCCTTTCGTCCCAGCCAGCCACCCACCGAATCACCACCACAGACCACCAGGGGGACTGCCACGATGACCGTTCCGCCGCTGCCCGCCGACGCCCTGTATGGCGCCGTGGACCCGGACCTCATCCCGTTCGCGACCACCGCCGAGGCGCCCGAGCATGACGCGCCGGTCGGCCAGGATCGGGCGGTCGAGGCGGTGCGCTTCGGCATCGGCATGAACGGCGAGGGCTACAACCTGTTCTGCATGGGCCCCGAGGGCACCGGCAAGGCCAGCCTGGTGCGCCGCTTCCTGCGCCAGACGGCCCAGGACATGCCGGTCCCCGACGACTGGTGCTACGTCCACAACTTCGCCGAACACCACAAGCCGCGCGCCCTGTGCCTGCCGGCCGGGCGGGCCCGCGTCTTCGCCAAGGCCATGGAGCGCCTGGTCGAGGATCTGCGCCACGCCCTGCCCGCCGCGTTCGAGGCCGACGAGTACCGCAACAAGCGCAAGGCCATCGACCGCGCCTTCAAGGAACGCCAGGACGAGGCCCTCGAGGAAACCCAGAAGAAGGCCGAGGCGCAGGGCATCGCCCTGGTCCGCACCCCGGTCGGGCTGGCCCTGGCGCCGATCAAGGACGGCGAGGTCCTCGGCCCCGACGAGTTCAAGCAACTGCCCGACGACGAACAGGACCGCCTCAAGGAGCTGATGGGCGCGCTCCAGAAGGAGCTGGAGGAAACCCTGCGCGCCGTGCCGCGCTGGGAACGCGACAAGCGCGACCAGATCCGCACCCTCGACCGCGAGGTGACCGATGCGGCGGTGGCCCACTTCATCGGCGACCTGCGCGACGACTACGCCGACTGCCCCGGCGTGCTGGACTATCTGGAGCAGGTGCGCCAGGACATCCTGGACAGCGTGGCCGTTTTCCTGCCCGACGGCGGCGACGCGCCCGAAGGCCTGCCGCCGTTCCTGCGCCATGACAGCGGCGAGAACCGCTTCCGGCGCTATCAGGTCAACGTGCTGGTCCATCATGACCATAACGGCGGCGCCCCGACGGTCGAGGAGGACCATCCCACCCAGCCCAACCTGATCGGCCGCATCGAGCACATGCAGCAGTTCGGCGCCCTGGTCACCGACTTCAACCTGATCAAGCCGGGCGCCCTGCACCGCGCCAACGGCGGCTATCTGGTGATCGAGGCGCGCAAGCTGCTGATGAACCCGTTCGCCTGGGACGACCTCAAGCGCGCCCTGCGCAAGCGCGAGGTCCACATCGAGGCGCCGGGGGCGGCGTGGGGCATCTGGTCGACCCAGACCCTGGACCCCGAGCCCATCCCGCTCGACGTCAAGGTCGTTCTGCTGGGCGAGCCGATGGTCTATTACATGCTGTCGGACTACGACCCGGACTTCCGCGAGCTGTTCAAGGTGGTGGCGGACTTCAACGTGCGCATGGACCGTTCGGCCGACAACACCCGCGACCTGTCGCTGCTGCTGGCCTCGATGGCGCGCGACAAGAACGTGCGCGCGCTCGACCGCACCGCCATCGCGCGGGTGATCGAACACGGCGCCCGGCTGGCCGACGACCAGGCCAAGGTCATCACCCACATGAGCGACCTGTGCGACCTGATGCGCGAGGCCGACTACCACGCCCGCGAGGCCGCCGCCGAGGTGGTCACCGCCGCCCACGTCCGCGCCGCCATTGACGCCAAGCGCCGTCGCTCCGACCGCATCCCCCTGGCCATGCGCGAGGAGATGGAGCGCGAGACCATCCACATCGCCACCGACGGCGCCCGCATCGGCCAGATCAACGGCCTGGCCGTCATCCAGATCGGCCCCAACGCCTTTGGCCGGCCGAGCCGAATTTCCGCCCGCGTCCGCGTCGGCCGGGGCGAACTGATCGACATCGAGCGCGAGTCCGACCTCAGCGGGTCGATTCATTCCAAGGGCGTATTGATCCTGACGTCGTTCCTGTCCTCGCGCTTTGCCGAGGAACAGCCGCTGTCGCTGACCGCATCGCTGGTGTTCGAGCAGTCCTACGGCATGATCGACGGCGACTCGGCCTCGTCAACCGAACTGTACTGCCTGCTGTCGGCCTTGGCCGAGGTGCCCATCCGCCAGAGCCTGGCCGTCACCGGGTCGGTCGACCAGTTCGGGCGGGTCCAGGCCATCGGGGGCGTGAACGAGAAAATCGAAGGCTTCTTCGACCTCTGCGCGGCCCGTGGCCTGACCGGGGAACAGGGCGTCCTCATCCCGGCCAGCAACACCAAGCACCTGATGCTGCGCGAAGATGTGGTCGAGGCGGCACGGGCCGGGCAGTTCCACATCTATCCCATCGACAGCGTGGACGAAGGCATAGAAATCCTCACCGGAACCCCGGCCGGAACCCGCGACAAAAGCGGCCAGTACCCCCACGGCACCATCAACCGCATGGTCGCCGCTCGGCTGGCCAGCTTCACCCGCAACGCCCGCCGCCACGCCCACGACGGCGGCGACCGCCACCGCCCGCCCCCGCGCCGCAGCATCCGGCCCATGGATGACGAGGACGACGGCGGGGAGGACTAGTCTTAGGTGGAGGAAGGTATGGGGCCAGCCCCATGCCCCGCCGGGGCCATTGGCCCCGGACCCCGTTTCTGAACGAAGCTAAAAGCCGCGCGCAGCGCAACGGATGATGGGGGTCATTGCCTGCGGCGCAAGAGGCTGCGCAGAACCATTCATGGGTTCCAAGGGCCGCTCGGCCCTTGGCGGGTTTGGGCAGCGCCCAAGTCTTCCCTGCAGTCAGACCCCGCGCGCGGCCTTCCGGCCCTTGGGCGGGGCGTTGACCAGGCGGATGCCGATGGCGACGAGGACACCGGCGACCAGCAGGCCGGGGGTCAGGGGCTCGCCAAGGAGCAGGCCGCCGGCCAGCATTCCGAACAGCGGCGTGATGAAGGAGAACGCGGCCAGGCGGCCGGCCGGATAGCGGGTGATCAGCCAGAACCACGTCAGGTAGCTGACGAAGGCCACGCCGATGGTCTGGTAGGCGATGCCGGCCATGGCCATCCCGCCGACCGGCCTGTCCCCGCTCAGCACGGCCCACGACTCGCCCAGGGCCAGCGAGGCCAGCGGCAGGATCAGGGCCGACACCCCCAGTTGGTAGAACAGCGTCTTGACGGCCGGCGCGCGGGACAGGCTGCTGGCCTTGATGAGGACCGTGGTCGCGCCCCACAGCACGGCGGCCAGCAGGATCATGGCGTCGCCGATCATCTGGGTCGGCGTCGGCATGCGCAGGCCGTCCGAGAACGCCGCGGCCACGCCGGCGAAGGCGCACAAAAGTCCTACGCCCTGCCAGCGGTTGAGGCGCTCCCCGGGGATGAGCAGGTGGACGCCCAGGGCGACCACGAACGGCGAGGTGTACAGGAACAGCACCCCGCGTGACGCCGTGGTGTATTCCAGGCCCCAGTACAGGAACAGGAACTCGGTCCCGAACAGCAGGCCGGCGCCGAGGCCCGCCCACAAGGTGCCGTCGGCGGCAAACAGCCTGGCCCGCCGCGAGGCCGCCCACAGCCACACCAGCATGGCCGCACCGACCGACCGGATGGCGGCCTGAAGGACCGGCGGCACATCGGCGACGGCCACTTTGATGGCGACGCTCTGCAGCCCCCAGGCCGCACACAGAACGAGCATGATGGCGATGGCGCGTCCGTCAAGGTGGTCGTACTTCACTGATTGGGTGTATCCTGTTGTGACTGTAGAGTCATACTATCGGCTTTATGGCCTATGGCCGGTTTGAAATCGGACGTATAAACCTGTAAGAGATCACCCCATAAGCCGGCAAGGCGAAAGAAAAGACAGGGACCCGAGAGGAGCTTCACGGTGCTGATCGAATGGAACGACGCCTGGCGTGTCGGCGACTCCGCCATCGACTACGATCACCAGATGCTGGTCAACATTACCAACCAGCTATGGGATCTCAAGCAGATGCCGCGCGTCAAGAACGCCGACATCAAGCGCGTCCTCGACCAGTTGGTCGATTACGTGAAGCGCCATTTCGAGCGCGAGGAAGCGATCTTCGCCAAGACCGACTACCCGCTCAAGAAGGCGCACATCGCCATGCACCGCGACCTGACCAAGGTCGTGGAGGACATCGCCATGGTGTTCGGCCGCGAGCCCGACCTTCTGAACCTCGACGAGATCATGGACTTCCTGAAGCGCTGGCTGATGGACCACATCGTCAAGCACGACATGGGCTACAAGGAATTCCTCAAGGGCGCACCAAAGAAGCGCAGCGCCGCCTGAGGTCGGGCAGCACCTGCGCCTCGAACCAGGGATGGCGTTTGCGCCATCCCGTGTTGCGCCAACTGGGGTGGGGCAGCGGAAACAGCGCCGGGGCATAGTCGTGCCAGGCCGCCACCGTCTCGGTCATGGTCGGCTGGCGGTCGGTGCCCAGGTGCCAGCGCTGCGCATACTGGCCGACCAGCAGGGTCAGTTCCACCGCAGGCAGGGCCTTGCGCAAGGCGTCCTGCCACAGCGGGGCGCACTCCGGGCGCGGCGGGTTGTCGCCGCCCTTGGGATTGCGGCCCGGATAGCACAGCCCCATGGGAATGATGGCGATGCGCGCCTCGTCATAGAACGTGTCGCGGTCCAGCCCCATCCAGCCGCGCAACGTGTCCCCCGACGCATCGTTCCACGGCACGCCGGTCTGGTGCACCTTGGTGCCGGGCGCCTGCCCGATGATGAGCAGCCGCGCCGTTTCCGAGGCCCGCAGCACCGGGCGCGGCCCCAGCGGCAGATGCCCCTCGCACAGCCGGCAGGCCCGCGCGCGCTCCATGACCTGTTGCAGGGTTTCGGTCATGAGACCCCTTCCCCACCCTGGACGCCCTCTCCGGCCAGCACCTCGTCCACGAAGCGCGGCACCACATCGGACGCCGGGCCGTAGAGGGCGCGGTGGAACAGGTTGGCGCCGTTGGACGCATCGAGGTTCAGTTCCACGGTTTCGCCGTCGCCGACCTCCCGGACGTGCTGCACGAAACCGGCCGCCGGATAGACCGTGCCCGACGTGCCGATGGACAGGAACAGGCCGCAGTCCTCCAGCGCCGTGTAAATGCGCTCCATCTCCAGCGGCATTTCGCCGAACCACACCACATGGGGCCGCAGGTGCCCGGTGCGGGCGCAGGCCGGGCAGGTGTCGGCGCGGCCCAGGGCGTCGCGCCATTCAAGGACCGCGCCGCAGGCCGCGCAGCGGGCCTTGAACAGTTCGCCGTGCATGTGCAGGACCGCCCGGCTGCCGGCCCGTTCGTGCAGGTCGTCGATATTCTGGGTGACCAGCAGGACCTCGCCGGGCCAGGCGCGTTCCAGGCGCGCCAGGGCCTCGTGGGCCGCGTTGGGCCGCACGTCGGCGGCCAGCAACCCCTGCCGCCGGGCGTTGTAGAAGGCATGCACATGGTCGGGGTCGCGGGCGAAGGCCTCGGGCGTGGCGACGTCCTCCAGGCGCACCTGGGACCAGATGCCGCCGGCGCAACGGAAGGTGTCCAGTCCCGACTCCTTGGAAATTCCGGCGCCGGTGAGGATGACGATGGGGCGTGCCATGGCGTTTAAACCCTGTGGTTGGGGTGGTGCGATCCGGGGTGGGCATGGTAATCCAGACTCACCCCAGGCTTAAAAAACGATTCAGCCCGGCGATTGGCAACGACTGAGTGAGGGGAAACGTCGCGATCATGCAGAGCCAGACCCAACGGAAGATCGGCGTGCTGTTCGTGTGCACCGGGAACATCTGCCGGTCGCCCACCGCCGAGGGCCAGTTCCGCGCCGCCGTGCAGGCCGCCGGACTGGACGACCGCTTCACCATCGATTCGGCGGCGACCCACGACTATCACATCGGCAAGGGGCCCGATCCGCGCACCGTGACGGCGGCTGGCCGGCGCGGGCTCGACCTTGCGCCGCTGCGGGCCCGCCAGGTCGCGGTGGAGGACTTCGCGGCGTTCGACTACGTGGTCGCCATGGACCGCGGGCATCTGGAGATCCTGGCGGCGATGGCCCCGGAGGGCGCGGAGGATCGCCTCAGCCTGTTCCTCGACCACGCGCCGCAAAGCGGCCTGCGCGACGTGCCCGACCCCTACTTCGGCGGCCCCGACGGGTTCGAGCAGGTGCTGGACCTGATCGAGGCCGGGTGTGACGGCCTGCTGGCCCAAATCCGCCGAGCCCACCTTCACTCTTCCGAGACCTGACATGAACAAGGGCCGCCTGGAACGCCTGCTCGGCAGTCCGGTGGCCCGCGCCGCCCCCCTCGGCGGTGGCTGCATTGCCGAGGTGTCACGGGTCGATCTGGCCGACGGCCGCGCCGTGGTGGTCAAGGACGGCCGGCCGGGCGACGGCCTGGACCTTGAAGGCTGGATGCTGTCCCTGCTGGCGACGCGCTGCCCGGTCCTGCCGGTGCCGGGCGTCCTGGTGGCCGAGGACGACCTGCTGGTCATCGAGGCGGTGGACGCCTCGGGCAGCCTGTCGCCCCAGGCCGAAACCCACGCCGCCGACCTCATCGCCGCCCTGCACGGGGTCACGGCCGATCGTTTCGGCCTCGAACGGGATACCCTGATCGGCGGCTTGCCGCAGGCCAATCCGTGGACCGCGTCGTGGCGCGATTTCTTTCGCGATCATCGCCTGCTCGCCATGGCCCGCCAGGGGCTGGACGCCGGGCGTCTGCCGGGCGGGCTGATGGGCCGCGTCGAACGCCTGGCCGGGCGCCTGGACACCTGGATCGCCGACGACGCCCCGCCATCCCTGCTGCACGGCGACCTGTGGACCGGCAATGTCCTGGTCGGCGGCGACGGCCGGGTGAGCGGCCTGATCGACCCGGCGGTCTATTATGGTGATGCCGAGGTCGAGTTGGCCTTCACCACCCTGTTCGGCACCTTCGGCGAGGCGTTCTTCCGCCGCTACGACGAGATCCGTCCCCTGCGGCCGGGCTTCTTCGAGGTCCGCCGCGATCTCTACACTCTGTATCCCCTGCTGGTTCACGTGCGGCTGTTCGGCGGCTCCTACGTCGCCGGGGTTGACCGCACCCTGACCCGCCTGGGCTGCTGAAGGAGGCGCCCGCCATGAGCATCGACGACGGTCTGCCCCGCGCCCTGCCCCCGCTGCCCCCGGCCCTGGACCGCATCAGCCGGGCCTACGGCCACGCCGTGGAGCGCGAGGGCCCGCGCGCCGGCGGCGTCGGCTGGTCGACCGAGGTCGGGCAGATGCTGCGCTTCCGGGTGCTGTTGCGGGTGCTCGACGGGGCGCCGCCCGACCGTCCGGTCAGCGTCCATGACCTGGGGTGCGGCTATGGCGCCCTGTGGCCCCTGCTGGCCGAGCGGACGGCGCCGCCCGTCGGGTCCTATACCGGGTACGACATCAGCCGCGCGATGATCGCGCGCGCCCGGGGCCTGCACGGCGCCGCCCCGCAGGCCCGCTTTCTGCTGGCCGACGGGGCGCTGGACGAGGCCGACTACGGATTTGTTTCGGGGACGTTCAATTTCCGCGACGGGGAAACCGACGACGACTGGCGCGTCTACCTGGAACGCAGCCTGGAGGATTTCGCCGCCTCCTGCCGCGTCGGGCTGGCCTTCAACCTGCTGCACCGGCGCACCGCCAAGCACATCAGGCGCATGTTCTACGCCGACCCCGCTGAAGTCGCCGCCTTCGCCCGCGCCCGCCTGGCGCGCGGGGGCAGCGTCGAGGTCATCGACGACTACCTGCCCGACGACTTCACGGTGCTGGTCCGGTTCTAGAGGTTCCGATCAGGCCGGCTGGGTCTGGCCGTGGTCGAAGAAGAAGCGCAACATCTCACGGGTTGCATCCGGGCCGCGCGGGTCGGTGTAGGAGCCTGAGGAGCTACCCCCGGCCCAGGCGTGGCCGGCGCCGTGGATGGTCCAATGTTCGCAGACCGGGCGGCCCGACGCGTCGGCGTGAACGGTGCGGCTGAAGGCGTGACCGCCGTCGGCCTGGCCACGTTTCACGGTGGAGATCAGGTCGCCGACGGCGGTGGCCTGGGCCACCACGGCCTCGCCATTGCTGGGATGGACGGTGGAGTCGGTGTCGCCGTGGAACACGATGGTCGGCACCGGCAGGCTGCCTTGGCCGCCGCCGCCCTGACGCATGGCGGATAAGGCCGAGGGAATGTCCCGCGCCGCACCCAGGGGCAGGCCGGAGTGGACGCCGACCGCAGCGTAAAGCTCGGAATAGGCCGCACCCATGATGGCCGCCGCCGCGCCGCCGGCCGACAGTCCGGCGATGTAGACACGGGCTGGATCGATCGGGTGGTCGCGCAGGATCTGGCGGGTGATCCCGGCGATCAGCGAGGGCTCCCCCTGGTCGCGGCGCTGGTCGGCCGGGCTGAACCAGTTCCAGCATTTCTGGGCGTTGGCCGATGACGGCTGAGCCGGATAGACGACCAGGAAGCCGTGTTCTTCGGCGAGCGCGTTCATACGGGTCCCGGCGGCGAAGTCGTCGGGTGACTGGGTGCAGCCATGTAGCATGACGACCAGGGCGCGTTGCCCATCCACGGCCTTGGCGGGGGTATAAAGCTTGTAGTCACGGCTGCCGGCCGCACTGGCAAAGGTCGCGGTCGCAAAGATCGCACCCTCGGGCACAGGGGCGGGCGTGGGCGCCGGACCGCCGGGCATCTTGGTCTTCGCTATCAGGCGGCGCAGGGTCTCACCCAGGCCGGTGCGAGCCTTGGGTGGCATGGAGTCGGGGGTCGGGCCGCGCTCCGGCGCCGGGTCGGGGGACGCCCCGCCGTGCAGCATGCGCTGCAGGAGGTTGGTCGCCTCGGTCAGCTTGCCGGCGCGGGTCAGACGGGTTGCTTCGGCCATATCGGGGGGCAATTGAAAGTTCATTGGGTGCTTTCATAGCGCGGGACCACGTCCGCAGACCTCGGCGAGGTGCGGTGGCTTCCGGTTTCAGGACACTTAACGTCTGGCTGCTCTACTGGGTACGGTCTGCGAGGGCTGTCTTTACGGCGGGGCTGGCATGCAGCGCCCCCAGGACGGTCAGCGAGGCGATGGTGGCGCGGGCCAGTTCGGGGGTGACGTCCTGGGCAATGGTGGCCAGCCCCAGGACGCGGATGTCGAGCATCTGCCCGGCATCGCGCGCCGCCTCCAGATCGGCGCGGGTGAAATTCCGCAGGCCAAGATCCACGCTCTTGCGGGTCACGACCTGACGGACGACCTCGCCGTGGCGCTCGACCTGATTGCGGATGGCGGTCCGGATGAAGTCGGTGCGGTTGGAGTAAACGCCTTCCTGCACCAGCAGATCGATATGGCCGAGATCGACGAACCCGAGATTGATGGTGATCTTCTCGCTGTCCGCCGTCTTCGGCCGGAGGTCCTTCGCCATCTTTCTACCATCCCCTCGCCATCCACGTGGATGGTAAATGGGATGTTACACGGCCAGCGCAAGACCTGCTGTTGAAAGAATGGGGCCAGCCCCATCCCCCGCCGGGGCCATTGGCCCCGGACCCCGCGAGAAAGAGTCAGGATCGGCTGCGCGCAGCGCAGCAGAACGGAAGATTGTCTGCCTGCGGCGCAAAAGAAAGCGCAGGCCCCGTCATGGGTTCCAAGGGCCGCTCGGCCCTTGGCGGGTCTGGGCAGCGCCCAGTCCTTCCTCCGCAAATCCCTACAGCGCCCAGTCCGGATCCGGCAGGTCGTCGAACAGGGCGCGCAGGCCTTGCCCCCAGCGGCGGCGCAGGTCGTTCCAGTAGGGGTCGTCGTCGGCGATGCGGGTGCGCACGCTGGCCCGCTGGGTGTCGGCCGGCACGATCACCAGGTCGAGCGGCGGGGCGACCGACAGGTTGGACTGGATGGTCGAATCGAACGACACCAGGGCGCACTTGGTGGCCTGGACCAGCGGCGTGGCCGGGGTCAGGACGCGTTCGATGATGGGCTTGCCGTACTTGGTCTCGCCGATCTGGAAATAGGGGGTGTCCTCGGTCGCCTCGATGAAGTTGCCGGCCGCATAGACGTTGAACAGCCGCATGCGGCGGCCCTTGATCTGCCCGCCGACGATCAGCGAGGCGGCGAATTCCGAGCCGTGCTGGCGCAGGTGCTCGCCGTCCTCCTGGAACACCTCGCGCACGGCGTTGCCGGTCAGGCGGGCGATGTCGTACATGCTGCCGGCGGCGTACAGAGAGCGCGCCGGATCCTCGCTGTCGAGGCGTTCCTCCAGCAGCGAGATGACCGACTGCGTGATGGCCAGGTTGCCGGCCGTCAGGATGACCACGATGCGGTCCTCGGCGCCGTCGAACACGAAGCTCTTGCGGAACGTGGCGACCGAATCGACTCCGGCGTTGGTCCGCGAATCGGACACGAACACCAGCCCGGCGTCGAGGCGCATGCCCAGGCAGTATGTCATTTTAAGCTCGTCACCCCCTGAAAAGCCCGCCACGCGGGCGCCTACTCCTGGCACTGCTGCACGTCGAGGCGCACGTCCATGCTCTCGTCCCCTCCCCCGGTGCGGATGCCCGCCACGGGGCTGGCGTCCGCATAGTCATGGCCGACCGCCAGGCGCACATAGGCATCGGTGGCGCTCTGGCGGTTGGACGGGTCGAAGCTGACCCAGCCCAGGGCGTCGACGAAGGCCTCACCCCACGCGTGGCTGGCCATCGACCCGTCGCCCCCGGCAAGGTAGCCCGAGACATAGCGCGCCGGGAAGCCGGCTTCGCGGGCCGCCGCGATGAAGATATGGGCGTGGTCCTGGCACACCCCCGATCCGTGGGCCAGCGCCTCGGCCGCCGAGGTCGCCGCGTGGGTCAGGCCCGACTGGTAGGGCACGGCGTCGGCGATGGCGTTCATCAGGCCGTGCAGCGTGGCGATGTCGCCCTCGGTCGCCCGCGCCGCCGCGAACGGCGCGGCCAGGGTGCGGATCGCCGCGTCGGCCGTGGTCAGCGGCGTCGGGCGCAGGAACATGGCCGGCGGCAGGCCGTCCTCCAGGGGCAGCACGCCGCCGGTGTCGAAGGTTTCCACCTCCCCCTCGACGGTGATGGTCAGGCTGCGGGTTTCCTCGGCCTCGCTGGCGACGTGGCAGCGGTTGCCCAGGCCGTCGATCCACGGCACCAGGCTGGCCGGGCCGCTGACCGACCACGACAGGACCGTCTGTCCCCGGTCGGCACGCGGGGTCAGGCGCAGGTACTGGACTGAGCGCCGGACGACGACGGCGAAGCTGTAGGTGGTTTCGTGCAGGACCCGGATCTTCATCAGACCACCATCAGATAGTGGGCGCGCATGCGGTCGGACAGGCGGCCGACCTCGGCAATGATCTCGTCAAGGAAGCGGTGCAGCCCGACCCGCACGAGATCGACCATCTGCACCCCCTCCAGCCGCCGCGACAACGCCCCGAGGTCGCCCAGCAACGGGCTGTCGGGGTCCATGGCGCGCAGCATGACGTCCATTTCCCGCACGCAGAAGGCCAGCGAGCGCGGCACGTCCGGCCGCTGGATCAGAAGCTCGGCGATGCGGCGGGGCTCAAGCTGGGCGGAGAACGTCTCGCGATAGGCCTTGTAGGCCGACAACGTTTCCAGCAGCACCCCGGCCCGATAAAAGTCCGGCGCCCGCACGGTGGCGTCGCCCTGCAGGCTGTCCCACTTGGCGCGCAGCAGGCGGGCGGTGTTGTCGGCCCGCTCGACCGCCATGCCGAACCCGGCGATGTGGAAGCCCTCGGCCCGGCGCTGCGAGCCGAACAGGGCGCCGCGGAACAGGTGGGAGCGGAAGCGCACCCACTCCAGGTGCTGCGGGACGCCGATGCGGGTGACGTCGTTCCACGTCATGTCGGCGATGTCGAGCCAGGTGCGGTTGAGGATCTCCCACAACTCGCTGGTCAGAAGGTGGCGCACCGCCCGCGCGTTCTCCCGCGCCGCGCCCAGGGCGCTGCGGATGGACGACGGGTTGTGCTTGTCGAGGATCATGTAGCTGAGCACGCGGCCCTCGGTGACCTTCTCATAGCGGCTGAAGAAGTCGTCCACCCGCCCGGTCATGTACAGCGGGGTTTCCCAGTCGGACAGGCGCCCGCCGTTGCCGCCCGACGCCGGCAGCATGGCGCTGCGCATGGACACCTCCATGAGGCGGGCGATGTGTTCGGCCCGCTCCACGGTGCGGGCCATCCAGAAGATGTTGTCAGCCGCGCGTGCCAGCATGTCCGCCCTCCCGTACCGCCGATTCCAACACCCACGTATCCTTGGTGCCGCCGCCCTGCGACGAGTTGACCACCAGCGAGCCCTTGCACATGGCGACGCGGGTCAGGCCGCCAGGCACCACCACGGTCTTGCGCCCCGACAGCACGAACGGCCGCAGGTCCACGTGGCGCGGCGCGATGCCGCCCTCGACGTAGGTCGGGCAGGTCGACAGGGCGAGCGTCGGCTGGGCGATGAACAGGGCGGGATGGGCCTTGATCTTGACCCGGAAGTCCTCGATCTCGGCCTTGGTGGCGGCCGGGCCGACCAGCATCCCGTAGCCGCCCGAGCCGTGCACCTCCTTGACCACCAGCTCGTGCAGGTGTTCGAGCACGTAGGCCAGGTCGTCGGGCTTGGAGAGCTGCCACGTCGGCACGTTCTTCAGGATCGGCTCCTGGCCGGTGTAGAAACGGATGATGTCGGGCATGTAGGTGTAGACCGCCTTGTCGTCGGCCACGCCGCCGCCGATGGCGTTGCACACGCTGACCCGGCCGAGGCGATAGGCCGCCAGCAGCCCCGGCACGCCCAGCATGCTGGTCGGGTTGAAGGCCAGGGGGTCGAGGAAATCGTCGTCGATGCGGCGATAGATGACGTCCACCCGCTTGGGGCCACGGGTGGTGCGCATGTACACGGTGGCGTCGTCCACGAACAGATCCTGGCCCTCGACCAGGTCGATGCCCATCTGCTCGGCCAGGAAGGCGTGCTCGAAATAGGCGCTGTTGAACTGGCCGGGGGTCAGCAGGACCACGCAAGGGTCGTCGACGCCGCGCGGCGCCACCCCGCGCAGGGTGTCGAGCAGCAGTTCCGGGTAGTGGTCGACCGGCGCCACGGAATGCTGGGCGAACAGGTCGGGGAACAGCCGCATCATGACCTGGCGGTTTTCGAGCATGTAGGACACGCCCGACGGGGTGCGCGCATTGTCCTCCAGCACATAGAAGGTTTCGGGATCGACCCGAACCACGTCCACCCCGGCGACGTGGGCGTAAGCGCCTTCAGGCACCCGCATGCCCAGCATCTCGGGCCGGAACGCCGCGTTGGTCAGGATGAGGCTGGCCGGTACGATGCCGGCGCGCAGGATGTCCTGGTCGTTGTACACGTCGTCGAGGAAGGCGTTCAGCGCCGTGACCCGCTGGATCACCCCGCGCGACACGATGCCCCACTCGTCGGACGACAGGATGCGCGGCACGATGTCGAACGGGATCAGGCGCTCCACCCCGCCGTCGGACCCATAGACGTTGAAGGTGATGCCCAGGCGCCGGAACAGCAGGTCGGCCGCCTGATGCCGGCGCTCCAGTTCCTCCACGTCGATGGAATGCAGCCACGCGCCATAGTGCCGATAGGGGTGGCGGATGTCGCCGCCGCCGTGCATTTCGTCGAACGGCTTGGCCTTTGCCATTCCTGCCCCCGCAGTGATTGTCCAGGGGCAGCGCCTTGCACGTTCCGGGCCACGGCCGGAAGCGGGGCCGCAGCGCAGCACTCCACGCCGACAGGCGCGTCGTCCGCCCAAAATATGGGCAACCCCGCGCGCCGACGCCGCAGGGTTAGGCGTCTTCGGGCGGCTTGAGGCGGTATGCCCCCCGGTAGTAGTTGGCTTCGCTCATCGCGCAACCGATGAGGATGGCGCCCAGGGCAAGACCGCCGGCCGGCCCGGCACCGATCACCAGGGCCACGCTCAGAACGGCGGACCCGGCACCGACGGTCGCATTTATGATGCGGTCGGGGTAGGCTGGGGCGCCGGTACGGGCAGATGTCATGATATCGCTCCCTGGTGACCAGGCGCGACAGGCACGCCGTACTTAGGAAACAGGGCAGGGGCGGGTGAAGTTGCATCCCCGTTCGGTGAGGAAAGGAGCAGCAGCGGTGCAGCGCAGGACCTGGATTGCGGCGTCCGCCCTGTTTGCGACCTTCACCGTGGGCGTCTGGCTGGCCGAGATCCGCCACGAGCGCAGCAACGACGTGCGGGCGGTCGAACAGGCGATCACCGCGACGACGCGCCTGCTGGAGGAACACGCGGCGCGCGCCCTGGGGGCCGGCGACCTCATCCTGACCAACATGGTGGACCTTGCCGCCCACGGCCACATGCTACCGGGCGAGCGGGCCGCCACCGCCGAACGCCTGCGCGCCTTCATCGCCCGCAGCCCGCAGGTCGGTGCCGGCTGGTTCCTGGACGCCCGCGGTGACGTCATCCTCGACACCTGGAGCGTCCCGGCCAAACCCGGCAACTACGCCTTCCGGGAGTATTTCGAGGCCCACCGGGGCGGCCACAACGACTTGTACGTCGGTCCCATGGAGGTTGGAACCACCAGCGGCCGGCCCCGCTTCACCCTCAGCCGGCCGCTGATCGACGACGGCATCTTCGACGGCGTGGCCGCCGTCAACGTCAGCGCCGAGTACTTCACGGAGTTCTACCAGGACAGCGGCCTGGGGCCAGGATCGGGCATCCACCTGACCGCCCTTGACGGCACGCCCCTGGCGAGTTGGTCCGCCGGGTCCGCACCGGCACCGGCCGCGCTGGTCCAGGCGTTGGGGGACAGCCTGGGACGCCAGAGCGGAACGCTGCACGTCGGCAGCGGCAGGGATGAAACCCTGGTCAGCTTCCGGCGGCTGGAAAACTACCCCGTCATGGTGCTGGCGACCCGGCCGTTCCATCCCGCGCTTGGCCCGTGGCGGGACAGGGTGGTGCGCTCGGGCCTGATGGTGGTGGCGGCGCTTGCGGCGTTCGGGCTGTTGATGACCATGGGCCTGCGCAGCGCGCGGCGCGAACGCCTGGCCCTGGCCGACCTGCGGCAGGCCCGCACCGAACTGGAGCACAAGGTGGCCGAACGGTCGGCCGAGGCCGAACGGCGCAAGGAGGACATGCGTCTGGTCGCCGACGCCCTGCCGGCGCTGGTGTCCTACATTGACCGCGACGGCCGCTACAGCTTCGTCAACCGCGCCTACAAGGCGTGGTTCTCGCGCGAGCTGGACGACATCATCGGGCTCCGTCCGGTCGACCTGTTCGGCAATGACACCCAGGCCATCATCCAGCCGCGCCACCAGATGGCCAGGGACGGCCAATGGGTGGTCTACGACACCGTGCTGACCCTGCCCGATGGATCGCGGCGCGAGGTGGAGGTGCAGTACATCCCGCACAGCGGCCCCGAAGGCGAGGAGGGCGGCTTCTATGCCTTCGCCGTGGACGTCACGGCCCGCCGCGCCGCCGAACGCGCCCTTCGCAAGAGCGAACAACGCTATCGTCGCCTGTTCGAAGCCATGGACCAGGGCTTTGCCGTCCACGAAATGCTGCCCGGCGGCAATGATTACCGCTTCCTTCAGGTCAATCCGGCGTTCGAGCGCCTGACCGGGCTGGCTCCCCAGGACGTCATCGGCCGCACGGTGCGCGAGGTGCTGCCCGATGTGGAGGACGCCTTCATCGCCCGCTATGCCGAGGTGGTCCAGACCGGCCAGGCGGTCCGTTTTCAGGAGCACTTGGCGGCCCTGAGGCGCTGGTACGAGGTCTACGCCTTCCCGGTCGGCCCGCAGCGCTTCGCCACCCTGTTCGACGACATCACGGCCCGCAAGGATGCCGAGGATCGCCAGGCCCTGTTGATGGCCGAGCTGGATCACCGGGTGCGCAACATTCTGGCCTCGGTGCAGTCGATGATTCTGCTGACCGCGCGCAGTGCCAGCGGCAAGGAGCAGTACGCCGAGATCCTGCGCGGCCGCGTCGCCGCCATGGCTCGCGCCCACGGCCTGCTGACCCAGGGCGGCTGGCGGGGCGCCCGGCTCGACCAGATCGTGCGCGACGAACTGGCGCCGTTTACCAGCCGGGGTACCAGCCGGGGCGGCGGGGTGACCATCGACGGTCCCGGCAGCATCGCGCTCAAGCCCAAGGACGCCCTGAACGTCTCGCTGGTGGTGCACGAACTGGCCACCAACGCCGCCAAGTACGGCGCCCTGTCGGTGCCCGACGGCCACGTCGCGGTGCACTGGACAGAGGACGTCGACGGGCTGCGGCTGACCTGGGAGGAAAGCGGCGGTCCACGGGTCACGCCGCCGGACCGCCGGGGCTTCGGGTCGGTGCTGATCGAAAGCGCGCTGGGCGGCGACGGCACGGCGTCCGTGGACCTGACCTTCCCGCCCGAGGGTGCCCGCTGCACCATCACGCTGCCCCGCCAGCGCCTGATCGACGGCGCGCCCCACGTGCCGTCCAGGGCTGAGCCGCCTCCCGCCACGGACATACCGGCCGTCCAACCCGCGGACAACGACGACGCCCCCCGCGTGCTGATCGTCGAGGACGAGGCGCTGGTCGCCCTGGAGCTTTCCAACGCCCTGAGGATGGCCGGTTTTTCCGTGCTTGGCCCGGCCACCACCGTGCGCTCCGGGCTGACCCTGGCGGCCCACGAGGGGTTCGACGTGGCGGTCCTCGACCTCAACCTCAACGGCGCCCTGAGCACCCCGATCGCCGACGTGCTGATCGAACGCGGCATCCCGTTCCTGGTTGCCAGCGGCTATGATCTGGCGACCATGCTGCCGCCCCATCTGCACGACCTTCCGACCCTTCAGAAGCCGACCGATTCGGCGGTTCTGGTGTCCCGGCTGCGGCGCCTGATCGCTGGACCGTTGACAGACCGCGTCACCGGCCCGCAAACATAGCGCCATGAGCGGGTCCACACCTTTTTCGACGCGCCCCATCCTCAAGTGGGCGGGCGGCAAGCAGCAGCTCCTGCCCGAGCTGATGGCGCGCATGCCGGCCACTTACGGCCGTTACATCGAGCCGTTCATCGGCGGCGGGGCGCTGTTCTTCGCCCTGGCCCCCGAGCACGCCGTCATCGCCGACGCCAATCCCGAACTCATCAACCTGTACCGCCAGGTGGCCGACGACGTCGAGGCGGTGATCGCTCTGCTCGCCCCCATGACGGTGTCCGAGGACGCCTTCTACGCCGAGCGCGCCCTGCGCTTCGAGGACCTCGCCCCGGCGCGGGCGGCGGCGCGCACGCTGTACCTCAACAAGACCTGCTACAACGGCCTGTACCGGGTCAATCGCGGCGGCGGCTTCAACGTGCCGTTCGGCCGCCACGCCAGCCCGCCGCGCATCTGCGACCCCGACCGCCTGCGGGCGGCGGCGCGGGTGCTGGGCCGGGCCGAGATCCTGTGCGGCGACTACCGCATGGTGCTCGACCGCTGCGCCCGGCGCGGCGACTTCGTGTTCCTGGACCCGCCCTACCTGCCGGTCGGCCGCCACGCCGACTTCAAGCGCTACACCGCCGTGCAGTTCCGCGAGGCCGACCACGAGGACATGGCCCCGGTGATCGAGGATCTGGCCCGGCGCGGCTGCCATGTGGTGCTGACCAACGCCAACCATCCGCGCCTGCACGCCCTGTATGCGGCGCACGAGGTCACCGTGGTCGCCACCCGCCGCCACGTCAACAGCAAGGCCGACGGGCGGCGTGGCGAGGACGCCATCGTCACCGTGCGCGCGGCGGACGAGGTCGCGGCGTGACCGTCCAGACCTTCCACCCCTACCCGCCGACCCGCTACATGGGGTCCAAGGAATCCTTGCTGGGGGCGCTGTGGGACGTCATCGGGGCGCTGCCGGGAACCTCGGTGCTCGACCTGTTCAGCGGGTCGGGGGTGGTGGCGCACATGCTCAAAAGCCGGGGGCGGCCGGTGATCGCCAACGACTACATGGCCATGGCCGCCACCTTCACCCGCGCCATGGTGGCCAACGACGCCGCCGTCCTGACGCCCGACGCCCTCGATGCCCTGCTGGTTCCGGCCGCCGACAGCGACTGTTTCGTCAGCGAAACATTTTCCGGACTGTACTACACCGACGCCGACAACCGCCTGATCGACTCCGTGCGCGCCAACCTGCGACGCATCGACGACCCCGCCCTGCACGCCGTGGCCCTGTCCGCCCTGATGCGGGCCTGCCTCAAGAAACGGCCGCGCGGCATCTTCACCTACACCGGGATGCGCTACGACGACGGCCGGCGGGACCTGTCGCTGGATTTGGCCGACCACATCCGCGAGCAGGCCGCCCTTGTCAACCGCGCGGTGTTCGCCTCGGGCCAGACCTGCGCGGCGCACTGGGGCGACGCCATGACGAGCGAGCTTGCGGCCGACATCGTCTACATCGACCCGCCGTATTTCAGCCCGCTGTCGGACAACGAATACGTCCGCCGCTACCATTTCCTTGAGGGGCTGGCCCGCGACTGGCAGGGGGTCGAGATCCAGGCCCACACCAAGACCCGCAAGTTCGCCTCCTACGCCACGCCGTTCCGCACCGCGCGGGGCGCCGCCGAGGCCTTCGCCAGCCTGTTCCGCCGCCACGCCGACAGCGCCATCGTGGTGTCCTACGCCTCCAACGCCCTGCCCGACCGCGACACCCTGGCCGCCCTGCTGCGCACGGTCAAACGCCGGGTCGAGGTGGTCGAGGTGGACCACCGCTACAGCTTCGGCACCCAGAAGGCCGGTCAGAAGAACGCCGTGCAGGAGTACCTGTTCGTGGGGACGTGAGGGGGTGGGAGAATTGTGACATTTTCGGCCACCAAATTGCATTTTGGGTGAACTGGTATAATCTCCGGGCTCATCCTGCGCCGGAGTCATAAGACCATGGAACTGCCCGTCTCGCCCCTCGCCCCCAAGTCGGAACCGACCCTGCCGCCGCTGCCCGGCGTGCGCCTGGCCACCCATGCCGCGGGCATCCGCTACAAGGGCCGCGACGACCTGCTGCTGATCGAGCTGCCCAAGGGTACCACGGCGGCCGGCGTGACGACGCGCTCCAAGACCCGCTCCGCGCCCGTGGACTGGTGCCGCCATGCCCTGAAGAAGGGCAAGGGCCGCGCCGTTCTGGTCAATGCCGGCAACGCCAACGCCTTCACCGGCATGCGCGGCGAGGCCTCGGTCGCCGCCACCGTGGGCGCCACGGCGCACCTGCTGGGCTGCAAGGAGTCCGAGGTCTACGTGTCGTCGACCGGCACCATCGGCGAGTTCCTGCCCCACGAAAAGATCGTCGACGCCCTGCCCAAGGTGCTCAAGAAGGCGTCCGAGGACGCCTGGGCCAAGGCCGCGCGCGCCATCATGACCACCGACACCTTCCCCAAGCTGGCCACCCGCACCGCCGACATCGGCGGCACCACCGTGGTCATCAACGGCATCGCCAAGGGCTCGGGCATGATCGCCCCGGACATGGCGACCATGCTGGCCTATGTGGTGACCGACGCCGCCATCCCGGCCGAGGTGCTGCAGGACCTGCTGGCCAAGGGCGCCGACCGCAGCTTCAACGCCATCACCGTGGACGGCGACACCTCGACGTCGGACACCCTGTTGCTGTTCGCCACCGGCAGCGCCGGTAACAAGGCGCCCAAGAAGGCCACCGACAAGGTCCTCAAGGACTTCAAGGACAAGCTCAACAGCCTGCTGGTCGAACTGGCCCACATGGTCGTGCGTGACGGCGAGGGCGCCACCAAGTTCGTCGAAATCCGCGTCACCGGTGCGGCCAGCGCCAGCGCGGCGCGGACCATCGGCCTGTCGATCGCCAACTCGCCCCTGGTCAAGACCGCCATCGCCGGCGAGGACGCCAACTGGGGCCGCGTCGTGGCCGCCGTCGGCAAGTCCGGCGAGAAGGCCGACCGCGACGCCATTTGCATTCGCATGGGCGGTGTCGACGTGGCGCGCGACGGTCTGGCCGTGCCGGGCTACGACGAAGCCCCGGTGGCCGCCCACATGAAGGGCCAGGACATCCTCATCGAGGTCGAGGTCGGCGTCGGCAAGGGCAAGGCCGTGGTGTGGACCTGCGACCTGACTCATGGCTATATCGACATCAACGGGTCCTACCGTAGCTGACACTTCAAAAGGCAACCACCCATGAGCACCTTCCCGCCATTCACCGATGCCCTGGATGGCGAGGAAGGGTGCCTGGGGATTTATCCCCTGCGTGGCGACCGGGTGTTGCTGCGGCCGCTCGATGCGCGGCACTTCGCCGCCATCGCGCCGCTGGCCGATGATGCCGAGGTCAGCCGCTTCACCGCCCGCCTGCCGCATCCCTACACGGCCGACCACGCCCGCGCCTTCGTCGAGGAAAGCCATGCCCTGGCCGCGCAGGGCCTGTCCCTGACCCTGGCGATCGAGCGGCGGGGCGATTTCCGCTTGCTCGGCATCATCAGCCTGGACCGCGACCGCGAGGACCCGGCGCTGGCCGAGGTCGGCTACTGGCTGGGCCGGGAGTTCTGGGGCCAGGGCCTGGCGACCGAGGCGTTGCGCACCATGCTTGCCCACGCCGTGGACGACCTGGGGTTCGAGCGGTTCGTGGCGGGCGTGGCGGAGGGTAATTCCGCGTCGCGCCGGGTGCTGGAAAAGGTCGGCTTTGGGGAGCCACAGCCCGGACCCTGCACCGCCCCGGCCCGGCCCGGCGGCGCGCTGGACGCCACGTTCCTGCACCTGACCGCCGAGGGCTTCCGCGCCGCCTCGGCCCGCTCCATCCTGCTGGTCACCGCGGTCGCCCTGGTCGATGCCGACAACCGCGTCCTGCTGCAAAAGCGGCCCGAGGGCAAGGCGCTGGCCGGCCTGTGGGAGTTCCCCGGCGGCAAAGTCGATCCCGGCGAATCGCCCGAACGCGCCCTCATCCGCGAACTGCACGAGGAACTGGGCATCGACGTGCGCGACAGCTGCCTCGCGCCGCTGACCTTCGCCTCCCACGCCACGGCGACCTTCCACCTGCTGATGCCGCTGTACCTGTGCCGGCAGTGGAAGGGTCGGGTCGAGCCGCGCGAAGGCCAGGAACTGGCCTGGGTCGCCCCCAACCGCCTGACCGCTTACCCCATGCCCCCGGCCGACATCCCCCTCATCCCCATCCTGCGCGACTGGCTGGGCTGAGGAGGGAAGTGAAGTGAAGCGGGGAACGACAGAGGACACAAATTGCCTGCGGCGCCACTCCGTCTCTCTGTGACCTCTGTGCCTTCGCTGTGTCCTCTGTGTTTCCCCGCTTCACGTCCTTAAACGCTACGCCCCCAGTTCGGGCCGGTCGGCGAACTGGTCCAGGGCGTCGGGGTTGGCGAGGGCTTCCTTGTTCTTGACCGGGCGGCCGTGGACCACCTCGCGGACGGCCAGTTCGACGATCTTGCCGGACTTGGTGCGCGGAATGTCGGTGACCTGGACCACCTTGGCCGGAACGTGGCGCGGCGTGGCGTTGTCGCGCACCTGCTTCTTGATGCGGGCCACCAGATCGTCGGTCAGGTCCATGTCGTCGCGCAGGCGCACGAACAGCACGACACGCACGTCGTTGTCCCAATCCTGGCCGATGACCAGGGCCTCGACCACTTCGGGAAGCTGTTCCACCTGACGGTAGATCTCGGCCGTGCCGATGCGCACGCCGCCGGGGTTGAGGGTGGCGTCGGACCGCCCATAGACCACGATGCCGTTGGTGTCGGTCAGTTCGATCCAGTCGCCGTGCGTCCACACGCCCGGCCATTGCTCGAAGTAGGCGGCGTGGAACTTGGCGCCGTCGGGGTCGTTCCAGAACCCGATGGGCGTGGCCGGGAAGGCCTTGGTGCAAACCAGTTCGCCCTTCTGGCCCTTGACCGGCTTGCCCTCGTCGTTGAACACCTGGACCGCCATGCCCAGGCCGCGCTTCTGGATCTCGCCGCGATAGACCGGGTCGATCGGGCTGCCCAGCATGAAGCACGACAGGATGTCGGTGCCGCCGGAGATTGACGCCAGTTGCACGTCGGCCTTGATGCCGTCGTACACGAAGTCGAAGCTTTCCGGGGACAGCGGGCTGCCGGTCGAGGCGATGGAGCGCACCGAGGCCAGCGAGTGGGTGTCCTTGGGCATCAGGTCGGCCTTCTTGACCGAGTCGATCCACTTGGCCGAGGTGCCGAAGAAGGTCATCTTCTCGGCGTCGGCGTAGTCGAACAGCACGTTGCCGGTCGGATAGAACGGCGAGCCGTCGAACAGCAGCAGGGTGGCTTCGGCGGCCAGCCCGGCGACCAGCCAGTTCCACATCATCCAGCCGCAGGTGGTGAAGTAGAACACCCGGTCGCCCGGCTTCACGTCGCTGTTGAGCACATGCTCCTTGAGCTGCTGGATCAGGGTGCCGCCGTGGCCGTGCACGATGCACTTGGGCACGCCGGTGGTGCCGGAGCTGAACATGATGAACAGCGGATGATCGAACGGCAGCGGGGTGAATTCCACGTCGCCGGCCGGGTGCCCGGCCACGAACTCGTCGTGCGAAATGGCCTTGGCGATGCCCGACAGGTCGGCGGCGTCCTGGGTGTAGGGCACCACCACGACGGCCTCCAGCGTCGGCATGCGCTCGGCCACCGCCTTGACCTTGTCGCGGATGTCGTGGGTCTTGCCGTTGTAGAAATAGCCGTCGACCGTGACCATCAGGCGGGCCTCGATCTGCCCGAAGCGGTCGACCACGCCCTGCACCCCGAAATCGGGCGAGGCCGACGACCAGATGGCGCCCAGCGCCGTGGTGGCCAGCATGTAGATGATGGTTTCGGGCATGTTGGGCATGTAGCCGCACACCCGGTCGCCCTTGGTCACGCCGACCGCCTGAAGGGCCTGCTGGACGCGCGACACCTGGGCCACCAGCTCGCCGTGGGTCAGGCGGCGCTTGACCTTGTCCTCGCCCCGGAACACCAGGGCCTCGGACTCATCCGGGCGCGGGCGGAGCAGGTTCTGGGCGTAGTTGATGGTGCCGTTGGCGAACCACCTGGCGCCGGGGATGCGGTCCACGTCGTCGACCACCGCGTCGCCCTTGTGGCCGATCACCCCGCAGAAGTCCCACACCGCGTTCCAGAAGGCCGGAATGTCGCTGACCGACCACTCCCACAGGTCGTCGTAGGTCTTGGCCCCTACGGCGTGGTCGGCGTTGATCCGGGCGATGAAGCGGCTGAGGTTGGCCTGGGCGATGCGCTCTTCGCTGGGCTTCCACAGAAGTTTGGACACGGGTTTCTCTCCACCGGCTTGATTTGTTGTGCGTCTTGGCCGCCGAGTGTGCACCAACCCGGCCCTCTCGCCAAGCGCCCGAGCGTCGAGGTCAGGCATCCTGCGCATACAATCCACATCCCTGTGGCATACTTTGAGATTCATCAGCCGGCCGGAATCTGCTATGGGTCGGACAACGATGACCAACCAATCGGAGGAAGACGCACATGGACGTGAAGGGTGTTGCCGCTGTCGTCACCGGCGGGGCGTCCGGCCTCGGCCGGGCCACCGCTCAGGCGCTGATTGCCGCCGGCGCGCGGGTGACCGTGCTCGACGTCAAGGAAGACGAGCTGAAGGCCGCCGCCAAGGACATGGGCGCCCTGGCCGCCCCCTGCGACGTGACCAGCGCCGAGTCGGTCAAGGCCGCCCTGGCGACGGCGCGCGAGGCGCACGGCCCGGCGCGGGTGTGCGTGAACTGCGCCGGCGTGGTCCACGGCGGGCGCATCGTCGGCCGCGACGGCCCGATGGACCTGGCCGCGTTCACCCGCATCATCCACATCAACCTGATCGGCACCTTCAACGTGATGAGCCAGGCCGCCGCCGACATGGTGGCCCTGGAGCCCATGGACGAGGGAGAACGGGGGCTGATCGTCAACACCGCCTCCATCGCCGCGTTCGAGGGCCAGTTTGGTCAGGCCGCCTATTCGGCGTCCAAGGGCGGCGTGGCGGCCCTGACCCTGCCGGCGGCGCGCGAGTTCGCGCCCAAGGGCGTGCGCGTCATGTGCATCGCGCCGGGCATCTTTGAAACTCCGATGTTCGAGAACCTGCCGCAGGAAACCCTGGACGGCCTGCTGTCCAAGACCCTGTTCCCGGCCCGCCTCGGCCGGGCCGAGGAATACGCCCGCCTGGTGCTGGCGATCGCCGGCAACCCCATGCTCAACGGCACCGCCATCCGCCTCGACGGGGCGATCCGGCTGGAGCCGCGCTGAAACACCGACGGCCCGGAGTGAGGACTCCGGGCCGTCGTTTGTATGTAGGTGTGTCAGATCGGGAACTCAGGCGCCCAGCAGCGTGCTGCTGGTGCGCCAAGGCCGATACGTCAGGCGCCCAGCAGCGTGCTGCTGGTGCGCCGGGGGAGGACGGCGAGTTCGCTGTCGCCGGCCACGCCGGTGAACAGGCCGTCTTCGAAATAGACGTGCAGGCCGCCCCCAGCGGCGACTGCACAGGCTTCCGCCAATGCGTAAGGCACCAGTGTCACGGCCACGCTTTCATGCCACTCCTCGCCGGGGAGCAGCCCGAAGACGCTGCCGATGCGTGCCGCCTGGGCGGCAGAACGGACGGTGATGGTTACCATTGCCCTCATCCTTTTCGGCATCTCTTTCTTATACTTTAGGACAGCCTCTGCATCCCCTAGGGTGCCCTTTGCCTTAGCCATCAAGATGGGGGATTCCGGCACGCTCGTACACCCCTCTGATGGCGGTGTTCCGGTGCCGTACGGATTACCTCAAACGGAGTATGGTTCACGGCGGCCACCCCCTGCGGTCCGTGCTGGTTTTCCGGGACTCACGTCTCCGAAAGTGCCTGAAGCGATCGCCACAAAGCCTTATTCCGCCGATGTTTTTGCCTCGAAGGGCGCACCCCGCACGGGCGGCCTAAGCCGAGCGGCGAAGATGCCGGAGAATCAGCAGGTTGCGTCCCGGCGCCTGAGTCCGTCGTGCAGCATCTTCTACCCCTTTGGAAGCATTCTAAGCCTTCACGCCGCCGGATCCGGCCGCCTTTGGAGCGTCGGGGTCGAGCGGCCAGCGCGGCCGCGGCTTGAAGTCGAGCGGGTCGGACTGCCCCAAACGCAAGCGTTCAAGCCCCGCCCAGGCGATCATGGCCGCATTGTCGGTGCACCAGCGCAGCGGCGGGGCGACGAATCGGAGATTTTCTCTTTCGGCTAGCGCCTGCAATCCGACGCGCAGCGGGGCGTTGGCGGCGACACCACCGGCGGCGACCAGGGACGTTCCATCAGGATAGGTCTGACGGAACAGGGCGACCGCCCGCCCCACCCGATCCAGCGTCGCATCGACCAGCGCAGCCTGGAAGGCGGCGGCCAGATCCACCGCGTCACGGTCGCTCAGCGACCCCGGCGGCAGCTTCTCCACCGTCTGGCGCACCGCCGTCTTGAGGCCGGAGAACGAGAAGTCGCACCCCGGCCGGCCCTTCAGCGGGCGCGGCAAGGGAAACCGGGCGGGATCCCCGCGTTCGGCGGCGGCCTGCACGGCCGGTCCGCCCGGGTAGCCCAGGCCGAGCATCTTGGCGACCTTGTCGAAGGCCTCGCCGGCCGCGTCGTCGATGGTGGTGCCCAGGCGGCGGTAGCGCCCGACCCCTTCGACCACCACCGTCTGGCAGTGGCCGCCCGACACCAGCAGCAGCAGGTAGGGGAACGGCACGTCGTCGGACAGCCGGGCGGTCAGGGCGTGGCCTTCCAGATGGTTGACCGCCACGAACGGCAGGCCGTGCACGGCGGCGATGGCCTTGGCCGTCATCACCCCGACGATCACCCCGCCGATCAGCCCCGGCCCGCCGGTCGCCGCCACCGCATCGAGGTCGCCAAAGCCGACTCCGGCCTTGTCCATGGCGCTGGCCACCAGACGGTCCACATGGTCGAGGTGGGCGCGCGCCGCGATCTCGGGCACCACGCCGCCATAGGGCCGGTGCTCATCGAGCTGCGACAGAACCACCTCGGACAGCACCCGCGCGGCGCCGGGCGGTGCGCCATCCCGCACCACGGCGGCCGCCGTTTCATCGCAGCTTGTCTCGATCCCGAGGATAATCATCTGCTTGGGCATCCACTTTGGCCTTTTCATGCGTGCAGGCAGCCCTTACAACACTGGAGCTATGACGACTAGATCCAAGTTGAGAATCGGAACGCGGGGCAGCCCGCTTGCCCTGGCCCAGGCCCACGCCGTGCGCGACGCGCTGGTGGCCGCCCATGCCGAATTGGCCGAACCCGGCGCGGTGAGCGTGGAGGTCTTCAAGACCACCGGCGACATCGTGCTCGACCGGCCGCTCGCCGAGATCGGCGGAAAGGGGCTGTTCACCAAGGAACTGGACGACGCCATGCTGCGCGGCGACATCGAGCTCGCCGTCCACAGCATGAAGGACGTCGCCACCGTCCTGCCGCCGGGCATCGTCCTGCCGACCATCGTGGAGCGCGAGGACCCGCGCGACGCCTTCATGTGCCTCAAGGCCAAAAGCCTCGCCGACCTGCCGGCCGGCTCGGTGATCGGCACGGCGTCCCTACGCCGTGGGGCGCAGGTGCGGAACCTCTACCCCCATCTTTCCGTTATCTCCCTCAGGGGCAACGTGCAGACCCGCATGCGCCGCCTGGAGGAGGGACACATCGACGCCACCATGCTGGCCATGGCCGGTCTCAACCGCCTGGGCCTTTCCCAACACGCCGCCGCGGTCTTCTCGCCCGAGGAAATGCTGCCGGCCGTCGCCCAGGGCGCGGTGGGCATCACCTGCCGGGCCGAGGACGAGGCCGCCCATCGCTGGCTGGCCCCGCTGGCACACGCCGAGACCACCACCCGCGTGGTCTGCGAGCGCGCCTTCCTGCGGGCGCTGGACGGGTCGTGCCGCACGCCCATCGCCGGGCTGGCCGAGATCACGCCCGATGGCGATCTGTGGCTGCGCGGCTGCATCGTCCGCGTCGACGGCTCGGAACGCCTGGACATCGAACGCCGGGGTCCCCTGGCCGATGCCGAGGCGATCGGCCGCGAGGCCGGCGAGGAACTGCTGCGCCGGGCCGGGCCGGGCTTTCTTGATTTGCCGCCAACAAACGGACCGGCGGTGTAGCCCATGCGCGTGGTGGTGACGCGGCCGGTCGAAGACGCCGAACGTATCGCCGCGCCGCTACGCGATCGGGGCATCGACGTCATGGTCGAGCCCCTGCTGGCCATCGTCCCGCGCGCCGGGGCGGAGGTCGATACCTCCGGCGTCCAGGCCTATCTGCTGACCAGCGCCAACGGGGTGCGCGCCCTGGCCGGGGCGCTGGGCCGCGATCCGGTCGTCCTGCACATCCCCGCTTTGGCGGTCGGCGACCAGACCGCCGCCGTGGCGCGCGAGCTGGGCTTTGCCGACGTTCGCGCCGCCGACGGCGACGTGTCCTCGCTGGCCGCCCTGGTCCGCGCCAGCCTCACGCCGGACGGCGGCCCCCTGTTGCACGCCGCCGGCAGCCACGTGGCCGGTGACCTGGCCGGCGACCTTGCGGGCGACGGCTACACCCTGCGCCGGGTCCAGCTCTACGAGTCGCGCACCGCTTCGGCGTTTTCGGCCGACCTGCGGGCGGCGCTGACGGCCGGCACGGTCGATGCGGTCCTGCTGTACTCGCCGCGTACGGCCAAGACTTTTGCCACCCTTGCGGAGCAGGGCGATCTGCGGGACGCTTGTTCCAGTGTTACCGCCTACTGTCTCAGCCCCGCCGTGGCCGAGGCGCTGGGCGACCTTCCCTTCGCCGCCGTCCGGGTGGCACCGCGGCCCGAGCAAGATGCCCTGCTGGCCCTGTTCGACACTGACAACCACAGCCGCTTCCGCCCTCCGGCGGGTGCGGCCGAAACGACCCACAAGGGAGAGCGCACCATGAGCGACCGGCCCGAAGCCTCTGGGAGCGACCGGCCCGAAGCCTCCGGCGACACGCCCAAGAAAGGCGACACGCCCCAGAAAGGCGACGCGCCCAAAAAAGGCGACGCGCCCAAGGTTGAGGGGGCGAAGGAACCCAAGGCCACTGGTACGGTTCCGCCCTCCGGCGCCTCCCCTGCCAAGGACAAGCCCGAGGCCAAGCCCGAAGCCCCGGCCAAGCCCAAGATCACCGGCGCCGACGAAGCCCGGCCGTCGGGCAAGTCCGGCGGCGGCCGCGCGGCCGTGGCGATCGGCGCCGTCCTGCTGATCCTGGTCCTGCTCTATGCCTCGCTGCCCTGGTGGCGCGGGTCCCTGCCGCCCGAGTATCAGGCCTGGACCACCCGCATCATGCCGGCCGCCGAATCCGACACCGCCCTGCAGGACGAGATCGCCGACCTGCGCCAGGCGATGGGCGGCATGAGCACCACCATCCGCGGGCTGGAAAGCCGCCTCGACCGCGTTGAACAGCAGGCCGGCGCACAGCAGGGCGGGGAAAACCTCGCCAGCCAGGACGACCTGGCCGCACTGCGCCAGCAGGTCGAAAAGCTCGCCCAGGCCAGCGCCGGCCAGGACGTCTCCCAGGACGTCCAGGCCCTGGCCGCCCGCGTCGGCGAACTCGAAAACAGCCGCGCCGCCGCCTCCACCGTCCTGTCGCTGTCCGACCGGGTCAATGAGGTCGAGGCCCAGGTGCGCAACGCCGACGCCCGCCAGGAGCGCGCCCTGTCGTTCCTGATGTCGGTGCTGCAACTGCGCGAGGCGCTGTTCGCCGGCCGGCCGTTCGACGCCGAACTGCGCGCCGTCCGCGCCACCGCCCCGCAGGATTTCGAACTGACCTCGGCCGCCGAAGGCTTCATCGAGTATGCCGACGAAGGCGTGCCGCCGCTGGTCGTGCTGCGCCAGCGCCTGAATGCCGAGGCCGACCAGATCATCCGCGCCTCGGCCCAGTCCGACGAAACCGACGGCTGGCTGAACCGCACCATGGACCGCGCCTTGTCGGTGGTCAGCGTGCGGCGCACCGACGGCGAGGCGGTCGGCGACAACACCGCGTCCGTGGTCTCACGGGCCGAACAGCGTCTGGCGGCCGGCAACCTGTCGGGTGCCGTCGGCGAACTGCGCGCCCTGGAGGGTGCCCCGGCCGAGGCCGCCGCGTCCTGGCTGAAGGACGCCCGCGCCCGCCTGGCCGCCGATGCCGCCACGTCGGAACTGACCGCCGAGGCGCTGGCCCGCGTCGGTGCCGGTCGCGCTCCCGCTGCTGGTCAGGAGGGCTGATCCCATGGTGCGTCTGATCGCCTTTCTGATCGTCGTCGGCCTGCTGGTCGCCGGTGCCGTGTGGATGGCTGAAAACCCCGGCGCGGTGACCGTGCACTGGCTGGGCTGGCGCATCGACACCTCGGTGCCGATGATGCTGCTGGCCCTGGCCGCCCTGGTCATCCTGTTCTGGCTCATCCGGGGGATCGTCGCCTCGTTGCTCGGCCTGCCCGGCGCGTTCGGCCGCCGCCGCCGCGAGAAGCGCCGCCGCAAGGGCCTCGCCGCCCTGGCCGACGGGTTTGCCGCGGTCATCGCCGAGGATTCCTACGGCGCCCGCAAGAAGGCCGCCGAGGCTCAGGATGCTCTCAGCGACGACAACTCCGCCGCCACCTTGCTGCTGGCCCGCGCCGCCCTGCTTGGCGACGATGCCAAGACGGCCCGCGACCTCAACCTCAAACTGCTGAGCCGCCGGGAAACCGAGATCGCCGGCCTGCGTGGCCTGATGGACGAGGCCCTGTCCGAGGGCCGCACCGACGAGGCCATCGACTACGCCGCCCGCGCCTTCGAACGCAACCCGCGCGCCGCCTGGGCCGGGCGCGCCCTGTTCGAGGCCCAGGTCAAGGGGCGCCAGTGGGAGCCCGCCCTGAAGACCCTGGAGACCGCCCGCAAGAGCGGCGTGTTCACCGCCGCCGAGGCCGACCGCCGCAAGGCCACCATCCTGGTCGCCCGCTGCGACGAGGCGATCACCGGCGGCCAGACCTACGAGGCCACCCGCCTTGCCAAAAAGGCGGTGGACGCCGACCCCGACCTTCTGCCGGCCCGCATCCGCCTGGCCCGCGCCCACGCCGCCGAGGGCAACACCTCCAAGGCGGCCACGGTCGTCGAGGACGCCTGGCGGCGCGCGCCCAACCCGGAACTCGCCGAGGTCTATCGCGGCCTGTGGGGCGACGAGGACGCCCTCAAGCGGGTCAGCCGGGCCGAGCATCTGGCCGAAACCAATCCCGAACACCTGGAAAGCCGCCTGCTGGTCGCCTCCGCCGCGCTCGATGCCGAGTTGTGGGGCCAGGCCCGCTCGCGGCTCAAGCCGCCGATCGACGCCGGGGTGCGCGACCCGCGCCTGGCCCGCCTGATGGCCCGCCTGGAGGAAGGCGAGCACAACAACCTCGCCGACGCCCTGCGCTGGCTGCGTCAGGCGGTCGAGGTCATCGGCCACGAGCCCGAGGCCTGGCGCTGCACCGCCTGCGGCACCCGCGCCGCCAAGTGGGACGCCTCGTGCCAGGCCTGCGGCACCTTCGCCAGCGTGACATGGGGTGGCGGCCGCGCATTGGTCACGGTACCGCCCGAGGGCGTGCCGTCGCCCGTCGGCCGGCCGGAAGCAGCCGTGGCGGCGGCCGGCACGCGATAGGTGATCCCACTCCACGACGATAACCCCACCACGCTTCGGCCGGTGGTCACGGTTGTCCTGATCGCGCTGTGCATCGTCGTGTTCCTGTGGCAGGTCAGCCTGCCCGAGCGGGCGTCCTTTGCCGCCACCATCGGCTATGGCGCCATTCCGGCGGTGATCTTCGGCCATGTCGAGCTGCCAACGGAACTGGCCGCCGTACCGGCCCTGGGCACCCTGCTGACCAGCATGTTCCTGCACGGCGGCTGGCTGCACCTGATCGGCAACATGCTGTACCTGTGGGTGTTCGGCAACAACGTCGAAGACAGCATGGGCCATGGCCGGTACATCGTCTTCTACCTGCTGTGCGGCATCGCCGCGGCGCTGGCTCACGCGCTCCAGGACGTCCAGTCCACGGTGCCGATGATCGGCGCGTCGGGGGCGATATCGGGCGTGCTGGGGGCGTACCTGCTGCTCTATCCGCGCGCCCGCATCCTGGTGCTGGTGTGGCTGGGCATCTTCGTGACCACCCTGCGCGTCCCGGCCATGGTGGTGCTGGGGTTCTGGATCCTGCTGCAGTTCATCAACCTGGCCGTCGCCTCGGCGGCCGGCGACCCCGGCGGCGTCGCCTGGATGGCCCACGTCGGCGGCTTCATCGCCGGAATGGTCCTGCTGCCGGTGTTCAAGAAGCGCCACATCCCGCTGTTCCGCAGCCGCTCCGGTCCCTGGGGCTGAAGCAGGATCATAATAGGGCTCAACACGGATTAGCGGGTAAAGAACCGCGATCGGCGTGAGGGAACCACAGAGGCACAGAGGCACAGAGGGCTCTGCGCTGTGTCTGAGCTACCCGTGTCGCGCCGGCCGCAGGCAGTTCTCTGCGCTGCGCGCGGGATCGGGCACCGGGTCATCCCATGGCTTCGCAACCTCTGTGTCTCTGTGCCTCTGTGGTTCAAAACGACTGCACACCAACCCGAGATCCGTGATGCACCCAAAAAAAGACCCCCGAGTGCAGAACACTCGGGGGCCAGGCGCGGAAGCTGCGGCGGGGGGATGATGCAATGGGATGGACGGAACCCCACCGCGAGCCGGCCAAGGGGATGAACCGGCCGCTTCCGAACACGTGAACCTATTCAGGCGGCGTGGCGCGCCTTCATGCGGCGGGCGTCCTCGGCTTCTTCGGGGGTGTAGGCCTTGCCGGACCACATCATGGTGTAGCCGATCTCCTCGTTGCCGTTCTCGCACAGGTCCAGGACGTCACGGAACAGCGGCTGGAAGGTTTCCGAGCGGTGCGACTGTTCGTGTTCCTCGAAGCTGCGCCAGAAGGTGACGATGAGGGCCTCGCGGTCCTTCATGGGGCTCTGCACGGTCTGGCCGGCGGTGCTGCCCTCGTTGGAGATCATGCCGCTGTTGAGGCACACGAAGCCGCCCACGAATCCGGTGTCGGAGTGGTAGGTCTTGACGTTCTCGCACAGCAGCGCCACCCGCTCTTCCAGGTCGTCGGTGGTGTAGCCATCCTTCAGCACGACACGGTTTACGGTGACGACGCCATCGTGCGGAAAGCCGGCGATCAGGTTCGACATGGTCTGCCTCCATTGAAATTCTTTGTGCGCTTCCGGCGTGGCGGCAGCGGGGGACGCCGCGGGGCCGGTCTGTATATGTTGAAACTCTAATATGAATACAGGACCATATTAGTCAAGTATTAAAATGCAAAATGGTCGCATTATCAAGCGCTGTCCCCCATTTCCCCCCCCCGCCGCCCCTGGACAAGCAGGCGCCCCTGCACGATGATTCGCGCCATGACAGACGCAGCAACCCTTTCCCGCCCCGCCGCTGCCAGAACTTTGCTGGCCGACGCCATTGCCGACCATCAGGCCGGTCGCCTCGACGCCGCGATTGCCGGCTATGGCCGGGTGCTGGCGGCCGACCCGCGCAACCGCTCGGCGGCCAACAACATGGGCGTCGCCCTGCGCATCCTGGGCCTGCGCGACGCGGCCGAGGCATGCTATCGCCGGGTCCTGACCATCACCCCCGACGACGCGGCAACCCACGTCAACCTCGGCAACGTGCTGCGCGACCTGGGCCGGCTGGACGAGGCCGAGGCCGCCCATCGCCGCGCCCTGGAGCTGGACCCGGCCTCTCGCGGGGCGGCCTATGGGCTTGGCCTAGTGGCCCGCGACGCCAAGCGACTCGACGACTCGCTGCGCTGGCTGCGCCAGGCCGTGGCGGCCGAACCGGCCAATCCCGACGTCAACTGGGACCTCGCCCAGACGCTGCTGTGTCAGGGCGATTACAGGCCCGGCTGGGCGCAGTACGAGTGGCGCTGGAAGCTCAAGGGGGTGACCCGCCCCACCTATGGCCGGCCGGAGTGGGACGGCGCGCCGCTCGATGGCCGCACACTGCTGCTGTATGGCGAGCAGGGCTTTGGCGATGTCATCCAGTTCGCCCGGTTTGCCCCCCTTGCCGCGGGCGGCGGGTCGGTGGTTGCGGCGCGCGGCGGTCCGGTGGTGCTGCATGTGCGCCCCGAACTGGTGGCGTTGCTCGACGGCCAGTTGCCGGGCGTCGCGCAGGTGCTGCCGCTCAGCCAGGCGCCGCCGCCCTGCGACGTGGTGGCGCCCTTGCTCAGCGTGCCGCACCTGCTGGGCCTGTCGCGCGACGACATCCCGCGCGGCCCCACCCTGCGCCCGGTGCCGCGCCCGGTCGCCCTGCCCGCCCCGCCGCCGGGCACCCGGCTGAAGGTGGCGCTGTGCTGGCAGGGCAGCCCGACCCAGAAGAACGACCGCAACCGGTCGCTGCCGCTGGGCGCGCTGCTGCCCCTGCTGCGCCACCCCGACATCGCCTTCTACAGCGTGCAAAAGGGCGAGGCGGCCAAGGACCTTGTCCGCTGCGGCGTCGCAGGCCTCGTCCACAACCTCGATCCCGTCCTCACCGACTTCGCGGACAGTTCGGCGGTGCTGGGGGCGATGGATCTGGTCATCACCGCCGACACCTCGGTCCTGCACGTCGCGGCCGCCATGGGCAAGCCGGCGTGGGTGCTGCTGTCCACCTTCCACGACTGGCGGTTCGACGGCCGCGACAGCATCGACACCTGGTATTCCTCCGTGCGGGTGTTCAAGCAGGCCACGCCGGGCGACTGGCGCGACCCGGTGCGGCGCGTGGATGCGGCGCTGGCCTCCATCCTGGGCGGTGCGTGATGAGGGCGCTGGCCGCCGCCGCCGTTCTGCTGCTGGCCGCCTGCGCGACGCCCGTTCCCGGGCCGACCCGTGATGCGCCCGAAGCCGCGTCGGGCTGGACCGCCCGCGCCCCGGTCACCGCCGACCGCTTCATGGTGGTGGCCGCCCACCCCCTGGCCGCCGAGGCCGGGCGCGCCGTGCTGGCACGCGGCGGCGCGGCCATCGACGCCGCCATCGCCGTGCAGGCCGTGCTCACCCTGGTCGAGCCGCAGTCCTCGGGCCTGGGCGGCGGGGCCTTCCTGCTGCATTGGGACGCCGCGCGGGGTGCGGTGGCCTGGGACGGCCGCGAAACGGCGCCGGCCGCTGCCACCCCCGACCGCTTCCTGGGTCCCGACGGCGCGCCTCTGCCGTTCATGGATGCCGTGGTCGGCGGCCTGTCGGTCGGCGTTCCGGGCGTCCTGCGCATGCTGGAGGCCGCCCACGCCGAGCATGGCCGCCTGCTGTGGGCCGAGCTGTTCGACCCGGCCATCGCCCTGGCCGAGGAGGGCTTCCCGGTCGGCCCGCGCCTGCACGCCTTGATCTCGGCCGATGCGCGCCTGCTCGACCAGCCAGCGGCGCGGGCGTATTTCGCAACGCCCGACGGCGCCCCGCTGCCGGTCGGCCACCGCCTGCGCAATCCCGCCCTGGCCGAGACCCTGCGCGCCGTCGCCCGGCACGGCGCCGATGCCCTCCACCAGGGACCATTGGCCGAGGCCCTCGTCGCCACCGTCCGCACTGCGGAGTCGCCGGGCGACATGACCCTGGCGGATCTCCGCGACTACCGGCCGGTGCGGCGCCAGCCGGTGTGCGCGCCCTACCGCGTCTGGACGGTGTGCGGCATGGGCCCGCCCAGTTCCGGCGGCATCGCGGTCGGCCAGATGCTGGGCATGCTCCAGCGCTTCGACCTGCCGGCCCTGGCGCCCGACGCCCCCCAGGTCGCCCATCTGCTGGCCGAGGCCGGACGGCTGGCCTTCGCCGACCGCAACGCCTATGTGGCCGACGCCGATTTCGTCGATGTGCCGGTGGAGGGGCTGCTCGATGCGGCCTACCTCGCGGCGCGCTCGCTGCACATCGACCCCGCCCGTGCCGCCTCCGATGCCGAGCCGGGGCAGCCCGTCGGCATGGTGCGTCTGGCCGAGGGCGCGGCGTGGGACCGCCCTTCGACCAGCCAGGTGTCCATCGTCGATGCCCGGGGCAACGCGGTCAGCATGACCAGCTCCATCGAAAGCGCCTTCGGATCGCGGCTGATGGTCGGCGGGTTCCTGCTCAACAACCAGCTCACCGACTTCTCCTTCCGCCCCGCCGTGGACGACCGTCCGGTGGCCAACCGGGTCGAGCCCGGCAAGCGGCCGCGCAGCTCCATGAGCCCGACCCTGGTGTTCGGCCCGGACGGTCGGCTGGAAGCGGTGGCCGGCTCGCCCGGTGGCGCCAACATCATCGGCTATGTCGCCCGCGCCCTGGTCGGCATGCTCGACCACGGCCTGAACCCGCAGGCCGCGGCCTCCCTGCCCCACGCCGTCAACCGCGACCAGCCGCGCACCGACGCCGAAACCCCCGCCCTGGCCGCCGCCCTCGAAGCCCGTGGCCACACCGTGCGGGTGACCGACATGACCAGCGGCCTGCACCTCATCACCATCGCCCCGAACGGACGCTTGACCGGCGGCGCCGACCCACGCCGCGAAGGGGTGGCGATGGGGGAGTGAGTGGGGAAGGGAAGAAGCCGGGCTGCCGCCCGGACCCGCTCGGGGGCAGGCCCCCGAACCCCTTTTTGGGTGCAAGCGACTGCGCGCAGCGCAACAAAATCCTCGTGAGAATGAATGCCTGCGGCGCTACTCCGGTCTCTCGGTGTCCTCTGTGATTCCCGGCTTAAAGCGGTTTGCCTTTGATGTGAACCACCGCCTGTGCTCATGCATCTTGGGCTGCCGCCCAAACCCGCTTGGGGCAGGCCCCAAACCCCTTTTTCTTCTTCAAGAAATAAGGGAGGTCTGGAGCGTAGCTCCAGGCCGGCGGCAGCCATCCGCGACAGCGGACCACCGCGTCAGTTTAAACGCAAACCCCTTTAACTTCGCCCCTGTGACGGCCGTCGCTGCCGGGGCCGGACGCGGCGCCTATCCTGCGCACAGACAGCGGGAGACGGATGATGAGGCGGATCGGGATGATCGCGGCGGCGGCTGTGATGGCGATGGGTCTGGCGGCGTGCACCGACGCGCTGCGGGATGATCCCTATGCGCGCGGGCTGGCACCGGGCGACGGGGTGTTGCGGCTTCCGGACTCGGGCCTTGCCGCCCTGACGCCGCGCCGGGGCGAAACCGCGTCCATGCCCGACCGCCTGGAGGAGCGCTATCGCTTTCCGGCCGGCTTCGTCGAGTACGAAAGCCTGAGCGGCCGCGCGTTCTATCCCGAAGAGGTCGAAGGACCGTCCTATCGCGCCTTGTTCCTGGGGGTCAGCGTCAACGGCCTTGCGGTCCCGGCCCATGTCCTGGAGCCCCGCCGCAGCGGCACGGTGAGCTACGCGCCGGTCCTGGTGGCCGGGCAGCCGTGCCTGACCTTCCGCCGCGCCCTGGGTCCGGTGGCCGAGCGGGGGCGGCGGTCCCTGGCGGCCGGCGTGCTGTGCCGTCCCAGCGACGATCCGATTGCCGAAAATGAATTCCTGGCGCAGGCCCTGGCCTTTGCCGAAGGGCTGGAAGCCAGGTGAAACACCCTCTCGCTATTCCAGGTCGACCGTGAACCGATAGCCGTGGCCGTGGCACGTCTCGATCATGCGCGGGCCGCCGCGGGTGTCGCCCAGCTTGCGGCGCACGCGGCTGATCAGGGTGTCGATGGAGCGGTCGTTGACCTCACGGCCGGGCTGGCCGGTGGCCTGCAACAGGGCTTCGCGGCCGAGCGGCTGTCCGGCGCGGGCGACCAGAACGGCCAGCAGATCGAATTCGGTGGACGTCATCGCCACCTGCTCGCCGTCCGGGTTGACCAGGCGGCGCCACACCAGATCCAGCTCCCAGCCGCGGAAGCGATAGACGACGCTGCCGTTGACCGGCTTGGTGTCGGCGCGGGCCAGGACGTTGCGCACGCGGGCCACCAGCTCGCGCGGATGGAACGGCTTGGTCACGTAGTCGTCGGCGCCCAGTTCCAGGCCGGTGATGCGGTCGCGGGCGTCGGCGCGGGCCGTGACGATGACGATGGGCATGCGCGACTGCCGCCGCAGGGCATGGGCCAGCTGGATGCCGTCGGCGTCGGGCAGGTTGAGGTCGAGCAACACCAGGTCGACCTTGCCGCGCGCCATCACCTGCCGCATCGCCTCGCCGCTGGCTGCCGTGCTGACCGCGTACCCGGCGTCCTTGAGATACGCAGAGACCAGGGCCTGCGTGGCGGGATCGTCCTCGACCACCAGGATGTGCTGCCGCTGCTCGGTCATCGTCCCACTGCCTCCCAAGACATGTACCGGAGCGCGCCCCCGCGCGCCCTTAGCCCCCGATGTCGTCAGAACCCGTACGGTGATTAAGCAGTTTCGCATACAAATACAATTGAAAACAATGTGCGTAACTGTCGACGAAACGGCAGTCGGCCTCCTGAACGCTGGAAGCCGGCTGCCGCCTCAGTCTTATATGCGTGGTTATTCTTGCTAATACACTCCGGCCGTCACACAACTGTAAGCATCGAGGCGACCAGGGGATGGCGAACGATGTCCTGATCCCGCAGATGCACCACCGCCACATCCTCCAGCGCGTCCAGCCGGGCGGCGATGTCGGACAGTCCCGACAGGCCGGGAAGCAGGTCCGACTGGTCGGGATCGCCGGTCAGGACCATGGTCGAGTTCCAGCCCAGGCGGGTCAGCAGCATCTTGATCTGGCCGTAGGTGCAGTTCTGCGCCTCGTCGATCACCACGAAGGCGTTGTTCAGCGTGCGGCCGCGCATGTAGGCGACCGGCGCGATCTCGATGGTGCCGTCGGCCAGGAACTGCTTGAGGCGCTTGCCGCCCAGGCGGTCGCTCAGGGCGTCGTACAGCGGCCGCAGGTAGGGGGCGAGCTTGTCTTCCAGGCCGCCGGGCAGGAAGCCCAGGTTCTCGCCCGCCTCGACCGCCGGACGGGTCAGCAGGATGCGCCCGACCTCCCCGGCCTCCAACGCCTCGACCGCCTTGGCGATGGCGATGTAGGTCTTGCCCGTGCCGGCCGGCCCGCAGGCCACCACCACGTTGAACGTCTCGATGGCTTCGATCAGGGCCTTCTGGTTGTCGCTGTGGGGGCGGATCTTGCGCGTGTAGCTCTTGTCGCGCGGCGGTTCGGCGGTGCCACGCAGGGGATCCCAGACCGAGCCGTCGGGATACAGGGCACGCACCTTGGCGTCGTCAACCGTGCTGTGGCGGGAACGCTTGGCCATGTCAGCCTCCAATTTTCAGGGAAGGGGGCAGGCTTGGGTTCAGGGAAGGGGGCAGTCGTGGGAGGAAAAAGCATCGCGGAAACGAAAAACGCCCCCCGAATGGGAGGCGCGAGAGGACACAGGCAGGGAGCGTGCCGCGGCGGCAGTCTGGCGGTGCTGGGGGGAGTATCCTGTCACCCGATGCATGCTCCGAACTGTTGAGGTCTTTGGCTGTAAACGCTCAAGTCTGGCAGTACGATCCTCAACAGGGTACCTCATGCGACTCGCCGAGTCGCGGTTCATAAGGCGTATGAGCGAAACTTTCACACCTTATCGAGTGCCTGCCGCCGTTCCGGCACACCACCCGTGCCCGGCGGAACGAACACCTCCGCCCGCTCCCCGGCGAGGTGTTCCACGTACAGCGTACGCGACGGGAAGGCGAAGGCGGCGCCGGCGTCCTCGACCACCTGCTTGACGTGCAGGGCCAGGCGTTCCTTGACCTTCAGCCACTCCAGCCACACCGTCGTGCGGGTGAAGCAGTACAGAATGATGTCGATCGAGCTGTCCGAGAACCGGTCGATGCGCACGAAGGTCGACACCTCCGACGGGGCGGCGAAGTCCGGGTCGTTGAGGATGAAGGCCTCGATGTCGTCGCGAATGCGGCGCAATTGATCGACCGAGGTGCGGTACTCCACCCCGATGTGCCAGTAGATGCGCCGGTGCGTCATGGCCGAGAAATTGGTCACCGCGTTGTCCGACAGCCGCGCGTTGGGCACATGCACTGGCGCGCGGTCGAACCGCCGCACCATGGTCGAGCGGAAGCCGATGGTCTCCACCGTGCCCTCGACCACGCCGTCAACCAGGATCCAGTCGCCCTTGTTGAAGCGCTTTTCGGCGATGATCAGGATACCGGCGATCAGGTTCTTGAACAGGTCCTGGGCGCCCAGGGCCACGGCGACGCCCAGCAGCCCCAGGCCGGCGATGATCGGCGCCACCTGGATGCCCCAGATCTCGAGGATGGTCGCCCCGCCGATCAGGATGAAGGCCACCCGGATGGCCTTGAGCACCCAGTCGACCATGGCGGCCGAGAACACGCGCTCCAGCCGTTCGAACAGGTACGACAGCGGATCGACCAGATTACGCAGGCCCCAGAACAGGGTGAACGCGATCATCGAGCGCACGAAGTTGCCGCCGATGGTCGCGAACGTTCCCTCCGGGGACAGGTATTCCAGCGCGAAGAACACGCCCAGCACCACGGGCAGGAACCGGATCGGCCCCTCCAGCGCGCGCGCCATCTGGCCGTCGACCGGCGTCTCGGTGCGGTCGGTCCACACCACCAGGCGCTCGACCACGAAGCGGGTGAACAGCCGGCGCAGGACCAGGAAACCGATCAGGATCGCCGTGGCGACCAGCAGCCGGCCGATGTCCACTCCCAGGACCCCATGGCGCCACACCTCCACCACCAAAGCCCAGAACTCTCCGAGCGGGGCGGTGATCGACTGCATATCCATGGGGACTGTCTCCTGGGGCTTCAGAACGCCCAGCATACGGCCCCAGGCCCGCCGCGTGAACCCTTGCGGCCGGGTTGGGTTGCTAAAGCGGCTTGCCTTTAATGTGAACCGGCGCCTGCACGCGTGGTTCTTGGGCTGCCGCCCAAACCCGCTTGGGGCAAGCCCCAAACCCCTTTATTCTTCTTCAAGAAAACAAGGAAGGTCTGGAGCGTAGCTCCAGGCTGGCGGCAGCCATCCGCGGCAGCGGACCGATGCGTCGAGTTAAACGCAGACCACTCTAGAACAGCAGCTTGTCGGCGATGGTGTCGATGCCGGCCCGGGCGCAGGCGGCGTCCTCTTCGCCCGACGGGGCGCCGGACACGCCGATGCCGGCCACCACCTGGCCGCCGGCCTCGACCAGTTCGCCGCCACCGAGCATCAGCATGCCGGGAATGTCGCGCGCCCCGGACTGCGCGGTGCCGGCCTTGGTGTTTTCGGCCAGCGACGTCGTCGGGGTGCGGAAACTGACCGCCGTGGTGGCCTTGCGGATGGCCGTTTCGGGGGTGTGCGGGCCGGCGAAGCGGTCGCGCATCAGGGCTTGGGGAATGCCCCACCGGTCAACCACGGCCACCGCCACCTGATAGCCCCGCGCCTGGCAGGCCCGCACCGTGGCCTGGGTCAGTTCAAGGGCCAGTTCCGGCGTCAGGCTCTGGAAGGAGACGAAGGAGTCGGACTGGGCGCGGGCGGCCCCGGTGGTGGCGGCCAGCATCAAGGCGGCGGCAAGCATTGGCAGGATACGGCGCATGGCGGGGGCTCCGGTTGAGGGAACGAAATGGACCTCAAACGACTGTGCGCGCCGCGCCAGACCGAATCAAGCCGCCCACATGGCGCACCACACGCCCAAACGGACGAAACCCCCAGGTTTCCCTGGGGGTTTCGGTGGTGGAGCTGGACGGAATCGAACCGACGACCTCTACAATGCCATTGTAGCGCTCTCCCAACTGAGCTACAGCCCCTTTTGACTTGGTCTTCGGTGCGGTTTGGGTGGCGCACCGTTTGGCGTGGAGCGGCTTTATAGGGCTTGGCTCCGGGCCGTGCAAGGAAAAAAATCAGACCCTGCGGATGTTTTTTTCGGGGGTTGTTCCCCGACCCATGCGACCGGCTTTGCGGGCCGGTCGCCGTGGGCTGGAAAGGACTTATTCCTCTTCGTCACCGGGTTCGATGTGCTCGATGACTTCAGCCATGTCCTCATCGTCCTCACCGAGGTCGGAGGCGTCTTCCATCAGGCCGTCGTCCGTCGCATCGTCGTCGGTTTCGAGCAGGTCGTCTTCTTCGTCATCGTCGGCTACCGCCTTGACGGCGACGACCTTCTTGACTGCATCGGCACGAGAACCTTTGCCGCCGCGCTTGACCTTGACAGTCTCTTTCTCGTTCTCGGCACCGCACTTCGGGCACACGATCGGAGAACGCAGCATGTCGTAGAAGCGGGCTCCGCAGGTGGTGCAGGTGCGCTTCGTTCCCCACTCCGGTTTAGACACCCGTTCCTCCAGTGCTGTGGGAATACCAGGAAGGCGCATTTGCCACTTTCCGAGGCGCCTGTCAAAAGCAAAAACGCCCGCTGCACTGCGATGGTACGCGCTCTACCGCGCGTGGGCGGTTTGTGGTACCACAACCGCGCCCTCTTCCGGGCCTCCACGAGACCTATTCGGGACGACGCCATGAGCACCTCCGCCACCCCTTCCGATGCCCTGTGGTCGCAACGCGCCGCCAGCCTTTCCGGCGCCGCCGGCGTGCCGGGCGACAAATCGGTGTCGCACCGCGCGCTGATGTTCGGGGCGCTGGCAGTCGGTGAAACCACGGTCGAGGGGCTGCTCGAGGGCGAGGACGTGCTGCGCACCGCCGCCGCCATGCGCCAGCTCGGCGCCGAGGTCGTGCGCCACGGCGACGGCCACTGGACCCTGCACGGGCGCGGCGTCGGCGGCCTGGTCGAACCCGATGACGTGCTCGACATGGGCAACGCCGGGACCGGCGCGCGGCTCATCATGGGGCTGCTCGCCACCCATCCGTTCACCGCCGTCCTGACCGGCGACGCGTCCTTGCGCAGCCGGCCGATGGCCCGCGTCATCGATCCGCTGAGCCTGTTCGGCGCCAAGTTCACCGGACGGTCGGGCGGCCGCCTGCCTTTGGCCGTGACCGGGACCGCGACCCCGGTGCCGCAGACCTACGAGCTTCCCGTGGCCTCGGCCCAGGTCAAGTCGGCGGTGCTGCTGGCCGGCCTGAACACGCCGGGCGAAACCGTGGTGATCGAGCGCGAGCCGACCCGCGACCACACCGAACTGATGCTGCGCGCCTTCGGGGCCGATCTGCGAACCGAGGAAACCGCCGACGGCGGGCGGCGCATCACCCTGGTCGGGCAGCCCGAACTGACCGGCCAGCGTGTCGTGGTGCCGGGCGATCCGTCGTCGGCCGCCTTCCCGGTGGTGGCCGGGCTGATCGTGCCCGGCTCGAAGATCACCGTGCGCAACGTCGGCCTCAACCCGCTCCGCACCGGCCTGTTCACCACCCTGCGCGAGATGGGCGCCGACCTCAAGGTGGTCAACGAGCGGACCTCGGGCGGCGAGACCGTCGGCGACCTGGAGGTCACCGCGTCATCGCTCAAGGGCGTGCGAGTGCCGCCCGAGCGCGCCCCCTCGATGATCGATGAGTATCCCATCCTGGCCGTCGCCGCCGCGTTTGCCAGCGGCGAAACCCGCATGGACGGCGTCGGCGAGCTGCGCGTCAAGGAAAGCAACCGCCTCGACGGCATGGCCCAGGGCCTGCTGGCCTGCGGCGTCGATGTGCGGGTCGAGGGCGACAGCCTGATCGTGCGCGGCACCGGCACGGCACCCAAGGGCGGCGCCCTCATCCCGGCCAACCTGGACCACCGCATCGGCATGAGCTTCCTGGTCCTCGGGCTGGCCGCGCAGCAGCCGGTCGGCATCGACGACTCGGCGGCCATCGGGACCAGCTTCCCCAACTTCGTCACCCTGATGACCGAACTGGGCGCGCTCATCACGACCCAGGGACCGAACTGATGCCAAGCTGGGTCATCGCCATCGACGGACCGGCCGCGGCCGGCAAGGGCACCCTGGCCCGGCGGGTTGCCGCCCACCATGGGCTGGCCTATCTGGACACCGGGGCGCTGTACCGCGCCGTCGGCCTGAGCGTGTTGCGCGCCGGCGGCGACCCGGCCGACCCCGCCGCGGCCAGTGCCGCCGCCCGCGCCCTGACCCCGGACGCCATGGCGGGCCTTGCCCAAGACCCCGAACTGCGGTCCGAGACGGCTGGCCAGGCGGCGTCGCAGGTGGCCGCCCAGCAACCGGTGCGCGACGCCCTGCTCGACTTCCAGCGCCGGTTCGCCGCGCACCCCCCGAACGGCGCGCCCGGGGCCGTTCTCGACGGGCGTGACATCGGCACGGTGGTCTGCCCCGACGCCACCCATAAGATATTTGTCACGGCATCGGTGGAAGAGCGGGCCCGGCGCCGCATCAAGGAGTTGCGGGACAAGGGCGCAGAGGTTATAGAATCGCGCGTCCTTCAGGATTTGAAGGAGCGGGACGCCCGCGACCAGGAACGGTCGGTGGCGCCCCTGCGTCCGGCCGAGGGAGCCTGGCGGCTCGATACCTCGACCCTGGACGCGGACGCGGCCTTTGCCGCCGTCCTTGCGTACCTGAGCGACGGGACCGCTGCCCGCTAGGGACTGCCTTGGCAGACCTCGTCTATTTTGCTTCCCCGCCGCACCCTGGGCGGAAGACCGCCGGAAACAACCGGCAGGCCTGTAACGAACGTTATGAAAGGACACTGCACTCCCATGGCTGAAGCCGCTTTTGAAAATTTCGAGGCTCTTCTCGAAGAGACCTTTGCCAATGAACAGAGCATCGAAGGCTCCGTTCTCAAGGGCACCATCATTTCCACCGACGGCGATTTCGCCCTCGTCGATGTCGGCCTGAAGTCCGAAGGCCGCATCTCCCTGAAGGAATTCTCCCGCGCCGGTGAAGAATCCGAGCTGCGCCCTGGCGATCACGTGGAAGTCTACGTTGAGCGCTATGAGGACCGTGACGGCATGATCGTGCTGTCGCGTGACAAGGCGCGCCGTGAGGAAGCCTGGAACGAGCTCGAGAAGGCCTTCAACGACAGCCAGCGCGTCGACGGCATCATCTTCGGCCGCGTCAAGGGTGGCTTCACCGTCGATCTGTCCGGCGCCGTGGCGTTCCTGCCGGGCTCCCAGGTCGATATCCGCCCCGTCCGCGACATCACCCCGCTGATGGGCCAGCCGCAGACCTTCCAGATCCTGAAGATGGACCGCGCCCGCGGCAACATCGTCGTGTCGCGTCGCGCCGTGCTCGAAGAGAGCCGCGCCGAAGAACGCGCCAAGCTGATGTCCGGCCTCAAGGAAGGCATGGTCCTCGACGGCGTGGTCAAGAACATCACCGACTACGGCGCGTTCGTGGATCTGGGCGGTGTCGACGGCCTGCTGCACGTCACCGACATTTCCTGGAAGCGCGTGAACCACCCGACCGACGCCCTGACCATCGGTCAGACCGTCAAGGTGCAGGTCATCCGCTTCAACCCGGAAACCCAGCGCATCAGCCTGGGCATGAAGCAGCTTGAAGCTGATCCCTGGGAAGGCGTCGGCGCCAAGTACCCGGTCGGCACCAAGTTCACCGGCCGCGTCACCAACATCACCGACTACGGCGCGTTCGTCGAGCTGGAGCCCGGTGTCGAAGGTCTGGTCCACGTCTCCGAGATGAGCTGGACCAAGAAGAACATCCACCCCGGCAAGATCGTTTCGACCTCGCAGGAAGTCGAAGTGATGATCCTGGACGTCGATCCCGAGAAGCGCCGCATCTCGCTCGGCCTCAAGCAGTGCCTGGGCAACCCCTGGGACGATTTCCAGGCCAAGTTCCCGAACGGCTCCGAAGTCGAAGGCGAGGTCAAGAACATCACCGAGTTCGGTCTGTTCATCGGCCTCCCCGGCGAAATCGACGGCATGGTCCACCTGTCCGACCTGTCGTGGGACATGACTGGCGACGAAGCCGTCAAGGAATACAACCGTGGCGACGTGGTCAAGGCCAAGGTCCTGGACGTCGACGTCGAGAAGGAGCGCATCTCGCTGGGCATCAAGCAGCTCGGTGAGGATCCGTTCCAGAAGGCTTCCAGCGGCCTGCGCAAGGGCCAGGTTGTCACCGGCATCGTGACCCAGGTCAACGACGGCGGCGTGGAAGTCGAAGTCGATGGGGCCGTCGGTTTCATCCGCAAGGCCGACCTCGCCCGCGAGCGTGGCGACCAGCGTCCGGAGCGTTTCGCTCTCGGCGAGAAGATCGACGCCAAGATCACGGCCGTCGATGCCAAGACCCGCAAGCTGTCCCTGTCCATCAAGCAGCGCGAAATGGACGAGGAAAAGCAGGCGATGGCCGAGTACGGCTCGACCGACTCCGGCGCCTCTCTGGGCGACATCCTGGGTGCCGCTCTCAAGCAGGCCCAGGAAGAGAAGAAGTAAGCAGCCCGCTGCTTAGGTCCGTTCAAGACCACGCCCCCGGAGAGCAATCTCCGGGGGCGTTTTCTTTGGCTGGAAGGGGAAGGGGTTCGACACCGAGGACACCGAGGAGGCACCGAGAGGCTGGTGGCAGGGGCTGCGCGCAGCGCATCAAATCCTTCGGGAGGCTTGCTCCGCTTGCGCGGACGGGCTATCGCCCGAACCCAACTGGAGCAAACTCTAAAGCGGTTTGCGTTTAACTTGACGCAGTGGTCCGCTGTCGCGGATGGCTGCCGCCGGCCTGGAGCTACGCTCCAGACCTCCCTTATTTCTTGAAGAAGAAAAGGGGTTTGGGGCCTGCCCCAAGCGGGTTTGGGCGGCAGCCCAAGATGCATGAGCACAGGCGGTGGTTCACGCAAAGGCAAACCGCCGCTTTAAAGCGGTTTGCTTTTAATCTGACGCATAACCAGCCGCCTTGAAGAAATTCCAGCATTCATCGGGATCGAAGAGGTCACAGATTTCACCGAGGGCG
>JAWLDH010000002.1:0-723718 GCA_041686745.1 Rhodospirillaceae bacterium | reverse complement strand
CGCAGTCGCCCGGAAGCTCCTAGTCATCGCCTACGGCATCATGAAGACCCGTCAGCCCTTCAAGGCCGCTTGACAGCGAACACGGTATCTCTGTGGTTCACCTACCCACTTCCTTCCTACCCCGCCATGAAGTCCGCGAAGTCGGGCACCCGCAGCGGCCGGGCGATCCAGTAGCCCTGCAGGTAGTGGCAGCCGCGGTCGCGCAGGAAGGCCGCCTGGTCCTCGGTCTCGACACCCTCGGCCACCACGGTGAAGCCCAGGTTCTGGGCCAGGGTGATGATGGTGCTGGCGATGGCGGCGTCCTTGGCGTCGGACACCACGTCGCGCACGAAGGACTGGTCGATCTTCAGCGTGTCGATCGGCATGGTCTTGAGGTAGTTCAGCGACGAGTACCCCGTCCCGAAGTCGTCGATGGACAGCGTCACGCCCATGTCCTTGAGGGTGTGCAGCATGTTCAGGGCGCGTTCCACGTCGTCAGACATGGCCGTCTCGGTGATCTCCAGGTCGAGGCGGGCCGGATCGATGCCGGTTTCGTCCAGGGCCGCCTGGACCGTGGCGGCAAACGTCGGGTCGGTGAACTGCAACGCCGAGACGTTGACCGACACGCTCGCCAGATCGAAGCCCTTGGCCCGCCACCGGCCAAGCTGGCGGCACGCCGTGCGCAACACCCACCGGCCGATGGACAGGATGAGGCCGGTTTCCTCGGCCAGCGGGATGAAGTTGGCCGGGCTGATCATGCCGTGGATGGGGTGGCGCCAGCGCACCAGGGCCTCGGCGCCGACCAGCTTGAGCGTGGTGGCGTCGACCTTGGGCTGGTAGTGCAGCTCCAGTTCGCCGCGCGCCGCGGCCAGCCGCAGGTCGTTCTCCAGGTTGACCAGTTCGGCACTGCGCCGGCCCATGGACGGGGCGTAAACCGCATAGCGCCGCTCGCCGCCCTTCTTGGCGTGGTACATGGCGGCATCGGCGCAGCGCAGCACATCCTCGACCTTGGTGGCGTCGTCGGGGAAATAGGTGATGCCGATGGACGGGATGCAGAACTGCTCCGACCCGGTCAGGCTGAACGGCTCGGACATGTTGTAGAGCACTTTTTCGGCCACGTAGGTGCCGATGTTGCCCGGCCCGCAGTCGGGCACCAGGATGACGAACTCGTCACCGCCCAGCCGCCCCACGGTGTCGGTCGGCCGCACGCAATGGCGCAGGCGGCGGGCCACCAGACGCAGCAGTTCGTCGCCGGCGGCGTGGCCCAGGGTGTCGTTGACCGCCTTGAAGCGGTCGAGGTCGAGGAACAGCACGCAGCCGCGCCGGCCGTGATCGTGGGCGGCGGCCAGCGCGGCCTCCATCCGGTCGAGCACCAGGCGGCGGTTGGGCAGCCGCGTCAGGGTGTCGAAGAAGGCGTGGAAGCGGATGTGCTCCTCGTCCTGCTTGCGGCGCGACACGTCGGCCACCTTGACCACGCTGTGGGTCAGGCTGCCGTCGGGGGCGCGCACCGGGGTGATCGAAATCTCGGCCGGGAACGCCGTGCCGTCGGCGCGGGCGGCCATCATTTCGCCGCTCCACCAGCCGTGTTCGCGCACCGCCGCCAGCGCGCGGGCCATGAAGTCCTTTTCGTGCAGGCCGTCGGCGACCAGCCGCAGGGGCTTGCCCTTCAGATCGTCGCCCGAGGCCTCGGTCAGGGCCGTGAAGGCGGGGTTCACGGCCTGCACGTCGCCAGCCTCGTCGAGCAGCACGATGCCCTCGGCGACGCTCTCGAACACCTTGGCCAGCAAGCGGATTTCCTCTTCGGCCCGCTTGCGGTCGGTGATGTCCTCGACTGTACCTTCGTAATAGCGGACGGCGCCGGCGGCATCCCGGACGCAGCGGGCATTCTCGGTTATCCAGATGACGGCACCGTCGCGGCGGTAGATCCTGGCTTCGAAGTCGCGGACCAGGCCGTCGGCCTCCAGCAGCGTCTTGAAGCGGTCGCGCGACTCGCCATCGACATAAAGTTGTCCAGCGATATCAGTGAGTTCGTTGATCAACGCATCGGGGCTGGGGTAGCCGTAGATGCGCGCCAGCGCCGGGTTGACCCGCAGATAGCCACCATCGGGAGTGGTCTGATAGATCCCCTCCTGCGCGTTTTCGAAGATGCTGCGGTACTGCGCCTCGGAGTCCCGCAGGCGCGACACCTGGGCGCTCAGCAGGGCTTCCGAGAATGGCCGTTCAGCATATGGCCCGGCGGCGCTCACTAGAGCATACTCCTAAAGATGATGTTCGAAGGGCATCTTACGGCGGCGCGGTACCGCAGCGCAACGCGGCGGTGACTCCCCGTTTGGCGGGCCGAGAGAAATCCTCTACAACTGTAGGGGATAACCAGAAGAAGGGGCATCTGATGTCGCTATTGACGTGGAGGGACCAACTCAGCGTGGGCTCCTCCGAGATCGACGATGACCACAAGCATTTGATCGGTTTCGTCAATGCGCTGCACGATGCCGTCACGGCGTCGGAAAGCGAAAAGGTGGTTGGCGCCATCATGCTGCAGCTTATCGAATACACCCGCGACCACTTCGCGCGGGAGGAAAAGGTCATGCAGGCGGCCGGATACCCGGACTTCCCCCGCCACAAGAAACTGCACGATGCCCTCACCCGGCAGGTTTTGATCTTCGCCCAGACCTACCTGCGCAACCCGACCGACCAGGTGAAGCGCGAACTGATCGACTTCCTGGCCAAGTGGCTGGTCGAACACATCATCAAGGAAGACCGCCGGATCGGCGTGTACATGCGCGGCAAGAAGGTCTGGCTGTAGGGCCAAGGCCCCAACGCTCATGGCCGGGGGGGGGGCTTGGTCCGGCCCCTCCACCCGCGCTCATGAGGCGCCTCGAAAAGGCGCAGGATTCAGCCATTGCGGCGCGGTTTTCCAGCGGCTTATCCACAGCGGGCGGCAGGCTGAAAGCCGCAGGACTGCGTGGATTGGGCACGCGCCAAAGGCGCCGGAGGACAAAAGGTCCCCAGCGATTGGAATGATGCCGAAAATGAAGCCGTAACCGCCCTGTCTGCTCCGCGTCCGGGGCCGCCCTCAGGGGCCGGCGCCGGTCGAAAGACGGAGCATGCGGCCGGGCGGCCGCATCAGGACGGGCACGGAGGAACAGGACCCGCGCGCCAGACTCGCAGCGGCCACGCGTCGGCGGCCGTGCGACTCCGGCAACGACAGGATGGCCTACTCGGCCTTGCCGGCCGTCAGGACGACCACGATCGCCAGCAGGCTGGCGGTCAGGAACAGGCCAAGGAAAATGGCACCCTGCGCAATGCTCAGCGCCAGGCCGGACGACTGCGCGTAAGCGCCGGCAACATAGACGCCGACATAGGTCAGCAGGCCAACCAGGCCGATAAGGACGACACCCAGGGTTTTACCGGTCACGGACATGGGCTTCTCTCTCCTGAACCATACCGGCAGCGCGCTCGGCAAAGGGCGGCGCGCTCCGGTCCCCCAAAAAACCACATTAGCGAGAGGTGATATCGCAAGCTTTCGAGCCTGTCCAGTTCAACTATCGCCAATCTGGAAGAACTCGAAAGTGCATCTGCCGGCGCCCCGTCCCCGATGCCGTCCCCGATCCGTCCCCGAACCGTCACAGATGCCGGCTGACCGGGCCACGGGCGGGCCAGGCGGGGCGTGCGGCGACATCCCGGCCGCCGCACCCGGCGCAGCGCAGGCGGCGCGCCAGGGCCGGAACGGGGGTCGCCGGCCCCAATTGGGCCGCCAGCACGGCCGACGACAGTTCGGAATGATGGCTGCAGCGATTGCACCAGCAGAACACGGCAAGCCCGGCGGCCGCGAGGTCGCCCAGGGTGGCCGGATCAGGGGTGGCTGGCTCGCCGCCCAAAGCACGGGTGCGCGACGGGCTGGCCGGAGTGTCTTCGCGCGGCGGAGGTTGGTTGCGGCGCCCCATCATGTCCTCCCACTGGCCAGGCCGAGTGAGAACATACAGGGAACGGCGGCGCGTCTCAAGAGGCTTGCCGAAAAGGGCCGGACCTACCCCAGGACCAGGCGGAGGGGCTTGTTCAGGACCGCCAGGGCCTCGGTCAGCTTGCCGCTCTGGCGCACCTTCTTGGCGCCTTCATGCACGGCATACAGCGGCTTGCCGCCCTGCAGGCGCTTGGTGATGGTGAACAGTGGCGTCTCGTGGGCGTGACGGAACACCGAGAACCGCGCCATGCCGGGGTCGTGACCAATGGCATAGTCGCGCCACTCGCCCTTGGCGACGTGCCGACTGTAAAGGCCAAGCAAGGCGTTGAGTTCGTTGCGGTCGAAAAAGACGGGCGCCGGCTGTCGTTTGGGCCGATGTTCGGTCAGGCGCACGATTCGTGCCATGGCTGCCGTTCTCCCGGTGTCACCTCTTCGTCAAATATTGGGCCTCCGGGCGCGCCTGGGCAAGCCCGAATCGAGGGAATGTGACGGCGCAGAGGTGGGGTTCAAAAGCGGCAGGCGGTCAGTACGTCTCCAGCTTCCCGCCCGGCTGCACGCCGACCAGGCGGTCGGCCGGGTTGGTGCTCGGGCGGTCATAGCAGGTGACGGCGGCCAGGGTGCGGTAGCAGTACAGGGCCGGAACCTCGGGCTGGTTCTCGTACCGCGGCATGCAGTAATGGCCGCCCTTCTGGGCCCGCAGCGTCGAGCAGTCCATGTCGTTGGCCAGGCTGGCGATGTGGTCGGTCAGGGTCTTGTCGGTGTTGATGAGCAACGCAGCCTCGGCAATGGCCAGCGGCGGCGCGGCCTCGGCCATCGGCTTGCAGGCGCCGACCAGCAGCACCAGGGCCACGGCGGCCACCCCAATCAACGCGTTCCGGCCCATGCCCAGCTCTTTCGTTTCCACGTCCCACCCTGCCCGTTCGGGCGTTCCACAGGCCAGTGTCGCGGCCTATGGTTAAGGAACGCTGAACAGTCCCCACCAAAAGGAGGCCAATTCATGGCTGTCGAGACCCCGATCTGTGATTTTGGCTGGAAGGCCCCGGACTTCGCCCTGCCCGGCACCGACGGGCGGACCTGGACCCTGGCCGACGTGCGCGGGCCAAAGGGCGTGCTGGTGGTGTTCATCTGCAACCACTGCCCCTATGTCCAGGCCGTGATAGACCGCCTGGTGCGCGACGCCCGCGCGCTGCAGGATCTGGGCATCGGGGTAGCGGCGATCTGCTCCAACGACCCCGCGCAGTATCCGGAGGACGACTTCCCGGCCATGAAGGCGTTCGCCGCCGCCCACGGCTTCACCTTCCCCTACCTGCACGACGCCACGCAGCGGGTCGCCAAGGCCTATGACGCCGTGTGCACGCCCGACTTCTTCGGCTTCGACGCCGACCTCGGCCTGCAATACCGCGGGCGGCTCGACGCCTCGGGCCGGGCACCGGCCGCCCCCGACGTGCGGCGCGAGATGTTCGAGGCCATGGCCGCCGTCGCCGCCACCGGCCGCGGGCCGGCGGACCAGATCCCGTCGATGGGATGCTCCATTAAATGGCGGGCGGCGTAACCCCTTCGAGAGCCCGCCGCCGCGCCCACGAAAGAGGTGGAGCTTGATCTTTGTGGGGTGACTGCGGCACACTGCGCCCTTGATCGAGGTGCAGGGTGGTGTTGGGCGCATGGGGATGCTTCGCAGGACCGTTACCGCCGCAGCAATTGCAATCGCGGTCGCCACACCGGCTGCCGCCGCCACGCCGACACCGTCGGAAGGCGCCGGCACCTGCTACACCACGCCCGAGGTTCGCGCCTCGCAGGTCCGCCAGCTCCAGACCGAGTTGATGGTTGCCGCCCTGAGCTGCGCGGGATATCCCGACTTGGCCCTGCGCGACCGCTACAACGCCTTCATCCAGAAATTCGGCGGCAGCCTGAACTCCACCGCCGCGGTGCTGCGGGGCCACTTCCAGCGCAACCACGGACGCGACCACGCCCGGCGCTTCGATGCCTACATCACCTCGCTGGCCAACCAGGCGGCCCTGCGCAGCTTCGACGAACCGTCCTACTGCCAGTCCGCGGTGCCGGTGTTCGAGGCACTGTCCGGCCTCGACCCCCGCGAGATCGAAGCCTTCGCCGCCCGCGAAGTCGAAGCCACCGAAGCCGTGATGCCCTGCGCCGCGCCGCGCGGGTAACAGTTTACGGCGGCCCAGACGTGGGCTCTGCCCGCACCCGCAAGGAGGCTGGCCTCCTTGACCTCATGACCTGCCGGGGCCAAGCCGCGCGCAGCGCAATAAAACATGAAAATGCCTGCCTGCGGCGCAAGTTAAAGCGGTTTGCATTTGACGTGACGCATTTGTCCGCTACCGCGGATGGCTGCCGCCAGCCTGGAGCTACGCTCCAGACCTCCCTTGTTTTCTTGAAGAAGAAAAAGGGGTTTGGGGCCTGCCCCAAGCGGGTTTGGGCGGCAGCCCAAGATGCACGAGATCAGACTGTGGTTCACATCAAAGGCAAACCGCTTTAAGGGAACGCCCAACTCAGGGGGTCAAGGGGCCGCTCGGCCCCTTGCGGGCGCGGGCAGAGCCCGCTTTGCTTCCAAAATCAGTCCGCCGGGCAGACGGCGGTGAACAGCGCGTCCGGGGCGCCGTCGCGCCAGGTGACGTCGGTCGGCAGGCCATCGGCGTCGAACACCGGCTCGGCCGGCATCGGGGCGACGCGCCTGTTGGCGCAATCGACGATGTGGCGGATCATCAGGGTGTCGTCGGCGCGCCGCAGCATCACCAGATCGACCATGACCATTTCCGGCCGGGCCTGGTTGCGCTTGGCCGACGTGGTGTCCACGGCCAGCAGGCTGGTCACCACCGGCTGGACCAGCGACCACGGCTCGAAGATGGTGCTGGCCGTCAGGCGTTCGACCACCACGAAGTCGGGCGGCAGCAGCGACGCCGAGCGGTGCTGCCAGTCATAACGCAGGTGGGCCGTGACGCCGACGATGGCGATGGCGGCGACCACCGGCACCACCCACTTCGGCGGCTTGCGCCGGAACAGGCGGAACAGGGCGTACACAACACCGCTGCCTGCAAAGGCTGCGCAGACGGCGATCACCACATCGAGAAACATCGGGCACGGTCTCCAGCATCACGTGAGAAGGTGTTCTAGCCGAATTGCATGGCTGCCGTCCATGCGTCCGGCTCTTTTAGCGGACGGAGCCATATGCGCCACCTGGGCCAGCAGAAGCTCGGCGCAGGCCAGGGCGTCGATGAGGGCGTCGTGCGCCCGGTAGCGCGGCAGGCCATAGCGCTGGCGGCAGGCGTCCAGGCGGAGCGAGCCGGGGCCGATCGCCTCGCCCCGGCGCTGGCGCAACCGCCCCTCCAGGGCCAGCGTATCGACGTAGGGCACCACCAGCGGCGCCCCGTAGAGCCGACCGCAGGCGGCGTCCAGGAAGCCGCGTTCCGAGGCTGCATGATGGGCCACCGCCACCCGCCCCTTCAGGGCCTCCAGAAACTCCGGCATGACCTCGGCGAGGTCGGGCGCCGCTTCGGCCGCATCGTCAAGGATGCCGTGCAGCACGGCACTCGATTCGGGCATGGGGCGGGCCACCTTCACCAGATGGTGGCGGGCCTCGGCCAGGACCACGCCGCCGCCGGTCACCGGCACCCAGCCGATGCTGACGATGGCGTCGGCGCGGGGGTCGAGCCCGGTCGTCTCCAGATCGACGGCCAGAAACCCGACCTCGTCCCACGGCGTGCGGATGGTCGGCGTGTCCACCCGGTAGTAGTCGCCCAGCGGCGTGCCACGGTGCCGCGCCGACAGTCCCCAGCGCACGAGATCGGGTCCGATCAGGGCCTGAAGCCAGCGGGCGGCGGATACCATGCTCAGCCCATGCCGCCGCGATAGGTGGTGGTGGCGGCGCCCTGCATGGACTTGACGACGGCGAAGGCGTCCTTGAGGTGGCTGCGCTCGAAGCCCGACAGCTCGGACGGCGGCACGTAGTTGTCGGCCCGCGCGCCGGCGCGGATCTGGCGGGCCTGATGGCGCAGGCGGACCAGGCCCAGGAACTCCAGGGCGTCGATCAGGTCGTCGGCCCCCTGCTTGCTGATCTTGCCTTCCTCGCGCGCCACTTCCAGCCGCTCGTAGGTGTTGACCGCCGGGTGGCCCGTATCGAGCGCGTAGATGCGCGCCAGATCGACGATCGGCACGATCCCGGAGTGCTTGAGGTCCAGGGTCTTGTCGTGATCCCCCCCGGAAATCAGCACGAAGTTGCGGAAGAAGCCCAGCGGCGGCTGATGGGTCAGGGCGTTGGAGGTCAGATGGGCCAGGAAGATGCGCGCCCCCTTGGCCCGCGTCAGGACCTCGTCGTGCAGTTCCTTGAACAGGGTGGTGTCGCCGGCGATCGGGCGCATGTCGAAGAACACCGACGACAGCATCAGGGCCTTGGGCTCGGGCTGGCCGATCCAGCGGCGGAAGTAGCGCTTCCACTGGTCCAGGGGCTGGCGCCACTGGTCGGTCATCGCCATCATTTCGCCGGGGCACAGCACATACCCGGCGATGTCGAGGCCCATGCACACCCGGGTCGCGAACTCCTTGAACCAGGCGCCGTGTTCCTCGGCCCGGTAGTCGTCGGAGATCACCAGGCAGTTGTCCTGGTCCGACCGCGCGGTCTGTTCGAACCGCGCCTGGGAGCCGCAGGCGATCCAGCAGTAGGGCACCGGGGCGGGGCCCATCTCCTGCTCGGCCAACTGGATGAGGCGCTGGGTGGCGGCATCGGCCAGGGCGGTGATGGCGTTGCCCACGCTGCGCGCCGAGGCCCCGGCCTCGACCAGTTCATAGACCAGGTCGGGGATGTGGACGAGGGTGTCGCGGATGCCCTCGGCCGTGGTGCGGCGGTGGATGTCGCTGGCCAGGAACACCACCGACCGCGTCTGGGTGCGCAGCAGGTCGGTGGTGGTGACCACGCCCATCGGCTTGCCGTCGCGCACCACCGGCAGGTGGTGGATGTTGTGGCGCGACAGGGTCAGCATGGCTTCGAACAGCCAGTCGGTGGCCTGCACGCTGAGCGGCGGGGAACTCATGATGGCGCTGACCGGCTGCGTGATGTCGAGCCCGGCGGCGACCACGCGCGAGCGCAGGTCGCGGTCGGTGACGATGCCGCACAGCGCCTCGTTCTCGACCACCAGCAGGCACGAAATCCCGGCCTTGCTCATGATCGCGGCGGCCTCCTGCACCGTGGTGGCGGGGGAGACGGTGACCGGCTCGCGGCTGATCAGTTCGCCGACCCGGCGGGTGGTCAGGCCCAGGGTGTCGGACCCGCCGCGCACGCCGCGCAGGCGGTCGCCGGCATGGGGCGCGAAGAAGTAGGCGAACGACGGATAGGTGTCGCGCAGGCGATGGAAGTGCTCGGCCGGAAGCTGGTAGAGCAGCGCGTCCTCGATGGCGACGATGCGGTTGACCGCCCGGCCGCCGCGCAGCAGGGCCCGGATGCCGCCGGCCTCCCCCTCGCCCAGGCGGGCCAGCAGCGCGCCTTCGGGCGTGAACGTTTCCAGGGCGCCGCTGCGCACCAGGCTCAGCGCATCGACGTTGTCGCCGGGCTCCATCAGCACCGAGTCGCGGCGCAGGTAGCGCACCGTGATGGCGGCCGCGAGCGTCGCCAGTTCATCCTCGGGCAGCAGGTCGAAGGGATGCCGCGCGGCGATGAAGTCCCGTATTTCCAGTATCTCGACGGTCATTGCGCCCCCCGGCGGTAAGACAGATGACGGTGCGTTGGGTCGTTACATAAGGAACGGGCGGACCCCGAAGGAGTCCGCCCGCGTAGCATATCAGAACATTGCAAGCTTAGTGGTGGGTGGCGGCGCCAGCCCCACGCGGCGAGCGGATGCTCTCGATCAGCTCCTGGATACGCGCCGGCGGAGGCGCGGTCACCTTGGAGACGGCGAAGGCGATGGCGAAGTTCAGCAGCATGCCGACGAAGCCAATGCCTTCCGGCGAGATGCCGAACAGCCAATTCTCAGGCACGTTCTCAGCCATCGGCGTGATGAAGATGCCCTTGAAGTACAGGATGTAGCCCATGGTGAAGATCAGACCGGCGAGCATGCCGGCAATGGCGCCCTCGCGGTTGATGGTCTTCGCGAAGATACCCATGATGATGGCCGGGAACAGCGACGACGCGGCCAGACCGAAGGCGAAGGCCACCACCTGGGCAACGAAGCCCGGCGGGTTGTAGCCCAGGTAGCCTGCGATCAGGATGGCGACGGCAGCCGCGATACGACCCGCCATCAGCTCGCTCTTTTCCGAGATGTTCGGGGTCAGCATGCTCTTCATCAAGTCGTGCGAGATGGACGACGAGATCACGAGCAGCAGACCGGCGGCGGTGGACAGGGCGGCGGCGATACCACCGGCGGCGACCAGGGCGATGACCCAGTTCGGCAGACCGGCGATTTCCGGGTTGGCCAGCACCATGATGTCACGGTCCACGATCAGCTCGTTACCCTGCCAGCCATGCTGGGCGGCCAGGGCCTTACCGGCCGGAGAAGCGTCGTTGTAGTACTGGATGCGGCCGTCGTTGTTCTTGTCCTCGTACTTGATGAGGCCAGTGGCTTCCCAACGCTGCATCCATTCCGGACGGTCTTCGATGGTCATGGCACCGTCAGCCGTGGCGACGCCGCCCGGCCAGGCAGTGGTGGTCAGGTTGTAACGGGCCATGGCGCCGACGGCCGGGGCCACGGTGTACAGCAGGGCGATGAACAGCAGCGCCCAACCGGCGGAGGAACGGGCGTCCTTCACGCTGGGAACGGTGAAGAAGCGCACGATCACGTGCGGCAGGCCGGCGGTGCCGACCATCAGCGCGGCGGTGATGGCGAAGATGTCGATCGTGGACTTGCCGCCCAGGGTGTACTCGTTGAACCCGAGGTCGGTCACGATGGAGTTGAGCTGAGCGAACAGGTACGTACTTCCCTCGGCCACCGGCTCGACGACGGTGCCGCCCAGGCCAAGCTGCGGGAAGGGGTTGCCGGTGATCTGGAACGAGATGAACACGGCGGGAATGATGTAGGCGCTGATGAGCACGCAGTACTGCGCCACCTGGGTGTAGGTGATGCCCTTCATGCCGCCCAGAACCGCGTACACGAACACGACGCTCATGCCGATGATCAGGCCGGTCAGCAGGTCCACTTCAAGGAAGCGGGAGAACACGATGCCGACGCCGCGCATCTGACCGGCGACATAGGTGAAGGAGATGAAGATCAGGCAGATCACGGCCACGGTACGCGCGGCCTGGCTGTAGTAGCGGTCGCCGATGAACTCGGGCACCGTGAACTTGCCATACTTGCGCAGGTACGGGGCCAGCAGCATCGCCAGCAGCACGTAGCCGCCGGTCCAGCCCATCAGGTAGACCGAGCCGCCGTAGCCGAGGAAGGCGATCAGGCCGGCCATGGAGATGAACGACGCGGCCGACATCCAGTCGGCGCCGGTCGCCATGCCGTTGGCAATCGGGTGAACGCCCTTGCCGGCGATGTAGAACTCGCCGGTGGTGGACGCGCGGGCCCACACGGCAATACCGACGTACAGCACGAAAGTCGCGCCGACGACCAGGTAGGTGAGAAGTTTCAACTCATCCATTGTAATAGAACTCCCTCGGTCCGGCCTACTCTTCGTGAACGTCGAATTCGCGATCGATCGCGTTCATACGCCAGGCGTAGAAGGCGATCAGGATCAGGAACACGTAGATGGAGCCCTGCTGAGCGAACCAGAAGCCCAGCGGATAGCCGCCGAGACTGAAGGCGTTCAGAGCGTCGGCAAGAAGAATGCCGAAACCGTAGGACACGATGAACCAAATCACCATGCAGATTCCCACAGTCTTGAGATTGGCGCGCCAATAAGCGGCCGCGGTCTTGTCAAGCATCGTTAACGTTCCTCCCTGTATTGGGCTGCCACAGCCCCACGGGTCTCGAAGTCTGGTCGCGCCAGGCGTCAGGTGCGTCCAAAGGCGCGGCGCGGTCCGCAATCAATATTGGCGCCGGCAGCGTTTCCACGGGGTCCCCCCCTGCGATCACGCGAACCACCCACCGAACCGACGCGGCTACCTGGTCTCAGTCCTTCGAATTTGCGGGTCCATGGTGTCACGCCCCGGCATCCCCGCTCAAAGCGAGGGTCCAGAACGAGCGGCGATGCGCGGTTGCCCCGCGACATTATGGTCAGTTCCGCCCAGACAAGGCCCCCGGGTATCGAAGGGCCCATCCAACCGGCGCTGACTTGGTCCGTCGCGGCGTTGTCGAGCTTCCCTTGGGGGAGGCCGCCACCGCGATTACGGACACGTCGTTGCCAAGTCGCCACTGTGGAAGTGGCTCTACCGCAATGTTCCTACCTGAGACACGCCTTCCGCGCAAGAAAGTTTTAGCCCCTTTGCGGGCGTTTGTTTGGCCGCATAGTGGCACCTATACCCTCCGATGGGTCGACAGCCGCCGCGAAATCGACAAGCATGGCGCGATACCGGACAAGAGGCCGCCGTATCACGGCCCGTCAACGGCAACCATGGGAGGAGACACGTCATGCGGGGGGCGACCGGGCGCACTTTCACCATCGGCTTCGGGCTGATCGCCGCGCTTGTGCTGGGCGGCGCCGTCGTCGCGCTGATGCGGCTTCATGCCCTGGGGGCGGTCGAGCCGCTGTGGCTGGGCGGCGCCATGGCGCTGCTGATCGCGGTCATGATGGGCTTGTGGACCCTGCACGGCATGGTCGAAACCCACCTTGTGACCCTGGAGCGCCTGCGCACCGGGGTGCTGGCCGCCGCCATGGGCAAGGACGGCCGCCTGCCGCCGCCGCCGCGCCTCGGTCCGCGGGACGACGCCGACGTCACCAAGCTGCGCGAGGCGGTCGAGACCCTGCTCAGCCGCCGCCTGTTCCCGACCACCAGCCCCGACGACCGCCTCAAGGCGGTGCTCGCGACGCTGGACGAGGGCATCGTGGTGATTACCGAAAACGCCCAGGTCAGCCTGGTCAACGCGCCGGCCAAGGCCATGCTGGGCGCCGTCCGCGTCGGCCTGGGCACGTCGGTGTTCGCCGGCCTGGAGCGCGGCCCGCTGCTCGCCGCGTGGGAGGCCGCGCGGTCGTCCGGCGGCGCCGTGGACTGGACGCTGGAGGACGTCGACGGCCACACCTATTCGGCCAAGGTCGCCGAACTGACCGGCCACGGCGGGGCGGTCATCCGCCTGACCATGGACGACATGAAGCGCATCCGCGAGGTTGCCGTGGTCCAGCGCATCGGCTCGGTCGAGCACGACCTCAGCCTGCACGACGAGGTGCCCGAGGTCACCATGGCCGACGACACGCCGCTGATGGACCTGCCGATGCTGTCCTTCGACGCCGAAACCACCGGCCTCGACATCACCGTTGATCGCATGGTGTCGCTGGGCGGGGTGCGGGTGCATGGGCCGCGCGTCTTCCACATCGCCAACGTCGACCGGCTGGTCAATCCGGGCATTCCCATCCCCGGCCGGTCCATGGCGGTGCACGGCATCACCGACGAGATGGTCGCCGACGCCCCCACCTTCCGCGAGGTCTGGCCGGCCCTGCAGCCGCTGATGCGCGGCGCAGTGCTGGTCGGCCACAACGTCGGCTTCGACGTCGCCATGCTCAAGCGCGAGTGCACCCTGGCCGGCATCGAGTGGCACGAACTGCCGACCCTGGACACCTGCCTGCTGGCCGGAATGCTGTTCCCCGACATCACCGACCTCAGCCTGGAAAACGTCGCCGAGCCCCTGGGCGTGGACATCCACGGCCGCCACACGGCGCTCGGCGACGCCCTGGTCACCGCCGAGATCTTCGTGCGCATGCTGCCCCTGCTGGAGTCGCAGGGCGTGACCACCTACGCCGAGGCCCGCGCCTTCCAGATGCGCGCCACCGTGCTGGTCAACAAGCAGAAGGCGATGGGGTGGTAACGAGGAGGAAGCCAACGCCTCAAGCCTTTCCGAATCGGCGGCCATGCGTTAAGACTCCGCGCAACCGTTTTCATTCCAGTCGGAGGGCCTGATGGCTTCCTACCAGTACATCTACACCATGCGCGATCTGACCAAGGTTTATCCGGGCGGGCGCAAGGTGGTGGAAGGCGTCAACCTGTCGTTCCTGCCGGGCGCCAAGATCGGCGTGCTGGGCTACAACGGCGCCGGTAAGTCGACGCTGCTGCGCATCATGGCCGGCGACGACAAGGAATACAGCGGCGAGGCCCGTGCCGCCGAAGGCGTGCGCGTCGGCTTCCTGCAGCAGGAACCCCACCTCGACCCCACCAAGACGGTGATCGAGAACGTCATGGAAGGCGTCGGCGAGGTCTATGCCCTGCGCCAGCGCTTCGACGAGGTGTCGGCCCGCTTCGCCGAGGAACTGACCGACGACGAAATGACCGCCCTCATCAATGAGCAGGGCGAACTGCAGGAAAAGATCGACAACGTCGACGGCTGGGACGTCGAGCGCAAGGTCGAGATCGCCATGGACGCCCTGCGCTGCCCCGATCCCGATGCCGACGTGACCAAGCTGTCGGGCGGTGAAAAGCGCCGCGTGGCGCTGGCCCGCCTGCTGCTGTCGCGCCCCGACATGCTGCTGCTCGACGAACCGACCAACCACCTGGACGCCGAGTCGGTGTGGTGGCTGGAACGCTTCCTGGAAGAGTACGAGGGCACCGTCGTGGCGGTCACCCACGATCGCTACTTCCTCGACAACGTGACGAGCTGGATCCTCGAACTGGACCGTGGCCGCGGCCTGCCCTACGAGGGCAACTATTCCTCCTGGCTGGACCAGAAGCAGAAGCGCCTGCAGCAGGAAAACCGCGAGGAAGACAGCCGCCAGCGCATCATCAACCAGGAACTTGAGTGGATTCGCCAGAACCCCAAGGGCCGTCAGGCCAAGCAGAAGGCGCGCATCACCGCGTTCGAGGATCTGGTCGCCAAGTCCAACGACAAGCAACCCGGCCTCGCCCAGATCGTCATTCCGACGCCTGAGCGCCTGGGCGGCGTGGTCATCGAGGCCGAAGGCGTGTGCAAGAGCTTCGGCGACCGCCTGCTGATTGAAAACCTGTCCTTCCGCCTGCCGCCGGGCGGCATCGTCGGGGTGATCGGCCCCAACGGCGCCGGCAAGACCACCCTGTTCAAGATGATCACCGGCATCGAAAAGCCCGACGAGGGCTCCATCCGCGTCGGCGAGACGGTCAAGCTCGGCTACATCGACCAGACCCGCGAGGCGCTGGACCCCAACCGCACCGTGTGGGAGGAAATCTCCGACGGGCACGAGGAAATCGACGTCGGCAAGCGGACCATCCAGTCGCGCGCCTACGTCGGGTCGTTCAACTTCAAGGGCGGCGACCAGCAGAAGCGCGTCGGCCAGCTTTCGGGCGGTGAACGCAACCGCGTCCACCTGGCCAAGATGCTGAAGTCGGGCGCCAACGTCCTGCTGCTCGACGAACCGACCAACGACTTGGACATCGACACCCTGCGCGGCCTGGAAGACGCCCTTCTGGACTTCCCCGGCTGCGCCGTGGTCATCAGCCATGATCGCTGGTTCCTGGACCGCGTCGCCACCCACATCCTGGCCTTCGAGGGCGACAGCCACGTCGAATGGTTCGAAGGCAACTTCCAGGATTACGAGGAAGACAAGAAGCGTCGCCTGGGCGCCGACGCCTCCGAACCGCACCGCATCAAGTACAAGCCCGTGCACCGCTAGACCTTTTGCAGCCGGAGCCGTTTCCGGCAGCATCCTCAACCAGCCCGCCCCGGACGCCCCGGGGCGGGCTGTCGTACTTTCGCTCAGGCCGTTAGCCTCAAGAGCAAGCCTTTTGCTCTTTCGTACCCCCACCTTTCGGGCAATATAAGGTCAGGCCACCTCCTCTCCCGCTGCCCGCTTGGGAATTCCATGAGCCTGCTCCACCGCATCATCGTCCTTGTCCTGCTGGCCGTTCTGCCGGTGGCGGGAATCGAGGTCTATTCCCAGTACGTGCTGATGCAGCAGCGGGAGCAGGATGTGCAGGACCGCGCCATGCGCCTGGTCCGCCACATCGAGGTCGAGTACGCCCGGCTCAGCGAAGGGGTCCGCCACACCCTGCTGACCCTGGCCGCCACCGACGTCGTCAAGAACGGCGACGCCGCGCAGTGCCAGGCCCTGCTGGACGCGTTGCAGCCGCACTATCCCGACTACATGACCATCCGGGTGGCCGGCGCCGGGGGAACCGTGCTGTGCGGCACCGATCCCGATGCGGTCGGCCAGTCGGTTGCCCAAAGCCCCATTTTCGGCGACGCCATCCTGAGCGGCCAGTTCACCGTCGGGCGGTTCGCGGCACAAGAGGAGGGCGGCGCGACCGTGCTGCCGTTCTCGCTGCCGGCCGTCACCGGTGACAACATGCCGACGAGCGTGGTCATTGCCACGGTCGGCACCGGCTGGCTGCAGGAGTTCCTGGACCGCCAGCCCCTGCCGCCGACCGCCCACGCCATGCTGGCCGACGACGACGGCACCATCCTGGCCAGCAATGTGGAGGAGGCCGTGGCGGTGGGCTATCCCCTGCCCGCGCCCTATCTGGAATACCTCGACGCCGGGACACGCGGCGTCACCGACATCATCGGCCCGCGCGGCCGCGAACGGGTGCTGGCCTACCTGCCGCTGGAAGATGCGCCGGCCGGCCTGTTCGCCGGCATGGCCCTGGATACCGAGACCTCCCTCGCCCCGTTGCGGACCGCGGCCCTGCACGCCCTGCTGGTCGCCGGGGTGGTGGTGGTGCTGGCGCTTCTGGGGGTCGTATGGGGCGCCAACGTGTTCCTGCGCCGCCCCATCGCCAGCCTGATCGACGCCACGCGGCGGTGGCGCGCCGGCGACTTCGCGACCCTCAGCCGTGTCGGCGGGTCCACCGAACTGGCCGAACTGGGCCGCGCCTTCGACGAGATGGCCGTCCACCTGGCCGAGCAGGAGCGCATGCGCGAGACGGCGGCGGCGGCGGAACAGCGCATGGCCTCGGTGCTGTCCAGCACCACGGACGGCGTCGTCAACCTCGACCGGTCGTGGCGCTTCACCTACCTCAACCCGCGCGCGGCGTCCATGCTGCCGGGCGGCGAACGGCTGGTCGGCAAGGACGTCTTCGAGGCCTTCCCCGAACTGCGCGGCTCATCGTTCGAGCGGGAGTGCCGGGTGGCCCTGGAGACCCGCGAGCCGGTTGAACTGGAGACCTTCTTTCCGCCCCTCCAGGTGTGGTTCGCCATCCGCGCCTTTCCCTCCAAGGACGGCCTGTCGCTGTACTTCCAGGACGTCACCCCGCGCCGCCGCGACGAGCAGGCCCTGGCCCTGGCCGCCCGCCAGCGGTCGGAGCTGCTGGCCCAGCTCAACGCCCTGCTGGAAAACGCGCCGATCGGCCTGATCTACATGGACCGCGACGGCCGCTATGTGCGGGTGAACGCCGCCGTGGCCCGCATGAACGGCCTGTCCGAGGACGACCACATCGGCCGCCACATCAGCGACGTCATGCCCGGTGTCGATGCCACCGTCATCCAGGCGCAGTTGAACCGCGTGTTCGATGACCGGCGGGCGGTCGGCGACATCGAAATGTCGGGCGAGGCGGCATCGGATCCCGGCGTGATGCGCCACTGGCTGACCAGTTGGTTCCCGGTCATGGTCGAGGACCACGTCCTGTTCGCCGGCGTGGTCACCCAGGACATCACCGCCCTGCGCCGGGTCGAGTCCGCCCTGCGGGCCGCCAAGGAGGACGCCGAGGCCGCCAACCAGGCGAAAAGCCGCTTCCTCGCGGCGGCCAGTCACGACCTGCGCCAGCCCTTGCAGTCCCTGTTCCTGTTCCGCGCCGCGCTCGACCGCCACGTCACCGACACCGATGGCCGCCACAAGCTGGACATGCTGGGGGTCGGGCTGGATACCCTCAAGGGGCTGCTGGACGGCCTTCTCGACGTGTCGCGGCTGGAATCGGGCGCCGTGGAGCCGCGCGTCAGCGTGTTCCCGATCAGCCGCCTGCTCGAAGAGATCGGCGACAGCTATCGCCCCATCGCCGAGGCCAAGGGCCTGCGCTTCGACTCGGTGTCGGACTGTCCGCTGGCGGTGCGCAGCGACCCCACCCTGCTGGGCCGCATGATCCGCAACCTGATGGAAAACGCCATCCGCTACACCCCGCGCGGCTTCGTGCGCCTGGAGTGCCACCCGACCGACGACGGCCGAACGCGCATCGACGTGGTCGACAGCGGCATCGGCATCCCGGCCGACCAGACCGGCCTCATCTTCGAGGAGTTCCACCAGGTCGGCAACCCGGAGCGCGACCGCACGCGCGGCCTTGGCCTGGGCCTTGCCATCGTGCGCCGGCTGTCGGACCTGCTGGGCCACCCGGTGGTGCTGACCACCGAGCCCGGCCAGGGCTCGCACTTCTCCATTCTCGTCCCGCAGGCCGAGATGGCGCCGCAGACCGCCGCCGAGCGCCCGGTCGCCAAACCCGGCCGGGGCCGTTTCGCGGTTCTCATCGAGGATGACGCCCTGGTCCTGATCGGCCTGCAGGCAACCCTGGAGGAATTCGGCTTCGACGTCCTGGCCGCCGGGTCCTGCGACGAAGCCCTGAAGCGCCTGCACGCCGAGGGGCGCCGCCCCGACGTGGTGGTCACCGACTACCGCCTGCGCGGCGACGAGGTCGGCACCCACGCCGTCCGGCGCATCCGCGCGCTGTACAAACGCACCGTGCCCGGCCTCGTCCTGACCGGCGAGACCGGCCAGGACACCCGCGACGACGCCGAGCGCAACGGCCTGGGCATCCTCCACAAGCCCATCGACCCCGACCAACTCAGCGCCGCCCTGGAACTCCAGATGGCGGCGGCGGGGTAGGGTGGGGCTTCAGACCGACCACCCCTACCGGAAAAAGGTGGGCTGCCGCCCACACCCGCTCGGGGTGAACCCCGAACCCCTCTTATTTTCTTTAATGAAAACAAGAAGGTCCGGAGCATCGCTCCGGGCGGGCACGGGTGGCAGCCCGTCCGCGTCAGCGGAACGATAGGGCGGCCGGTGTCAGGCGCCCACCCTCACCGGCTGGCGGCGGCGGCCCCAGGTGCCGGGGGCGTCTTCGAACACGCCGGCGCAGGGCGTGCCGCAGGTCGGGCATGTGCCGTCGGCCTTGAGCGCCACGCGGCCCAGGTCGTACCAGTCGCGCTCGATCAGCAGTTCGCCGCAGGCGTGGCACCACGTGCTGCCGCCGGCCGGGTCGTGGACGTTGCCGGTATAGCAGTAGCGCACGCCGTTGCGCTGCGCGATGGCGCGGGCCCGCGTCAGGGTGGCCGCCGGGGTGGCCGGGATGTCGCGCATCCGGTAGTCGGGATGGAAGGCCGAGAAGTGCAGCGGCACGTCGGGTCCCACGGCGTTGACCAGCCAGTCGGTCATGGCGTCGATCTCGGCATCGCTGTCGTTCTGGCCGGGGATGAGCAGGGTCGTCACCTCGAACCACACGCCGGTTTCCTGTTTCAGCCACACCAGGGTGTCCTTGATGGGCTCCAGGTGGCCGGTGCAAAGCTTGTGATAGAAGTCTTCGGTGAAGCCCTTGAGGTCGATGTTGGCGGCGTCCATGTGGGCAAAGAACTCGCCGCGCGCCTCGGGCGTGATGTACCCGGCGGTCACCGCCACGGTGCGGATGTCGCGCGCATGGCACGCCTTGGCGGTATCGACGGCGTATTCCAGGAAGATCACCGGGTCGTTGTAGGTGAACGCCACGGACCGGCTGCCGCTGCGCACGGCGGCCTCGGCGATGGCCTCGGGGCTGGCCTGGTCCTGCAGGCGGTCCATCTCGCGGGCCTTGGAGATGTCCCAGTTCTGGCAGAACTTGCAGGTCAGGTTGCAGCCCGCCGTGCCAAAGGACAGAATGGGCGTGCCGGGCAGGAAGTGGTTGAGCGGCTTCTTCTCGATCGGGTCGATGCAGAACCCCGACGAACGGCCGTAGGTGGTCAGAACGATCCCGCCATCGTGGGCGGCGCGCACGAAGCACAGGCCGCGCTGGCCCTCGCGCAGGACGCAGCGGCGGGGGCAGACGTCACAGCGGACGCGGCCATCGGCCAGGCGTTCCCAGTAGCGGCCCGGAAAGGCTTCGGGGAAATCTGTCATCGGCATCCCGCCCTTTCGAGCGGCTTTCGTTTTTTGAGGAGAGTCCCATATGTGGGGCTCAGGTTCCGTTGCGTAAAGGGCTGCACGCCATGACCGTTCACCGCCCCGCCGCCGTCGCCGGGATGTTCTATCCGGCCGACCCCGCCGCCCTGGCCGCCGATGTGGATCGCCTGCTGGCAGAGGCTCCCCAGGCCAACGGCCCCATCCCCAAGGCGATTATCGCGCCGCACGCCGGCTATGTGTTCTCCGGCCCCACGGCGGCGGCGGTCTATGCGCGGCTGCGCCCGGCGCGCGGCGTGGTGCGGCGGGTGGTGCTGATCGGCCCGGCCCACCGCGTGCCGTTCCATGGTCTCGCCCTGAGCGGCGCGGACGTGCTCGACACCCCGCTCGGCCCGCTGGCGGTGGACAAGGCGACCGGCCCGCTGCCCCACGTCACCGTCCTCGATGCCGCCCACGCCCAGGAGCACAGCCTGGAGGTCCACCTGCCGTTCCTCAAGACGGTGCTGGGCGAGGTGACGGTGGTGCCGCTGCTGGCCGGAAACTGCACGCCCGACGAGGTGGCCGACGTTCTCGACGCCCTGTGGGGCGGGCCGGAAACCCTGGTGGTCATTTCGTCGGACCTGTCGCATTTCCTCGACTACGACACCTGCAAGCGCGTCGATGCCGGCACCGTGGCGGCCATCGAGCATCTGGACCCCGCCGCCATCACCTTCGACCACGCCTGCGGCCGCCTGCCCATCGCCGGCCTGCTGACCGTGGCCAGGCGGCGCGGCCTGCGCATCGAGACGGTGGACGTGCGGTCGTCGGGCGACACCGCCGGGCCGCGCGACCGCGTGGTCGGCTATGGTGCCTGGGCGCTGTACGAGCCAGAGGACGCGGGCGCCCGGCTGGTGCGGGAGCATGGCGAGACGCTGCTGCGGCTGGCCGGCACGTCCATCGCCCACGGACTGCGGCACGGTTGCCCCGTCGCCGTTCGGCCAGAGGACTGGGCGCCGGCACTGTGCGCGCCCGGCGCCGCCTTCGTGACCCTGACCAGCGGACCGGCCAAGGACTTGCGCGGCTGCGTCGGATCGGCCGCCGCGTGGCGCCCCCTGGTCGAGGACGTGGCCGACAATGCCTTCCGCGCCGCCTTCGGAGACAGCCGCTTCGCGCCCCTGAGCGCACCCGAGATGGACGGCCTCGGCCTCGGCGTCACCGTGCTCGACACGCCCCGGCCGCTGGAGGTCCGCGACGAGGCCGACCTGCTGGCCCGCCTGCGCCCGGGCATCGACGGCCTGATCCTGGAAGACGGCGGCCGGCGCGGCCTGTTCCTGCCCAGCGTGTGGGACGTCCTGCCCGACCCCGCCGACTTCGTCGCCCAGCTCCGCCGCAAGGCCGGCCTGCCGCGCGGCCACTGGTCGCCGACCCTGCGGGTATTGCGCTTCGCCGGGTTCAGCGTGTCGGGCCCCACGCCGTTCGTGGTAGGGTAACCCCGAACGCGCTTGGGAGAGATTTCGATGAGACTGCCGCTTGCCGCCCCCCTCGCCGGCCTGATGGGCGTCCTGCTTGCCATGTCCGGCCCGGCACTGGCGCAAAGCTATTCCTGGACCAGCGACGCGCCCGAGAACCTGATCGGCACCTGGGTCGAAATGGGCCAGCAGTGCGAGGACGAGAACAGCCAGTTGTCCATCTTCGCCGACGGCGGATACCAGTGGCGCCGCAGCCGCACCGACTGGGGCTTCGCGCGCGGCCAGTTCTCCTACGTCTCGGACCAGCCGTACACGATCTTTTTCCGCGTCCGCCAACTGGTCCAGAACGACCGCCCGGACTTCCAGTTCAACCTGTCGGGCAACCAGTTGAAGATCTACAGCTACGGCTCCGGCCAGCAGCGCCGCCTGGAGAAGTGCAAGGATTAGGCGCCCGCCACGGCCGGATCGATGGGCAGCCCGGTGGGCAGTCCGTCGATGCTGGTCTGGTTGTTTTCCCGCCAGTAATCGGCGATGCCCTGCGGCCCTTTGTCGCGAGCCCACTCCTCCAGCAGGGTCCGGTCGCCGACGTAGTCCATCAGCGGCACCGCCTCGCCGCACGAGGTCTGGACCGCTTCCACCGCGATGTCGATGATCTGGCGGGGCGCCTCGCGCGGCGGGAACAGGGCGGCCATGTCGTCCCACTCCGGGTCGGTGCGGGCGATCACCCGCCCTTGGCCGTACAGGCGCAGGATGCCCGGGTCGCCCTCGAAGGCGCAGAACATCACCGTGATGCGGCCGTTGTCGCGCAGGTGGGCCGCCGTCTCGTTTCCACTGCCCGTGACGTCGAGGTAGGCCACGCGGTTCGGCCCCAGCACCCGGAAGCTGTCCATCCCCTTGGGCGACAGGTTGACCCTGCCTCTGTCGGGCGCCGGAGCGGTCGCCACAAAGTACATCTTCTGGGCCGCGATGAAGGCGGCGAGCGGGTCGGTGATGCTGTCGTGAAAGCGGGCCATCGGGCGGTCCCCCAACCGGTTGAAGCCACAGTCTAGCCTCAGCGCGGGCGCTTCCGCCAGCGCAGCCACGCGATGCCGACCGCCACCACCAGCGCCGTGGTGGTCAGCGGCAGGGCGATGGGGACCAGGGACAGCGACAGGGCCAGCATCACCACCGCGCCGCCGGCCAGGACCACGGGGATTGCCAGCACCAGAAGTCCGATAACGATTTGCAACAGTGTCGTCATCACGCGCTCTTGCGGCTCCCTCTTGCGACTGACACGCTCCCCCCCAACCTGAGCATCCTGGACGGCGACCGCAACCGTCCGCTAAGTTGATCCTTTCGCACCGCACCAGCGCCAGGAGGCACCGCATGGGACGTTTCGGCACCGGACAAGCCATCCGTCGGGTCGAGGACCTCAGGTTCCTGCGCGGCACCGGCCGCTATACCGATGACATCACCCTGCCCGGCCAGGCGGTGGGCTATGTCCTGCGCAGCCCCTACGCCCACTGCGACATCACGGGCCTGGACGTCGAGGCGGCCCGCGCCGCGCCCGGCGTGCTCGGCGTGTTCACCTGCGCCGACCTGGACGGCGACGGCGTCGGCGAACTGCCGGTCATCGTGGTGCCCAAGAACCGCGCCGGGGACCGCATGCCGGTGCCGCCGCGCCCGGCGCTGGCCCGTGACCGCGCCCGCCATGTGGGCGAGCCCGTGGCCTTTATCGTCGCCGAGACGCTGGACGAGGCCAAGGACGCCGCCGACCTCATCCTGTTCGACGCCGATCCCGTGGACGCCGTCACCGACATGACCGCCGCCGTGGCCGACGGCGCGCCGCAGGTATGGCCGGATCTGGCGCCCAACAACGTGCTGCTCGACTGGGAGATGGGCGACGCGCCGGCCGTGGCCGAGGCCTTTGCCAAGGCCGACCGCGTGGTCAGTCTCGACCTGGTCAACAACCGGGTGGCCCCGGTCGCCATGGAAACGCGCGGCGCCATCGGCGACTGGGACGGCACCCGCATGACCCTGGTCACCGGCAGCCAGGGCAGCCATTCGCTCCAGGGCTGGCTGTGCGAGCATGTGTTCAAGATCCCCAAGGACGGCCTGCACGTCATTGCCCCGGACGTCGGCGGCGGGTTCGGGATGCGCCTGTTCCTGTTCCCGGAACACGTCCTGGTCCTGTTTGCTGCGCGCAAGATCGGCCGCCCCGTCAAGTGGATGGGCGACCGGGCCGAGAGTTTCCTTGGCGACACCCACGGCCGCGACCACATCAGCCACGCCGAGGCCGCCGTCGATGCCGAGGGCCGCGTTCTCGGCCTCAGGGTCGAGACATTCGCCAACCTGGGCGCCTATGTGTCGCAGATGGGGGCCTTCGTGCCGACCATGGCCGGCACCGCCATGCTGACCGGCGTCTATGCCATCCCGTGCGCCCATGCCCGCGTGCGCTGCGTGGTGACCAACACCGCGCCGACCGACGCCTATCGCGGCGCCGGGCGGCCCGAGGCCGCCTACCTGATCGAGCGCCTGATCGATACCGTGGCCCGCGACCTGGGCCTGTCCCGCGACGAGGTGCGGCGCCGCAACTTCATCCCGCCCGAGGCCATGCCCTACCGCACCGCGCTCGGCAAGACCTACGACTCCGGCGAGTTCGCCCGCCTGATGGACGAGAGCATGCGCCGCGCCGACTGGGCCGCATTCGAAACCCGCCGGGCCGAGGCCAAGACGCGCGGCAAGCTGCGCGGCATCGGCATGGGGTATTACGTCGAGGTGTGCGGCGGCGGCGGCGATGAAACCGCCCACGTCCACCTGGACGAAAAGGGCCGCGCCCTGGTGCTGATCGGCACGCAGTCCACCGGCCAGGGCCACGAAACCGCCTACGGCCACATGGTATCGGCCGAACTGGGCATTCCGCTGGGTGACGTGCGCGTGGTTCAGGGCGACACCGACGTGGTGCCGACCGGCAAGGGCACCGGCGGCTCGCGCTCCCTGCCCGTCGGCGGGGCGTCGCTCAGCCAGGCGGTGGACAAGGTGATCGCGCGCGGCAAGCTGGTCGCCGCCGCCGAGTGGGGTGTCGAGCCCGACGCCGTGGACTTCGAGGACGGCCGCTTCCGCTCCCGCGCCTCCAACCAGTTGTTCACGGTGGCCGAGGTCGCCGCCCTGGCCGGCGGCATCAAGGAACAGGCCGCCTGGCAGCCGCCCGAGGGTACCTATCCCAACGGCTGCCACATCTGCGAACTGGAGATCGACCCCGACACCGGCGAAACCGCCATCGAACGCTACACCGTGACCGACGACGTGGGCGTCATCGTCAACCCCATGCTGCTGCGCGGCCAGATCGTCGGCGGCATCGCCCAGAGCGTCGGGCAGGCCCTGTTCGAGCTGGCCGCCTACGATCCCGAAAGCGGGCAGTTGCTGGCCGGCACCTTCATGGACTATGCCATGCCCCGGGCCGACACCCTGCCCCACGTGGATTTCGCCACCATCGAGATCCCGTGCAAAACCAACCTCCTCGGCGTCAAGGGCGCCGGCGAGGCCGGGACCATCGGCGCGACGCCGGCGGTCATGAATGCCGTCATGGATGCCCTGGCCCCGCTGGGCGTCACCCATGTCGACATGCCGGCCACGCCGCACCGCCTGTGGCGCCTGCTCCAGACCGTGAAGAAGGACGCCGCCGCGTGAGCACCATCGCCCTGCCGAACCTGGCCGAACTGGCCGAAGCCCTGACCTCCACCGTGCGCAACGCCGGCGCGGCGATCATGGAAATCTACCAAAGCGACTTCGAGGTGGAGCACAAGGACGACCGCTCGCCGGTCACCGCCGCCGACGCCGCCGGGGAAAAGATCATCCTGGCCGATCTCGCCCGCCTGACCCCCGACATCCCCGTCGTGGCCGAGGAAGAAGCCGCCGCCGGCCGCATCCCCAAGGTCGGGGACGTGTTCTGGCTGGTCGATCCGCTGGACGGCACCAAGGAATTCATCAAGCGCAACGGCGAGTTCACCGTGAACATCGGCCTGGTGGTCGATGGCCGCCCGGTGCTGGGGCTGGTCTACGTCCCGGTCCAGGACGTGCTGTTCGGCGGCTTCGGCCCCGGCACCGCGTTCCGCGAGCAGGGCAACGCCCCGCGCGAGGCGATCTCGTGCCGCCGCCCGCCGGTCGAGGGCCTGACCGTGCTGTCCAGCCGCAGCCACGCCAACTCGGAGGTCCTTCAGGGATTCCTGGGCGACATGAAGGTGGCCGAGGTCATCAACGCCGGCAGCTCGCTCAAGTTCTGCCGCGTGGCCGAGGGCGTGGCCGACATCTATCCGCGCTTCGGGCCGACCTGCGAGTGGGACACCTGCGCCGCCCATGCGGTGCTGGACGCGGCCGGCGGGTCCGTCACAACCACCGACGACAAGCCGTTCCTGTACGGCAAGACGCCGACCTTCCTGAACCCCCACTTCATCGCGCGCGGGAAGGCCGCATGATGCTCCGCGGCCTGCCGTGCGCCAACTCGGGAAGGATGGGCTCCGCCCATACCCGCCAGGAGACTCGGTCTCCTGGACCTCGGGAGTTGGAACCGGCAAGCCGCGCGCATCGCACTAAAAGGCGAGAATTGTCTGCCTGCGGCGCAAAAGAAAGCGCAGCCTCCCCTCAAGGGATCCAAGGGCCGCTCGGCCCTTGGCGGGTCTGGGCGGCGCCCAGGTCTTCCCTGAAGCTGGCGCTCCTGCTCATCCTCCTTCTGCCGTCGGCAGTGTCGGCCGCCGCGCCGGCCGAGCGGGCGGTGCTCACCTATGACATCAACCTGGGCGGCTTCGGCGTCGCCCAGGCCGAGCTTGACCTGATCCTGGGGCCCAACGGCTACCGCGTGGACTCGCGGATGACCACGCAGGGGTTTCTGGGGCGGATGCTTGATTTCACCACCACGGCCCGCACCACCGGCACATGGCAGCCCACCGGCCCGCAGCCCGACCTGCACTACAGCGACACCGTCTGGCGCGGCGAGGGCCGCCGGGTGGAGATCATCTACGACTCCACACCGCCGCGCGCCGAAGTCACCCCGCCGCCGTCGGCCGAGGACCGCGAACCGGTACCCGAAGACGCCCGCGCCGGCACCGTCGACCCGCTGAGCGGCGTCCTGGCCCTGCTGCGCTCGACCGCCGAAGACCCGCCCCCCACCGCCATTTTCGACGGCCGCCGCCTGTATACCCTGGCGCTCGACGCCCTGCTGCCGGCCCAGGTCAGCAGCGAGGCCTACAGCGGCACCGGCTGGCGCGGCGTCCTGGCCTATGACCGCAAGTTCGGGCGCGCCACCAACCCGCCGTCCTCCATGTTCCGCAGTCGCAGCGGGTCGGGCACCGGGGCGGCCGACATCCACCTTGCGCCCGGCGCGGCGCTCGGCCTGTCGGTCCCGGTGCCGGTGCGCATCGAGGTCGGCACCGGCAACTTCGGCAGCCTCGTGGTCCTGCTGACCGACGTGCGCCTGCTGCCGGCCGATCAGACGGCGTGCCAATCGTGTTGAGTGAGAAAATCGCCTCCGCCGCCGCCCTGCTGCGGGCCGGACGCCTGGTCGCCTTCCCGACCGAGACGGTCTATGGCCTGGGCGGCGCGGCCACCGACGACACCGCCGTCGCCCGCATCTTCGAGGCCAAGGGCCGGCCGTCGTTCAATCCGCTGATCGTGCATGTGCCCGACCTTGCCGCCGCCGAAGCCTGCGCCGTGTTCGACGACCGCGCCCGCGCCGTGGCCGCCGCCTTCTGGCCCGGCCCGCTGACCCTGGTGCTGCCGCGCCGCGACGAGGCCGGGCTATCGCGCCTGGTATCGGCCGGGCTGCCCAGCGTGGCCCTGCGCGTGCCGGCCCATCCGGTGGCCCAGGCCCTGCTGCGCGCCGCCGGAGTCCCTGTCGCCGCCCCGTCGGCCAACCGTTCCGGCGGCATCAGCCCGACGCGGGCCGAGCACGTCGTGGCCTCGCTCGGCGACCGGGTGGACATGGTGGTCGATGGCGGGCCGTGCGCGGTCGGCCTGGAAAGCACGGTGCTGGACCTGACCGGCCCCCGGCCCGTGCTGCTGCGCCCCGGCGGCATCACCCCGGCCGAACTGGAAGCCGTCCTCGGCGCCCCGGTGGTCAACGGGTCGGACGACCCGGCCGCGCCCAAGAGCCCCGGCCAGCTTCTCAGCCATTACGCCCCCGACCGCCCGGTGCGCCTGAACGCCACCGAGGCCCGCCCCGGCGAGGCCCTCCTCGGCTTCGGCCCGGCGCCGGGGGCCACCCTCAACCTGTCCGAGACGGGCGATCTGGTGGAAGCGGCGGCGCGCCTGTTCGCCGCCCTTCACGCCCTCGACGACCCCAGGTTCACCGGCATCGCCGTGATGCCCGTGCCCGACAGGGACCTGGGCCTTGCGATCAACGACCGGCTGCGGCGGGCGGCGGCGCCACGGGCCTGAGGCGCGTCGTCCTCCGGGAAGCGCTTCCAGATCTTTTCGTGGACATAGAATACCGCCGTGTTGACGATCGGCTCCAGCAACGCGATGCCTCCGGCGATGGCCAGCGAGCCGGTCAGCAGGTAGGCGATGCTGAACCCGACCACGATGTGGATCGAACCGTAGCTCAGCGTCTTGGCAATGTCGCGCATGGGAGCCTCCTTCAGGGGGCAGCATCTTGTTGTTGCGAACGATTATCATTTAACGCTCTTGGGCGGCCGGGCGCAACAACAACCGCCATGAATAATTCCCATCCCAGCCATCGCCGTTGCCGATGAACCCGCGCCGAACACTCCGCACCCTTGCCCCCCGGCGCGGAAAACGTTAAGTCGTTCCCACCTTTTCCCGCCTGCATGAGGACGCCGCCGTGCCCATGACCGAAGCCTTTCTGTCCGCCGTCCGCGCCGTCGTCGGGGACAAGGGCCTGCTGACCGACGCCAGCGCCATGGAACCCCACCTGGTGGAGGAACGCGGCCTGTTCCGGGGCGCCGCCACTGCCGTCGCGCGCCCGGCCTCGACCGAGGAGGTCGCCGCCGTGGTCCGCCTGTGCGCCGAACATGACGTGCCCATCGTGCCGCAGGGCGGCAACACCGGACTGGTCGGCGGCGCGGTGTCCGACGCCGGGGCGCTCATCCTGTCGACGGCGCGCCTCAACCGCATCCGGTCCATCGACCCGGTCAACTTCACCATGACGGTGGAGGCCGGCTGCATCCTGGCCGACATTCAGGACGCGGCCGAAAAGGAAGGCTGCCTGTTCCCGCTGTCGCTGGGCGCCGAAGGGTCCTGCCACATCGGCGGCAACCTCGCCTCCAACGCCGGCGGGCTGAACGTCCTGCGCTACGGCAACGCCCGCGACCTGACGCTGGGCCTTGAGGTCGTGCTGGCCGACGGCCGCGTGTGGAACGGCATGAAGGCGCTCGGCAAGGACAACACCGGCTATGCGCTGAAGCAGCTGTTCGTCGGCGGCGAGGGCACGCTCGGCATCATTACCGCCGCCGTGCTCAAGCTGTTCCCGGCCCCGGCCGACAAGCAGACCGCCCTGCTTGCCCTGGACGACGTCGCCAACGTCACCGTCCTGCTGCAAAAGGCCCGCGCCATGTCCGGCGACGCGGTCACGGCGTTCGAGCTGATCCACCGCTTCGGGATGGAACTGGCCACCAAACACCTCGACGGCATCAGCGACCCGTTCGAGGCGCCGTATCCCTGGTACGTGCTGGTCGAGTTCTCCACCTCGCGGCCCAACGCCGACCTGCGCACCCTGTTCGAGGCCTTCCTGGAATCGGCCTTCGAGGACGGCATCATCGTCGATGGCGTGGTGGCCGAAAGCCTCGACCAGACCGAAACCCTGTGGCGCCTGCGCGAAGGCCTGCCCGAGGCCCAGAAGCACGAGGGCGCCTCGATCAAGCACGACGTCGCCGTGCCCATCGGCCGCGTGCCGGAGTTCCTGACCCGCGCCATGGCCGCCGTCGAAGCCGCCATGCCCGGCCTGCGCCCCTGCCCGTTCGGCCACGTCGGCGACGGCAACATCCACTTCAACCTGACCCAGCCGGTCGGCATGGACGCCAAGGAATACCTCGGCCACTGGGAAGAGATGAACCGCATCGTCCACGACATCGTGGTCGAAATGGAGGGCTCCATCTCGGCCGAACACGGCGTCGGCCAGCTCAAGGTGGACGAGATCGTGCACTACAAGTCGGCCGTGGAGATCGACCTTCTGCGCAGCATCAAGAAGGCGCTGGACCCCCAGGGCATCATGAACCCCGGAAAGATGGTGCGGGTGTAGTCATCGGTGGATCCGATGAAACGTATCGGAACAAGTCGTTGGCGTCGGGACATTCTGGAACTATTCTAAGAATGTCCAGGCCACAACAGGGGACCGACGCACCATGAAAGTCGAAATTTACACCCGCAGCACCTGCATGTTCTGCACCAAGGCCAAAGCCTGGTTCAAGGAACACAACATTCCCTATGAGGAAATCGACGTGTCCGCCACGGCCGATTTCTCGGCCATGAAGGAAAAGCTGGGCGCCACCACCGTGCCGCAGATCCTCATCGACGGCCACCTGATCGGCGGCTACGACACCCTCATGGACTACGAAAAGCCGATCCTCGACAAGCTGCGGGCGGCGTATCCGGCGTAGAGGAAGGCCGGGCTCTGCCCGGACCCGCCAGGAGGCGGCGCCTCCTGGACCTCGGGAGTTGGCACAGGTGAAAGCCGCGCGCAGCGCATCATATGCTGAGGGAGTACCTGCCTGCGGCGCAAGGTGCGCGATCGCCCATTCATGGGGTCAAGGGGCCGCTCGGCCCCTTGCGGGCGCGGGCGGAGCCCGCTTGCTTCTCCCTAACTCAGCGCCTATGCGCGGGTGCGATGAGACCGGGGGGCTCAGCCTTCTTCCGGCAGCCCTTCAAAGAACTCCAGCAGCGCCCTGGCCGCCCCCGGCGGCCATTGGTGCGGATAGACCCGGCCGCCGGCGGTGACGGTGTGGTCATGCAGACACCACACCACCGGATTGGCCCCCTCGGGCGGGCCGAACCGGGTGCAGGTGCGGAACCAATCGCCAGCGGCGGGCCGGGCCGTGCCGTCACTCAGCGCCTCCACCGCCCGCAGGCCTTCCTGGACCGGCACCAGACGGTCCTCGGGGTGATGGATCAGCAGGGCGGCGGCCTCGCCTCGACACTCCTGGGCCGAGATTCCGCCGGCCACGCTCCCGACGCCGCGCACCAGATCGCCGCGCAGGCAGGCCAGGGTGTTGGCAAAGCTCGCCCCCAGCGAATGGCCGACCGCGAACACGCGGTCGCGGTCGATGCAGTACAGCGCGCCGATGTGGTCGATGATCGCCTCGACGAAGGCCACATCCTCGGGCTGGCGCCAGATGAAGGTGCCGTCGGCCTGCCGCAGCGCCTGCGGATAGACGAAGATCGACCGCCCGTCGTCCACCCGCTCCAGCCCGTAATACCGGCGCACCCGCGCCGCGTCGTTGGTCCGGCCGTGAAAGGCGACGATCAGGCGATGCGCCGTGGCCGGGTCGTACCCCTCGGGCACCGCGACGATCATCTCCCGCTGCCGCCCATCGTGTTCCAGCACCGAAGGCGGCTCGGCCGGCGGCGCCTGACCGCAGCCGGGCGAAGCCAGCGCGGGCGCCGCCGCCAACATCATCCCCAAAGCCGCACCTATCAGTCGCATACCTCAGAAACGCCGGACCCGCCGTCGAGGACGCGCAGGCCCCGCATCAGCGCCGTGACGCTGTGGCTGGGCAGCGGCAGGAACCGCTTGCAGGCCCGTCGGCAGTTGCGCTTGAGGTGGCCGACCGCCTCGTGGCTGACGCAGGTGACGGGGCACAGCACCACGTCGGCCTGCGACACCGCGCCAGCCAGCCGGGGGCAGCCGTCCTCCACCCCGCCGTCGTGGTACAGGAACCGGCCGTTGGCGCGGGTCACCAGGGCTTCCAGGTGGGCCACGCTGCCGGTTCGCCCGCCGACATAGAGAATGGCCCGCTGGCCCAGGTCGGGCACCGCGGCGGCAAAGTCCTCGCAGGCCGGGCGGACCCGTTCGCGCAGCCGCAGGTCGAGGTCGGCGATGCGCTGGCTCATCCGCGCCGCGTCCTGGCGCAGGGTTTCGGCCTGGGCCACGGCGGCGCGGGTGCTGACCGCCTGGCGTTCGGCATCCAGGCGGGCGGCGTCACGGGCGGCCCGCAGCGCCTGGGCTTCCTCCCGCAAGGCCTGGATCACCGCGCCCGACTCCAGTTCGGCCACGCGGTGTTCCAGGGCTTCGGCCCGGCGGCGATGGATTTCCGCCACCTGAAGAACCTGGGTCAACTCCTCCACCCGGCGGGTCAGGCGGGCCTGCCCCTCGCGCGCCGCCTCAAGATCAGCCTGGCGGTCGGCCAGTTTGCGGTCGAGATCGGCCTGCTTGCGCAACTCCGCCCGCTGGCTGGCCCCCGACAGGTGCGACAGCATGTGCACCTCGCCGAACGCCCGGTCGCGCAAGGCCGGGCAGTCGCACGGGTGGGTCATCAGCGCCCAGTAGGCGCCGGGAATGTCGCCCTCGGCCACGGCGGCGGTCCACAGGGCGGCCAGTGCCGTCTCGTCCGTTGCCCGGCCGAATCGGCTGACATGCAGGGCGAAGCGGCGGTCCAGGAACTTGCCGACCATCCGCGCGACGTTCGGATGGCGCGCCGTGGCGTGGACCATCGACCCATGCAGGCGATAGTCGTCCGTCCCCGGCGGCACCCCCAGCCCGGTCTTGACCGCCAGCTTGCGCAGCTCGGCCAGGGCCAGGCAGGTGCCGACGATGCTGCAATGGCGCCCACCGGGCAGGTCTTCGAGGCGGCGGCGCATGTCACGCCTCCCCCTGGGTCCGCATCCGCCTCAGGCGGTCGAGCGCCGCCGCCGCGTCGGTCACGTCCCCGGCCTCCCAGAAGCGGCCGAAGCGCCCGGCCCACGGGGCCTCCAGACGGCGCACGGCCTCCGCCATGTCGGCCCGCGCCGCATCGCACAGGCGGTCCAGCGCCTCGGTGCGCACGTCGTCGGCCAGCAGGTCCAGCAGGCCCAGGCGCACCCGCGCCTCGGTGCGGCCGAGGCCGCCGCGCAGGGTCGGCAGTTCGGACGTCATCAGGCGGGCCAGGGCGCAGCGGCCGTGTTCGGTGACCACCAGCAGGCCGTCATCCCGCGCGATGGCGCCGCTGGCCTCGGCCTCCTCGACCACCGCCGCGACCACGTCGGCGCTCGGCGCGAAGTCCGGTGCGAAGCCCTGGGCGGCGCGCAGCACGTCGCGTGGCGCGGCCGGCGCCCGCAACGCCAGCCCCAGGACCAACAGCCACAGAATGTCCTGAGGGCGCGGAAGCCGCGCTGGCCGGGCCGCAGCGGAGGACCAGGAAACGTCTGTCATGCGGGCCGCCAGCCCGCGTCCCTCGGTGAACCCCATGCACGCCTCCTTCGTTACGACCGTCGTTGCGAATCATTATCACTCGCACGATACAGAGAGATGGCGACCCGGGCAATCCCCTTCGTCGCGCCCTTCGCAACCTTCGCAGGCGCCCCGGCCGGGCTGCAAATCCCTTTGCACCGCCACCCGTTTTTCCGCCGCAGCCCTTGAACCGGCGGCCAAGTTGCGAATAATGAAACGCTAAGCATACGCATCGTTTGCAAAACGGCCGCCCCCTCCACCCCCGGCGCGGCAGGAGAAAAGACGCCATGGAAGACCTCGACGCGCTGGCCCTGCAGTACCATCGCCTGCCCCGCCCCGGCAAACTGGCCGTGGTCCCGACCAAGCCGATGGCCACGCAGCGCGACCTGGCCCTGGCCTACTCCCCCGGCGTGGCCGCCGCCTGCCGCGAGATCCAGCGCGACCCCGCGACCGCCGTGGAGCTGACCTCGCGCGGCAACCTTGTGTGCGTCGTCACCAACGGCACCGCCGTCCTCGGCCTGGGCGACATCGGGCCGCTGGCCGCCAAGCCGGTGATGGAGGGCAAGGCCGCCCTGTTCAAGAAGTTCGCCGGCATCGACGTGTTTGACATCGAGCTGAACGCCCCGACCGCCGACGCCATGGTCGAGGCCATCGCCGCCATGGCCCCCACCTTCGGCGCCATCAACCTCGAGGACATCAAGGCCCCCGAGTGCTTCGAGGTCGAGCAGCGGCTGCGCGACCGCCTGGACATTCCGGTGTTCCACGACGACCAGCACGGCACCGCCATCGTGGTCGGCGCCGCGCTCGCCAACGCCCTGCACCTGACCGGGCGGGCCATCGGCGACATCCGGCTGGTCCACACCGGCGGCGGCGCGGCGGGGCTCGCCTGCCTCGACCTGCTGGTCAGCATGGGCCTGAAGCGCGAGAACGTGTGGCTGTACGACAAGCACGGCGCCGTCACGCCGACCCGCAACATCGACATGAACCCCTACAAGTCGGCCTACGCCCACGCCGATGCGCCCGACACCCTGACCGAGGCCCTGCGCGGCGCCGACGTGTTCCTGGGCCTGTCCGGGCCGGGCGTCATCACCGGCGCCATGGTCGCCGGCATGGCCGACAAGCCCATCGTGCTGGCGCTCGCCAACCCCGACCCGGAAATCCGGCCCGAGGACGTGCGCGCCGTGCGGTCGGACGCCATCATCGCCACCGGCCGGTCGGACTATCCCAACCAGGTGAACAACGTGCTGTGCTTCCCGTTCATCTTCCGGGCGGCGCTGGACGTCGGCGCGACCACGGTGAACGAGGACATGAAGCTGGCCTGCGTCGAGGCCATCGCCGCGCTGGCCCGGGCCGAGGCGTCCGACGTCGTGGCCTCGGCCTACGCCGGGCAGGAGTTGCGCTTCGGGCCGGACCACATCCTGCCCAAGCCGTTCGACCCGCGCCTGATCCTCGAGATCGCGCCGGCCGTCGCCAAGGCCGCCATGACCAGCGGCGTCGCCACCCGGCCCATCGCCGATTTCGACGCCTACATCCGCCAGCTTGGCGAACTGGTCTACCGCTCCGGTCAGGTCATGCGGCCGGTCATGGCCAAGGCCCGCAGCGCCCCCCGGACCGTGGTATACTGCGAGGGCGAGGACGAACGCGTGCTGCGCGCCGCCCAGGCTGCCCTTGACGAAGGCATCGCCCACCCCATCCTGCTCGGCCGCCGCGACGCCATCGAGGGGCGCATCAAAGACCTGGGCCTGCGTCTGAAAGTTGATGGCGACGTCCAGGTGATCGAGCCGGTGCGCGACGTGCGCTACCACTCCTATGCCGACGCCTACTGGCGCCTGATGCGCCGCCGGGGCGTGTCGCCCGACCACGCGGCCACCGTGGTGCGCGCCTCGACCACCGTGTTCGGCGCCCTGATGGTCCGCCGCCAGGAAGCCGACGCCGTCATCTGCGGCACCGCCGGCCGCTATCACGACCACCTGCGCCACGTCCAGGACATCATCGGCGCCGCCAAGCCCGAGGCCGTCTATGCCGCCATGAACGGCCTCATCCTCGACCGCGGCACGTTCTTCGTCGCCGACACCTACGTGAACCCCGACCCTACCGCCGAGGAAATCGCCGAGATCACGCGCCTGTCAGCCGCCGAAGTCCGCCGCTTCGGCATAGAGCCCAAGATCGCCCTGCTGTCCCACAGCAACTTCGGCACCGCCGACACCGCCTCAAGCCGCCGCATGCGCGCCGCCCTGGAAATCCTGTGGCGCGAGGACCCCGACCTCGAAGTCGAAGGCGAAATGCACAGCGACTCAGCGTTGTCCGAGGCCCTGCGCAACCGCATCTACCCCGGCAGCCGCCTGAAAGGGTCGGCCAACCTGCTCATCATGCCGTCCGCCGACGCCGCCAACATCGCCTTCAACATGGTCAAGGTCCTGGGCGAAGGCCTCAACGTCGGGCCGATTTTGCTGGGCTCCCGCAGCCCGGCGCACATCGTGACGCCGTCAATCACGGTGCGGGGTTTGCTGAACATGACCGCGCTGTCAGTGGTGGAGGCGGGGCTGGAGCGGTTGTGATTGGCAATCTTTGTCATCAAATTTGACAATCACTGTCATCGCTTTTACCTTGAGGGAAACGAGGAGAAAGCGCCATGGCGACGATGAATGTCTCTTTGCCGGACTCGATGAAGGCCTGGGTCGAGAGCCAGGCCGAGGGCGGCCAATACAGCAACGCCAGCGACTATGTGCGCGACCTGATCCGCAAGGATCAGGAGCGGCGCAAGGCCATTGCCACCCTGCAGGCCGCGATTACGGAAGGCCTCGAAAGCGGCGATCCGCAGCCGTTCGATGCCACCGCCTTCAAGCTGCGCATGCGCGAGCGCCATGTCGTCCGCTGAGCCGGGCTCCTACCGGCTGGTCCCCAAATCCCTTGAGGACCTGGAGGACGTCTGGCGTTACACCGCGGAAACCTGGTCGATCGAGCAAGCCGACACCTACATCGACGACCTGACCCGCGTCTTTGAGACGATCGCCGCCTCACCAACGCTCGGCCGGGAATGGCAGGAGTTCACGCCGCCCGTCCGCATCCATCCCCACGAACGCCACGTGATCGTCTACGTCATCCGCGACCAGGGCGTTGTGGTCCTGCGCATCCTCGGCGGCCGGCAAAACTGGCAGGCGATCCTGCAAGCCATCGAGTCGTAGACTGACTGTCCGCGCGAATATGAAGGGAGTTTGGTGGGCCCGGCAGGACTCGAACCTGCAACCAGACCGTTATGAGCGCAATGTACGGGAGGACGTTGGCGAGCTGCCTCGAATGGGCGTGAACTGAAAAAACCGTTGATTATAAATGAATTTAATCACGTTCTCGGGGCTGCCAGCGTTCGTCGCCGACCATGCCGAGACGGGCCGGTTCGGGCGCATCTTGCACTTACATTCCACTTACGGCATCCTGAGGCCGGATCACTTAGGGCGGGAGAAGCCGGATGCAGGGGGTCTTGAGTACAGCGCTGGTCAAGAGCCTGAAGCCCGCCGAGAAGCCCTTCGAGGTGCGGGACACGCGTTTGAAGGGGCTGCTGCTGAGGGTACAGCCGAGCGGCGTGATGACCTTCTATGTCGAGTACGCGCGCGGCAAGCGGATCGGCCTGGGGCGCGCCGACGCGGTCGAAGTTAGCTCAGCCCGGAAACAGGCCAAGGCGATCCTCGGCGACGCCTACCATGGGAAGGACCCTGCGGCGGCCGCAAAGACGATCAAGGGGCACACCTTCGGCAGCTTTGTGGACGAGGAATACGCGCCATGGGCCCGCGCGACCATTCGCACCCACGTCGGCACGCTGCGCCGGCTCAACCAGAGTTTCTGCGAATTCCGCAAGCTGAAGTTGGACGAGGTTACGCCGTTGGCGGTGGAAAGGTGGCGCGCCGACCGGCTGGCGGCTGGCGCAAAAGTCAGCACGGTCAACCGCGATCTGGACGATCTGAAGTCCTCTCTGGCCAAGGCGGCGGAGTGGGGCTTCATCGGTTCGAGCCCGGTCGAGAAGGTGAAGCGGGGGCGGACCGACGACCGAGCGACTGTCCGCTATCTGACGGCGATCGAGGAAGAGCGGCTGTATCTGGCGTTCGATGATCGGGACGAGCGGCTGCGCAAGGAACGCGACAGCGCCAACGTTTGGAGGGTCGAACGCGGCTACGAGCCCCTTCCCGACCTGCGCGCCCTGCCGTACGCCGACCACCTGAAGCCCATGGTGCTCCTAGCCCTCAACACAGGCTTGCGGTTCGGCGAACAGGCGAACCTGATGTGGGCGGACATCGACCTGGATCGGGCAATTCTCACGGTCCATGGCTTCAAGGCCAAGAGCCGCAGGACCCGCCACATCCCGCTGAACAAAACCGCGCTTTCTGTACTCTCAAAGTGGCGCAGCCAGCGGGGCGACGGCTCTGGCCTAGTCTTCTCCAACAAGCACGGGAAGCCGTTCGACAACATCAACACCTCGTGGCGGGCCATCCTCAAGGCTACGCAAATAACCGGCTTCCGCTGGCATGACCTGCGCCATACCTTCGCATCCAACTTGGTGATGAAGGGGGTCGATCTGAACACGGTGCGGGAACTGCTTGGCCATTCCGACTACCAGATGACGCTGCGTTATGCGCATTTGGCCCCAGAGCACAAGGCATCTGCTGTCGCCCAACTTGATCGGTAGTCTGTTGATGCGGCACGAAGACTGGGCGCCATGCCGCGAATGGAGGCGGCATCACCACTGATGGCAAAAGTGGCGACAACCTACCGCAGCAAAGCGCCCGTGATGCTGGCACGGCGCGTGGGCGAGGGGGCAACACCACATTCCCTCCCGGCGGTACACGCTTGCAGCAGAGGGCGGTGGTTGACCAAGCCGCACGCAGCAACCGTTTTCACACCGCGAAATTCCCGGCGTACTCGATTCCGCCGCCCTTGCGCGCGGCAGGCGGGAACGGGACCAGAGGGGGAAGCATGCAGCCGCGCTACATCACCGTGCAGGAGCTGTTCACGCAGCAGACCCGCTACATCGTCCCCGTCTTCCAGCGGCCCTACGTCTGGAAACGTGACACCGAGTGGGAGCCGCTGTGGGACGACATCAAGCGCCTCGCGGAGCGCGTGCTGACCGGGACGGGCGGCACCGTGAGCAGCCACTTCCTGGGCACGGCCGTCCTGCAGCAGGTGCCAAATGCCACGGGCACGCTGCCGCAGCGGGAGATCGTCGATGGCCAGCAGCGCATGACGACGCTGCAGTTGCTGCTCAAGGCGGCCGAACATGCGCTCAGCGAGCGGCGCGGCATGGCCGCCGACGACGAAGCGGCGCTCCACAAGCTTGACGTCGCGGCGCGCCAGATCACGCCACTGACCGAAAATCCGGCCTATGGCGAGGCCGAGGAACAGTTCAAGGTTTGGCCGACCAACGAGGACCGCAAGCCGTTCCAGGGCGTCATGACGTCGTTGCCGGACCAGCCGCCGCCGCAGCACTGCGGACAGATGGGAGCCGCCTACGCCTTCTTCCGCGACCACTTCCTGGACTGGCTTGCCGGCCCCGACATTGGCCCACGCGCCCAAGCCCTGGCCGCCGCGCTGAAAGACCACCTGCGCCTGATCGTCCTCGACCTCGAGCAGCAGGACGAGCCGCAGGCCATCTTCGAGACCTTGAACGCGCACGGCACGCCGCTGCTGCCGGCCGACCTGATCAAGAACTGGCTGCTGTGGGAGGCGACGCGGCAGCAAGCCGACTTGGCGAGCCTCTACAACAGGCATTGGCGGGAGTTCGACCGGGACGCCACCTTCTGGCGCGAGCGCGTCGGCACCGGCCACGCGTCCCGGGCGCGCGTCGACACCTTCCTGCAGAACTGGTTGACCGCCAGGGTGCTGGAGGCGGTGGCCCCCAAGCACCTCTACCAGCGCTTCCTCAACTACGTGACTGGGGAGTTGCCGGAGCAGCGGGGTGACGCGGTCGATGTCGATGGGCTGATGGCCGACATTGCGGCCGACGCGCAGCGCTACCGGCGCATCGTTGAGTCGGGAACGGGATCGCGCTTCGACGTCTTCCTGGGTCGCCTCCGCGCGCTCGACATGGTGGTCTTCCACCCCCTCCTGCTCACCCTCATGGGCCGGCCGGGCAGCGGCAGCCATGATCTCGACCAGGCTGCCATCGTCCTTGAAAGCTTCCTGGTCCGCCGCATGGTGTGCAACGACCAGACCCGCGGCTACGGCAGTCTGGCCCTCACCCTGCTTCACGCCGTGCGCGCCCTGGACGACGATGCGCCGGCGGCGCCGGCACTGGCGGCCGAACTGGCGGCATCGCACGGCGGCGCCCACCGCTGGCCGGACGATGGGGCGTTCAGCGAGAACTGGCGCCACCGCAAGTTCTACGGATCGCTGCGCCGTGACCGCGTGGCGATGATGCTGCGGGCCATCGAGGAGCACTACCAGGCAGAGTTGACCAGGCACGAGCCGGTGTTGACGTTCAACTTCGGCCAGCTTCAGGTCGAGCACGTCATGCCGCAGGCGTGGCACACCAACTGGCCGCTCCCGGAGCAGGGCATCTCCGCCGAGCAGCGCGACATCGCGCTACAGGGTATCGGCAACCTGACGCTGGTCAGCGGACCGCTCAACAAGACGCTCAGCAATGCCGCGTGGCTACCGGCGGCCCCGGGGGTGCTTGGCAAGCTGGCGGCGCTGGGGCAGCACAGCAAGCTCGAACTGAACGCGCGGCTTGTGCGGGACTATGCCGAAGCCTGGACTGACGCGGCAATCTCCGCGCGGGCGCTGGAACTGTTCGAGGCGGCGCGGCGGGTGTGGCCATCGCCGGCCGCCTGGCGGGGTGACGCGACGGCCGAGCCGCCGACGGTGGGGGCTGTGCAGCATGGCGGGGGCGGGGGGGCCGGCGAGGCCGTGTGAGCTGAAACGTGAAGAAGCATTTGTCGCCCTGGGCAGGAGGCGGCGGGACGTGGCCGCGCCGGGTCCAACGACCCCGGCGGCCCTGCCTCCGCCATGACAAGAGCCTTCTTTGCATGCGTGTCATGCGCCGGGGGGTGTAAATTTCTTCGCCTCTCGTTTGAATAAGGGAAGGAGCTGGCGTTCGATGGGGAGGGGTGATGTCAGGGGACACGGGGGGCCGGGTTGGCGTGTTCTGGTTCGTGGAATCGGCGCCTGGGCAGCGCGTGCTGCTGCTTCACCGCTGTCAGCCGTGCGATGTCGAGGCCTACGGCGACATGCTGACCTGTCCGCATGGCCACTACCAGCTGTGGGAAAACTGGCGCAGGCGGCTCAGCGCGCCGCCGCCTGTCCAGCGTCTGGTTCGGGAGCACGAGTATGAGGAATGGCCGCGCGGGCGGGTGGTGTTTGACACGGCCCGACAGCGCTTCATCGTGTTCGGCGACGGGCAGGTGTACCGCCATCGCCTGCATGACGCCGTGGCGACGGCATTTGGGCTGCCCACGGAAGGCACGCGCTTTCTCCGCGACGCGCACTATGCCAACAGCTTGCCGCTGAGCGGCGGGCGTCACGGCGGACACGTCGAGGTACTGGGGGATGATGGCATGGGCAACGGGGGACACCGCGCATGAAGGTGTGCATTCATCGCGGCACCAAGCAGATCGGCGGCTCGTGCGTGGAACTGGAGCATGAGGGCCAGCGCTTGGTGCTCGACCTGGGGCTGCCGCTCGACGCCCCCGAGACGGCGCGGCACCTCCTCCCGCCCGTGCCCGGCTTCCGGGGGCGCGATCCCAGCCTTTTGGCGGTGGTGCTGTCGCACCCGCACCAGGACCACTACGGCTTGGCGCGCCTCCTGCCCGACGGCGTGCCGCTGGCGATGGGAGCGGCCGCCGAACGCATCATTGCGGCGGCGGCGGCGTTCGTGCCGGACGGCGTGCCTCTGGCGGCGGCCCACCACTTGGCCGACCGGGTGCCGCTCGATCTCGGCCCGTTCCGGGTGACCCCCTTCCTGGTCGATCACTCCGCCTTCGATGCCTACGCGCTGTTGGTCGAAGCCGGCGGCCGGAAGCTTCTCTACACGGGGGACTTCCGGGGCCACGGCCGCAAGGCGGCGCTGTTCGACAGGCTGCTGGCCAGTCCACCGGCCAACGTCGACGTCCTGCTGCTTGAGGGATCGACCATAGGCCGTCTGGCGCCGGCCGAGGCCTTTCCGACCGAGGCCGACCTAGAGGCCAGTCTGGCCGCGCTGGCGCGGGAGACCGCGGGGCCGCTGCTGGTCTGCGCTTCAGCGCAAAACATCGACCGCGTGGTGACGCTGTTCCGGGCGGCGCGGCGCACCGGGCGGTCGCTGGTGATTGACCTTTATGCGGCGGCCATCCTCGAAGCCACCGGGCGGCAGACGATCCCGCAGTCGCACTGGGACGGGGTGCACCTGTTCGTGCCGGAGTGGCAGCGCCGGCGGATCAAGAGGGCGGGCCTGTTCGACCTCCTCCACCGCCACGACCGCAACCGCATCTATCCGGAGCGGCTGGGCGAGGTCGCCCCGCGGGCGATCTTCCTGTTTCGCCCGTCGCTGGCGGCCGATCTGGAGGCGGCGCACTGCCTCGACGGTGCCTGCGTGGTGTGGTCGCAATGGGGCGGCTACCTCAAGGATCCAGCCTACGCGCCGTTTGTGGAGTGGAAGGACCGGCTCGACCTGCCGCTGGTCAGCCTCCACACCTCCGGCCATGCCTCGGTGGCCGATCTTCAACGGCTGGCGCAGGCGGTTGCCGCGCGGCGGGTGGTGCCCATCCACTCGTTCGAAACCGCCCGCTACGGCGAGTTTTTTGCCAACGTCACCCCCCGCAACGATGGAGAATGGTGGGACGCATGACCGACAACCGCATCCGAACCCTATCCGACGCCTTCCGGGCCGACTTTACCGACGGTCCGCTCAAGCCGCTGCTGGACCTCGTCAAGTCCGACCGCGACCTCATTCTGGAGATGCGGGGCGACTACGCGTCGATCTACTTCAAGGGGCATCAGCTGGGCAAGATCGCCCCGACAGCGACCGGCTATTCGTTCCAATGCGACCCGGCGTTCTGGGCGGACTGCACCGCCGCCATCGCGGATGACGAGACGGCCCCTGGGCGCCACCGCATCCCGCACGGCAAGCTGACCATCGCCACCCGCGACGACGCGGTGGCCCTTGTGCGCCAGCGCATCCCGCACATCAAGCAGGCCATCGCGGAACATGCCCCGGGGCGCGAAGGCCGCGAGATCGAGGTGGAGCAGTCGATCATCCGGGCCAACAACAGCGAGCGCATCGTCGCCAGCGACTACTTCATGATCGACCGTCAGGTGCTGCCCCGGCAGGACAGCACGGACCGGCTGGACGTCCTGGCGGTGCACTGGCCGTGCACCCGGCGCGGCCAGGCGAAGGAACTGCACCTCGCCGTCGTCGAGGTGAAGTACGGGCTCAACGGCGGCGTCGAAACGGTCGCCACCCAGTTGCGGGGATACCACGACGCCATCAGCGCCGACATGCCCACATTCGCCGCCGGGGCGGAGGCGCTGCTCAGGCAAAAGCTGCGGATGGGCCTGATCACCGCCCGGTCCGAGGCCTCGGGCGCCAAGCTGGAGCGCCTGCCGGTGTCGCGCGACCCGGCGACGCTGCGCGCCGCCGTGGCGCTGGTCGACTACAACCCCAACAGCACGCGCCTCGACCTGGCCGCCCTCCACGCCCTGCCGTTCGCCGACCGCCTCGACGTCTTTCTCCTTGGCCATGGCATGTGGAGCGCGTACGGCGTTCCCGCCGCCGGGGCGGAGACGGCGGAGAGGGCGGAGACCGCCATGGCGGGCTGACCAAGGGGCGGCCCGGGTGCCCGCCGGGGCGGGCGGCGGCCCCCCCCCCCCCCCCCCGGCGACGGCACTGATGGCCACTGATGGCAAAAGTGGCGGTTTGCCATCAAGTGAACCCTCTGCATCAGCAGTTGTTGTCGCCCCGATAGACTCTGTAAACCCTGGGCGGCACGACTTGGCGAGATATGGGCAGTAGTTCAAAGGTGGGGCGGTAGGCGACCGCCGCCCCATCACCGAGCATCCACCGCCGGTTCATACGCTCAGCCCGACCGAGCACGCCCGGATTCTCCAGGTGGCCAAAGAGCCGCCTTTCGCCGCCCTACCTTGTGCCCATGCTGGCAGACGAAGGCGCCTACATCGCCAGCGAGTCCAGTTTCCAGCGGGTTCTAAAGACGCATGGGCAAGACCCACTGCCGTGGCCGCGCTAGGCCCCCCGGGCCACACGCCGCCCCACAACCCACGTCGCCAGCGCGCCCGGCCGAGCATGGTGCTGGGACATGAGGTGCTTGTCGGCCCAGGTGAAAGGCCGCTGGCATTATCTGTACCTGATCCTCGACCTGTTCAGCCGCAAGATCGTCTCCTGGGAAGTCCACGCCGCCGATGACGCCACCCATCTGGTGCGTTGCACCGTCCTGGCCGAGGACGTCCATGGTAGACTCGCCGCCCGATCCTGTGCGGCGACAACGGCGCCACCCTCAAAGCCACCACCATGCTGGTCATGCTCAACTGGCCGGACATCCACCGTCCTATTCCCGGCCACGCGCCTCCGACGACAACCCTTACGAAACCCTGCTCTGCATCGCAAAAATAGCGGCCCGGGTTCGCGGTCGGCGGCTTTGCCGACCTCGAACAGGGGAGCGCGAGGGGCAGAAACTTTGTGCAATGGTACTACGTCGAGCATCGCCACAGCCGCATCCGCTACATCAGCCCCACACAGCGCCACGCCGGTCAAAATCAGGCAATCCTGGTCGCACTGCACGACCTTTACGAGCAGTCCCCGTGCGGCAAGCGACACCTACCTATACCGATACCGCCAACGCGCATTTTGCCCTGGTTGCGACCATGGTCTTGGGTGTGCCGCAATGTCTGTTTATAAAGTGTACTCTTGCCCTTGAACTCCACGACCTTTAGTCATAGTGCCGCATCGGCGGACCTGAGTCGTGAACCCGGAAAAAATATGAGCGCAAACCTTACCCGCCAAGGCGTTAAGAGGGGCTGTATGCTGAAGGGGTTCGAAGTACGGCAGCGAAAGCGAAAGCGCATCCGTCTTGCCCAAACTGTTCTGTTTTTTTTAGGCGGGCAGCTTCGTTCTCGTCACTCCTTCCAAAACTTCTGCTTGATGGCTTAAATGGTCTTAGACCAGTCCCCGCGCTCTGTAATTTTCGGCCCCGCTCTCGCAGTACAACGCGCATATATAAAAAAAAGCAGTGGGTCCAGATTTGGGTTATTGGTGCCTGAGGCATTTGTCCGAGGCATCCGCGATCTCGGCTATCGCAGCAACGCCGATGCCTTTGCGGAACTGATCGACAATGCCCTGCAGGCACATGCAAGCCGCATCGACGTTGTTTTCGGATATGACGGCACAACGTCGAACAAGAAGCCGGTTCAACTCGCTGTAGTCGACAACGGCCACGGCATGGAACCGGATATGATCCGGATGGCAGTCATGTGGGGTGGTACCCATCGCGAGAATGACCGTAGCGGCTTCGGCAGATATGGCTACGGCTTGCCGTGTTCATCCCTCAGCCTTGGCCGGCGCTTCACCGTAATTTCCAAGGTGGGTGGTGGCGCACTTCACGCCGTTTGCCTTGATCTTGATGAGATAGCTGCCGGAGATTATACAGACGCACAAGGGAACATTGTAGTGCCAGGGGCGAGCACTGCGACACTTCCGTCGTTCGTGTCAGATTATATTGCTGAAAACCACCCAGAAGGTTGGGAATCTGGAACCGTCATTTACATCGAAAACCTGGACCGGCTAGAATGGTTAACAAGTCGAGGGTTGCGACAAAATGTGCGCCGTCAATTTGGAGTTACTTACCACAAAATACTTGGTGAGGCAGAAATATTTGTAGATGGAGAATATGTTGACCCGATAGATCCATTGTTTCTTACGCCGAAATTTCATTTGCATGATCTTGACGAGGAGCGGGCGCAAGGCTTGACCCCTGTGAAGGTCGAGGTACGCGACCCGGCAAGTGGGGGTTATTTGGGCACCATTACGCTCCGCTATGTGTGGCTGCCGCCTAGCTTTGGTTCTGTGGATAAAAGTCGTGACGCGGTCGGCATAAATGCAAATGCCCGCTTCTCGATCTTGAAGGAATATCACGGGCTAATATTCAGCCGAAATGGTCGCCTCATCGATGTGCAGACCCGGACGCCATGGACAACATTTATCAATAACGATCGCTACATCAAGGTTGAAATAGAGTTTTCCGCCACCCTAGATGAAGCATTTGGCGTCACGACAGCAAAACAGCAAGTTACCGTATCGCCTGTCATTTGGGATATTCTTCAACAAGCCGGCTTGCCAAAAGCCATTGAACAACTGAGGAAGAAAGTGAAGGAAGCAAAGGCGTCGCCTCCTTGCGGAGATGAGCCGCGCGTATTAAAGCATAAGTTCAGCGCTGCTAGTGCCATTGGTGATGGTAAATTAAACCGTCAAACGGCCCCTATAAGACGAGGCTTTCCGTATTTAGTTGTTGTTGAAAAGGCGCCTCGACAGCCGTTTTTCCGAGTGGAAGGGCACGAAGGCGCATGGACCCTCTATTTGAATACGATGCACCGATTTTACAGAGAGGTATATGATGGACCGGCATCGACGCCGGAGTTAAAAACATCTCTTGAAGTACTTCTATTTTCATCAGAAAGCCAAATTTCATTAATAAATCAAGAAGATAAAGAAAATCAAAATATGAAACTTTCTCTGTGGTCGGATCGCCTCGATGCAGTTCTTGGAATTCTCTCTGATCATCTTAAAACTGACGGCGGCAAAGATTATTAAGCGCCGCTTACGTAATGTACTAACATAGCCGCGAAGTTTTTTTTGCAATACCAACAGAGTTCCCGCAGGACTGCGGGTCATCGAAGTCTGGGGTTGATAGTGTCAAACGATAGGCTTTTTGGTCCTGGCCGGTCACGCGCGTTTTCGCCCTTTTTGGCTGAGGGTGAACGTAAGCAACTCCACGATCTTCTGAACCTTGGATCTGATCTGCCGCCCAATTTTGCAGACCAACTGAGGGCACTTGCACGAAGCTACGTCGATGATGGCGACAGCATCAAGCTTCGCGCCATCTGCCTCCTCGTTGCCGACCTCTGGGAACAGGGGTGGCGGGTCCTGGTCGAATCAGGGCGCATTACATTTGAGCCGCCGGGTATAACCCGTGACGGCCAGCAAAGCATTGAGGACGTCAAAACGAGAGTCCGAAACGCGCTTCAAGCGGCGCGATTGCGGCAGCTTCGAGAGCCGTCGGTGGTAAAATTCCTAGCCCGAATGGAGCGTAGCGCGAACCGCGGAGGCAGGAAAAACTCCGTCGCTGATCTCATTGACGACGGCGCGGCTTTGGCAAGGGCGTTCCGGGCCATAGAGAATCTTCCAGACCGAGAGCGAGAGATCGCCTTGCAGGGCATCCTCGACCCCGTCGTGGAGGTGGCAGAAGCGGGAGCCAAATGCCCCGAGACCGGGCTCGCCCTAATCGACATTTGGCGATACTTTCGGCACACTTGGTCCCACGAGTATCGCCCGATCCCAGGTCGCCAGATGCTTGTTTTGGTCCGTAACGCGGCCCGCCCGCGGCGGCCGATTATGGGCATTGCGATGCTCGCCAGTCCGGTCATGCGATTGGCAGCGCGGGATCAATGGATTGGTTGGCTCCGCGAGTCTGCAGAAGTGCGCGTCCAGTCTGGCGCTTGGCCGGCAAACGGCTTTGGAACGGCACTACTAGGGCAGATAGAGGCATCAATCGCGTCAGTCCGGTGGGATGATTTGGCGACCGTGCAGGAGGTTGCAGACCCCACCGAGGCGGTGGTGCTCCGTCTCGAACAGAAGGCATCTGGTGCGGGATTCGCGCGTGATCAGCAACTACGCGCGCACTATGAAGCCCACCGGGAGGTTGGCGGGCAGGTGCGGCCACATCGCGGCGACCTGAAAGACGCCCAACCGGATTCTAATTGGCTAGCTGCCTCCGAAGACCTTCTTTTTGTCCGAAAACGAGCGGAAACTCTCGCGCAGTTGCTCTTTGCAAAGGGCATTTTTCGAGCCGTCGACCTAGCGCATGATCCCGAATCTGGCCTTGACCAGCTATTTTCCACTCGTCGAGGGCAGCGGGCAGTCGATATCGCCCTTACCGAATTTCGAAAGGCCGGCCTGTCGAGTGAGGTGGCAGACGTGAGCATTTGCGGGGCTGTCCATCCCTACAACGAGTTACTCGGCGGCAAGTTGGTGGCTCTTCTACTCACATCAAAGGAAGTCCGTAACGCATATGCCAAGCGTTATGGCGGCCAGGCCAGCATCATCGCTTCGCAGATGGCCGGCCGGGCTATTTCAAAATCGGCTACTCTACGCATCCTCACTACAACCAGCCTCTACGGTGTTGGCTCGAGCCAGTACAACCGCCTAATCCTTCGGGCGCAGGAGCACCCAGGCCTACCCTATGACGTGAAGTGGGGTGCTATTGGCAAGAGCCTGACGGGGGGGTTTGGTACGCTTCACCTCGGGGGCGAGACAGCACAGGCCCTCCGTAGCATGGCGCTTGCGCGTCACGACTCCCGACGCGTCAACAATCGTTTTGGAGAGGGAACCAGCCCCCGACTGCGTCAAATTCGAGAAGGTCTTGATGCTCTAGGGATAAAAAGCGACTCAATTCTTCATCATGCTACCCCCAGAATTTTTTTCGGATGCGAATTGTGTCCTGGAGCGCGCTCAATGCTTCTCGGGCTCGATCAGTCTGATTTAACCGCGCCGACTTGTTCCGATATCGGCGCGGCTTGGCGGCGGCGATGGGTTAGTAAACGTGTACGACGCGAAGAGACGCTTGAGGCACTGAAACGCTTGGGGCCTACGAGCGTTCGCGACAGCCTGCACGCCGCTGAAGACCACCAATTTCCGCTATTCACGGAGTCCGATTGACCCCCCTTTCACACCTCGACGAGCAAATCATGCTCGCCTACACGAGCACAGCGTATTAAAGACTATGACACAAGCTGGGGTAACTGGTATGTTGGGAGATATCAGCTTGGGGGCGGCGGGGAATGTTAAGCCTAGGTGCGATCGACAATCTGGAGCGCCAATTAAAGGGGGCTCTAGTCGGGCTTATTAAGAATAAGATCGCCCACGTTACGCTTATTGAAGCGGTCGATGCTGCACTTTTATGGCCAGAACCCTTTGACAGCCTGGAACCGATCGCGCCGTCTCAAGACTTCAATGATTTAATTGCGCGCGCTCCTCTATTGGTCTGTGCTGTTGCTGCTGAGATTGGCTTCCGTTTTGAAGGCGTAGGCACCGTGTTTTGGGCCAAATTCAGTGACGCTCTTGGCTGCGCAATTACAGTGCCGCATCGACATCTCGTCGCCGAGGCTTTCGAGGCACAAGCGACTCGCTATGGCCTGTCGCGTCCCAGTGAAAGCGCCTTTAGTCGTCATTTCTCGGTTATCGCGTGGCCAATCTCCAACGCATTGCTCCCCGTCGAGCTAGTGGGACCTATCAGTCGGCTGATGGCGCGTGCGCCCGTGGCGTCACTTCCTGGGGGCGGTCGAAGTATCAACTTATCCAGCCTGCGCGCCTGGGCTACCGCTGCCGAAGGCGCGCGGCTCGCCGACTGGCTGCGATTCGAAGCGCCGGCAACGCGCGTGCTGACGGCACTTCTTACGGAAAACCGTGGATCGGTTTTGCCGCAGGCAAGCTACAAGCGGTTACTCGATGCAGTCGCCATTGATCCTGAGACATTCTTCGCCGCACGCGCCGGGCGGTTGCGGGCGCGCGCCGCCAAGTCGCCTACCGCCGCCGGATTAACATTGGGCAGCCTCTCGCTATCGCGCGACGCGACGGGCATTCGTCTCTTCGTATGGTGGCCGGCCTTGCCGCCTGCGCTTTACGAGGAGGCGCGCGCCTACGCCCGGTCAGCGGGCTGGCGGCCCAAGCTCTGGGGCGTCGGCAGCTTTCTTCATCCAGATACTGCACTCAGTTGCGGCCCCTTTGCCGTCGCGCTCCAAGCGGCGCCGAACGACGATAACCCTGCCTATCCCGATGCCGCCGAGACGTTTGGCGCCGGCACCCATGTTGCGACTTCACTCGCGCGCCGATCGATCAACTGGACCGGAAATTTGTTATTCGACGTCAATGATGAGCGCACCCAGGGGGAACAACGCTTGGACGTCCCGAGTGGCACCAGCGGCTACATTTGGCTTGGGATTAAGGCCGGTGGTGCCGACCTCAAAGGGTTAAAAAAGCTCGGGATGGCGGGCGGCTACCACTTCTTCGAAGCCAATCTAGCTGATCCGGCGAACCGGGCAATCCTAAGCCAGGACGGGCTGTGGACTGTACAGAGCAAGGCTTTGGTTGCGCGCCATCCTATCGACGCGATCGGTGCGCCGCCGGGGGTGGTCCGGCCTGACCGGCCCTTCCTGATTTACAAGGAGGGTGCCGAAATCGATTCTGCCACGGTGCCTCAGCGTCTGCCGGCGAATGGCCGGATCCCTTCCATGTCAGGGTTTAGAGGGCAAACTGGCGTAAGAGCCGAAGATGCGCCGCCGACGGAGGGCAGTGTTGGTGTTGCCGAACTGATTTTGTTCGAGCGGAACAACGCCTTTGAGGCGCTAATCGAGCGGCGGCTTCAATTGCGCGTCGAGAGCCGGCTACCGCTCGTCAATGTCGCCGTATCGGTCGATCTTGAGATTGGTGGGCGCCTAGTCGCAAGCGGACGGGAGGAACTTCCCGCTTTGCCCATGACGCTGCCGCCGACCTCTAGGTTGCTGGCACTACTTTACGATGACGCCTTGCGAGCCAAATTACTCGAGACCGGAAAGGGCCTTCTACGGTTTTCGATCGGACGGTCGCGCGCCATCCAGATCAACCTAGAGCGCCCATCGGCGGCGGTCGAATGGATAGGAAACAGTCCGAAACTTATCGGGGCTAACTTGGAGGCGACTCTTGTCGAGGCGGACGCGCACGCGCCGCACCATTTTGCAGCGACCGAACTCATCATTACTCCGAGCCGTGGTGCGAAAGCTTATGGTCTGCGACTCTCGGACGGACGGATTGCCGACCCGATCTGCCTCTTTACCTCCAACATTTTCGACTATGGTGATTTCACCGCGCACTTTGGTGAAGATATCGGATCACGTCGCATGTTCGATCGTGGCAAGGGCGCTGCCGATATCGCGCGAGCACGGATTGCTTGGTCGCGGGCTCGCTGTACGACCCTACCGGCGGTTGGCGCAAAGGGCCGGATCGTGCGGCAATTCGAGGATCCACTAGTTATCAATCTGTGCGGCCGTGCGTGGTGGCTTGCCGAAGAGGCAAGTAAGGACAACCCAACCGATCCGCATCATGCGCTATGGCATCACGCTCTCAAGAGCGGCATAGCGGCGGTTCCTAGCGAGGCAGACGGCGTCCAAGCAGGGATCTTCGCACAAGCGTTCGTCAAACACGCACGAATTCTAGATCCTGATTGGCCTATCGGCAACGTCATGCCCGTCGACGGCGCGATGGATGATGCGCTGAACGCTGCTTTTTCTGAGGCCATTGCGTTCCTGCATGCGGAGGGGGCTCTGCTTGACGTTGAGGATGATTTTGATTTTGGCGCACCGTGCGCAGACTGGGAGGCCGCAGCGAACAAGGCGTTGCGCATGATCCGCCGCCCTGCGCTCGTGCGCCTACTCGCGCCCAGCAGCGGCGGCCGGTTGCTCAGTCGCCGGAGTTATGCCGGCCTGAGCGTCGCCGAACTCGCCGAGGATCTTGCTCAATGGGCTAAGAATTTCGCGCTCCCCCGTGGCCAACTGTCCGCAGAGGCCGCTGCCGGGGCGCTACAACTCTGGCTTTCGCCAGCCGCGTGTGATGACATCGACGCCGTGGTCCACATCCTAATCAACGATCCATTTGTCTCACGCGCGACACGATATGCAGCACTTCGGGTAGGGGCAACCACTGCGGGGGTGTCGCAGTGAGCGAATTTCACCGCATCCTGCTCGGACTGCATGCCGTTGCGCGCCGGATTGACCGCGATCAGGCGCTACTCGGCGCACTCGGCGTAGGTGCTTTCGCCTACAAGCATCAAATCGAGAGCGTGCATCGGATGGTGACGGGCACTGCTTGCCGCTGGCTGCTCGCCGACGAGGTCGGTCTCGGCAAAACGATCCAGGCGATCATGGTGATGCGCGCTCTGGCAGCGCAAAGTCCTCGGCCGCTCACGGCAGCCCTGGTCGTGCCCGACGATCTAGTGTCGCAGTGGGAAGAGGAGTTGCTTTGCCGCGGCCATGTGCTTGCGCTTGAAAGCGGCGATGAGGGTGGCGTTTATGGCAACCTGATCATGCGCCTAGTTCGGCCGAGCCGACTCCTTGCGGGCGGCCGCATCACCGCCGACCGCGTCGACCTCCTGCTTATCGACGAATTTACCAAACTACAGGTTCAGGTTCGCGAGGATCTTATTTCCGCTGCGCGGACGATTCCAAATGTTATCGCCATGACGGCTACGCCAGCACTCCACCACGCCCGTACCCGCCGCGAACTCATGGCGCTGCTTGAACCCGAAGCGGACCGCATAGCGCGCGCCGAGGACGGCGACATCCTGAAAGTGCTCGCCCTGCGCGAGGCAGATGCGCGCCACCGCCACAGCGATGATCTCCAGGACGGCGGCAAGTGTCGTACGATTGAAGAAAGCTATGGCCTTTATCGCCGCCTCATCCGCACTGCGCGTATCGACTATCCTGACGCGCTGCCGAAGCGCTACTACCAACCAATCAAGATCTCGCCGACTGACGGCGATGTAGAACGCGCTCGCGCAACGCGGTGCTACCTGGAAGCCGCGCGAGCCAGCAATCTCGACATTCGCCGTGAAGCGCTGCTGCAAGTAGCCGGACGCAGCCCGCAATCTTTACGGGAACGTTTGAGAACTCTCCGGCGCGGCACCGCCGACCTCCAGATGGCTTGGCGCCAGATAGATACTTGCCTGCGCAACGAACCAGGCGACGCCAAACTTGACGCGCTGATCGACCACTTGCGCCTCTTCCACGGAAGGAATCCCAGTGGCCGCGCGGTCGTCGTTGCCGAGGATAATCCAACCACAGACTATTTACGCGACGCTATCGAAAAACTAACCGACCAGAAGGTCGCCAAAAAGCGTCGCGCAATCGGCTCAGAAGATGAACTTGAGGTGCAGGTTGCTTTCCTCAAGGAGGAACTTGATGATTTCATTAGCGGTGAGGCGAAGATACTTGTCGCAGCTGACGCTGCACGCGAAGGCCACAACATTCAATATGCCGATGAAATAATTTTCTTTGCACTGCCCTGGTCGCCGCCGGACATCCAGCAATGGATCGGCCGGATTGACCGTCTCGGTACCAAGGGGCAACCCTCTAATCGCCGTATCGCGATAACTCCGATCGTCGTTGACAACTCGATTGAGAGCAACATTCTGGTCGTGCTCGAAGGCACTGGAGTGTTTTTGCGCAGCGAGGTCTTTGACGAATCCGACTGGGAGGCAATCAGCAACGCGATCGCTGCTGCCGCCGATGGAGTTGCCGGCGCGAGTTGGGGAGACGCGGAGAGGCAGGCCAAGACGATTGGCAATAACTATGGCGAGTGGCTCGCGGCGACGTCGCTGCCTCCGTCACCGCGTACAGCACTCGCTGCAAAATGTGAAGCGCACTTCCGCAACAGGCACTATGCTGCGCCTATGGCAGTGGCTGAGACTGATCACTGGAACTGGTTTCAGGCCCGCGAACGCGCGGCTGAGGCGATGATCAAGTTAGCGCGCGAGGATTTCCTCGATGTCCGCAACGGCCAGGACGGAGATCAGCGTTTTAAAACGATGTGGTACAAGGCCAATCCCAACGGCAACGAACTAACGATCCCTGAAATAGATACGCGCAGCAGTTGGTATCGCCAAGCATTCATCACGCGGCGAACCGCGATGGAATGTCCGCCCCGCACCAATGTCGTCCAGAGTGACGACCAGAAGCGGCGGCTCCATTTTTTCGATCATGGCTGCGCTATTCATGATGGCGCGGTGTCGGCGTTCGAGAAGCAGACGCCCCCGACCGACATCACCACTGAGTTTGTCGTCGAATATCCCATCGGTCACCCCATCTTACAATGGGCCGACCGTCGTTTGCTTGTCGCGGTCAGCGAAATCAACCCATGTAATGCGATCCGCTTCGACGCGGACGCTGCCCTAGGCGCCGCCGATGTTCAGGCATCCAGGGCCGAGCAGGACGCGCGTGCAGCGAGCGAGCGGATCGCGGACGCGCAGTTCCAAGCTGATCGGCGCTGGATGATTGATCTCGCCCCACCTGAGATGCTATTCGCCACCCTCGTTGAGGACGGCGACAAAATGGTGGTGGTTGAGGCTGGCTCAGCTGTATTCAACACGGTCCATAATGGCATACTTCCTCGTCAACTCGCCAAACGCCGCTTGCTCGTCCCGCAAGCGCAACTTCGCGCTGCCCGGAATGCAGCGATCCGACAAATCGCCAAGCTGGGCGGCGGGGCGCTCGGTCGGTCCAGGCTGGCAATTCGGCATGCGGTTCAGAGCCGACTATTTGCAGCGCAGGTGGATTCTAAGAATTTGGAGGATGCCGCTCGCGCCGAGATCACGGTGGTCGCGGCATTAGATAGCAAGCATGAGTTCAACCGCGCCGCAGTACGTGGTGCCTATCTTATGCTGAGGCTCGTTGAGCAAGTCTGGCAAACGCGCGTCGCCCGCCTTCAGGGGATTGAACAAGTCGTGTCTGTTGAAAAACCGAAAACGCCAAAATTCTTCTGGGTCGTGCCAAAGGCCTCTACTGGGGAGACCCCATGAGCGCAGCAATCACAGCATAAGCGCTCGGCTCAAGTTCCCAGGACCAGGATGCCTGCTGGACACCTGTGATAAGTGCCGCCCGCTCGGCCTGGCGTGGGGGCGGGGTCAAAAAATTGAGAATTCTGCTCGCCGGGTCGTAGCGTAGCACGGGGTCGCCCTGTGCCAGAGTCTGCCCGACTACGATCCAGCGCCAGATATCCCGCGAGGGCGGCTGCCACAACGTCGCGTTCTTACCGGCCACGTTTAGCACGACATTTATGTTTTTGTAGCCGATGCGAATAGCGGCGGGGAAAAAGCCATCGCCTTCGACCCGTCGCCATCGCCCGGACGGTACCGGGTCGGAACGGCCAAAGAACGAGTTGCGCCCGCTGACTACCGCAACCGCATCGCGCTCGTCAAGAGAGTAGCGCTCCCCGCTTGCGGCCAGAGCCTGAGAGAAGGTGAAAAGGCATCGGGCATCGCCACCGGGAGCATCCGCGCCTCCCAACTCAACCAACGCGCTGCGCCACTCGGGCCGCCCCAGTTCGTCGGACAGCGAAACCTGCGCAGCCGCCTCGCGTCCTGGCTCAATTACGGGGCATTGCCGGACGGCACCGGTTCCGGAAGCGTTCGTGCCGAGCAATGTTATGGTTTCGCCGCCCCATTGGACTAGCCGTGGCGGTGTCCCGGCATAGCCGCGTCCCGCGCCGGTCGTATATTCATCGAGATCGCCACTCAGGAGCAGCAGGTTGAGCGCGGCCTCGATCCGTTCCGGAATCAAAGCTTCGTCCAGTCTGAGCGGCCGATAGGCTTCCTTCAACCCGCTGGTGATTCGACCGCGGCTGACGAAGCCCGCTTCGAACACCGCGTTACGGATATGCATGACAACGACGTCGAGCGCTGGGCCGCCGTCATCATCGGCGGCATAATCTATGGCTCTCGCCCAGGCTTCGGCAGCGTTCATTGGTTAGCACCGGTGGCGATCGCCGCGGCGAGCGCGGCGTCGAGGCTCTCCTTGGCGGCACGGTCATGTGCGACGATGATCAGATGTGAGCGCGCGCGGGTTAGCGCCACATACAGATCGCTCACTGTGAACAAGCTGCCGAGGCCAGAAAAGTCACACAGGATGACGACGTCCGCCTCTAGCCCCTTGAAGCTGCGGGCAGTGGTACACAAGACCCCTTTGCCCTGGCGCCAAAGCGACGCATCATCGACCACTAAGACTCCGTCGATTGATGTGACCGTGGCAAGGGGGCCCTTGCCTTTGCTCGCAGGTCCGATAATCGCGATTTGCCGGGGCTCGAGACGATGCTCCTTGAGGAGCATGCGGACCTCCTGCTGAACGAGTCCGCTGATCGCGGTCGGCGTCTGGGGCATGATTAACTTGGGCGGCCGACCAAGCGGGGCGAGTTCGAACGGTTCGCTCTCCAGCGCGGTCGCGGCATTGGCGCAGACGACAATTCTGCGCGTATTGCGGCAGTTTACGTCGAGCGACAAACGGAATGCACCATCGAGCGGTGGGTCAATAGGGTCACGACGCAGACTCTGCGCCTTGTCGAGGAACGCCCAGACCGAACCACTGCGATCGCACAGATATTCGAGCGCATCCCACCAAGAGGGCGAGAAATCCTGCGCTTCGTCAACGACCATCGCTTGGAAGGGGGGCGTGCCGCCATAGAGGTCGAGCGCAGCCTCTGCGAGCAGATCGGGTGCCGTTTCGTCCCACCAGCGCGCCGTGTCCTGCTGGTTGACAGTGAAGTTGACACCAGTCTTCTTGCAGAGATCATACGCAAGCCGGTGGAAATTCTGGACGGTGATCTTGCCGCCATTTTCGGCGAGGTCGTCCGCCATCTCCTCGCGAATCCACTTGGCGAGTTCCGCATTGAAGCAGGTGAAGAGCACAGTCTTCTGCTTGGCGGCAAAGGAGCGCGCGCGCTGAAGCGCGAGCAGGGTCTTTCCGGAACCCGCTACGCCCTCGATGATCGCACGCGTATTTCCGTCGAAGCCGCGTAGAACCTGAAGTTGCTGCCGGGTGAGTCGGGCCAGGGTTTCGGCAGTGGAGTCGACGCTGACGCGTAATGGCTCATAAACCTGAAATTCAGGCGCGAGCGCGCGCCGGACAGCGTCGAACTCCTGGTGCGACAACTCGCGGGTGCCGCCACCGCCTGCCTTATAGGCTCGGACGATGGCGGGCTCGATCGCCGCGAGATCGTCCATTGTGATGATTGAGTCGGCGGGAAGGTCGGTCGGCGGATTGTCCTTGAACAGGCAGTGCGGGAATGCGACCGCGACCGAGATGATTGTTTGATCGGCGATCGCTGTGCCACAGATCAGCGTCAGCCGTTTCTTTAAGGCCCATAGACTGCGCCGTGCTTGCCGAACCGGGTCTTTAATCTCTTTCAAGCCCGCTTGGACATGACGATACCAGGTGCGGCCCTTGAGCGTGATCTCACCGCCCTTCACCTCAATAATGAGCAACCCATATCGCCGGTGGAGGATCAGAAAATCGGCCTCACCTTCGCGCGCTGGCGCATTGATGTCGTCGCGCGCAGGAAATACCCAGGGCAACGAGTGCATGACGAGATAGCTGGCACCCAATTGCTTTTGTACTGCTCGGGCGAGGTCCGCTTCGGAGCCGAACTCCATTGTCTCCGGATCTATCGGGGGAAGGAACTGTGCCATCAGTGAACAGCCTTTACGAACTGGGCGACGGCGACGAGCGCACTTGACGGCTGCACGAGTTGACTCGAGCATTCCATATGATGTGATGCCGCCCGGTAGCGGACCCGCGTCTGATCCTTGTCGAGAATCTGCAGCATCCCGACCGTCCAACTTGCCCGCGTTGCGCCGAACGCTTCGCCATCAGTTCGACGGATCAGATAGATATCGGTCTTGTTCGGCTCTCCGCTGAAAGGCCGGAATAGGCACATCGTGCCCTTGGCGACGTCGGTCTTGCCTGAGAGCGTGTTGGCATCGAGCTTGAAGAGGAAGTCATCACCTTCTGCCTCGGTGACCGCAAAGCGCGGTGCCTCAGCGCCAGGGACGAGATCGCCGGCGATGATTTGAGCGGCCGAAACCTCAGGCACGCCATTAACGTCAAGTTTGAGACCAGCATTGAGGTCGATATCGGGTATTGAGAGCGCCTCGCTCGACGCGATCGGCAGCGCCCGCAACACGAGCAGAATATCAATTGCGACCGCATCCTTGCCCTTGACGAGGTTGCGAGCCCGCGTTGAACAGGGCTGGTTCTCGACGAAAGGATGGGCAAGGCAGATGATTTTGCCGTCCGTGTCAACTAAGCCGCCCTCTAAACGTTTGGTCGGTGCCCCGCTTTCCTCGAGATCGGCGGCGAGCCGGTCGAGCGCATAATCCTCGCGCGCCAGATCGATCGTAAGCGGCGCACCCGTAAAGCAAGCGCGCAGCAGGTCCGCTCCGATTCGGCGATCGAACAGCGCATGGTCGTAGCGGTTCTTGTACGAGCGCAGGCACTGGTAGCAACTGTCGTCGCAGTCGCAGCGATCGAGCAAATCTAGGGCCGCGTCGACGAGCCGGAGCGGGTCGCGCGCCGCCGCCTTCACGAAGCCGGCGCCGCCCGCCGCTTGGTCATACAGGTAAAGATCGATGAATTGGTGGTCGGCAGTGCCCGGTGCAAAGCGGAAGTCGCCATCGATGTCATTGGGTTCTAACTCCTCCAGACTGCAGGCGGCCCGGCGCAACGCCTCGACCGCTGAGCGCGCCGCGATCGTTGTGGCAGCGCGATCAGGATTGAGCGACCATTTGCGCGGGAGCCTCAAGCGGAAGACCACGACATCGGTGTCGAATTCATTTCCGAGCACGATCTTGGTAGAGGTGCCGTCGCACTCCTCCTGCTCCTTCGGCCGGTTGGGCCGGGGGCGCGGGTGGGTCTGACCCGAGCGGAGTTTGCGCATCCCCGGATCAAAGTCGCTAGGTTCGATGCGGCCGCATTTTCCGCAATAATTGAAGGCATAGTTGAAGGCGTCGAGCGAGCCACGGTTGGTGACGACCAGCGTCTTGGTGTCGCCCCATCCTTCCCAACCCGTGCCGATCGACCAGTTCTCGCCGCCGATCCGAGCGGCATCGGGGAAATGCAGTGAGTCGAGCGTTGCGCGCGTCGGGCGGGTTCGCGTGCCCGCATCGAAATCAGGCGGCAGCGCCGTAATAGAAGGCGGATGCGAGAAACCGGTCGGTCTGACCCACCGCCTTGCAGGTCCCAAAGTTGCGCGGCCATTGCAAGCCGGGCAGTCGCGCGTCTGCTCTGGGTAACCGTCTTTCAGATCCTTAAGATCAGCATAGTTGCAGACTTGACACTGATAATAGAGGCGCCGCGCCTTATAAGCGGCGAATCGCTCCTCATCGCGCTCAGAATAGAGACCAAGCGAGATATAGCGTTTGCCGTCGACCCAAACCTCATGACCCGGCGCATATTGGCTGAGTGCGGCATTCAGGCCCTGTTGCGGCGAATAGCGGCGTTTGGGATTCCAAGGGTCAGTCGTGTTTTCGAACACGCTAAATGTCGCGACATCGGTCGGGAAGGCATATTTGGGAAGAAGACCGGCATCAAATAGCCGATCGAGCAATTTGCCATTGTCAATTACACCGTGATCGTCGTCGCGCGTGTCCTCCATCTCTTCATCTTCGATATCGTCAGCGCCGATGTCGTCGCCCTTTGCCGCTGGTGGCTGTGGCGACACACTGTCTACCGCTACGATTAGATGATCTGCCAGAATGTCTGGCATCTGATTGAGAAGTTCGTTGGCGTCAATTGTCGGGCAGGAGGCCGTGAACAAGCGCTCGATATCAAGATGCAGGTCCTCGCGATTGACCGTGATCCACTGTTTCAACCCCTTAAGCGAGAAGACATCGGCGGCACCCTTTAGGAAATCAGCGACGCTTCCGAGCGACGAGAACACGTCCGAAGAGGCACCGACCGTGTTGATCCGGTCCTGCTGGAACCGCCCTATCAAATAGGCGAACGCCTGGCGCCGAGCGATAACTGGATTGTCTAGATTGAGAATCGGATCAGGCGCGGGACCGGCGACGATCGGCGCAGGATCACGAAAGAAGCTTTGATCGTGACTGTCGGCTCCACAGAACATGACAACTGTCGAGAGACCTGCGCCGCGGCGACCGGCGCGGCCAGCGCGCTGCTGATAGTTGGCTCGGCCGGGCGGCACGTTCCTGAGCGCAACAGCTGTTAAGCCGCCAATGTCGATGCCGACCTCCATCGTGGTCGTACAACTCAAAATGTCGATCGGCGAACCAGTCTGGCCGTCCTGCTCAATCGGAATATCCTGGAAACGCAGTTCATAGGCTTCATTGCGAGACATCGCGTTGGCAAGGCCGCTATCGGCGAGCGCGGCCGAATGTTCCTCGGCGATGAGTTGGTGCGGGGCATAGGCGTCGTCGGGATTGCTGAGGCGTTCCCAGAGCCGCCGATAGAACTTCTTGCGGCTGCGAAATACCGTATCGGTCACCGGATCGATGGCCTTGGCGACACCGCCGCAATAGCCACAATGGTCGCCGAGCAACGCGTTGCGCGGTGAGACGCTGGTACAGCGCTCGCAGCGCAGCCACTCTGAGGTTTCACCGGGATCGAGCGCAATCCTGCTTGCCTGGAGAAAATAGTCGCCCGGTTCGCCATCGGAAAACACTGCGCGCAGGGTTGGCTCGCAAACATTCGGATAGTCGCTCTTGATCCAGGTCTTGAGGCCCCGGTCACTGAGAAGTTGACTGTTAATCTTACTAAAACGGCCATTCCAAGGCCGAATTCCAGACGACCCCTTGGCGCCTTCGATATTCTTGAAAGTGCTTTGAAGCTTGATCGCGTGTTTGCGCATAGCCTGCCAGAGCCAGAGTTCGACCAGCGCTGTTCGCGCATCCTCCTCGGTCAGGCCTGCCACGGCCGGCAGAACCAGCGTTTGGCTGAGTTGCTTCTCCTCAGTCTTGGTGAGCTTAGGTCGCAGCGTTGCCAGAGCCAGCGGGAAGAGGCCCGTGTGGTCGTCCTGCAGCACCGAGTAAATGCACTGAAAAACAGACAGCGTCGTGCCTTCGGAGGTCTGGGCAGTCAGCGCTCGGAAATCGTCGGCCTCGGCATCGGTATTGTCGACCAGGCTCTTGGCTCGGCGTCCAGCACGGTCCATCGCACCGTCATCGTCGCCCGAGGGCCTCAGACGCACCCCGAACTTGGCCGCGCCGAGCGAGATCGCGAGCGGCGCGTCGTTCAATGAGGGCGTGAATACGGGCGTCCGCAGCGCCTGCATGCCAGCCAGCAGCAAGGGCCGCAGACTGTCGCGGAACGAAAACGTCTTCATCTCGCCAGCGAGTCGCGAGGCGGTCTGGCGGCCATCGGAGAAGACCAGCGCCTTGCGGCCTTGGAGTGGCGCAGTGCTTTCGGGCCGCGGCGGCTGCTCGAGTACCTGGACGGAGATTAATTCCTTGAACGGCTGTTCGCCCTTGGTTTGGAGATCGGAGATGCCGCCAGGCGCGGTGTCGGCGCACGATGCCTCGCAGCGTGGGCATTTCTCGAAAAGCTTGGCTCCCCCCAGCGGCGGCAACCAGATCTCTCGGTTGAACTCGCTGTTGCCGCCAATCCTGCCAGACTTAAAATCAAGGTAGGCGGCGCGCGCCATTCCTGCCTTCTGCGGGAGTGGGTCCTCCAGGCAAACATGGATTGGCTGGATAATGCCGCTTTCGCCAGCGTAGGCCCGGCCGTTATCTTGCCAGAGATGCTCGACCCCAGTCGGCGAGCCGACATTTGCTCGCGCGACTGATAGGCCACAATCGCGACAACTATGAAGTTCATAGACCTGTGCGCCGCAGTCACAGCTTTGGCGCGCTTCGGCATAGAGCGCTCCGGTCGGGCCGCCACGATCAGCTTCCGAAATTTTGCTACACTGTGGATTTGTGCACGCCCACAGGCCCGGAAGTCCACGAAACAGCATATGCACGCGCGCCGGCAACAGTGGCGGTCCGTCTGCGAAGGGTTTCGCAAGGGAAGCAAGCTCTAGCAGCGCATCCACCGCAGCGGCTGCAGTTTCAGGATCAGCAGTGGGAAATAGCGCTTCGGGCAGACGTGTGAGCGCCCAGGCCGCCCCGGGCGAAATCACCGGATCGGTCGAACACTCTGTACCCGAAGTAATGTTGCGAAGGCGCCCGAGTACCGGGAGGTCGGTGAGGATTTCGGCGAGCGCCGTCGGAAGGTCGTCACTATTCCATTCGCAATGTTCAGCGCTCGCCGTGCCTAAATCAAAGCGGCGGGCGAAGGCGACACTTCCGTCAGGGCAGCGCACGTCATCAACGACGAGAAATCTTTTTTTGGTCGCGACGCTGCCGTTCGCGGCCAATAGAACCTCTTCCTCAAGTTCGTCCCCATCAGCGCCACGGCCATGCACGATTGCAATGATTTCAGCAGCGCTACTGTCGACGCGCCTAAGTCTAACCAATGCACCAAGCGGTTTAGCCGCATAAGCGATTAGCGGTCGCAGGACCAGAGCGCGGTCGCGCGGAGAGGGGGACTGCAGTGCACCGAGCGGTACGGCAGCCAAAGCAGCGGCAAGATCCGCCGGCCCTTCGGCTGCCGGCACGAAAGCTCGCTTGCTGCCGGTAAGCGTGGTGATGGCACCGGATTTGAGGCCAGTCAACCGCGCTACGAAACTGGCTGCGGCAGGACCGTTCGAGAAGGAGGCACTGGTTGCGATGAAAACAACCCGCGATACCGGAAGCCCAACGCGATCAAGCAAGCGGCGGATTAGATAGGCCACTTCAGTGCCGTTGGCGCCCCGATATAGGTGTGCCTCGTCGAGGATCAGGAAGAAGGTCTCATCCTGATGCGCCTCATAATACGCGCGGGTGTCAGCGAAAATGTCGCGCTCAATCGGTCGTAGCAACATATATTCAAGCATTGAATAATTAGTGACCAGCAAATCCGGGCTTGCGGCCTGGATCTCATGCCGGGTGAGTAGTTCGGGATCCTCAAGTCGCTCGTTCGCCCTCATCGGATCGCCGTTAGCATCCTGCCAATGCTGTCCCTGCTTACCATACCAATTTCGGAGGCCATCGAAAGCGTCGAGGAAAGTATCAGGTTTGGCGGGCCAGCGACCCTTCTCTTTCAGCGTACGCAGTAGCGCCTGGTCCTTGGCGCTGCCGGCCCGCGCGCCATCTTCGATCTTAAGATAATATTCGAGGGTCTTGAGTCGCTTTTGGTCGCGGTTGCCGTCGCGCATGCCGGGATATAACGTGCGTCCCGTATAGCGGCCGAATTTCGCGGGACGCTTAGCGGCAGCAGTAAACCATTTTCGCGCCGCGCTTGACCCGAACAGTGTACGTAACCGGCCCAACTGATCATTAACAAGCGCATTCATTGGATAAAGCAGCAGCGCGCGCACCGCACGGGTAGAGAAGTGACCGGGCCGTTGGATCGCCTCGTCGGCAAGCCGCGATAGCACTGGCAGCAGGAAGCTCTCAGTCTTGCCAGAACCCGTGCCAGTGGTGACAACAATCCCTGTGCCGCCAGCGTTCACGGCCATCGTCTTTTCGAGCGCCTGTGCCTGATGTTCGTACGGCGGGTCGAAGAGCAACTGGTCCGATTCCTGCGACGCCATGGCAGTTAGAAAGTCTCGGACTTGTTGATCAATGTCTAGCGTCGCAAATTTGCGGTCTCCGACATAGGCTGGGGTGCTTTCGATATAAGGCGTCTGGGCGATACCGCCCCCCAATAAGATTTGGCGTCGGAGATTAACAATTGTTGGATTTGAGAGGTGATAGGTTGCCTCGATATATGAGGCAAGCGCTTCCCGCATGTGTTCAAACTCGGTACGCACACCCGATCCCCCAACTTCTTGTTTCGATCCCCGCAGAAAAACCATTTTCCATAAAAGATCGCTGTTCCGCAAACTAAAGTTGCAAGGGCTTGTAGCGCTACGGGCGCCGCCAGATTGCCCCCAGGATTAGCTATACTCCTTAAAGTAGATATTTTTGGATTTATGTTAATTTACGGGTGTTAACGCTAACGAAATGGCGGCAATGCCGGGGCCGCCAAAAGCTTGCACGCGGGCGTGATGACCACTTTTCCGCTGCAAAAAACAAAAGGGCTGTCGGAAGGCATCAATAAACCGACGAATCTGCCCCGATGGCTGGACTGATCATCCATCGCCTGCCCCCGTCCCATCATCAACGGTCACAGCAAAGCAAGAGCCTTGTCCGGGGCGTGAATGTGCCTGGACGCCATGCTCTAGCCAGTCCGCCAGAAGGCGGACACTGGCGAGCCCGAGCCCTTGTCCATGCGCCCCGTGCCCCAATCGCCTGAAAGGCTGGAAGCATTCGACCAGTTGCTTGGCGTCTAAGCCTGGCCCTTGGTCCCACACCTCAATCCGAATATGCCGGTTGCCATGCCTTCGACAGCCAACAAGGACCCTGCCCCGGGTGGTGTATGTGATAGCATTAGTAATCACGTTACGCAGCAGACGCCCCAGCAACACGTGGTCACTGAGCCCAATGCGCTGGGTGGACACCCCTGTCAGGAAGACGCCCTTCGACTGCGCCCTCGGGGCCAGTTCAGCAACTAGGGTGCCGATCAACGGCCCAAGCGCCACCGGAACCCGCTTGGGGGGACGAGCAGCGTGCGTGATCATTAACTCGGCTGCCCGCAGAGCGGCCTCAATGCGGCGCAGGGCCTCCCGCTCGGGCTGGCCCAAGGCGGCCCGCGCCTCCAGCGCCGCCAGGCTCAGTCGCGCCGAGTACAGGGGCTGGCGGAGGTCGTGGCACAGTGTGGCAAAGCTCAAGTTGTCCATGGCTCCCCTCCCCCTACAGCATGCAGACCAGGCGGCGCTTCGCCTGGTCGTCGCCCTCGATGTAGCGCTGGGTCATGGCGATGGATGCATGCCCCGCCAACTGCTGGACGTCACGCAAGCTCCCGCCCGCGCGGGCGACTAGGCGGGCGGCGTTGGTGACAAAGGTGCGGCGCCCGGAATGGGATGAGCAGCCAGCCAGGCCGGCCTTCCGGTACAAGCTGGCAAACCAGTTGACCACGCTGTCGGCGTGCATGGCGCCACCCCGTTCCGAGCGGATGACTGGGCCGCTGCGGCCGGCAAGTTGCCCCAGCTTGACCAGCTCGGCATGGATCTCGGGATGCATGGGCAGGATGCGCCCACGGTGGTTCTTGGCCGCCTGATCCCGCACCTCGATGACACGGCCGACCCGGCTGCGCGCGTCGCACACCATGGGCCAACTCAATGCCGCGATCTCGCCGGCGCGCAGCCCCGCCTTCACCGACAGCAGCACCATGACCCGGTTGCGCTGCCCGTGCCGGCCACGCCCGGCAAGTTTCAACACCTTCATCAAGTCCCTCTGCGTCAAAGTCTTGGCCTGGCGTCCCGGCATGATCGTTCTCCCTTGGTTGTCATTGCGCTTACACCACGATGAGGCTGTCCGCGACCGGCCAGCGCCCCGCCGCGTCATCGCGCGGTGCCCGCTGAATGATCGCTTCCCGGAGGCAGGCCAGCCCGTCGCGGTCCTGGAGCCACAGCCGGCGCCGCTCGATCGCCTGGATGCACGTCCAGTGGTTCAGGCTGCCGGGCCATGGCGTGATTGCCGCGGCGTGGGGGCGGTTGAGTGCCATGCGCAGCCGCCCTAGCACTTGCGCTGGCGTTGCGCCGCCGTCGGCGAATGGGTGCTCAATGCCCCACAAGTACCGTCTCCACCCCCGATGGGGTTGAGCCAAGCTTCAACTGGGGGCGAGCTACGTGCTGCGCGGCGCGCGCCGCGCCCGCACCAGGAAGAGGCTGTCGGGCACCGGGCGGCGGCCAAAGCCGTCGGGCCGCCGGGACAGCCGGAACGTGCGCTCGTTGAAATAGTGCAGGCCACTGCTGTCGAGCAGCATGAGCCGCCGCCCGCGCGCCGCGTGCACGCACGTCCAGTGGTTGAGATTGCCGTCCATGGCGACGATGGCGGCGCTGTGCGGGCGGGCCAGGTGGTCGTGCAGGCAGTCAAGCAGCTGGTACGGCGCCACCTCGGCATCGGCCGTGAACGGGTGGCGGAAGCGCAGCTCCACCAGCCAGTGGTGCAGGGCCCATTGCTGGGCGCACGGCATCAGGGTCGGCAGCTGCTCCTGGTCGAGCCCCTCGGTGAGCGCCGTGGCCAGTTGGCCGCCATGGTCAAGCTGGTGGACCAGATGGCGGAACAGGGCGCGGGGGCGCAGGGCGACGGCGGCCAGGTCCTGTGCGACGTGCCGCGTGGCGTTGACCAGGGCGTAGACCGAGCACAGTCCGTCCAGGTCCCCCTGCTGGAATCCCTTTCGGCGCTCCCCCGGTGTCCCGTGGTGGGTGCGTGGCATGAACATCCTCCCCCGCCCAATGGGTGGGCGGCTGCTGTGGGTGGACAGGGTGATGGGTTGGTGGGGGTGGCTGGCGTCTTGCGCCACACCACCACGCTACACAACTATAGCGCGAGTTGCAGCGCAGCGCAAGCGTTAATTGACGTATCCGCCCCACTGCCAGTCATGGCAAAAGCAGCATTTTGCCATGAGTTGATGCGCCACGTTCCGGCGCTATCTGTGGAGCTATGCCCAAAGCGCCTCGCTCCGGTGTCCCCTTGATTGTGAACCGTCTGGGCGTGTACGTTCCTCTAACGGAAGGTGACCCTTTAGGCGGATACATACCTTAAATGGGCGCGTCAATAATAACTAAATGATTTAGCTTCAGGAGAAATTTTTATGCTTGAAGACACTTATGAAGCGCTGCTGAAAGATCTCCGTAGGGGCGGGACACATATAGTAACTGGAAAAAACGGAGCGGGAAAATCTAGATTTTTTTCATTTGCAAGCGAGGTTATCGCTAAAGAAGTTGATCTTTCATCAAGCGTTTATTCTAAGTTAGTGTGCTTATCTGGAACGATGCACGATAAATATTCGCGGCAAATTTACATTCAAAAAGGTAGACCAGAAAATATTGTTTATTTAGGTAATAAGGTAAATAATAATATGGTTTCTGATATCGCTCCGTTTAGAGTTCTTGTTAAATACGTCCTAGATTCAGAAAATGAAGCTTACCATTATTCTTTAATTATTAGAGATTTCCTTTTGCGTCTCAACCTTGAGAGTGTTGTAAAGTTTAAGTTTAGATATGGAAAAGGTAGGAAAAATGAGTTTATTGATGTTGTTGAATCTGACCTTACTATAGATCTTATTGCTCCTCAGCAAACCCAGGATGTAGCATCCAACGTTATTTCTCACATTGGACAGGGAAATATACTGTTATCTGACGTGTTATTCAGACGATCTGGTACGTATTTTGGACTCAACGAGCTTAGTTCGGGGGAGAAGCAGTATATTTTGTCGGTGTTCGGTGTCGCGTTTTGTGGCGCCAGGGAATCAATAGTGTTTTTCGATGAGCCTGAAAACTCTCTTCATCCTGCATGGCAGTTAAGAATAGCCAACGACATCGTACAAATACTGAATGATATCCACAAGAATTCCACGCTAGTAATTGCTACGCACTCTCCTTTAGTTGCGAGCAGCTTTTTTAATAATAACATTTTCATATGCGAGTTTCCTTTAGCTAAAACGTGGGATGCTGTACGTCTTTATGGGCGGTCTAGTGATTCTATTTTAAGAGAGCAGTTTCATTTGACGTCAGCGAGGTCACCTGAGGTTTCTGAAATTATCAATGTTTGCTTATCACTAATAGCTATGAATAAGTCTGACAGTCAGTCCTTCAAAGTTGGCCAAAACAAGCTAAGATCCATGAATTTATCACTTACATCAGGTGATCCATTAAATGAAGTCGTTGCAACAATTTTAGGGGTAAAGTGATGGCACGCCTAAATCCTGTTGCGCGAGTTGTCCTAAATAGAAGGGCTTCGAAGAAGCTTATTCAAGCATACATATCTGGGGAAATAGACTGGAATCATACGTCTCTCAAAGAGATGAAATATAAAATAAGAATTTTATTACGTAAGGAACAAGCAGAAACTTGTCCCTATTGCCAAAGGACAATTTTAATTGAGCGAAGAAATGCTGCTGAAGATATAGAGCATTTTTTAGACAAGTCTCGTGCGCACTACAGAAAATACGCTTTTGTATCAACGAATATCTTGTTGAGTTGTCACCCGTGCAACCTTGAAAAAGGAACAAAAGATCTTGGATCTCCTGCAATACGCTCTTCTAATTACCTGCCTACTTCTGCTTACGGTTTCGATTGGCCGCACCCGTATTACGACGATATGAAAGCTTGTATTGAGAAGCTTCCTGGACCCGTGTACCGGCCAGTTCCAGGTTCAACTCGAGAGGTACAGGCTGGAAAAATGATCGCTGATCTGAAGCTTGACACTATTCAAAGTATAGAATCAAGACATCAAATGCTTACGCGTAAGCTAGCAAAAATTCCAAGGGTTATACAGTACTCTATAAGCTCGAATTACAGAAACCGTGAAGGTCTTGTAAAGCGGCTCATGGAGTTACAGACTAGAATTTTGGCGGAATTGTACTAGCTGTTAGAGGTATTATACTGATTATAGAAATGGCATACTTGGACAGGAACGACTAGTATTGCTTGATCTATACTAGATTTGGCGGATTGAATTATCCTGTCGTTTTTTAGTACAGGAAATATTATTGCGTAACGGATAGTAAGACCTTCAGGATGCCTACCTTCAGTCCTGGATTGCCAGCCCGTTCAACTCTGTCTTCTAACTCCGCTTTTTTATTCCAGCCGATTGCGCAGCCCGCAAACACGTATTACATTGACAGCGTAAACGTAATACGAGGATCACCCCATGGCTCTGCCGGTTCAGTCCATCCGGGCGGCGTCCGAGCATCGCGACGTGCTGCAGGCGGTGGCCGATCTCCTCCGCCAGGGGCGGGAGCAGGATGTCAGGCACTTGCTCGACGACGCGTCGGCCCGCTCCGTCGGCCCGTTCCGGAGCGAAGCGGCGGCCACCGCCTTCCTGCGGGATCGGTTGGTGGCCAGCCTGCGGCCGAGGATGGTGTGGCTGTTCGGCAGCCGCGCCCGTGGGGATGCCCGGCCCGACAGTGATTTCGACCTGCTGGTGGTGCTGCCCGATGGCCTGCCGGAAGCCGCCTGCACGCCCAAAGCCGTCGCCGCGCCGCTGGTCGCCTGCGGCCTGCCGTTCGATGTCGTGCCCTGCACCTGGGCCGCCTTCATCGCCGACCGGGCGGTGGACGGCACTTTGGTCAACCGGGTCGTGACCGAAGGGCGCCTGCTGTACCAGGACCGGGCGCTGCGCCGGCACGGTGCGGCATGAGCGGCCTTGTCAGCAGCACCATCGCCCTCGCCAAGGAAGACCTGGCTGTCGCCAAAAAACTGATTGCCGGGCACCCGCGGCACGCCGCGTTCAACATCGAGCAGGCGGCCGAGAAGCTGCTGAAAGCCGTGCTCACCGCCGAAGGGATCCGCTTTCCGACCAGCCACCACCAGCTGGGCGCCCTCGCCGCGCTGCTGCCGGAAGAGCACCTGTGGCGGGCCGACCTGATGGCGTTTGACGACTTCACGTCCTATACCACGGCCGTGCGCTATCCGAGACCGGGCGGCGGTATGCCCCATGAGCCGGAGGACGCCGATCTGCGCGCTGGCTGGGCAGAGGTTTCCGCCCTGGTCGACGAGATTGAGGACTGGTGCAAGGACAGGCGGTGAGCGGCCCAGGGACGGCGACCACGGCGTCCTTTTTTGGGACAAATTTGGGACACTGCGCCATGGGAAACAGGAGGAATCGGGGATTCCAGAGGACTCGTTTTCCCCCACGCCTGAGCCTGTTTTCCTTTGCAGAATTAGAAGACTGGAACTCGCAGACGCCAGATCATCACCCGCCGCACGGCAAGAGCGCAGGTGGCGGCAGGTTATCCGAATGTGCCCATTTAAACGCGACTGGACTGCCTGGGACAGTAGTTCAGCGTGACGCCTTTTGTCCCAATCAGTCCGGTCCACTCCGTCAGGGTACAACGTGCTGTGTGGCAGTTGGTTAGTTTATACATACATACACATACCCATCCCTATGGGGGAGGCTTTCAGTGCCTACAGGCCGATCTCCAAATGCAACTGTCAATGCGCCGCCCCTGTTGAAGGTCGCCGCAGCTTTTTCAACAGCACCAGAAGAGCGGCTGTCTCGACAATGGCGCTGTCCTTGCGCCGCACTTCGCGTTCAAGGCTCTTGATGCGTCGGCGGACGGCCTTGGTCTCCGCCAAGCTGGGGCGCATTCCTTAGGGCTCGGCCAGCGCTCGGGTGGCCGGATGCCGTGGAACACGCAGCAGCGGGGGTAAGGCCCGTTCTCGCGGCACTAGGCCACGTCATCATCTCCATGCCGCCCCAGGGTTCACTGGGTCTACCGGGGCGACAACAACTCTGGCGCAGAGGGCTACTTCGGGCGTTTGCTTTTCACGCAATGGAGATGCAAACATCCCGATCAGGGGGGGGACACGCCGAGCCGTTTCTCGCCATGTCCAGGCAAATCCGCGCGCATCCGGCAGGATACGATGGATGAACTACGAACAATGCGGATTCTCGCGGGAAACAGCGGGCGGGAAAAGTCCCCGCCCGCCCGACAATGTCCAGGAGTGGGCGCTGGGTAACGCTGGCAGTGACTAGTTTATGCTGCCCACATGGCCCACTGATCCAGTTCAACCCATTGCAGCCTATACCCCAAATTCCACATGCAGCGTGCCATGCAGACCGCCCAATTCTTCGTTGGCACGGTGCCCGAAACGCAGTTCCGCATTGGACGCAGTACCCGCTTTGTGGTCAGGGGGAAAGAATTTCAATGGATAGCGGACGAGGCGGTCAAGGTTCTCCTCAATGGTCCTATTCGAGTACAGCCGCTTCATGGTGACCCGCTTATATCCGGGGAAACGACGGCACAGCCTGAGGCGCAGAGGATACCGGGCGATCCGAGGATGAAAAACGACGGCATGAAGGTGGGGAACAAGCAGGGGAACGTCTCCCTCGGTCGGCGCCCCCAGTTTCGCGAACGTCCTCCTTTTATCCCGATCAAGCGTGTGCCCGGGAAGCAGGTAGTCCAATTCCACACGTCCAATCAGCTTGATGCCGCGCTTCCATTTCAATTCCCTTGCCAGTACGGGGAGGGAATCCTCAATCATTTGCTCCACTTGCGGGATACCGAGATCGGCGGCGCCAAAAATGATCGTGAGAAAACTCATTTCAGAGCGGCGAAGACCCGCCGATGCAGAAGCAGCTTTGCCGCGAACCTCCGTCCAATAAAGGTGCTTACAGTAGTAGCACGCGGTGCTTTCGCAGCGGTGACTTGGCAAGCACTGTGCAATGCGCATTGCCCTGTGCTTATCACTGCGGCGCGCCGTCGGTTCCGTTAAGGCGAGCAAACTCCTCCGTTCAAGTTTCTTGTCGCGCCAATGGAAGGGGTGGATTTCCCCGCTTCCATGCACCTTCTCCACCCACCTGTCCTTGGGCAGGGGGTGGCCCTGCCGCAGCTTGTCACGCAGCCACGGCAGGGACCGACCCAAGGCGGTCACCGCCTATCCCCGCTCTCGGCGCTGACGCCGCTTCTTGCGGACGGGAGGGCTTTCGTCCTCATCGTCGTCGTCCATTGACGCCGGCGCGCCTTCCTCCATCATTGAGACCCAAGCTTCTTCAGCGGCTTTGGAAATGCGGATCAAGCGCCCGCGCTTCATCTCCTGTGGCCCCAAGCCATTCCGCTTCAGCTCATAAAAGGTGCTGCGGGCCAACCCATGCCGGGCGAGAAACTCCTGAATGGTGAAGGAAACCCGCTCCTTGGTGCGCTTGGTCATCTTCGCCCCCTCAACGGACATGGGTGCTGGTGGCGGACTGCATACGGTCCAGCCATTCGCGCTCGGAATCAGCCGTGATGCGGACCACGCTGCCGTGACGCAGTTCCTTGGGTCCCATCCCTGCCTTACGCATCTTGAAATAGGTGGTGCGGCCAAGGCGGTGGCGGCTGCAGAACTCGCTGATGGTGGAAGAGGGGAGGCGTCCCGTCGGATGGGGCTGAGGGATACTGATTGGTTTCATGGTTACGCTCCAATGTTCAAGCCGGTACGTCACCGGCTGACAAGGAGCATGCAGGACCAGAAGGAACCGATCTTTACGCTGGCCGAGCCTTCCGGGCTGCGTCCTTGGCGTAACGATGAGGGCGTTTTGAGAGCATCTCGTTGACCCGTATTAGGGCCTCAGAGGTCGATGGATATTTAGCGAACAGTGCCACGACAAAGGCGGTCACGAGCGCAGCCCTCTTGAGCGGGCCGGTTTTTCCACTCCCGAAGTCCTCCGCCTGATCCTCAAGCGCGTCCCACAGCGCAAACGCGGTCCTCCGAACCGTTGCATCTCCGCGATCCGTCGTTTCAGCACAGTCCAAAAGATTGTCAATTCTGGAGCGAATTGGTTGCTCCATGCTTTCCAGCAATCGCTCTAATCCGTATGGGCGCAACTTCCCTTTGAGGTTCAACGATTGATCGAGTTGGAACAGCCCGCGCAGACTGACTTCTTCGCCGAGCACGCCATGCAGGGCATTGCTGTGCCAGAAGCCGTCATCGGAGGTGTTCGGATGATCCTGGTTGATCATCTCCTTGAGCGACATGATCGTGTCAAGTAGGCGCAATAGATAGGCCCGCTGCACCTTTTCAAGATCGGCAGGGAATGTGCCAATGCGTTCCGGGATGGTGAGGGTAGCCCTGGTCAACCATTCGATTGCCCGTCTCCCCTCGTCGGTCTGATAGGCCTTCTTTGCGACGGTTGCCACGGCATCCGTTGCGGCAATGTCCCCGAGAATATCGCGCCAACGCGCAAGCGTCGTGCCCACCGGGTATTTGGTGTCAGCCTCAACTTCAAACTCAGCGTCAATGTCGAGGAAGTCATCACGGAGGGGTATGGGGCACGCAAAGGTGCCTCGCAGCTCTACCTCCAGTCCGTCCCAGAGCGAATCAAGGAACGCTCGATAGGAGGTTGGCATTTTTTCAGCGAAAACGTCTGCTGGAATGGGCATCGCGATACTCCAATTAGTGGAGCAGTGTGTCCCTTGTTTTCGTTGCTGCCAAGGTCAGTACGCGTGCGTTCGCCCAGGTTTCTTAGGGTGCCGGATAGAACGCTGCACTTATATTTCACTTACGACCGGCCGGCGGCTTATGGCTGCACACGCAAACACATTGAAAAGATTGGTGGGCCCGGCAGGACTCGAACCTGCAACCAGACCGTTATGAGCGGCCGGCTCTAACCAATTGAGCTACAGGCCCCCAGGGAGGGGAGGCGCAGACCTTAGCGGATCAGCGCCCGACGTCAAGATTGCATTACGGGCGGCAGCGACGCTCAAGCACGGGTTGGCTCAAGGTGTTCGGGAAACACCCGGAAGTAGCCCTTGATGACCCTGTTTTCCCGAACGCAGATTTGGACGTGGGTCTTGTGGCGCAGCATCGAGCCAGGGAACGCTTCGTCGCCCTCAATGAACAGGCCGCGCACGGTGTCGTAGGGGCGCAACATTGGCACCGCCTCTGCGCGCAGGTTGTGGAGGTGTTCAATGACCGCGCAATCCAGCTTGCGCCGCATCCCGGTCGCTCCGTTCGTCGGCAACGGAACCCCGGCCGTCCGGAACTTCAACTCCAACGCCTTGTAGGCCTGCGCCACGGTGTCGTAGGCGTGGCGCGACATCAGGTTAAGCGAACGGCCTAGGTGGATGGCGGCACCGATCACGGCGGCGTCCTGCGCGCCGTGCTTTTCCCGCGCCCATTCAAGGCCGCGCACCGGGTCAGCTTCCCAGAAGTAGATCCCGGCCCCCAGCCAGTCGTGCCGGTTCGTGCTGGGCTGAAGGTGCTCCGTTCCCGAAAGGACGCGCTCGGCCACGTCCTTGTGGCACCCGTGGTACCCCAGGATAATGGCGTTGGACAGCGTCTCCATCACCGATAGTCGGGGGTGAGTTCGCCGTCTTCGGTGATGAAGCCTTCGTCCATGAGTTGCTGGCGCGCTTCTTCGCGGGTCTGGTTCCGCCCGATGTCCTGGCGGATGGCCTCCAGGCATTCCTGGTATTCCTGCTCGCTCATGGCACCCCCGCATTCCGTAATCGAACGACTATAGCGTATTCTAAGTCCGCTTTACACACTCCCCCATCACCTCCACCAACCTCCGCAGGGCGCGGGGGTCGTGGTTTAGGGACAGGGACATGGCGGTGGTGAAGTGGCCTCGGGGGGCCGTGAAGATGTTGGGGGCGGGGACGGTCCAGGCGTTTGCCAATCCCAGGCCCTCCAGATAGGGCGTGACGCGGTCAACCGCTCCCAGGAGCATGACGACGCGGGCGGGGTCCACGGCCGGGGGGCCGAAGGGTTCGAGCAGGCGGCGCCAGGGCTCGATGGCATCAAGGGTCCATCCGGCGTCGGCCAGGACCTTGGGCACGCCCAGCGCGCAGGTCAGGGCGCCGTCGAACACCACGGACTCGACCGACCGGCTGGGGGTGACCAGCAGCAGGGCGTCGGGCCGGTTTTCGGCCGGCCAGTGGCGGGCGGCGGTGGCGACCATCTGGACGTTCAAGGCGCCCAGACTGACCCCACCAACCGCCACCGGCACGCCCGGGTCCAGGCCGCGCGCCCAGGCGGTCAGCAGGCCGAGTTCCACCACATGGCCGTGCATGTAGTCGAGCATGCCCATCGGCCCGCCGCCCATCACCTGCTCTCCGCCATACAGGCCGGGACAGCGGCGGCGCCCGTGGCCGGGGCCTTCGGGCAGGACGAGGCGCAGGCCCTGGGCGGCGAGCGCGCCAACCGGCGAGACACGGCCGCGCCAATGTTCGTCCTCGACCCCGATGCCGTGGGTGAACACCACGGTTCCAATGCACGGCCGGTCGAGCGGTTCGACCACCCGCGCCCACAGACGGTCGCCCGGCTGCGCCGGATGGGGCGCCGGCAGACGCAGCCACCACACCCGGCGATCCACAGAGCCATGGCCGGCCACATGCTCGTACGCGGCCGAGGCCTCCCAGGCATCGGGCACAGGGGGCAGGGCAAACGCGGCCTCGGGCGCGGCCAGACGGGCGCCGTGGCGGGCCAGGACGTCCTCGGGCGGCGCCACGGCGAAGCGCACCGGCGGGATCGGGCTGACCATGTGCAGGGGTGTGAACAGGCTGCGGCCGCTCATCAGGGTGTGGGCGGCGTCTTGCCGCGCCGCCTCAATCGCCGCCAGGTCCCCCGCCCCGCCGCCGCCAAAGAACGCGTCCTCCCACCGGGCATTGGCCTCGCGGTGGGCCTCGGCGCGGGCGGCCAGGGCGGCCAGGGCGCCATCGGCCAGCCGGGCCGGCACCGTCGCCCGGCCGAGGCCATGGGCGAAGGCCTCGCGATCCCGGCCCGCCACCAGGCCGGCCGCCCAGGCGCGCGACAGGGGAAAGAACCAGCGCACCAGAAAGGGCACGGCGGCGCGGTCGAACCACGGCCGCAGCAGCACTCCGTTGAACGCCCCCCGCCATATCTCGGCCGGTACAGCCATCGCGCGCCCCCTCCACGTTCCGAAACACGGGCTTTGCCCGCACCCACCAAAGGCCATTGGCCTTTGGAAACCGCTTCTTGGCTATTTTTTCTTCGCGCCGCAGGCCCTCGAACAGGCTGCGGAAAAACCCTTTCCAGCAGCCCCTTATCGTCGCACCCGCGCAGGCGGGTGCCCAGGGGCCATCGAGAAAATCGTTTGCCGTTAAAGCGGTTTGCCTTTGATGTGGTCCACGGCCTGTTGTTTGCATCTTGGGCTGCCGCCCAAACCCGCTTGGGGCAGGCCCCAAACCCCTTTTTCTTCTTCAAGAAATAAGGGAGGTCTGGAGCGTAGCTCCAGGCCGGCGGCAGCCATCCGCGACAGCGGACCACTGCGTCAAGTTAAACGCAAACCGCTTTAATGAGACGGCAGGCTCTCCACTCCTCCCCGGAGATCCATGAACAAAAACGGCCCCGGATCGCTCCGGGGCCGTTTTATCATTCACCGCAACCGGGACCTCAGTTGTCCAGGAAGCTGCGCAGCTTGCGCGACCGCGAGGGGTGCTTGAGCTTGCGCAGGGCCTTGGCCTCGATCTGGCGGATGCGTTCGCGGGTCACGCTGAACTGCTGGCCGACTTCTTCGAGGGTGTGGTCGGTGTTCATGCCGATGCCGAACCGCATGCGCAGGACCCGTTCCTCACGCGCCGTCAGGCTGGCCAGCACGCGGGTGCAGGTTTCGCGCAGGTTGGCGTTGATGGCGGCATCGAGCGGCTGGACGGCGTTCTTGTCCTCGATGAAGTCGCCCAGGTGGCTGTCCTCCTCGTCGCCGATGGGCGTTTCGAGGGAGATCGGCTCCTTGGCGATCTTGAGGACCTTGCGGACCTTTTCAAGCGGCATCTGCAGCTTTTCGGCCAGCTCCTCGGGGGTCGGCTCGCGGCCGATCTCGTGGAGCATCTGGCGCGAGGTGCGGACCAGCTTGTTGATCGTCTCGATCATGTGGACCGGGATGCGGATGGTCCGCGCCTGGTCGGCAATCGAGCGGGTGATGGCCTGACGGATCCACCACGTCGCATAGGTCGAGAACTTGTAGCCGCGGCGGTACTCGAACTTGTCCACCGCCTTCATCAGGCCGATGTTGCCTTCCTGAATGAGGTCGAGGAACTGCAGGCCGCGGTTGGTGTACTTCTTGGCGATGGAGATCACGAGGCGCAGGTTGGCCTCGATCATTTCCTTCTTGGCCTTGGTCGCCTCGCGCTCGCCCTTCTGGACGGTCTGGACGATGCGGCGGAACTCGGTGATCGGCTGGCGGGCGTCGTCGGAGACGGCGGCGATGCCTTCGCGGATCTTGCCGGCCTGATCGGAATGCTTGGCGGCGAAGTCCTTCCACCCCTTGCCGGGGCGATGGGCGACCTGCTCCAGCCACGCGGGGTCCTGCTCGGCGCCATAATAGCTGTCGAGGAAGTCTTCGCGCTTGATCTTGCAGGTCACGGCCAGACGCATCAGCTTGCCTTCAAGGCCCAGCAGACGCTTGTTCAGTTCGTTGAGGTGCTCGACCAGGTATTCGATGCGGGCGTTGTTGAGGTGCACGCCGTCCATCATCTTGATCAGCTCCTGGCGGAGCTTCTCGTACTTCTTCTCGATCTGCGGCGTGACTTCGCCGCCGGCCGCGATGGCGTTCAGGCGCTGGTCCTGAACCTTGCGCATCTTGGTGTAGGTGGTGGCGATCTTCTCGAAGGTCTCGACCACGGTCGGCATGAGCTGGGCTTCCATGGCCGCGAGGCTCAGGTTGGCCTCCTCCATGTCGCCTTCTTCGCCGTCGTCCCCATCGGCGTCCCTGGGCTCGCCGTCCTTGGGTTCGCCGTCCTTGGCCTCTTCGCCATCGGCGGCATCCTTGTCATCGTCGCCGTCCGTTGTGGTGCGGCCCTTTTCGACGACTTCGGCTCCGGCCGCCGGGTCCTCGACCTCGACCGCGTTCTCGGCCGCGATGCCCTCGGCGGCGGCCATGTCGGCGCCGTAGGTGGCCTCAAGGTCGATGATGTCGCGCAGCAGCATCTTGCCCTCGAGAAGGGCGTCGTGCCATTCCAGCAGGGCGGAAATCGTCAGCGGGCTTTCGCAGATGCCGCCGATCATCATTTCGCGGCCGGCTTCGATGCGCTTGGCGATGGCGATTTCGCCTTCGCGCGACAGCAACTCGACCGATCCCATTTCCCGCAGGTACATGCGGACCGGATCGTCGGTGCGCCCGGCTTCCTCGTCGGACACGTTGCCGGCGACGGATTCGTCGTCGTCGTCGGTCTTGGTGACGGCGGCGGTTTCTTCCTCTTCGTTCTCGACGATGTTGATGCCCAGGTCGTTGAGCATCGCCATGGTGTCCTCGATCTGCTCGGAGGACACGTCGTCCGACGGCAGTGCGGAGTTCAGCTCATCATAGGTGATGAAGCCCCGCTCCTTGCCGCGCGCGACCAGCTTTTTGACAGCGGCATTCAAGGAATCCAGAAGGGGCCCGTCCTGCGCCTCTTCGTTGGTTTCCGGGGTTTCCGCCGCGGTGGCTGCTTTAGTCGCCATACCGATTCCCACTCCTCAGAACAGATTAAGGCGTCGCCCGTCCCCTCAGGCTACGCTGTGACGCAAGACATAGTGCAAATACTTCAGGCCCACGGATAAAGGTCTGCCGCAGTCATTTTGGCGACCGTCAATCGTCATCATCGACGCGGTGCTGGTCCTCTTTAAAGGCACGAAGGACCTCGTAGGCCTCTTCAGTCGGATCGGCGACGATGCGCTCCACGATCCGACTGCCGTCGGCCTTCAGGTCCTTGCGCCTATTTCTGTCAAACGCATTCTCCCACCCCCGCCGTGCCGTCTCCAGATCAGCGTCGGGCCAGGCAAAGCGCGCATGGGCAAAAACATCCGAGTTCAGAAGAGAGTCGATCTCTTCACCTAAACCATTTGAACGTAGTTGGTCCACCAGCCCCTCGGAGTCAAGGGCGGGCTCCCGCCCGAGCACCATTAGGACGCCCTCTCGCAACTTGTCAAGCCGTGCATCCGGGTACTCCAGCAGTCCCAGCCGTTCCCCCACCGCATCGACGAGTGCGGGGTGGGCGATCAATGTGGCGAGCAGGATGCGATGCCGCAAGACCTCCGACGCACGTTCCGACTGCTGGGGCAACGGCGGCTGCGGCAGGGCCGGCTGCCAGCCCCCCTTGCCGCCTTTTCCGAACTTGCCGCCCTTGGTGAAGGTCCCGCCGCCGCCGCCGGAATAGCCCTGGCCGGCCGGACGCCCCCCACCACCGCCAGCCCCGCCCCCGCCCCGCTGGGCGCGGAAGAACTGGTACAGGCGGTCGCGCACCGCGCTGCGATAGTGGGTCTGCACGGTGCGGTCGGCGATGCGCTGGGTCAGGCTGTCAAGATCGGCCTCCAGGGCGGCGCGGCGCTCCGGCGTTTCGAGGTTGCGCCCATCGACCGCCTGGGTCCACAGCACGTCGAGCAACGGCCGGGCCTGGTCGAGCACGCCGCGCATGGCGTGCGGCCCGGACTCGCGGATGAGGTCGTCGGGGTCCTGGCCGCCGGGAATGAGGGCGAACCGCAACGACTTGCCCGGCCGCAGGATGGCCAGGGCGCGTTCGGCCGCACGGGCGGCGGCGCGTTGTCCGGCGGTGTCGCCGTCAAAGCACAGGGTCGGCTCGTCGGCCAGCTTCCACAGTTCCTCGATCTGCGTCTCGGTCAAGGCGGTGCCGAGCGGCGCCACGGCCTGCGGGAAGCCCGCGCGGGCCAGGGCGATGACGTCCATGTAGCCTTCGGTGACGACGATCTCGCCGGACTTGGCGGCCGCCTCGCGCGCCTGGGCCAGGCCATAGAGCACGCTGCCCTTGTGGAACAGGCTGGTGTCGGGCGAATTGAGGTACTTGGGCTGGGCATCGGTCAGGATGCGCCCGCCGAACGCGATCACCCGGCCGCGCCGGTCGGTGATGGGGAACAGCACGCGATCGCGGAAATAGTCGTACATCCCGCCGTCGTCGCGCCGCTTGAGCAACCCGGCCTCGACCATCTGGTCGTCGTCGATGCCTTCGCGGGTGAGCGCGGCGCGCAATGGCCCCAGGGCGCCATGCGGGGCCGGCGGCGCCCAGCCCAGGCGGAACTGCGCGATGGTGGCATCGCTCAGGCCGCGGCGGCGCAGGTAGGCCAGGCCCTCCTTGCCGACCGGCAGGCGCAACTGGGCCTCGAAGAACCGGCAGGCCGCTTCGATGACGTCGTACAGGTCGGCCCGGCGGCGGGCCTCCTCGCGGGCCTGGGGCGACTCGCGCGGCACTTCGAGCCCGGCCTGACCGGCCAGCTTGTCCACCGCCTCGCGGAAGGACAGGCCGGCGGTCTGCATTTCATAGGCGAACACGTCGCCGTGCGCCCCGCAGGAAAAGCAGTGGTAGAACCCCTTCTCGTCGTTGACGAAGAAGGACGGCGACTTTTCCTTGTGGAAGGGGCAGCAGGCCTTGTACTCGCGACCGGCCTTGATGAGCTTGACGGTCCGCCCGATCACCGAGGACAGGGTCAGCCGGGTACGGATTTCGTCAAGGAACTGCGGGGGGAGCGCCATGACCTCTTAGACCCCAGGCGGACGGGAGGGGGTCAGCCCAACTGCGCCTTGACGGCCTGGCTGGCCTTGCCGAAGTCCATGCGGCCGGCGAAGCGTTCGCGCAGGGCGGTCATCACCCGGCCCATGTCCTTGAGGTTGGCCGCCTCCAGGTCGCGGATGGTGTCGCTGACCGCGGCCTCCACCTCGGCGTCGCCCATCTGCTTGGGCAGGAAACGCTCGATGATGGAGATTTCCTCGGCTTCCTGCTCGGCCAGTTCCAGGCGCCCGCCCTGTTCGTACATCGCGATGCTTTCGCGGCGCTGCTTGATCATGGACTGGAGCATCTGGTGGATTTCGTCGTCGGGAATGCCGTCGGAGACCCCCCGCGAGCGGGCCGCGATATCACGGTCCTTGAGGGCGGCGAGAATAAGGCGCACGGTGCCGATGGCACGCTGCTCCCTGGCCCGCATGGCCTCTTTCAAGGCCTCGTTCAGACGCGTACGAAGCATAGGGCTGGGAATCCCGGTCAGTCATGGTGGAAAGGCAGCGATGCTACAGGAAAAACAGCCTGTCGGCAAACTGAAACAGAAAACTTAAGCCATTGTTTTGAAAAGAAAAAGTCCAAAGACCTGAGTCTTGACAGGACCCCCAGGATACCGTAAATAGCGGCCAATTTGCCCGTCGCCGTCGCGCCGGTGCGCTGCGTCCTGCCCGCTTCCCGCGTCTCCACCCCTTGTGGTTGGCCCACTTGGTTCGGAACATCGCCCGGGAGGCGGTTACGCGCGCCCGCTCATCACGAGAAGCGTTGACGTGTTGGCGGCCTCCCCCGTCGCGCCGTCCTCCGGGGCGGCCAGAGCCTCCGTTCCGCCACCCTGCGGGACGGCCAGAGAAAGTGAAGTCAATGACTGAGACGATCAACAGCGCTGCCGGTCACCGCCCTCCCGGAGCGACTGGCGTGTTGGTGCTGGCTGACGGAACGGTCCTGTGGGGGCGCGGTATCGGCGCCACCGGGAACGCCGTGGGCGAAGTGGTGTTCAACACCGGCCTGACCGGCTACCAGGAAACCATGACCGATCCGTCCTATGCGGGCCAGATCATCACCTTTACCTTCCCGCACATCGGCAACGTCGGTGCCAACCCCGAGGACGTCGAGGCCCAGACCGTGGCGGCGCGCGGCGCCATCCTGCGGGCCGACGTCACCGACCCGTCGAGCTGGCGGTCGACCCAGCACCTGGAAAAGTGGCTGCTGTCGCACAACCTGATCGCGCTGACCGGCCTCGACACCCGCCGCCTGACCCGCCGCATCCGTGACGGCGGGGCGCCCAACGGCGTGATCGCCCACAGCCCGACCGGCGACTTCGACATGGACGCCCTGCTCGCCCAGGCGCAGCAGTGGCCGGGCCTGGAAGGCATGGATCTGGCCAAGGAAGTGACCTGCCGCCAGACCTATCAGTGGATGCAGACGCGCTGGACGCTCGGCACCGGCTATGGCACCCAGCACGAGCCGACCCACCACGTGGTGGCCATCGACTACGGCGCCAAGTCCAACATCCTGCGCTGCCTGGCCTCGGCCGGGTGCAAGGTGACGGTGGTTCCGGCCACCGCGACGGCCGAGGAAATCCTGCGCCACGAGCCCGACGGCATCTTCCTGTCCAACGGCCCCGGCGACCCGGCGGCGACCGGCAAGTACGCCGTGCCGGTCATCCAGGACCTGGTCAAGACCGGCAAGCCGGTGTTCGGCATCTGCCTGGGCCACCAGTTGCTGGCCCTGGCGCTCGGCGCCAAGACCTACAAGATGCACATGGGCCATCGCGGCAGCAACCAGCCGGTCAAGGACCTGCTGACCGGCAAGGTCGAGATCACCAGCCAGAACCACGGCTTTGGCGTTGACCGCGACAGCCTGCCGGCCGGCGTGGTCGAGACCCATCGCTCGCTGTTCGACGGCTCGGTCGAGGGAATTTCGCTGGAAGGCAAGCCGGTGTTCTCGGTCCAGCACCACCCCGAGGCCAGCCCCGGCCCGCAGGACGCCCACTACCTGTTCCACCGCTTCATGGACCACATCACCGCCCACAAGGCCGGCTGAGGGGGACACGAGGTCATGCCCGAAGGCGCCGATTTCACCGCGTTCAAGAAGGCCCTGCTGCGCGTGATGGCCGAGGAGGACCGCCTCCCCGGCCCCATGCACCGCAACCTCGCCGAAGTGGTCGAGGAGCACGGGCTGGAGGTGCCCGACACCGACTGGCTGCACCACGCGGTGGTCGACTTCTGCGAAACCGGGCTCATCCAGCTCGACGGCTACGACCTCGTCCCCAACCCCGGCGAACCCATCCTCTACGCCCTCACCCTCCACGGCCTCGAACGGTCCGGGGGGATTTAGGGGATAGAGGTGTTGAACCACAGAGGCACAGAGGCACAGAGGTTTCGGAGCAAACGGCGGGGGGCAAGACAGTGTCGGTTCACAGGGACTTGCTGACTGACAAGGTCATCGGCCTCGCCATCACGGTGCACCGCGAACTTGGTCCCGGATTGCTGGAGAAAACCTATGAACGCTGCCTGTGCCACGAACTGGAACTAAATGGGTTGCGCTTCGCGCACCAAGTCGAGCTGCCCATCCTGTATAAGGGCATCAGACTCGAAGGCGGCTACCGCATGGATCTGGTGGTCGAAGACGAACTGGTACTGGAACTGAAATGCGCCGACTCACTCCTGCCCATTCACGAGGCCCAGCTCTTGACCTACCTGCGTCTGAGCGGACTAAGACGTGGGCTTCTGCTGAATTTCAGGACAGCCGTTTTGAAAAATGGAATCCGCCGTCTGGTCCTGTGACCTGACCTTGCCGCTTGGCGCGTGACCTCTGTGTCTCTGTGCCTCTGTGGTTCAAAAAACCCGTTTCCCCCTCCGGAATGAAAAAGAAGTAGGCCAGACATGCCCAAACGTACGGATATCAAGTCCATTCTCATCATCGGCGCCGGTCCGATCGTCATCGGTCAGGCCTGTGAGTTCGACTATTCCGGAGTGCAGGCCTGCAAGGCGCTGCGGGATGAGGGGTACCGGGTGATCCTGGTCAACTCCAACCCGGCGACCATCATGACCGACCCGGACACCGCCGATGCGACCTACATCGAGCCGATCACCCCGGAGATGGTTGCCAAGATCATCGAGAAGGAGCGCCCCGACGCGCTGCTGCCGACCATGGGCGGACAGACGGCGCTGAACTGCGCCCTCGCCCTGGCCGATGACGGCACGCTGGCGAAGTATGGCGTCGAGATGATCGCGGCCAAGAAGGAGGTCATCGAAAAGGCCGAGGACCGCCAGAAGTTCCGCGTCGCCATGGACAAGATCGGCCTGGAGAGCCCGCGCTCGAAGGTCGTCACCAGCCTGGTCGAAGCGCGCGAGCACCTGGACTTCGTCGGCCTGCCGGCGATCATCCGGCCGTCCTTCACCCTGGGCGGCCTGGGCGGCGGCATCGCCTACAACAAGGAAGACTACGAGCGCATCGTGTCCTCGGGCCTGGCCGCCTCGCCGGTCCACGAGGTGCTGGTCGAGGAAAGCGTCCTCGGCTGGAAGGAATACGAGATGGAGGTCGTCCGCGACAAGGCGGACAACTGCATCATCGTGTGCTCGATCGAAAACATCGACCCCATGGGCGTGCACACCGGCGACTCGATCACCGTGGCCCCCGCGCTGACGCTGACCGACAAGGAATATCAGCTCATGCGCGATGCCAGCATCGCCGTGCTGCGCGAGATCGGCGTCGAGACCGGCGGGTCCAACGTGCAGTTCGCGGTCAATCCCGAGGACGGCCGCCTGGTGGTCATCGAGATGAACCCGCGCGTGTCGCGGTCCTCGGCCCTGGCGTCCAAGGCGACCGGCTTCCCGATCGCCAAGATCGCCGCCAAGCTGGCCGTCGGCTACACCCTCGACGAGCTGACCAACGACATCACCGGCGTCACCCCGGCCAGCTTCGAGCCGACCATCGATTACGTGGTCACCAAGATCCCGCGCTTCACCTTCGAGAAGTTCCCGGACGCGGATTCCCGCCTGACCACCTCCATGAAGTCGGTCGGCGAGGCCATGTCCATCGGCCGCACCTTCGCCGAAAGCCTGCAGAAGGGCCTGCGGTCCATGGAAACCGGCCTGACCGGCCTCAACGACATCGACCTGCCCGAGTGCCAGGGCGGCGAGAACCGCGACGCCGTGCGCGCCGCCCTGACGGTGCCGCGCTCCGACCGCCTGCTGGTCATCGCCCAGGCCTTCCGCTGGGGCATGAGCATCGAGGAGGTCCGCAGCGCCTGCCAGTACGACCCCTGGTTCCTCAAGCAGATCAAGGCCCTGGTGGACGAGGAAGCGGCCATCAAGACGGCTGGCCTGCCCACCGACGGCCCCGGCCTGCTGCGCCTGAAGAAGCTCGGCTTCTCCGATCAGCGGCTGTCCCAGCTGACCGGCGTGCCGGCGGCCGACATCGCCGCCCTGCGCCGCACCCTGAACGTCCTGCCGGTGTACAAGCGCATCGACACCTGCGCCGGCGAGTTCCCGTCCAACACCCCCTACTTCTATTCGTGCTACGAGGGTGACGGCTACGCCCCCGCCGAGTGCGAGGCCGAGGTCACCGACCGCGAGAAGGTGGTCATCCTGGGCGGCGGGCCGAACCGCATCGGCCAGGGCATCGAGTTCGACTACTGCTGCGTCCACGCCGTCTACGCCCTGACCGAGGCGGGCTACGAGACCATCATGGTCAACTGCAACCCGGAAACCGTGTCGACCGACTACGACACCTCCGACCGCCTGTACTTCGAGCCGCTGACCGGCGAGGACGTCATCGAGCTGATCCGCCGCGAACAGACCCGCGGGTCGGTCAAGGGCGCCATCGTGCAGTTCGGCGGCCAGACCCCGCTGAAGCTGGCCCAGGCGCTGCAGGATGCCGGCATCCCCATCCTGGGCACCAGCCCCGACGCCATCGACCTGGCCGAGGACCGCGAGCGGTTCCAGCAACTGCTGCACACCCTCGACCTCAAGCAGCCCCCGAACTGCATTGCCGGTTCGCCCGAGGCCATCAAGACCGGCGCCCACGACCTGGGCTATCCGCTGGTCATCCGCCCGTCCTTCGTGCTGGGCGGCCGGGCCATGGAAATCGTCTATGACGACATCGGGCTGCAGGCCTGGATCGACCGCATGATGCTGGAGAAGCTCAAGGGCCACGCCGCCATCGAGATTTCCGCCGACATGCCGGTCCTGCTCGACAAGTACCTGGCCGGGGCCATCGAGGTGGACGTCGACGCCGTGCGCGACACCACCGGCGCGGTCTATGTCGCCGGCGTCATGCAGCACATCGAGGAAGCCGGCGTCCATTCGGGCGACTCGGCCTGCTCGCTGCCGCCGTACTCGCTGACCGACACCCAGATCGAGGAACTCAAGCGCCAGACCCGCCTGCTGGCCGAAGGCCTGGGCGTGGTCGGCCTGATGAACGTGCAGTTCGCCATCAAGGACAACGAGGTGTTCATCCTCGAGGTCAACCCGCGCGCCTCGCGCACCGTGCCGTTCGTCGCCAAGGCCACCGGCGTGCCGATCGCCAAGATCGCCGCCCGCGTCATGGCCGGCGAGACCATCGCCTCGTTCAATCTGGTGGAGCGCAAGCTCAACCATGTCGCGGTCAAGGAAGCGGTGTTCCCGTTCGCCCGCTTCCCCGGCGTCGACATCGTGCTCGGCCCGGAAATGAAGTCGACCGGCGAGGTCATGGGCATCGACTCGGACTTCTACCGCGCCTTCGCCAAGAGCCAGCTCGGCGCCGGCACCGTCCTGCCCATGGACGGCATGGTGTTCCTGTCGGTCCGCGAGGCCGACCGCATCCCCGCCCTGACCGTCGCCCGCCTGTTCTCCGACATGGGGTTCAAGGTCATGGCCACCGTCGGAACCGCCCGTTTCCTGCGCGAGCACGGAGTCGAGGTGGAAACCGTCAACAAGGTGCTCGAGGGCCGGCCGCACTGCGTGGACCGCATGATCTCGGGCGATATCGCCATGGTCATCAACACCACCGAAGGCAGCCAGTCCCTCAAGGACAGCTTCGACATCCGGCGCACGGCGTTGACCCGCAACATTCCGCACTACACCACCATTGCTGGCGCGCAGGCCGCGGTGCATGCCATTGCCGCTCTGAAGCGCGGGCCTCTTGATGTAACGCCGCTGCAGAATTACTCTATGGGTTCGTCCTGAGGGAATGGTCCGCCTTTCCCTCCCTTTTGTCGTTCAGGGAAACTGAGTGAATGGAAAAGATACCCATGACCGCCGAGGGCCAGCGCGCCCTCGAGGACGAACTGAGGAACCTGAAAGGCAAGGAGCGGCCCGCCGTCATCCGCGCCATCGCCGAAGCGCGTGAACACGGGGATCTGTCCGAGAACGCCGAGTACCACGCCGCGCGCGAACGCCAGTCCTTCATCGAGGGCCGCATCAGCGAACTCGAAGACATCCTGTCGCGCGTCGACGTGATCGACGTGTCCAAACTGTCCGGCACCGTGGTCCGCTTCGGCGCCACCGTGACCCTGGCCGACGAGGACACCGATCAGGAAGTGACCTACCAGCTCGTCGGCGCCCACGAAGCCGACCTGGAACAAGGCCGCATCTCCATCGCCTCACCCCTGGCCAAGGCCCTGATCGGCAAATCCATGGGCGACACCGCCGAGGTCTCCGCCCCGGGTGGCTCGCGGTCGTATGAAGTGGTGAACGTCAAGTTTTCGTGACCTGAGAACCAGGGTTGCCACAGCAAAGCGCCGGCTCCGAAGGGGGCCGGCGCTTTTGGTGTTTAGGGGCGGGAGAAGGCCTGCGCTGGCAACTTTTAGGATGCACCCTGACCGGATATCCGCGTTAGCAGCTTTGCGCCCATGTCGGCCATCCACCCTACACGGCGTCGATCCCGAAAGCCGAAGTTCGTTGACATCGTTGCAATGGAGAATCAGAACTCGTCGCTCATGGCCACTCCACCGCCAATATTCCGGTCGCTGCCAGAGCCGTAGAGCGGCGTCTATCGCTCCCAGCGTGTCTCGGTCGCGAGATACTCCCATATGACAGTCTTCACCGTCACGGCGTCGGACCAGTCTATAGAATAGCGGTAGCGACCGTGCTCGACCGTAATCCAGCCGCCGACCATAGCTTCCTCATCGAGCAGTTGGACGATCATGCGGCTGCCGACCTCTGGCCAGACAGAAAGCTCCGCGCCGGCGCCGACAGTCTCGAAGGTGTCACGCTGCTCGGGACTCAGCTGCTCCAGCGGGACGAATGCTACGTGATCAGGCGCTTCGAGCAGCGGCTCGCCGAGCTCGTGATAGGCGTGGCCCCGAGCGTTCTTTACAATGACGCGCCGTACTTTGTCGGTGTCGGGAAAGAGGGTGAACGGCTCCAGGTTTTCGAACAGGAGAAGCTGTCCGTCCGATTTTTTCTTGAGGGATCGGACTATATGCCGGTTACTCCGCAGAATGGTTGCCGCTTCGGGATGCTTCGCCGGATCGGGATAGAGGCTGCCAGCCATGACCGCGTGAAGCACGCAGAGAAGGTAGTTTTCATCGGACGAAAAGCTAGAATTGCAACACCGACAGACGATAACCTGTGGCAGATAATCTGTTCCATCACCCACGCCGCGGTCATAGTCGGCGCCCCGTTCTCGAAGAGCCTTCGTCAGGAGTGACTTGGTCGGAACATGGTCGCGATTGCTTTCGATGTCGGCAATACCGGCACCACAGTGAATACACCAGGCCTTCAGGCGATCATCAGTAAAATCCTCAATTTCTCGCACCCGCCGAATCCTTCGTTAGCGTTGCCTGTCTTCGTGCAGTGGGCGATCGCCTGAATGAAGGTAAGGATTTTACGCCCAACCCCCGAAAGCCGCCAGTACCCTTCGGCCCATGCCGGACGTAGGCGCGAACGCTGGCAGCCTTCGCGCCCCCGAATAGATGCGCAACCTCTAGCAAGCAGAAAGGCTTGAGCCACCCCGGATCTCCGGCCTACTCTGCCTGTGCCTCAGTCCCGCCCCCTTGAAAACCCATCGGGTTAGGTTTATGGTATGTCCATATGCACGGTCCGAAACGTCAGAGTCGTCGTCCGCACCCGGGATGAACACTGCCCACCCCATGTTCATGCGGAATGCACTGACGGTTGGGATGCCCGGTTCAAGTTTTCCTACCTGAACAACGACGTGGACTTCTGGGACATCAAGCCGGCCCATGGCGCCCGTATCTCGGCATCGCTCATCCAAGAGGTCGGAGACGCGATTGCACAACACGTCGAGCAATGCCGCACACGCTTCTGGGAGGTCTTGCGGACCACGTGCCTCGTCAACAAGTCAGCCGTGGTCTCTGGAAAGGACGTTTCTCTCTGCGACTGGCATCACACCCGTAAAAAGGTCGCAGAAGCGGCGTACTGCCCCGAATCAAGAACTACAAAGATTACGTTCGCCGACCGCACCATGCATGAGATCGTCTTCTGACACGGGAGCTGGAAATGGCCTTCACAGGGATCACGCAGCAGCACTTGGACGCCGCCTGTGCGCAGGGCGCCGAGCGGCAGAAGGCGACGCTCGTGGCGACCAGCGTGCGGTTCCTGGCCGATACCGACAGCCTTGAACTGGCCGCCGGGGGCATTACGCTCATCATTCCCCGGAGCATGATCTCGGAGTTTTCGGGCCTCACGCCGGCACAGATGGACCGGGTCGGGCTTTCTGTCCTTGCGGATGCCATCGGGGTGGAAGGGTACGACGTTCAGGTCAGCGTCGCCGGGCTCATCGCCGACGTCATTCCCCAGCAGGCCCTTGCACGCGCCATGGCAAGGGTTGGCGGCTCGGCCACATCGCCGAAGAAGTCCGCCGCCGCGCGGGAGAACGGCAAGAAAGGCGGCCGCCCCAAAAGCCGGAACACCACAAACCAGCGACTTGCCGCAAACGGCTGACTAAGCCTCCTGCTCTTCCTCAACCTCGATCGGCACGCCGGGCTTCAGCTTGGCCGTGCGGATGGCCAGGGCGCTTTTGACGTGGGCCACGTTGGGGGCGGCGGTCAGGCGGGTGGTGAGGAAGCGTTGGTAGTCGTCCCAGTCGCGGGCCACCACCTTGAGCAGGAAGTCGGTTTCGCCGGCCAGCATGTGGCATTCGCGGACCTGGTCCCACTGGTTGACCAGCGACTCGAACGCCTTGAGGTCGCCCTCGGCCTGGCTGTTCAGGCCGACCTGGGCGAACACCGTGACGTTATAGCCCAGGGCCACCGGGTCGATGTCGGCGTGGAAGCCGCGGATGAATCCGGCGTCCTCCAGCGCGCGGACGCGGCGCAGGCACGGCGGAGCGGAGATGCCTGCCCGGCGCGCCAGTTCGACGTTGGTCATCCGTCCGTCGTCCTGGAGATCACGGAGGATTCGCCGATCGATGCGATCCAGCTTGACGCGCTGCATGGTAGGCCCGGTTCCTTATGCCACAGAATGCCACTAGGTCGTTTCTTCCGCGCCACGGCCTGCGGTGCGCAAGGAAATTACAATCTAATGGCCCTTCCATGGAATGACAATACGTTACGCATCGAATCCCGCCGCCTTCATCATCCTCCGGCACGACGCAAGCCCTCAGTAGAGCTAGGGCCTCTTTTTTTGATCGATTCCAGACTTGCAACCCCGGAGGCGGCCACGTAAGTATGGGGGCTCAGGTTTTACCCCTTTTCCACCCAACCGATCTTGCTGGGAGCATATCTCCATGAGCGAAGCCATTTCCCCGACCTCTCTCGTCGGCATGCAGGCCCCGGACTTCACCGCCACCGCCGTGATGCCCGACAACTCCATCACCGACAAGTTCAACCTCAAGGACTACCTCAAGGGCTCCTACGGTTGGGTGTTCTTCTGGCCGCTGGACTTCACCTTCGTGTGCCCGTCCGAGATCATCGCCCACGATCACCGCATGCAGAAGTTCGCCGATGCGGGCTGCAAGGTGGTTGGCGTTTCCGTCGACAGCCAGTTCACCCACCTGGCGTGGAAGAAGACCCCGCAGGACGAAGGCGGCCTGGGCAACGTGCAGTTCCCGATGGTGGCCGACCTGACCAAGCAGATCTGCCGTGACTACGGCGTGCTGATCGAAGGCGCCGGCGTCGCCCTGCGCGGCTCGTTCCTGATCGACAAGAACGGCAACGTGCGCCACGCCACCATCAACGACCTGCCGCTCGGCCGCAACGTCGACGAAGCCCTGCGCATGGTTGACGCGCTGGCCTTCCACGACGAGCACGGCGAAGTGTGCCCGGCCGGTTGGCAGAAGGGCAAGAAGGGCATGACCGCCACCCCCGAGGGTGTCGCCGCCTTCCTGAAGGACGAAGCCGCCACCCTCTAAGGGTCGCGCTTCAACCGATGACAGCGGGGCGTCCGGTCGGGCGCCCCGTTTTCGTCTGGCCGTCTTGCACCTGTGGCCGGGGCCTCGTACAGTGGGGCCAATTGATTTCTCCGATTGAGGATTTCCCACGTCATGGCTGAATACCGTACCAAGGTTCTCATCCTGGGTTCGGGCGCTGCGGGCTGCACGGCCGCCGTCTACGCCGCCCGCGCCAACCTGGAGCCCATCATGGTGGCCGGCATGCAGCCCGGCGGCCAGCTCACCATCACCACCGACGTGGAGAACTACCCCGGCTTCGCCGAACCGGTGCAGGGCCCGTGGCTGATGGAGCAGATGCAGAAGCAGGCCGAGAACGTCGGCACGAAGCTCATCCACGACCTCATCGTCGAGGCCGATTTCTCCAAGCGGCCGTTCGTCTGCAAGGGCGATTCGGGCGACACCTACATCGGCGAAACGGTCATCATCGCGACCGGCGCCTCGGCCAAGTGGCTGGGCATCGAAAGCGAGCAGAAGTACTCCGGCTATGGCGTGTCGGCCTGTGCCACCTGCGACGGGTTCTTCTTCAAGAACAAGGACGTCTGCGTGGTCGGCGGCGGCAACACGGCGGTCGAGGAGGCCCTGTACCTGGCCAACTTCTGCTCCAAGGTGACCCTCATCCACCGCCGCGACGAACTGCGCGCCGAACGCATCATGCAGGAACGCCTATTCAACCACCCCAAGGTCGAACTGGTCTGGGACAGCGCCATCGACGAGATCCTCGGCCAGTCCGACGGCGCCCTGCCCCCGGCCGTGACCGGCGTGCGGGTCAAGAACGTCAAGACCGGCGAGGCCCGCGAGATCCCCTGTGACGGCGTGTTCATCGCCATCGGCCACAAGCCCAACACCGACCTGTTCACCGGCCAACTGGACATGGACGAGACCGGCTACCTCATCACCAAGCCGGACAGCACGCGCACCAACATCGACGGCGTGTTCGCCGCCGGCGACGTGCAGGACCACATCTTCCGCCAGGCCGTGACCGCCGCCGGCACGGGATGCATGGCGGCCATCGAGGCCGACCGCTTCCTGGCCGAAGCCGGCGCCCTGTGACTCACCGAAAGGGCAACCGATGCCGTCGCGTCAGGGCAGCATGATGGACTGGGACAAGCTGCGGGTCTTCCACACGGTGGCCGAGGCGGGCAGCTTCACCCATGCCGGCGAACTGCTCAACCTCAGCCAGTCGGCGGTCAGCCGGCAGATCAGCGGCCTTGAGGAAAGCCTCAACGTGTCGCTGTTCCACCGCCACGCCCGCGGCCTCATCCTGACCGAGCAGGGCGAACTTCTGTACCGCACGGTGCACGAGGTGTTCGCCAAGCTGTCCATGGTCGAGGCGCGCATCACCGAAAGCCGCGAAAAGCCCGAAGGCCCGCTGAAGGTCACCACCACGGTGGCCTTCGGGTCGGTCTGGCTGACCCCGCGCGTCAAGCAGTTCATGGAGACGTATCAGGACATCGACCTGTCCATCCTGCTCGACGACGGCGAGGTCGATCTGGCCATGCGCCAGGCCGACGTGGCGATCCGGTTTTCCGTGCCGCGCCAGCCCGATCTGGTGCAGCGCCACCTGATTTCGCTGCATTATCACGTCTATGCCGCGCCGGAATACCTCAAGAAATACGGCATGCCGAAGTCGCCCGCCGACCTCGACAACCACCGCCTGATCGTCTACGGCGAAGACGCCAAGGCCCCGGTCGAGAACATGAACTGGCTGCTGTCGGCCGGCACCACCACGCCGCGCGTGCCGATCCTGCGGGTCAACAACATCTACGGCATCTATCGCGCCGTGCAGTCGGGCCTGGGCATCGCCGCCCTGCCCGACTACTTCTCGACCGTGGCGGCCAACCTGGTGCAGGTCCTGCCGGAACTGCGCGGTCCGAGCTTCGATTGCTACTTCGTGTACCCTGAAGAACTGCGCCACTCCAAGCGCGTGACCGTGTTCCGCGACTTCCTGCTGCAGAAGCTGGGCGAGCAGAGCTTTTAGGAGCGGGCTCTGCCCGCGCCCGCCAGGAGGCGCGGCCTCCTGGACCTCGGGAACAAGAGTCTCCAAACCGCGCGCAGCGCAGCAGATGACATGACGTGTCTGCCTGCGGCGCAAGAGAAGGGGCGTGTTCCTTCATGGGTTCAAATGGCCAATGGCCCTTTGCGGGTCCGGGCAGCGCCCGGCCTTTCCTAACCGCGCCCCGCTCCCCATGTTGGGGTGGACCCAACCCGAGGAGGCCGCCGCCATGTGGTTCATGCCCCGCCACAAGACCGAGATCATCAGCCCAGAGGACGCCCTGCCCGGCCGTGACGCGGTCATGCCGGTGCCCGAACGTCACGAGGTCCTGGGCACGCCGCTGTCGGGCCCGGTGCCGGCCGGGTACGAGGAGGCGGTGTTCGGCCTGGGCTGCTTCTGGGGCGCCGAGCGGGTGTTCTGGCAGGTGCCGGGCGTGTATTCCACCGCCGTGGGCTACGCCGGAGGCTCCACGCCCAACCCGACCTATGCCGAGGTCTGCTCCGGCCGCACCGGCCATGCCGAGGTGGTGCGCGTGGTGTTCGACCCCGGCCACGTCCCCTACGAGTCGTTGCTGGCCGCATTCTGGGAAAGCCACGACCCCACGCAGGGCATGCGCCAGGGCAACGACGTGGGCACGCAGTACCGGTCGTGCATCTACGCCGTCTCGCCCGCCCACAAGGCCGCCGCCCTGGCCAGCCGCGACGCCTATCAGGCCGCCCTCGACAAGGCCGGCCACGGCGCCATCACGACCGAGATCACCGACGCCCCGCCGTTCTACTTCGCCGAGCCCGACCATCAGCAGTACCTTGCCAAGAACCCCGGCGGATACTGTGGCCTGGGCGGAACGGGTGTGCGGTGCCCGGGCGACGTGACGCTGTGAAGGGCCGCGCGCCAAGGCGCTGCCACAAAACGGTAATTCCGCCAGACATGCAATAAACGCATACCTGCCGACGCCTTTTTACCGTGGTGCGGCGCTGCGACCTGAACTAAATAAGCACTCACGCATGTTGCGTCGCAACTGCACGAGATCGACGGAATGGCCCGCGCCATTCCCTGTCGTCGCCGGGCTCCCAGCCCGGCACAGGGTCTCCGGATCCTACGTCTCCCAGACGTGAAGCCTCCCTGTTCAAACTTCACCCCCGGACTTGTTCCGGGGGTTTTCTTTTGCGGCGGGCGGGGGCTGGGGACTAACTGGTGGCGACTGCGCGGTGGCGCACTACGTGACCGCGCGTTCGCGGCGCCACGATTGACCCGCCGGTCATGGAGAGATTTTGGCGGGGTTCGGCCTGCGCACCAGGCATGACTACTCTCACAACTAATATGACGCATTTCTTTCATTAGCCCATTTTCATATTGCCGGAACGCTAGTAACCTTCTTCATCAAGACTTGCGCCCGCCCCACCCGGAAAAGGGGAGACGGAGTTTTGAAACCGGGAGGGACTGACGTGCCGAGTGACTCCTTCACGCCCAGAGGGAACGCCGTCGCCGTGCTGCACGAGGTGCGGCACGCCCTGGAGCGGCTGGCCGCCGGAGGGGCGCCGACCACGTTCGACCTGCGCGCCCTGCCGCTGATGGCAGACGACCTTGCGACCATGGACCGGTTCCTCGGCATCGGCGAGGTTACCGCCACGATCACCGCCGGCGGCCGCAGCACCATCCGCGAGACGCGTTTCCCCGGCGTCTGGCTGGTGGATCATTTCGAGGGCGAGGACGACACCCGTCCCGCCGCCCGCATGATCGAAGTCGATTTCATTCCCGCCCTCCTGCGCACACCGGCCGAGGACGCCGGCGAGGCCGTGCTGAGCCTCGCCGAGAGCCTCGACGCGCTGCGGTCGGGTCACCGCGACGTGGAAGAGGAGCCTCGGTTCAGGCCCGGGCCATAAGGAGGGACCATGCCCAAGGACGATATGCCAAGGGTGACCTTGGGGGACAGCTTGCGGACGCACGGCATCAGCCGCCGCAGCTTCCTGCGCTACTGCACCATGCTCGGCTCGGCCATGGCCCTGCCGCCGGCGCTGCTTCCGAACCTCGCCCGTGCCCTGGAGACGGCTCGGCGCCCAAGCATCATCTGGCTGTCGTTCCAGGAGTGTACGGGCTGCACCGAGTCGCTGACGCGGGCCCACTCCCCGACGCTGGAGCAGTTGATCCTCAACCAGATCTCACTGGACTACCATCATACCCTGCAGGCCGCCGCCGGCGACGCCGCCGAGCACGCGCGTGAGCAGGCAATGGAAGAGAACAAGGGCAAATACATCGTCGTCGTCGACGGGTCGCTGCCGGCCGAGGAGAACGGCTTCTCCACCATCGCCGGCATCTCCAACAGGGCGATGCTGGAAGACACGGCCAAGCACGCTGCGGCGATCATCGCGGTGGGCACCTGCGCGGCCTTCGGCGGCATTCCAGCCGCCTGGCCCAACCCGACCGGAGCGGTGCCGGTCAGCGAGATCATCCGCGACAAGCCGATCATCAACGTCCCCGGGTGCCCGCCGATCCCGGTGGTCATAACCGGCACCATCGCCCACTTCCTGACCTTCGGCACCCTGCCGGAGCTGGACGACAAGGGGCGGCCCAAGGCGTTCTTCGGCGACACCATCCACGACCGCTGCTACCGCCGCCCGTTCTACGACCAGGGCAAGTTCGCCCACTCCTTCGATGACGAGGGAGCGCGCAAGGGCTGGTGCCTGTACGAGGTCGGCTGCAAGGGCCCGACCACCTACAACGCCTGCGCCACCATCAAGTGGAACCAGGGCACGAGCTTCCCGATCCAGGCCGGCCATCCGTGCCTGGGCTGCTCGGAGCCCGACTTCTGGGATGCCGGCAGCTTCTACAAGGCCCTGTCCACGCCGCTGGCCTCCGGCGGCAACGGGGTGTGGGCAGCCGCGACCGTCGGCGTGGCCGGCGGTGTGGCGGCTGGCACCGCCGCCGTGATGCGGCGGAAGAAGGCCTCGAAGCAACGCGAGGAAACCACCGTCGACGACCTCAAGGAGGGAACGTCATGAGCGGCAACGAACTCCTTCTGTTCGCGCGCGGACCGGCACTGAATGTCGCTGGCGTCATCTTCATCGTCGGGCTGATCATCCGCCTGATCGAGATCCAGTGGCTGCGCCGCAAGCACGACAACGCCCCGCCGCACGGCAAACCCTGGCCCCAGGCCTTGCGGACCATCGGCAACCGCTTCGTGCCGGCCCCGGGCGACACGAGGCGGCGCCCGGTGACCGTCATCGGCGGCTACGTCTTCCACATCGGGCTGTTCATCGCCCTGTTCCTGTTCGTGCCGCACATCGTCTTTTTCGATGCCATCTTCGGCGTCTCCTGGCCCGGCCTGCCCAATGGAATTATCGACGGCGTCACGCTGCTGACCATGGCCGCCATGGTGGCGCTGGCCGTCGATCGCCTGAAGGACCCGGTCAAGCGCATGCTGACCGACAAGGAAGACATGCTGACCTGGATGGTGACGTTCCTGCCGCTCCTGACCGGCTGGTTCGCGGTCAACCGGCTGTTCACGGGATATGACACCATGCTGGCGCTGCACCTATTGACGGTGGAACTGCTCCTGATCGTCTTCCCCTTCACCAAGCTGATGCACGCCTTCACCTGGGTGTTGGCCCGGGGCTACCAGGGCCTCATCGCCGGTCGCAAGGGAGCCGCATCATGACCCTGTCGATCACCAATGGCCGCGCCGCCCTGCTCGAACAAGTGGATGCCGCGGTCGCCTCGTTCCTGCAGAGCTGCGTCCACTGCGGCCTGTGCGCCGACGCCTGCCTGTTCTACACCGAGACGGGCGATCCCAAGTACACGCCCATCCGCAAGGTGGAGCCCCTGAAGCGCCTGTGGAAGCAGGAATACACGCTGGCGGGCAAGGTCGCCGGGCTGCTCGGCCTGTCCAAACCGGTCACCGACGAGGAACTCGCCGAATGGGAGGAGCTGGTCTACGACAGTTGCACCCTGTGCGGACGCTGCTCCATGGTCTGCCCGGTGGGCAACGACATCACCTACATGATCCGCAAGATGCGCGAGGGCATGAGCGCCTCCGGCCACATGCCGCAGGGGCTTCGCACCGCGTCGATCAAGGCGGTGGAGCAGATCAGCCCCATCGGCATCGGCCTCAAGGCCCTGAACAAGCAGATCGAGGTGCAGTCCAAGGAAACCGGCATCGCCATCGAGATGGACAAAAAGGGCGCCGACTACATGGTGCTGCTGTCGTCCATGGAGATCATCGGCTTCCCCGAGATCATCGGGGCACTCGCCAAGATCTTCAAGCAGGCCGGCAAGACCTGGACCGTCTCCAGCAAGGCCTACGAGGGCACCAACGTCGGCATCCAGTTGGGCAACAAGGACATCGCCCGGAAGATCGTCCAGCGCACCGTCGACGCCGCCGAGGACCTGGGCGTGAAGTACGTCGTCAGCCCCGAATGCGGCCACGCCTACCAGGCCATCCGCTGGGAAGGCCCCAACCTCATCGGCCGGCCCTACAAGTTCGAGGTCGTCCAGTTGACCCAACTCCTCGACGACTTCGTCAAGTCCGGCAAGATCCGCACCAACGGCGGCAAGTACGCCAAACGCATCACCTACCACGACCCCTGCCAGCTCAGCCGGCGCGGCGGCATGCACGGCCCGGCCCGCAACCTGCTGGGCCTGGTCGCGGGCGACTATGTCGAGACATACGACGCCGGCGAATGGAACTGGTGCTGCGGCGGTGGCGGCGGTGTATCGGCCAACCACCGGGCGGAGGAGCTGCGCCTCAAGGTGTTCACCGCCAAGAAGCGCCAGCTCGACTCCGTCAAGCCGGAGGAACTGGTCACCTCCTGCGCCAACTGCCGCAACGTGCTGGAAGAAGCCATCGACCACTACGAAATGGACCTGCCGGTCATCGGGCTCGCCGAGTTGCTGGCCGAGTTCATCGACGTGGACCCGGACCCGCCGGCGCCGGGAAAGGAAGAGGAACGGAACGCCAGCGCGGAGGGTGACAAATCATGACCCGTATCGTCGTCGACCCCATCACGCGCATCGAGGGGCACCTGCGCATCGAGGCCCAGATGAAGGGCAACACCATCGCCGAGGCCTATTCCTCCGGCACCATGGTGCGCGGCATCGAGATCATCCTCAGGGGACGCGACCCTCGCGATGCCTGGGCCTTCGCCCAACGCATCTGCGGGGTCTGCACCCTGGTCCACGGGCTCGCCTCGGTCCGGGCGGCCGAGCACGCCCTGAACTACGAGATCCCCGAGAACGCCCAGCTCATCCGGAACCTCATGGCGGCGGCCCAATACGTGCACGACCACGTCATGCACTTCTACCACCTGCACGCCCTCGACTGGGTGGACGTGGTCTCGGCCCTGGAGGCGGACCCGCTGGCGACGTCGGAGCTGCAGCAGCAGATTTCCAACCATCCGCGGTCGTCGCGCGGCTACTTCGCCGACACGCAAAAGAAGCTCAAGACCTTCGTCGAACAGGGACAGCTCGGCATCTTCGCCAACGGGTATTGGGGGCATCCGGCCTACAAACTGCCGCCCGAAGCCAACCTGATGGCCGTCACCCACTACCTGGAAGCCCTGGAGTGGCAGCGCGACGTGGTCAAGCTGCACACCATCTTCGGCGGCAAGAACCCGCACCCGAACTTCCTGGTCGGCGGCGTGCCGCTGCCCATCGGACCGGACAACGACTCATCGCTCAACGCGGAACGCCTGGGCAAGGTCAAGGACGTGCTCGACAAGATGCGGGTCTTCGTCGACCAGGTCTACGTCCCCGACACCCTGACCATCGCCCGGTTCTACAAGGAGTGGACCCAGTGGGGCGAAGGCGTCGGCAACTTCCTGACCTATGGCGACTTCCCGTCGACCACCATGCAGGACCCGTCGAGCTTCATGATCCCGCGTGGCGTGATCCTGAACCGCGACCTGTCCACCATCCACGACCTGGACCTCGAGGAAGAAAGCCAGATCCAGGAGTACATCAGCCACTCCTGGTACGACTACTCGGGCGGCAAGGACGAAGGCCTGCACCCCTACGCCGGGGAGACAGAGTTCGCCTACGACGGCCCCAAGCCGCCGTACAAGCAGCTCGACATCGACAAAGGCTACTCGTGGCTGAAGTCGCCCCGCTGGCAGGGCAAACCGATGGAGGTCGGTCCGCTCGCCCGCATCCTGATGCTCTACGCCAGCGGTCATGGTCAGGCCAAGGAGCTGGTCGACCACACCCTGCGCACCCTTGATGTGCCCGTCGGCGCGCTGTTCTCCACCCTCGGCCGCACGGCCGCACGGACCCTGGAAACCAAGATCATGGCCGACGCCATGACCGGGTGGTACGACTCCCTGGTCGCCAACATCCGGGCCGGCAAGACCGACACCTTCAACCCGGCGCTGTGGGATCCGTCAACCTGGCCCTCGGAAGCCCGCGGCGTCGGCTTCATGGAGGCCCCGCGCGGGGCGCTCGGCCACTGGATGGTGATCAAGGACGGCAAGATCGCCAACTACCAGGCCGTGGTGCCATCGACCTGGAACGCCGGCCCCCGCGATCCCGCCGGTCTGGCCGGTCCCTACGAGGCGGCCCTGGCCGGGCAGCCGATGGAGGACCCGACGCGGCCGATCGAGATCCTGCGCACCATCCACAGCTTCGACCCCTGCATCGCCTGCGCCGTCCACCTGACCGGCGAAGGCGGGGAGAAGATGCTGGAACTGACGGTCAAGTAGAGAAGCCCCACGCACCGCGTGCGAAAGCGTGGCCGCCGACAGCGGACCACTGCGTCAAGTTAAACGCAAACCGCTTTAGGGCTTGCCCCAAACGGGTTTGGGCGGCAGCCCAAGATGCACGAGAGGAGCAGGTAATCCATATCAGGTCTGGACGGGCTCGAGCGCGGCCAGCACCTCGCGCATCAGGGCGAGGGTCTTTTCCGCTTCGGCCTCGTCGATCTTCTGGAGGGCATGGCCGACGTGGATCAGCAGGTAGTCGCCCACCGCGACCCCATCCAGCAGGGCGGTGCTGACCTCGCGCCGCGTCCCGCCCAGGTCGACCCGCGCCACGAATGGGCTGAGGACCTCAACGACGCAGGCGGGGATGGCTAGGCACATGGGGGCCTCCTACGATGTTCCCGCAACCTTGGGCAAGGTCCCATCCTGCCACAGATCGGGGCCGGGCACAGCCTCCCATGGCGCTGCCGGAGAGCGTCGGGGCTCAAGAAGGGTCGGCGCCGGCCCAACGGTCGAGGATGCGCCGCACCGCCGAGCAGGCCTCCGGCACGGCGGCGGCGACGGCGTCCGACAGGGCCTCGGACAGGGTGCAGTTCTGCGGTGCGATGACGACCAGGGCGCGGTGGGCCGGCAGGGCGTCCTGCAGGGCCAGGGCGCTCATCAGGTCGTGCAGGCCGATGTCGTGGGGCGTCGATGGGCTGCCGGCAACGAAGGCGTCCATGGCCGGCCCCTCCAGGCAGCGTATGGAGCCCGGCGGCTCGGGCAGGCGACCAGCATCGACGATGATGACGGCGTCGGCCTCCTCTATGCGCGGCAGCAGGGCCAGGCCCACCGTCCCGCCGTCGACCGCCTCGACGCCCGGCGGAAGGCCCTCGGCGCCCAGTTGGTCCACCACCCGGCCCCCTACTCCCTCGTCGCCAAGGATGCGGTTGCCGATCCCCAGGACGAGCACGTACGACGGCGGTGACACGGGCGGCATGGGCAAGCATCCGAAAGATCAGGATATGGCCATCATCGGCGGGGTGCCCCGCCCCGTCAAGCCGGGGCCGGCGTCCAGGCCCGGCCGTTCCCGCCATTCCGGCCGATACGAACGCCCATGAGTATTCTGCTCTATCCGCTTACGGCCGACCTCGATAAAAACAGTCCAACCCCGCAGCCGCCATAGTCAGGACGTCGCGCGCCGCTGGTCGGCAAGGCCGCCGTGGCGGACGATGAAGTCGATGACGCCTTGGACGCCCTGCCCGGCCTTGATGTTGGCGAACTGGAACGGGCGGGTGCCGCGCATTTTGGCGGCGTCGCGGTCCATGATCTCCAGCGAGGCGCCGACCAGGGGGGCGAGGTCGATCTTGTTGATGAGCAACAGGTCGGACCGCGTGATGCCCGGCCCGCCCTTGCGCGGGATTTTGTCGCCGGCCGACACGTCGATGACATAGATGGTGATGTCGGCCAGCTCGGGCGAGAAGGTGGCGGCCAGATTGTCGCCGCCGCTTTCGATGAAGATGACCTCCAGCCCCGGAAACTTCGCCGTCATGTCGGCCACGGCGGCAAGGTTGATCGATGCGTCCTCGCGGATGGCGGTATGCGGGCAGCCACCGGTCTCCACGCCCATGATGCGGTCGGCTGGCAGCGCCCCCGACCGGGTGAGGATCTGCTGATCCTCCTTGGTGAAGATGTCGTTGGTAATCGCCGCGATGTTCCACGGCCCGTGCATGGCCCGGCACAGCATCTCCAACAGGGTGGTCTTGCCGGACCCGACCGGGCCGCCGATGCCGACGCGCAGGGGATTGGTGGTGCTCATGATCGGAACATCCTCGAATACTGGGTTTCGTGGGCCATGCTGGTCAGGTCGATGAGCGGCGCGGCGCCGCCCAGGTCGCCCCAGGTGCGGGCCAAGGCGTCGTCAACCGCCCGTGCGATGACCGGGCCGAGGGCTGCCTGGGCTTTCTGGCCGTCGGTCTGGCCGAGCGGGACCAGCCGCACCGCCGCGCTGATGAGGTTGGCCGCCATGGCGTGCAGGAAGGCGGTCAGGGCCGGGCGCAGGGCAACGCCGTGCAGGGCGCTCGCCACGGCGACGGCGACGGCGTAGGCCAGCGGACGCGGCGCCCAGGTCGCAAGGTCCTCGTGCGGCCAGGATTTCCCCAGGCAGTCGAGGAAGGCGCGGCCCTGGTTGGCGCTTTCCATTGCCATTTCCGCCGTTCCGCGCAGGGCCTCGGCCCACTCGGCGGCGCGGGCGAAGCGGGCGTGGTCGCCGGCCTCCACCGCCTCGTGCGCCTCACGGAACAAGTCGGCGTCGGTTCGGCCGGCGCCGTGCACCACAATGCCCTCGACCCATGCCGTCAGGGTCGCCAGATCGCGCACCCGCCCGTCCTCCACGGCCCATTCCAGGCCGTGGGAGTAGGTGAACGCCCCGACCGGGAAGGCCGGGGACAGCCACGTCATCAGGCGGTAGAGGTCAGTGTCCATGGCCCCCCGCCCCGCCCCCCGCCCCGCCGGAGTAGGCGCCGCTCTCGGGGTGAAACGGGGCACGGCAATGGCTGACCTCGGCCCCCAGGCCGGTGACCATGCCCTCGATGATATGGTCATGGGGAAAACGGATGCCCCCGTCCTTCAGGATCTGCACCGGCAGATGGCGGTTGCCCAGGTGCCACGCCACGCGGGCCAGATGCAGGGGATCGGTGCAGCGGGCCTCGGCGACGAATTCCTCGGCCGCGACGACGCGCACCACGGCGCCGTCCTCCAGGGCCAGCCCGTCGCCATCAGCCATGTGCACGGCCTCGGGCAGGTCGAGCAGGAAGTCCCCCCCGGCGTCATCGTGCATCAGGACACGGCGGCGGTGGCGTTCGGTGCAGGGCAAGGTGACGGTGCCGACCGCCCGCCCCTCGGGCCACGTTCCGGCGGGGATAACTTCGATGGCGCGGCGCATGGGGGAGCCTCCCTAGAACAGGAAATAGCGTTGGGCGAGCGGCAGGATGTCGGCCGGCTCGCAGGTCAGCAGTTCGCCGTCGGCCCGCACCTCGTAGGTTTCGGGGTCGACCTCGATGTGCGGTGTGGCGTTGTTGTGCACCATGTCGGCCTTCTTGACCGACCGGCAGCCCTCGACGCCCAGCAGTTTCTTGGACAGCCCGTAGCGTTCGTCGATGCCCAGCGCCAGCCCGGCCTGGGACACGAACAGCACCGAGGACGCCGTCAGCGACCGCCCGAAGCTGCCGAACATGGGGCGGTAATGGACCGGCTGCGGCGTCGGGATGGAGGCGTTGGGATCGCCCATCAGCGCGGCGGCGATGGTGCCGCACTTCAGCACCATGTCGGGCTTCACGCCAAAGAACATCGGCTTCCACAGCACCAGATCGGCCAGTTTGCCGACCTCGACCGACCCGACGTGCTGGGCGATGCCGTGGGTCAGGGCGGGGTTGATGGTGTACTTCGCGATGTAGCGGCGGACCCGCAGGTTGTCGTTGTCGCCCGTCTCGCCGGGCAGGCTGCCGCGCTGCACCTTCATCTTGTGGGCGGTCTGCCACGTCCGGGTGATGACCTCGCCCACCCGGCCCATGGCCTGGCTGTCCGACGAGATGATCGAGAACGCGCCGAGATCGTGAAGGATGTCCTCGGCCGCGATGGTTTCCCGCCGGATGCGGCTTTCGGCGAAGGCGACGTCCTCGGGGATGCGCGGGTCGAGGTGGTGGCACACCATCAGCATGTCCAGATGCTCGTCGATGGTGTTGACGGTGAACGGCCGGGTCGGGTTGGTCGATGACGGGATGACGTTGGCCTCGCCGACCAGCTTGATGATGTCGGGCGCATGGCCGCCGCCGGCGCCCTCGGTGTGGAAGGCGTGGATGGTGCGGCCCTTGAAGGCCGCCACGGTGTTTTCGACAAAGCCGCTTTCGTTGAGGGTGTCGGTGTGGATGGCGACCTGGATGTCGTGGTCCTCGGCCACGGACAGGCAGGTGTCGATGGCGGCCGGCGTGGTGCCCCAGTCCTCGTGCAGCTTGAGGCCGCACACACCCGCCTCGACCTGTTCGACCAGGGCGGCCGGCTGGCTGGCGTTGCCCTTGCCAAAGAACGCGAGGTTCATGGGGAACGCCTCGGCCGCCTGCATCATGCGCTCGATGTGCCAGGGGCCGGGGGTGCAGGTCGTGGCGTTGGTGCCCTCGGCCGGGCCGGTGCCGCCGCCGAGCATGGTGGTGATGCCCGAATACAGCGCGTCGTCGATCTGCTGCGGGCAGATCCAGTGGATGTGGGCGTCGATGCCCCCGGCCGTCAGGATGCGCCCCTCGCCCGCGATGACCTCGGTTCCCGGCCCGATGATGATGGTCACGCCGGGCTGGATGTCGGGATTTCCGGCCTTGCCGATGGCGGCGATCCGCCCATCCTTGAGGCCCACGTCGGCCTTGACGATGCCCCAGTGGTCGACGATCAGGGCGTTGGTGATGACGGTGTCCACGGCCCCCTCGGCGCGCGAGCGTTGGGACTGGCCCATGCCGTCGCGGATGACCTTGCCGCCGCCGAACTTCACTTCCTCGCCATAGGTGGTGAAGTCCTTTTCCACCTCGATGATGAGGGCGGTGTCGGCCAGCCGCACGCGGTCGCCGGTGGTCGGGCCGAACATGTCGGCGTAGGAGGCCCGGTCTATGGTGGTCGCCATGGTCAGTTCCCTCCCTCAAGCGCGCCCTGAACCTTGGCGTTGAAGCCGATCACCACGCGGTCGCCGGCAAAGGCGACGAGGTGCACCGCGCGCGCCTGCCCCGGCTCGAACCGCACGGCGGTCCCGGCCGCGATGTCCAGGCGGAAGCCGCGCGCGGCGGCGCGATCAAAGCGCAGGGCCTCGTTGACCTCGAAGAAATGGAAGTGGCTGCCGACCTGCACCGGACGGTCGCCGGTGTTCTCGACCGTTACGGAGACGGTGGCGCGGCCCGCGTTGAGGGTCAGGTCGCCGGGGGCGGGAAAGACTTCGCCGGGGATCATGTCGCGGCCTCCCTAACGGATGGGCTGATGGACGGTCACCAGCTTGGTGCCGTCGGGAAAGGTCGCCTCGACCTGGATTTCGGGGATCATCTCGGCGATGCCCTCCATGACCTGGGCGCGACCGATGACATGCGCCCCGGCGGCCATCAGGTCGGCCACGCTGCGCCCGTCGCGCGCCCCCTCGACCACAAAGTCGGTAATCAGGGCAATGGCCTCCGGGAAATTGAGCAACACGCCGCGCTCCAGGCGCTTGCGCGCCACCATGGCGGCCATGGCGACCAGCAGCTTGTCCTTCTCGCGTGGGGACAGGTTCACGACGCTCCTCCCTTGGATGTGGTTTTGAACCACAGAGGCACAGAGGCACAGAGAGACCGTGCAAATGGCACCTGCAATGAAACCGCGCGCAGCGCTGACAATCCGGCCATTGGCGCTTTTCCGCCTGCGGCGCCGTGCGACGGAAACCTCTGTGCCTCTGTGCCTCTGTGGTTCACTTGATACCTCTCAAACATGCCAGAGCCGGGGCAGACGCCCCGGAAATCCGTTGGCGGCCCGAATCGTCGTCCAGGCACGCCCAAAGTCGTCGCGCAGGGCCAAGGCATCGTGGCCGAGCCAGCGCACGACCAGCAGACCGCCGACGATGGTCGCGCCGCGCAGCACGCCATCGGGCACCGAACCTTCCCGCACCGCATCGCGCAGGGCCTCCTGATCGGGGCCGCGATAGACCAGCGTGGCGCAGGCGGTGGCGCCGTCGAAGGTGGCCGGATGGTCGAGAACGGCGCGCAGATCGCCGTCCAGGTGCAGCACGTCGGCCCAGACCAGCCGCCCGTCCACGCGGACCTCCCAGGCGTCGCGCACAAGCCCCTCGCGCAGCACCTCGCCGTGGGCGGTGCGGCCAAACACCAACATCTCCCCTGCCAGGGCGCGGGCCGTCGCGGTGATTTCCAGCCGGGTGCGCCGACGCAGGCGGGCGCGGTCAAAGACGATGGTCTCTTGCGGCAGCCACTCCAGCCACGCCCCGGCACCAGCCGCCAGATCGACCGAGATGCCACAGGTCGGACCGAGCGAGCGGTAGACCTTCTCCGCCGCCTGGGCCATGACCATGAGGCGCGTGTCCTCCCCCGCCTCCACCCGCACCGCCAGACGGTCGCCGCCGACCAGCCCGCCGCCGGTGTTGGTCAGGCAGGCGGTCAGGGGCTCGCCGGCCGGACCGCGCGGAAACAGCAGGCGTAGCGGAGCGTCCTGGCGCAGATCGGCGAGGCGGGTGATGCCCTGTCCGTCGGCCCGCACCACGACCTCGGCCACCCCGCAGGACGTGCTGAGGGGGAGCAGCGCGTTCACGCCAGGACCAGCACCAGGGCGACAGCGGCAAAGGCCGCGCCACACGTCCGCACCGCCACCGGCTTCAGGCCAAGGCCGAGCCCAACCCCGATGGCGTGCAGCACGGCGGTTCCGGCCAGCGCCCCCACGGCCGACGACGCGGCCGGCAGTTCCAGTCCGTGGGCATGGCCGTGCAGCGCGGCACTCACCGCCACCACCGTGACCAAAGCAGCCGGCGGAAGGCCCCTGCCCAAGGCGACGAGCGCGCCCAGCAACACCACGGAGCCGATGATCGCAGCCTCCAACGGCATCCCGAAGCCCAGCGCCCCCAGCCCCAGGCCCGCCGCCATGGCCGCGACGAACGCGCCCGGCAGCAGCCAGACCTTGCCCTGCTGCTGCACGGCGAGCAGGCCGACCGCCACCATGGCCAACAGGTGATCGATGCCCAGGAACGGATGGCTCAGCCCGGCGGCAAAGCCGAAGCTACTGCCGCCCGGCGCATGGGCCTCGGCGGTTCCGGCGGCCAGGACAGCAACGGCGGCAAGGAGCGGAAGGCGTGGCATGGAAAGTCCCCTCTACGGTTTGCAAGAAGCACAGCAAGGCCTGTGCCAGCGTCTACGGCGTTAATTCTCCCGCCTGCGGCCCCGAAACGCCCATGGTTTAGCCAAGCAGCGTCCAATCGGTGGGCAACTTTGGGAAAAAGCCGGGCGCGGCCCGGATCCGCCAAGGGCCGAGCGGCCCTTGGAACCCATGAGGTTCGCGGCTTTCTTTTGCGCCGCAGGCAGACACTCCCCCCAACATTGACTGCGCTGCGCGCGGCTTGCCATACCTCGTTCCCGAGGTCCAGGAGACCGAGCCTCCTGGCGGGTCCGAGCAGAGCCCGGCTTTTTCCGAACTCTCAATCACACCGTCAGATGCTTGCGCACCTCGGTTTCCTCCATGGCGGCGGCGGCGCCGGCCATGACGATCTCCCCCCGGTCCATGACGGCGTAGTCGTCGGCCAGATCGCGGGCGAACTCGAAGTATTGCTCGACCAGCAAAATCGCCATGTCGCCGCGCGAGCCGAGCAAGCGGATGACCCGCTCGATGTCCTTGATGATCGACGGCTGGATGCCCTCGGTCGGTTCGTCGAGCACCAGAAGGCGCGGCTTGGTGACCAGGGCGCGGGCGATGGCAAGCTGTTGCTGCTGCCCGCCCGACAGGTCGCCGCCCCGCCGGTGGAGCATGTCGCGCAGGACCGGGAACAGGTCGAAGATCTCGTCGGGCAGGTGGCGCAAGGCGCGCGGCAGGCAGGCAAAGCCGGTTTCCAGGTTCTCGCGCACGGTCAGGCGGGGGAAGATCTCGCGACCCTGCGGCACATAGGCGATGCCGCGCTTGGCCCGCTGGTGGGTCGGCAGGCGAGTGATGTCGTCGCCTTCCCAGGTGATCGATCCGGCGGAAATCGGGTGCATCCCCATGACCGCGCCGAGCAGGCTGGTCTTGCCCACCCCGTTGCGCCCCATCAGGCAGGTGACGCGCCCCTTGTCGGCCCGCAGCCCCACCCCGCGCAGGGTGTGGGAAGCGCCGTAGTGCAGATGGACGTCGGAGACTGTCAGCATCGTGGTGGTCCTTCGATTTCTTGAACCACAGAGAGGCACCGAGACACAGAGAGTGCGGAGCAGGCGGCGCCGCAGGCTTCCTGATTGTCGCGGACAGAGCCGATTTTGCGCTGCGCGCGGCCTTGGCACGGTCCCTCTGTGCCTCTGCGTCTCTGTGGTTCAACTATTTGTTTTACCGGCCCAAATACACTTCGATGACCCGCTCGTCGGCCTGGACGTGGGCCAAGGAGCCTTCGGCCAGGACGCTCCCCTCGTGCAGGACCGTGACCTTGCTGGCCAGGGTGCGGACGAATTCCATGTCGTGCTCGACCACGATGACGGAGCGTTCCCGGGCGATGCCGACCAGCAGTTCGGCGGTCTGTTCGGTTTCGGCGTCGGTCATTCCGGCGACCGGCTCGTCGAGCAGCATCAGGCGCGGATCCTGGGCCAGCAGCATGCCGATTTCCAGCCACTGCTTTTGACCGTGGCTGAGGGTTCCGGCCTTGTCGGTGGCGCGGCCGGTCAGGCGGATGGTGGCAAGGATCTCGGCGATGCGGTCGCGCTGGGTGCCGCTCAACTGGGCGAACAGCACGGCGAAGGTGCGGCGTTCCCCGGCCAGGGCCAGTTCGAGGTTCTCGAACACGGTCAGGTTCTCGAACACAGTCGGCTTCTGGAACTTGCGGCCGATGCCCATGATGGCGATGCGTTCCTCGGACTGCTTGGTGAGGTCCACCTCCCCGTCATAAAGCACCGCGCCCACATCGGGCCGGGTCTTGCCGGTGATGACGTCCATCATGGTGGTCTTGCCCGCCCCGTTGGGGCCGATGATGGTGCGCAGTTCGCCCGGTTCGATGATCAGCGACAGGGAGTTCAGGGCCTTGAAGCCATCAAAACTCACGCTGACGCCGTCGAGGTACAGGATGGAGCCATGAGCCTCACGCATTGCGGGGTTCCTCCTTCGTGACAGGCAGGGCGGGCCGCTTCAGGCGGCGGGCGGCGGCGGCAAGGCCGACCAGGCCCTTGGGCAGGAACAGGGTGACGACCACGAACAAGCCGCCCAGGAAGAACAGCCACACCTCGGGCGCGGCGCCGGTGAAAAAGGACTTGGCGCCGTTGACCGACAGCGCCCCCAGGATGGGGCCGAACAGCGTGCCGCGCCCGCCGACCGCCGCCCAGATGGCAACCTCGATGGATTGCGCGGGCGAGAACTCGGACGGGTTGATGATGCCGACCTGGGGCACGTACAGGGCTCCGGCCACCCCGGCGATCATGGCCGACACCGTGAAGGCGAACAGCTTGGCCCCGGTCACCGAATGGCCGATGAAGCGCACCCGGCTTTCGGCGTCGCGCACGGCCAGCAGGATACGGCCCAGGCGCGACCCGACGATGAACCGGCTGATGAGATAAGCCAGGGTCAGGGCGATGACGGTGGCGATGTACAGGCCGATCTTGGTGCCATCGGCGCTCAGGCTGTAGCCCAGGATGTCCTTGAAGTCGGTCAGGCCGTTGTTGCCGCCGAACCCCATCTCGTTGCGGAAGAAGGCCAGCATCAGGGCGTAGGTCATGGCCTGGGTGATGATCGACAGGTACACCCCGGTGATGCGCGACCGGAAGGCCAGCCAGCCGAACACGAAGGCCAGCAGGCCGGGCACGGCGACGGCCATGAGTGCTGCGAACCAGAAGGTGTCGAACCCCCACCAGTACCACGGCAGTTCGCCCCAGTTCAGGAACACCATGAAGTCCGGCAGGTCGGCGTTGCCATAGACGCCGCGCTCGCCAATCTGGCGCATCATGTACATGCCCATGGCGTACCCGCCGAGCGCAAAGAACGCCCCATGGCCGAGGCTCAACACCCCCGCGAACCCCCAGATGAGGTCGAGCGCCAGGGCCAGCATGGCGTAGCACAGGAACTTGCCCAGCAGTTGGACCATGTAGGTCGGGACGTGCAGCGCGTGGTCCGGCGGCAGCAGGACGTTGAGCAGCGGCACCGCCACGGCGGCAAAGGCGAAGACCGCCAGAAGAACGGCCCAGCCGCGCTTGCTTTCCAGGGCCATCAGGCGTCGGGTTATCGGACCCATCGTCTACTTCCTCTATGTCGTTGCACGTGCCGGGCCATCAGCCCGGACGCCGCGACTGCGGCGCGCGGCTCCTGCCGCGTAAGCCAAGCGCGCGGAGCGCGCGCCCGGCGCCTGAGGGCTACTCAACAAAACGACCGCGAAGCGCGAACAGACCCCTGGGACGCTTCTGGATGAACAGGATGATGATGACCAGGACCAGGATCTTGGCGAGCACCGCGCCGGAGTACGGCTCCAGGAACTTGTTGACGATGCCCAGCGACATGGCCCCGACCACGGTGCCCCACAGGCTGCCCACGCCGCCGAACACCACCACCATGAAGCTGTCGACGATGTACCCCTGGCCGAGGCTGGGGCTGACGTTGGACACCTGCGACAGGGCGACGCCCGCGACCCCGGCAATGCCCGAACCCAGCCCGAAGGTCAGGGCGTCCACGCGGCCCGTCGGGATGCCCATGGCGGCGGCCATGGAACGATTCTGGGTCACGGCGCGCATGTTCAACCCCATCGCCGACCAGCGCAGGAAGGCGGCCAGGGCCAGCACCACGGCGGCGGCGAACACGATGATGACAATGCGGTTGGTGGTCAGGCTCAGGCCCAGGAAGTCCATGGCGCCGGACATCCACGCGGGGTTGGCGACCTCGCGGTTGGTCGCCCCGAACGAGGACCGGATGGCCTGTTGCAGCATCAGGCTGATGCCCCAGGTGGCAAGCAACGTCTCCAGCGGCCGCCCATACAGGTAGCGGATGACCGTGCGTTCCATGGCGACGCCGACCGCCCCGGCGACCAGAAAGGCCATCGGCACGGCGACCACCAGATACAGCCCGAACAGGTCCGGCGGCAGGTAACTGCGGAACGCCTGCTGGACCACGAAGGTGGTGTAGGCGCCGAGCATGATCATCTCGCCATGGGCCATGTTGATGACGCCCATGACGCCAAAGGTAATGGCGAGCCCGATCGCGGCAAGCAGCAGCACCGACCCCAACGACAGCCCGAACACCAGGTTCTGCCCCATGTCCAGGAACACCAGTCGGCGGTCGATGGCGGCCAGGGCGGAGGTCGCGGCGGCACGCACGGCCTCGTCCGCGTCATTGGCGGCGGTGCGCTGGATCAGGCCGCGCAGGGCGGGCTCGTTGGTGTTGCCCAGGGTCTGGACGGCGGCCATGCGTTCCTCGGTGGAGCCGCCGCCCGACAGCAATGCCGCCGCCAGGGCGCGCTCCAGGCGCTGCCGCACGGCGGGGTCGTTCTCGACCTTCAGGGCGTTGCGCACCTGCTCGACGGCCGAGGCGTCGGGGTTGGCGAGCACCTGATCGGCCGCCCGGATGCGGTCCTCGGCCGACGTGCTGAACAACAGGAAACGGCCCAGGATGTCCTGAATCTGGCCGCGCATCTGGTTGTTGGCGATGATCTTGGAAAGCTCGCCCGATGGCGCGCTGCCGGCCGGGGCGCCGGTGGCGGCGTCGGTCAGGGAATAGGCGTCGCCGGACAGCCGGCCGATGACCACGAGCCTGTCCTCCTTGCGGGCGAAAAGGGTGCCGTCGGCCAGGGCACGCAGCACGGTTTCGGTCCGGGCGTGGCCCAGGGTGCCCAGGATGGCGACCGCCTCGGCCCGCTTGGGGAAACTCTTCTGGTCGAGCCCGGCCACCGCCTCGGCAAAGGCGGCGTCATCGGCGGCGGCGGCGGGAGCGAGCGGCGCGAACATCAGCGCCACGAGGACGCCGAGGGCGGCAAGGATGCGGGACACGGGCGGTCTCCCGAAAAGCGTGGAGGGAAACTTGGGGAAACCCGACCCGCCGCCGGAAACATTTGGGTGGCGGGCCGGGGTGGAAAATTGGTGGGCTGCCGCCCACACCCGCTCGGGGTGAACCCCGAACCCCCTTTTGTTTTCTTAAAGAAAAACAAGGAGGTTTGGAGCTTTGCTCCAAATGGGTCCGGGCGATAGCCCGTCCGCGACAGCGGACTAAAGGCGCGACTTACATTCCGGCGACGGGCGCGAACTTCGGCTTTTCGCAGTTGCCGCACACCCACGGGTAGGTCCAGTCGGCGTTCAGCTTCTTGGATTCCGGGATGAAGTCGGACCACGCGTCGCCAGCGACCAGACCTTCGGTCTGCCACACGGTGGCGAACTGGCCGTCGGGCTGGATTTCACCGATCAGCACCGGCTTGGTGATGTGGTGGTTGGGCATCATTTCGGACACGCCGCCGGTCAGGTTGGCGACCTTCTGGCCGTACATGGCCTGACGCACGGCGTCGACGTCGGTGGTGCCGGCCTGACGCACGGCCTGGACCCACATGTTGAAGCCGATGAAGTGGGCTTCCATGGGGTCGTTGGTGACGCGCTTGGTGTCCTTGGTGAAGGCGTGCCACTTCTTGATGAAGGCGGCGTTGGCCGGGCTTTCCTCGCTCATGAAGTAGTTCCAGGCGGCGAGGTGGCCGACCAGCGGCTTGGTGTCGATGCCGGCCAGTTCCTCTTCACCGACCGAGAAGGCAACCACGGGAATGTCGTTGGCCTTGATGCCCTGGTTGGCGAGTTCCTTGTAGAACGGCACGTTGGCGTCGCCGTTGATGGTCGATACCACGGCGGTCTTTTTGCCGGCCGAACCGAACTTCTTGACGTCGGACACGATGGTCTGCCAGTCGGCATGGCCGAACGGGGTGTAGTTGACCATGATGTCGGCCGGGGCCACGCCCTTGTCGATCAGGTACTGTTCGAGGATCTTGTTGGTGGTGCGCGGATACACATAGTCGGTGCCGGCCAGCACCCAGCGCTCCACACCCAGGTCGTTCATCAGGTAATCCACGGCCGGAATGGCCTGCTGGTTCGGGGCCGCGCCGGTGTAGAACACGTTGCGGGAGCTTTCCTCACCCTCATACTGGACCGGGTAGAACAGCAGGCCGTTGAGGTCCTCGACCACCGGCAGGACCGACTTGCGGGACACCGAGGTCCAACAGCCGAACATCACGTCGACCTTGTCCTTCTCCAGCAACTCGCGCGCCTTTTCGGCGAACAGCGGCCAGTTGGAAGCCGGATCGACGACGACCGGCTCGACCTGCTTGCCGAGCAGGCCGCCCTGCTTGTTGAGATCGTCGATCATCATCAGCATGGCGTCCTTCAGCGTCGTCTCGCTGATCGCCATGGTTCCGGACAGCGAGTGAAGGATGCCGACCTTGATGGTGTCGGCTGCCCAGGCGGGCAGTGCGGAAACGGCGCCCACCGCGGCGAAGGCGGTGGCGGCGGCCAGGGAGCGCAGCGTTTTCTTCATGGGATTCCTTCCACTGACTGGGTGCGGACTGGCTGTCCGTGCCCGTCCCTTCGCAGGCGCCGTGCCAGTGGGGGTAGCGCGTTGGAAGTGCAGCGGAAATGCCTTTACAGGCCGCGCCGGGAGGGGTTTCCTGGGAGCATCACAGGCAGGCCCCCGCCCCACGATGCCCAAGTAATGGGCATGGAAAAGAATCGCTTACAAATAAAGCATTGATGCGTTACAAATCAGGGGGCACAACGGGACCGCAAAGGGCTTGCCCAATGCCATCGCCCACCTTGAGGCACGGAGTTATCCACCGAATGTTTCTTGACCGTGTCTTGACGAGGCCGACCCCGCGGCGGACCGAGGCGCCCTTCTCCCCGCCATGTTTCCGCAGTGTTTCCGGCACCAGGGGCCACGCGGCATGAACGGCTCGAAAAAAGTTCTGGTGGTCGAGGACGACGGCGCGGTCCGCGAGATGATTGCCGCCTATTTGACCAATGCAGGATACGCCACCCTCACCGCCGCCGACGGCTTCGCCATGCAGGCAGCCCTGGAGGCCGAGGCGGTGGACCTCGTGCTGCTCGACCTCAACCTGCCCGACAGCGATGGCCTGGAGTTGTTGCGCCACATCCGCAGCCGGTCCCGCCTGGGCATCATCATCGTGACGTCGCGCGACACCCCCGACGAACGCGCCCAGGGCCTGGAGATCGGCGCCGACGACTATGTCACCAAACCGTTCTTCCCGCGCGAACTGCTGGCCCGCGTGCGTAATGTGCTGGACCGTGGGGCCCCGGGCGGCGCGGCAGGCAACGCGGCCCTGCGTGGCACCCCCGGCGCGCGGTTCGCCGGCTGGACCCTCGACCGCGACGGCCGCACGGTCACCGCCGACGACGGCCGCCGCGCCCCCCTCACGCCGGCCGAGTTCGACGTCCTGGCCTATCTGGTCGCCAACCCACAAACCATCATCCCGCGCGACCTCCTCGCCGACGCCATCACCGACCGACGCGGTGCCAACCCCGAGGGCCGCGCCATCGACATCCTGATAAGCCGCCTGCGCGCCAAGATCGGCGATGACAAGGGCGAGGACCGCTTGATCGAAACGGTGCGCGGCCGGGGGTATCGGTTTACAGCGGGGGTGGTGGAGGACTAAGAGTCCGTCCGCAAAGTTCCCTATGATTTTTGGTGCCTTGCGATTCTGCGCAGCATGAGGCGGATCATGGCCAGGCGCAGAAAGGCCAGCGCCATCCTGGCGAGGTTTTCGAAGTCCTTTGCGAGGCGTCGGCAGCGTCCCAGCCACCCAAAGGTGCGTTCGACGATCCATCGTTTGGGCAGCACCTCGAAGCCCTTGGCGGTGTCGGAGCGCTTGACGATTTCCAGATGCCACACCCCGAGTTCGCGTACTGCCGCCGCCGTGGCGGCCCCCTGGTAGCCGCCGTCGGCAAAGACCCGGACAATGAACGGAAAGAGGCAGCGGACCTCTTTGAGCACCGGCAACGCGCCGTCGCGATCCTGGACACTGGCGGGCTGGATGTGGGCCGCCAGGATCAGGCCGAGCGTATCGACGACGATGTGCCGCTTCTTGCCTTTGACCTTTTTGCCCGCATCATAGCCCGAGTGGTCAATCCGCGCCGCCCTTTTTCGGCGCTTTTGACGCTCTGACTGTCGATGATGGCGGCCGTTGGACTGGCTTCCTTGCCGGAAAGTTCCCGCACTTCGACGAACAGGGCGTGATGGAGGCGGGCCAGGGTGCCATCCCACTCCCACAGCCCGAGATATTCATGAACCGTGCTCTTGGGGGGGGCAGGTCCTTGGGCAATGCCCGCCATTGGCACCCGGTCATCAGCACGTAGAAGATGCCGTTCAACACCTCGCGGATGTTCACCGTCCGCTGGCGGCCGCCGCGTTTGGCCGGTGGGATCAGCGGCTCCACCAGCGCCCATTCATCATCGGTCAGGTCACTCGGATAGCGCAGCCCAGGCCGCTCATAGACCCGCCGGTTCTCCTTCGTCCACATGCTACCCCCCCCCAATTCGTCTGGAGAGCCATGGAATCACAACCGATTCATCAGAATCAAGAACCTTCCGGACGGGCTCATAGAGTTTTGCACCGGGCACTTCCTTGCCTGGATCCTCGCGTATCGCCTGGACCCATGACCCTGGCAATCCGGCGTTGTCCGAATTACGCAGTACTATCCAAATTACGCAGAAAATTTCATCAAGACCGATGTTCAATATTGACCCGGTCTATGCGCGCATATGTATTTGTACGGGTTATTAAACGTTATATGCACCGCGCGTCATATAATCCTTACCCGGGACGGGGTTGTGTCACCTGCAGGATTGAGTGAGATGGCAGTAAACGTTGAATTGATGCTAAAAGTTCTGGAAAAGCGCATCGCCTATCTGGAGCGAACAGTGAAAGCGAACTCATTGGCCATCAAAGAGATGGAAGATGGGCGCTCGGGGAAGGTGTCAGAATTAGGCAAGGCCGCTGCGGCGCTCAATTTAAAAGTGAACGCCATGGATAAGATTCTGAAGCTTGTCATGAAGGAAGCTGCCCAAGATAAAAATTCTCTTAAGTCCTTCGAAGATAAGATTTTTGCTAAGGTCGGCCATTCTTACATGAAAAACAATTTCGATATGCAAAAAGAGCTCCAAAAGTACTTGGACAACGTAAGTAAAAACAAAGATGTTGTATTTGAGAATAAAATAAAAGAGCAAAAAATGCTTATGGAAAAAGAGCAAGAGAAATTGAAAAAAGAAACCCAGAGAATGATTCGCGAAGAGGCTAAGAAAAATGAGGAATTCGCAAGAAAGATGCTGGTCGATGCACGCTTGAAAGTTCTGGAGGATCAGATGAAGGTGGCCCTGGGCCGTCGCTAAGCCCGGATCTTTGACCCGACTGGGGCCGCGGTTCGATCTGTATAAGAGTCCGTCCGCAAAGTTCCCTATGATTTTTGGTGCCTTGCGATTCTGCGCAGCATGAGGCGGATCATGGCCAGGCGCAGAAAGGCCAGCGCCATCCTGGCGAGGTTTTCGAAGTCCTTTGCGAGGCGTCGGCAGCGTCCCAGCCACCCAAAGGTGCGTTCGACGATCCATCGTTTGGGCAGCACCTCGAAGCCCTTGGCGGTGTCGGAGCGCTTGACGATTTCCAGATGCCACACCCCGAGTTCGCGTACTGCCGCCGCCGTGGCGGCCCCCTGGTAGCCGCCGTCGGCAAAGACCCGGACAATGAACGGAAAGAGGCAGCGGACCTCTTTGAGCACCGGCAACGCGCCGTCGCGATCCTGGACACTGGCGGGCTGGATGTGGGCCGCCAGGATCAGGCCGAGCGTATCGACGACGATGTGCCGCTTCTTGCCTTTGACCTTTTTGCCCGCATCATAGCCCGAGTGGTCAATCCGCGCCGCCCTTTTTCGGCGCTTTTGACGCTCTGACTGTCGATGATGGCGGCCGTTGGACTGGCTTCCTTGCCGGAAAGTTCCCGCACTTCGACGAACAGGGCGTGATGGAGGCGGGCCAGGGTGCCATCCCACTCCCACAGCCCGAGATATTCATGAACCGTGCTCTTGGGGGGGGCAGGTCCTTGGGCAATGCCCGCCATTGGCACCCGGTCATCAGCACGTAGAAGATGCCGTTCAACACCTCGCGGATGTTCACCGTCCGCTGGCGGCCGCCGCGTTTGGCCGGTGGGATCAGCGGCTCCACCAGCGCCCATTCATCATCGGTCAGGTCACTCGGATAGCGCAGCCCAGGCCGCTCATAGACCCGCCGGTTCTCCTTCGTCCACATGCTGCCCCCCCCAATTCGTCTGGAGAGCCATGGAATCACAACCGATTCATCAGAATCAAGAACCTTCCGGACGGGCTCTAAGGGGCCGGCCAGTCGATATCGTTCCGCTGGCGCGGACGGGCTGCCGCCCGACGGCTTGGGGCAAGCCCCAAACCCCTTTTCCTTCTTTAAGAAAAACAAGGAGGTCTGGAGCATCGCTCCAGGCTGGCGGCAGCCATCCGCGTTAGCGGACAAACGGCCTACGGCTCGCGCGCAGCGTTTAAGGATTCACCCGACCACGCCCCCAACGCCACTCGCCCCTCCTCGGCCAGCGCGACCAGGGCGGCCAGGCTGGGGGCGTCCTCGGGCCGCCCCTGGCGGAGGGCGGTTTCCAGGGCTTTGGCGCGGTCGCGCAGGCGCAGCAATCCATAGCTTCCCGCCACCCCGGCCAGACGGTGGGCCACATCGGCGCTCAGGCCCTCGGCGAGTTCGTTCAGGGCGCCGTTGATCGACCCTTCGGCGAGGTCCAGCAGGCGGGCGACCTCGGCGGGGGGCAGGGCTTCGGCCAGATCGTCCAAATATCGGCGGTCGAACAGGGCGGGCATGGGCGGCGGGCGGTCCTTCCACGCGGCAGCCAGGGCGGCGCGCAGGTCGTCCATCAGCACCGGCTTCCCGACAACAGCCACCACCCCGGCCTCGGCGCAGGCGGCGCGGTCGTCGGCCATCAGGTTGGCGGTCACGGCAATTACCGGCGGCCCGCCCAGCGCCCGCACCCGCCGCGCCACTTCGATCCCCGACAGGCCGGGAAGGCGCAGGTCCGTGAGCACCATGTCAATGTCGGCGTGCTCCAGGCACTCCAGCGCCTCCGGCCCCGACGCCACGCTGGTCACGGAATGGCCGCCGTGTTTCAGCAAGCCTTCCAGAACCCGGCGGTTCACCGGCTCGTCCTCGACCACCAGGATGCGCAGCGGCGGGACGTTGCCGATATCCTCGACCGGCGCGGCCGCCGGGTCGCCGACCAGCACCGGCAGGACGACGGTAAACGTCGCACCATGGCCTTCGCGGCTGGTCATTTCGATGACGCCGCCCATGCCCTCGACCAACCGGCGCGAGATGGCGAGCCCCAGGCCGGTGCCGCCGTAGCGCATGGAGCGGTCCTCGCTCAACTGGCTGAACGGCTGGAACAGGCGGTCGCGGTCGGCCTCGGGGATGCCGATGCCGGTGTCGGCCACCGTGAAGGTCAGGGTAACGTGGCGGGCGTCGCCGGGGCTGGCGGTGAGGTCCAGGCGCACGCTGCCGCTCTCGGTGAACTTGACCGCGTTGCCGACCAGATTGAGCAGCACCTGACGCAGCCGTGCCGGGTCGCCGTGCACCATGGGCGGCACGTCCGGGGCGACCGCCACCTGCCAGCCCAGCCCCTTGGCATCGGCCGCCGGACGCATCAGGGCGGACAGCCCGGCCAGCAGGGCGGCGGGGTCGAAGTCGCGGTTCTCGAACGACAGGCGCCCGGCCTCGATGCGGGAAATGTCGAGGATGTCGTTGAGCAGTTCGGCCAGAGCCGCGCCCGACTGCTGGATGGTGCGCACGGCCGCCGCCGCCTCGGCATCGAGCGGACGGCCGCGCAGGATCTCTGCGGTGCCGACGATGCCGTTGAGCGGGGTGCGGATTTCGTGGCTCATCATGGCCAGGAACTCGGTCTTGGCGCGGGTGGCGCTTTCGGCCTGATCCTTGGCGGCGCGCAGTTCGGCGGTGCGCTCGTCCACCATGCGCTTGAGGCCCGTCTGATAGGCGTGAATGCGGCGCGCCATGTCATCGAATGCGCGGGCCAGGGCTACCACCTCCCACGCCCCGGACGTCACGGCGGCGCGCGGCGGGGCGGTGCCGCTGGACAGGCGGTGCGTGGCGGCCTCCAGTTCGCGGATGGGCGTGGCAATCGCCCGCGCCATCAAGGCAGAAACCACGATCACCAGCAACGTCGCGATGCCGACCACCAGCAGACCGATGGCGCGCAGGCGGGCAATCGGCGCCATGCGGTCGGCGACGTCGGCCTTGACCAGCAGCGCCCAACGGAAGGACGGCAGGTAGCGCCATGTGGCGACCACCGCCTCGCCCCGGTAATCCACTACCTGCCCGGCCCCGCGCTCGCCGGCCAACGCCTGGAGGAAGGGCGCGGCGGCGGGATGGTCGTGGGACAACTCCACCCGGCTGCCCAGGGCGTCGGCAAAGCGCACTCTGCCGATCAGACGGATGCCGCCCGGCGCCGCCCCGGCCAGCATGGCTTCGCCGGTGGCCCCCAGGCCGACGTAGTCGTCGACCACGCGCACCACCTCGGCCCGGTCGATCTGCAGGACGGCAACGCCCAGAACGCGGCTGTCGCGCAGGATGGGCGCGGCGGCAAAGGCGGCCACCTCGTTCAGCGGCGGATGCCACGCAAAGTCCGACACCTGCGCTTCCAGCAAAGTGCGGGCGCGGTCGAACACGTTGCCGAGCAGGTCGTCGGCCTCGCTCAGGCGGTGACCCACGGCGGCGGCGTTGCCGGCGGCCAGAAGAACGGTGCCGTCGGCGGCGATCAGGTACAAGCCCTGGGACCCCAGGGAGTCCCGATAACGCTCCAACAATGGCGTGAAGCGGTCGGCGGACCCGCCCTGTTCAAGGGCCAGCATGGCATCCTCGGCCAGGGGCGCCCCGGCCAGGGCCATGGCCTCGCGCATGCGGTCGAGGGCGAACACCTCGATGCGGTTCGCCTTGGTGTCGGCCACCACGGCCAGGCTGTGGGCGATTTCCGCCGCCAGTTGCTGTTCGGCCGCCCGGAAGTAGTGCCAGCCGATCAGGAACAGCGGCAGCAGCCCGAGGACCACGAACAATCCGCCGATCTCGCTGGCCAGGGACAAGCGGGGGAAGCGCAGGCGCCCGTCGCTCATGGTGCGGGCTCCTGCAAGGCCCAATTACCGCCCCAGTGGTCATACAGGCGTTGCAGGAAGGCCAGCCACTCGGTGCGGGTCAGGTAGCCGGGAAACGGCACCGGCCGGATGGGCCGGCCCGAGGACCACACGATGTCGAAGTGCCCGTCCTGGCGCGCCCGGCCGATCAGCACCGTGCGCCAGGTGTGTTGCGTGCCGGGATCTATGTAGATGATGCCCGACGGCGCCGTCATGCTCTGGCCCATCAGGAACGGCTGGTAGTCGCGGAAGCGCGGCGACCCGGCCTCCGCCACCGCCTTGGCCCACAGGTGGACGCCGAAATAGGCTGCCTCCATGGGCGCCGTGGTCACGCTGTCGGGTCCGAACCGGGCCTTGAAGCCGCTGACGAACGTGCGGTTTTCCGGCGTGTCGATGCTCTGGAAGTAGTTGCGGGCGGCGTAGTCTCCGGCCACCACGGCGGGACCGATAGCCTGCACCTCGGCCTCGGCCAGCGAGAACGACATGACCGGCATGTCGTCGGGCGTGATGCCCGCCGCACGGAGCTGGCGGTAGAACGCTATGTTGGAATCGCCGTTGATGGTGTTGAACACCACGTCCGGCCGGGCCTCGTTGATGGCGGCGATGGCAGCGGAAAAGTCGGTGCTGCCGAGCGGCGCATAGGCCTCGCCGACGATCTCGCCGCCCAGGGCCTGCACCTGGGTGCGGATAAGGGCATGGGCGGTGCGCGGAAAGATGTAGTCGGACCCGACCAGGAAAATCCGCCGCCCCAGGTGGTCGAGCGACCACTTGGTGGCCGGGATGATCTGCTGGTTGGGCGCCGCGCCGGTGTAGAGAATGTTCGGCGATTGCTCCAGACCCTCGTACTGCACCGGGTAGAACAGCACCTGTCCATGAGCCTCGAACACCGGCTTGACGGTCTTGCGACAGGCCGAGGTCCAGCAGCCGAACACGGCCGACACCTTGTGCTGGACGATCAGCGTCTCGGCCTCGGCCGCGAAGACCGCCCAATCGGACTTGCCGTCCACCACGATGGGCTTGATGCGCCGGCCGCCCACCCCGCCCCGCTCGTTGATCTCGCCGATGGCCAGCAGGGTGGCGTCGGCCACGGTGCGCTCGGACACCGCCATGGTCCCGGTCAGGGAGTGCAGCACGCCGACGCGAATGGGCGTGCGGTCCGGGGCGTCCTGCAGGCGCAGCACGATGGGCGCGGCGGCCGTAACGGCCAGCCCGACCAGAGCCGCCAGCGCCGCGCCAAGGTAATAGCGGTGGCGCAGCCCGAACACACGGTAGCGGTAGTCGTCGTCAGGCAGGGTGTCGGGGGGCAGCGTGTCGGGGGGCAGGATGTCGGGCATCGGGGCGTCCTGTGGTTGCCTCCCTATGCAGGCAATCGCCATGCCAGACGATGAAATGGCCATCCCCCTGCCCCATCCGGACCCACCGCGCCCACAGTTGCTTAAATCTCAGGCGCCGCACCGGGGTCGGTGAACGCTGGCTGGGCTAGGCCGTAAACTCGCCCTTGATTCAAGCCGGATGGTCTTCCCGCGCCGCGTGGTATAGACGAAGGGATCTTCAACCATCACGGCGGAACCGCTGCGGATGATGTCCTCTTTGTTGAAGCGCTGGAATGCCTTGCCGGTAGAGGTGGTCCCGCTGCTCCCGACCATGAGAGGGACCTGGATTTATGGGGAAAGGTACGAGGAAGCGCTAGTCGGCTGAATTCAAGGCCAAGGTGGCGCTGGAGGCGATCAAGGGGGAGCTGACGTTGGCGGAACTGGCCGCCAAGCATGGCATTCACCAGACAATGATCGCGACGTGAGCCTCGCCCGGCTGCAGCTTTAATTACGACCCTTCCTGTGCCATCACAGTTGCGGCGAATCATTGCTCCGGATACCCTTTCAGGTAAGGGGCAGATGCAGCTGCTGCCTGACATACAAGGGGCGGGGGAAGATGACATTTTTTACGAGCACTTCTGGAAACGACACGTTCACAGGAACCGCCGGAGGGTGGGACATCGTGGATTATCGTTCCGATTACGAGAATGGCGGCACGGCTGGAATCGTTGTGAATCTGGCGGATGGCCGGGCCACTGATGGCTGGGGCAACACCGATATTCTCGCTTCAATTGAGGGGATTTGGGCAACCAGAGGGGCCGACAGACTTACCGGCTCGCACTATCATCAGAGTTTCGTGGGCGGGCGCGGCGCCGACGTCATCAACGGCGGCGGGAACTTCAACTCACTCGATTACTCTACTGAGCAGCAGTACATGGGCGGCACGCGGGGCGTGATTGTCAACTTCGCGACCGGGAAGGCAACCGATACGTTCGGGACCATAGACACCCTGAGCAATATCGGCGGCGTGCGTGGCACCTCATTCGCCGACGTTTTTGTCGGATCGGCCCGGATTTACACCGATGATCTCGGCGTCCGCCAAGACTACGAGGATTTCACAGGCATGGCAGGCGCGGACACCATCAATGGTGGGCACGGGTATGACGCCGTCTCCCATGCCATGGACCCTGCGGGCATCGTGGCCAACCTGCCGGCCGGCACCATCACCGACGGCTGGGGCGCCATCGACAGGGTCCGCAATGTGGAGCGCGTCAATGGCTCATCGTTCAATGACGTGATGACTGGCGGTCTGAACTCGTGGGTCGATGCCTGGGGCAACACGCAGTCGTTTCAGTCCTTCCGGGGCAACGACGGTGCCGACACCATTGATGGCGGCGCCGGGTACGACGAGATCCTATACGATCGTGATCCCGGCCGTGTGAGAGTCAATCTGGCACTTGGCCAAGCGATTGATGGCTGGGGCAAGACGGATATCCTGGTCAGCATCGAGGCGGTCCGCGGCTCGGCCTACAATGACACCATCGTCGGATCCGCCGGCGGCGACTCGCTGCGGGGAATGGCGGGAAACGACATCCTCAATGGCGGGGGGGGCATCGACGAAGTCAGATACTCCAGTGATGTCGGCGCGGTTGTCGTCAACCTGGCTCTGGGGACGGCGACCGACGGATGGGGCCACACCGACACGCTGCGCTACATCGAAAATATTCGCGGCTCGCGCTTCGGCGACACTCTGATCGGAAACGGCGGTAGCAACCGGCTGACAGGAATGGCCGGTGCCGACCTCCTTAATGGAGGTGCCGGCGTGGACATGGTGTCGTACCACAAGGACGCTACCGCCGGGGGCACCAGGGGCGTCTCGGTGAACCTCGGCACCAACCGTGCCCGCGATGGTTTCGGCAACACGGACATCCTGAGCAGCATCGAACAAGCCGAAGGCACGCGCTTCAATGACGTGCTGGTCGGGAATGGCAGTGCCAATCTACTCTCTGGCATGGAGGGCAGAGACGTCCTGAATGGCGGCGCCGGCGCGGATACGCTCCTTGGTGGCGCGGGGAACGACACCTATTACGTCGATAATACCAGCGACCGCGTCTACGAGACGACCACGACCACAAGTTCCACCAACGCTGGCGGCACCGACAAGGTCTTCAGTTCCGTCAGTTTCAATCTCTCCGCCAACAAGGGCGTTTCGTTCGTCGAGAACCTGACCTTGAAGGGAGTGTCGGCGATCAATGGGACCGGCAATGCCCTCAAAAACGTCATTGTCGGCAACGCCGGCGCCAACACGCTGGCTGGCGGCCGCAGGGCCGATCGACTGACCGGTGGCCTGGGTGCCGACCGCTTCCGCTATGGTTCCCGGGCCGATGGCGGTGACACCATCACCGACTTCAGCGCCAGACAGGGCGACCGCATGGAGTTCGGCCGGTCGGCCTTTGGCGGTCTTCCCACGGGCGGACTGGCCTCTTCGCGGTTCGAGTCGGTGGCGAGCGGCGGGGCCACCAAAAGCGGCACCCGTTTCGTGTACAACAGCACGGAAAAGGCGCTGTACTTCGATGCCGACGGGAACGGCGGTACCGCTGCCGTGCGCATCGCCACGTTGTCCAACGGGGCAGTCCTCCGCAATACCGACATCTTCATCGTCTGATGCACCGTCCGGGCTCGGCCCGGATACCGCCCGACCCTGCGAGGCGCACGGCATTCCATGCGGTGCGCCTCCATGGATCCGCATCGGATGCCCCTCGTAATCCGCTTCGCCTGTGGACGTCTCCGACCCTTCGGGGGTTCGGCAACATCCGGATGCGGTGGGCTGCGTTTTTAAGCCTTTGACCAAGTTTGGTCACGCCTATAAGTATTTGCGCGAACGATAGTGCGTGGGGTATGTGTTCGCTTCAAGATAGGGGGGGGTATCTCTGATGAAGATCACCGTTACGTCGGGACATTGGGCCACGATCGACAGCCGCGATGGCATGTTCGGGTCGCCACTCACTATCGAGAGTTCCACCAACACCAGTCGCCGCGTGTCGTGGGGCGGTGACGGCTTTCAGCTCCGGGCCATCATGAATTGGACGTCGAGCACCCAAGTCGTTTCCGCATTCAGCATTCAGTACTTCAACGATAACACCAATAAGTGGCAGACATACATGAGTGCCACCTCGGTCAACCTGAGTTACGGTGACGTGGTGGCGGCATCGCCGGCCAAGCTGCTCGGCCGCAACGATTTCATTGACTTCCGCGCGGGCGGCAGCTCGAACAATGTCCGGGGCTCCGAGGGCTGGGGCGGAGCAGGCAGCGACACCCTCTACGGCAGCATCTATAGCGACCGCCTGTACGGCGACGCGGGGACGGATCGCCTGTACGGCGGCGCGGGCAATGACATCCTGAACGGCGGCGCGGGCAGCGACATCCTGAACGGCGGCGCCGGCGCGGATACGCTCCTTGGCGGCGCCGGGAACGACACCTATTACGTCGATAACACCAGCGACCGCGTCTACGAGACGACCACGACCAGCAGCACCACCAACGCGGGCGGCACCGACAGGGTCTTCAGCTCCGTCAGTTTCAATCTCTCCGCCAACAAGGGCGTTTCGTTCGTCGAGAACCTGACCTTGAAGGGGGCCTCGGCGATCGATGGGACCGGCAATGCCCTCAAAAACGTCATCGTCGGCAACGGCGCCGCCAATAAGCTGGATGGTCGGGGCGGGAATGACACCCTTAAAGGGGGGGGTGGCAACGACACGTTGGTGGGCGGCGCCGGCAACGACACTCTAGAGGGCGGTGCGGGCAATGATACATACATCTACCAGCTGTTCTCCGACGGGTCTGACTTCATTACAGACACCTCGGGGTCCGACCGGTTGGTCATCGCGGTAGGTGGTGCAGGGGCCGGTTTAGGTGAAGGGGCGCCGGATGCCTGGGCACCCGGCGATATCCAATTGGTCGGCAGCAACCTAGTGATCACGACCTCCGATCGCAGGACGATCACCATCGCCGGAAACTCTGTCGAAGCCCTGCGGGTAACCAACGGAACCTATTCGATGAATGCCACGCTGCGGCGCACAGGTACCGTGGGTGACGACTGGATCTACGGGACTGCCAGCGGGGAAACACTATCCGGGGGCGCTGGTGGCGACTGGATCTACGGCGGAAAAGGTAATGACACTCTTCTCGGAGGAGCGGGGAATGACTACCTGATCGGCGGGGCTGGTAACGATCGCCTTGATGGTGGCACCCACGATTCATACGATGAAGTCCTTTATATGGCGTCTCCCTCGGCGGTCACGGTGAATCTGGGGACTGGTATCGCCAGCGACGGATGGGGCGGTACTGACACGCTAATCAACATAACTGACGTTGTAGGCTCCGCGTTCGGGGACCGCCTGACGGGCTCCCGCGGTGACGACTGGTTTCAAGGGTTCAAAGGCAACGACACGATCAACGGCGGGGCAGGTTTCGACGCGGTCGCCTATTTCGACGCCCTGCAAGGAGTGACAGTCAACCTTGCCACCGGGCGCGCCAATGACGGCTGGGGCGGCACCGACGTTCTGACAAGCGTCGAAGCGGTGGAGGGGTCGCTCTTCGCTGACGTGATAACGGGCAATGCCTATGCCAATCGTCTATCCGGTTACGATGGCAAAGACACAATTTCAGGCGGGGGTGGAAGCGACACGCTCAGCGGCGGGCTTGGGCAAGACCGCCTGACCGGCGGCACAGGTGCTGATCGGTTCGTCTTTGAGGCTCCCGCTGAAGGCGGCGACACCATCACCGACTTCAGCGCCAGCCAGGGCGACCGCATGGAGTTCGGCAGGTCGGCCTTTGGCGGTCTTCCCACGGGCGGACTGGCCTCTGCGCGGTTCCAGTCGGTGGCGAGCGGCGGGGCCACTCTGAGTGGCACCCGCTTCGTCTACAACACCGGTGAAAAGGCGCTGTACTTCGACGCCGACGGCAGCGGCGCTGCCGCCGCGGTGCGCGTTGCCACGTTCTCCAATGGGGCGGTCCTCCGCAATACCGACATCTTCGTCGTCTGACGACACCGTCCGGGCTCGTCCCGGACACCGCCCGACCCTTCGAGGCGCGCAGCATTCCGTGCCGTGCGCCTCCACGGGCTCCCTACCGGATGCCAGTCTGTGACCCACATTGCGCCGCCCTCCTTTTCCACCGCCCTGCGCAGTCTGGTGCTGGTGGCCCGTCATCACGGTCTGGAAGTCAAGCCTGACCACGCTGCCGGCATCCAGCCGGCCGGGGGGGCCGAACCGTCCGTCGCCGACCTGCTGCGCGTGGCCAATGCCGCCGGCCTGAAGGGCAAGGCCCTGACCGGGCGGTCGTGGTCGGACCTGGGTCGCATGGTTCCGGCCTTCCCGGCGCTGGCCCTGACCAAGGCCGGTGGCGCGGTGATCGTGATCAACGTGGTGCGCGCCGACCCTGATGACCCGGAGCCGGGGGTCGTCGTTCTCGACCCATCGGCCGAGGACGCGGGCATGACGCTGTGGCCCAAGGATCGCTTCCTGGAGACGTGGTCGGGCGCCGTCGTCCTGCTCAAGCGCCGCCTGAACCTGACCGACGAGAACCAGCCCTTTGGCCTCGCGTGGTTCGTGGCCGAGATCCTGCGCCACAAGCGGTTCCTGCGTGACATCGCCCTGGCGGCGATCATGCTCCAGATCGTCTCCCTGGCCACGCCGATGATGTTCCAGATCATCATCGACAAGGTCATCCCGCACCATAGCTACCAGACCCTCTATGTGGTCGCCGGAGCCTATGTGCTGGTGACGCTGTTCGAGGCGGCGTTTTCGTTCCTGCGCCAGTATCTTCTTTTGTTCACCAGCAACCGCATCGACGCGCGGCTGGCCTCGCGCACGTTCTCCCACCTGCTCAGCCTGCCCATGGCCTTCTTCGAGCGGTCCACGGCGGGGGTGCTGGTCCAGCACATGCAGCAGACCGAGAAGATCCGCGAGTTCCTGACCGGGCGCCTGTTCCTGACCCTGCTGGATGCCGCCGCCCTGCCCCTGCTGATCGTGGTGCTGTTCCTCTACAGCACCAAGCTGGCGCTTGTGGTGCTGGGCTTTTCGACCCTCATCGCGCTGGTCATCTGGGCCCTGGTGCCGACCTTCAAGCGCCGCCTGGCCGACCTGTATTCCGCCGAGGGCGCCCGCCAGGCCCACTTGGTCGAGACCATCCATGGCATGCGCACGGTCAAGGCCCTGGCCGGTGAGCCCGAGCAGATGATGGCCTGGAACACCAAGGTCGCCACCGCCGTGGACCGTCATTTCCAGGTCGGACGGATCAGCGCCACCGGCAACACGATCACCAGCGCGCTTGAAAAGCTGATGATCATCACCGTCATCGGCCTGGGCGCGGTGGACGTGTTCGACGGCGCCATGACCATCGGCGCGCTGGTCGCCTTCCAGATGTTCTGCACCCGGGTGTCCGGGCCGCTGGTCCAGATCGTCGGCCTTATCCACGAATACCAGGAAACCGCCCTGTCGGTGCGCATGCTGGGCACCGTCATGGATGCCCCGCCCGAGCGCCCGGCCGACGCCGCCGGAGTGCGCCCGGTGCTGCACGGCCGCATCGCCTTCGAGGGCGTACGGTTCGAGTATCCGGGCGCCGCGCAGCCCGCCCTGGACGGCGTGACCTTCACCGTCGAGCCCGGCAAGGTTCTGGGCATCGTCGGCCGCAGCGGATCGGGCAAGACCACGCTGACCCGCATGATCCAGGGCATGGCCTTTCCCTCGGCCGGCCTGCTGCGCCTGGACGGCGTGGACATCCGCCAGATCGACCTCGCCCACCTGCGGCGCAGCATCGGCGTGGTGCTGCAGGACAACTTCCTGTTCCGCGGCACCATCCGCGACAACATCTCCCTGGCCCGCCCCGACGCCCCCATGGAGGAGGTGCTGGAGGCCGCCCGCCTGGCCGGCGCCGCCGAGTTCATCGAGCGCCTGCCCACCGCCTACGACACCCTGGTGGAGGAGGGCGGCTCCAACTTCTCGGGCGGGCAGAAGCAGCGCATCGCCATCGCCCGCGCCCTGCTCGGCCGGCCGCGCCTGCTGATCTTCGACGAGGCGACCAGCGCCCTGGATCCCGAGAGCGAGGTCATCATCCAGGACAACCTGGCGCAGATCGCCCATGGCCGTACGCTGCTCATCGTGTCGCACCGCCTGACCTCGCTGGTGGCGGCCGACGCCATCATGGTGCTGGACCAGGGGCGGGTCATTGACGTGGGGCGCCACGGCGACCTGCTGGCGCGCTGCCCGCTTTATGCCCACCTGTGGCGGCAGCAGACCCGGCAGGAGGCGGCGCCATGAGCCGGCTCGCCGCCCTGCTGCGCCGCCGCCGCCACCGCGACGCGGGCGTTCATCCCGAGGCCATCGAGTTCCTGCCCCCCGTCGAGCAGATCCTGGTCCGCCCGCCGCCGCCCGGGGCGCGCCTGACCCTGCATGTCCTGACCCTGTCCCTGATCGCCGCCCTGGGCGTGTCGGCGGTGGCCGAGGTCGACATGGTGGTGATCGGCACCGGCAAGCTCAACACCACCGCGGTGCCGGTGGTCATCCAGCCTCTGGACCGCGCCGTCGTGCGGCGCCTGCTGGTGCGGCCGGGCGACGTGGTGCGCAAGGGCGACCTGCTGGCCACCCTGGACGCCACGACCGCCCAGGCGGAGGTGGAGCAACTCACCGAGCAGCATCGCACCCAGCGCGCCCAACTGGCCCGCCTGGAGGCCGAACTGGGCGACCGGCCCTATGCGCCGGACGATCCGGCGGACGGCTCGGCCATCCTCCAGCACAGCCTGTTCCTGCAGCGCGCCGAGTTCGCCCGCGCCCGCCTGGAGGCTTTCGACCAGGGCATCCTGCGCATCGAGACGGCCCTGGCCGCCGCCCAGCAGGAGGCGGACAACCTCAAGGGCCAGGTGGCCACGGCCAACGAGGTCCGCGCCATGCGCCAGGAGCTTCTGAAGACCAACGCCGGGTCGCGCCTGCAATTCCTGGAGGCCCAGAACCTGGTCCTGCGGTTCGAGCGCGACCAGCAGGCCACCGCCGGCCGCATCCGCGAACTGCACCACGCCATCGCCGAGAAGCGGTCCGAGCGGCAGGCCTTCGTGGAGGACTGGAAACGCCAGGGCGCGGAGGAACTGGTGCGCCTGCGCCAGGAGGCCGGCAAGGTGGCCGAGCTTCTGACCAAGGCCCGTTACCACCACGCCCTGGTCCAGGTCCACGCGCCCGAGGACGGCGTGGTGCTGGAGGTCGCGCAGCGCTCTGCGGGGTCGGTCCTGCGCGAGGCCGAGGCGCTGATCGTGCTGGTGCCCCTCAACAGCCCGCTGGAGGCCGAGGTGGAAGTGGCCTCGGCCGACGTCGGCTACGTCAAGCCGGGCGACCCGGTGCGCCTGAAGGTCGACGCCTTCCCCTTCCAGCGCCACGGCCTGCTGCAAGGCACCCTGGACGGGGTCAGCCAGGGCTCCTTCGCGCCGGGCCGCGACGGGACACGGGGCGGCGGAGAGGCCCCGGCCGGTCCGCCGGCGCGGGCGGTCCATCGCGGCACCGTGACCCTGACCGAGACCACCCTGCGCAACCCGCCGCCGGGCAGCCGCCTCATTCCCGGCATGACCGTGACGGCGGAAATCAAGGTCGGCTCCCGCACGGTGCTCAGCTACATCCTGTGGCCCATCATGCGCGGCCTGGACGAGGGACTGCGCGAGCCCTAGAAAGTAGACTCTGGCAGGCTGCGGAAAAACCCGCCCGCCGCGATCAGCTTGGGTACGGCCGCCGTAGAGGGTCAGCGTCAAGACAATTCCGTGTGTGCCCCGGAACATGCTACACCGTCAAGAGGACCGGGGGGGACTGGGGGAGTCGAGTGACGTGACCATGGACGCGGGCCGAATCGCGGCGCCGGAAAGCATCGCGGCATTTCCTGAGCCGTGCGCCCTGATCGGCGCGGGGGATGTCGTTCTGTCGGCCAACAGGGCTTTTGGCGATGCGCCGGGCCTGCTGCTGCAGGGCGCCCTGACGCCGCGCCTCGCCGATGCCGTTGCCGCCCTGCGCGCGGCCGGCGGCGGGCGGGCGCGCATCGTGGTGGATGCCGATGACGGAGATGTCGGGGGGCCGCGCCCGGTCTACGACATCGTCCTGTTGCTCGACGACGGGCGGGATCTGCTGATGGCCCACGACCGCACCCTGGAATCGGGCCTGCGCAACGCCCTGACCGAATCCCGCGCGCGCTACCGCGAACTGGTCGCCATCTCCAGCGACCACGCCTGGGAGGTCGATGCCGAGGCGGCGTTCAGCTTCGTCGCGCCGCAGGGCTTCCTGGGCCATGCCGCCCGCGACCTGATCGGCCGGCCGGCCGCCGAGTTGATCGACCGCGACCGCCACATCGACCTCATCAACCCCTTCACCACGCTGGTTCCGTTGACCGCGGCCGAGGCCTGGGTGCGCGACAGCGACGGCACCCCGGTGTGCCTGGAGGTCTCGGCGGTGCCGCTGCTCGACCGCACCGGCGCATGGGTCGGCGCGCGCGGGGTGTGCCGCGACGTCACCGGGGACCGCGAGCGCGCCTCCGCCATTGCCGAGGCCCGCGCCCGCGAGCGCGTGCTGGCCCGCATCATGCGCCTGTTCCAGCGCGAGGCCGATCCCGACAGCATGATCAAGGCCGCCGCCAGCGCCATCACCCATGGCATGGCGGCCACCGGTTGCCAGATCTTCGGGCTGGCAGCACCATTGGCCAAGTCGGTGGACCAGCCGCGCTTCCACCAGGAAACCGCCTTCGGGCGCATCGGGGCGGACCGCGACGCCAGCCGCCTGATCGCCGACCTGCGCGGCCGCGAGCGCGGCGCCGTGTCGGGCCTGATCGCCGAGCGGCGGCACATCCTGGGCGTCCTCACCGCCTATGGCGACCGCGTCAACGGCGCCCTGATGGTGTGGCGCGAGGCCGACCGCCCGGACTTCACCGCCGCCGAGCACCGCCTGCTGCGCAACATCGCCGGGCAGGTCGGCGTGGCGCTGGAGCAGATGGTCAACCACCGGGTCCTGGTCGAGGTGTCGCGCACCGACGGCCTGACCGGGCTGTTCAACCGGCGCGCCTTCTATGAGGACATGCAGCGCCGCATCCGGCGCCTGGAACGCGGCGCCGCCAAGGCCGCCCTGATGTACGTCGACCTCGACAACTTCAAGCAGGTCAACGACATCCGCGGCCACGAGGTGGGCGACGCCGCCCTCAAGGACGTGGCCGAGCTGCTGCTCGCCAACACCCGCGCCACCGACGTGGTGTCGCGCCTGGGCGGCGACGAGTTCGCCGTGTGGCTCGATGACGCCGACGAGGTCGTGGCCGCCAAGCGGGCCGAGGTGTTCCTCGCCGCCTCGACCATCCTGCGGCGCTATTCCGGGTCGCCGGAAAAGCCGCTGATGCTGTCCATCGGCATTGCGATCTATGTCCCCGAATACCGCGAGGACATCAACGAGTTCGTCAGCCGGGCCGACGCCGCCATGTACGCCATCAAACGCAAGGGCAAGGGGTCCTACGGGATCGCGCCTCCCCCGCCAAAAACCGGAGCCAGGCGATGAGCACGTCCGTCCTCACCTATGAGGAAGCCCGCGCGCTGGCCGCCGACCCGTCCGCCGAGGTGCGCCGCGCCCTGGCCGCGCGCCCCGATGCGCCGCCGGAAATCCTCTACTTCCTGTGCGACGACGTCGATGGCGCGGTGCGCCGCGCGGTGGCCGAAAACCCCGCCGCGCCGGCCAAGGCCGACCTCGTCCTGGCCGACGACACGGACGAGGCAACCCGCCTCGCCCTGGCCGCCAAGGTGGCCGGCCGGCAGCGCGACGGCCAGATGGCCGGCGGGGCGCGGGCGCGCTCGATCACCGGCAAGGTTCTCGACCGCCTGTCGCGCGACCGCATGGCGCTGGTCCGCTCGGCCATCGCCGAGGGCCTGAAGGACCTGCCCGGCGCCGACCCGGAAGTGGTGCACCGCCTCGCCCGCGACCTGGAAATCCTGGTCGCCGCGCCGCTGCTGGAGTTCTCGCCGCTGCTCGGCGACAGCGATCTGCTGGAGATCATCCGCGCCAACCCCATCGCCGGCGCCCTGGCCGCCATCGCGCGCCGCGCCTTCGTCGGCCGCGACGTGACCGAGGCCATCGTCGCCAGCCGGAATTCCAAGGCCATCACGCACCTGCTCTACAACTCGCGCGCCCAGCTTCAGGAACACACCCTGGACAGCCTGATCGACATGGCCGAGACGGAGCAGGACTGGCACCAGCCGCTCATCCACCGGCCCGAGTTGGGCGGGGACTCCGCCCGCCGCCTGGCCGAACTGGTCGCCGACCATGTGCTCGAACGCCTGATGGAGCGCGGCGACCTGCCCGCCGCCGCCGCCGCCCAGGTGCGCGAGGTGGTGCGCGGCCGCCTGGCCGACGGCGTGCCCGAGGCGCGCGCCCTGCCGGTGCCGTGGGCGACGGAAACCGAAAAGCAGTTCGCCCCGTTCCTGGCCGCCGCCCGCGACCTCCATGCCCGCGGCGCCCTGACCGAAACCGAACTGATGGTCGCCCTGCTGACCGACCGCACCGACGATCTGGTGGCCGCCCTGGCAGTGCTGGGGACCTTAAGCGTGCCGACGGTGCTGGACATGGTGGCCTCCCAATCCCCCCGCGCCCTGGCCGCCCTGGCCAACGCCGCCGGCCTGTCCGCCGCCTTCGCCCTGGAACTCCAGATCAAGCTGGGCCGCATCTCCAAGGACCAGGCCCTCAAGCCCCAGGCCGACGGCTCCTACGCCATCGGCGACGGCGAAATGCGCTGGCAGATCGAAATGTTCGCCGAAGACGGGGACGTGGCGACGCGGTAGACGCACGGCGTGGCGCCTACCCTCCCCTCGCCCCGCCCTGCCGCCGGCGCCAGAACGGGGCGTCGGGCCAGCGTTGTTCGGCGCCGTACCAGTCGGCGTGGTGGCGCCGGTATGCATCCTGCACGCCGGCCATCACCGTCCAGTACCCGGTGACGGCGTCGGGTGCGCCGGACAACATCCGGTCGGCGGCTTCCGCCCCGGCCAGTCCGGTGAACAGGGCGTTCAGGATGCCTTGCGCGGACAGGGGGTCCATGCCGAGCGCCGCGTCGCCCACGGCGAACCAACCGGGCCCGGCGGGCTCCTCGAGCGTCACGCTGTGGGCGGCGGTGAAGCCGCCGTCCCCCGTTGCCCGGAACTCCGCTTCGGCCAGCACCGCAGCCAGTCCGGGCAGAGCCGCCGCACGCCGGAGCAAGGCATCGCGGTCACCGGCCCAGGCGGCGGCGGGCAGGTCCGCATCGGTGTGGAAGGACAGCACCCGCCGGCCGCCCGGCAGCGGCGCGCTGTACCACCAGCCGTCCTCCTCGGCTTCGATATAGGTGAGCCCCGCCCCCGATCCGGTGTTCCGGCCGCTGCCGTGCACCCATCCGCAGGCAAGCCGGTCGTGCACCACCCGCCGGCTTTTTGCCGTCGGGCCACTCAGAAGCCGGACCACGGGCGCGTTGCGGCCGCCCGCGTCGATCAGCACGCCGACGGTCATCGCGACCATGCCCGCCTCGGTGGACAGGCCCACTTGCCAGTGATCGCCGTGCCACTCCGCCGTGGCCAGGGTCGCCGGGGTCAGCAGGGCCGCCCCCCGGTCCACCGCCGCCGCCCTTAACCACGCATCGAAGCGCGCCCGGTCCAGATGCCAGCCGGGACCGTCGGGATCGCGGAGCATGTCGGCCTCCGCGATCTCGACCCCGCCCCAGATGGAGCGGTTGCCGTGGCACGGCGCGTGCCCTTCGGCGAGAAAGGAGTCCCACAATCCCATGTCGCCGAACAGCCGACGCGCCGCCGGCGGCAGGGATTCCCCGATGCGCGGCGGGGTGTGCGGCCGCCGTTCGACCAGCACCACCCGCCGCGTCGGCGCCAGGTTCAACGCGGCGGTGGCGCCGGCAGGCCCGGCGCCAACCACGAGAACATCAGCCTCCACGCGTCAGCCCTGACGGCGCGGGAAGCGGCGGACCTTTTCGATCTGCGACAAATCGACCCGGTCTGAGGCGTGCGGATGCTCGACGTCCTCCTCCGCCTCGGCCACCGACTGCAAGAGGCCATAACGGTGGCTGCGGTGGCGGGGCAGGTCTTCGACCTCCATGACCGGCGGGAAGTTGGGGTCGTCGGCGATGCCGGGCTGCACCTCGACCACGCCCATCTGGCTGATGTTGCGGATCATGTTGTTGATCTGATCCTGATAGCTTTTGCTGCCAAGCGGCCGGCTCCAGGCCGCGCGGCTGGCAAAGGCGGCCAGCCGCTCGCCAAGGGGCCGTTCGGTGTCCATGACGATCCGATAGTCGTGCGCGGTCAGGACCTGGTTGGGCACCCGCGCCGGCCAGAAGCTGGGAACGTACGGATCATAGCTGGCGGTGTACCCGGACCGGCAACTCGCCGTGTCGGTCTGCCAGGGCACCGCCATCCAGCGGGTGATGCCGCCCGGATACTGGACGGTCAACGGCCCGTCGGGCATTTCGGTGATGTCGGGCGTCATCGCCGCGCCGTAGTCCACCTCTTTGGCCTCGGGCTTGGCGTGCTTGATGCGGAACGCCGACATGTACATGGACGAGGCCCGCATCGGCCACGTCATTTCGCAACCCGGATGGAACGCGTCGGCCAGACAGAAGTCCAGCGAGGCGCGGTCGAGCAGATCCCCCTGCTCGGCCACCGGCACGTCCTCCAGGCTGCGCGGCGGCGGGCACGCGGGATCGAAGTCGTTCTCGAAGTCGCCTTCCGACCATTGCTGCAGGAAGCGCAACTGGGTGTCGGTCAGGGCCACGTTCTGGCGCGGCGTCTTGGCCGCCGGGATGCTCATGGCGTCGCCGTACAGCCACGGCCAGGGCACCGGAGACCAACTGTCGCGGTCAAAGACCCGGAACTGGTTGGCGATGGTGCGGCGCAGTTCGCGCATGTCCGAAGTATTGTCCGACAGGCGTTCCAGCCACTCCGCGGTGGTGTAGTTGAACTGGCCGCCCCAGCCGAACGCGCCGGCAAATCCGGCGTTCACCCATTGCAGCCCGGTCATCCGCTCGAACAGCGGCAGGATGTCGTTGCGGAACGACGGACGCTCCGGCCTGGGCAGCATGTTGGCCGTGATGGCGACATCGCGCATCAGGTCCCACATGGTGCGCACCGCCTTGCGCTGCGGCGCGTAGTTCGGCGGCCCGACGACGATCCACGCCGGATCGACCTTCAGGTGGCGTCCCTGGAACTTGACGCTGGCCGTCACCGGGCCATCGGCGGTGTCGTCGTGGAACGTCTCGTTGTTGCCGAAGGTGTAGGCGCGGGTGCCGTTGTAGGAGGCCGACTTGCCGTGGCCGCCCAGGACGATCAGGCGCCCCCGTTCGTCGGTGCGGATCTCGCCCAGATACACCTCGGCGCCCATGAAGCGGCCGGTGTCGAAGGTGTGCGCCTCGCCGCCGTGCGTGTTGTGCCCCGAAATGTGGCGCGGGCCGGGGTCGATCATCAGGTCGGCCCGATTGGCGACGGCGGTGTTGCGGCGCAACTGGGTCGGCGCCTCGGCCGCTTCGGGGATGTCCTGGGCAAGCTCGAACTGGTACCAGGCCGATTTCTGGTTGGCGAGATGCACCGTCCAGCGGATGTCGGCGTTGTCGGCGGTCAGTTCGGCCACCACCTTGCCCTCGGCGTTCAGGCCATAGACGCGGAACCGCGCCGCCTGGCGCTTCAGCGCGCCGGTGGCATCGCGGTAGAAACCGGGCGCCTCGGGCAGCGGGTCGGGCACTTCGGGGGCGAGGAAATACTCATCGACGCTGTTGCCGACACGGGCCACGCCGATGGACGGGTGAATCGCCGCCCGCACGATGGTCGTGTCTTCGATGGGCAGCAGCGGGGCGTCCGGCCGAGGCGCACCCGGTTCGCGGGTGGGCACCCCGTTGCAATTGCGCCGCTGGTCGGCGCTGGCCGCATAGACGGCGCGGCGGGCCTGGGAAATGCTGCCCTGCGGTTCGTGCTCGGGCAGGGAGTGCCACGGGTTGAAGGCAAGGTTTTCGCCATACTCGGCCTGACCGCGCTTCTTGATGTCCTGACGCGGCAGCACCAGGGTGGCGACGTGAACGGGTTCGCTCTCCTGCTCGCTCCACCGCACGGTGGCCTCGTCCAGGGGCATTCCGGGCTTGCGGAACTGCACCATGAACTTGAACCGCGCTTCGCCGTCAAGCAGGCGCCGCTCCAGATCGAGCGCCAGATAATCGGCGCTGTCGAACGGCAGGCCGTCCACCGGCTGTTCCGGTTCTAGCTTGTACTTGACGAACTGCCCGGCGCCAAAGGCATAGGGCAGGCCGCTCCAATAGGGCGTGGTCAGGCAGCTTGCCTCCGGCTTCGCCATCTGCTTGAGGATGTGGTCGGTCTTGGGGTGCTTGCGCAGGTAGGGGTTATAGTCGCCCTCGATGACCCCGGCCTCGGTGAAGGCGCACATCTCCTGGGCGTTATCCACGAAGAACACGTCCATGTTCTGCAGCAGGAAGTCCTGGGTGTCGCCGTCGCCCAACAGCTTGGCGCCGGGCACGCCGAACAGCTTGATGCCGATGCCAAGGGTGGTCTTCAGGTCGGGCGCGGTCGGCACGGTATCGCTGGAAAAGCGCACCCAGGCCGACAGCACCGGGCCCATCCCGAAAACGCCGACCTTGAGGCTCGGGTCCAGGTCGGGGACGATTTCAAACCGGGCGTGGGCGACGCCGTGCGGCTTCAGGAACACCGGACGACGGGCCGGGTTCTGGCCCTGCTCGATGCGCCGGGCCTGCACGATGCCGACAAACATCTGCGTCAGCTTGGCGATCGGATCCTGTTCGCAGGTCAGGCAAGGTGCGTCGGACGCCGGATTTCCCGGCTCATTCTGCTCGGACATGGTTCTTTTCCCCCTAAAATTGAGGGGAAACCATAGCCGACCAGCCCGCAAACGAAAATACAAATCTTCTACTTATGAGGGCGACCTAAACACTGCCCCACCATAAATGGCACTAACTCGCCGCTCAGTAGGTCTCGACATGATAGCGGCCCTCGCGGCGCATGCGATCCGAGATGTCCTTCCACTCCGCGCCGGTGTGGCGGCAGATGTCGGACAGGGTTTCCTCGCAGCCGCGCTCCATGCCCTTGAGGCCGCAGATGTAGACGTAGGTGTTGTCGTCCTTGAGCAGGGCGGCGACGGCATCGGCCCGTTCGCGCATCTTGTCCTGGACGTATTCCTTGCGCTTGTCGGGCACGCGCGAGAACGCGAGGTTCACGTCGATCAGCGACCCCGGCAGCTTCATCAGCGGCCCGAAGTACGGCAGTTCCTCGGGCGTGCGGGCACCGAAGAACAGCATCAGCTTGCCCGGTCCCTTGGGGCCGTGGCGGCGGCGGTGCTCGGTCATGGCGCGGAATGGCGCGGACCCGGTGCCGGTGCAGATCATCACGATGTTGGCTTCGGGGTGGTTGGGCATCAGGAAGGCGTCGCCGAACGGCCCGGTGACCATCACCTCGTCGCCCTTCTTGAGGTCGCAGACGTAGTTGGAGCACTTGCCGCCGTCCACGCGCTTGACCGTCAGGGACAGGTTGTTGTGGTTGGGCCGCTCGCCGTCGCGCGGGCTGGCGACCGAGTACAGGCGCACCACATGGGGCTGGCCGCGCGCATCGGTGCCGGGCATCTGGATGCCGATGGACTGGCCCTCCAGCACCGGAAAGGCCTGGGTGCCGAAGTCGAGCACGACGTGGCGGATGTCGGTTTCGGTGCCCTCGCCGGTGATGCGGTAGTTGCCCTGCACCACCGCCTTGGCCGGGCGTTCACGGGTATACAGGCCGACGTAGGGATGAGCGGCGGAGTACGGCGGCGGGACCTTGCCGCCCTGGGCCGCCGTGGCCTTTTCGACGATGGCGGCGACCTCGGGCGGGTTGGCGCTTTCCTCGGGCAGGGCGCCGGCGTCGGTGGCGTGGGCCTGCTCCTCGGGCAGGTCGAACCACTCGAACTGCTCCTCCAGGGAATACGGCGAGGAGACCAGCCGCCAGCTATCGATCGCCCCGGTCGGGCACGGCCCCAGGCAGGCGCCGTTGCCGTCGCACACCTCGTAGTTCACGACGTAGTTGTTGGCGTCGTGGGTGATGGCCCCCACGGGGCACATCTCCTCGCAGGTGTTGCACCGGATGCAGATGGCCGGGTCGATGAGATGCTGGCGCCGCAGTTCCATGGTCATGGCAAACCCATTGTCGGTATGAACTCGTCATTCCCGCGAAGGCGGGAATCCAGGACCGTGGAGATCGTCCGGCGACTTTTTCCACGGCCCTGGGCCCCCGCCTGCGCGGGGGCGACGGAAGTAAGGACTGATCAGGCGAACCTCACATAGGCGAAGTCCACGGGCTGGTTGTTGATGCCGCGCGGGGGCGGGGCGATCCAGTTGGCGAACTTGCCGGGCTCGGTCACCGGGGCGCCCATCAGGGACTGCACATAGGCGCGGTCCTCGACGGTGGGCAGCCATTCGTGGCAGCGGCGGTTCCACTCGTCGTTGGAAATCACGTCGCCCGACGGGGTGACCTGGATGTCCGAGAAGTGGCCGATGGCGCGGTGGAACGCGTTGTGCGGCAGGGTCAGCTCGAAGTCGATGCCGTACTTCTTGAACACCCGGTTCCAGCGGCTGACACCGGCCTGCACATCGACCACCCAATCCTGGCGCAGCCGTTCGTTCAGCGAGTTCAGGGCCGGCACGTCGACCATCTTGAACTGGCCGTTGACCAAGTGCATCACCGGATAGGCGGTGCTGTCCAACTGGTGGTCGTCGGCGATCTTGCTTTCCTCGAACCGCCCCTTCAGGCCCATGTTGTAGGAGTTGGCGGCGTTGGTGGACACCTCCGCCCCATACAGGTCGTTGGTCACCGAGAAGTGGAAGTTCAGGTAGCGCTGCAGCATGTCCAGCGGGATGACGCCGAACTTCTTGACGTCCTCGGTCTTGTTTTCCTTCATCACCTGGCAGGTGCGCTCGATGATGCGGGCCACGCCGCTCTCGCCGACGAACAGGTGGTGTGCTTCCTCGGTCAGCATGAAGCGGCAGGTCCGGGCCAGCGGGTCGAAGCCGCTTTCGGCCAGGGCGGCGAGCTGATACTTGCCGTCGCGGTCGGTGATGAAGGTGAACATGAAGAACGACAGCCAGTCGGTCGTTTCCTCGTTGAACGCGCCGAGCAGGCGGGGCTTGTCGGCGTCGCCGGAGTGGCGGGCCAGCATTTCCTCGGCCTCCTCGCGGCCGTCGCGGCCGAAGTGGGCGTGCAACAGGTAGACCATGGCCCACAGGTGGCGGCCTTCCTCGACGTTCACCTGAAACAGGTTACGCAGATCGTACAACGAAGGGCATGTCGCCCCCAGGTGGCGCTGCTGCTCGACCGAGGCCGGTTCGGTGTCGCCCTGGATGGTGATGAGGCGGCGCAGGGTGGAGCGGTATTCACCCGGAACCTCCTGCCACACCGGGTCGCCCTTGTGGGCGCCGAAGGCGATCTTGCGGTCCTGCTCGGGCGTCGCGAGGAAAATACCCCAGCGGTAGTCGGGCATCTTCACGTAGTCGAAGTGCGCCCACCCCTGCGAGTCGGCCGAGATCGCCGTGCGCAGATAGACGTCGTGGGTGGTGGTGCCCTCCGGCCCCATTTCCTTCCACCAGTCGAGGTAATGCGGCTGCCAGGATTCCAGGGCGCGCTGCAGGCGCCGGTCCTCGGACAGGTTCACGTTGTTGGGGATCTTCTGGCTGTAGTCGATCGAGTTCATTGTCGCGGACTCCCTGGTTCCCGATGGGCCGGCTTTTTGTTCAGACCCGCTGCTTGTCGTAGGTCGCGCGCTTGCCGGTCCCGTAGAGTTTGAGCGCGCCGTTTTCCCCGGCGGCGTTGGGCCGCTGGAAGATCCAGTTCTGCCAGGCGGACAGCCGGCCGAAGATCTTGGTCTCCATGGTTTCCGGGCCGGCGAAGCGCAGGTTGGCCTCCAGCCCGGTCAGGGAGTCCGAGGAGAAACTGGCCCGCTCCTCGAGCATGACGCGGACCTCGTCCTCCCAGTCGATGTCGTCCATCGCCTCGGTGATCAGGCCGAGGTCGGCGGCGGCGGCGGAATCAAGTTCCTCGCCGACGTGCGCCTTGGCCGTGTCGGTGCTGTCCGGCTCGCCCAGGAAACGGGTCTGCATCCGGGTCAGGCCGTTGCCCATGGTCAGCGGGCCAAAGTTCATGGCGGTCAGGCGCACCGCGGCGGGCGGCCGGTTGTCGCCCTCGAACTGCCCTTCGAGCATCCACGAGCGGTCGGCCGCCAGCGCCAGTTCGAACAGGGTGCCGGCAAAGCAGCTACCCGGCGTGATCTGGGCGATGATCGACCGCGAGGTGGTGTCCACGCGCTTGAGCGTGCGGCGCCAGTACAGGCGGATTTCGCGGCTCAGCCAGTCGTCGGCGGTGCGCTCCAGAAGGTCGTCGTAGGCCGCCACCAGGGCACCGTCGCCGGCCGTCTTGAGGATCCAGGTGGTCAGCTCCGGCTCGTTCAGGCGCAGATGCAGGATGGCGTCGTCGAGGTCGCGGCAGGCCGCCAGGCCCCAAAACTCCACGCCCTGCGCGGCGATCCCGGCGGCGTCGGCCGGCGGTGCCTCGGTCGGGCCATGCACGGTGATCTCGGCCGCCAGCAGGGTGCGGTCAACTTCGATGGTGACGTGGCGATAGCGCACGCCGGTTTCCGTAATGGTGCGATCCAGCGGGGTCAGTTGGACGCCCTTGGCATCGCGCGGGCGGTCGGTTTCGGCGGCGAACGCGGCGGCGCGATCCTTGACCGCATCGGCGAAGGCCGACGGCGGCACCACCTCGTCAACCAGGCGCCAGTCCACGGCCCGCTGGCCGCGCACGCCTTCCTCGGTGGTGCAGAACACGTCGGCGCGGTCGCGGCGCACCTTGCGCTTGTCGACCAGCCGGGTCAGGCCGCCGGTGCCCGGCAGCACGGCCAGCAACGGCACCTCGGGCAGGGACACCGCCGAGTTGCTGTCGTCCACCATCATGATCCAGTCGGCCGCCAGCGCCAGCTCATAGCCGCCGCCGGCCGCCGTGCCGTTGACCGCGCAGATGTAGCGCTGGCGGGAGAACTCGGTGGCGTCCTCGACCGACAGGCGGGTCTCGTTGGTGAACTTACAGAAGTTGACCTTGTGCGCGTGGGTGGACTTGCCGAGCATCTTGATGTTGGCGCCGGCGCAGAAGATCTTTTCGTTGTTCGACGCCAGCACCACGGCGCCGACCTCAGGGTGCTCGAAGCGCAGGCGCTGGATGGCGTCGTACAGCTCGATATCGACCCCCAGGTCATAGGAATTCATCTTCAGCTCGTAGCCGTCGAACAGGCCGCCCTTGGGGTCCACGTCCATCTTCAGGGTGGCGACCGGGCCTTCCACCGTCAGCTTCCAATGCTTGTAGCGATCGGGGTGGGTCTGGAAGTCGATCATCTGAGTCCTCACTGGTCCGGGGTCACACATGCAATATAGTGCATGACCTAAAGTGCAACAAGGCGGGAATCCGGCCTTTAGACCACATTCTGCCAGGGGTTTCAGGGGCTACAGAAACGAGTTATGCACTATAGTGCCACTTCGGCCGCCTGCCCGCGCAAGGCTTCCAGGCGGTCGGCGGTCGCCTGGATGGCGGTGCGCTGGTGGTAGAAGCGCATCCCCCGCAGGCCGCCGAGTTCTTCGCCGCCCCCGGCCCGGCCGGGGCCGCCGTGGACGGTCTGGGGCATGGCGTTGCCGTGCCCGGTATGGCTCTTGCCGATGGCCTCGTTGACCACCAGCACCCGGCCGTGGGTGGATGCGATGGCCGGCACGAACGACAGCGCGAAGGCGTCGTCGGCGGTAAACACCGAGGCCGCCAGCGACCCGCCGCCAAGTTGGGCGATGGCGACGGCCTGCCCGGCATCGTCATAGGGCATGATGGTCGCGGCCGGGCCGAACACCTCGACCGCATGGACCGCGCGGCCGTCCAGCGGCGCGGCGCAGGCCAGCAGGGTCGGCGGCACGAAACACCCGGTTGCGGCATCCACCCCGCCCGGCGCGTAGGCGCGATCCACCCCGCCGGTGATGACCTTGGCCTCGGCCGACAGGGTTTCGATGCCCTCCCAGGCCGCCGCCTGCTGCGCCTTGGACACCAGCGGCCCCATGCGCACGCCCTCGGTCCGCGGGTCGCCCACGGACACCTTCTCAAGCGCGGCCTTCAGTGCCTCGGTGGCGTCGGCATGGAAGTCGCGCGGCACCAGGATGCGGCGGATGGCGGTGCATTTCTGCCCGGCCTTGATGGTCAGTTCGCGCACCACCTCCTTGACCGCCAGGGCGAATTCCGGCGTATCGGGGCGGGCGTCGGGGCCGATGCAGCACAGGTTGAGACTATCGGCCTCGACCGCGAAACGCAGGTTATTGGCCTGCACGTTGGCGTGGCCGCGCAAGCCCTGGGCGGTATCGTGGGAGCCGGTGAAGCTCACCATGTCCCAGCGCCCCAAGGCGTCCATCAGGCCACGCCCGCCGCCGCACACCAGCGACAGCGCGCCTTTGGGCAGCACTCCCGCCTCGATCACGTCGGCGACCATTTGGTGGGTCATCCAGGCCGTCGCGGTGGCCGGCTTGGCGACCACCGGCACGCCCGACAGCACCGCCACGGCGGCCTTTTCCCACAAGCCCCAACTCGGGAAGTTGAAGGCGTTGATGGTCACCACCACGCCCGGCAGCGGGGTCCACAGATGGGCGGCGCGGAACGCCTCGTCCTTGGCCAACTGGTCGCTGCCCGGCTCCATCAGAACCCGGGCATCGCCCAGCCGCTTGCCCAGGCTGGCGTAGTATTTGAGCGTGCCGATGCCGCCGTCGATGTCCATGGCCGCATCGACCGCCGTGTTGCCGGAGTTGCGCAAGGCGATCTCGGCATAGGCGTCGCGGTTGGCGGTCAGCACGTCGGCGACGGCGCGCAGCAGGGCGCCGCGCTCGCCATAGGTCATGGCGCGCAAGGCCGGGCCGCCGGTCTGGCGGGCCCAGGTCAGGGCGCCGCCAAGGTCCAGGCCCTCGGCACTGGCGCGGGCCAGTTCCTCGCCGGTCACCGGGTCGCGCAGGGCGGTTCCCTCGCCGGTGCCGTCCACCCATTGGCCGCTCAGGTAGCTGGTAAGTCGCATGATGTCTCCACAAGGTCGCGCACAAGATCGACCGTGGCCGTCAACGTGGCCTCGCGTTGATCCTTGTGCGGGGAATGTTTGCAGGCCGGCAGGACTTCGACGCGGCACGGGCCGCCGATCTGCGCAGCGATGGCATCAAACTGGCGGGCGGTGCCGTATTCATCGTCCTCGCCCTGGATGACAAGGGTCGGCACGGTGACGCGCGGCAGGTATTCCTCGATGTTCCAGTGCCAGAAATCGGGGTTGAGCCACACGCCGTTCCAGCCCCGGAAGGCGCCGTCCACATCGGCGTGGTAGCGGCCGAGAAGCTCGCGCAGGCGGGTGGTTTCATAGGCCGTCTTGGCGTCGCGGATGGAGGCCACGCAGACCTCCTCGTTGAACACATGCGGCGCCATCAGCACCAGGCCCTTGACCCTGCCGTCGGGGTCCGCGCCCCCGGCATGGATGAGCGAGATCGACGCCCCGTCGCTGTGCCCGACCAGAACCACACGGTCCAGCCCGGCGGCGTCGAGCACGGCGGGCAGGACCTCCAGCCCCTCCGTATGCATGTACGTCACCGGGCGCGGCAGCGGCACCGGGGCGGACGTGCCATAGCCCTGGCGGCTGTACACCAGGGCGCCGCAGCCGGTCGCCTCGGCCACCGCATCGGGGTAGTCACGCCACAGGGACACGCTGCCCAACCCTTCGTGGAGGAACACCAGCACCAGCGCGGTCGCATCGCGCGGCGCGATCCAGCGGTATTCCAAATCCACGGCGTTGATGGTCAGCACGCCCTCATGGCTGTCGCGGTCAAGCATCCCCACTTTCCTCCTTCACCTGATCACGGAGTTTGAAGCGCTGGATCTTGCCCGTGGCGGTCTTGGGCAGGGTGTCCACGAAATCGATCCAGCGGGGATACTTGTACGGTGCCAGGCGCGCTTTGACGAAGGCCTTCAGGTCGGCAATCAACGCCTCGTCGGCCTCAAAGCCGTCCTTGAGGACGACGAAGGCGTGCGGCTTGACCAGCCCATCGGCCTCGTCGCCGATGACGGCGGCCTCAAGCACGGCGGGATGGGCGACCAGGGCGGTTTCGACCTCGAACGGCGACACCCAGTTGCCGCTGACCTTGAGCATGTCGTCGGCCCGCCCGGCGTAGACGAAGTAGCCGTCGGGCTCGCGGGTGTACTTGTCGCCGGTGGCGGTCCAGGCGCCCCGGAAGGTGTGGCGGCTTTTCTCGCGCTGGTTCCAGTAGCCCAAGGCCGAGGACGGCCCGCGCACCACCAGTTCGCCGATCTCGCCGTCGCCCACCGACTGCCCGGCCTCGTCCACGATGTCGAGGTCGTAGCCCGGCACGGCAATGCCCGAGGTCCCATAGCGCCGCTTGCCCGGCGGGTTGCACAGGAAGATGTGCAGCATCTCGGTCGAACCCAGGCCGTCGAGGATCTCCACGCCGAACCGTTCCTCCCAGCGCTGCCCGACCTCGGCCGGCAGCGCCTCGCCGGCCGACACGCAGACCCGCAGGCGGTCGGAGCCCTTGTGACCGGCCGTGGCGCGGTCGGCCAGAATCGCCGAGTACAGGGTCGGCACGCCGTAATAGATGGTCGGATGGTGGGTGCCCAGCGTCCGCATGACCGACTCCGGGGTCGGCCGCTCGGCCAGCAGGACGACCGTGGCGCCGGCCCCGAACGGGAAGGTCATGCCGTTGCCCAGGCCATAGGCAAAGAACAGCTTGGCGGCCGAGAACACAACGTCATCCTCGCGCACGCCCAGAACGCCCTGCCCGAACAGGGTGTTGGTGGCGGCCAGATGGCTGTGGCAGTGGATGACCCCCTTGGGCGCCCCGGTCGACCCCGACGAATAGAGCCAGAACGCGGCATCGTCGCAGGTGGTCGGCGCGGCGGCCATGTCCGGCGACGCGGCGGCGAGGCGCGAGGCGAGGTTTCCCTCACCCTCGCCATCAATGATGACGTGTTCGAGGAACGGCTGGTCCTCCAGCGCCGGGGCGATCTTGTCATACAGCGCCGCGCTGACCACCAGGGCCTTCACCCGGCTGTCGCGCAGCATGTAGGCATAGTCCTTGGTGGTCAGCAGGGTGTTCAGCGGAATGGGCACGAGCCCCGCCTTGATGCCGCCCCAGAACACCGCCGGAAAGGCCGCGGTGTCCAACATGCACACCGCAAAGCGGTCCTCCTGGCGCAGGCCCAGGGCGCGCAGGGCGTTGCCCGCCCGGTTCACCTGCTCGGCCAGGGCGCCGTAGGTGGTGGTGCCGGCGTCGTCGATGATGGCGGTCTTGTCCGCCCGGCCCTCGGCACCATGCCGGTCGATGAAGAATGTCGCCGCGTTGTAGTCACGCGGCAGCGAGAATTGGGGGACCGTCGCGGTGGCGGCGTCCGCCCCGGCGACACGGGTGAGTTTCATGGGCATGCCCTCCCAGGGAACGTTTGTTTTTTTCGGCTCATCACGGATTGACGGGGAAAGAACCGCGTCTGTGTAGAGGAACCACAGAGGCACAGAGACACAGAGATTTCAGCGCTGACCGAGCACCCCGCTTCTGCGCCTGCCGCAGGCATTACTGCGCTTCGCGCGGGATTGGGCACCAAGTCATTTCATGGCCTCGCAATCTCTGTGCCTCTGTGTCTCTGTGGTTCAAAATGGCAATTCGCCACGCCGGCGAACCGTAATGACCCTTTTTCTCAGCGCGTGAACTCGATCGCCCCGCCGGGCAGGAAGTACAGCACCACGGCATCGCCGCCGCTGACCGTCGGGTTGTGCGCCGTGCCGGGGCCGTAGACCAGCCAGCCGCGCGGCGCGCCGTCGAACCGGGCGTCGGGGTCGATGGGCATGATCATGTCGATCTCGCCGTTGGGGTGGGCGTGGTGCGGGCCGGCCACCGGGGTCATGCGCACCACGTCGATGCTGAACCCCTCCAGCCCTTCGGCATCGGCCTTGAAGACGCGGCCGAAGCGGATGCCGCCATGCTCGCGCGAACACATCCAGCCTTCCTCGATGGCCTGATGGCAGGCCGCCTCGATGTCCTTGAAGACGGCGCCGTCGGCCGGAAATTCGGCGTTGAGGCGGGTCTGCAGGGCGTCGTCCAGCGGCGCGCCCTTGATGGTGCGCGCAACGCGGCCGACCAGGTCCTGGAACCTGGCGCGGCTGTCGGGTTGGGATGCGACTTCGGTCACGGATGGTCCTCCCTTATGGTGGCGGGCCTAAAAGCCCCTCGTTCACGTCTGGCTTTTTCCACGCCAGCTCCGGCTTCGAAAAACTCTAACATGCAGGATAGAGCATGAGAAGGCCGGCGGCGCCCGCACTCCTTTTTCTCCATCACGACGAACATAAACATCAAATTAAACAGCAAGTTACCAATACACAGACCCCAAAACACCCGCCCCTCCGCAGCACTGGCCGCGCGGCCGAACATGATTTATAGTGCATGACAGACCGGAATGGTTCCATCCGCTCGACAGGTCGGCCCGTAGTGGTGGAGTGATTTCGTGGGGCATGGCCACGGCGGCTGCACGGCCTCTATCCGCAGGCCCTCCGGGTGGCCTATAGTTCGGCACCTGACCAGAGGAACGGCATGAGCAAAGGCGAACGACTGCGCACGGTGGCCAGCGGCCGCGCCACGGGCGGCACGCCGCAGGATTTCGACGACCTGGTCCGCGACCTGGGCGACCGGGTCAAGCGGTTGCGCGCCCGGCGCGGCATGTCGCGCAAGGTGCTGTCCGAACAGTCCGGCGTGTCCGAACGCTATCTGGCCCAGCTCGAAGGCGGCAAGGCCAACGTCAGCTTTCAGGTCCTGCTGGCCATCGCCGGGTCCATGAACATCGGCGTGACCGACCTGCTGGCCGACGGCAACGACGACAGCCCCGACCTGGTGCTGGCCAAGCGGTTCCTGGACGGCCTGCCCGCCGACCAGCAGGCCGCCGCCCTGGCCCTGTTGCGCGACACCTTCGCCCCGCAGCGCCACGGCCAGACCGGCGCGGTGGCCCTGATCGGCCTGCGCGGGGCCGGCAAGACCACGCTGGGCCAGCAACTCGCCGCCCATTACCGGGTGCCGTTCGTCCGACTCGGCGCCCTGGTCGAACAGACGGCCGGCATCGACATGGCCGAAATCTTCCTGACCATGGGTCAGAAGGGGTATCGGCGGCTGGAGTACGGCGCCCTCCAGCAGGCCATCGCCCGACACCCGCGCGTGGTCATCGAGACCGGCGGCAGCATCGTGTCCGAGGCCCGGACCTTCGACCTGCTCATAAACTCGTGCTTCACGGTGTGGCTGCGCGCCTCGCCCGAGGAGCACATGCGCCGCGTCATGCAGCAGGGCGACCTGCGCCCCATGGAGGGCAGCCGCCGCGCCATGGAGGATCTGCAGGCCATCCTGACCGCGCGGGCCGCCTTCTATGGCCGCGCCGATGCCGAGATTGTCACCACCGGCCGGTCGGCGCGCGACTGCCTGCAGGACCTGATCGCCCTGACCGCACCCCATCTGGCGGCGGAAACGGTGACCACCGGGCAGTAGATCTGCTGAACAGGGGATCCGCGCCAAGCAACAACGGACAGGGAAACCCTGTGAAATGTTCCGCCCAGTCACATTGACTGTGCATGGACTTGCCTTTGATCGTGTACGTCACTTAACCTCTATCGCAATAGGGGAATGTCGACAACGCGGTTGAGTGAGGTCTGTCGTGAATTTTGAACTGATGATCAAAGTGCTGGAAAAGCGTATTGCTTATCTGGAACGGGCATTGGCATCTGCCGTCAAAGAGGCGGAAGCAGATAGAAAAAGGCGGGCCACGGAAGTGGATCGCGCGCTAGCGGCGCTTAATTTGAAGTTTGCCGCCATGGATAAGGTTCTAAAGGTTGTTATGAAGGAAGTTGCACAAGAAAAGAAATCAATGGATTCGATGGAGGATAAGCTTCTTCTAAAGTCACGCAAGGCGTGGGGCAAAGAAAATTCAGATATGCAGAATTATTTAGAAAAATATATGCGCAGCATGGAAAAGGACCGGAGAGAAGTTCAAGAAAAGCACCAAAGGGAGCAAGACAAGAAAATTTCCAAAGAAGTTGTCAGCGCTCAAAAACAAAATGAAAAAATGATACAAGCCGAAATCAAGAAAGCTGAGGCCTTTGCGAGAAAGATGCAGGTAGACGCTCGCCTCTCGGCTCTGGAATCGCAGATGAAAGCCGCGTTGTCCATGCGGCGCTAGAGCATCGTGCGGAAAAGTGGACCCGGTTTTCCGCGCCAACGAGTCGTCTTTTCAAATAGTTAGCCCCGGACTCATGGCGGCGCAGCCCGACGCCGGGCGACCATCCCTCGAAGCCGCACGGTGGCCGAGGTTGCCCCATGCTCAAGGTCGCTTTGTGAGCGACCGTTCATACGTCCACGGCCCTCTGCCCAAAAACGCATGGTAACGTCGCACACTTAGCGGTGGATCGCCGCGCTTCTCTCCGACTAAGCTGGTGGGATATTGCCCCAGGCGAGGAGACGTCAGCGTGAGTCAGCAGAACCATGTCCAGATCGGTGACCTCAAGGTCGCAGCCGAACTCCAGGCCTTCATGGAGACGGAAGCCCTCCCCGGCACCGGCATCGAGCCCGCGCGCTTCTGGGCCGGGCTGGACGCCCTGCTGCACGACCTGGCGCCGCGCAACCGCGCCCTGCTCGAGACGCGCGACGCCTTCCAGGCCAAGCTCGACGCTTGGCACCTGGAGCGGCGCGGCACGCCGCACGACGGCGAGGCCTACAAGGCTTTCCTGACCGACATCGGTTATCTGCTGCCCGAGGGGCCGGACTTCTCCGTCAGCACCCAGAACGTGGACGCCGAGATCGCCACCCTGGCCGGGCCGCAGCTTGTCGTGCCGGTGATGAACGCGCGCTATGCCCTGAATGCCGCCAACGCCCGCTGGGGCAGCCTGTACGACGCCCTCTATGGCACCGACGCCATTCCCGATGAAGGCGACATCGCGCGCGGCCGCGCCTACAATCCGGCACGCGGCGCCAAGGTCATCGCCTTCGCCCGCGCCTTCCTGGACGACACCGCGCCGCTGACCAAGGGCTCGCACGGCGAGGCCGTCCTGTACACGGTCGAGGGCGGCCGACTGTCCGTCATCCTGGCCAGCGGATCGGTCAGCGGGCTCAAGGACCCGACCGCGTTCAAGGGCTATCGCGGCGCCGCCGGCGCGCCCGAGGCGGTGCTCATCGGCCACCACGGCCTGCACCTGGAGATCGCCTTCGACCGCACCCACCCGATCGGCAAGGACGATCCGGCCGGTGTGGCCGACGTGGTGCTCGAGTCGGCCCTGACCACCATCATGGACTGCGAGGACTCGGTCGCCGCCGTCGATGCCGAGGACAAGGTCACCGTCTATCGCAACTGGCTCGGCCTCATGAAGGGCAACCTGACGGCCGAGGTCGCCAAGGGCACCGGCTCCATCCTGCGCCGCCTGGAGCCCGACCGGGTGTACACCGCCGCCGATGGAGCCGGCGTGGTCAGCCTGCCCGGCCGTGCGCTGATGCTCATCCGCAACGTCGGGCACCTGATGACCAACGACGCGGTGCTCCTGAAGGACGGCAGCGAGGCGCCCGAGGGGATGCTCGACGCCATGTTCACCGGCGCCATCGCCCTGCACGACCTCCAGCGCACCGAAGGCCCGCGCAACAGCCGGGCCGGGTCGGTCTACATCGTCAAGCCGAAGATGCACGGCCCCGAGGAAGTGGCCTTTGCCGCCGAGTTGTTCGGCCGCGTCGAACAGGCGCTCGGCATGGCGCCGGCGACCCTCAAGATGGGCATCATGGACGAGGAACGCCGCACCACGGTGAACCTCAAGGAATGCATCCGCGCCGCCCAGGACCGCGTGGTGTTCATCAACACCGGCTTCCTCGACCGCACCGGGGACGAGATCCATACCTCCATGGAAGCCGGCCCGATGATCCGCAAGAACGACATGAAGGGCGCCGCCTGGATCGCGGCCTACGAGGACTGGAACGTCGATACGGGGCTGGCCTGCGGCCTGCGCGGCCGGGCCCAGATCGGCAAGGGCATGTGGGCCATGCCCGACCGCATGGCCGACATGCTCAAGACCAAGATCGGCCACCCCATGGCCGGCGCCAACACCGCCTGGGTGCCCTCGCCCACCGCCGCGACCCTGCACGCCCTGCACTACCACGCCGTCGACGTGGCGGCCCGCCAGGACGCCCTGGCGTCGCGCGAGCGGGCCAGCCTGGACGCCATCCTGACCATCCCCCTGGCCGACCGCCCCAACTGGTCGCCGGAAGACATCCGCCAGGAACTGGACAACAACGCCCAGGGCATCCTCGGCTACGTGGTGCGCTGGATCGACCAGGGCGTGGGATGTTCAAAGGTGCCCGACATCAACGACATCGGCCTGATGGAGGACCGCGCCACCCTGCGCATCTCCAGCCAGCACATCGCCAACTGGCTGCACCACGGCATCTGCACGCCCGACCAAGTGATGGAAACCATGAAGCGCATGGCCGCCGTGGTCGACGGCCAGAACGCCGACGACCCGCTGTACCGCCCCATGGCCCCGGACTTCGATGGCAGCATCGCCTTCAAGGCGGCCTGCGACCTGGTGTTCCTGGGCCGCGAACAGCCCAACGGCTACACCGAACCGGTGCTGCACCGGCGGCGCCGGGAGTTGAAGGCGCAGGCGTAGTTTAAGCTGCGCCGCCGGGTGTGGGCTGCGCAATCGGCTGGCTCAGCGTGCGATCCTGGAAATCAACCACCCTCTGAAGCGACCTTACCCCCGCTTCATCCGTTGATTTCATTCGATGACCGCACCGGAGCCACCATGCGCGCCCATTCCAGGAGTTCCCTGGCACGAGAACTCACGACCTATCGCATCCCGAAAACGACCCGCAGCCTGTATGAACTGGCAATCACGGCGGTTCCCTTCATCGCCCTCTGGGCGCTGACCTGGGTGGCCATTGATGCCGGGCGATGGGAGGGGCTGCTGCTGATCCTGCCGGCCGCGGCCTTCCTCGTGCGCTTGTTCATGATCCAGCACGATTGCGGCCACGGGTCGTTCTTTCCCAACCGGCGGGCCAACACCTGGGTCGGGCGCTGCATCGGCGTGCTGACGCTGACCCCGTTCGAGGCCTGGAGGCAGGGCCACGCCTTGCACCATGCCGGGTCTGGCAACCTCGACCGCCGCGGCGTCGGCGACATCGATACCCTGACGGTGGAGGAGTACCGGGCGCTGTCGCCGGGGCGCCGCCTGCTGTACCGCATGTACCGGCATCCGGTGGTGATGTTCGGGATCGGTCCGGCGTACCTGTTCCTCCTCCGCCATCGCCTGCCCCTGGGGCCGACGCGCGGCAGTTGGCGTCCCTGGGCCAGTGCGATGGCCACAAACGCCGCGATTGCCGCTACGCTGGTCGGCCTCATGGCGACGCTGGGGGTGGGGTCGGTCCTGATCGTCCAGGTGCCGATAACACTGACTGCGGGAGCCATCGGCGTGTGGCTGTTCTATGTCCAGCATCAGTTCGACGGCACGGTGTGGGACCGCAACGATACCTGGGACTTCCACAAGGCCGCCCTGCAGGGCAGTTCCCACTACGACCTGCCGCCCGTGCTGCGGTGGTTCACCGCCAACATCGGCATCCACCACGTCCACCATCTGTGTGGCCGCATCCCCTACTACCGCCTGCCCGAGGTCCTGCGCGACCATCCCGAACTGGCAGCCATGGGGCGCGTGACCCTCCGCCAGAGCCTGCGCTCGGTCCGCTTGGCGCTGTGGGACGAGGCGGGGCACCGCCTGGTGTCCTTCCGCGACGCCGCGCCAAATGTCAGCCCGGGGCGCTGAAGGGCGGTCAGGGCGTGCGGCGCAGGATGTGGATGTTGGACGGCGGTTCGGGCGCCGCCGGCACCACGGCCTCCACCACAGCCTCCGTCACGGGTTCCACCTCCGGCTCCGGTTCCGGCGGGACGCGGGCGGGGTTTTCCGGGCCGTGGAAGTACTCGGCGAACAGGTCCTCGCCGAGGATGCCGAGCGCGGTTTCCTCGACCTCGTCGCGGGCGCCCAGGGCTTCCAGGGTGGCGGCGTGGGTTTCCACGGCAATCTCGGCGGTCAGCAGGCGTTCGCGGCGCGGGTCGTTGGACAGCCGCGAGCGTTCCTCCTTCAGCATGTACAGGTACAGGCGGAACAGCCGCTGGGCGTTGTCGCGGGCATCGGCCAGACGACGCAGGGCGTCCTCGCCGCGCACCCGTTCGGCCAGGACCTGTTGCTGCAGGCTGTCGTTGTCGATGGCCAGGCGCTCGCGCTCCTGCTCCAGGCCGGCGACCTGATCGAACACCATGTTGAACTGGTCGTGCAGGGCGCGCAGTTCGGCGCGCAGGGCGTCGATGGTGCGGCGGGCCTGCTCGTCCTTGGGGTCGTGGCCGCGCGCCGCCATGTAGCGGCGGTAGCTGATGACATAGGGCGCGATGGCCTCGTGCTGCAGCGGATGGCGCAACGAGATGCCGCAGGCGGTCAGCCGCTCGGCCGTGCTGTCCTGGCGCAGCAGGGCGCGCAGGGTCTGCGGGATGACCTGCATCAGGGCGTTGTCGGGCAGGCCCTTGCAGATCAGCGCCCAGCGCTGCAGCACCTCGACATTGCGCGGGTCATCAAGACGGTGGCCCAGGCGCACGGACTTCATCAGGCGCTCCAGGAAAGCGCGTGACGGGTCCTGCGATGCGGCCTTGGCGCCGGTCGTGTCGTTGTCGCTGCTCACGCCGTCCCTCCGGGTCGAACCCCAATGGTGGCAGGACTGCCGCTAAGAAAGAGTAAACCGCCCGACAGATGCGCAAGAATCATCGGCCGGCATGACTAACGTTTCTTCTTGAAGATTAAGAGTCTGCCGGAATTTCGTCAACTTTCGGCTGAACCTGAGTCGCCTGACCCACGGTCTTTGCACCTCGAGTGCGCGCCCGACGGAGCGGAACCGGTCCCCACCGGGCGACGTTCTCCCTGTGTCGGATGACGCTTCGAACACCCCAAGCCCGCCCACCGAGCCGACCCCGCCCGTGAGCCTAGGGAGACCGTGGACGATGAAGAACGCTTTCATGGCGGCAGCCGTCGTGCTGCTGACCTGGACGGCGGGCCCGGCCGTTCGGGCCCACCAGATCCCGGACGACATCATGATCGACCCCGAGTCGCTGTCCGGCGGCGTGGAGTCCCTGATGTGCCTGGCCCTCAACGACTACTGGGAGGCGCGCGGCGAAAGCCTGGAAGGCCGCGTCGCCGTGGCCCGGGTGGTGCTCAACCGGGTGGCCGATGCGCGCTATCCCGACAGCGTGTGCGCCGTCGTCCACCAGCACCTGGTCCCCGAGCAACCGCGCGCCTGCCAGTTCTCGTGGACCTGCGACGGCCGGGCCGACACGCCGTCCAACGAAATGTCGTGGCGCCGGTCGGTGCTGCTCGCCGCCGCCGTGCTGCAGGATGAGAGCGCCATAGACGACCCGACGGGCGGCGCGCTGTGGTATCACGCCGCCTCCGTCCGCCCGGCCTGGATCGCCCAGTTGGTCGAGGCCACGGTGATCGGCAGCCATACCTTCTACCGCGACCCGCCGGTGCCGCCGCTGCCGCTGCCCCGCCCCGAGATCGAAGTGGCCGAAGTCGCCGACGGTGAAGTCCTCGACGAAACACCCTTCGCCGCCGCCTCTTCCCCGGCCCGGTTGGGCAGCATGGTCGACGGCGTTCTCGTTCCGGCCAGCTTCACGCGCTGGACCGACCGCATGAACGGCGGCGTGGAACAGGTCGCCGTGGCGCGCTGACCCTTGCCAAGCGGGGGGCCGGGCACTACCTTCCCCAGCCTCACCAACAGTGCAGAGGCAGGGAACCGGCATGGGCAGCAAAATCGCCGTGGTAGGCGTCACGGGCGCGGCAGGCCGGGAGATTCTCGGCGTTCTGAGCGAGCGGGGCGTGGTCGCCGCGGACGTCGTCGCCCTGCAGTCCGGCGAAGGCCCCGGCCGCGAGGCGTCGTATGGCGAGGACGACGTCCTCAAGGTCCTCGACGCCGAGACGTTCGACTTCTCCACCTGTGCCGTCGCCATCCTGGCCGTGCCCGCGCGCATCGCCGCCAAGCTGGCGCCCAAGATCGCCGCCGCCGGCTGCGTGGCCGTGGACACCTCCTCGGCCTTCCGCATGGAGCAGGGCGTGCCCCTGGTGGTGCCGGGCGTCAACCGCGAGGCCCTGGTCAACTGGGCCAAGAAGCGCATCGTCGCCTGCCCGTCGGCCATCACCGCCCAGATCGCCCTGGCCCTGGCGCCACTCGACGGGCCGTTCGGGGTGACCCGCGTGCTGGCCTCGACCTACCAGTCCACCGCCGGCACCGGCCGCGACGGCATGGACGAACTGTTCCGCCAGACGCGCGGCATCTACGTCAACGAACCGGCCAGCAGCTCCAAGGACATCTTCACCAAGCAGATCGCCTTCAACGTCATCCCCCACATCGATGACTTCAAGAAGGACGGCGCGACCGAACAGGAAGACGGCATCGCCGCCGAAGCGCGCAAGATGTTCTCGCCCGACCTGCGGCTCCACGCCAACTGCGCGCGGGTGCCGGTGTTCGTGGGCAGTGCCGCCTACCTCAACATCGAAACCGAAAACCCGGTGTCGGTCGAGCAGGCCCGCGCCGCGTTCAAGCAGTGCCCCGGCCTGACCGTGGTCGATCACCGCTCCGATGAGGGCTACGTCAGCCCGGTCGAATGCGCCGGCGAGGACAGCGTCTACATCAGCCGCGTGCGCCGCGACACCACCTCCGAAAACGGCCTGTCCCTGTGGGTGGTCGCCGACGACCTGCGCATCGGCGCGCTGAACGCCGTGGACGTCGCCGTGATGCTGATCGAACAGAAGCTGTAGCGCGGGCGCACCCGCCCTCACCCAGCTTCGCGCGGGCGGCTTTCCTTTTCCAGGCGCTCGAAGTGGCGCCGGATCTCGTCCGGCGCCCCACCCATGTGCAGGTACGACCGATCGAACTCGGCGATCTTGCTGAGACGGTCGGGGTCGTGGACCTGCAGCATCCTGCCGCGCAGGCTTATGAGGCCCTGCTCGCGCAGCGTGCGGAGGATGCGGTTGACGTAGGACGGCGTCAGGCCCAACGCATCGCCGATCTCCTCCTGCGTCAACGGCAAGTCCAGAACCCGCCCATCGGTCTCGCCGACCGCCTCGAACCGCCACAGGATCTCGCACAGCAGATAGGCCATGCGGCCTTCCCCGCTGCGCCGGCCGAGCGCGACGATGCGCTCGCGCAGAATGGCCTCCTCCTGCAACATGCTCCACCACAGCGCCGCCGTGATCCGCGGGTGGTCGAAGAACATGTTGATGATCTCCCCCATCGCCACCGAGCTGACGCAGGTCGGTGCAAGGGCCCCGATGGAGTGGTCCATTTCCTTGAGCAGGAAAACGTGCAGGTCGCAGATGTCGCCGGGAAGCAGAAAGCTGATGATCTGGCGCCGGCCGTCCTCCATGACCCTGTAGCGGCAGGCAAATCCCGACACCATCACGAAGACCGAGCGCGGCCGTTCTCCCGCCGCGACAATTTCCGTGTCGGCGGCAAACCTATGGGTGCTCTTGCCGATGTCCTCCAGCTTGCGCCGGTCCCTGTCGGACAACGGCGAAAAATGGGAGAGCTTCCGGATCAGGTGTTTCATTCCTGCGCCCATGTCTTCACCGACGCATTGCGGGCTGTACCAGTACAATGAAACCTGGGCGCCCGGTGCTTAAGGTGTCTCGGAGAACGACCCACCGAGCGACGGGGTTGCCCGATGAACATTCAAAACGCGACACAGGCGCTGCACAGGCAACGCGGCGCAGGCATCAGCAGCCCGCGCCCGCTCCGCGACATCATCCTGCTGGGGGCCTCGGCCGGAGGGGTTGATGCCCTGCGGTCGCTGGTGCGATGCCTGCCGCACGACCTTCCCGCCGCCGTGTTCGTGGTCCTGCACCTGCGGCGGGACCGCGAGACGTTCCTGCCAGGCATCCTGTCACGGGCCGGATCGCTGCCCGCGCACGCAGCCGAGGACGGCGAACCGCTACGCCATGGCCGGATATACATCGCCCCGCCGAACCGGCAACTCATCCTGGACGGCGACCACATCCGGCTGCGCCCCGGCGGAAGCGACGACCGGTGGTGCCCGAGTGTCGATGCGCTGTTCCAGTCGGCCGCCGAGCAGCACGGACCCCGCGTCGCCGCAGCGGTCCTGACCGGCTACCTGAACGACGGCACCGCCGGACTGGCCCGCGTCAAGGCCGGCGGGGGAGCCACCATCGTCCAGGAGCCGCACGACGCCCTCGCCGCCGACATGCCCCGCAACGCGCTGCGCGCCGTGCAGGCCGACTACACCCTGCCCCTGGCGGCCATCCCGCCCGTACTGTCATGGCTGACCGGCCACGGGGCGCAGGCGATAGACGCGGCGTCACATTTCGGCATATGAGGGGAACAAGGTCGGTCAACGCCGTCCGGATAGTGCGGACTGCCGCCCGCGCCCGCTCGGGGGGACCCCGAACCCCCTCTTTTTCTTCAAAGAAAACAAGGAGGTTTGGAGCAACGCTCCAAATGGGTCCGGGCGATAGCCCGTCCGCGCAAGCGGACCATGACGGCCGTCCGCTCAAGCGGACCATGACGGCCGGCTTCACAGCGCGGCCGATATAAAAAGCCGCCGGAGCATTGCTGCTTCGGCGGCTTTTGGGCCTCTCGCGGCGCATGAGCCGTGATCGTCCTCCGGGATGGCCCCCGGAGGGGAGAGCGCCGGCCGGTGCGTCGCCAGAAGGCTCTGCGGCCGGCGCGAGGTTGGGGTGTTACCGGGTTAGCAGGCCACGGGCGATGACCTGGGCCTGGATTTCGGCCGCGCCCTCGAAGATGTTGAGGATGCGGGCGTCGCACAGGACCCGGCTGATCTGATATTCCTCGGCGTAACCGTTGCCGCCGTGGATCTGCAGGGCGTTGTCGGCGTTGCTCCAGGCCACGCGGGCGGCCAGCAGCTTGGCCATGCCGGCCTCGATGTCGCAGCGGATGTCGTGGTCCTTGGCGTTGCCGGCGAAGTAGGTGAGCTGACGGGCCACCATGGTTTCGACCGCCATCCAGGCCAGCTTCTGATGCACGCGCGGGAAGTCGAACAGCGGCTTGCCGAACTGGACGCGTTCCTGGGCGTAGCGCAGGCCGAGTTCCATGGCGTTCTGCGACACGCCGACGGCGCGGGCGGCGGTCTGGATGCGGGCCGATTCGAAGGTTTCCATGAGCTGCTTGAAGCCCTGGCCCTCGACGCCGCCGAGCAGGTTCTCGGCCGGAACCTCGAAGCCGTCGAAGGACAGCTCGTATTCCTTCATGCCGCGATAGCCCAGCACCTTGATCTCGCCGCCGCTCATGCCCTGGGCGGGGAAGGCGTCGTGGTCGGTGCCGCGCGGCTTTTCGGCCAGCAGCATGGACAGGCCCTTGTAGCCCGGCTGGTCGGGATTGGTCCGCACCAGCAGGGTCATCACGTCCGAACGGCTGGCGTGGGTGATCCAGGTCTTGTTGCCGGTCACGGTGTAGGTGTCGCCGTCCTTGACCGCGCGGGTGCGCAGGGAGGCGAGGTCCGATCCGGTGTTGGGTTCGGTGAACACGGCGGTCGGCAGGATGTCGCCGGACGCGATGGCCGGCAGGTACTTCTGCTTCTGCTCCTCGGTGCCGCCCAGGCGGATCAGCTCGGCGGCGATCTCGGAGCGGGTGCCCAGCGAGCCGACGCCGATGTAGCCGCGCGACAGTTCCTCGGTGACCACGCACATGGCGGTCTTGCCCATGCCCAGCCCGCCGTATTCCTCGGGAATGGTCAGGCCGAAGACGCCCATTTCGGCCATCTGCTCGATGATCTCGATGGGGATGAGGACGTCCTTGAGGTGCCATTCGTGGGCGTGCGGAACGACCTGGTCCTCGACGAACTTGCGGAACTGGTCGCGGACCATGCCCAGCGTCTCGTCTTCCAGGCCCAGTTCGCCGAAGTGGCCGTCCTGGACCAGCTCGGCGATGCGCTTCTTGACCGGGGCGGTGAAGCCGTGCTCGCGCAGCAGGGTGGTGTAGGGCGACTGCATGAGCTGGCGCTGCCGGACCTCGACGCCGAAGTCGGCCAGGCGAATGAACTCGCCCTGGCTCATCGGGATGCCGCCATAGATCTGGTGCAGGTATTCCGAGAACGCGGCCTGCAGCATGAGCTGCTCAAGCTCGCCGAACTTGCCCATCGTCTCCAGGCGCTTGGCCCACGCCAGCATCTGTTCCAGGGCGGTGATGGTGGTGACGTACCACGCATAACCGTGGGCGGCGTGCTGGTTGGCCTCGAACAGCGCGCTGTCGACCTTGCCCTCGGGCGCCACCATCTTCTTCAGCTTGGCGGTCAGGGTCAGGCGCACGTCGCGGGCCAGCTCGTTGGCGCGCTCGCAGGTGTGCATCAGGTCGGGGATGATGATGGGCTTGGGCTTGGCCATGACGGTCATCGAGCCTCTCCGGCGTGGGAAATTCAGCGTGCGAGGAAGGGGCGGCCGGAAAACTCCCGCCGCCCCCGAGCTTGTGACTGGCGGGCGATCAGCCCTCCAGGCAATCCTCGAGGGTGCGCCGGCCCGGCTTCACGGCCTGGACCAGAACCGCCATGTTGCCCGGCTTGTGCTTGTTGCGCAGCATCTTGGTGTGGGCCTTGGGGATGTCCTCCCAGGCGAACACTTCGGACATGCACGGGTCGATGCGGCGCTCGATCACCAGGGCGTTGGCCTGGTTGCATTCCTTGGCGTGGGCGAAGTGGCTGCCCTGAATGCGCTTCTGGCGCATCCACACGAAGCGGGCGTCGAAGGTCAGGTTGAAGCCGGTGGTGCCGGCGCAGAACACGACCATGCCGCCGCGCTTGACCACGTTGCACGACACCGGGAAGGTCTGCTCGCCGGGGTGTTCAAAGACGGTGTCGACGTCCTTGCCCTTGCCGGTGATGTCCCAGATGGCCTTACCGAACTTGCGGACTTCGCCCATGTATTCCTTGAAGCCCTCGCCGTTCACCTTCGGCAGCTGGCCCCAGCAATTGAAGTCGTTGCGGTTGATGACGGCCTTGGCGCCCAGGCTCATCACGAAGTCGCGCTTGCTCTCGTCGGAGATCACGCCGATGGCGTTGGCGCCCACGGTGGCGCACAGCTGCACCGCCATCGACCCCAGGCCGCCCGAGGCGCCCCACACCAGGACGTTGTGGCCCGGACGGATGATGTGCGGACGGTGGCCGAACAGCATGCGGTAGGCGGTGGCCAGCACGAGGGTGTAGCAGGCGCCCTCTTCCCAGGTCAGGTGCTTGGGACGCGGCATGCACTGCTGCGCCTGCACGCGGGTGAACTGGGCGAACGAGCCGTCGGGCGTCTCGTAGCCCCAGATGCGCTGGGACGGCGAGAACATGGGGTCGCCGCCATTGCACTCTTCGTCGTCGTTGTCGGTCTGGTTGCAGTGCACGACCACCTCGTCGCCCACCTTCCAGCGCTTCACCTTGGCGCCGACGGCCCACACGATGCCCGAGGCATCGGAGCCGGCGATGTGGTAGGGCGCCTTGTGGACGTCGAACGGGGAGATCGGCTGGCCCAGGCCGGCCCACACGCCGTTGTAGTTCACACCGGCGGCCATCACCATGACGAGGACTTCATGGGAGTCCAGCTCCGGGGTGTCGACCACTTCGACCTGGAACGACTGCTCGGGTTCACCATGGCGTTCACGGCGGATGGCCCAGGCGTACATCTGCTTGGGAACATGGCCCAGCGGCGGGATCTCGCCCAGCTCGTAAAGGTCCTTGGTCGGGGCGAGTTGGAGGGCCTCGGCGGCTTCAGTCATCTCTAAAGTCTCCCTGCGTGAACGATGGACAAGACCACCGTGGGGCCTGCGTGGGGGGTTCTGGGTCCGGTTCGCGGCGCTGCGGCATGTTGTTTCCGCCATTGTGCAACGCGGAGGCCCTAGGGTCCCGTTCCTGATAAGGTTCTTACCGTTTTGGCGCTTCCTTCGCAATGCACAAAATGATAATTTCTTTCGCAGCACGAGGGGACTGAGTAATATTCAGTCCTGAAAAGCGCGCCAAGCGTGCCGAAGAACGATAAAACTTCGCCTTCTAATGGAGAGGCCGATGCCTGAGACGCCCACCACCGCCACTTCTGCCGCAGCGCAAAAGCGCGACAAGCCGTGGCTGTTCCGCACCTATTCGGGCCATTCGTCGGCCAAGGAGACGAACGCCCTGTTCCGCACGAATCTTTCGCGCGGCCAGACGGGACTTTCGGTGGCGTTCGATCTGCCGACCCAGACCGGCTACGACTCCGACCATGTGCTGGCGCGCGGCGAGGTCGGCAAGGTCGGCGTGCCGGTCAGCCACATCGGCGACATGATGCAGATGTTCGACGGCATCCCGCTCGACCAGATGAACACGTCGATGACCATCAACGCCCCGGCCCCGTGGCTGCTCGCGCTGTACATCGCCACGGCCGAGCGCCAGGGCGGCGCGCGGTCGGCCCTGGCCGGGACCACACAGAACGACGTCATCAAGGAATACCTGTCGCGCGGCACCTACATCTTCCCGCCCGAGCCGTCCCTGCGCCTGACCAACGACGTGATCGCCTTCACCTACAAGGAGGTTCCCAAGTGGAACCCCATGAACGTGTGCAGCTATCACCTCCAGGAAGCCGGCGCGACGCCGGAACAGGAACTGGCCTTCGCGCTAGCCACCGCCGTCGCGGTGCTCGACACCGTCAAGGCGTCCGGCCAGGTGCCCGACTCGGAATTCCCGGTGGTGGTCGGCCGCATCAGCTTCTTTGTGAACGCCGGCATCAAGTTCGTGACCGAGCTGTGCAAGATGCGCGCCTTCACCGAGCTCTGGGATGAAATCTGCCGCGAACGCTATGGCGTGGCCGAGGAAAAGTACCGCCGCTTCCGCTATGGCGTGCAGGTCAACAGCCTGGGCCTGACCGAGCAGCAGCCGGAAAACAACGTCTACCGCATCCTGCTCGAGATGCTGGCCGTCACCCTGTCCAAGAACGCCCGCGCCCGCGCCGTGCAGCTTCCGGCCTGGAACGAGGCGCTCGGCCTGCCGCGCCCGTGGGATCAGCAGTGGTCCCTGCGCCTGCAGCAGATCGTCGCCTATGAGACGGACCTTCTGGACTTCGGTGACATCTTCGACGGCTCGCACGCCATCACCGAGAAGGTCGAGGAGCTCAAGATCCAGGCCCGCGACGAACTGGCCCGCATCGACGCCATGGGCGGCGCCGTGGCGGCCATCGAGTCGAGCTACATGAAGCAGAAGCTGGTCGAGTCGAACACCCGCCGCCTCAACGCCATCGAAAGCGGCGAGCAGATCGTGGTCGGCGTCAACAAGTTCACCGAAGGCGCGCCCAGCCCGCTGACCGGCGGCGACGGGTCCATCATGACCGTCGATCCCAAGTCCGAGCAGGAGCAGATCGACCGCCTCAAGTGGTGGCGGGCCGACCGTGACGCCAAGAAGGTCGAGGCCGCCCTGTCCGACCTGCGCAGCGCCGTGCAGGAAGGCCGCAACGTCATGGAGCCGTCCATCACCTGCGCCCACGCCGGCGTCACCACCGGTGAATGGGCCGACATCCTGCGCCAGGTCTACGGCGAATACCGTGCCCCCACTGGGGTCGGCCGCGCCGCCGCCGAAAAGACCGGCGAGCGTCTGTCCGAGGTGCGCGCCCGCGTCGATGCCCTGTCCGAACGGCAGGGCCGCCGGGTCAAGATCCTGGTCGGCAAGCCGGGGCTGGACGGTCACTCCAACGGCGCCGAACAGGTCGCTGTCCGTGCCCGCGATGCCGGCATGGAGGTGGTCTATGAGGGCATCCGCCTGACCCCGGCCCAGATCGTCAACGCGGCGCTGGAGGAAGGCGTCCATGTGGTCGGCCTGTCCATCCTGTCGGGCTCCCACGTCCCGCTGGTGACCGAGGTCCTGGACCGCATGCGCACCGTCGGCCTGAGCGACATCCCCGTCATCATCGGCGGCATCATCCCGCCCGAGGACGAACGCACCCTCAAGGCCGCCGGCGTCGCCCGCGTCTACACCCCCAAGGACTACGACCTGACCGCCATCATGGCCGACATCGTCACCCTGCTGGAGGGGGAAAAGGCCGTCGCGTAGGATTGCGCGACGAGGAAAAGGGGCGGCTTCCGGAGACGGGGGCCGCCCTTTTCATATCCCCGGATCGTCGCACCCGCGCAGGCGCATATGGGCTTCGCCCAAACCCACAAGGGGCCGAGGGCCCCTTGACCCCCATGAGAAAATCCCAAGGTTAAAGTTCAGCCACCGTTATCAAAAACGTCGGGGCAAAGCAGTTTTGGTTTCCGCCTTCGTCAACAAAAAGCTCCGTCGCACCCGCGAAGGCGGGTGCCCAGGGTCGCGAAGATAGTCATTTGGAATCGGCACGTTAACGATGCCGATGGGACGTTCTCCACGTCCCTGGGTTCCCGCCTAAGCGGGAACGACGGGATTATTGGGACAGGTCCCCAAGCCCCATTTTTTCTTCTTCAAGAAAACAGGGGAGGTCTGGAGGTTCCCTCCAGGCCGGCGGCAGCCATCCGCGCCAGCGGACCAAGCTACCCCCCTCACACCCCCGCCACGAACTCCGTCACCACGGCCAAAAACTCCCGGCCGTAGCGGTCGAGTTTGCTGGCGCCGATGCCGGGGAGTTCGCCGAGCGCGGTCAGGGTGCCCGGCTTGGCCTTGGCGATTTCGACCAGGGTGGCGTCGTGGAAGATGACGTAGGGCGGCACGCCTTGTTCCTTGGCCAGATCCAGGCGCCGGGCGCGCAGGGCCTGGAACAGGGCCTCGTCCTGGGGGCTGTCGAGGACCGTGCGGCGTTCGCTAGAGCGGTCCTTTTTGGTCTTGCCGCGGCCGGGATCGCGGCGCAGCAGGACTTTCTCCTCGCCGCGCAGCACCGGCCGCACGTTGGGGCCGAGCATCAGGCTGCCGTGGCCGGCGACGTCCACCACCACATGCCCCATGGCGACGAGCTGGCGGAAGATCGACTGCCAGGCATCCTTGGACTCGGCCTCGCCCACCCCGAAGGTCGGCAAACGCTGGTGGCCGAGGGAGCGCACGCGTTCCGTTTCGGTGCCGCGCAGCACGTCGATGACGTGGCCGGCGCCGAACCGCTGGCCGGTGCGGTAGATGGCCGACAGGGCCTTCTGCGCCACCTCGGTGCCGTCGAAGCTGTCGACCGGCTCCAGGCAGGTGTCACAGTTGCCGCACGGCTGGCAGCCGTCGTTGAAGTACTCCAGCAGCACCTGGCGGCGGCACCGCGTGGTTTCGCAGAAGCCCATCAGGGCGTTGAGCTTGCGGCGCTCCAGGGCCTTCTTCTCGGCCGGCGCCTCCGATCCCTCGATCATCTGGCGGACCTTGGCGACGTCCTGGATGCCATAGACCATCCAGGCGTCGGACGGCAGCCCGTCGCGCCCTGCCCGGCCGGTTTCCTGGTAATAGGCCTCCAGCGACTTGGGCAGGTCGAGGTGGGCGACGAAGCGCACGTCGGGCTTGTCGATGCCCATGCCGAAGGCGATGGTGGCGACCATGATGAGGCCGTCCTCGCGCAGGAACTTGTCCTGGTTGCGGGCCCGGACGTCCTTGCCGAGGCCGGCGTGGTACGCCAAGGCGTCGAGCCCCTGCTCGCGCAGCCAGGTGGCGGTGTCGTCCACCTTCTGGCGCGACAGGCAATAGATGATGCCGCTCTCGCCCTTGTGCTCCTCGCGGATGAAGCGCAGCAACTGGGCGCGCGGATTGTCCTTGAGGCCCACCCGATAGCGGATGTTGGGGCGGTCGAAGCCGCTGATGAACTGCCGCCCGCCGCCGAGGTTCAGGCGCTCGACGATCTCGCGCCGGGTCGGGCCGTCGGCGGTGGCGGTCAGGGCGATGCGCGGAATGCCCGGAAAGCGCTCGTGCAGGGCGGCGAGTTGCAGGTATTCCGGCCGGAAATCGTGGCCCCACTGCGACACGCAGTGCGCCTCGTCGATGGCGAACAGGGCCAGCGGGCAGCGCGCCAGAAGGTCGAGGAACCCCGGCTGCATCAGTCGTTCGGGCGCCACGTAGACCATGTCGATGGAGCCATCCATCATGGCCCGCGCCACCCCGGCGCTGTCTTCGGGCGCCATGCTGGAGTTCATGGCGGCGGCCCGCACGCCCACTTGGCGCAGGGCCTCGACCTGATCCTGCATGAGGGCGATCAGCGGGCTGACCACGATGCCGACACCCGGCCGGGCCAGGGCGGGGATCTGGTAGCACAGCGACTTGCCGCCGCCGGTCGGCATCAGGACCAGGGCGTCGCCGCCGTCGATGACATGCTCCACGACCTCCTGCTGCTGCCCCCGAAAGGACTCGTAGCCGAAGGTCGTCCGCAGGATATGGAGGGGGTCGCCGCTCATCGGCGCAGTTATAGAAGTTCGGCGGCCTCCCGTGAAGGGGGGAAGGTGAAGGGGGCAGTTCAGGAACCGTTCATGCAAAAACGCTCATGTTGACGAAACGCAAGGCGGGATGGCCCAATCCACGGTACAGCCAAGGCGTGATGTGCGACAGTCGGACGGCAAGATCTGGAGTTGGGGTAACGACATGATACAGCGGTTCGTGCGTCGGTATTGGCGGCGCTTCCTCATTCTGCCGCCGCTTCTGGTGGCCGGGCTGGTGCTGGCGGTGGCCACCCAAAGCCGCCCGGCGCCGTTGCGCGTGGCGGCCGAGGAAATCGCCCGACCGGCCCGCGTCATCGTCGCCCCGCGCCTGGACGTGGTGCCGCGCGTGACCGCCCATGGCACGGTGCTGCCCGGCCGCACCTGGGACGCCGTGGCCGAGGTCGCCGGGCGCGTGCTGGAGGTCCACCCAGACCTCAAGAACGGCGCGGTCCTGGCGGCCGGCACGGTGCTGGCCCGCATCGATCCCAGCGCCGCCCAACTGGCCCTGGCCCAGGTCGAGGCCCAGTTGAGCGAAATGGACATCCGCGAGCGCAACACCCGCAAGTCCCTGGAGATCGAGCGCCGCACCCTGGCCTCCCTGCGCCGCGACCTCGACCGCAAGCGCACCCTGGGCGAACGCGGCGCCGCCGCCCAATCCTCCATCGACGCGGCCGAACGGGCCGTGCTGCAGGGCGAGCAGCAGGTGCAGTCGCTGGAGAACACCCTCAGCGTCCTGCCCCAGGAACGCGCCGTGCTCCAGGCCCGGCGGGCCGACGCGGCGCGCGACCTGACCCGCACGGTGATCGAGGCGCCGTTCGACATCCGCGTCCGCACGGCGACGGTTGAGGTGGACCAGTACGCGGCGCGCGGCCAGGTGCTGGCCCAGGGCGACGGCATCGCGGTGGCCGAGGTCACCGCCCAGGTGCCGCTCGACCAGATGTGGACCCTGCTGCCGACCGGCGCCGACCTGCCGCCCGACATGGGGCGCGTCGCCGAGATCCTGGACGTCACGCCGGTGGTACGCCTCCATGCCGGCGACCTCACCGTGGCCTGGACCGGACGGGTGGCGCGGGTGGCCGAGACGGTGGACCCGCAGACCCGCACGGTCGGCGTGATCGTCGCGGTGGACGACCCCTACACCCAGGCCCGCCCCGGCGAGCGCCCGCCGCTGACCCGCAGCATGTTCGTGGAGGTCGAGTTGCGTGGCCGCGCCCGGCCCGACCAAGTGGTCATCCCGCGCGAGGCCCTGCGCCGCAAGCCGGGCGGCGAAGCGGTGGTGTGGGTGCTCGACGCCGAGGACCGCCTGCGCACCCGCGCGGTGTCCGTGGCCTTCCGCCAGGGCGGCATGGCGGTGCTGTCCGGTGGCCTTGAGGGCGGCGAGCGCGTGGTGCTGTCCGACCTCATCCCGGCCGTCGAGGGGATGTTGGTCAAGGCGGTGCCCGACGAAACCACGACCCGGCGCCTTGCCAGCGACGCGCAAGGCCACACCGGGGACGCCGCCCCATGATCCGCTTTTTCGCCGCCCACCGCACGGCCGCCAACATCCTGCTGCTCGGCATCATCGCGCTGGGCATCGCCGCCATCCCGACCATGAAGCGCGAGACGTTCCCCGACATCGCGCCGGACGAGGTCGAGGTCCGCGTCGTCTACCCCGGCGCCTCGGCCGAGGACGTCGAGGATGCCGTGTGCAGCCGCATCGAGGCCGCCGTCGAGGCGGTCGAGCGGCGCAATGAAACCCGCTGCGAGGCGCGCGAGAACCTCGGCCTCGCCATCATCAAGATGGACGAAGGCCACGACATCGACCGCTTCACCGACGACATCAAGGCCGAGGTCGAGGGCATCACCGGCTTCCCCACCCAGGTCGAACGCCCGGTCGTCCGCCAGTTGGGCCGCCGCGATTTCGTCGCCGCCGTGGCCGTCACCGGGCCGGTCAGCCAGACCGCCCTGCGCGCCTATGCCGAAGATCTCAAGGATCGCATGATCCAGATCGGCGAGGTGTCGCAGGTCACCATCCGGGGCTTTGCCGTCCGTCAGGTGCGCATCGGCCTGACCCGCGAGGCGCTGCGCCGCCATGGCCTGACCGTCGCCGACGTGGCCGAGCGGGTGCGCCGCCAGAACGTCAGCCGCCCGGCCGGGCTGGTCGAGACCGACGGCGGCGACCTCATCCTGCGGTTCGAGGACGAACGCCGCGAGCCGATGGGCCTGCATGACCTGGTGATCCTCGAAGGGGCGTCAGGCGGTCAGGTGCGGCTGGGCGACATCGCCACCCTGGACGAACGGTTCGAAAACGACTGGGACGCCGTGGAGTTCAACGGCGCCCCGGCTGCCCTGCTCGAAGTCACCAAGACCAAGGCCCAGGACAGCCTGGACGTCATGGACGCCCTGACCGCCTTCCTCGATGCCGAGCGCGCCCGCGCCCCGCCGGGGGTGGTTCTCGAGGTCACCGCCGACATGGCGTCGATCGTGCGCGACCGCCTGGAAACCCTGAGCACCAACGGCATCCAGGGCCTCATCCTGGTGTTCGGCATCCTGTGGCTGTTCTTCAGCCCGCGGTTCAGTTTCTGGGTCGCCATGGGGCTGCCGGTGTCGTTCATGGGCACCTTCTTCCTGATGAGCGCCTTCGGGTACTCCATCGACATGATCACCATGGTCGGGCTGCTCATCGCCATCGGCCTGCTGATGGACGACGCCATCGTCATCGCCGAGAACGTCGCCGCCCACCGACGGCGCGGCGCCACGCCCTTTGACGCCGCCGTCAACGGCACGCGGCAGGTGTTGCCGGGCATCTTCGCCTCGTTCCTGACCACGCTGTGCATCTTCGGCGCCCTGGCCTTCATGGAAGGGCGCATGGGCCAGGTGCTGCGGGTCATGCCGGTGGTGCTCATCATGACCCTGGCGGTCAGCCTGCTCGAAGCCTTCCTCATCCTGCCCAACCACATGGCCCACGCCATGGCCCACAAGGACCGGCCGTCGCGCCTGCGGGCCGGGTTCGAGCGGTGGTTCGACCATTTCCGCCTGAACCGTTTCGGCCCGCTGGTCGATCTGGCGGTGCGCTGGCGCTACCTGACCGCCGGGCTGCTGTTCGGGGTGGCCCTGGCCACCGTGGCGCTGCCGGCGTCGGGCCTGCTCAAGTTCCGCGCCTTCCCCGACCTCGAAGGCACCGTCGCCGAGGCCCGCATCCTGCTGCCCCAGGGCACGCCGCTGGAGCGCACCCGCGCCGTGGTCGGCGAGGTCATGGCCGGCGCCGAGGCGATCGAGGACGCCTGGGGGCAGGACGGCCTCATCCGCCACACCACCGTCTCCTTCGGCCAGAACCGCGACGCCTTTGAGACCGGGGCGCACGTCGCCACGGTGACCGTGGACATGGTCGGCGGCGACGAACGCGACGGCACCCTCGACGAATTCCTCGACGACTGGCGCGAACGGGTCGGCCTGCTGCCCGACGTCATCTCCATCAAGTATGCCGAGCGCGAGATGGGGCCGGCCGGGCGCGACATCGACATCCGCCTGCACGGCCGCGACCTGGACCGCATCAAGGCCGCGTCCGAGGAGCTTCAGGACTGGCTCAACGGCTACGCCGGGGTGCGCGACCTGTCCGACGACCTGCGGCCGGGCAAGCCCGAACTGCGCCTGCGCCTGAAGGACGGGGCGGCCGGCCTGGGCTTCACCGCCGACGGCATCGCCAGCCAGGTCGGCGCGGCGTTCCAGGGTGTCACCGTGGACGAGTTCCAGGACGCCGGCCAGACCGTGGAGATCGACGTCCGGCTGGCCGACGCCGACCGCGCCGGGCTGGGCGACATCGACGACTTCTTCGTGACCTCGACCACCGGCGGCGCCCTGGTGCCGCTGTCGGCGGTGGCCGAGATAAGCCGGGACCGCGGCTGGGCGCGCATCCAGCGCATCGACGGCCGGCGCACCGTGTCGGTCCAGGGCGTGGTTTCGGCGCCCGGCAACGCGGCCGAGATCATCAGCCACACCGGCGAGGCGTTCCTGCCGGGCCTGCGCGAACGCTATCCCGACCTCGCCATCTCGCTGGAGGGCGCCGCCCGCGAAACCGCCAAGACCGGGGCCAGCGTGCGCCGCAACCTGATCCTGGGCGTGGTCGGCATCTACCTGCTGCTGGCCTTCCAGTTCCGCAGCTACATCGAGCCCCTGGCCGTCATGGTGGCCATCCCGATGTCCATCGTCGGGGCGTTCTGGGCCCACTTCCTGCTCGGGCTGGAACTGTCGATGCCGTCCATGGTCGGGCTGGCCGCGCTGACCGGCGTGGTGGTCAACGACACCATCCTGCTGGTCATCTTCGTCAAGGAGCGCGTCCACGCCGGGCAAAGCGCCGCCATAGCCGCCCCGCTGGCCGCCCGCGAACGGTTCCGGGCCATCATCCTGACCTCGCTTACCACGGTCGGCGGGCTGGTCCCGCTGCTGCTGGAAACCAGCCTGCAGGCCCAGATCCTCATTCCGCTGGCGACCAGCCTCGCCTTTGGGCTGACCAGCGCCACGGTGCTCAGCCTGTTCCTGGTGCCGGCGATCTATGCCATCCTTGACGATCTTGGACTGACGGAGCACAAGCGGTCGCACCGCAAGCCCGAGGTCGAGGGCCACCCCAAGGCGCCGCCGCGTGGGCGCGAACAGGCGGTCCCGGCGGAAACCTCCTGACCCGTCATCATGCCGTCATCGATCCACCACCAAGACTTCATGCTCGAGGTCCTGGAACCGTTCTAAAGTAAGTCTAAAGCGACTCTAACGCGAAGGACTGCACCATGACCGACCGTATCGATGCTGGCGACGAACCGCTCTGCAACACCAGCGCCAATCCCACGTTCGAAACCGTGGTAGCGCGCCGCGACGTGCTGCGCGGTGGCCTTGCGGCAGCCATGGCCTGCATGTTCGCCGGCCCGATGCTGTCCGGCCGCGCCGCCATGGCCGCGACCTCACCCGCCGCCCTGCTGGGCTTCCAAGCCATTCCGCCCAGCGCCGCCGACACGGTCACCGTGCCCAAGGGCTACAGCGTGCGCGCCCTGCTTCCATGGGGCACGCCGATCACCGCCGACGCCCCGGATTTCGCGCCCGGCAACAGCGGCGCCGATCAGGCCGGGCAGATGGGCAGCCACCACGACGGCATGAATTTCTTCCCCATCGACGGCAGTTCATCGGATGGCCTGTTGGTCCTGAACCATGAATATGTCGAACCGCGCTTCATGCACGCCTCGGCCGCCGGGCAGGCCCTCGACTCCGGGGGGTATGTCCCCCGCGACGGCAAGCGCCCTGCCGACGAGGTGCTGCGCGAAATCAACGCCCACGGCATCAGCGTGGTGCGCATCCGCAAGCAGGCCGACAGCACCTGGCAGGCCGTGCGCGGCGACCGCCTGAACCGCCGCGTCACCGGCGCCACGGTGGCCGAGATCGGCGGGCCGGTGCGCGGCAGCCGGCTGGTCGTCACCCGCTTCAGCCCGACCGGCGAGCGCACCCGTGGCACCCTCAACAACTGCGCCCACGGCGTCACGCCCTGGAACACCTACCTGACCTGCGAGGAAAACTGGGCCGGGTACTTCACCAACACCGACCAGTCCGACCAGAAGCCCAACCTGCCGCGCGAGCACGCCCGCTATGGCGTCCGCACCGGCACCTCGCGCTATGGCTGGGAACTGGCCGACAGCGGCGATGAGGCGTTCATGCGCTTCGACGCCTCGACCAAGGGCGCCAGCCCCGCCGACGACTTCCGCAACGAGCCCAACACCTTTGGCTGGGTGGTCGAGATCGACCCGTTCGACCCGGCCAGCACCCCGATCAAGCGCACCGCGCTGGGCCGCTTCGCCCACGAAGGCGTTGTGTTCCAGCCGGCCGTCGAGGGCCAGCCGGTGGTGTGCTATTCGGGCGACGATGCGCGGTTCGAATACATCTACAAATTCGTCTCTGCCAAGCCCTATGCCAAGGCGACGGCCGGCGGGCACCTGCTCGACGACGGCACCCTGTCTGTCGCGAAGTTCAATGCCGATGGCAGCGGGCAATGGCTGCCCCTGGTCCACGGCCGCCCCGGCCTGACCACCGCCGACGGCTTCGCCGACCAGGCCGACGTCCTGGTCAACACCCGCGCCGCCGCCGACGCCGTGGGCGCCACCAAGATGGACCGCCCGGAATGGGGTGCCGTGGACCCTGCAACCGGGGCCGTCTACTTCACCCTGACCAACAACAGCCGCCGGGGCGAACAGGACGTCGATGCCGCCAACCCGCGCGCCAAGAACACCTCCGGCCATATCGTGCGCTGGACCGAGACGGCGCCGGACGCCTTCGCCTGGGACCTGTTCCTGCTGGCCGGCGGCCCGGACGGCAGTACCGGCCCGACCGGCAAGCCCTTGACCGCCGACAACATGTTCGTCTGCCCTGACGGCCTGTGGTTCGACGCCGACCGCCGCCTGTGGATCCAGACCGACGTGTCCGAAAGCGTCGTCAACACCGGCGCTTACGAGCCCTTCGGCAACAACCAGATGCTGGCCTGCGACCCCGACAGTGGCGACATCCGCCGCTTCCTGACCGGCCCCATTGGCCAGGAAATCACCGGCGTGGTCACCACCCCCGACCTCAAGACCATGTTCGTCAACGTCCAGCATCCCGGCGCCACCACCACCAAGGAGGAATTTGCCGACGGCAAATTCCGCAGCTCCTGGCCGGACGGCAACGGCGCCATCCCCCGCTCCGCCACCCTGGTCATCACCAAGGACGACGGCGGCGTCATCGGGTCCTGAGAAGTTGAAGCGAAGAACCACAGAGACACAGAGGCACAGAGAGAGCGGAGCAACGGCGCCGCAGGCAATATTTCTCTGACAGGGCTTTGATGCGCTGCGCGCAGTCCTTTGCTCCGAACCCTCCGTGTCTCTGTGCCTCTGTGGTGAATCCTTTCCCGCGCAAGAACGGACCTCGATTCACGGGGTCGAGGGGACAAGTCCCCTCGCGGGTCCGGGCAGCGCCCGGCCTTCTTGCCCTCCCGCCCAGCGCCTTGCTAAGGTGCCGGCCGGGGAAGGCCCGAGGGGGACGGATCATTTTCTTTTTCGCGCAGGGCGTCGTGGTGGGGTTCCTGATCGCCGCGCCGGTCGGGCCGGTCGGCTTGCTGTGCATCCGGCGGGCGCTGGCCGATGGGCGTGCGGCGGCTTTTGTCGCCGGGCTGGGGGCTGCGGTGGCCGACACCTTTTACGGGGCGGTGGCCGGGTTGGGGCTGACGCTGGTTTCGGACTTCCTGATGGACTATCGGACGGCGCTCAGCCTGGTGGGCGCGGCGGTCCTGTTCGCGCTGGGTGTCAAGGCATGGCGCACGCCGATCTGCCTGAGCCCGACGCCGCAGGCCCACTTCGGCCTGCTCAACGATTTCGGCACAACCCTGGTCCTGACCATGACCAACCCGGCGACCATCATCGCCTTCATGGCGGTGTTCGCCTCGGTCGGGGCGGTTCGGCCGAGTGAGGACCTGGCCGGTGCGGGGCTGCTGATCGGCGGAGTGTTCACCGGGTCGGCGTTGTGGTGGCTGACCCTGTCGGCCCTGGCCGGGGCAGTCCGCCACAAGTTCTCGGACCGCTGGCTGGCCGTCCTCAGCCGCGTGTCGGCCGGGCTGCTGATCGCGTCCGGCCTTGCGGTGGTGGGAACGCTGGCGTGGCAGGCGCTGTAGACGGCGCCCGCCCTCAGTTCCCCGCCCTCAGTTCCCCGCGGGTGCCGGGGCGTTTTCGCCCACGGCCGGGGGTTCGGTCCAGTCGACGGTGAAGCGCTGGGTGGCGGCCGAGGGGTTGTCCGCCTGGATGCGGAAGCCGATGGTCTGGCCGGGTTCCAGGGTCGCCTGCGGCGGTTCGGCCACGATCTGGTCGAGGACGGCGCCGGTGCGGTCGAACAGGGCGAGACGGATGAACGGCACCGGACGGTCGCGTTCGGAGTCGTTGGCGATGAAGCCGCGCACCACCAGCATCTGGCCGTTGCCACGGTCGACCAGGTCCGAGGTCACTTCGCGGAACATCAGGCCGTAGCCGAGCGGCGCGGCCGGAATGCCGATGCTGTCGAACACGTCTTCGAGCTGCGGCAGGGCTTCGACCAGGCGCTCGCGGAACAGCCAGGCGCCGCCGGCCAGGCCGGCCAGCACCAGCACGACGACCAGAAGCCACACGCCGATGCGGCTCTTGCGGGCCGGCTTGTCGTCTTCGTCATCGTCGCCGGTGCCGCGCGCGAACATCGAGGGAATGGGGTCGGGCTCGCCGCCCAGCAGGTCGTCCAGTTCGGCGCCGTCGAACCCGCTGTCGGAGCCCATGCCGCCGCCCGGCGCCTTGCCCAGGACGTCATCGCCGTCGCCGCCGCCGAAGTCCAGCCCGGCCAGCGGATCATCGCTTTCTTCGCCGGCATCGCGGCGCAGGCTTTCGAACGGGTCGGCTTCCATGGACAGGAAGTCATCGCCGGCCGGCTGCTTGGTGGAGGCACTGGGGGTGTAGTCGCCGGGTTCCATCTCCAGCGGCACGGAGCCGGCCGGGGGAACATCCTCAACCACAGGCGCGGGCGCGGGCGCAGGACGGGGGGCCGCGGCGGCGCTTTGCCGGGCCGGAGCCTCGTCATACGCATCCACGGTCTCGGGCGGCATCTGCCGCCACGTATGACCGCACTGCGAGCACTTGAGCTTACGGCCCTTTGCACCGATGGCCCCATCGGGCACCGAAAAGTGCGTGGCGCAGCTTGGGCAGGCAAGTTCCATGGATTTCTTCGGTTCCACCCCTAAGTCAAAGACATTTATAGATGTTGGCCCCGCACAAAACAAGCCGCCAACGCACCCCGGTACCAGGACCCCGCCCCCTGCCATCGCTGGACGCGGCGGAACCGCTGTGCCACAGTGCGCGCGAAGAGCGTGAGGGGTTGCTGTGCGGCAGGCCAGCCACGGAAAAATCGCCGTCCGGTTCGAGAGTGTGGGGCTGCGCTACGGCAGCGGCCCGGAAGTCCTTCAGGACATTTCCTTCACCCTGGACCAGGGCTCGTTCCATTTCCTGACGGGGCCATCGGGCGCCGGCAAGACATCGCTGCTGAGCCTGTTGTACCTGGCCCGGCGGCCGTCGCGCGGCTCCATCCGGCTGTTCGGCGAAGAAGTGTCGAGCGCCGCCCGCGCCGCCCTGCCGCCGCTGCGCCGCCGCCTGGGGGTGGTGTTCCAGGAATTCCGCCTGCTCGATCATCTTTCGGCCCTGGACAACGTGGCCCTGCCGCTGCGGGTCGCCGGGGTGGGCGAGGCCGACATCCATCGCCATGTGCCCGAACTGCTGGCCTGGGTCGGCCTGGGCGACCACATGCACGCCAAGCCGCCGACCCTGTCGGGCGGCCAGAAGCAGCGAGTCGCCATCGCCCGCGCGGTCATCAACCGGCCGGAACTGCTGGTCGCCGACGAACCGACCGGCAACGTGGACGACCGCACGGCGCTGCGCCTGCTGCACCTGTTTTCCGAACTGAACAAGCTCGGCACCACGGTGGTGATCGCCACCCACAACGAGGGCCTGGTGCGCCGCTTCCAGTTCCCGCGCCTGCATCTGGAGGCCGGCAAGCTGGACGTCCTGCCGCCCATGTCTCTCACGGGCCCTCCCACGTCCGGGGGAGGCCAGTCATGATCGGCTTCCTGCGATCGGACCTGCCGGTGGCGCGCGATGCCTCCGGCCAGTTCCTGCCCTGGCTGGTCGCCGTGATGGTGTTCCTGGCCTGCCTCGCGCTGTCCGGGGCGATGAGCCTCGACAGCCTGCTCGACCGCTGGAGCCGCGATGCCTCGGGCACGCTGACCGTGCAGGTTCCCGCCGCCACCGGAGCCAATGCCGACACCGAGACCGACGCCCGGGTCGAGCGGGCGGTGCGCCTGCTGGAATCCGACGCCCAGGTCGCCAGGGCGACGGCGGTATCGCGCGAACGGCTGGCCGAGATGCTCGAACCATGGCTGGGGTCGGCCGAACTGATGGACTCCCTGCCGGTGCCGCGCCTGATCGACGTGGCGGTGACGCCGGGCGCCATGCCCGACCTCGACGCGCTGGTCGAACGCCTGCGGGCGGTGGCGCCCGGCGCCGCCATCGACGACCACCGGGTATGGCTGGCCCGCCTGATCCGCCTGGCCGAGGGGCTGCGCCTGCTGGCCTGGGCGGTGATCGGGCTGGTCGCCCTGGCCACCGCCGCCATGGTGGTGCACGCCACGCGCACCGCCCTGGCCGTCCACCGGCCGCATATCGAGGTGCTGCACCTGATCGGCGCCACCGACGCCTACATCGCCCGCCAGTTCGCGCGCCGCGCCTTTGCGCTGGCCCTGCTCGGCGGGGTCGGCGGGCTGGCCCTGTCGGCGCCGGTGCTGTGGGGGATCGGCGGGCTGGTGCAGCGCCTGGAAGGCGGGCTGGTGCCCGAAATCACGCTGGGCATGGGTCAGTGGCTGGTCCTGCTGCTGCTGCCGCCGGTGGCCGGGCTGCTGTCCATGGTGACGGCCCGCCGCACCGTGCGGCGCACCCTGACCCGCCTGCTCTGACCTGACGGCGAGGAGGAGAGCCGCCATGGCCCGTGCCACACCCCGCTTCCGGCCCCGCTCCGGCCCCGGTCTGGCCGAGCGCGTGGTGCATCTGACCGGCCGGGTGGTGGTGATCGCCCTGGCCGTGCTGGCGGTGTGGATTCCCGGCCTGGTGTGGTTCGCCGCCTCCATGCCGAGCGAACCGGTCGCAGTAGATGCCCGGACCGGGGCCCCCACCGGCGCCCCGACCGAGGCCGTCGTCGTCCTGACCGGCGGCAGCGAGCGCCTGCGCACCGGGCTTGACCTGCTGGAGGCCGGGGCGGCCGACCGCCTGTTCGTGTCCGGCGTCCACCCCGGCACCACCCTCGACGCCCTGCTCGCCGAAGTGCGCCCGGCCCTGCCCGAGGAGGCCCGCGCGCGGGTCGAACTGGGCCATGTGGCGGCCGACACCGTGGGCAACGCCATCGAGACGGCGGTGTGGGTGCGCGAGCGCGACGTGTCCTCGCTGCGCCTGGTGACGGCGGGCTATCACATGCAACGCAGCCTGCTGGAGTTCCGCACCGCCCTGCCCGACGTCATCATCGTGCCCCACCCGGTGTTCCCGGAAAACGTCAAGCAGGGCGACTGGTGGCGCTATTCGGGCACAACCCTCTTGTTTGCGACCGAGTATACGAAGTATCTGGTCGCCCACCTGCGCCTGCTGCTGCCTGACCGGCCGCGCGCAACCCTAGCCGCCGCCGTTGAAGGAACCGCGCCGCCGTGATGGTTTTCATTCGTTCCACCCTGTTCAACATCTTCTACATCCTGTGGACCGTGGTGGTGGGCACCTTGTACCTGCCGCTGCTCCTCCTGCCGGCGCGCTGGCTGGACGGTCCCATCCGGTTCTGGCTGCGCGGCTTCCTGGTCGGGGCGTGGGTGTTCGCCGGCATCCGCTGGCGGGTCGAGGGGCGGGAGAACCTGCCCGACGGGCCGTGCGTCCTGGCGTCCAAGCACCAGTCGGCGTGGGAGACGTTCTTCTTCCACCTGCTGGTCGACCGCCCGGTCTACGTCCTCAAGAAGGAACTGTTCAACATCCCCCTGGCCGGGTGGTACATGCGCAAGACCGGCATGATCGGCATCGACCGCAAGGCCGGCGGCACCGCCCTCAAGGTGATGCTGCGCGGCGCCGACCAGCGCATCGCCGAAGGCCGCCCGATCATCCTGTTCCCCGAAGGCACCCGCGTTCCGCCGCACGGCTTCCACCCCTACCAGCCCGGCATCGCCGCGCTGTACGGGCGGGTCGGCGCCCATGCGCCGGTGGTGCCGGTGGCGCTGAACACCGGCATGTTCTGGCCCCGCAAGAGCTTCCTCAAGCGCCCCGGCGAAGTCGTGGTCAGGATCATGCCGCCGCTGCCGCCGGGCCTGGACAAGAAGGTCTTCCTGGAGACCCTGCGCACGCAGATCGATACCGCCACGGCGGAGCTCTGCGGCGCCCCTCCCCCCCAGGTTCCGTAAGGTTTCTGCCGAGTCGCCGCGCCCCATCCTCCGTCTTGTGGATAAGCTGGGGGATTAGTGCGTGGGCGGAACGATCCGAAGGCCGAACGAGACTCCGCCTTGTGGTGGGGAATCAAGGCATTGGTGTGGCATCCTGGAGTCGATCCACAGCTTTTCCCCTGCCCCGCGTTGACGCCGGCAGCGCCAGCCCCTACCGTCAAGGACGGCACTAAGTCCGCGCCATGGCTTGGTTTTTTCGCCAGCCTGGCGGGTCGTGAAGGTGCCGCGGGCCGTCCCGGCGGAGAAACGCGTGATCCAGCTTTCGCCCATCGCCCAGCAAGTCTGGGACATGAAGTACCGGCTGAAAACCGCGGCCGGGGCGCCTGTGGATAAGACGGTGGAAGATACCTGGGAACGTGTGGCTAAATCGGTCGCCGCCGCGGAACCCGAGGCTTCCCGCGCCGTCTGGGCCGAGCGCTTCGCCGCCATCCTGGCCGGCTACCGCTTTTTGCCGGCCGGACGGATCCTTGCCGGGGCGGGCACCGGGCGGGCGGTGACGCTGTTCAACTGCTTCGTCATGGGCGCCATCCCCGACAGCATGGAAGGCATCTTCGAGGCCCTGAAGGAAGCCGCCCTGACCATGCAGCAGGGCGGAGGCATCGGCTACGACTTCTCCACCCTGCGGCCCAAGGGGGCACCGGTGCGCGGCGTGGCCGCCGATGCGTCGGGGCCGGTGTCGTTCATGGACCTGTGGGACGCCATGTGCCGCACCATCCTGTCGGCCGGCACCCGGCGCGGCGCCATGATGGGCTGCCTGCGCTGCGACCACCCCGACATCGAAGCCTTCATCGACGCCAAGCGCGAGGCCGGGCGGCTGCGCATGTTCAACCTGTCGGTCCTGGTCACCGACGCCTTCATGCAGGCGGTGGACGACGACGCGGCGTGGGACCTGGTGTTCGACGGCACCGTCCACCGCACCATCCCGGCCCGCGCCCTGTGGGACCGCATCCTGCGCGCCACCTACGCCTATGCCGAGCCCGGCGTCATCTTCATCGACCGCATCAATCGCCTGAACGCCCTGCACTACGCAGAACGTATAACGGCGACCAATCCATGCGTCACGGGCGACACCTGGATCATGACCGACGGCGGCCCCCGGCGTGCGCGGGATCTGACAGGTTGCGCGGTCGCCCTTGTGGTCGACGGGCTGCCCTACACCAGCGGGCCGCAGGGATTCTTTTCCACCGGCCGCAAGCCGGTCCTGCGGCTGACCACGCGCGAGGGCCACAGCCTGCGCCTGACCGCTGATCATCCGGTGAGGCGCGTCATTCGGGATGGCCGCCGCCGCCGCCTGGAGTGGGCGGCTGCCGGAGACCTCGCGCCGGGCGACCTCATCTTGTTGCACGACCACCGGCAAGCCGGCGACTGGCCGGGTCCGGGAACGGAGGCCGAAGGCTACCTCCTCGGGCTGCTGATCGGCGACGGGGTGCTCAAGCGCGACACCGCGATCCTTTCAGTGTGGAGCGAGGCGGCGCGCCGCGAGGAGGTGGCGCCGGTCATGGCGGCCGCGCATTCGGCGGTTCTGTCCCTGGACCACCGCCACCGCACCGACTTCGCGGGCTGGCACGCCATCACGGGACGGAGCGAATGGCGTCTGAAGTCGGGCGGACTGCGCCTGCTGGCGGAACGCTTCGGCCTGGCGCCGGGGGGCAAGACAGTGACGCCGGCCTGCGAGGAAACCTGTAGCGCCTTTCATGTCGGCCTCCTGCGCGGGCTGTTCGACACTGACGGCTCGGTCCAGGGCGAGCAGATCAAGGGCGTCAGCGTGCGACTGGCCCAAAGCTCGCTTCCGGTGCTGGAGGCGGCGCAGAGGATGCTCCTACGCCTGGGGATCGTTTCAACCCTTTACAAGGGCCGCCGGCCAGAACAGTCCCGCCTGCTGCCAGACGGCAAGGGGGGCAATTCGGCGTACGCGTGCAAGGCGCAACACGACCTGGTGATAAGCCGCGACAACCTGAAGGTCTTCGCCGACCGCATCGGGTTCTCCGACGCCGCCAAGGCCGCTCGGCTGCGGGATGCCCTCGCCGCCTACCGGCGCGGCCTGAACCGCGAGACCTTCGTCGCGCGGGTTGAGGCACTTACGGCGGATGGCGAGGAGGAGGTGTTCGACGTCCAGGTGCCCGGCGTCAACGCCTTCGACGCCAACGGCCTCGTCGTGCACAACTGCGGCGAGCAGCCGTTGCCGCCCTACGGTACCTGCCTGCTGGGGTCGGTCAATCTGGCAGCCCTCGTGCAGCGCCCGTTCGAGGTTGACGCCGCGCTCGACGAGACGGCGCTGGAGGACGTGACGGCGACCGCCGTGCGCCTGCTCGACGACGTCATCGACGTGTCCGGCTTTCCCCTCGACGCCCAGCGCCGCGAAGCGCTGAGCAAGCGTCGCATCGGCCTGGGCGTGACCGGGCTGGCCGACGCGCTCATCATGCTGGGCGTGCGCTATGGCTCCGATCACGCCGTGGCGCTGGTCGAACGCTGGCTGGCCCGGCTGCGGCGGGCGGCGTATCTGGCCTCGGTCGGTCTGGCGCGGGAGAAGGGGCCGTTTCCGCTGTTCGACGCCGAGCCCTATCTGGCCGGCGAGACGCTCCAGGGCCTGGACGACGACGTGCGCGCCGCCATCGCCGAACACGGCATCCGCAACGCCCTGCTGACCTCCATCGCGCCGACCGGCACGATCTCGCTGTACGCCGACAACGTGTCGTCGGGCATCGAGCCGGTGTTCGCCTTCACCGCCACCCGCCGCGTCGTCCAGGCCGACGGCACCACGCGCGAGGAGGTGGTGGCCGACCACGCCTGGCGCCTGTACCGCCGCCTCAAGGGCGAGGACGCGCCGCTGACCGATGCCTTCGTCGACGTCGCCGCCCTGACGCCGCGCGACCATCTGGTGATGCAGGCCGCCGCCCAGAAGTTCATCGACAGTTCCATCTCCAAGACCATCAACGTGCCCGAGGCGATCACCTTCGAGGCGTTCGGCGACGTCTATCGCCAAGCCTGGGACATGGGCTGCAAGGGCTGCACCACCTATCGGCCCAACCCGGTGACCGGCGCGGTGCTGACCGCAACCTCCGGCGCCACCGCCGTGCCCGCCGCCATGTCCGGGGACGACGGCCCCCTGGCCCGGCCGGGCGAGCTGCCCGGCGCGACCTACAAGGTGCGCTGGCCGGAAAGCGACCACGCCCTCTACATCACCCTCAACGACATCGAGGTCGAGGACCCCGTGCGCGGCCGCCACCGCCGCCCGTTCGAGGTGTTCATCAACTCCAAGAACATGGAGCACTACGCCTGGACCGTGGCCCTGACGCGCATGATCTCCGCCGTGTTCCGGCGCGGCGGCGAAGTGGCCTTCGTGGTCGAGGAACTCAAGGCGGTGTTCGATCCGCGCGGCGGCCAATGGATGGACGGCCGCTACGTGCCGTCATTGCTGGCCGCCATCGGCGACGTCATCGAACGCCACATGATCGCCATCGGCTTCCTCAAGCCGGCCGCCCCGGGCAACGGCAACGCCTTCCGCACCTGCCCCAAATGCGGCCAACGCGCCCTCGCCCGCCAGGAAAACTGCGACACCTGCACGGCGTGCGGCTTTTCGCGGTGCGGGTAGGGGGGGTAGAACCGTTTTGAACCACCGAGGCACAGAGACACAGAGGTCGCGGAGCCTTGGGATGACCCCGTGCCCGATCCGCGCGCAGCGCAGAAACTTGCCTGCGGCAGGCACGGAAATGGCGTACCTCTTCAGCGCAGAACCCTCTGTGTCTCTGTGCCTCTGTGGTTCCTCTACACGGACAAACCGTCCGCGTGAGCGGAAGCCTCAAACCTTGGCGTGGTTCGGGTTGACCGGGGCGAAGCTGGCGGGTTTGGCGCGGGTGGGGCCTTTGTGCTGGACGCCGCCGGTCAGCATGATGGTTTCCTGGAGGCGCACATAGGCCTTGCGCCAGTCGTCGTCGGCGCCCAGGGAGGAGGCCTTGGAGAAGAACTTGCGGGCGTCGGCCAGCTTGGTGCCGCGCTCCTGCATCTTTTCCTCGGCGGCCAGCTTGGCGGCGTCGTGCAGCAGTTTGTCGGCGGCCCGCATGTTGGCGTTGCACTGCAGGCGGCGGACGGCCTTGAAGGCCTTCTGGTTGAAGTCGAACGGCAGGTATTTGTCGTCCTTGCACCGCGACTTGACCATTTCGGCCAGCCGCTCGGCATCGTCGGGCGAGGCGTCGCGCATCTTGGCCAGCAGGTCGGTGACCATCTTTTTGGACTGGGCGATCAGAGCTTCTTTCTGAATGTCAGCCTGGCTTTTGCCGAATCCGAACATCACCGCCTCCGTTCCAGCGCGTGCCGTCCTGGCTTCTGCCGTACCTTTGCGCGCAGTTTAATCCTATACGACCAGAAGCGTAACTTCAACGCAGTTGGCGATAAGACCAGCTCCGACCAAAGGATGAGCAGTAATTGCCGGATAATTACATCAATTGCATCCGATGCCGGGCCTGCTTTCGGCGGTACATTTCTTCGTCGGCCCGCGCCAGGAGGGCGGCCGCCCCCTCCGGCGCCTCATGATTGAAGGACGCCACTCCGATGCTGGCCCCCACCGACAGGGCGTGGCCGTCAAAGGTCACGGCGGCGTCCGCGATGGCGGTCGCCAGGGCCTCGGCCAGCGCCTCGCCCTGGGGGCCGGCGGTTTCCGGCGCCAGCACGGCGAATTCATCGCCACCGATGCGGGCCACGGTGTCCACCTGGCGGCTGCGCGCCTGAAGGACGCTCGCCACCGCCTTGAGCACGGCGTCGCCGGCGCCATGGCCGTAGGTGTCGTTGATCGGCTTGAACCGGTCGAGGTCGATCAGCAGGACGGACAGGCCTCGCCCGGTGCGTTTCGCCCGCGCCACCTCGGACACCAGCGCGGCATCGAAGTGGCGGCGGTTGTACAGGCTGGTCAGCGGGTCATGCTCGGACTGATTGCGCAGGTCCATGCGGCCCCTGTCCAGTTCCTCCATGAGCTTGTTGAAGTCGGTCCCCACCATGCGCACCTCGCGCGGCCACAGACGCCGCACCGTGATGCGCTGCCCCAGGTCGTCGCTCTCGAGGATCAGCCGCATGGTGCCCGACAGGTCGATGATCGGCCGCACGATGAACGCCCGGATCATGATGAACAGCACGACGAACAGCAGCGCGGCGGCGGCCCCGTAAAGCCATTTGGCAGAATGCAGCGTGGTGCGCAGCGGCACCCGCATGTCGGCGGTGGCGAAGCGCACGTCGAGAACGCCGTTGACGTCGCCCACGTTGGAGCCGGCATGGCAGTCCAGGCAGCCTTCCTCGGACACCAGCGGATAGAGGTAGCGCAAGTCGCCGCCGACCTCGATCAGCTGGTCGGCCCCGTCGTCGAACACCTGACGGACCATGGGATCGGCGGCGATGGCGGCTGCCGACTGGCCATGCGGGCCGTACTGCGCGGCGACGGCCGGCCCCCGGTAAAGACTGACCTCCACCGAGTCGCCCCGGCTGTTGATGCGGGCCAGGATTTCGTCGATATCGTCGCGCGTCCACCCCTTGCTCATGACCGAGTAAAGGTGATCGAACACCATCTGTGCGTTGCGCTCGGACTCGGCATGGGCGAACCGGCGGATGGCCCGGTCTTCCTGATGGCTGGTGACGACGGGCACGCCGACCGCCACCCCAACCACGATCAGGGCGAACACCGCCAACAGCCACGCATTGATCGTGGCCCCACCACCTTCGGCCCTGTGCATGCCCCCGCTCCCCCTGCCCGGCTCCCCCTGAAGCGGGGCAGTATCAGGACGGGAGGGGGGTATGTCCACCCGTAATAACCACTTTTATGGAGTGGCTTTGCGACCAGGCTCGGGAAGGGCGCCACCTTGCTGACACCCACCTCTCGGGCTATATTACTGGATATAAGGTATCTAGAGGGCAAAATGGGCAGCTCGCAAAACCGCGCCATTCAGAACTATCGCGCGCGGCTCAAGGAACGGGGCCTGACGCGGTTCGAGGTGCTCGGCCGCGACGCTGATCGCGATTTGATTCGTTCGCTGGCGCGCCGGCTGGCGGAGGAGGGTCCGGAGGCGGCACGGCTCCGCGAGGCCGTCAGCCAGACCGTCGCCGGAGAACCGCCCAAAAAAGGCGGCATCCTTGAGGCCCTGCGCAATTCGCCCCTGGTGGGCGCCGACATCGACCTGACGCGTCCGCGTGACGAGGGACGCAAGGTCGAGATGTGATGCGTTATCTGCTCGACACGAACATCATCAGCAACGTGACCAAGCCGGCGGGTGTGGAGTTATGGACCAGCGGAAGCCTGAGGGGCACTGACGCCATAATTGAACTCGGGTTCACTCGCATCATGATCGTCACATGGGGTTGAGTCGCCATCTCCTTGCACTTACGCATAGTGCCTCCTAAGCTTTCCGCTTCAAGATTTGGAGCATCAAATGCGACTCAGTCCCCGTCCGCCGACCATTGATCCGAAAGATGGTTTCACCCCTGACAACGACATTTTCGGCTACGCAGATTTTGGAGAGCGGCTGGCGAACCTTGTCCATGCAATCGACCAGCCTTTGACATTACTGCTAGATGGACCGTGGGGTAGCGGAAAGTCAGTCTTTGCACGTCAATGGGCTGGACACCTTCGGACCAAAGGTGCCGCTGTAGTCGAATTCAATGCCTTCTCTAGCGACCATCATGAAGACGCATTTGTCGTTTTGGCTGCCGAGATTGTTCGCCTTGCAAAAGAACACCTAGGCACCGAGGAAACACAGGTACACGGAGTGCTTCAGAGCGCAAAAAAACTTGGGGCATCGCTTCTACCGGTTGCTATGCGCGTTGCAATTAAAGCGGGAACACTTGGCGTCGTTGACAAAGACGATGTTGAAGCCGTCAAAGCCCTTGCGAAGGATGTTGGTGAAGAAGCGGGGAAGGCAGCGGAAAGGGCGATATCCGACCGCCTCCAGGCGGCAGATAAGGATCGCGCGATGGTAGAAACTTTCCAGTGCGAACTAAAAAAAATTGCTTCCGCCATCTCTGAAAACGCCAATGAAAATAATGAGTATCCCCTTGTATTTATCATTGATGAACTAGATAGATGCCGGCCACCATTTGCGCTCAACGTCCTTGAGCGCATCAAGCATTTCTTCTCCGTTCCAGGCGTCACCTTCGTTTTAATTACTAATCTGGATCAGTTGAGTGGCGCTGTTCGCGGGGCCTACGGCCAGGACACTGACGGCCGCTTGTATCTTGAGAAATTCTATGACCTACGAGTTAAATTGCCAAGTACCCTTAAACAAAACGAAGGCTCAGTAAAGCGGTATTTAGACTACCTCTGGCACGAAATGAACCTCGGTAGCGGTAACGCCTCCACCGACGACGAGATAAAATTCCATATCGTTTCAATGGCTGGAATATACAACCTCAATCTGCGAACCGTAGAACGAATAGCGACTCATCTAGCCCTTTACTTTACTGCATCAGGGAATGAGACCTTCACGCTATCGACCCTCGTTGCTGGCCTCGCTACTATTCGGCAAGTCGCCCCGGAACTTTACGAAAAGGCACGGCAAGGCAAAATGACCTGGGATGATGCGCAACGGTTTTTTATGTTCGATCAATGGTCGAAAGATACCGGAGAGTGGGATCAGGGGTGGTGGAAATATATAACCAGCTATCCCATGTCAAGCGATGCGTTAAGCGATTACGAAAGAACCAGACGTCGATACAACTTCCCAAATAGATCTTCCTTCTTGATCAGGGCGACGGCGCTGATGGATAACTATTATTTTCCTGATGACAAAAATTAGCCGCTACTAAACAACACTTCCAAGAAGTTCTGTTTTAGGGGCGCAGGTGCATAACCTCGGAAGGAAAGGTTTCAAAAACGGGGTCCAGGGGCCTCTAAGGCCCCTGGCGGGGGCGGGCAGAGCCCGCGTTTACCCCCTCACTCCCACTCGATCGTCCCCGGCGGCTTGGAGGTGATGTCGTAGACCACCCGGTTCACGCCGCGCACTTCGTTGACGATGCGGTTGGACACCCGCGACAGGAACTCGTGGTCGAAGTGGTAGTAGTCCGCGGTCATGCCATCGGTCGAGGTCACGGCGCGCAGGGCCAGGGCGAACTCGTAGGTGCGGTTGTCGCCCATCACGCCGACGGTCTGGACCGGCAGCAGCACGGCGAAGGCCTGCCAGATGGCGTCATACAGACCGGCGTTGCGGATTTCTTCCAGGTAGATCGCGTCGGCCTTGCGCAGGATGTCGGCCTTTTCGCGGGTGATCGGCTGGCCGGGGATGCGGATGGCCAGGCCCGGTCCGGGGAACGGGTGGCGGCCGACCATTTCCTCGGGCAGGCCGAGTTCGCGGCCGAGCGCCCGGACCTCGTCCTTGAACAGTTCGCGCAGGGGCTCGACCAGTTGCATGTTCATGCGGGCGGGCAGGCCGCCGACGTTGTGGTGGCTCTTGATGGTGACCGACGGGCCGCCGGTGAAGGACACCGACTCGATGACGTCGGGGTACAGCGTGCCCTGGGCGAGGAATTCGGCGCCGCCGACCTTCTTGGCCTCGGCCTCGAACACGTCGATGAAGGTCTTGCCGATGATCTTGCGCTTTTCCTCGGGGTCGGTCTTGTCGGCCAGCAGGCCCAGGAACAGGTCCGACGCATCGACATGCACGAGGTTGATGTTGAAGCGGTTGCGGAACACCTCGACCACCTGTTCGGCCTCGCCCGAGCGCATCAGGCCGTGGTCCACGAACACGCAGGTCAGCTGTTCGCCGATGGCCTCGTGGACCAGCGCGGCCACCACCGAACTGTCCACGCCGCCGGACAGGCCGCAGATCACCCGGCCCTTGCCGACCTGGGCGCGGACCTTGGCGATCTCGACCTCGCGGAAGGCGGCCATGGTCCAGTCGCCCTTGCACCCGCAGATGCGCTTGGTGAAGGCTTCGAGCAGGGCGTGGCCGTGCGGGGTGTGGACCACCTCGGGATGGAACTGCACGCCATAGAAACGGCGGCTGTCGTCGGCGATGGCGGCAAACGGCGCGCCGTCCGACTGGGCGACGACGCTGAAGCCTTCGGGCAGCGCGGTGACGCGGTCGCCGTGGCTCATCCACACCTGTTCGCGGGCGCCCGGCTTCCAGGTGCCTTCGAACAGGGCGCAGTCCTCGCGCACATCGACGAAGGCGCGGCCGAACTCGCGGTGGTCGGACCCTTCGACCTTGCCGCCGAGCTGCGCCACCATGGTCTGCTGCCCATAGCAGATGCCCAGAACCGGCAGGCCCATGCCGAACAGCTCCTGCGGGGCGCGCGGGGTGTCCGTGCCGGTGACCGACGCGGGGCCGCCCGACAGGATGACGCCCTTGGGGTCATAGGCGCGGATGGACGCCTCGGTCACCTTGTTGAACGGATGGATCTCGCAGTACACGCCGCTTTCGCGCACCCGGCGCGCGATGAGCTGGGTGACCTGGGAGCCGAAGTCGACGATCAGGATGCGGTCGGACGAAGTGGTCATGGGACTGGCGCGCCTTCAATGCGGTGAAGGCCCCGGACATTAACGGAACAGACGCCCCGGCGGAAGGGATAAAGGGCGCATCTCCGAGGCAATCGGGCAAGCCGATCGCCCCGGAGCTCTTCGCATGGCCCTCAGGCGCCGGGCGCGTGCTCCGCACGCTTGGCTCACGCGGCAGGAGCCGCGCGCCGCAGTCGCGGCGTGGGGAGCATCCGACGGTTTACCCCGACTGCGCCAAGGCCACCTTGCGGCTGTCTTCGACGCGGAGTAGCCTTGCGGCTTCACGCACGGTCACATGAGGCGGTCCATGAACGAAGACGTGCCTCCCGACACCCCCCTGACGCCCGGGCTGGTCCACCGCTTGTGGCTGGCCGGCGCCCTTCCGCCCGGCCGCTATGCCGAGGCGCTGGACATGGCGCGCGACGATGCCGCCTGGGCGCTGTGGGGCCGCCGGCTGGTGCTGGCGCTGGCGGTGGGCCAGATGCTGGCCGCCGTGGTGTTCTTCTTTGCTTACAACTGGGCCGACCTGCCGGGGCTGGTCAAGATCGCCCTGGTGCTGGGCCTTTTGGTGACCTGTGCCATGGCGTCGCGGCTAAAGCTGCCGGACCTGGCCCGCAGCGCCCTGCTGTTCGCCGCAGCCCTTCTGGTCGGCGTGGTGTGGGCGGTGTTCGGGCAGCACTATCAGACGGGAGCCGACTATTGGGGCCTGTTCGCGCTGTGGGCGGTGCTCATCCTGCCGTGGACGCTGACCGCCAACAGCCCCGTGCTGTGGGTGCTGTGGCTGGTGGTGGCGCAGGCCGGGCTGGGCCTGTTCATGGACACCCAGTCCGAGGCCGACCGCCTGCCCGAGATCACGTTCGTCGTGCTGCCGGCCTTGGCCCTGCTGACGTACGAGGCCGCCCAGGCCCTGCGCAAGCCCATCCCGCGCTGGTTCGGGCTGACCGCACTGACCGCCGTGCTGGCCATAACGGCCGCGCTGTCCGTCGTCGATCTGGTCCTTGACCGGGACTCGCTGCGCCTGCCGTGGGCGGGGACCTTGGGCCTGCTGGCGGTGCTGGCCCTGGTCGTGCTGCGGTTCTGGAAAAAGCGCCGCGACCTGGGCGCGCTGAGCCTGGGCGTGGGGGCGGCCTGCGTGGTTGTTGTCGCCGTGATCGTCGACGTGGTGGAGTTCTGGATGCTGAGCGCGTTTCTCATCGCCGGCCTGTTCGCAGTGGCGGTGTCCGGCCTCAATGCCTGCCGGGTGCGGTCATGAGCGCCCGCCTGCGGGATCTGCTGGACCGCTACTCCCTCGAGTCGTCCAGCCTGCCGCCTGATACCTCCACGCCGTGGTATCTGATCGCCCTGGCCAGCATCGGGTCCATCGTGGCCGGCGGCGTCCTGATGGTCGCCCTGAGCCTCCTGCTGGCCGGGATTGGTCTGAGCCCCGAAGTCATGGCCATACTGGGCGGTCTGCTCGCCCTGGTCGGCGGCCTGATCATCGGCCGGATGAGCAAGGGCCTGTTCCTGAACCAGTTCGCGACCACCGGCACGGTGGCCGGGCAGGTCCTCGTGGCCGGCGGGACGTTTGGCATTACCGACAGCATGGCAGCCGGCGTGGTGATGGCCTGGGCCGTCGGCGGGGTGACCATCGCCCTGTTGCGCGACCCGTTCCAGCAGGTCCTGTTGACCGCCGTGGCGACTGCGGCGACCTGCGTGTGGGCGGTCGAGGCGGGCACGGGCTTCGGGCTGCCGCTGCTGACCGTGTGCACCGTGCCGGTCGGTCTGGCCGCCCTGTTCACGCCGCCGCGCCGCCTGGACGTGCGCCCCGCGGCGTTCGCGCTGCTGGTCGTGCCGCTGGGCCTGTTCGAGCCCCTGGTGACGACCTATCCCCTGCACGTCATGGCCGCCCTGCCCTATGTGGCCGGCGCGCTGTGGGTGCTGTGGCCGGCACTGACCACGCCCGTGCGAATAGCGGCGGCGGTCGGCGGCGGGCTCGCCCTGGCCGGCCTCGCCCCCGGCGTGACGGGCGCGCTGATGCTGCTGGCCGTGGCGTGGCGCCTGGGCAGCCGCGCGGTGGCCGGCGTCGGGGTCATCGCCCTGCTGCTGTTCGTGGTGCGCTATTACTATGCCGTGGACGTCACCCTGCTGACCAAGTCCGGGTTGCTGATGGCCGGAGGCGTCCTGACGCTGGGCCTGTGGATGACGTGGCGGAGGATGACACCATGATCCAGCGCATCGGTTTCTGGCTCGGCCTGCTGATGATTGTCGGCACGGTTGGGTGGCAGGTGATCGCCAAGCAGGCGATCCTGGACCACGGTACGGAAATGCACCTTGCGCTCGCCCCGGTCGATCCCCGGTCGCTGATCCAGGGCGACTACATGGCCTTGCGCTACGCCGACATCCTGCCCGAAGGACTGGACGGTGACGCCCTGCCCCGGCGCGGCACCCTGGTCGTCACCCTGGACGACGCCCGCGAGGCCCGGGCCGTGCGCCTGCACACGGGTGAACCCCTGGCCGTCGGAGAACACCTCCTGGCCTACCGAAAGGTCCCCGGGAGCATTGCCTTCGCCGCCGAGTCCTTCCTGTTCCAGGAAGGCACCGCCGAAAAATACCAAGACGCCACCCACGGCGTCCTGACGGTGGCCGAGGATGGCACTGCGCTGTTGCGGGGGTTGCGGTAGGTCGCACAGGGTGGTCCGCTGACGCGGAGGGCTGCCGCCGGCCTGGAGGGGACCTCCAGACCTCCTTGTTTTTCTTGAAGAAAGAAAAGGTTCATCACGGATTAGCGGGGGCATAGCAGCGTCCGCATTGAGGAAGCACAGAGACACAGAGGCACAGAGGTTACGGCGCCATTGGATGACTCGGTGCCCACTGCCGCGCGCAGCGCAGAGACTTGCCTGCGGCAGGCGCGGAAACGGGGTGCCCAGCCAGCGCAGAACTCTCTGTGCCTCTGTGTCTCTGTGGTTCCAAAGGGCAGTACGCCACCCCGGAGTTCCGTGATGAACCGAAGAAAAAAAGGGTTTGGGGCTTGCCCCAAGCAGTCGGGCGGCAGCCCGTCCGCGTCAGCGGAAGAGCCTACCTCGGAGTCTTAGTCCAGCCGGCTCGCCAGATTAAAGAAGTCGTCGGGCGTCAGCGAGATATCGAAGGCCAGCTTCACCGCCATCCCCAACACCATGAGCGCGAGCAGGAAGCGCATCTGGTCGGCGTTGAGGCGCCGGCCGAACTGCGCCCCGGCCTGCGCGCCGACGACACCCCCGACGAGCAGGAAAATGGCCAGGACGACATCAACCGCCTGGTTGGTCAGCGCCTGCATGAACGTCACGTTGGCGGTCACGAAGACGATCTGGAACAGCGACGTCCCGATGACCACCTCGGCCGGCATCTGCAGGAAGTAGATCATGGCAGGGACCATGATGAACCCGCCCCCCACCCCCATGAGCGCCGACATCACACCCACCGCCACGCCGACCAAGGCCGGCGGAATGATCGAGATATACAGGCGGGACCGCGGAAAGCGCATCTTGAGGGGCAGGCGGTGCAGCAGGCTGTGCTGGTGAAGCTTGCGCCGCTTGAGGGTCGGCGACTTGCGCTTGAACAGGACGATGCCGCTTTCGGCCGCCATCAGGCCGCCGATCAGGCCGAGCAGCAGGACGTAGCTGAGGTTGATGATCAGCTCGATCTGGCCCAGGGCCTTGAGCCACGCGAACAGATACACGCCGCCGGACGACCCGACCAGGCCACCGATCAGCAGGATGACGCCCATGCGGACGTCCACGTTGCGCCGCCGCCAGTGCGCCATCATCCCCGACACCGACGCACCGAGAACCTGATTGGCCCCCGATCCCACCGCCACGGCCGGCGGGATGCCGAGCATGATGAGAAACGGCGTCAGGAGGAACCCGCCCCCGACGCCGAACAAGCCGGACAACACACCTATGCCCCCGCCCAACGCCAACAAGACAAGGATGTTCTCTGACACCCCGGCGACCGGTAGGTAGATGTGCATAGTCAGCCCTCTGTTATATGCACAAACCCTAAACTACGCGCTCCAGGACTGCAACAAAGAACCCGTCCGTGCCGTGGCGGGCGGGGTCGAGGCGCAGGGTGGCGCCTTCGGTGGGGCAAGGCACGCTGTCGCCGAACACTTCGGCCCACACGGTGGGGATGGGCAGGATGCGGAAGTCGTCGCTCTGGGACACGAAGGCCTCGACCTGGTGTTCGTTTTCCTCGGGCAGCAGCGAGCAGGTGGCGTAGATCACCCGGCCGCCGGGCTTGGCGAGGCGGGCGGCGCTGCGCAGGATGTTGGCCTGCAGCTCGATCAGGTCGGCGATGGTTTCCTCGGACAGGCGCCACTTGGCGTCCGGGTTGCGGCGCCAGGTGCCGGTGCCCGAGCACGGCGCGTCGATCAGCACCCGGTCGTAGGACCCGACCGACCGCTTGACCCACTTGTCGCGCTCGCCCGACAGGACGCGGCGGCTGACGTTGTGGGCGCCGGCCCGCTTCAGGCGCACGGCCGAGCGGTCGAGGCGGCCTTCGGACACGTCGCAGGCGACCAGCCGGCCCTTGCCCTGCATGGCGGCCGACATGGCGAGCGTCTTGCCGCCGGCCCCGGCGCAGAAATCGACCACGGCCTGGCCCGGCCGCGCGTCGGCCAGCAGGGCGACGAGCTGGCTGCCCTCGTCCTGCACTTCGACCAGACCATCGCGGAAGGCCTTGGTGACGGCCAGGTTGGGCCGCCCTTCCAGGCGCAGGCCGAGCGGCGAGAAGCGGGTCGGCATGGCGACCACCTCTTCGGCGGCCAGTTCGGCCACGGCGCGCTCCAGGTCGGTCTTGAGGGTGTTCACCCGCAGGTCCACCGGCCCTTCGGCGTTCAGCGCGGTCAGCACGTCGCCCAGGTGGTCGCCGTACAGCGGGGCGAGGCGAGCGATGACCCACTCGGGCACCTCGTGGCGCACCCAGATGGGCATTTCCGGATCGTCGAGGGACTGGCCCTTCAGACGCTTGATCATGTGGCGTTCCAGGCCGCCGAGGGCCTGGGGCGCGTGGTCCTCATCGTTGAACAGGGCTTCGATGGCGTCCTCGCCCATGCCGTCGTGGAGGACCAGATCGGCCACCAGACGGGCGCGCGGCGGCATGTATTCCCACGACGGAGCCGGCCCCATCCACGCCCGGCGCAGCCACCACGCGGTGCGCGCCCAACGCCGCAGCATCCCCCACACCCGGTTCGAGATGGCCCGCCGGTCCTTGGACCCGATATAGCGGCGATCCCGGAAGTAGGCCGAGGCCGTGCCATCGGCCGGACGCGGCGTCTCGGCAACGGCTTCAAGAAGTTCAATGGCAGCCTGCAGACGGGCGGCGGGGGTCATGGCGGGGCTTTCAGGTCGGGGAGAGAGTTCTTGATGAACTGGAAATTGAACCACAGAGACACAGAGGCACAGAGGTACCGTTCAACGCGGACCCTCGGTGACTTCTCTGTGCCTCGGTGCCTCTGTGGTTTATCCTAAAACTACCTTAGGACTCGACGCGGTAGTTGGGGGCTTCGCGGGTGATGGTCACGTCGTGGACGTGGCTTTCGCGGAAGCCGGCCGAGGTGATGCGGCGGAACTTGGCGTTGGCCTGCATGTCCGCGATGGTGCGGTTGCCGGTGTAGCCCATGGCCGCCTTCAGGCCGCCCAGCAACTGGTGGACGATCTGGCCGACCGGGCCCTTGTAGGGGACGCGGCCCTCGATGCCCTCGGGGACCAGTTTCAGGTTGTCGCGCACTTCCTCCTGGAAGTAGCGGTCGGCCGAGCCGCGCGCCATGGCGCCGATGGAGCCCATGCCGCGATACGACTTGTAGGACCGGCCCTGGTACAGGATGACCTCGCCGGGGCTTTCGTCGGTGCCGGCCAGCAGGGAACCGATCATCACGGTGTCGGCGCCGGCCGCCACGGCCTTGGCGACGTCGCCCGAGAACTTGATGCCGCCGTCGGCGATCAGGGGTACGCCCTCCTTCTCGCAGATCTCGCGCACCTCGACGATGGCCGAAAGCTGCGGCACGCCGACGCCCGCGACAATGCGGGTGGTGCAGATCGAGCCGGGGCCGATGCCCACCTTGACGGCGTCCGCACCGGCATCGATCAGGGCGCGGGCGGCCTCGGGCGTGGCGATGTTGCCGGCCACGACCTGGACGATGGACGACATCTTCTTGATCGCCTGCACCGCCTTGATGACGCCGGCCGAATGGCCGTGGGCGGTGTCGACCACGATGACGTCCACGCCGGCGGCGATCAGCGCCTCGGCCCGGATGAGGCCCTCCGGCCCGACGCCGGTGGCGGCGGCGACGCGCAGGCGGCCCTTCTCGTCCTTGCAGGCCGACGGATAGGTCTGGGCCTTTTCGATGTCCTTGACGGTGACCAGCCCGATGCAGCGATAGGCGTCATCGACGACCAGAAGCTTTTCAATGCGATACTTGTGCAGCAGGTGCTTGGCTTCGTCCTGGCTGACCCCCTCGCCCACCGTGACCAGGTTTTCGCGGGTCATGTACTGGGCGACCGGCTTGGCCATGTCGTTGGCAAAGCGCACGTCGCGGTTGGTCAGGATGCCGACCAGCTTTTCGGAGCCGCGCTCGACCACCGGGATGCCCGAAATGCGGTGGTCGGCCATCATCTGGAGGGCGTCGGCCAGCGGCTGGTCGGGGCGGATGGTCAGCGGGTTGACCACCATGCCGGACTCGTAGCGCTTGACCCGGCGGACTTCCTCGGCCTGCTCGGGCGGCTCCATGTTCTTGTGGATGACGCCGATGCCGCCGGCCTGGGCCATGGCGATGGCCATGCCGCTTTCGGTCACGGTGTCCATGGCCGCCGAAACCAGGGGGATGCCCAGCTCGATGGTCCGCGTCAGGCGCGTGCGGGTGACGGCCTGGGCGGGCAGGACGTCGGACGCCGCCGGAACCAGCAGCACGTCGTCGAAGGTCAGAGCCTCGGGGAATCGCATTGGGGCACCTCAATAGGGGGTGAGCAAGGTGCGCGCCATCATACACAGAAAAGCCCCGGTGCCAAGCAACAGGAAAACCGTTTTGTCAAGAGATGCGAAACCCGGCAGATTTCCTTCCGCAGAGCTCCCCTACTGCATGAGAAAGGCCTTTTAATGACCTGATATCATGGATAGGATAACGGTGACCGTACGGTCTTGAACGAAGGGCAATCAAGTCCATGGACGCCACATACAACCTGAATGGCGGCTTCAAGCCAACAATGAAGCGGACCGCAGACCTAAATGGTCCCGATTTCTTCCCAACTCCCCGCTGGGCGACTTTTGCGCTCGCCGATAATGAACGTTTTAATGGACCAATTTGGGAGTCTGCTTGCGGCGACGGAGCCATGTCACAAGTATTAGAGCAGACAGGAAACCAAGTAATTAGCTCCGACCTCTATGACAGAGGATTTGGGGAAGCTGGGCACGATTTCCTGACCAGCAACAGAACATCCAAGAACATTATTACAAACCCGCCATACAACTGCGCCGAAGCTTTTGTTGCAAAAGCTCTGACGAGCGCTGACGAAAAGTTCGCCCTCTTGCTGCGCTTGGCATTTTTAGAAGGTGCAAACAGGGCGCGTACGATATTCCATAGCCATCCACCCAGTCGCGTCTGGGTTTTCAGTGAGAGAATCACATTCTATCCCAAGGATGCCGTCCGAGCAGGAAGTGGGACGACAGCATACGCCTGGTTTGTCTGGGACAAGAATCACAACGGATCTACCGAACTCCACTGGTTTAAGCCAGGCTATAAAAAAAAGTACGGCTAAATACCTTTTCCTTTTAGATACGCCAAGCCCGAAGCATTGATCTGAATGCCGTGCCGACCCTGAACATAGTCAGCAAGTCCCCGCGCAAAGATGCTCCCCTGCACTTCGCGGTGAGAAACCATATTCCGCACCTTTTGGCTAAAGTATGTATCGTTCCTACCTTTCAGAATATCCGCATCTTTTCCTTGCGGCGCGAAAGCCGCAGTCAGCGCGTCGATGAGATCGCTGGTAGAAATAAAACCGCCACGGTCTCGCGCAAACCGTAGCGTCTCATCGTGTAAATCTGATTCCGTTATGCGCATCCTAAAACTCCCTCAAATGAGCGGACATGAGGCATTGGACTATCAGCTTACGCGAGTGTCAAGTTAGAACCTCGCCCTACTCCGGCGTCACCCCGCCCTGGACGCGCGAGACGATTTCCACCTTGTCCTTGCAGTCGCTCATGCACGCGGTGGCCTCGACGTCCGGGCGGTTGTCGTCGAAGAAGCCGTCGCGGTTGGGCATTTGCACGGCCGGCAGGGTGGCGGCGTCCATCACGGCGTCCTCGGCGATGATCTCGTTCATCCACAGGACGTAGGCGGTGAGCGCGTAGGTCTCGTCATCGCTCAGGGTCTGGGCGGCGCCGAAGGGCATGGTGCGGCGGATGTAGTCGAACAGCACCGGGGCGTAGGGCCAGAAGCTTCCCACCGTCTTGGGCGGGCTGGCCTGCGGGCCATGCTGGGCGAGCTGGGCCACCGAGCCGCCGACCAGCGCCGGGTTGCGGCCCTCGCCATAGCCGAAGTCGCCGTGGCACGAGGCGCACAGGCGGATGTACGCATCCTCCCCCTCCAGCGCGCTGCCCTGGCCGGGCGGCAGGCCCAGGCCGTCGAAGCGCACGTCGATGTCCCAGGCCGCGACCTCGCCCGCATGGGGCGCGCGGCCGATGGCCGAGAAGTCCTGCGCCATGGCGGGGGACATGAGGAGAAGGAGGGCGAAAAGGACGCGGGCGCTGCCCGCACCCGCCAGGAGGCGCGGCCTCCTGGACCTCGTGGAGTGGCATCGCACAGCAGCCGCGCGCAGCGCACCAAACACCCCCGCCAACTGCCTGCGGCGCAAGGAAGTTAGGAAGAAACCACTCATGGGATCCAAGGGGCAAGCCCCTTGGCGGGCGCGGGCAGAGCCCGCAACACCCTCAGGAAACCTGGACATTCTCCACCTCCCCGCTGCTGGTCAGGTGCCAGGTCTGGATGCCGTTGTTGCGATAGATCGACCACACGCCCCGCACCGCGCGCAGCGCATCGAGGGTGGGCTGCACCGCACCGTCCTCGTCGATGGCGCGCGACTGGATGAGGGCCGGCGTGCCGTCCCACTGCCACGGCAGGGTGAAGCGGGTCAGCGCCTTGGGCAGCACCGGGCCGTGAAGCTGCGCCGTCGTCCAGTTCTTCCCGCCATCGACCGACACGTCGACGCGGGCGATCTTGCCGGCCCCGCTCCACGCCAGCCCGCGGATTTCCACGAAGCCCTTGCCGTTGACCGGCTTTTCCGGCGACGGGCTGGTCACCACGGACTTCACGTCCATCTCCCAGGCGAAGCGGCGCGCCCGGCCGTCGGGCATCAGGTCGGTGTAGCGGGCCGATTCCTCGCGGTGATGCCACGGCTGGTCGCCCAGTTCCAGGCGGCGCAGCCACTTGACGTTCATGTTGCCCTCGAACCCCGGCACCACCAGACGCAGCGGATAGCCTTGCTCGGGCCGCAGCATCTCGCCGTTCTGGGCATAGGCGATGAGGGCGTCGTCCAGACACTTGGCCAGCGGGATGGAGCGCGTCATGGCCGCCCCGTCCGCCCCCTCGGCCAGCACCCAGGCGGCCTTGGGCTGGACACCGACGTGCTCCAGGATGGTGCGCAGCGGCACGCCGGTCCATTCGCAGCACGAGATCATGCCGTGGGTGAACTGCAGGCGCTCCATCTGGGCGCCGCGCCATTCCAAGCCGGTGTTGGCCGGGCATTCGATGAAGTGGACGCGCGACACCTGGGGAAAGCGCATCACGTCGGCCGCCGTCAGCACCAGCGGGCGGTCGATCATGCCGTGCAGGACGAGCTTGTGGGCGGCAGGGTCGATGGCCGGAACGCCGGCGTGGTGGCGCTCGAAATGCAGGCCGTTGGGGGTGATGATGCCGTGCAGGTCGGCCAGCGGCGTGAAGCTGACCGAGGTCTCCGGCGCCGCGCTGATCCACGGCACGGTCCGCCGCACCACGCCGGCCTCGTGCGGCGACGGCACGCCGTAGGGCTGCGCGGTGACGCCGGGGCCGAGAACACGGGTCCACTCGGGCACCGCATCAGTGGCCCGCGCGGTTCCCGCCACCAGGGCAGCCCCGGCGGCCACGGTCGCGCCCATGAAGGCACGCCGTCCGGCGTCCCTGGGGTGTTCGCTCATTGCCTTCCTCCCTGTCCCCGGCGGCCCTCTTTATCGAGGCTGCTTGCGGGGTATGAACCACAGAGGCACCGAGGCACAGAGAAGAGGTAAACCAACAAACGCTTGGTCGTCGCACCCGCGTAGGCGGGTGCCCAGGGGAGTCTGGCACATACTTCGGAGCGCCCGCCCCCTGGATTCCCGCCTTCGCGGGAATGACGAAGTCTTTCCAAACCTCTTGAACTTCTCGGTGTCTCTGTGCCTCGGTGGTGAAAAACCTTACTCTTCCGCCTTCCCCCGAAACCCCTGCGCGATCACGTACATCTCGGCCGAATCCTTGCGGCTGGCCGGGGGTTTGACGTGGCGGACGGTGGTGCAGGTCTTCTTCATGCGGTCGAGCAGTTCGTTCTCCGTGCCGCCCTGGAACACCTTGCACAGGAAGGAGCCGCCCGGCGCCAGCACCTCCTCGGCAAAGGCCCAGGCCACTTCCAGCAGCGCCATGATGCGCAGGTGGTCGGTGTTGGGGTGGCCGGTGGTCGGCGCGGCCATGTCGGACAGGACCACGTCGGCCTTGCCGCCCAGCGCCTCCTTGAGGCGATCCGGGGCGGTGGGATCGAGGAAGTCCATGGTCAGGCAGGTGGCGCCGGCAACCGGCTCCCACTCCAGGATGTCGAGGCCGACCACGGTGCCGCCGCCGGGCTCGGCGGACTTTACGCGGTCCACCGCGATCTGCGTCCAGCCACCGGGCGCGGCGCCCAGGTCGACCACCTTCTGGCCGGGCTTGAGCAGCCCGACGCGCTCGTCCATCTCCATCAGCTTAAAGGCGGCGCGCGACCGCAAGCCCCGCTGCTTGGCCTCCAGCACATAGGGGTCGTTGAGCTGGCGGTGCAGCCAGCTTGTCGAGGACGTCTTGCGGCCGCGCGCGGTCTTGACGCGGACCTCCAGCAGGCGGCCGGTGGTGGTCGTGGTGCCCTTCTTGCGCTGAAGCGTGGGCTTGCCGGGGCCGGACCCGGAACCTCCTTTAGTCTTGCTCACTGTCGTCCCTTGATCGTCGGTCAGGCCGGTACCGGAAGCGGTACGGCATTGTCGGTGGTGGTGGCCGGCGTTTCGCTCACGGTGCCGCTCATCAGGTCGAGCAGCATGCCTTCGCGCAGGCCGCGGTCGGCCACCCGCAGGGCCGGCATCGGCCATGTCTCGCAGATGCCTTCGAGGATGGCGCAGCCGGCCAGCACCAGGTCGGCCCGCTGCGGCCCGATGCACGGCGAGTCGGCGCGCTGGCGATGGCTCATGGCGGCCAGCCCGCGGCTGAGGTCGTGGACGGTGGACAGGTCGATGACCAGGCCGTCCACGGCGGAGCGGTCATAGCGCGTCAGCCCCAGGTGCAGGCCGCCCAGGGTGGTCACCGTGCCCGAGGTGCCGAGCATCTGCGCCCGCCCCTCGGCAATGAAGCGGCCGATGCCGTGGCGGGCCTCGAACGGCGCCAGTTGGGCCCGCACATGATCGACCACGGTGCGGTAGGTGCGGGCGCCCAGATCGCCGCCGCCGCAGGCCTCGGCCACGGTGACGACGCCCAGCGGCAGGGTGGTGAAGCCCTCGACGCAGGGGAACGGGCTTTCGGTCAGCTTGACCCACAGCAGTTCGGTGGACCCGCCGCCGATGTCGAACACCAGGGCGTAGGGATGGTTGCGGCGCAGCAAGCTGGCGCAGCCGGTCAGGGCCAGGCGCGCTTCCTCGTTGGCGGTGATGCACTCCAGGTCCATGCCCGTTTCGCTACGCACGCGGTCCAGGAATTCCGGACCGTTGACGGCGCGGCGGCAGGCCTCGGTGGCGACACTGCGCGAGTTGGTGACGCCACGGCGCTCCATCTTGTCGACGCAGCGCTTGAGGGCCTCGATGGTGCGATCCTGGGCCTCGGCCGACAGGCAGCCGCTTGACGCCAGGCCCTCGCCCAGGCGGGTGATGCGCGAATAGCTGTCGATGACGCGAAAGGTCTCGCCGTCCGGGCGGGCGATCAGCATGCGGCAGTTGTTGGTGCCGAGATCGACGGCGGAATACACCGCCGAGGCTTTCGACGCGGCCTTGGCCGGCCCCTTGGCCGGACCCTGAGTTCTGGCGCGCGGCCGCTCCGCCTGGCGTGCCGGCGGACGGCCGGGGCCAAGCGCCGCGGCAATGCCCGCCGCCCGCTTCCTGCCATCACCGCCCAGATGACCCATGAACACCTGCCCCAATTGCCAGCGGCGCCGACCCCATGGCCGCGCCCGGTTGGATGCGTCTTTCCGGAGCCCATGTTACCGGCTTCGTCCGTCGGGAGGAAGCCCCCTCCATACGACAACGCCGCAACGTCCGGCTGACGCCATTCGGAGCAGTTGCCGGACCCGGCCCGTGGCCCCATATCATGCCCCGGCGCAAAATAATTTGCAGACAGGGCTTCACAAACCGAAACCCCTATGCTACTTCAAGCGCCCTCGACGGGACGGGTGGTTCGCCACCCCGCCGCGCCGGGATCCCTGGTGGGGGATAGTTTAATGGTAGAACCGCGGACTCTGACTCCGCTAGTCCTGGTTCGAGTCCAGGTCCCCCAGCCAAAAATCCGTAAGGCACGGAAAAACAGCAGAGTTTGTCGCACCCCTCGGCGGTGTGACACTCTGCTGTTTCACATTGGAGCGTCACCCGCGAGCGACTGGGAGCAGAACCCATGGCGACGCGGCACCTCCACCTGTTCCGCCGGAACGCCGTTTATTACTGGCGCCGAAGGCTGCCGGTTCCAATTGTGGCGATCCTAACGGTTTCCCATCTCACACGATCCCTCCGAACCACCGACCCTACGCTTGCGCGCTTGCTTGCTCGGCGGCTAACTGTGCGGGTTGATGACTTATTCGGGGGTCTCATGACGAAAAGCAAAGTTGCGCGCAGGCAGCCCGCCAAGGCGGATCTGGAACGCATTCTGGAAGACCTTTTTGTTGAGGTGATTGACCGAGGCGAGCAGGAGCGTTCGCAGCGACCGCCTGGATACTGGCCCTACAACGAGGACTTAGATACTCCTCAGGAGCAACGAGACAAGGAAGCATGGGTAACCCCTGACCTTGACGCGGCCTACTGGGAGACCTGCGTTCAGCAGAACGACCTGAACGCGATCCGGCGGGATGTCGAGAAGAAGCTCGATGAGCGGAGCCTGGATCACCCTAGCGACAGCGACTTAGCCCTTTTCCTGCGCAAGGCTCTGGTAACGGTCGCGGCGGCTCACCGGCAGGACGCGGAGCGAGAAAAAGGCCACTACGCGCCGCTCCAGCACCCTTTCCTCGGCCAACTACAGGAGACGCAGAGCCCAGCGCCACGGACCGATGGCCGAGAGACGGTCAAGGAGGCTTTCGCCGCTTTCGCGTCGCAAAGCATGACCGAACGCCGGTGGAACGACGGGACGTTTGCCGATGCAGAAAAGGCGCTGCAGCTTTTTCTCGGCATTATGAACGACATGCCGCTGCATCAGGTCCAACGCTCGGACGCTTTGCGTTTTCGCGTAGCTCTTTGCAAGCTGCCCGCAATGCGAGGGAAATCGCTTTATGAGGGGCTGGAGCCACTCAAACAGATTGAACGTCGCGAAATGATCCAGGCCGCTCTGGCGGCGGACGGCGAAAGGATCACGGTGGGGGATCGAACCATTTCCAAGCCCGAGGCCGAGCGACTAGCGAAGCCACTGACACGCAAAACTGTTAACAAGCACCTGAACTACTTCGTTACGCTCTACAAGCGGAAGCAGGACGCCGGAGAATTCTCCGGCACCAGTCCTTTCGAGAAAATACTGTTTTCGAAGAAACTAATCCGCGACGATTCGGAAACCAGGATCGTATGGCAAGCGGATCACCTGCAGGCGCTCTTCACCTCGCCAGCCTGGACAGGGTGCCAAAGCCAATCCCACAGGTCCACGCCCGGCACCCACGTATTTGAGGATGAGCGGTTTTGGGTACCTATTATCGGGCTCTTCACGGGCATGCGAGAGAACGAAATCTGCTCGCTACGGATCGATGCCCTCAGGCGCCACGACAAAGCCGGCTGCTGGATCATCCAGGTGGTCAAAGGCAAGACAGCCAATGCCAAGCGACAGATCCCAGTTCACCCGGAACTAGAAAATATCGGCCTACTTGATTACGCAAATGCTGCCCGCCAGGAAGGGCATGACATGCTTTTCCCGTCCCTGCGGGCCAATCGGCGCACGGGCAGCCTAGCGGTGGCCTTCGGCAAGTGGTTTACCCGCTATCGGCAGGCCACCGGACTGTTTGAGAAGGGCCGCGACTTTCATTCCTTGAGACACACCTTCGAGACGCTCTTGATCCAAAATTTTCGCGGGGATCAGGTTCTTATGCGCGCGATGATGGGGCACCAGCAAGAAGGAATGGACCGAGTTTATTTCCACGGCTTCGAACCTGAGCAAACATACCCCGTTATCAAGAGCCTCGACATCGGGGTGGATCTTTCACACCTGCATCGCAGTCGTCAAAAAAGCCGGACCCTACGTCTAGGCCGACACGCTTAGCCTCACGCGCCTCTTAACGCTGCCGCTGCGGTTCAGAAAAGTGCGTGAGGAGCGTCAACGGCGACAACGACGGCGTCGGTGAAAGCGGCAGGGGTACGACAGGGCCAGCAGCAATTCTAGCCATCTTGAAAAGGGCCTGGATCGCGACCCGTTCAGGCCCTTCAAGGTCCGTGACGGCAACCCGAAGAAGGCTCTTTAGGTACGAAGGCTGATAAGGCCAGCCAGCACCATGAGCAAAACGGCGCCGATGATCACCGTCACCATGAGCCGCTCCAATCGTCTGCGGTGGATGTCGGCGGCTTTTTGCCACTGGTGCGCCTGGAGGAGGGTCCCGCCGCATCGATCCAGCACTACCCCCATTGCGGTTGCCGCCTGCTCCATCCGGCTCGCAAGACTTTCCAGTCGGGCGGCGGCCGCTTGCGCCTGTCGTGTCGTCGCCTTGGTGCCTTTCTCCGCCTGCTCGACCAAATCGAGAACCCGCATCATAAACGCTGTGGCTTGCTGTTCTTCCGGGGTCTCCATCGCCTAGCCTCCTGTTGACGTGCTGGATAAGGTGATTCGTCTCCTGCCGACTGAACCCCTCGTCGATCCGTGGCCAATCAATCAGCCGCCCGTTTCTAGCTTCTCGGGGGGCGCTCACCGGCTTCGTGCCCTTCTCCAACATAGCCCGCGTTTTTGGCCCTTCATGCAGAGACGGCAGATGCTTCATTCCCCGTGCCCGGTTTGACCTGTGGTCGATGAATGAAGTTTGGCCGTACCCCCATTCGTCCATCAAGCGGTTATGGGTTACCGCCCACTGCTCGCGCCAGAACTCCAAGGCCCCCCGCCGGGAAAGACCAATGACTTTGGCCGGGCGGCCACGCGCCCTGGAACCAGAAATCTTGGGTTCGTCGAACGCAAAGAGGTGAACATGAGGGTTGTGCAGGCGGTCGTAGTGCAGCGCTGCTATCCACGGAGCCTGCCCGCCTGTGAGCGATTCCGCGAACGCTTGCACCAGATGCCTGTGCTGGTCGCGATTGGCCTCAACAGGAAGCGCAATAATGAAGCACTCCATGATACGCCCGTTCTTCCCCGCCACCTGCTCCCGCGCCCTAGCAAATTCCACCAAGCCCGCGCGACTCTCCCTGTCTTTGTCGATCCTGCCAGAAATCACTGTGGCGCCCGACCGGCAGGCATAGAGAAGACGCGCCCCCGCCTTTCCCACCGATCCTGGGGCGTCCATGCCAATGACAGAATGAGAAAGGCTGTAGATTGCCATCGTACCCTCGCGGGAAATGCTCTAGGCATTTCCCTGAAGTGCGCCCTCACTTATCGTTTTCAATTTTCTTTTCTTTACCTTGGTGATTTGCCTTCACCGGCGTGGAAGCGGATGCGGAAGGGGCCTTCGTTGCGGCGACAGTCGCACTATACCAACCGAAAAATCGTTCGAATGGAATGGCGCGATACCGCAGCACCTTATTGATTTCGATTATATTTTTTTCGGCAAAGCGGTTCCGGATCGCGGCCCGAAGCCATTCCCACGACCGTGGGGGAAGAGCATTCCCTTCTGCAACATCCCTGACCATACATACGAACGAATTGCAGTCTACAAGCATGATGCCACCCAAAATTAAAGTATATCTCAGCATTATATTTGCAAATTTTCTTGATTACTACAGCCCCACCGCGAAAAAAGAACGAATGAGGAACCATCTTGACATTCTGTCGACACGTCGACATCATGACCCCATGATGAAGAGCGAGTCGACCAGTCTGAAAACGAACGAAGCCAAGAGCCAAATCGTGGGATTTCGGCTGCCGCCTGCTTTGGCCCGAGAGGTCAAGACGGAAGCCGCGCGCCGGGGGCTTAAGCTGAACGCTCTCTTCGAGGAGCTTTGGGAAAGCTACGTTCGTAGCGCCCGTAAGGAGCAATAAGGAATGGTTGTTGCCGACGAAACCCGGCTCATCGAGGTGGCAGCGGGTCTTATCGGTGCGCGCCCTCGCCTTTCGAAAGCAGAGCGTTCGGTCCTTAGCTCCAAGGCGGCGTGCTCAGATGAGGCTCTTTTAGAGGATTTCCGCGAGCAGATTCGGGCTGGCCTCGATCCGCTCGGCGATACCTTTTGTCGCGTCCGGTCACCAGCAACGCGCCGGACATCGGGAGCGACTTACACGCCTACTGACATCGTGTCGTCCATGATCCGTTGGGCGATTTCCGAGGGCTGGCCAGCGCGCGTTGTCGATCCTGGTGCGGGTTCTGGCCGTTTTCTCCTCGCCGCAGGACAAGCGTTTCCGACTGCGCGCTTGGTCGCCGTTGAAAAGGACCCTGTTGCAGCATTGATGTTGAGGGCAAACCTTACAGTGATGGGCCTTACGCGCCGGACGACGGTCCTTGTCGAAGATTACCGGGCGGTGAATCTTGATAAGGTCGTCGGCCCTACGCTTTTCATCGGAAACCCGCCATACGTTCGACATCACGACATCAGCGGCGATTGGAAGGAGTGGTTCGCCCGCTCCGCCGCCGAGTTCGGCGTAAAAGCAAGCAAGCTGGCTGGCCTACACCTCCATTTTTTTATCCGTACGTTGCAGTTGGCGCAGGAAGGCGATGTGGGGGCTTTCATCACGTCGGCTGAGTGGCTCGATACGAACTACGGAAGCACGCTCCGGCAGTTGTTGGCTGGCCACCTTGGTGGGGCGGCCTTGCATGTGCTGGAGCCTTCGGTTCGCCCCTTTGCGGATGCCACTACCACAGGAGCGATTACCTGTTTCAGGATCGCACGACGCCCCGACACTTTCCGCGTTCGTTCCGTAGAGCACCTCGACAAACTGAACTGCCTATCTGCCGGTCAGGATCTTCCGTGGGCTGAGGTCGCGGCAGAAAGGCGCTGGTCGATCATCGTCCGCCCCACGGTTCAGCGCGGTGAAGGGATGGTCGAACTGGGCGAACTGTGCCGCGTCCATCGAGGCCAAGTCACTGGAGCAAACGCCGTATGGGTTGCTGGCCCGCAAGCGGCAGGCTTGCCAGCATCTGTCCTTCTGCCGACGGTCACTAAAGCACGAGACTTGATTAGTGCCGCCACGATCCTGGATGCCCCAGACCGGTTGCGGAAGGTCATCGACATTCCCGTAAATCTGGGCGATTTGTCGGTAAGGGAGCGTAAAACGGTCGACCAGTTTCTCCGATGGGCGAAAAGCGTTGGAGCGGACCAAAGCTACATCGCGTCGCATCGGCGGGCTTGGTGGGCTGTGGGGCTACGGCAGCCTGCTCCCATCATCTGCACCTACATGGCCAGACGTGCCCCGGCCTTTGTACGGAACCTCTGCGGAGCAAGGCATATCAATATTGCCCACGGGCTTTATCCGCGAGAGCACATGTCCGAGAGCCTTCTTGATGCACTCGCTGCATGGCTGCGGATCAATGTTGGAATCGGAAGTGGTAGAACGTACTCTGGCGGCCTGACCAAATTCGAGCCAAAGGAACTCGAACGGGTCTTAGTGCCAATGCCGGAGAACCTACCGCATGCAGATGCCGCCGCCCGTTTGGACCACTGAACAACTCACGATAGAAGCTGAAAGGTCACGAGGCTTGTTCCGGCAGGAACGGATGCGAGAGCCGCTCGAACGCTGGCAGCAGGTATTTGACATCCACCAAGAGCAGTTCGAGCGGCTTTTCAACACGTATGGGACGGTCAACTGGGCAAGCTTGACTCCTGTTCAGATTGCCGAGCTTTTCAGGGAGAACCTCGGGGACGCGCTGCGCTACCTCGCTGGCCCACCGATATCTGAAGATGACCTGAAGGTACTGGCTGAAGCGTCACTGGCGCCAAAGCGGCTGGCCTCAGATCCTGATGCCGCCAGCCGTATTCTAGACGTCATCGCGACCGCAGTTGATCCGAAACGCTTTCCCTGGATCTCGGCTGGCCGTAGCCCAACAGAAGCCGAGAAACACGCCGCGATCCTGGCGTCGGCAGCACTCATCACCGCGCAGCGGGTATCCACCGACCGGCGCACCGACGGTAAGGATGCACAAGAGAATGCCGTAAAGGATTTCCTGCTCTCAGTTGGTTTCGCGGAAGCCCCGACTCGGATCATCAGCACGCTTGCTGACGCGCCACATCCTGGCCACTTCTGTGCCGAAACGCTGGTAGGGACGCGAAAGGCCGATATCCCCGTTCGCCTCTTTGATGGTCGCTTGATGCCCCTGGAATGCAAGGTGTCCAATAGCTCCACCAACTCTGTGAAGCGCCTGAACAACGACGCCGCCGTGAAGGCGAGGACCTGGAAAAACGAGTTCGGGATACGGCAGGTGGTGCCCGCTGCTGTTCTGTCCGGGGTGTTCAAGATCCGCAATCTGGAGCAAGCGCAGGACAGCGGCCTAACCCTGTTCTGGGCTCACAAGCTGGACGATATGCAAGGTTTTATCGACCTCACGCGATGATCCTAATTTGCCTTGGGGCCGCCCGACAAGCGGCCCCTTTTAGCGGCAGAAACGTTACCGGGCGATGAACTTGTCACCGTCTGCGAGAGCCAAGCCCTTTTCCAGCAATGCGTTTTTCGCGTCCTGGAACGAACGGACAGGCTTTGCGCCGCGGGCAATGTTGAGCAAAACGGCTGCATCCCACCACTCTTTCTCGGTCATCCCCTCGGCGCCTTTGTCGCTGAGGATTTGAAGCAGGCCAGCCTGAACGGTGCCCAGCTTCCTTTCACGGGCGGGCGCGGCGTTATTTGCAGGCAAATCATCCCCATCAAAAACAGCAACAGGCACGCTCACATCAGCGCCGGACTCGTCTTGCCCCAGGATCACCGGCGTCAGTTGAAAGCGGTACTCCTGCCCATCAGGGGCATCCTTCTGTTTAACCACCTTGACCGCAATAGCCCCTTCCCCTGCCCGTCGGACATGGAGAATTGTATCAGCAGAGCCGGTGATGACAGTGCTGCCACGGGGGCCATTACCGCCGTTCTTGCCCTCGTGGTGCACCAACCACACGAAGCACTGAAGTTCACGGGAGATGCGGTCACAGGCGTTGATGGCTTTAGCCATGTCTGAGGCACTATTTTCGTCCCCATCGCCATTGATGCACCTGTTCAGTGTGTCCAGACTGACCATATGCACCCGACTTTTACGAGCGAACGCTTTCGCTGCACGGATGAAATCCGAAACCGCAGCATCGTCAAGCAACCGAAGCGGCACCGTCGAAACCGCAGCCGGGATATCTTTAGGATCGCAGCGGAAGTGTTCGCACCACGCAGCAATGCGACGCCCCAAGCCATAGCCGCCTTCGGTTGCCACCATGAATGCCCACCCCTGGAGCGGAGTCACCCCGAACGTCGGTTGCCCGGTCGCCACTGATAATAACATTGTGATGGCGAGGAACGTCTTACCAACACCGGGCGCGGCATAAATAACGCCAACACCCTGTGATGGCATGAGTTGCGGGATGATCCACTGAGGCGGCTGTTCCTCCAAAAGCGTCGCCAACGAAATAAGCGGTGCGGCCTCTGGTTTGAAAGGGGGCTGAATGATGGTCATGAGCTTCTCCGCTGAGATGTCTGAGGCACTTGGGTGGGCCTCCCAGCGGGGGAAATACCCCTGTCTTCCAGTAGGCAAGTGACTTTTTGCCGCATGCTCCCGAGGGACGGACGGACGGCCATTCTTAAGGAATGGCCGTCCGTCCGTCCCTCGGGAAACGCTGGCCTGGAGCGCTGACCTGTGACACTCTGTCGGCATCGATACGCGGCAAGCCCTGCATTTGTGCCGTCTGGAATTTGGCGTAAGAGTCCAGGTCCCCCAGCCAAAATCTCCGCAAACCCGCGGAAATCCTCGACAAGGCGGTCGCATCAGCGGCCGCCTTCGTCGTTTGTACCACAGGACTGTACCACAGGCCTGAGACTCACCCGACGAAGCGGCCCGATATGGAGGCCGCCATGTCCGAGCATGTGATCCGTCGAGGGGCCGTCTACCACTGGCGCCGCCGCATCCCCGTCACCCTCCGCGCACCGGGCGATCCCGCAGAGATCCAGGTCTCCCTGCGCACGCGCTGCCCCGCCCCGGCGCCCACGTGACCCCGCCCACATGCCAAAGAACGGTGGACGATCAGGCAGTTGATCCGAATGACCCCGCGTCGATGTGGGGTCATTTTGATGAGCCGATTTCCAGTTTGGAGGTTGCGGAGGCTCCCTAATGGCTGGAGGACCGGCCAATGCCAGTGATCACGTGATGCAATGCCTCGGCGTGCCGATGGGCCTCTTGCACCAAAGCCACAACATCATGAAGAACCTTGTGCCGCTACCGCCGGTGACGTCTGTGGCCGCATGTCTCGTGGGCACCCTGTAGAAAACACGCTACGGGCCTCGGCCCGCTCATTGATCCGCTGACGGATGACTGCGGCGAGCGCCTCCATACGACAAAGATCCCCGGTATCCAGAACCTCCAAGACTTCACGATGCTTGGCGGCAACGCCCTCCAGATCGCGCTCGCAGTGGTCAAGGGTCCGAAGAAAGCGCCCAAGACTTGCCTGGATGCGCATGAGCCCGACGTCAATTTCCTCTACGCGGCACCAAAGGCGATGAGCGCCAGACACCACCTGACGCGAGGCTATTCGCCGGTGTGCCTCTACCAAAGCCGAGGCGGGGAACGAGATGACGGTCAATGATTTTCTCCTACAGCGGTGGCAACGGCTGCGGCGGGAGGCCTCTGTCAGGCGGCGCGGACCGGGCCGATGGCCGCTAGGCAGCGCTTCTTTACCTCGCGCACGGACCAGTTCCTTGAGCTGCCTTGCATCCGGCGACTGCGCGGCGCGGGCGGACTTGTCACGGACTCTGCTGACTTCTGGACAAGAATGTGCACGCGATGCACATTCTTGTCCAGGACATACAGGCGAACGAATCACGGAATTGGCGGCTCAGAGCTGGCGACAAAGGTCTTCTTTCATATAATTGGCAGCATCTGCGTATATTCCTCTGGGGCTGGAGATTTTGTTGTCCTGGATAATGCGGACGACTGCCGGTTCCCAGAGGGAAAAAGGCGCTCTTGACCGCGATCAGGCGATGAGTGGATCCGGGCTGCTATAATTGCAGGCCTGTGGCGCTGAAATGGCGGATATCGTCGCCCTCGGAAGAAGGGTTGAAGGAGACGTGAATGAAAAGGAGCATGGTGAAGCTGACGGACGTCAGTGCGCTGGTGGTGGACAGGAACCCTTTCTCGCGGAGGCTCCTGATCAATATCATTCACTCGTTCGGGTGCACCCGGTACCGGGAAGCCAGCGACGGCGCCGATGCATTGAAAGTTCTCAGGAGCTTCACGCCAGACATCATTTTCACCGAATACAGCATGACGCCGCTCGACGGCGTCGAACTCACCCGGATGGTGCGGAACGAGCCGGAGCGACTGCGCCGCTTTACGCCGATCATCATGGTCAGCGCATACTCGGAAGCACACCGCGTGATTGCCGCTCGCGACGCCGGCATCAACGAATTTGTCGTCAAGCCGTATTCCGCTCGAAGCCTCATTGCCCGCATCTCCGAGGTCATACTGCGACCCCGCCCGTTCGTTCGAGTGAACGCCTACTTCGGCCCCGACCGCCGTCGACGATCCGCGGATTGGGAGGGGGGAGAGCGTCGTCACGAGGATGCGGTGGCAGCGCAAGGTCCTGCACGCGAGGCCGAGTGCCCATCGCTGCAGGGTGACCTGCAATTGGGCCAGGACGAGGTTGATGTCCTGGTCGCCGGTGGCCGCATTCATGAGGAGCCCTGATCTGCGCGCTACCTGAAACCGCCGCGTGCGAAAGACGCGGCGGCCAGGATAGCTCACGATCGAGCCCCGCTGCCGCTGCCAGCGGCGACTACCGTACTCCGAAAGTCAGGGACACATCGTCATGCTGTACCCGCAACGCCTGAGAATTCAGGCTGCTCAAGCGAAGGACCGGGCTCGCGCGGCGCATCGGCCACCTCGGCGTGCGGCAACTGTACGTGAAATGTCGATCCTGCGTCCGGGCCTGCGGAGGTGACCCAGATCCGTCCCCCGTGGCGCTCGGCGATCCGCCGGCATACGGCAAGACCAATGCCCGTCCCCTCGTATTCGTCCGACCTGTGGAGACGCTGGAAGACCTTGAACAATCGCTTGATCTGGTCGGGGGCAATGCCGATTCCATTATCCGCGATGGCGAATTCATATCCGCCGTCATAACGCTGGACGGAGAGGACGATCTCCGGCGCGCGCTCGCGCGGGCAGTATTTCAGGGCATTGCCGATCAGGTTCTGAAACAGTCGGACTATCTCGTTATGACTGGCGCGGATGATCGGCCATTCCGTTGGCAGGCTGATGCTGGCCTGACGCTCCCGAATGACCGGCTCCAGGAACCGCAGAGCCTCTTCCACCGCGTCGCCGCTGCCGAGGGCATGCATCGGCTCTCCCGTGCGTCCGACGCGGGAGTATTCCAGCAGAGCGACCAGCATGTTGTCCATACGGTGGGCCGCATTCTTGACGTAGCCCATGAACTCTTGCGTCCGCTCCGGGATATCCGATCCCAAATCACGCTCGATCAACTGGGTGTAGCTGGTGATCATGCGCAAGGGCTGCCGCAAATCGTGCGAGGCCACATAGGCGAACTGTTCCAGTTCCTGATTGGACCTGCTGAGCGCCTCTTCCACGGCCTTTCGCTCCGTGATGTCCTCCTTCACGCCGAGCAGGCTTTGAACCTCCCCGTCGTCATTCTTGATGGCCTTGATGGTGGCGAGTTCCCAGAACAGGCTGCCGTCCTTGCGGCGGTTCCGAAGTTCGCCGCTCCACGTCTCTCCGGCCAGGATCGTTTTCCAAAGCACCTCATAGTCTTCACGTGACTTGTCGCCCGACTGCAGCAAGCGGGGATTGCGCCCCTTGACCTCGGCGAAAGAGTAGCCGGTCACGCGCTCGAACTGTTCGTTCACGTATTCGATGTCGCCGTCAGGTCCGGTGATGACCACGGAGACCGGGCTCTGTTCCACCGCCACCGAAAGCCGCGCGAGGCGCTCCCGTTGCTCGTGCGTCACCGTGATATCGGTGTGGGTGCCCGACATCCGCAGGGGCCTGCCATCCTCCCCCCACTCGACGACCTTGCCGCGGTCAAGAACCCACACCCAGCCGCCATTCTTGTGCCGCATTCGCGCTTCGCATTCGTAGAATTCCGCATCACGGCTGAAGACCTTTTCCAGCGCCCTTCCGCTGCGCTCCACGTCGTCGGGATGCAGGAGAGATAGCCAGGTCTCGATGCTGATCGGCTCCAGTTCGCCGAGCCGATAACCGCAGATTTCAGCCCAGCGCTCATTGAAGGCGGTTTTGCCCGTCTGGACGTCCCACTCCCAGGTCCCGACGTTGGTGCCCCAGATGATCTCGCGAAGCTTCTGCTCGGACTCCGCAAGTCCCTGTTCCGTTTCGACCAGTTCGTGGTGCTGGCGCTCCAGTTCGCGGCGCGACGTCCGGATCACGTTCACCATTTGCCTGACCGAGGTGCCCAGCATCGCGATCTCCCGGGCGCCCGTCGTCGGCATGTCGGTGAGCGGCAAGCCCGCCTCGTCACGCCCGGCCACCGCGGCAGCGATGGCAGAGATCGGCCGCAGGACCAGGACATGAACGATACCAAGCACGATCAGCACCACGCTCACCGCGGTCATGCTGCCGATCCAGGCCGTTTCCCGGAGCAGAACGTCGAGTTTGTCATCAAGCGCCGCCCCCGACATGCAAACCAGGACAGACCCGGCAACACCGCTGTCGCCGCCCCCAAGGTCCGAGCGGAACGTCATCAGGCAGTCCTGCAGGACCCCGGAATGACCGGGGTCGGCGACCTCAAAGGTGCGAACCTCCGAGCCGTCCCGGAGACGCCCGACCACGTAGTCGGTTGAGCCGACGATCTGCGCCATGTTCTGGTCATGGACGATGATCGCCTTGATGTTTTCCGATGCCATCGCGGCCGCGATGATCTTCGTGTACTCGCTGACCCCGTATGCCTGCATGAAAGGCGGGATGCTGTCGACCAGCGCCGCCAGCGTCGCTTGCCCCTCGCTGCGGAGGTGAGCAAGGATCCGCTCCTTGTCCACGGTGTACTGGAGCAGGGTATAGATCGTGACGACGCTCATCGTGGCGAGCACGATGGCGAAGCCGAGAACGGTTCGAATTGAGAGGGGGCGCCGGAGCGGCATCATTGGTTTCCTTGCCGGTCGGCCGACTGAAGACCCAGAACATTCCGCCGGATCACGGGCAGAAGATCGTCCAGGCTGCTCGACGATACCGTGAGTACCGGCAACTGCTGCTCCTTCGGAACGGCCAAGCCCTGTAGATGGCCGTGCATCGCCGCCACCGCCTTCTCTCCGATCAGGAAAGGCTGCTGCATCCCGGCCGCCAACAGTTTGCCCTGCGGGATCATGTCGAGGAATTCCGTCTCCGCATCAAAAGTCAGCAGCAGGACGTCCCCACTCCGTCCGGCCGCCTCCACGGCATCCAGCGCTCCCTGATACCGGTCCGACCCCTGCAGCCAGACGGCGCGCAGTAGCGGATCGCCAGCCAGCAGAGCCGCCGTATGGTTGAACGTCTCCTGATAAGAAAAATCCACCTGCTGCTTGATGCCCGCCATGCGGATGCCGGCCTCCGCCATGGCGCGGCTGAAGCCGCGGGTCCGGGCCTGGCCGTTGGCCCGTTTCTGCGGAATCGCAACAACCCCCACACTGCCGTCTTGCCAGCCGCGAGCCTCGAGAGCGCCGGCGAGAACACGACCGAGGTCATAGGCCCCCATCTCGTTGTCCGACGAAATGTAGGAGACGAAGTCACCCTGGTCGGTCCCGATGTCGGCGATCACCACCGGTATCGCCGCCTGGTTCGCCAGATCAAGGATGGTCGCCGCTGCCAAGGAGGTCGTGGGCGAGAGGATGATGCCGTCCACGGGGCGCCGAAGCGCCAGAATGAGGTGCATCAATTCGGCCCTGGCGCTGTTCTCGGCGGAGTACACCGTGATGTCGTACCCCAGTGCGGCCGCTTCTGATTGTGCGCCACGCCACATGATATCCCAGAAAGGGATGCGAAGATCCGAGACGAGGTAGGCAAGACGCGGCTGTCGATCACCCTGTTCGGCGCCACCGTCTTGCGCAGAGGCATCTTCGCCTCCTGACGCAACCATCAGCGCCAGCAGCAGCAGCAGCAGCAGGGAGCGGAGGACGCGGCCGAGATCATGCCCTTCGCCGGTTTCCCGCCTGCGCCTAAAGCCGCTGCATTTCATCGTCTCAAATTCCATATTTTCCCCCAGAGGCCGCACGGCCTGTCGGCATGTCACGCGGTGCTGCGCACCGGTGCCAGCCCCCCATCAACACACTGAAAGGCAGGCGGATGCGTCAGGTGACGCCGTAGGCGGACCTTCAGGCGATCCGCGGTGAGCGGCATGCACAACACGTCGTGCATGCCGGCGAGCGTCGCATCGCGCAGGAACTCGCGGCTCATGCTCTGACTGGAAACCAGGATCATGCACGTCCGCGGGTCCGGGTGCTTCTTGGCGCGACGAACCTCACGGACCAGATCGACGCCCGTCATGATCGGCATCTCGTCATCAACCAGAACGACATCGAAATCCTTGGACCTCATCAATTCCAGAGCCTTGGCGCCACTCTTGGCTTCGCTGATATCCCGAATGCCGAGGTTGTTGAGCGCCCCTCTCAGCAGCCGACGGAAATCGGTGGTGTCATCGACCAGGAGCACCGACAATTTTGACCAGTCGATGTTCTTGTGGGCGGGCAGGGCCGGAACAACGTGATCATACCCACGCTCCCGGGCATGATCGCCGACAGACTTGTCAGGCCCGAGAATATGCCCCGTCAACCAGTCGATGAGAAACCCCAGCAGCATCCGCTCGGTGATCGCACCTGTCCGCCAGTCTGCGTTCATGCGGTAGAGCTTCTGAAGCAGAACTTCATGCTCTTTCGCGTGCCGCGCTGCGCCGGGAAAGCGCGTGTGGGTCATGATGACCTCCTCCCGGTCGAAGTGAAACGCCGTGTAGTCAAGGAGGATCGCCAGGACGCCGTCAGCAACGGACGGGCCAGCACCCTCGGTGATCGCTGTCGCCAACCTGTCGATCTGCCGAACCAGGATCTTGTGGTCGTCGTCGATGATGGGGCAGCCACAGCTCAGATCATCATGCCATTCAATACGCGGCATTCTTCAAACCCCCAGTCGTCTGGCCCGAGTTGCCACGCCTATTCAGTCCGCTTCAAGCCACAGCAGCAGAGAGTCGAACGTCCTTGCCGCCGACTGAACCGCTGTTTCGAGATGCTTTGGCGACGCATCCAGGTGGTCGCCGAGGGCCTCCTGAAAGACACGCCACCACGTCGCGGCGTCATTCGCATGAAAGCCGTGAAACGCGGTGGCCGTCGTTGTGAAGGGTCCAAGGCTGTCGCCGATGCGACGGAGGATGACCCGTCCGCCAAGACCGGCCCCTTCCAGCACATAAAGAACGCCCAGCCGTGCCGCGTCATCGGTGGGTGCGGGCGCGTCGCTGCACCGAGGCAGCCGCGCGATCTCGCCTGCCGAAAGCCCTAGCGCCAGGAGGTCGTGCTCCAGAGCCGGCGTCTTCGGTCTGGCGCCCGTATCCGTGAGGAACCTCCGGACCCGCGCTTCCCCAAAGAGATTCCGCTCGGTGGGCTCATAGAAGCCGTACAGGCGGGCGAGGATTTTCCGGTACTGCTCCGGCGTAACGTGACCGGCCCGCAAGGGCGTCATGAAAGGCAGATGCTCTACGCGCTCATGAAGGTCCCGGGTCGCCTCATGCAGAACCATGACCGCATGGCGACGGGACCGCGTTTCCGGCCGTTTCATGGGCACCTCCTCCGGCAAGGTGAAAAAGACGGTGGAGCCCTGGCCCGGCACCGATTCAATCCAGATGGCGCCCCGATGGTATTCGACGATGCGTCGGCACAAGGCGAGCCCGAGGCCAATTCCGGGGGACCGGGACTCAAGCTTCTCGAAGATCTGGAAGATGCGGTCTGCATAGGCTGGATCGAAACCGAGCCCATTATCGGCAACCGCCAGCAAGGGACCTGCCGGCGTCCGTTCCGCCCAGATCCGGACCTCCGGCTCGCGCTCTGGATGACGGAACATCAAGGCGTTCCGCAGCAATTCCCTGAAGAGCCAGTTCATATAGCGGGGGACCGCAAAAACTGTCGGCAGCGGCTCCAGTTTGAGTCGGGGCGCCTGTTCGTGATACCCTACCTCAACGGCCGCCGCATCGACGGCGTCGGAAAGGTTCAGCGCCCAGCGCAGACTGTCGACGCGGCCGATTTCCGAATAGGCCACCAGCCCCGAGACCAGGGCGTTGGCACGTTCAGCCCCCTTCGTCAGGAGATCTAGGTACCCCGCTGCGTCAGCATCCAGTTCGTGGCGCTGTTGGCGCCGCAGAAGATCGGCGTAGATTCGAATGTGGCGCAGCGGCTCTCTCAGATGGTGGGACGAGACCCACGCGAACCGCTGCACCTCCTGGTCCAAGTGCCGAAGCCGGCGATTCTGGCGCAGAACGACCTCCTCCAGAGCGGAAGAGAGGGCCTGTGCAGCCTCCACTTCCCAGACGGCCCAAGGTTTGGCATGTCCGTGCTTGTGTTGGACCCAGCGGTCAAAGGACTTGCGCGGAAGATAGGTGCCCGAGGATGCGTCCAGGTCTTTGACCGGGCGTCCGCCCCAGATGATTTCCTCAATCTCCTCGCCCCGGAACCACAGAACTGCCTGGCGTCTCTCCTCGCCGAGAAAGATGACCAGGACGCCGCTGGCTGTTGTCCGGTGCGGGCCCAGCGCCGGACAGGTTTCGGCGATGGCGTGGCTGGCGAACACCTGCTCCCGCGTCGTCCCCCGCACCCATGCGGCCAGATGAATGATTGCCTCGGCCGGTGGAGTCTGCCCCAGAGGCAGTGCGCTCGGCCGGTCCTGCGCGTCGAGCATGACGACCGCCGCGCCGCCACATCCCTTGAAGAGTTGAACCATGTCCATCGGCCCGCTCGTAAGAGCCGAGACGAGATCGTCGGCTTGCGCCAACTGTCGCAGCAGGTCCGCGTGCTTGCGGGCCAGGATTTTCTGGCCGTCCCGCTGCTCCCGCCGACGGAAGCCGGTCTGGCAGAGCGCGAAGGCATCCACATAGGACGACGCTTGGGCACGCCTGTGACAGGGGACGACGTGCGGCTTTCGATGGTGGGCGACAAGCAGCCCCCAGAGGGTGTCGCCGTCAAGAATCGAAATGGACAGCGAGGCATCGACGCCCAGGTTCTCCTGATACTTCCGGTGGACCGGCGACAGACTGCGATAGCTGCTGAACGTGAGATCCAGGTCCAGGAACATGCCGTCCCGGTTAACAATGGGCACTGGGTCATAATGGCTGGTGGGAACCCATCTCTCGCGGGAAACGCGATAGAGAGCCCGCGCCTGTGCAGGAATGTCGGCAGCCGGAAAGTGCAAGCCGAACAGCGACTTTCCCCAGTCGCTCGACAGGCTTTCGGCGACCACGTCACCATCCTGCTCGGCGTCGAAGCGATAGACGATCACCCTTTCATACCCGGTGATCCGGCGGATCTCGTCGGCCAGGCTGCTCGCAGCCGCAGTCAGGTCAGGCGCCGCCTGAAGGCTCCGCAGGAAGTCGCGTGCCTCCGTCGCCAGTGACGCCGGGCAGAGCGAGGCCTGACAGGGCGGATGATGCTCGAATTCGACAACCGGCCGCCCGGCGGCCCAAAAGCCGCGCACCTCCGTGAGCCCAATCTGCGGGATATTGTCGAGCGTGAAGACGCCGGGCGCGCCATCCGCCTGCGGTTCGACAAGCGCGGCCCTGATGACCGGGGGCAGCCACTGCGACGGAGGCTCCGAGAGCAGGTGCGGAGCCACTTCCGCGAGGTTGCGGCTGAAGCCGTCGACGCGGTCGGCGGTGAGATCGAGAACGGCCAGCAGTCCGTGCGGCTGGATCGCACCCGGGCTATGGATAGGCTCGGCCGAACACGCCTTTTCCGTCTTCTGCAGGATGCGGCGCAGGCTTTCCGCATCGTCGTCGGATGCGGTCGCGTCGCGTTCCGGCCTTGGGCGAGGCGCTTGCTGTTCGTTTGCCAGCGACCGTTCAAGTATACCGACCATAGCCTCTCTCCGCCCCCAGGGCGCCACGACGCGCCGGCCTTCAGTGGCCCGGCAGGCCTGCGGCTCATCGCCGGGATTGTCCCGATGGGCACAAATGAATAATGGATTCTATCGACTTTTATGTCCAGGACAAAACAAGGCGCTGCGCCAACGGGGTATCCGCCCTGCAGCCTGTAGAGAGGCCCTATGCAACCGCACGCAGGCAAATCTCAGCCACCATCGCCACCTCCGGTACCCGGCCACGCTGTCCTGGACATTATTCAAGGCCAAGCAACAAATCGCTTTCCGCGGCACGGCCGCGCGGCCATGATGTGGTCCAGGACCACACCCAGATCTGGAAAGATGAGGCAGGCATGCGCGGCACACGTCAGGCGCCCGGTCATTTGCCACCCCGTGAGGACGCCACCGGGGAATTCGGCCCTGTTCCTGTGACGGCAATTGAACAGGAAACAGGCCTGTCAAAAGAGGTCGTTCGCAAGTGGGAGGACAGGTTCGGCTTCCCCCATCCGCATAGGGACAGCCAGGGAAACCGGCTGTACCCCCGCGAACAGGTCGCGTCGTTACGCCTCATTCAGCGCTTGCTCAGCGCTGGATATCGGCCGCGCATGGTGGTCGGCCGGCCCCTCGACGTTCTGGAACAGATGGTTGCCGATGTGACGGCGGACGCCGAGGCTGGTGCCCCGGACGAGGTGAAGCGGGTCCTGGATGACATTCGCCAGGGCGACCACACGGGAATTCGCAATGCCTTGACGGCGCTGCTCCGGCGACAGGGCCTGCCACGGTTCGTGAAGGAGACTGCGGCCCCCTTGAGCGCCCTCGTCGGCGAGGCGTGGCTCCGGGGCGACATCCACGTCTTCCAGGAGCGGCTGTTCTCCGAAGCGCTGGCCGACATCCTGCGCGAAGCCAGCCTGTCGGCGAGCAGTTCGGACGGTCACCCGCGAATTCTCATGACCACTCCGCCCGGCGAAACGCACATACTGGGACTTCGGATGGCCGAGGCCATCCTGGCACTGGATGGCGCCTGCTGCATCAACGTGGGTCCGCAGTTGCCCGCCGCTGAACTCGTTCTCGCCGCCGACCGCCTGGACATCGACATAGTCGCCCTGTCCCTGAGCTTGGCCTTCCCGGAGCGCGCAGCCGCAGCCTTCTTGCGCGAGTTGCGCAAACTGCTTCCCGAAGCGGTCGAGATCTGGGCCGGCGGCATGGGTGCCAATCGTGGCGCCCTTGCGGTGCCTGGAGTTCGCTTTCTTCCAGACATCACTGCCGCGGAAGAGGCGCTGAAGCAATTCGCCGCCCGGTGAAGAAGGACGCGGCCGTGACCGCGCCCTTCACCTCAGGCCGCTCGAACTTCGGCGATGAACTTTTCCACCACCGCACTGAGCACCGCCGATTGCTCGCCCAGCGAGGTGGCGGCGTCGAGAACTTCGTTGGCGGTTGCCCCTGCCTCGCCGGCGGCCTGCGTCACGCCGGAGATATTGGACGAAACCTCCTGGGTGCCCTGGGCGGCTTCCTCGACGTTGCGGGCGATCTCGCGGGTTGCCGCGTTCTGCTCCTCGACCGCCGAGGCGATGGCCGAGGAAATCTCGTTGACCCGCCGGATGGTCAGGGTGATGGCGTCGATGGCCGTCACCGCTTCCTTGGTGGCGACCTGCACCCCCTCGATTTGGCGGGCGATCTCGTCGGTCGCCTTGGCCGTCTGGTTGGCGAGCGCCTTGACCTCGTTGGCGACCACGGCAAAGCCTTTGCCGGCATCGCCCGCCCGCGCCGCCTCGATGGTCGCGTTCAGGGCGAGCAGGTTCGTCTGGCTGGCGATGTCGTTGATCAAGCTGATCACCTCGCCGATCTTGTTGGCCGAGGCCGCCAAACCTTCGACCAGTTCCTTGTTGTGGTCGGCCTCGTCGGCGGCCCTTGAGGCGACCTGCGCCGCCTCGGCAACCTGACGGCCGATCTCATCGACCGACGCCGCCAGTTCCTCGGACGCCGAGGCCACGGTCTGCACGTTGGCCGAAGCCTGTTCCGAGGCAGCCGCGACGGCGGTGGCTTGACGGCTGGTTTCCTCGGACACGGAAGACATCGACTGGGCCGAAGCCTTCATTTGCGTTGCGGCGCTCCCGACGCCGGTCACCACGCCCTTGACGCTGCGCTCGAAGCTGTCGGCCATCCGGTTGAGGGCGGCCTTCTGATCAGCAGCGGCCTGTTCTTCGCGCGCCTTGACCTCTTCCTCAAGTTCCCGCTCGCGGATGATGTTGCGGCGGAACTGCTCCATGGTGTCGGCGATCTGGCCGATCTCGTCCTTTCGGCCCACGCCATAGATTTCGAGTTCCGTCTCGCCCTTCGCCAGCTTTTTCAGGCCATCCACAGCCCGTCTGATCGGCTTGGCGACCCCGAAGGTGGCGAGGCTCCAGCCCAGGCCAAGGCCGCCGACAACGCCGACGGAGGCCACGAGAACCATCGTAAGCGCGGCGGCTTCGCTGGTCCCGGTGGCACGCGTCGCGATTTCGTCGCCCTTGTTGGTGGTGTAGTCGGTGTAGAGCCGAACCGCCTCCTCCAACTTGGCGGCGACGGCGCGGCTTTTTCGGGCTTCGTCCCGGAGCCTCGCCTGGGCTTCGCTCATGGTGACCGTGCCACCGATCTCCTGGGCCAACTGGACGGTGATAGCCATTTCGGAGGAATAGGTTTTGTAGGCGCGCTCGATGTCCTCGATCAGACGGCTCTGCTGCGGCCCTGCCGTCGCCTTGATCCGCTCCAGATCGGACTGAAGCGAAGCCTCGACCTCGTCCATCTGCTGACGCACGACCTGGATGTTGTCCGGCGAAGGATCGAGCGCGATCCGGAACTCGCCCCGGTTCAGTTTGATCACCTCGCGCGCCAGCCGCGCCCCGGCGGTGGCCTCGATACCGGCCACGGCGATCTCACCAGATGCCTCCGACACGTCCGACACCGCCGAAATGCCCGTGTAGCTGACGGCGGCGGTGACGCCAGAAAGGATGAAGACGAGCGCGATGAGTTTGCCCGCCATCGGAATGTTGTTGAACTTCATAGCGGGTTGCCTCGCACTAAGGAATTGGGTCCATAGTGTGGTTTACTCCTTTCGACGTGCTTCTGAGCAGACACGTTTTCGCATGGCTGAGGCGTCGAGAAAGCGAGGCCGCCGTTGACGAGGGTCAAGGATGCACTTGCGCAGCTTCTCCCCGCCCATGACCAGGCCTCGCCTAGATAGTTGAGAACGCGCAGATAGGTGCTCACTTTTCCCAAAGGGGCCTCAGGCCGGCGAACGCACGCTCGACGTCGTAGCGGCTGGGGCTCGTGCAGCAAACCTCCATGGCGCGGGTGTACCGTTCCATGCTCTCGTCGCGGACATAGCGACCCCGCAGCACCCGGTCGCGGGTGGTGATCACCTCCGCCATCACCGCCCACAAGGCGGTGATCGAGGACGACTTGTTTACGGCGGTCCCATGCCTACGCCCAGTATGTGCTGGCCGAGCGCGGCCCGGCGCTGCGGCAGGGTCTTTGTTCCGGATGCTGGCCGGTCTAAAGGGTTACGGCCCGCCAATCCGTCGCCCTCCGCAACTGGCATCGACCGCACCCGTTTTTGCAAGTGATCGGCCTCAAGCACACGGCTCCTCAGGCACACGGCCCCTCAGGCACACGGCGGAGGTGCCGGGCGCTTCGGCTGGTCGTCCCAGTCTTGCGATGGTGACCCGTGACCACAATGAAGCGGAGGACCGATGAGAACCGTGAAATCCGGCCTTGCGGCATTGGTGATGCTGGCGGCCGCTCCCATGGCGGCGAAGGCTGCCACCGTGGAGGGGGTGACCCTCCCGCCCACCCTGGAGGTATCGGGCCGGGAGCTGCCCTTGCGCGGCTGCGGCGTGCGGGAGGTGTTCTTCATGAATATCTATGTGGCCGGGCTTTATCTGCCGGAGAAGGGCATGAGCCAGGAGGCCATCCTGTCCGCCGACACGGCCAAGGCCGTTCGCCTTCAGATCGTCTACGACGGCTCGCTGCCCCAGGACATCCCCGAGAGCTGGCAGGCTCCGCTCGACCAGATGGTCCGGCGGGATCTCGAGAATACGATCAAGAACATCTACCAGAACTTTCAGGCGGGCGATCAGGTGACCATCGAGTACACCCCCGGATTCGGGACGACGATCTCGGTGAACGGAGAGCGTACGCGGGAGCGGGAGGGGCACGAGTTGATCAGCCCCCTGCTGCGCCTGTGGATCGGCGACAGGGCGGTTTCAGCCAACCTGCGCGAGCTGCTTCTGAGCGGTGCGTGCGGGGGCGATGACGGCTGGTTCTGAGTGTCGACGGTACCCCGGCGGCCGCTTTTTGGCGGCCACCGGGGCAGGAAGCCGATGCGATCCCGGCCCCCGGAAGATATCCCCTGCCGCGGGCTACTTCACCCCGTCGGGCATCTTCTTGGGTTCGCCTCCGGCGGCGAAGTGCTCCGGCGGGATCTCGCGCAGGATGACGCGCACGGCGTCGCGGGGGGCGTCGATGGCCTCGACCACCGCATCGGTGACCTTGCGCATCAGCGCGACCTTCTTCTCGGGGCTGCGGCCTTCCAGCAGGGTGATCTCGACGATGGGCATGGCGTCTACTCCGTAACCGTGATGCCGACCGCGCCCAGGCCCTGGAACACGGCGCGGATGTGCATGCCGATGCTCAGCGGGTGGGCCGCCGTGGCGCCGCCGGCCAGCACGATGTCGCCGGGCTTGAGGGCCTCGCCGGCGCGGGCGACCATGCGGGCCGCCGCCACCAGCGAGCGCCCCGGATGGCCCAGGATGGCCGCCGTGGAGCCGACCTGCACGGCCCGGCCGTCGGCCTCCAGGATGATGCCCAGGTTGTCGATGGGCGTGTCCGGGGCGAACCAGTTGCCGACGATGAAGCCCGAGGACGACGAGTTGTCGGCCACCACGTCGGGCAGCGTGAACTTGAAGTCCTGGTAGCGGCTGTCGATGATCTCGATGGCCGGGGCGATGGCCTCGACCGCCGCCATGGCCTCGGCCGCCGTCACGTTGCCGGTCAGCGGAGCCTTGAGCAGGAAGGCGATTTCGGGCTCGGCGCGCGGATGGACGTAGTTGGCGCGCGACAGGGTGGCGCCCTCCTCCAGGCGCATGCCGTCCGTCAGGCGGCCCCAGATGACCTCGTCCACCCCGACCTGCACCATCTTGGCGCGGCTGGTCAGGCCCATCTTGATGCCGCAGCGCTGCTCGCCGCGCGCATAGCGGCGCTTCATGGACAGGGCCTGGATGGCGTAGGCGTCCTCGACCGTCAGGGCGGGGACCTCGTCGGTGAGCTGGGCGATGGCGTTGGCGGTGTGGGCGGCGGTGTCCACCCGGTCGGCCAGGGTCTGAAGGCTCATCATTGGGCGGCACTCCGGTGCTTGAGAAGATCGAGGGCGACATCGACGATCATGTCTTCCTGGCCGCCGACCATGCGGCGCTTGCCGAGTTCGACCAGAATGTCACGGGTGTCGATGCCATAGGTCTTGGCGGCGTTTTCGGCATGGCGCAGGAAGCTGGAGTACACCCCGGCATAGCCCAGCGACAGGCTCTCGCGGTCCACGCGGACCGGGCGGTCCTGCAGCGGCCGCACCAGATCGTCGGCCGCGTCCATCAGGACATGCAGGTCGCAGCCGGTGTCCACCCCCATGCGGTCGAGCACGGCGATCAGGACCTCCAGCGGCGCGTTGCCGGCCCCGGCGCCCATGCCGGCGAGCGACGCATCGACCCGCACCGCGCCTTCCTTGATGGCGGCGACCGAGTTGGCGACGCCCATGGACAGGTTGTGGTGGCAGTGGATGCCGATCTCGGTTTCGGCCTTGAGTTCCTGACGGAAGGCGCGGACCCGCTCGGTCACGTCGTCGGGCAGCAGGGCGCCGGCGCTGTCGACCACATAGACGCACTCGGCGCCGTAGCTTTCCATCAGCTTGGCCTGCTCGACCAACTGCGCGGTCGGGATCATGTGCGACATCATCAGGAACCCGATGGTGTCCATGCCCAGGTCACGGGCGGCCTGGATGTGCTGCTTGGAGACATCGGCCTCGGTGCAGTGGGTGGCGACGCGCACCGACCGCGCCCCGGCGGCATGGGCTTCCTTGAGGTCATGGACCGTGCCGATGCCCGGCAGCAGCAGGACGGTGACGCGGGCGTGGGACAGTTCCTCGGCCACCGCCGAGATCCATTCGGTGTCGGAATGGCTGCCGAAGCCGTAGTTGAAGGTCGCCCCGGTCAGGCCGTCCCCGTGGCAGATCTCGATGGCGTCCACCTTGGCGCGGTCCAGCGCGCGGGCGATCTCCTTGACCGTCTCCAGGTGGTAGTGGTGGCGGGTGGCGTGCATGCCGTCCCGCAGGGTGACGTCCTGGACGTACAGCTTGTTCTGGTTCACGCGGGCCATGTCACGCGGCCTCCTTCTTCATGGTCTTGGCGACCCAGCGCTCGGCCGTGGCCAGCGCCGCGGACGTCATGATGTCGAGGTTGCCGGCGTAGGCGGGCAGGTAGTGGGCCGCGCCCTCGACCTCCAGGAACACCGTGGTCTTGAGGCCCGAGCACAGGCCGATGCCGGGAATGTTGACCGGGGCGTTGTCGCCGATGTGCTCGAACTGCACCTTCTGCTTGAGGCGGTAGCCCGGCACGTATTTCTGCACCTCGGCCACGATGTCGTTGATCGACCTTTCGATGGCGTCCTGGTCGCCGCCCTGGGACAGGGTGAACACGGTGTCGCGCATCATCATCGGCGGCTCGGCCGGGTTGAGGATGATGACCGCCTTGCCCCGCTCGGCCCCGCCGACCATCTCGATGGCCTTGGACGTGGTTTCGGTGAACTCGTCAATGTTGGCCCGCGTGCCCGGCCCGGCCGACTTGGATGAGATGGAGGCGACGATCTCGCCCCAGATCAGCCGGCGGGTGGCCCGCTTGACGGCGTAGACGATGGGAATGGTCGCCTGGCCGCCGCACGTCACCATGTTGACGTTGGACTGGTCGAGGTTGGCGTCCAGGTTGACCACCGGCACGGTGTACGGCCCGATGGCGGCCGGGGTCAGGTCGATGACCTGCTTGCCGTCGGCCTGCAGGATGGCGTTGTTGCTGACATGCGCCTTGGCCGAGGTGGCGTCGAACACCACCTTGATGTCGGCATAGTTGGGCAGGTTGCGCAGGCCCTCGATGCCCTCATGCGTCGTCGCCACGCCCATGCGGGCGGCGCGGGCGAGGCCGTCCGAGGTCGGATCGATGCCGACCATGGCACCCATTTCCAGGTGCTGGGCGGTCCGCATGACCTTGATCATCAGGTCGGTGCCGATGTTGCCGGGACCGATGATGGCGCACTTCACCTTGCTCATGTGACTACTCCCTGCCGAAGGACGCGCGGACCGAGCCCAGCCCGTTGATGCGCGCCTCGAATACGTCGCCGGGCGCGGCCGGGGCCATGGGGCCGAGGGCGCCGGACAGAATGGTGTCGCCGGCGCGCAGCGGACGGCCGACCCGGACCATGGTCTTGGCCAGCCACAGGGCGGCGGTCAGCGGATTGCCGAGGCACGCCGCCCCGGCGCCGACCGAGATCGGCTCGCCCTTCTTTTCCATGACCATGCCGCACAGACGCGGGTCGAACTCGCCCAGGGTGCGCGGCTCGCTGCCCAGGACATAGAGGCCCGAGGACGCGTTGTCGGCGATGGTGTCGAGGATGCGGATATCCCACTTGGCGACCCGCGAGCCGACCACCTCGATGGCAGCCACGGCATAGTCGATGGCGTTCATCACGTCGGCCGGGGTGAGGTGCTCGTCGTCCAGGTCGTCGCCCAGGATGAAGGCGATCTCGGCCTCCACCTTGGGCTGGAGCACGGCGGACAGGGCGATGTCCTCGCCCTCGGCCACCGCCATGTCGGCGAACAACATGCCGTAGTCGGGCTGGCCGACGCCAAGCTGGGCCTGCACCGCCTTGGAGGTCAGGCCGATCTTGCGGCCGACCAGCCGCCGCCCGGCATCCAGGCTGCGCCTGGTGTTGATCTCCTGCACCGCATAGGCGGCATCGAGGTCGCCGTCGGCCAGCAGCGTGCGAACGGGATCGCAGGGGGTGCCCGACTGGGTCGCGGCCCACAGCAGGTCGGCGGCCTGGGCGATGGAATCCTTGGATGTGGTCATTGGGATTTGGTCCTTAACCAGAATTTTGAACCGGAACCCACAGCCTCGTCGTTCCCGCGAAGGCGGGAACCCAGGGGCCATGCACTCCGAAGCCTGAGTTGGTGCCCCCTGGGCACCCGCCTGCGCGGGTGCGACGATTGCCGGGGGCCCCTCTAGAGCTTCAGGCAGACGTTGGTCATTTCGGTGTAGAACTCCAGGCTGTGCACGCCGCCCTCGCGGCCGATGCCCGAGGCCTTGGAGCCGCCGAACGGCGTGCGCAGGTCGCGCAGGAACCACGAGTTGACCCAGCACAGGCCGACGTCCATGCGTCCCGCCACGCGGTGCGCCCGGCTGACGTTTTCGGTCCACACGGCGCAGGCCAGGCCATAGGGCGTGCCGTTGGCCAGCGCGATGGCCTCCTCCTCGGTGTCGAAGGGGCGGATGTGGCAGCACGGGCCGAAGATCTCCTCGGTCACGCAGGCGGCGTCGTCGGGCAGGCCGGTCCAGATGGTCGGCTGCACCCAGGCGCCGCCCTTCAGGTCGTCGGGCATGTCGGGCACGCCGCCGCCGGTCACCACCGTGGCCCCCTCCTCCACCGCCTTGCGGTAGTAGGACAGCACCTTGTCGCGGTGTTCCTGGCTGATGAGCGGGCCGAGGTTGACGGTGGCGTCCTCGGACCGGCCGAGCTTCAGGGCCTCGGCCCCGGCCTTCAGGCGACGGACGAACTCGTCGAAGATCGGGCGTTCGACGAACACCCGCTCGGTGCCCAGGCACACCTGGCCGCAGTTGGCGAACACCGAGCGCAGGGTGCCCTCGATGGCCTTGTCCATGTCGGCGTCGGCGAACACCAGGGCCGGGTTCTTGCCGCCCAATTCGAACGACACGTCGCGCACGCCGACGGCGGCCTGCTTCATGATCGCTTCGCCGGTGCGGGTTTCGCCGGTGAAGGTGATGGCGTCGACCATCGGGTGCTGGGTCAGGAACTCGCCGGCCGAGTTGGGGCCCAGGCCGTGCACCACGTTGTAGACGCCCTTGGGCACGCCGACCTTGTTCATGACCTCGCCCAGCAGGGTGGCGGTCAGGGGCGTTTCCTCGGACGGCTTGACCACGACGGTGTTGCCGCAGGCCAGGGCCGGGCCGACCTTCCAGGTCATCAGCAGCAGCGGCAGGTTCCACGGCGAGATGACCGCGATCACCCCCTTGGGCTTGCGCAGGGCGTAGTTGATGGCCCCGGTGCCGTCGGGCGTGGGGGTGGGGAAGAACTCGGTGCTCACCGTCTTGATGACGTCGGTGAACATCTTGAAGTTGGCCGCCCCGCGCGGAATGTCGATGTGGCGGGCGAGGCTCATGGGCTTGCCGGTGTCCAGGCACTCGGCCTCGAGGAACTCGTCGAAGCGACGGTTGATCTCGTCGGCCACGGCGCCCAGCATGGTGGTCCGCTGGTCCACCGTCATGCGGCCCCACTCGCCGTCCAGGGCGGCACGGGCGGCGCGCACGGCGGCGTCGATCTCGGCCTTGCCACCCTCGTGGACGCGGCCGATCACGCTGTTGTCGAGCGGGCAGTGGTTGACCCAACTTTGCCCGGTGGTTCCGGCGGTGAACTCGCCGTTGATGAAATGCAGGGCATCGCGGGATGCCGTCTGAACCGCCTGTCGCGCCGACTGTGCGGGCTGCGCCGTCATGGCATGACACTCCTTGTGTTATTCGGCGGCACGCCCCGGATAGGAGGGGGGCGCCGCCACTGAAAAATGGTCAAACGAATATGGATGAACGGGGTCAGTCGCCGGCGGAGGCCCCGATGGCTTTGATCCCGGCATGGGCGCAGGCCCGGTCATGGTCCTCCGACCCGCCGGAACACCCGATGCCGCCGACCACCTGACCGTCGACGACGATGGGAAAACCGCCGCCGAACAGCACCACGCCGGGCCGCGCGGCGATGCCGTCGCGCAACACGGCGGGTTCGGACACGCCGCGGCACAGGGTGTCGGTGGACACCCCGAACGCGGCGGCCGTATAGGCCTTGTCCTGGGCAATGGCGATGGACGGGAGGAAGGCCCCCGACGCCCGCAGGAACGCCACCAGATTGCCGCCGTTATCAACCACGGCTGCGTTCATGGCGCACCCCAGCTCGCGGCCATGGGCCACCGCCGCCGCGACTGCGGCGTGGGCGGCTTCGTCCGTGATGCTGTGCGCGGGCACGGTCAGGTTCATGACCTTCTCTCCCTTCACTATCCGTTGCGGGTGGCGATCAGGTGTAGACGGTGGTGAACTTTCCGGCTTCCTCGCCGGTGTGGTAGAAGATGCCGCGCCACAGGTTTTCCTCGTTCCAGGTGATCACCGGCATGTCGGGCTGGGCCAGGTATCCCAGGCCGGCGAAGGTCTCGTTGCGGTTGCCCGAGGGATCGAAGAAGTAGATGGTGCTGCCGCGCGTGATGCCGTGGCGCTGCGGGGTGACATCCACCTTGACCTGGCGCTTGGCCATGACGTCGGCGGCCTTGAGCACCGCGGACCAGTCGTCCAGGTAGAACGCCAGGTGGTGCAGCCCCATCACCGGCCCGCCGACGAAGGCGATGTCGTGCGGGGTGGAGGTGCGGAACATCCACGTCGCGGCCTGGATATCGCCATCGGGGCCGACCATGACCTGCTCGGACAGATAGAAGTCCAGGCACTCGCGCATGAACTTGGTGTTCTCGGCGACCTTGTTGATGCCCTTCTCGGGGTCGAGTTCGCACATCAGCAGGGCATGGTCCAGCCAGTGGACGCCGGCGCCCTTGAGCCCGTCGGGCCACGGCTCCGGGTTGGTCACGCCAACCGCCTTGCCGACCATTTCCTTCTGGGCATACAGGACCATCTCGTGCCCGGAGGGCAGGTTGAACCGGATGGCCCGGCCGCAGAAGGCGACGGCGCCTTCGGGCAGGTCATCCACCGTGATGCCGTAGTCGCGGATGCGCGTGCCCAGAACGTCGAGATCGGCGTCCTTCTCGACCTTGTAGGCGATGTTGATCATGCCCGCCTTGTCGGCCGGCGTCAGGATGACCGAGTACTTGTCCCACTCATCCCAGCCCTTGAGATAGACATTGCCAGCATCGTCCTTGGCCGTGCGGGTGAGACCGAGCACGCCTTCGTAGTGGGCCAGGGCGGCGTCCATGTCCAGGACCCTGATATTGATGTGCCCGATACGCATGACACCCATGGTCGTGTTCCTCCATTTTATATTGGCACTGTTATTGGCCGGCTTTCCGCACGGCCCTTTCAGTCAAACAAAACCGAACTTCTTCTGCTGCCGCGCAATCACCTTGCCGATCCCGCCGACCACCGAAAGACGGAGGTCGCTGCGGGGCCTGATACGGCAGGCGAGCACCACGCGGTCGCGCTCCTCGGCTTCGCTGACGTGGGCGCGGCTCATCGCCGCGGCGTCATACGAACCCTCGACCACGCGCACCTTGCACACCCCGCAGCCGCCGCCGTGGCAGCCCGAGGTGACACCCCGGTAGCCCAACGTCACCATTGCCTTGAGCACCACGGTGCCCTCGCCGCAGCGAAAGCTTTCGCCGGTGTCGGTGATGGTGACGGTGTGCGAACGCTCAAACATCCGTGGCATCCGTGGCATCCCTGGCATCCCTGGCATCCCCGCCCCCTCAGATGCGCTTGAACACGGGGCTGCGCGGGGCTTCCGAGGCATCCTTGGCGGTGATGAACTTCTCCGTGAAGATGTGCTTCTCGAACAGCCGCCCCTGCATCAGGGTGCGGATGCAGGCTTCGATCATCGGCGGCGGGCCGCACAGGTAGGCCTTGTGACCGCCGAGGAACCCGTCGAACAGGCGGTTCATGACGTCGTGCACGAAGCCCCGCTCGCCGGTCCAGCCGCTGTCGTCGGGTTCGCTGGACAGGGCCGGGACATAGCGGAAGTTCTCGTGACGGGCGGCGAGGTCCTCAAACAGGGCGCGGTCATAGAGATCAGCCTGGGTGCGGACGCCGTGGATGAGCGTCATCGGTTCGGTCCGGCCGTCCTCCAGCAGGTCGAGGATCATCGACTTGGGGCTGGACAGGCCGGTGCCGCCGGCCAGGAAGAGCATCGGTTCGGTGGCCGACTTGCGCACGAAGAACCGCCCGTAGGGACCCGACACGGTCAGGCGGTCGCCTTCCTTGAGGGACTGGTGGATGAAGGTGGTCCCCGCCCCGCCCGGCACCAGACGGACGTGCAACTCGACCTCGCCGCCCGTGGACGGCGGGTTGGCGAGTGAGAAAGCACGGGTGCCCTCGACACCGGGCAGGTGCAGGTTGATGAACTGCCCGGCCTGGAAGTCGATGCCGGCTCCCTCGATGGTCAGGAACACGCCCTTGACGTCGTGGGTCAAGTCGACCAGCCGGCTGACCGTGACCGCAAAGTCGCGCACCGGGATGACGCGGGCGTCGGGGTCCTCGTCGATCTCGGCCTCGATGGTGACGTCCGAGGTCAGGGTGCAGGTGCAGGCCAGCACCTTGCCCTCGTCCCGCTCGAAATCCATCAGCGCGAAGGGAGAGGCCGAGCCGTGATCGACGTCACCGTCCACCACGTCCACCTTGCAGGTCCCGCACAGGCCGTGGCCGCAGGCATGCGGCAGCCACACCCCGGCCCGCAGGCAGGCGTCCAGGACGGTCTGCCCGTCCTCGACGGTGATGGTTTCCCCAAGGGGTTCGATGGTCAGTTCGTGGCTCATATGCTCTCCCTCCGCGCCTCAGGGTTTCAGCAGGTGCCGATGCCCTTGTAGCCGTTCAGGCCAGGCGTCCAGAACCGCACCAGCGACTTGTGACCGATGCCGTTTTCGGCCAGGGACTTGGCCGGGTCGGGCGTGACCTTCTTGCCGTCGATCATCCAGTCGAGTTTCGACCAGTCGGCCTTGGCGGCGTCGGGATGGGCGGCGTAGTGCGGCTTGATGACCTCTTCGACCAGGGCGGCGAAGGGCATCCCCGGAGGCAGCGGGAAGGCAAGCGCGGCACAGAAGCTCAGGTGCTGCTCCCAGTGCACGTAAACCACCTGGTTGCCGTGGAAGTTCTCCACGCGGTCCCGGATGACGGTGTGCTTTTCGTAGTCCGGGGTGATGGCGACGACAGGCATGGTGTGTCCTCCCTTACTCGGCCGCGGTCTTGGCGCCGGCGTCTTCGGTGCGGGCGTCTTCGGTGCGGGCTGGGCCCTGGCTCTTCTTGGCCGCTTCCCAGGCTTTCCAGATCTTCTCGTCGGGCGATCCGGCGTAGTCCATGTTGTCGGCCCCGACATTCAGCTTGTACCAGTCCAGCACATCGGGAACCGTGGCGCCGCCGCAGTTGCCCTGGAAGATCTGGTGCACCGGCAGCCACGACTGGCTGAACTTCTCCGGCTCGTCGTCGAAGATGTCCTTACAGCCGTCCGAGCAGAAGTGGTACGTGTCGCCCTTGTACTCGCTGGTGCGGAAGCAGATGGTGGTCGGATCGCCGGGCTCGGTGTAGCCCATGGGGATCTGGCAGGTGGTGCAAAGCTGCGGCAGGCCGTTGTTGTAGAACCGCTCGCCCTTCTTCTCCATCTCCGCCCACATCTCGAAGCGCGGACGATAGTACTTGTCGAAGGTATTCGGGTACTTCTCGGACAGCCAGTCCATCTCGTCGGGCTTGGGCATCCAGGTGTGGAAGCCGGCCGCATGGGTGTACTGGTAGAAGATCGCCCAGTTCTGGTGCGAGATGTGCTCGGCCTCCTCGGTGGCGATGTCGGCGTACTTGGGCACGCGCAGGCCATAGCGTTCGAGGTCCTGGAACAGGGCGCCGCCGGCCTGGGTGAAGTAGATCTCCCACGCTTCCTTCCACGACATGACGCGCTTGGGCAGCATGTAGTCCATCATCATGGCGACCAGGCCCAGCACGCGATGGCCGCGCCAGAACCACTTGTCCACCCACTTCTGGACGATCGGCAGGTTGTCGGGGTGCTGCTCCAGCAGGAACTTGATGACCTCGATGCCCAGCGTCATGTGGCGGCTTTCGTCCGACTGGGCGGAGAAACCGAAGGTCACCGTGGCAAGGTCGCCGTTGTAGGCGGCGCCCGACATGAAGGGCACGAACAACAGGTTGGTCAGCACGTATTCGAAGGCGAACCCGATGGCCACCATGTACTCGAACGGACCGGCCGAACGGGCGTCGTCGAAGAACGACTTGGGCACCGACAGGTACCACACGCGGTCGTGCATGTGGCGGAACTCGTGGAAGCCGTCGAAGAACTTGTTGTAGTGGCTGATGGTGTGGATCTGCGTCTGGGCGTGGCGCAGCTCATCGAGCGACTGCATCTGCGCGGCGATGCGCGGGCCGACCCCGCGCAGGTGGCGGCCGGCATGGGCGAAGCCGCGGTGCGCCTGGTATTCCAACGGGCTGACGCCGGTCAGGAACAGCTTGATGGCGTTGACGTAGCGGGCGTCGGACAGGCCGGTCTGGCCGTTGTTCTGGGCAAAGCTGTCGAGCACCGCATACAGCTTGCGCTCCTTCTCCGCCTGGAACTTCCAGTAGTTGTCCATGGTCAGGCGGAAGGGGTCCTCCCAGGCCGACCAATCCTTGATCTTGATGCCTTCAAAGGTGTCGTACGGAAACACCTTGTCCATCGGCTGATAGGACGTTTCCCAGTCCAGGCCGCGGGTCATCAGCGCATAGCGCTGCTTCAAGCCGAGCTTCTTGGCGGACATTGTTTGCGCTCCCTAAACCGGTTCTTACTTTTTCCACTCAAGGGCGAAGTAATCGTCATCCTCGTCGACGTTACCGGCCATGGAGATGAGCACCAGGTGCAATTCCTGGGGATCCCAGCTCCGGCCGATGCGTTCCTCGACGGAGGCGCGGTTGACCACGATGCGGTGGTCACGGTCCAGTTTGACGGCGCCGGGCATGTTCAGGACCTGAACGTCCGTGTTGTCGGCCAGAATGGCCTCGATGATCGGCCGGGCATCGTCGGTGTTCTGCAGGGTGATCGAAGCGTATTGCGTCATGGTTCCGGTCCCCTTCAGACGGCCAGGCCGATCTTGGCGCAGCGCGCCGCGATGTCTGCCTTGATCTCGGTGATGGCGCCTTCGGAGGCGTCGCCCAGGACGCGGGCGGCCAGCGGACGGGCCGCCTCGGCGACCGTGTCGATCCAGGTCTTGGCCCAGCCCGACAGCAGCGCGGCGTTCTCGGGGCTTTCGGCGGCGGCGGCCTTGAGCACGCCGTCGACCCACTTCTCGTGCTCGGCCCGCCACTCGATCATGAACTCGGTCAGCATGGACAGGCCGGCCGCACCGTGCTTCTGGCCGGCGGCGTCGAAGCGGTCGAACACCAGACGGTGCAGGATGCCGTCGAAGGCCAGTGTCTGGGCGGTGTAAAGCTCCATCCAGTCGGTCACGACCAGGCTGTCCTCGACCGCCTTGCGAAGGCCCTGCCAGTGCGGCGCGTCCATCCAGGCGGCCTTGGCGGCCTCCAGGCTGTCGCCCGTGGAATCGTCCAGCATCAGCCCGATGCGGCTGAGGATCTGGGCCATGCCGAGGTGGTCCCCGGCGGCAAAGATGCTCGGCGCCGTGATGGCCGTGCCATACCCGCGATCACAGATCGAGGTCATGTTCATGTTGGCGCCCCACGCCACATGGCGCATGGGCAGCAGGTAGTCGGCGACCGTGGCGCGCCACCCGGCGTCCATCTGGTCGAGCATGTCGCGCTTGTCGACGAAGGCGAAGTTGCGCTCCACCGACTGGTGCATGTTGGCGCGGGCGATGTTGTAGGTGGCGTAGTAGTACTGCCGCGGGTCGCGCAGCTTGTACCAGTCCTCCATCTTCAGCGCCGTCTTGCGCGGGTCATAGGTCCAGAACTCCGGCTCCCACAGCGGCTTGTAGTGGAAGTGGTCGGTGGGCTGGAGGTCGAACGTCGCCTCGTCGTACCGGGACGCCGGTTTGTCGGCCCCCAGGCGGCGCGCCACATGCCCGAAGGTATGGCGGCGCGGCTCGACGTTCATGGTCTTGATGTCGATGGTCACGGAAGTGCTCCTCCCTTGCAAATCGACCGCCGGCGGTGCCGGGGCCGACGAGATCAGCGTCGGATTTCGCTTTCAGAAGACCCGGATGGCCGGCGGTACAGGCCGGGCCGTCCGTCGCGCAGCCCACCCGCCGCCTCGGCGGCGGCCCCAACACCCGCAAGCTCCGCCGCGACCGGGTCGGCCGGAGGCAGGATGCAGGCGTGGTGGGCGGCGCAGAATTCCTGGAAGGCTGCGGGAGGCAGGACCAGTTCGACCGTCAGGTCCGCGTCATTGATCGAGAACTCGAACTCGACGAAACGGCCGAGCCGGGTCCCGATGACGCGCACATAGGCTTGGCCGAGGGCACTTTCGGTGACTGATTCACTTTCTGGATGACGGGGCACGGAGAGCCTCCAGTCCTGGTCGTTTCCCAAACCGCGGCGACGCGCCGACGGCGCTTCCCTGAGGATGCGGGCCGTTCAAGCGGCTCCGCCCGAGTGAGCCCCAACCGGAGGACTCCTCTTTTGTTGAAACCATGAAACCAGACACCATTGCCGGCCGTCAACCAGAATCTCGACATTTTTTGTTATTGCCGCGTTTCATTGAAATCATCATAATCTTGAGGTCATTCGTGGACCACTGTTGCCCCTCCACAAGTCATGCTAGAAATGGACGGCGGGGTAATATCTGGCAGGGGTACAAAAACATGGCGGCACCAGCACCGCATCGCACACCGGAAGACCTGGAGATCGCGCGCCGCGCCGCGCGCACCCTGGTCGAATTCGCCTATGACGCCATCCGCCAGGACATCCTGTGCGGGGCGCTGGCGCCGGGTGAAAAGCTGCGCGTGGAAGTCCTCAAGGAGCACTACCACGTCGGTTCCTCAACCCTGCGCGAGGCCCTGACGCTGCTGGTCGCCGACGCTTTGGTGACGGCCGAAGGACAGCGCGGCTTCCGGGTCACGCCCATTTCGCTGGCCGACATCCGCGACATCACCGAGATGCGCAAGATGCTCGAAACCCAGGCCCTGCGCCGCTCGATCGAGCGCGGCGGCGACGAGTGGGAAGCCACCCTGGTGGCCGCCTGGCACCGCCTGTCGAAGGTCGAGGAGCGCATCTACGACGACCCGCAAGGCCTGTCGGCCGAGTGGGAGGAGCGCAACAAGGCTTTCCACGAGGCGCTGATCGGCGCCTGCGATTCGCACTGGCTGCACCATTTCCGGGACATTCTCTACCACCAGTCCGAACGCTACCGGCGCATCGCCCTGACCGGCCGGGTGGTGCCGCGCAACGTTCACGAGGAACACCGCGCCATCTTCGAGGCGACGCTGGCCCGCGACGCCGACACCGCCTGCGCCCACACGGCCGAGCACATCGACCGCACCCTGCAAACCCTCAGCCGCATGTTCCAGGAGGGCGACACGCCCCTGCCCGAACGCCGGACCGCCACTGGAGCGGCCCGGCGCGGCTAGAGCAAAATCCTCAGGCCACGGCCAGTGTCGGATGGGTGGTCGCCACCGCGTAGCTTCCCTGGGCGAACACCAGGGGAGCGCGCTCGCAGGTGTGGGTGTAGGCCGCGACCTCGCCGACCACGATGAGGTGGTCGCCGCCGTCGTAGACGTTCCAGGTCCGGCACTCGAACAGCGCCGCCACGCCCGGAAACACCGGGCAGCCGCCCAGGCCGGGGGTCCACGGCATGTCCTTGAACTTGTCCTCGCCGCGCCCGGCGAAGCGGTTGGACAGCGGGATCTGGTCGTCGGCCAGCACGTTGACCGCGAAGTGCGCCGCCGTGCGGAAGATCTCGGCGCTGTACGCCCGCTTGTCGACGCTCCACAGGATGAGCGGCGGGTCCACGGACACCGAATTGAAGCTGCTGGCCGTCACGCCGATCGGCAGCCCGGCGGAGTCCAGGGTGGTGACCACGGTGACGCCGGTCGGGAACTGCGACAGGGCGCGGCGGAAATCGCGCGGATCGATGGTCTGCTCGGACATGGGAATTCTCCTTCTTTACAGCTTGGACGCCTGGATGCCGCCGAGGCCGAAGTGGGCCTTGGGGATCTCGTCGAGCAGCACCGTGACGTTGGCGGGCGGCGAGCCCACGGCGCGGACGATGGCGTCGGTGACTTCGGCGATGAGGGCCGCCTTCTGGGCGTCGGTGCGGCCTTCCATCATGCTGATGCGGGCGATGGGCATGGGATCTCCTGACGAAAGAGGCTCAGGCGTCGCCGAGCGGAACAACCAGAACCGGACGGTCCGAGAGCTGAAGGACGCTTTGCGCCGTCGAGCCCAGGAAGAACCGTCCGAGGATGGTGTGGGTGCGGGTACGGGTGCCCATGACGATCAGATCGGCGTCGATCTCCTCGGCGATACGCACGATGGTTTCGGGCGGATGCCCCTCCTCGACACGCGGCCGCGGCGCATGGGGCAGGACGATGTCGTCGGCAAGCTGCTCGGCGCAGAACGCCTTGATGCGGGCCTCCAGGGCCTCCAGTAGGTGGTGGATGCCGCCGTCGCGCATGGCCCGCAGCTCGGTGTCGGCCATGTAGGTGGCGACCAGCTTGGCCGCCGCCCCGCTGGCCGGCCCGACCACGTGCAGGACATGGAGGTGGGCGCCGTGGCGGACGGCCTCGGCCGCCGCCCGCTGGAAGGCCGGCAGGGACACCTCGCCCAGGTCGGCGGCGTACAGGATGGTCTTGATCTCGGGCAGCATGGCGCGGTCCCCCGTCAGCCGATCATTCGCGGAAGGTAGAGCGACAGCGCCGGGATGCTGACGATCAGGATGAGCCGCACGATGTCGGCCAGCCAGAACGGCGTCACGCCCTTGAAGATGGTCTTCAGCGGCACGTCGGGCAGCACCGTTCGCAAGACGAACACGTTCATGCCCACCGGCGGGGTTATCAGGCTGATCTCGGTGACCACCACCACGACGATGCCGAACCACACCAGATCAAAGCCCAGCGCCTGGACCAGCGGGTAGAACACCGGCACGGTCAGCAGGATCATCGTCATGCTTTCCAGCACGCAGCCCAACAGCAGGTAGATGCACAGGATGCCGACGATGACCATGGCCGGGCTGATGTCGGTGCCCATCACCATGTCGCGCAGGGCGCCGGGCATTCCGGCGATGTTGATGAAGTTGGAGAACATCTCCGCGCCGATCACCAGGAAGAACAGCATCGAGGTCGTGCGCACCGCGCCGACCAGCGAGTTGATCAACCCGCGCCACGTCAGCTTGCGGCGCAGCAGGGCCAGGAAGAAGGCGCCGGAGGCACCGATGCCCGCCGCCTCGGTCGGGGTGAAGAAGCCGGCGTAGATGCCGCCCATGACCACCACGAACAGCAGCACGATGGTCCACACGTCCTTGAAGGCGACCAGCCGCTCGGCCCAGGTCGACTTGACCCCGGCCGGCCCCAGTTCGGGCTTGAGCGCCACGGTCACGCTGACCGCCACCATGTACAGGACGATGCCGATGACCCCGGGGATCAGCCCGGCGATGAACAGGTGGCCGATGTTGGACTCGGTAATCAGGCCGTAGACGACCAGGATGACGCTCGGCGGGATGAGGATGCCGAGCGTGCCGCCGGCGGCAATGGAACCGGTGGCCAGGCCGTCACAGTAGTTGTACTTCCGCATGGACGGCATCGCGACCTTGGACATGGTCGCCGCGGTCGCCATCGAACTCCCGCACACCGCCGAGAAGGCCCCGCACGACACCACCGTCGCCAGCGCCAGCCCGCCCTTGAGGTGGCCGAGGAAGGCGTTGGACGCCCGGTAGAGCTGGGCCGAGATCCCGGCTTCGGTAATCAGGTTGCCCATCAGGATGAACAGCGGGACGACCGACAGGCCATAGGCCAGCCCGGTGTCGAAGGCGACCTGCGAAATCATGCTGAACGCCGCGTCCCAGCCGCGCGGGTTCCCGAACTCGTAGGTCTGGACCAGCGCAAAGCCGACGACGCCCACCACGCCCATGGAGATGGCAAGCGGGACGCGGCCGAAAACCAGGATCAACAGGGCCGCGAAGCCGAGGAGACTTTCCAGCATTCTCAGAGATCCTTGTTGATCGGCGGATGGGTAAACAGGCTGCGCCCACGGGTCAGGAACAGCATCATGACCAGGGCCAGGGTGGACAGCGTCGCCATGCTCGCCATGAGGAAGACCAGCCCGGCATACGGGATTTGCAGGATCGCCGTGGTGTCCCCATAGCGGTAGGTGCGCAGGGCGAGATGCCACAGCATCCACGACAACATGCCGAAGGACCCGATGTTGATGAGGCCGATCAGGGCGTCCTGGTACGGCTTCAGCCGTTCGGGCACCGTCGGGTCGCACAGGTCCACATCGACATGGGACGCCCCGGCCGTGACCATCGGCAGGCCCAGGAAGATGATGACGGCCAGCAGCAGTTCGGTGACCTCGAACCCGCCGGGCAGCGGGGCGGAAAACAGGTTCCGCCCCACCACGTCGACCAGGGTCACGGCCATCATCAGGAACATCACCGCAGCGGCGGTGTAGGCCAGCACACGCTCGAACAGGAACTCCAGCGGGCGCAGCCACGGATGCCGGTGTAACGATGCTTGGGTCGTGCGCATGACCTTGGTCCCCCGCGCTTAATGACCAGCTTTGGTAAGGCTGCGCAGTTCCTCCAGGGCGGCCTTGGCATCCACGCCCTTGGCGGCGGCCTCGGCGATCCACGCGTCTTCGATGGGCGCGCTGAGGGTGCGGATCTCGGCCACGAAGGCGTCGTCGGCGACGATGATCTCGTTGCCGGCGGCCTTCATCTTGTCGAGCGCCGCGGTATCGGCGGCATCCCACGCCTTGCCGGCCATGCGGGCAAAGGCCTCGCCGGACACCTTCATGATGGCCGTGCGGTCCTGCTCGGACAGGCTGTCGAAGCGGCCCTGGTTCATGACCAGGAAGAAGCTGATGTTGTAGAGGCCGCCCGGCACCATGGTGGTGTGCTTGAGCAGGCCGTCCACGTTGAACGCGGTCACCGACTCGTTGGGCAGGTAGGTGCCGTCGGCCACGCCGTTGGACAGCAGCTCGAAGCTCTCGCGGGCCGGCTTGAGCAGCGGCACAGACCCGATGGCCGAGGCGACGTCGTTGGACACGCCGCCGCCGACGCGCATCTTCACGCCCTTGAGGTCGGCGCTGGAGCGCACCGCGTTCTTGAGGGTGTGGATGTGTCCCGGACCGTGCGTGAACAGGCCCAGAAGCTGGGTTCCGTCATGCTCGTTGGCCTTGGCGAAGTGCTTTTCGTAGACCTTCCAGTAGGCCACCGACAGGGCTTCGGCGCTCGGCCCGCTGAACGGGAACTCGGCCACCTTGGTCATCAGGAAGCGGCCGGGCGTGTAGCCGTGGGCGCTGAAGGTGACGTCGGCCAGACCGTCGCGGGCGATGTCGAAATGGGCCTTCGGCGGCCCGAGGCCCTTGGCGAGGATCTGCACGGTGACGCGGCCCTCGGTGGCCTCCTTGACCTGCTCGGTCCAGGGCTGGATCATCTCGGTGACCAGCGGATGGCTGGGCGGCAGCCAGTTGGACAGGGTCAGGACCGTCTCGGCCTTGGCCACGCCCATCGTCATCACCATGCCGGCCGCGGCCAGCTTCAGTGCGGTGAACAGGGTTTTCATTGTCGTCGTCTCCTGGGTGAATGCCGTCGTTCCGGCCGTTGTCCGGCCGTTGTTCAGATATCCAGCACCAGACGGGGGGACTTGGAGCGCGAACAGCAGACGACGATCTGGTCGTTGTCGGCGCGCTCATCCTCCGTCAGGAACTTGTCCTTGTGGTCGGGAATTCCTTCGAGAACGTCGCAGGTGCAGGTGCCGCAGACGCCCTGCTCGCACGACTTGTCGACCTTGATGCCGGCCTTGACCAGGGCGTCCATGATGGTCTGGTCCTCGCCCACCTGAAGGGTCACGCCGGACTTGGCGGCAACCACTTCAAAGGCGGCCCCATGGGTGTCGATGTCGGCATTGAAGTACTCGAAGTGGATGTGGTCGCTGGCGATGCCGGCGACCTTGGCCTGGTCGATCACCCAGTCCATGAAGCCGCTGGGGCCGCAGACATAGACGTGGGTGCCAACCGGTTGCGCGGCGAACAGGGCTTGCGGCGCAAGACGCTGCGCCTCCTCCCCGTCGTCGAAATGCAGGTGGAGATGCGCCCCGAAGCCCGCCGCCAGTTCGTCGAGGAACCCGGCGCGGCCGGGCGTGCGGGCGCAGTAGTGCAGGGCGAAGGACTTGTCCGCCGCCTGCAGGGTATAGGCCATGGCGACCATCGGCGTGATGCCGATGCCGCCGCCAATCAGCAGCGAATGCCGCGCCGCGAGGTCCAGCGGGAAGTGGTTGCGCGGAGCGGAAATCCGCACCGCCTTGCCGACCGCGAAGTCGCGGTGGATGGTCCGCGACCCGCCGCGCGAGGCCGGATCGTCAAGCACCCCGATGCGGTAGCGCAGCGCCTCGCCGGGCCGGTTGCTGAGGGAATACTGGCGGATCAGCCCCTCGGCCACATGCACGTCGATATGCGCCCCGGCCTCGAACGCCGGCAGTTGGCCGCCGTCGGCGCGGGCCAGTTCGAACACCGCCACCCCTTCGGCCTGATCCTGCCGGGCGACCACCACCGCCTCAATCACGTCACTGCTCATTTACCTGCTTCCCCAGACCACAAAAGCCCACTTAGCGCATGAAGATGCCGCCGTTGATGTCCCAGGCCGCGCCGGTGACGAAGCCGGCGTCGCGGCCTGCCAGGTGGACGACCATGTCGGCGACGAAGTCGGCGTTGCCCAGGCTCTTGACCGGGATCATGGTGTCGATGATCGCGGCCAGTTTGTCGGGCGGGACGGCGGCGCGCACCGACGGCAGGTCCATCGGACCCGGCGCCACGGCGTTGACCGTGACCCCCGACGGCGCAAGCTGCCGGGCGAAGATCTTGGTCATGGTCAGGATCGCCCCCTTGCTGGAGGCATAGTGCGCGCCCGACGCCGTGCCGCCGTTCTGCCCGGCCAGCGAGGCCATGTTGATGATGCGGCCATAGCCCTGGTCGGCGAAATGGCGGCCGAACACCTGGCAGCCAAAGAAGGTGCCGCGCTGGTTGATCGCGGTGACGGTGTCGAACTCCTCGGCCGTGATGTCCATGACCGGGGTGGTCGGCGTCATCGCCGCGTTGTTGACCAGCACGTCGACGCCGCCGAACGCCTCGACCGCGCGGGCCAGCCCGTCGGCGAAGTCATCCTTCCTGAGGACGTCGAGCCCGAAGGCCGCGATGCGCTCCCCGGACGGCGCGATCTCCCGCGCCGTCGCCAGGGCCGCCTCTTCGCGGACGTCGGTCACGGCCACCGCGTAGCCGGCCCGGTGAAGGGCCGCGGCGATGGCCTTGCCAAGGCCCTGCGCGGCACCGGTAACGAGAGCCCCTTGGGCCATGGCCGACCCTCCCTTACAGAATGTAGCCGATGCTCGACAGGTGATTGTCCGAGTTGAGCAACCGGACCACCTTCTCGACGATGCGGAAGTCCTCGCCGTCCCGGCGCAGCGTGTAGGTCACGTCGGCCGGATAGGTGCGCAGCACGCCGTGGCGGTTTTCGCTGATGTGCTGGGCGCAGCGCACCTTTACCCGGTCGCTGTCGGACGACAGGATGCGGAAGCGGGTCGGCGCCCGCACGGTCTTGGGCGTGGTCTGGGTGGACACCGCCTCGCCGCTGGTCAGACGGTTCACGCGCAGCTTGCGCATGTCGGCCTTGTCATAGGCGTAGTTCAGGGTGTTGCTGAAGTCCTCGGCCTCGGGGTCGATGGGCACCACGTAGATGCCGTCGGCGTCCCACAGGTTCAGCCAATCCTGGTATTCCTTGAAGTCCAGCATGTCGGCTTCCTTGTAGATGAAGGCCGTCACGTCGTTCATCAGCTCGTTCATTGGTGCGTTCCTCGATCTTCGGAGCTCAGGGGGCGCTCAGGCTTTCGCCGTCATCATGGCCTTGTACTGGCGATAGGCGGCGCGCATCCCGGTCTCGGAGCAGACCGCGCCGGCGACATTGCCGTCCTGGCTCGTCTTCAGGTGCTGCTGGCCGCGGTTGATGAGGATCCACTCCTCGTCCAGGCCGGCGTAGGAGCCCTTCTGAACCCGTTCCCAGGCCTCGGCGTCGTCGGGCGTGCCAAAGCCCATGGGGCCCTGGAAGTGCTCGTGCAGGCGCATGCGCATCTGGTTGAAGGCGGCCGGAGCCCCCTCGCCGCCCAGCGCGACGTGGTGGATTTCGGTTTCCTCGACGGCGATCGGGCGCAGCACCCGGAAGAAGGCCATCGAGCAGGCGACGTTGGGGAACAGGTTGACGTTGAAGCCCGTGCCGCCGACGGCGCGCACCAGACGACGGATTTCCTGCTCGCTGCGGCCTTCGCGTTCCAGTTCCTTGGCGAACTCCTGGAAGCGGTCGGGGATCGGGGCGTCGAGGTTTTCGTCCAGGTCGACCAGGGCCGGGATCATGACCATCACCGAATGGCCGTTGCCCAGGTCCTCGACGAAGCCGTCACCGTCCAGGAAGTCGAACACCTTGCTGGTCTGCTCGTCGAGCGAGCTGACGAAGGACTTGTGGACCACCGGGAAGTGATAGGCGTCGGTGGTGTTCTCGAGCTGGATCTTCCAGTTGCCGGGGAAGCGGAAGCGGTGGTCGCCCAGCACCTTCATCGGGTAGCCGCCCGACTGCTTCATGAACAGGTCGATCCACTTCTTCGCCCCGCCGAGGAAATCGGCGAGCGGCATCATGTCGGCCTTCATGGTCGCGAAGATCATGCCGTTGTAGGTCTCGTGACGGACCGTGACCAACGGGAAGTCCTTCTTGTCGAACACGCCTTCGTACTCTTCGGGCTTGGGAACGGCGCGCAGTTCGCCGTCCAGGGCATAGCCCCAGCCGTGGTACGGGCAGACGAAGCTCTTGACCTTGCCGCGCTTGCCTTCGCACACCGTGGCGGCGCGATGGCGGCAGCGGTTCAGCAGGACGTGGATCTCGCCCTTGCGGTCACGGCTGACGATGACCGGCTGGCGGCCGATGTGAGCGGTCTTGTAGGACCCGCTTTCGGGCACTTCGCTTTCGTGGGCCACCCATACCCAGGTGTTGTTGAACACCTTGTCGAGTTCGGCCTCGAACAGGGCCGGGTCCGAGTACAGCGACGTGTGCACGCGGTCCTCAAGAACCAGGCCGGAGACGTCCACCTCGGCGGCGCGCTTGCTGCGGCATACGTTGTCCATGTGTGTCATTGCTTTCTCATTGCTCCCGATATTGGCTGCGTCGAGCACGGGTTATTCTGGAACCGGAAGGTCGGCCGCGGCATCCCACGGTTCGGCGACCGGCCGGCTGAAAAGGCGTCGGGTCTGGAAGTGCGTCATGCGCCAGGCGCCGTCCCCGCACCGCCGGAAACGGACGGACAGGCGGGCGCTGGAAAGCTGCGAGGCGCCGGACGCGAAGGTCGATGTCTGGAGCAGGACCCACTGGCCATGGGCCTCTGCACCGTCAACCGTCACCGCGCCGCTGGTCAGGAAGTGGACGTTCAGCCCGAAGTGCGCCGGCGGCACCGTGTACTTGGCGAACATGGCGCGGATGGCCTCAAGGCCCTCCAGGCGGCCGAACGTCGTTGCGTAGCGCCCGGTCCCTTCCCACACGGCGTCCTCGGTAAAGAGGTCCATCAGCGGGTCGAGGTCGAAGCCGACGTCGAGGTCATCACACAGCGCCATGTAGCGGGTGAGGCAGGCGCCCACCGCCTTTTCGGCCTCCAGTGCCTCCAGGCGGGCGAGCAGGTGCTCGAGAGTCGGCTCCGAGGTCCGGGGCGGCATGGCGCGCGTCCTCAGGCCGGAACCTGAAGGGCGCGGCCGATGCGCGTCTCCACGCCGCAGTACTTCCACAGCTTGAAGGTGCCGTCGCCGACCGGAATGGTGCGGAACAGGTTGCAGGCCTCGACCACCGTGGCGTAGCTGTCCACGTCGGTCATGAAGTAGGCGGTGAACGGGTAGCCCACGGCGGACCCGACCATGCTGCGGTCATCGTCCAGGGTGGCGATCAGGTCCAGGCCGGGCAGCCCGGCCATGTCCTTCATCATTTTGCTGAAGGCCTGCCAGACCTGGCCCTGTTCCTCGGGCGTGGCGTCCATGAAGTTCTGCTTCACGGAAATGCAGAACAGCACGCGCAGCTTGGTGTCAGACATCAGGTTTCCTCCGAATTTCTCTTTTATTTTCGCCCTCAGGCGCCGGGCGCGGCCTCCGGCCGCTTGGCTCACGCGGCAGGGGCCGCGCGGCGCAGTCGCGCCGTCCAAGCCCAAATGGGCTTGGCGTTACAGGTAGCCCGGCAGGGGATCCTTGCCGAAGAACATGGCACCGGCGTTCTGGTAGGTGATCGCCCCCATGAAGGCGTGCTGGGTGCACATGCCGGCATCGCGGTAAAGCTGCGACAGGGGATGGTCGTTGTAGGTGCTGGTCATGCCCGAAAGCTGGTAGCAGATGCGCACCGCTTCGGCGCATTCGTGCGTCAGGTTGGTCGCGGCAAGGCGGATCATGCTGGTCTGGTGGGCGGTCGGCTGGCCGCCGGCGACGATGGCGTTCCAGGCGTCCTCGGTCGCCTCATAGAAGAAGGCGCGGGACGAGCGGACCTTGGCCTCGGCCTTGGCGACGTCGATCTGCACGTAGGCGCGGTCGCCGAGGTTGGGCGCCCCGGTCACCGACTGGCGCTTCGCGGCCGTCGTCTGCACCACGTCGAGGGCTTCGCGGGCGATGCCGAGCGTCACCACCGACAGCACCTGGGCGGCGAACGCGAGGCTCGGGTAACGGAAGAACGGGGCGTCCATGGTCGGCTTGCCGCCACGGGTGAAGGTCCATTCCTCGGGCACCACCACGTCCTTGACCACGAGGTCATGGCTGCCGGTGCCGATCAGGCCGACCACGTCCCAGCTTTCCTCGATGGTCAGCATGGAGCGCGGCATCACGGCCATGCGCGGCAGGGACTGGCCGTCCTCGGGCATGATGCCGACGCCGCACACCGAGGCGCCCATGCAGCCGCTGGCGAACTGCCACCGCCCGTTGACCAGGAACCCACCGTCGACCTTCTTGGCCGGCTGCGGCGGGAAGATGCCGCCGGCGAACACCACATCGGGACCCTCGGCCCACACCTTTTCCACGGTCTCCGGCGGCAGGGCCGCCAGATAGGCCGGGTTCATGCCGAAGCTCGCCACCCAGCCGGCTGAACCGTCGGCCTGCGCGATGGCCTCGACCATCTGCAGGAACTCCATCGGCGACTTCTCGTCCCCGCCGTAGTGCTTGGGCACCAGGGCGCGGTAGACGCCGATCTTCTTGAAGCGTTCGATGATGTCCTGGGAGATGTACTTCTGGTCCTCGAACTCGCGGCGGCGGCCCCGGATGTCGGCCAGAAGGGCGTCGAATTCCGTGGCGCCACCCCAGGCGTCCTTGTCGATTTCGTGACGAGGCATGACGTGAAAACTCCCTCAGTCTTTATTTTTTTGGTCCGGGCCGCCCAGGAGCGTGACCAGGCGCTGGGCAACCGCGCACAGAGCCTCGTCCTCGCCTTTGCGGCCGACGAGTTGCAGTCCGACCGGCCGCCCGTCGACGGCTGGAAGGGGAAGGGTCAGGGCCGGATGGCCGGACAGGTTGAAGGGCCGGACGAGGGCCGAGGCCCCCAGGTCCACCTTGCCCGCCCGGGCATCGGCCAGGGTCATGGGAAAGCTCGGCAGCGTCGGCAGGACCAGGGCGTCCAGATCGGACAGCGCGCGGTCCACCTCGGCGGTAAATTCGGCGCGCACGGCTTCGGCCGCGGCAAGGTCGTCGGCGGTTGTGGCGCGCGCCCGGTCCAGGCGCGCGGCGACATCGGGGCCGACCAGCCCGCTGGCCAGATAGGCCCCGCAGGCGGCCCAGGTCTCGGCGTTGATCACCACCAGACCAGCGTCAAATGCGGCCTTCATGCCGTCCAGCCGCACGGGACGGAGCGGCAGGGCGGCGCGCTGCAGGGCGGCGGCCACCGCGCCGGCAATGGCCGGATCCACGTCCACCGCGGGCAGGCCCAGGCGGGGGAACGCCTCGCCCGGCGTCGTCGGCCGGAAGGTCGGGTCCATGGCCGCCATGCCGGCAATCAGCATGTCCATGCTGGCGGCCATCGGACCGACGCAGTCCAGGCTGGTGTGCTCGGGCATCACGCCCCGGCGGTCGACGCGGCCGAAGGTCGGCTTCAGGCCGAAGATGCCGCAGCACGCCGCCGGCAGCCGGATGGACCCGCCGGTATCGGTGCCGATGGCGAAGTCCACCAGCCCTTCGGCCACCACGGCGGCCGACCCGCTGGACGACCCGCCGGGCACCAGATCCGGAAAGCGCGGATTGATCGGCGTGCCGGCCCAGTCGTTGAGGCCGGTCATGCCGTAGGCGAATTCGTGAAGCACGGTCTTGCCGACGATCCGGCATCCGGCATCCAGCACCGCCTGGACGACCGCCGCGTGGGCGGCTGCCGGCGGGGCGCCGTCAAGGGCGCGACTGCCGGCCCTGGTGGGCAGGCCGGCGATGTCGATGGTGTCCTTGACCGCCACGGTCAATCCATTGACTACCGCCACGGTCAAACCATCGCCGCCCCCGTCGCCACTCATGTCGCAGCGCTGGACGAAGCCAGACATTGGAGTTCCTCCCGTTGTTTTTCCCGGCGGAGGACATTCGGAACCGGCCGTTGGGGCCTTTGAACTCGAATGCTTTCGATCCTCAACCGAGGCTGTGATAGTTTCACTATTCACTTGATTTGTCAACAAACCGGAGACTCCTCCGAATCTCGACATTTCAGGCACTTGCCGCAGTGCGGGATGCTTTTTCTGAAGATTTTTTTGCCGTTGCACGGCCAGGATGGAGGACAGATAATGCGCCCCGCGCGTGTTCCGTCCGTTCGTGAACTTCCGGTGGCAGCCCCCACCCCACCGGCCCCACCCCACCGCCCCCCCGGCCAAGGAACCCAGGGCCCATGACCCCGACCAACAAGCAGACCAGCAAGTACTTTCCGGCCAGCGCCGACTTCGAGGTCAGGGAGTTCCCGCTCTATTGGGTGGCCCGCCTGAACGCCAAGTACGGCCTGGAGATGGAGAAGAAGCTCAAGCTGGTGAACATGGACGTGTCGCGCTGGCGGGTCGCCATGCTGCTGCGGGTTCACGACGACCTGAGCATCTCGCAGATCGCCGAACACGCCATCGGCAAGCTGCCGACCATCACCAAGATCGTCTACCGCATGCAGGACGAGGGCCTGGTCAGCGTCAAGACGTCCGAGGCCGACGGCAGGGTCAGCATCGTCAGCCTGACCGAAAAGGGCCATGCGGCGGTCGAAGAGGTCATCGAGACCACGCAGAAGCTGTTCAAGCGCCTGTTCAACGGCGTCAGCGAGGCGCAGATCACCCGCCTGAACGCCACGCTCGAAAAGCTGCTCGACAACCTGTCGGAAGACTGAGCCCCCTGCCGCATAGCCCATGCCGGTGATGTTCAAGGTTAGCCGGGAACGCTAGTCTGGGACCAACAGCGGGAGACTGGCGCGAATGCTTGGGACTGGGGCGTGGCAATGGCTGGCGGGGCATGTGCGGCCGCGCATCAAACGGCTGGCGGTGGTCATCGGGCTGTCCCTGACGGCGACGTCGATGGCCCTCGCCCAGCCCTACATGACCAAGATCCTCATTGACGGCGGCCTGCTGGCCGGGGACATGGGCGTGATTGCGGCGGTGTGCGGCATCATGCTCGGGCTGGGGCTGTTCGCCATTGCCCTGGATGGGGCGACGCGCTGGATCTATCTGCACCTGTCGGCCGGGGTGCTGTTCGACATGCGCGAGGAGGTCTACCGCCACCTTCAGCGGCTGTCCCCGGCGTGGCATGGCCGGGCCGACGGCGGCGACGTGATGGCCCGCCTGGACGGCGACGTGGCCGAGGTCCAGCGCTTCGCCGTGGACTCCGTCCTGTCCCTCATCAGCGCCGTGTTCGCCCTGGTCGGCACGGTCGTCGCCATGCTGTTGCTGAGCCCGCAACTGACCCTTCTGGCCTTCACCTTCCTGCCGCTGCAGGCCCTGGCGGTCAAGCTGCTGCGCCCCCTGGTGGAGCGCCAGACCCGCAAGGTGCGCGAGCGGTCGGCCGGCATCACCGGGTTCCTGTTCGACACCCTGCGGACCATGAAGTTCGTGCAGTCCTTCGGCGCCGAGGACCGCGAGGCCTCGCGCCTGCGGTCGCTGAGCACCGACTACCTGCGCGACATGGCGCGGCTGCAGATGATCAACTTCGCCACCGCCTCGGGGCCTGGGTTCCTGGGCCGGCTGGCCACCGCGCTGGTGTTCCTGGCCGGCGGCTGGCTGGTCGTCGAGGGGCAGGAGTCGGTGGGCACGCTGATCGCCTTCTCCGCCTACCTCAGCCGGGCGAGCGGCCCGGTGATGTCCATGCTGGGCCTGTACGTCGCCGTGCAGCGCGCCAAGGTCAGTCTGACGCGCGTGCGGGAACTGCTCGACATCGCCCCGGCCGTGCGCGACCCCGAAAGCCCCGCCGCCCTGCCCGCCGATGCCGTCGGCCGCATCGAGTTTCAGGCGGTCAGCTTTGCCTATCCCGGCGGCGGCCCGGTCCTGCGCAGCGCGTCCTGCGTCATTCCACCCGGCGCCAAGGTCGGGCTGGTCGGGCCGTCGGGGGCCGGCAAGACGACGCTGATCGACCTTTTGCACCGCCACTTCGACCCCGACGCCGGGACCATCCTGCTCGACGGGGTGGACCTGCGGACCCTGTCGCTGCAGGCCCTGCGCCGGCGGGTGGCGGTGATCGCCCAGGAAGCGGTGGTGGTGCGCGGGACGGTGGCCGAAAACATCGCCTACGCCCGCCCCGGCGCCACCCGCGAGGAGGTCGAGCGCGCCGCCGATCAAGCCCAGTTGACCGCTCTGCTGGCCGGGCTGCCCGATGGCCTCGACACGCCCCTGATGGCCGGTGGCGGCAGCCTTTCGGGCGGCGAGCGCCAGCGCCTCGCCCTGGCCCGCGCCCTGCTGCTCGACCCGCTGGTCCTGGTCCTCGACGAGCCGGCGTCGGCCCTGGACCGCATCACGGCGGCGGCGGTCATGGCCCAGGCCGACGCGCTGTTCGCCGACCGCACGCGCATCGTCATCAGCCACCACCCCGAACCGCTGGGGTCCCTCGACATGATGCTGGAACTGCGCGACGGCGCCCTGGTGCCGCGGGAGGCCGAGGCATGGCTCGCGTCGCCCTGATCGACTGCGGCATCGCCGGCAGCCCCACCGGCGCGGCCCAGGCCTTCGCCCCCGACGGCACCCGCTGCGCAACCGTGCCGCCGCGCGTCCACCATGGCAGCGCGCTGGCCCAGGTCATCCTGCATCAGGCGCCCCGGGCCGTCCTGCTGGATGCCCAGGTGTTCACCGATGCCCCGGCCACCAGCGCCGCCGCCGTGGCCGCCGCCATCGAGTGGGCGGTGTCCCAGGGCGCCGCCGTCCTCAACCTCAGCCTCGGCCTGCCCCACGACCGGCCCGCCCTGGCCCAGGCCTGCGCCAACGCGGTGGAGGCCGGAGCGCTGCTCATCGCCTCCAGCCCGGCGCGCGGCGGGCCGGTGTACCCGGCGTCCTATCCGCGCGTGCTGAGGGTGTGCGGCGACGCCCGCTGCGGGCCGGGGGAGTTCTCGGCCCTGGGCACCGCGCAGGCCGACATCGGGGCGTGCGTCTTCGCCCCCGGCGCCCGCCACGGCGACGCCGACCGCTCCGGCGCCAGCTACGCCACCGCCTACGTCAGCGGTCGGCTGGCCGCCCTGCTGGACGAGGGGCGAGACGGGCGGGAGGCCCTGCGGAGGTTGATCGAGGAGTGCCGCTGGCAAGGGCCGGAGCGGCGGGTTTAGCGGGCTGCGCTTCTGACCCGATTCCGCTGTCGCGGACGGTCTGCCGCCCAAGATGCTCAATCCCCCAAAATCCCCTGCCCGCGCAGCCACGCCAGGGCGCTGCGCACGGCGGCGGGGGGCTGGTCGAGGCGGGCGGCGAGGGCTTCGGGGTCCGTAACCCCCTGCCCCACCAGATCAACAACGGCCGCCAGATCGACCCCGTCGATGAAGCGGACGCCGCGCGGCTGGTCCTGGCTGACCACCACGGCGCGGCGCACCACCATGCCGTTTTCGACCACCGGCCGGTTCTCGAGGCGGGCCGCGCCGGGTTCGGGGTGGGACGGCTCGGCATCGGGCCAGGCCTGACGGGCCGCCCAGAAGGGCGCCGTGGGCCAGCGGGTTTCCAGCGCGTACAACTCGCGGCCGACGCGGGCGTGCCGCAGGAAGGCGCCGCGCGCGCGGGTCTCAAAGAACTCGATGGCGAGAGCGGCATCCTCGGGGCGGCGCAGCAGGGTGTTGATGACCGGCGCGGCGGCCATCGCTCCGCCGGCGGCCTCGAACATGCCATGGCCGGACAGCGGATCGATGGCGAACGCGGCATCGCCGACCCGCAGCATGCGGGGGGTGATGATCTCGTCCTGAAGGGTCGCCCCGGCATCGCGGCCGGTCACGCCGTTGAGGGGGACGGCGTCCGGCCCCAGCCACTCGGCGGCCTCGGGCAGCTTGGCGACCAGGGCGTCGTGCAGGGCATCCAGGCCCGGTTCGCTGCCAAGTGTATCGGTGTCGAACACGCATTGCAGGACGGCCCAGCCCTGGCCGGCGTCGCCGAACCAGGCCCAGCCGTCGCGGCAGGCGGCGATGGCGGTAAAGGGCTGGCGGACCGGCACGCTGAACCGGCGGGCCACGGCCAACGCCGCCGGTCCACGGGTGACCGACGAATTGCGATGCGGGGCGCGGCGCCCCCGTGCCTCGACCAGAAAGTCGGCGGTCAGCGCGTCCGGGCGTCCGCGCACCGTGACCAGCCAGCCCGCGCCCACGGGCTCGGCGGCGGTGGCGGTGCCTTCGATGACGGGAACGCCCGCCCGACGAAGGTCTTCGAGCAGACCGGCATCAAGGCGGTCGCGCTCGACCACCCATTCGCGATTGAGGACGGTCGTCTGGCCGCCCCAGGACGACCGTCGCGGCACCGGCGGCCCCACGGCGTCCAGGGCGCGGGCGCACCCGGCCCGCCTGAGGGCCTCAAGCACCCGTTCCGACAGCCCTTCGACCGCCGGACGCCGGGGCGCGGCCACCACGGTGACCGCAAACCCCAGGCGATGCAGGGCAAGGGCGGCAATGCTGCCGGCGGGGCCGCCGCCGAGGACGATGATACGCTCCGTCTCCATGGTGGCCCCGCCTTTCGTCAAATGGTCTACAGGGCCATCATCACCGATTTGGACTCGGTGTACATGTCGAACACCGCCTTGCCCATCTCGCGGCCCAGGCCCGACTGCTTGTAGCCGCCGAACGGCAGCGCCGGGTCGAGGACGTTGTGGCAGTTGATCCACACCGTGCCGGCCTTGATCTTGGGCACCAGACGATGCACCTGACTCAGGTTGTTCGACCAGATGCTGGCGCCCAGGCCGAAGATGGTGTCGTTGGCCTGACGGGCGACCTCGTCGATGTCGTCGAACGGCATGGCGACGACGACCGGGCCGAAGATCTCCTCGCGCACCACGCTCATGGTCGAGTTGGTGTTGACCAGCACCGTGGGCTTGACGAAGAACCCGGCCCCGTCGGCCGCGCCGCCACCGGCCGCCGCCCGCGCCCCGGCCTCAAGGCCCTGGGCGATGTAGCCGCACACCCGGTCGCGCTGCCGGGCCGACACCAGCGGCCCCATCTGCGCCTCGGGATCGAGGCCGGAGCCCAGCTTCATGCCGTCGGCGATGGCCGACAACCCGCTGACCACCTCGTCGAACCGGCTCTTGTGGATGTACAGGCGCGAGCCCGCCGTGCACACCTGCCCGTGGTTGAAGAAGATCGCCATGGCGGCGCCCTGGGCGGCCATGGCCGGGTCCACGTCGTCGAGCATGATGACCGGCGACTTGCCGCCCAGTTCCAGCGACACGCGGGTCATGTTCTCCATGGCCGCCTTGCCGACCAGCTTGCCGACCTCGGTCGAGCCGGTGAAGGCCACCTTGTCGATGCCCGGATGGGCCGACAGCGCCGCCCCGGCGACATGGCCAAGGCCGGTCACCACGTTGACCACGCCGGCCGGATAACCGGCCTCCAGCACCAGTTCGCCCAGGCGCAGGGCGGTCAGCGAGGTTTCCTCGGCCGGCTTGAGCACCACGGTGCAGCCAGCGGCCAGGGCCGGGCCGATCTTCCACACCGCCATCAGCAACGGGAAGTTCCACGGGATGATCGCCCCGACCACGCCGACCGGCTCGCGCAGGGTATAGGCGGAAAAGCGCATGTCGGGGATGTAGGGCACCGACGGGGTGATGGTGGTGCCCTCGATCTTGGTCGCCCACCCGGCCATGTAGCGCAGGAAGTCCACGGCCATGGCCATGTCGCCGTGACGGGCCATCAGCACGGACTTGCCGTTGTCCACGCTTTCCAGCTCGGCCAGTTCGTCGGCGTTTTCCTCGATCAGATTGGCGAGGCGGTGCAGCAGGCGCTCGCGCTCGACCGGACGCAGGGCCGGCCAGTCACCGCCGTCAAAGGCGGCGCGGGCGGCGGCCACGGCGCGATCGACGTCTTCGGCCTGGGCGGCCGGAAACCGGGTGAGGGTCTGGCCGTCCGCCGGGTTGACGGCCTCCAGGGTCGCCCCCGACTGGGCATCAACCCAGTCGGCGCCGATCAGCATTCGGCGGTTCTGGGCCAGAAAGGCCCGCGCCGGTGCGTTCAGACGATCGTTCATATGGAAGTATCTCCCGAAATTGGCTTAGAACGCGACGATGGCGAGGACCTGGACCAGTTTGGTGGTCTCGTCCGCGCCAGGGTTCCACTGCCGCGCGGCGTCGCCGGGGAAGGCCATGCCGGCAAGGGCCGCGACGTACAGGTTGTCGTTCACGCCCCAGTCGGCATAGACGTTGATCTCGTCGGCGAAGTGCTTGGCGGTGACGCCGTAGGCGGCCGGGTTGTTGAGGTCGAAGCGGTAGCCGATCACCCCCACGCCGACGTTTTCCAGCGGCTGGGCCGAGGCGTGCAGCATGTGGATGTTCTGGTTGGTGTTGCCGGGCACGTACTCGCCGACGATCTCGCCCATGAACCAGGTGCCCCAGCCGTTGAAGCCGTAGAACAGGCTGTCGTACCCGGAATCGAAGCTGGCGTAGCGGTAGCTCAGGGTGGGCGACCACGGCGTTTCGGTGAAGGTGTAGCCGACCTGGCTGTACCAGCCGTTCTCCGTCTGGTTCATGGAATCGTTGCGCTGCTGCACCCACTCGCCGGACAGGGCCAGGCCCGGCAGATCGGGGAACGGCGTGCCGCTGGCGCGCAGGTTGTAGACATCCATGCCATCGCGGAGGGCCACGTCGGAGTCGGTCAGGCGCATGTACATGGCCCCGACCGTCCCCATGCCGTCCTTGGTGTAGGACACGTTGGCGCCGGTGCCCTTGGTGTCGAGCGACAGGGGGATCACGTCGATCGTGTTGTCGGTGCGCAGGTGGAACAGGTCGGCGTGGAACCCGTTGGTGTCGAGCGACGCGACACCGGCGAAGGAGAACGCCTTGCGCGGCGCCAGCCAGAAGGCGCCGTCCTTGCCCTGATCGACATAGCCGCTGGAAATCACAAAGCCGTCGCCGACCTGGAACGCCTGGCGCCCGGCCGAAAGCGTGATGGCGTCCTCGCCCAGGGCCTCGAACGCGGTGCCGCTGCGCCAGCCGACGTAGGCATCCTCAAGATCGACGTCCTCGGGATCGCCGGGGGTCAGGCCGGCGGCGTCACCGTCGCCCCGCGTCGCCGAAGCCACCGCGCTCAGGCCACCGAACAGGGTGCCGGCGTTGGCGCCCAGCGCCTGGGTGACCACGACGCCCGGCTTGACGTAGCCTTCGACCCAGGTCGGATCGGTGTCGGGCAACGGCTCGCCGAAGAAGCTGGTGGTGGCGCCGAATGCCGCGTTGCTCACGGCGAAGGCGGCCATGCCGACCTCGACGGTGCCTTCGACCACGGTGCCCGAACCGCTGTTGTAAAGCTCTGCGGCACCGGCCGGGCCGCTGAGAACCAGGGCGATGGCGGTGCCAGCGGCGCCGAGCGCCGGCCGGAGAAGGGTGTTCATGTCGTTGTCTCCTGTCATCCCCGAGGCGCAAGCGCCCCCTCACGCGCCCGCCATTACGGTGGGCCGTCTTGCATAAAAGTGGCGAGGCCGGTGGCCTTTGGTGGGGTCCGGCCTCGCCAAGGTCCCTTAGGGAAGGGGTTCCTTTACCGCTGGACCACGCGGACCCAGGCGGTGCCCATGTCGTTGCCGCTGGGCAAGTCGATGGAGCCGATCTTTTCGAACGTCTTGGTGTCGTAGACGCCGATGTCGTCCATGGTCCCGCCGACGTACAACTCGCTGCCGTCACTGGACACGTTGACCGTGTAGTAGGTGTGCGGCAGGTCGATCTTCTTGACGGTCTCGCCCTTGTCGAGGTCGATCTTGTAGAGCTGGGTGTAGACGCCGTACGCCTCGTTGCGGCGCACCGGGTTGGAGGCGGCCGAGAAGATGATGCCGCTGGTGGCCTCGAAATCCGTCGTCTTGAACGCCCCGGTCTCCAGGTCGATCTGGACCATGCCGGTGCGGTAGGTTTCGGGATTGTCCGGCGCGGAGTCCGTGCGCATGGCGAAGTACGGGTTGACGTACAGGCCCGACGTCTCGAACTGCGCCCACACCCCGAACACGTCGGGCGGCGTGGAGTTTTCGAGCGTCCAGTCGGCCAGCGCGTGGGTTTCGAGCAGCGTGCCGGTCTTGGGATCGTGGACCTGGACGTTCCAGCTCACCAGGTACAGCTTGTCGCCGGCCTTGTTGTACATCATCTGGGCGGTGCGCCGCGGCGCCTCCCAGCTTCGCACCGGCCGCGCGTTCATGCCGCCGTCGGTGGGGTAGAACGTCACCCGCGTCGGCTGCACCTCGTAGTGGTCGTTGAACATGCGGACCGGGCTTTCAAAGACCGCGATCTCGCGCCCGTCGGGGCTGATGTCGACGGCCAGCATGGCCTTGACCCGCTCGTTCTTCTCGGGCATCGACAGGTTGGCCTGGAACACCTGCTTGCCGGTGTCGATCTCGATGCCGAGGATCTGCTCCCAGCGGTTGGTGACCACGTAGGCGATCTTGCCGTCGGGCGACGGCACCACCGCGAACGGGCTGCCGCCACCGGGCAGCGTCCAGCTATGGATGACCTTGCGGGACTCGGCGTCGGCGACCACCAAAAGGTTCGGCTTGGCGCCGGTCAGGAGGATGTCCTTGGCCTGGGCGGCAAAGGCGCCGGTCAGGGCGACCGCGGCCACGCCGGCAGCGAGCACGGCCCGCTTCATTCCGTTCACCATCGTTCTTCCCCCTCTACTTGCTGTCGCCAGGGAACACGGTCTGGAGCAGGCGCCAGTCGCGTTCGGCCGACGGTGCGTCGGCATTCCAATCGGGATAGGTGTTGATGGTGTCGGGGACCTGGGCAGGCCACCAGCAGGGGTCGGAACAGCCGTAGAGGTCGGCCTCCATGGGCTGGCACAGGGCGGCCACGCCCCCGAAGGGATCGACCTCCCAGCCGGGATCGAAGGTGGCGGTGCAGCCGGCGACGACGGTCTGCATCATGACGACTTCGGTGTCGCCGCCGTCGGCGGCCTGGGCCAGGCGCTCGGCCTTGGCATTGATGGACTTGAGGTGCTTCATTGCGTGGGGCTCCGCGGATGGATGTACTGCGGGAAAAAGGCCGGGTTTCCGGCGCTGATCCGGGCGTAGGACTCGACTCCGAAGTCCACCCAGGCGCGTATCAGGTCGCAGTAATGGGACACCGGCGACAGGGGGTCGCCGTACTTCGCATAGGATTCGTGATAGCAGCCGCCGGCGCAGATGCTGCGCGCCCGGCAGGTGCCGCAGGGGCCGTCCGACCGTTCGAGGGCCTGGTTCAGGAAGCCGCCGAGGCCGTCCTTGTCGATCCCCTCGCTCACCGACCCGAAGGTCGGCACCGAGGACCCGGTGAACCGGTGGCACAGATGGAAGTCGCCCCCGTTGTCCACCGCCAGCATGCCCAGCCCGGCGCCGCAGGGCAGCTTCTTGGCGCGGCCCTCCGACAGGTCGGTCATCAACTGGTGCATGTTGGAAAAGCCGGTGTTGCGGCCCTCCAGCGCGGCGGCCACATAGGCCCGGCCCAGTTCCATGAAGCCGTCAAAGACGGCGCTCAGTTCCTGGGCGTCGAGGTTGAAGGTCGTCATGTCGCCGGCCGTGACCGGGGCGAACCCGACCTCGGCAAAGCCCAGCTCGTCCTTGAGGTGGGCATGAATGCCCATCACGTCGGTAACCCCGGCGGTCAGGGTCACCCGCGCCCCGACCGGCCGCGAGCGGTAGCGGCCCAGCAACATGCGGACCTTGTCGACCACCACGTCGTAGGTGCCCTTGCCGCCGGTGGTGCGCCGGTTGCGGTCGTGCAGGGCCTTGGGACCGTCCATGCTGACCGACAGGCCGAAGCGGTTGGCGTCGAACCACTCCACCAGATCCTCGGTCAGAAGGGTGGCGTTGGTGGTCAGCGAGAAGTCGATGCGCTTGCCCGCCTGCTCGGCCTTCTGCCGGGCATAGGCCGTGGCGTCCCGGATGAGCGGCATGTTCGACAGCGGCTCGCCGCCGAAGAACACGACGTTGACCCGCTCGCGCGCCCCGGCCGCGTCGAACAACTGGTCGATGGCCTGGACCGCCGTCTCGTAGGCCATCTTGCGGCCCTTGGACGGGATGTCGAGGTCTTCCTTGTAGCAATAACTGCAGGCCAGGTTGCAGCCCGTGTTCACATTCAGCACCACCGTGCTGAGCGGGAAGTTGCGGATCTCGATGGGGCTGTCGGGGCGCGCCCCACGGCCATCGTCCACGATGTTGAGGTCGATGAACTCTTGCAGGGCCTCGACCACCTGCGAGGGGGCGAAACGCCCCTCGAAGCGGCCGCGGATGTCGCCCTCGCTGACGTCGGGCCGGTCCTTGAACAGGTCGAGGACCGCAACGCCGACGTCATCAAGCTCGAACAGCGCCGTGGTGGGAACGTGCATCACAAGGTGGCGGCCATCGACCGTCATGCGGTGCACGTTATGCCCATTGAAGTGCAGTGCCGTCATGATCGTCTCCAGCGTCTGGAAGGGAAAGGGGCGTGCTACTCGATGGCGCGCTTGATCCACTTCTGGACGGTGACGATCAGGTGGCCCTGCGCCTCGACCGGCTTGCCGTTGAACTCGGCGGAGCCGGTGACCGACAGGTTGCCCGCGTTGTTGCCCGAGAACGGCCGCTGGGGATTGGGACCCGTGGCGGCGGGCACGAACAGGCCGTTGCCCTGCATCCGCCCGGCGAAGTGGGTGTCCTTCATCTCCTTGGCGACGTCGTCGAAGTTGTCCACCGACCACGCGGCGGGCAGGCTGCCGACGCGGATGTCATCGTCGGTTTCGGGCTTGCCGTCGGCCCCGTTGAGCCAGCCGATCAGCTCGAACTGCGCGACCACGGGCGGAGTGGAGCCGCCGCCCAGGCGGGCGATGGCGAACGGCGGTTCGACCGTGACGCGGTCGAGGTCGGCGGCCACCGCCAGGGTGGCCTCGGCCTTGCCGGCCTTCACGGCCAGGGCGCCGGCCGGGGTGTCCACGGAGGTGGTGACGTCGGCGGCAATCCACGAGCCGTCCGGGGCGTGCTCGACATTGGCGACATTGACCCCGGCTCCGAGGTCGAGGCCCTTGCCCAGGCCCGCGCCGTGGAGGGTGACGCGGGTGGTCGTGCCGGGCTTGATGACGCCGGGTTCGACATGCAGCACGGTGGCCGGACCATCGGCCCGCACGGCGGTCATGCTGCCGCCAAGCTCGTCGGCCTGGGCGTGGAACCAGCGGCCGGTCAGCGAACGGCCATCCTCGGACACGGCATAGACTTCGCGCACCACGGACTCGCCGAGGCGGCTGGTGCCGCGCCACTCATAGCCGGTGAACAGGCGCACGTCGCCGCTGGCCTCGGCGGTTTCGCCGTTGCGCAGGTAGCGGATGGCCCAGCGGGTGGTGTAGGCATCGTCGCCGCCGCGCTCGACCTCCATGGTCCCGACATAGGGGCCCTTGCCCGGACGGGTGCCCGACAGGCGCCACGAACCGGACAGGTCGGTCGGGTTGATCGCCTTGTCACGCCAGGAGTCCCAGGCGTCGCTCTGCAGGCCATAGCGGGAGGCCAGCGCCTGGGGCATTTCCTGCGAGGCGATTTCCCACCAGCGGCGATCCCGCGACTGCGCCTGATATTCCGTGGTCGGAAACTCGCCCAGGTGCGTGTGAACCAGCTTCAGCCACTGGTCGGCGTCGCGACGCTGCAGGGCCGGGCGGGCCAGGGTGTGGCAGCGCCCGCACATGGCCTGCTCCGTCTCGTCGGCGGCGGCCGGCACCGTGTTGGGGCGGCGCTCCAGCGACCAGCGGTAGTCGGCCGTCTCGGACGGCGCCAGGCCCTGGGTGTCGGCGAGGTGCTTGACGATGCGCTCGCGGTGCGTCGGGCTGATCTTCAGGCCATGCCAGTCGATCATGCGACCGATGGTCATGTCCCAGCCCTCGGGCGTCTTGCGCATGTGGCTGATGCGGCTGAACTGCCCGTTGCCTTCGTCGGTGTGGCAGGTCCCGCAGGTTTCGCGGATGAGGGTTGTCGCCTCGTAGAAGGCCGGGACGTCGGCGGCGTGGGCCGCGAAGGCCCAGGTTCCGACAAAGGCGGACGCCAGAAGGCCCGCCCTGGTTGAGCGTTTTACGACCATTTCACTCCCTGTCTTTTCTTTTGGTTACCCACCGACATTGAACCTTTCGGCGGCTTATGCTGGAAGCGTAATCCCCCCCTCCCCCCCCAACAATTGCCCGAAGGTGTTATTCAGGGGCAATCCACGCCGCAAGTGGGGGCACGGTCGGGGCCAGGGCTTCAGAGGCTTGCGGGGACGGCACGGCCCCACTACGCTCAGTCGGTCAGGGGAGGTTCATTTCGGCAGCCATGACCGCGACCATCCGGCACATCACGGCCCCGCCGACCCACTGGGTGCGGCGCGGCGGATCGACCCAGGCCGATCCCCTCAAGGCGGTCACCGAGGTGGCGGCGCAAATCGCCATGCCCGATCCCGGACTGGTCATCTTCTTCTGCGCCGCCGACTACGACCTGACGACGCTGGCCCCGGCCATCTGGCGCCACTTCCCGAGGTGCCCCGTCGTCGGATGCACCACCGCCGGAGTGATCTCGCCGCGCGGCTATCAAAGCCAGGGGCTGGGCGCCGTGGCGTTCTCGGCAGCGGTGCTGCAGGCCGAAACGGCCCTGATCGAGGATGTCGGCGCGTTGCGGGTCACCGAATGCCGCCAGCGCACCCAGGAGGTCCGCACCCGTCTGGAGAGCCGCACCGGACGGACCCTGGACAGCGGCACCGGGTTCGCGTTTCTGCTGTGCGACGGGCTGTGCCTCAACGAGGAACGGGTGGTCAGCGCCATTTCCGCCACCCTCAGCGGCATTCCCCTGGTCGGCGGCTCGGCCGGGGACGACCTGCAGTTCCAGACCAGCGGCGTCTATCACGGCGGCCGGTTCTACGATGCCGCCGCGTTGCTGCTTCTGGCCGACTGCCGCCTGCCCTTCCGCGCCTTTTCGACCCACAACGTCAACGCCACCGACCAGCGCATGGTGGTCACCCAGGCGGAACCGGCGCGGCGCCTCGTGCGCCACCTCAACGGCGCGCCGGCGGCAGCGGAGTACGCCCGGCTGCTGGGGCTGTCGGTCGAGGACCTGACCCCCGAAGTGCTGGCCGAGCATCCGCCGGTGGTCAAGATGGGCGACGACTTCTACGTCCGCTCCATCATCGAGATGATGCCCGATGGCGGACTGACCTTCGGCTGCGCCGTCGATACCGGCATCGTGCTGCGCATCGGGCGGACCGGGGACCTGGTCTCCAACCTCGACACCACCCTGCGCGAGGTGCGCCGCGAAGTCGGCACGCCCGCCGTGGTGCTGGCCTGCGACTGCACGCTGCGGCAGGTGGAGATGGAGCGTCACGGCCTGACCGGCAGCGTCGCCGACACGCTCGAAACCTTCCAGGCGGTCGGGTTTTCATCCTACGGGGAGCAGATCAACTCCATGCACCTGAACCAGACCTTCACCGGCATCGCCTTTGGGGCCAAACCGCGCGATGCGTGATCCCGCCCAGCGCATCGCGGACCTGGAGGAAGAGAACCGCCGGCTGCGCGTCACCAACGGCGTGCTGATGGATCAGGCCGAAAGCGGGCTGGCCGGCGGGGAAAGTTCCTATGGTCTGTTCCAGACGGCGGTCATCCTCGAAGACACCGTGCGCGCCCGCACCGAGGAACTGAGCGAGGCCAACCGCCGCCTGCACATGGAAATCAGCCGCCGCCGCGAGGTCGAAAATGCCCTGCTGGAGGCCAAGACCGCCGCCGAACTGGCCAACGAGAACAAGACCAAGTTCCTGACCGCGGTCAGCCACGACCTGCAACAGCCCCTGACGGCGGCGCGCCTCATGCTGCAGACCCTGGCCGAACGGCTGGGGGAGGCGTCCCATGTGGACATGGTCGACAGGATTCAACAAAACGTCGACATGGTCGACAGGATTCAACAAAACGTCGACATGGTCGACAGGACCAACCAGACCCTTCTGACCATGGAAAGCCTGCTGCGCAGCCTGATCGACATTTCGCGGCTGGAAGCCGGCATCACGGAAACCCGCGTCCGCGACTTCGCCGTGGCCCCGCTGCTCGATCAACTCGCCGCCGAATACGGCCTGACGGCGCAGAGCCGGCGGCTGGAGTTCCGCGCCGTGGGCAGCCGCGCCCTCGTGCGGACCGACCCGGTGCTGCTGGAACGGGTGCTGCGCAACCTGCTGACCAACGCGGTACGCTACACGCCGCGGGGCCGCGTCCTTCTGGGCCTGCGGCGGGCCGGCGGCGCCGTGCGCATCGAGGTCTGGGACACCGGCGTCGGCATTCCGTCCGACGGCCTGACCGAGATCTTCCGCGAGTTCCGCCAGTTGCCCCAGCGCGCCACGGTCAGCGAGAAGGGCCTCGGCCTGGGGCTGGCCATCGTCGAACGGATCTGCGGGCTGCTCGACCTGCCGGTGACGGTGAAGTCGGTGGTCGGCCGGGGATCGATGTTCGGCGTGACCGTCCCCCGCGCCCCGGCCGCCACCGGGCAAGCCCGCGTGGCGGCACGGCGCCACGCCGAGGGAGCCGCGACGGGGCTGCTCAAGGGCCGCAAGGTGGCCATCATCGAGAACGATCCGACGGTGCTGTCGGCCATGGCGACGCTTCTGGAGACGTGGGGCGTGGACGCCATCGGCGAGCGGTCGGCGACGCGTCTTCTGATCCGCCTGCGGCGGCGCGGCACCACGCCCGACGCGGTCATCAGCGACTATCACCTGGACGGCGAGACCGGCGAACAGGCGCTGGCCCGCATCGAGGACTTCTTCGGCCGCAGCCTGCCGGCCCTGATCGTCACCGGCGCCGCCAGCGAGGAACTGGCCGCCCGGCTGCAGACCCAGGGGCGGCGCATCCTGACCAAGCCGATCAACCCGGCCCGCCTGCGCGCCGTACTGCAGCGCCTGGTCGTTCAGTCACGCGGTTGAAATCAGCCCGAGGCAATCTCGTCGCTGATGCTGGTCGCCGCAAGCACCGCCTCGACCCGCGAGGTGACGCGCAGCTTGCGCAGGACGGCGCTGACGTGGGCCTTGACCGTCCATTCGCTGATGTTCAGGTCGCGGGCGATGAGCTTGTTGGAATAGCCGCGCACCAGCAGCCCGAGGACCGCCTTCTGGCGCGGCGTCAGGGACTGCCCGTCGTCCTCCTCCGCCGCCCGGTCGTCGTTCATGCCGGCGGCCCGGACGATGTCGGACGGCAGGTATGCGCCGCCACCCATGACCATGCGGATGGCGCTGGCGATCTGGTCCTTGGGGTGGGACTTGGGAATGAAGCCCGACGCCCCGCAGGCCATGATCTGGTGGACCACGTCGTGGTCCTCGACATGCGACACGACGATGACCGGCGTGTCCGGCGCCACCTCGCCGACACGCAGCACGCCGCTGGCCCCGCCCGCTCCCGGCAGGCAGAGGTCGAGCAGCACGAGGTCGAAGGTCTTGAGCTTGAGGTGTTCTATTGCAGCATCGAAATCCTGCGCCTCGGTGTGGCTCAGGTCGGCGAACACGTCACGCAGGACCGTGTACATGGCCTCGCGCATCAACGGGTGGTCGTCCACCACGAGAACGCTTGTCATCCTGTCCTCCTGCCCGCTGTCGTCGCGGGGTTCGGGACCCACTCTAAGGGCTCCGACGGCAGGGAGAAAAGAAACTTCTGGCCGTCAAAAGCCGCCCGTCAACTTTCCTCCAGGGCGAACATGAGTTCTTCGTAGCTCTTGCCCGTTTCGGCCACGGCGGCGAGCAGGGCGGCATGGGCGGCGGCCATTCCGGCCTTTGCATCCTTGGCCTGCATCTCGATCTGGCGGATGCGGGCGTACAGGGGTTCGATGACCTCCAGGGCGCGGCGGTTGGGCGGGCGACGGTTGGAGTGATAGCCGGTGATTTTGCCGGCCGCATCGAAGCTCGGGGTGACGTGGGCGATCACCCAGTAATGGTCGCCGTTGCTCGACCGGTTCTTCACGTAGGCGAAAAGCTCCTTGCCGGTGCCGACCACGTCCCACAGCACCTTGAACACCGCGCGCGGCATGTCGGGGTGGCGGATGAGGCTGTGGGGCGCGCCGATGACGTCCTTTTCCGGATACCCGGCCATCCTCAGGAAGACGGTGTTGGCGTAGGTGATGCGGCCCCTGAGATCGGTCTTGGAGACGATGATCTCGTCGTCCCCGAAGAAATGCTCCCGGCCGGTCACGGTCATGAGTCGATTGGACATGTCAGGCCACCTTCTGTGCTTCGTCGATGAACTGGCGGATTTCGCCGCGCAGGAAGTCGGCCTGGCGGGACAACTCGGTGGAGGCGTCCAGCACCTCGGCGGCGGCGCCCCGGCTGCCATCGGTGGCCTCGGCGACACTGCCCAGGCCGGTGGTCACCTCGGACGTGCCGGCGGCGGCGCCATCGACGCTGCGGGCGATTTCCTGCGTGGCCGCCCCCTGCTGCTCGACGGCGGTCGCGATGTTGGCGGTGGCCTTGCCGATCTCGCCCACCACGTCGACGATCGACGTCACCGCCGTGACCGTCGCCTGGACGGATTGGCGGACCTCGTCCACCTGCCGGACGATGTCGTCGGTGGCCCGGCCGGTCTGTGCCGCCAGTTGCTTGACCTCGTTGGCGACGACCGCGAACCCCTTGCCCGCCGACCCGGCCCGCGCCGCTTCGATGGTGGCGTTCAGGGCCAGAAGGTTGGTCTGCGCCGCGATGTCGGTGATCAGTCCGATGATCTGCCCGATCTTGTCGGCCGATGTCGCCAGGTCATCGACCTGCGCGAGCACGGCGCGCGCCCGCGTCGTCGCCTGGGCGCCAAGGTCGGAGGAGTCGGCGACCTGCCGCGCGATCTCGTTGATCGAGGCGGCCAGTTCCTCCGCCGCCGAGGCCACGGTGCCGACGTTTTCCGCCGCGTGGCCCGCCGCGTCGGCGACCCCGGACGCCGTCGCGTTGGTGTGCTCGGCCAGCGCACGCATGGACCCGGCCGAGGCCTGAAGCTGGGTCGCGGCCGAGGCGACCGTTTCGACCGCCGCCAGGACCTTGGTCTCGAACTCGCTGGTCACGGTGTTGAACGCCGCCACCCGCCCCTCGATGGACGATGTCGCAAGGTTGGCCCGGCGGGCGGCGCCGCGGTAGGCCCCGACCATGCCCTTTTCGATGATGCGGCGGAAATACTGGTTGCGGCTGGTGTACTCCATGGACGCCGCCGCCTCGCGCAGGAAGGCATCGCAGCGGTCGACCAGGTTGTTGATCTCGTCATGCAGGGCGCGGCCGGTTCCGTGGGAGGAACTCATCACCACCCGGACCTCGAAGTCGCCCAGGGCCACGCGCCGGCAGATGTCGGTCGCGATAACGACACCCCGGCGCGCCCGGCGCACGAACCACAGCGCCACGCCGACGGCGGCCAAGGCTCCGACCGATGCCGCCACCCCAACCACCGAAGGCAGCCCCGCCGCACCGGCGAGGGCTGCCACAACCGTCAGCGGCGCAGCAATGGCACAGGCCATCGTCGCGCCGGTAAAATCGTCCTGTTTCATGCCATGCTCCTGGATGCCTGACCCGGAAAGGTGGGGCGCCGAACGGCAGGGCCGGCATTGCGCCGACCCCGCCATCCCCACCGCTCGTTCAGCGACGCTTGCGCCGCCCGTCGTCGGCCACTTCGCCGGCGAACAGGGCGCTGCTGAACAGGCCGTAGCCCTTCTTCAGCGTCTCGGAGAAATAGAAGTCCGGCTCGTAGACCTTGTCCTTCCAGGCGTACCACTCGGGCCGTTCGATCTCGTCGTACTCGAAGATCAGGGCCGCGCCGCCCGGCGTCTTGCCGTTGTTGCTGACGTGGTGCTCGATGTGGTCGTGGTTGATCCACAGGCCCGGATTGTCCATCCGCACGATGACGTCCAGACGCCCGCCGATGGGCACGTCCACGACATCCGCCCAATAGGGCGAGGACAGCGGCAGCCCGTCCTTGTGCGTCACGAACATGTCGTGGCCATGGGTGTGGAAGGACACCGGGATGGACGCCCCGTAGAGGCGCAGGCGCACCACGTCGCCCTCCTTCACCCGCAGCGGCTGGGTGAGCGGGAACGACTTCCCGTTGATCGAGAAGTAGTCATACTTCTCGTGGGGATGGCCGCCCTTGCCGAGTTCCATCGCCACCTCGGAGTTCCATCCGCTGAACATCAGGATGGCGTCCTTGGTGACTTCCTTTTCGATGGCCGTCGGCTCCTTCGGCTCGACGATCATCGGACCCCACATGCCGCGAATGCCGACGTGTTCGGGGACGTTGACGTGGCAGTGGTACCACAGGCTGCCCACGCGGTTGGCGATGAAGCGGTAGGTGTAGCTCTCGCCGGGCTCGATCGCCTTCTGGGTCACGTCGGGCACGCCGTCGTGCTGCCAGGAACCCTTCTGGTGGGTGCCGTGCCAGTGGATGGTGTGGTTGATCGCCGAGTTGTTGACCAGCGTGATCTCGACCTCGTCACCTTCCTGGACATGCAGGAGGGGGCCCGGAACCTGTCCGTTGTAGCCCCACACCTTGGCCTTGAAGCCGGGCGCGACCTCGATCTCGACCTCTTCGACGGTCATTTCGAACTTGCGCAGTTCCGCCTGGGCCTCGGGCGCGAACAGCACCAGCAACGGGGCCAGCGCCAGGGCGGCGGCGGCGGTGCGGATTGCCGTCTTCATCACTTTGACTCCGTCTTGGAGAGGACGCGCAGGTAGGCGACCACGTCGTGGATCTCGGCGTCGCTCATGTTGGCGTCCCAATTGGGCATCAGGACCGACTTGTTGACCGCGGCACCGCCTTCCTTGATCGCCTTGAACAGGTCGGCATCGGTGCGGGCGCCCATCTCGCGGCTGTCGGTGTGGTCGCGCGGCTCGACGTCCATGGTCAGGGCGTTGACACCGCCCCCCGTGCCCGTCAGGCCATGGCACTGGGCACAAAAGGCCCGGTAAAGCTGCTTGCCGTTGGCGGCATCGGCCGCGGAGGCCCCTGCCGGGGCAAGCAGTGCGAGCACCACGAGGAAAAGTCCGGCGAAGCGTTTCATGGGCTGTCCTCCGCGATGACCTTGAGGTAATCGGCCAGCTTACCGGCATCGGCCGGGTTCAAGTGCTGGTTGGGCATCAGGCTGACCGGTTCCCACGCCTGCGGATTGAGGATGTAGGACACGATGTAGTCCGGCCGCAGGCGGTGCCAGGCGGTATGGAGTTCCGGCCCGGACGCGCCGCCGTACCCGGCCTCGTCGCTATGACAGGACGAGCAGCCCTTGAACTTGCCGAAGTTCAGCATGCCCATGCGCTTGGACACCTTGCCCGGCGTGTAGTCGACGGCCAGCAGGTCAGCCTTGGCCGACAGGGTCATCAGGTGCTCCGTGACCGCAAGGGCGGCGCCGGCCGACAGCACCGGATGCACGGCCAGGGTCGCCTCATCGATCTCGTCACCCTCGGGGCCGGCCTTCAGGTGATTGCCGAAGAACACTCCGGCCGGGTGAATGCGCGCCGGGTCCTGAAGCCACGCGACCATCCAGTCGGCGCGGTACTTGTCGGCGGCATAGAACAGGGGCGGCCCCTTGCGACTCATCCGGTCTTCGACGGAGGCGTTGTCCTGCGGCGCCAGGGCATGGCACCCGGCGCACTGCGCCTGGACGAGGGCCGCGCCGTCCTCGGCCACGGCGGGCCCGGCGAGCGCCAGAACCAACAGGCCGGCCACGGCAGTCTGCTTGTGCAGCATGGCTTGGTCCTTACTGTTGTTGCCTGAGGGGCTTAGCGGACGATCAGCTTGTCGCCACGACCAAGCTCGGGATCCGCTTCGGCGTGGTTCATCAGGACGGTGATGGCGCCGCTGAGGGCGTTCTTCATCTGATGATCGACCAGCGCGTTGTTGGTCGGCCGGTTTTCCGGGCTGATGAGGTCGAAGGAGGCGGCGTGCGCCGGGGCCACGGTGTAGGTCTGGATGCCGTGGCTGACGTTGAGCGGGTTGCCGTTGTCGTACACGCGGTCCCAGATGCCGGCGATGGGGTGGAAGGCCACGGAGTCGTTGATCTGGGCATTGACGAAGTGGATGCGCACCCGCTCGCCCGGCTCGGATTCCAGGACCAGGCTGGCGTTCTGGTCATGCACCGGGTCGTAGTGGAAGATGCGGCCGTTGATGAGGGCGCCGCTCTTTCCGGTGTTCCGGGTGATGTCCTCGGCCGCGGTGCCGGCCTTGAACAGGTCCCCCTGGACGATGACGTACTCGCGGTCGGGCTTGGGGAAGGCCTCGCTGTAGCCTTCCTTGGGATCGACGATGATCACGCCGTACATGCCCCGCGCGATGTGCTCGGACATGGCGTCGGCGCCGCAGTGGTAGATGAACACGCCCGGATAGTCGGCGGTAAAGGTGAACTCCTTGGTCGCGCCCGGCTTGACCGGCGCGAACTCGTCCAGGACGTCGACGCGCGCGGCGTGGAAGTCCATGGAATGGCTCTGCTTGTTGCCGGCCTGGTTGACCATCGTGAAGTCCACGGTATCGCCCTGCTTGACGCGCACCAGCGGACCGGGGATGTCGCCGCCGAAGGTCCACATGGGCTGTACGGTGCCGGCGTTGTCGACCTGAAGGTCCTTTTCGATGACCGGTATCTCGACCTTCACGGTTTCCGCCAGGGCGGCGGACGGAAGGGCGGCGAGCAGGGCAAGGGAGAACAGGGGGGACAGTCGCATCGGGGCAGCTCCATAAGACATTCAAACATGCATATCGTTTGCATGTTTACGACCTCGAAAGAGGTATGTCAAATGCATCTTATGCTGCAAAGCACCCTTGGGGTTGCGGACCCTCTCGATAAGAAGTATCTAATCTACGTCTTATGAGGCCTTCGGAGCACAGGTGCACCATGCGGCTGAGCACGTTCAGCGACTATAGCCTGCGGGTGCTGGTTTACGTGGCGACGCATCCCGACAAGCGGGCGACGATCGACCAGATCGCCGAGGCCTATGGCGTATCGCGCAACCACCTGATGAAGGTCGTCCAGACCCTGGGGCACCTGGAACTGGTAAACACCATGCGCGGGCGCGGCGGCGGAATCGTCCTTGCCCGCCCGGCCGAAAGCGTGCGCCTGGGCGATGTCCTGCGGCAGACGGAAAAAGACAACGCGATCGTCGAATGCCTCGGCCAAACGCCCAGCGATTGTCCCCTGTGCGGGGTCTGCAACCTGACGCCGATGTTCGAGGAGGCGCGCGAAGCCTTCTTCGACACCATGAACCGGTTCACCCTGGCCGACGCCGCCGCCCGCTCCGACATCCTGCGCTTGCGCCTGTCCCGGGGAGTCGGCTCGCCCTAGCGCCGACCTCCAGACCCTTTCCTTTTCTTTTCGTTTATTTTACAGCGGGTTGTCGGACAACCTCGGCTGATCTTCCCGCTTGCAGAAGCGGGAATCCTTTGGCACATTTCCCCCAGGGATAGCGGGGATTTACTGACTTGGGCACAGCCGATGACCCAACGTGACGGCGCCGGCGTGACCGGGCCCGTCCGGGCGATCGCCACCGCCTGGAGGTGGCGGAAATACCGCAATTTCGGGTACGTGCGCGAAGCCTTCCTGGTCGCGACTTGGCTGTTGCTTGTCTTCCTGAACCCGCTGGGGCTGCAGGAGGCGGCCGACGCGCGGTCCCGCGACGTCTTCATGCGGATGTCGGCACCCTTCTACGATGATTCCGGGCGCGACCGGATTTCCCTGGTCCTCATCGACGACGCCACCATCGACCAGATGTGGGACAGCTGGCCGCCGACCTACGAGCAGTATGCCGAACTGGTGGAGGCGGTCGCGGCCGGGGCGCCGGCGGCCATCTTCATCGACCTGTTGTTCCTGGACGATGTCCGGCGCGGCGATGTCGACGCCCTCGCCTCGACCATCGCCGACGTCACCGCCATGGGCATCCCGGTATTCCTGGCATCCACCGTAAAGGCGGTGCAGGACGCCGGGCTTTGCGGCCCTTCCGAACGGGGCGGACCGGTCGTGCTGGCGCCGCTCGCGCAGGCCGCAACCGACATGGTATTCGTGCGGACCGGCGGGGCGGGCGACTACTACCGCATTACGGCGACGGAGGTGTGCGGACCGCAAGCCGAGATCGACCGGCATGGCGGCCGCCCTTGGACGTCGCCGGCGGCCGCGCTCTATGACCTGCACTGCGGCAACCATCCCGAGGACTGCCCCCAAGGCACGGCCCCTGGCACTACCCCCTCGGGACGCCTGACGGCGCCCATGTCGGTGCGCTGGGGCGAAGCCACGGCGCCGGTCAATCACCGGATCTACCAGTCCGATGGCGCCAGCCAGTGCCTGGAACTGGACGACGGCCCGTGGTCTTCGATCGGCCGCATGATCGGCCATTTCGGGACCGGAGTGTTCGACCGCTTCTCGGACAAGACCGCTCTCCGGCCCTGTCTTTACCACCCCCATGTGCCGGCCTGGATGGCGGCCCGGCTGAGCATGCTCGCCGCCACCCCGGCCGAGGCCTTGCCGGCAGGAGACCACGCCGCCGCCGTGCAGCTTCGCGATGCCCTGCTCCACGACAAGTACGTCATGATCGGCCTGGATCTGACGGGTCTGCCGGACGTGACGGGCTCGCCGGTTCAAGGGGTCGTGCCGGGCGTCGCCAAGCACGCCATGGCGTTCGACAACCTGCTCACCCTGCACGACCGCTACTGGCGCCCGGCGTCCGGCCTGGTCAGCGGCAACGACCTGTTCGAGGGAACGCTGCTCCTGGTGTTCCTGCTGGTGGCCGAGTTCCTCCGCCATCGCGGGCAGCGCGACCGTGCCCCTGATTCTGACGCCTCATCGTGGGCGATCGTGGCGTACTTCAGAAAACGCCCGGCTTTGCTCGCGACGGTCCAAGCGCTCCTGTTCTGCGCCTTCGTCCTTTTCGTCACCTGGGTATTTCACGCCCTGACACATCTGGAGCCGATGAACTGGCTGGGCATTCTCGCCGCCACCGCCGCATTCGTCGGCGTGCTGTTCATGGTCCCGCGTCGGAGGCTGGCGGAGCACCTCGACCGCCTCGCCGACGACACTCCGCCCAAAGCCATCATCCGAGAGGAATAACCGATGTTCCGCACCCCTGCCTTGTCGCCCCTGCGCACGCTTGCCGCCGCCGCCCTGCTCACCGCCGGGGCCTTCCTTTCCGTGGCGTCCGGAGCGGCCGTGGCGCAGGAGGCGAACCAGCCCCTGACCATCCTGTCGTTCGTCGGCCTCAACAACACGGTGCAGACCTACGACGACGCCATGCAGCGCAAGGAAAAGCGGTCGCTGGACGGTCTGACCGTGCCCATGGTGGTCCTGGAAACGGCGCGGGAGGGGCAGATGCTCAAGATCGGCGAGAACGAGTGGGTGCGCAAAATGAACACCCGCCTCAACCACACGGCCGAGGTCAGCACGGACACCACCTGTCTGGTCGAGGCCAAGCGCGGGCGCGACAAGGCGGATGCCGCCCTGGTCGGTCGCGGCCTGAGCACGCTCTGCCCGTAAACCGCGCCTGTCCTTGCCCCCGACCGCCCGCCACAGGAGTCCCCATGAAGCGTTCGCTGCTGACCTGGATGAGCATTTCCGCTTTTGCCGTGAGCCTGTCCGCCTGCCAAACGGGCAACGCCCTGCGCGCCCAGTTCCTTGAACACTCCTATGAGAACGTCAACGGCCGCATGCTGGCCGACGCGCCCAATCACCGCGTCGCCGCCCTGGAGCGCACCCTGCTGACGGATCAGCTGGACAACATCAAGACGACCCAGGACGGCAAGGAGGTCGGCCTGACCGTCCAGGACCGCGTGAACCAGCGCGAGACCCTTCGGGAAAAGCTTTCGCGCGGACTGACGGCCCACGAAGTGGAAAAGGCCGAACTCGGTCAGTCGGACAACGTGGTGCTCGAGGGCAAGGGGGTTTCCGACCTGACGGTCTACATCCAGTCGATCGTCGATCGCCTTCTGGCGCATTGGCCGCATGAGCCGCTGAACCCGCCGGTGTCCATCTACCTGGTGGACAACCCGCTCTACAACGCGCGCATGACCGGGCTGAACGCCCTGTACCTGCACACCGGCTTCCTGCTGAACGCCGGCACCGAGGACGAACTGGCGGCCATGCTGGCCCATGAACTGGCCCACGCCCTGCTGCAGCACACCAATGCCGAGGACTGGGTCGCGGTCGAAAACAAGCTGATGAACATCGGCATGTCGCTGGTGGTGTCGCGCTTCGCCGGGGCGGAATTGCAGAACGCCACCTTGGGCGCGTCGGGCAAGGCCAACACCGCCATCGCCATGCTGCTGGCCGAAAAGCAGCTTCGGCAGCTCAACAACGAAGTCCTGTTCAAAAGCTGGCAGCGCCATCAGGAGGACCAGGCGGACATGCTCGCCGTCGACCTGCTGTACGAAGCCGGCTACGACTGGACCTTCATCCAGACGGTCCTGGAACGCGTCGGGCATTCCGAGGAACAGCGCGCGGCCCTGAGTGCCGCGGCGGTCAAGGCGTCGGGCGTCGACGCCCCCGACAGCCCGGCCGCCGCGCTGGCCGAGATGCGGGAAAAACTGTCCAGCATGAGCTTCGTCGACCTGTTCGGCGATGCCGCCAAGGACCATGCCGACGCCGAAGACCGCCTGCTGAACGTGACCATGTACATGGAGCGCGAGTACCCCGACGCCGACCTGCCGCCGCTGGCCGACGACACGTCCTATCGGAAGGCGGTATTCGAGGGGCCGGGCTTCGACGCCATCCGCAAGCGGCACTTCCTGGAACTGGCCCGCACGGCCCTCCTCGCCGAGGATTTTGACGCCGCGGCCAACCACGCGCTGAAGACCCTGGACAGCGCCACCGATCCGTCCATCGAGGCGCGCATCCTCCTGTTCAACGCCCGCAAGGGTGCCGGCAAGACCACCGCCGCGCTCCAGAACCTGGAAATCGCCCGCCAGGGCAGCCAGGCGACGATGGCCCTGTTCGATGCCCTGGTCAGCGAGTACACCGCCCGCGGCGATGGCGACACCGCCGCCGCCCGCTGGGACGAGGCCCGCCGGCGCCTGATTCTGGACGACCGGACGTACTTCCCGCGCCTGGTGCGAATCCATGGCGAAACCGGCCGCCTGGACAAGGCCGCCCAGGTCGTCGCAGCCTGCGCGAGCCGCGAAAAGCAGGAGCCGCTTCTGGCCTCCGACTGCCGCTGGGCCTTCAAATCCGTCAGCCCGCCGGCCGCGACCACCCCTGGCGCCGGCCGGAAAGCCTGACCGCCGGCCCGCGGGCGCATGGCGGGCCGAAGATCAGACGACGATTCGCAATGCGGCGGGGGTGGAACATCGGGCACTGTTCCGGCACCATCACCGGATCGACGAGCGGAGTGTCCGAGTCCATGACCAGCAAAGTCTCCCCCGCCCCCGCACCTGTCGCAGGCGCCATCGCCGCCGAACCGGGCGTCGCCGACAGTTGGCTGCGCCACGTCCCCGTGCCGCTGTTCGCGGTCGGCATGGGGGTCACCGGGCTCGGCATCGCCTGGCGCCACGCGGCCCAGGTCGCCGGGGCTCCGGCGCTGGTGGGCGAGGCCGTCATCGTGCTGGCCGCGGTCCTGTTCGGGGTGGTCGGCCTGCTCTACGTCGCCAAGGCGGTGCGCCATCCGGCGGCAGTCGTGGCCGAATTCAACCACCCCATCCGGGGCACCTTCTTTGCCGCCATTTCGGTCAGCCTTCTGCTGCTCGCGGTCGGCGCCCTGCCGGTCGCGCCGGGCCTCGCGCTGGCGCTGTGGAGCGTCGGCGCCGCCGCCCACCTGACGTTGACGCTGCACCTGCTGGGCCGCTGGATCATCCGCAACCAGGACATCCACCACTCCAACCCGGCGTGGTTCATCCCCATCGTCGGCAACATCGTGGTGCCGCTGGCCGGCGCACCGCTGGGCCAGACGGAAGTGTCGTGGTTCTTCTTTTCCATCGGCATGGTGTTCTGGGTGCTGCTGTTCACCATCGTGTTCTACCGCATCGTGTTCCATGACCAGATGCCGGTGAAGTTCGTGCCTACCCTGTTCATCCTGATCGCCCCGCCGGCGGTCGGATTCCTGGCATGGACGGCGCTGACCGACGGCGCGCTGGAGCCCATGGGGCGGGTGCTGTTCCACACCGCCCTGTTCCTGACCCTGCTGCTGGCCACCCTGACCCGCCAGTTCCTGCGCGTCCCCTTCGCCGTGTCGTGGTGGGCCTACACGTTCCCCCTAGCCGCGATGACGGTGGCGACGCTGGACTTCGCCCACCGCTCGGCCAACGCCCTCCTGAGCGGCCTCGCCCTGGGCCTGCTCGGGCTGACCAGCGTCGTCGTCGCCATCGTGCTGGTGCGCACGGTGGGTGCTGCCATCGGCGGCCGCCTGTTCCTGCCGGAATAAGCGCCCGCGACCGCAGGGATCGGCAGCTATCTGAGGGAGATCCTGCCCGGCGCCACCTCGACCACCGGCGCCTGACCATGATAGGCCAGCGCCGCGAGGTGGCCCGGCCCCGGCCGCCATTGCTGAAGGTGCCAGTCGGTCGCGAAACCACGCGGCGGAATCTCCAGGCGCGGCGGGTCGGGCCGCACGGAAAACGCCTCGAACCCGAGTTGGATGCCCAGCCCCACGGCCTTGGCCACCGCCTCCTTGAGGGTCCACAGGTTCAGGAAGCCGGCCTGCCGGTCGCCGTCGTCGAGACCGGTCAGCCACTGATATTCATCCCGAGCGAAGAACCGTCGCGCAATGTTCAGTTCGACCCGGCGGTCCAGGGGCTCGAGGTCGATGCCCACCGCGCAGCCGATGCCGACCGCGCAGGCCACCATGCCGGTGGTGTGGCTGAGATTGAAGTCTAGACCCTGGCCCGGCGGGTCCACCAGGAACGGCTTGCCGCCCCCGTCGGGGACTGCGAACACCAGATCGGCCGGGGCGCGCCCGACGAGTTCGCCCACCAACTGCCGTACCAAACCATGCGCCGCGAAGTACTCCGCGCGATTGGACGGAAAGACAAACCGATCGGCGCGCTCCCGTTCGTCGTCGGAGAGCACGGCGCGGCATGCCTCAAGGTCCGCATCGGTCAGCCCGGCCAGAGCCAGGGTGCGCACATGCACGGCACTGGCTTCGCTCATTCGCCCCTCATCCGCCAGCATTCCGAACGAACATTAAGACAGGCTTCCGAGGCATGCCAGACGGATTTGGCGCCTGACGCGGAGCACGTCCTAGGAGCCGGACCCGGTTCCGCCGTGCAGCCAGTCGGCATGGCGCGGCGCCCGCTTGGTGCGGGACCATTCCTCGATCATGTCCCACTTCACGGCGTCCAGGCGGGCCATCATGTCGGGCGTGCTGGTGTCGGCGGCCAGTTCGACCCTGTGGCCGTTGGGGTCGAAGAAGTAGATGGACTTGAACAGGGTGTGGTCGGTCGGCCCGAGCACGGTGACGCCCTCGGCCTCCAGCTTGGCCTTGGTGTCCATCAGTTCGTCGAGCGAGCCGATCTTGAAGGCGATGTGCTGGACCCATTCGGGGGTGTTGGGGTCGCGCGCCTGGGGCGGCGAATTGGGGATTTCGAAGAAGGCCAGGATGTTGCCGCCCCCGGCATCGAGGAAGATGTGCATGTAGGGGTCGGGCTCCTGGGTCGACGGCACGCGGTCCTCGGCGATGGCCAGCACGAACCCCATGTTCAGGTGCTTGCCGTACCACTCGACCGTTTCGCGCGCATCGCGGCAGCGGTAGGCGACGTGGTGGATTCCGTTGATCTGCATAATCTGAATCCCTTTGTTATTTGCCCGAGATCACGCCGCGGCGGACCTGGTCGCGCTCGATCGATTCGAACAGGGCCTTGAAGTTGCCCTCGCCAAAGCCCTCGTCGCGCTTGCGCTGGATGAACTCGAAGAAGATCGGCCCGATCACGGGGCCCGAGAAGATCTGCAGCAGCAGGCGCGGATCCCCCTCCCCGGTCGAGCCGTCGACCAGGATGCCGCGCGCCTTGAGCACGTCGACCGGCTCGCCGTGGCCGGGCAGGCGCTCCTCCAGCATGTCGTAATAGGTGTCGGGCGGCGGCGTCATCATGGGCACCCCGTTGGCCCTCAGGGCATCGATGGCGGCCGGCAGGTCGTCGGTCAGCAGGGCGATGTGCTGGATGCCCTCGCCATTGTACTGCATCAGGAATTCTTCGATCTGGCCGCTGCCGCCGGCGGCCTCCTCGTTGAGGGGGATGCGGATCTTGCCGTCCGGGGCGGTCATGGCGCGCGACTTCAGGCCGGTGTACTCGCCCTTGATGTCGAAGTAGCGCAGCTCGCGGAAATTGAAGATGCCCTCGTAGAACTTGGCCCAATAGTCCATGCGGCCGCGATAGACGTTGTGGGTCAGATGGTCGATGACCGAAAATCCGAGCCCCTTGGGGCGGCGCTCCACCCCGTCCAGGAAGCGGAAGTCGATGTCGTAGATCGAGGTGCCGTCCTGATAACGGTCGATCAGGTACAGCGGCGCGCCGCCGATGCCGCGAATGGCCGGCAGGCGCAGTTCCATGGGGCCGGTCGGAACCTCGACCGGGCGCCCCCCGCGTTCCAGCGCCAGCGCGTAGGCGCGGTGCGAGTCCTCGACCCGAAAGGCCATGCCGCAGGCCGACGGACCGTGTTCCTCGGCGAAATAGGCGGCGTCGCTGCCCGGTTCGTTGTTGAGGATGAAGTTGATGTCGCCCTGGCGGTACAGGGCCACGTCCTTGGACCGGTGGACGGCGACGCGGGTGAAGCCCAGCGACTCGAACAAGGGTTCCAGCACGCCCGGGGCGGGCGATGCGAACTCGATGAACTCAAAGCCGTCGAGGCCTAAAGGATTGGTCGTCATGGGATTGGGCTCCAGGAAGCAGTGGTGATGGGCGAAATGTCAGTCGCTTCACCGCAGCGGAGGCGCGATGGCACGCCCGCGCACGCTCCTGGACAACGCCGCGCCCATGCACAGGGATACGGCGGCCGCACGCCCGGCCGGCGGGATGAGGGTGGGGCCCCGGCCGTTCATGGTTTCAACTCCCGTCAGGTGACACCTTCGGGGATAGGTGGTGTCGCCTGGGCGGAAATCCAAGCCTGCCGCGTGCGGATTCCGCCCCTAGGTCGCCGTGCGCACCGGCACCAGGGCACCGTCGATCTGCTGGAAGGACATCGGCCGTTCCAGGTGGCGCTTCAGGCGCGCATGGACGGCACCGGCGTTGATCGGCTTGACCAGCAGGTCATGCACCCCGGCCAGCGTGGCGGCGCGCAGGCGGTCGCTGGTCACTCCCTCCGCCGCCATCAGGATGATGCAGATGCGGGGGTCGGGCCATCCGGTGGAGCGGCGCACCTCGCGGGTCATGGCGACGCCGTCCATGACCGGCATGTCCTCGTCCACCAGCACGGCGTCGAAGGTGTGACCGCGCATCTTCTGCATGGCCTCGGCGCCGTCGCAGGCATCGACGATGGTACGGATGCCGATGTGGACCAGGGCGCTGCGCATGAGACCGCGGAAATCCGCCGAGTCATCGACAAGCAGGACCGAAACCTCGCCCCAGTTCAGGCTGTCGCGTGCCCGCGCCGGGGCGATCAGGCGGTCGCCGCCGCTGGCCACGATGTGACGCCCCAGGACATGGTCGGACCCCAGGATGTGATTGGTCAGCCACTTGCCCAGGAATGTCAGCAGGTCGCGCCCGGTGGCCCCGCCGGTCCGCCAGTCGGCATTCATCTTGCGCAAGGTGTTCAGAAGGGCGACGTGTTCGGCGCAGTGGCGGTCGAGGTCGGGGAACTCCGTCACCTGCATCAGGCGCAGTTCGCGCTCGAAGTGGAACGCCGTGTAGTCGAGGAGCGCGTTGATGACCCCGCCGACGAGGCTGGCCTCCTTCTTGTCGGCAATGGCGGCCGACAGGCGGTTGAACTGGCCGACCAGGACCTTGTGGTCATCGTCGATGACGGCGACGCCGCAGCTCAACTGGTCGGACCAAGCCAACTGGGACATGGGCGCACTCCTCCTGGAGCCGGCGCCGCCCCGCCTTCAGGGCAGCCCCGGCCTCTCGGTGCCCGGAGATCCGGGCACCGTCGAGCCTGTGGGGATGACGGGGCCGTCAGGAGACGGCGGGACGTGCGCCCTGTGCTGGCGGCGTCGGTGCCCGGCGGACCGGGATCAGGCGGTCGCCGACCATGCGGAACGGCACCGGGTTGGTCAGGTAATGCTCGATGCGCGTCCGCACCGTCTTGGGCGCCAGCGGCTTGATCATCAGGTCGTGGACGCCGGCCTCGGTCGCTTCCTTGACGTACTCGCGGGTGATTTCGCGGGACGGCATCAGGATCACCACGGCCTTGGGCGACGGCGACTTGGTGCCGCGCACCATGCGGGTGAACTCCAGGCCGTCGCAGGGCTGCATCTCGTCATCGACCAGGATGACGTCGGCCGGCGTGGTGCCCAGACGTTCATAGGCCTCCATGCCGTCGCGGGCTTCCTGGATCTGGGTCACGCCGAAGGTGTTGAGGATGTTGCGCATCAGGGACCGGAAGTTGAACTGGTCGTCAACCACCAGCACCGACAGGTTGCGCCAGTCCACCGCACCGCGCGCCTCGGGCGGCGGCACCAGGTTGGCGCCGCTGGTCGCCTTGATGTGGGCGGCGAAGGCCTGGTCGGACTTCATGATGTGCTGGGTCAGCCACACCTTGAGGAACTTGAACATCTCGTCCAGGTCGCCGTTGCCGCGGGCATAGGCGCTCTGCATGGCCTGGACCTTGGCCACCATGATGTCGTGTTCCTTGAGGTGGCGCACCGAGTCGGCGAAATCGGTGGTCGCCATCATCTGGCGCTCGCGGTCGAAGTGATAGACCGTATAATCGATCAACACGTTGATGACGCTGGCCACCAGCGTGTCGTCGGTGCCGGACTCGATGGCAGCCGACAGCATGTTGATCTGGTCGATGAGGATCTTGTGATCGCCGTCAATCGCATCCACCCCGACAGCCAGGGCGTCAGTCCATTCAAAAGCCGCCATTGTGAAACTCCCCGTTTACCCCGCGTTCCAAGGACGTCGCGTCCCCGCAGGACCGCCTTGCCGGCCCGTTGTTCGGGCGCTTAAGCGGAAGACCTTATTAATAATCAGGATATCGCGCAACCACGACGCAAGTCATATGGCCTGCGCCGCCGTACGGCGGTTTTCTGCGGTTGCTTGTCTCGACGCGCCACGCATCCGATAGTGGAGCCGCGCCGTATTGCCGCCATCCCATCCACCCGGAGAACATCCATGCCGACCGGCCAATCCCGTGAAGTCATTGCCTGCGTCATCGTCATCGGCAACGAGGTGCTGTCCGGGCGCACCCGTGACGCCAACATCCAGATGCTGGGCAGCGGCCTGGCGGCGGTCGGGGTGCGCCTCAAGGAGGCCCGCGTGATCGTCGACGACATTCCGGTCATCGTCGACACCGTGAACGAGCTGCGCGCCCGCTATGACTATGTGTTCACCACCGGCGGCATCGGCCCGACCCACGACGACCTGACGGCCGAGGCCATCGCCAAAGCCTTCAACACCGTCCTGGAGCGCAATCCCGAGGCCGAGGCCCGCCTGCGGAACCACTACGGCAACGGCGACCTGAACGCCGCCCGGCTGAAGATGGCCGACATCCCGCGCGGCGCCGCGCTGATCGACAACCCGGTCAGCCAGGCGCCGGGCTTTCGCATCGGCAACGTGTTCGTGCTGGCCGGCGTGCCGCGCATCGCCCAGGCGATGTTCGATTCGGTCAAGCACGGCCTGACCGGCGGCGCCCCGGTGCTGTCGCGGGCGGTGGCGGCCTATGTGCGCGAAGGCGATCTGGCCGCCCCCCTGGCAGGAATCCAGGACAGCTTTCCCGACCTCGACCTGGGCAGCTATCCGTTCGTCCGCGACGGCCGCCTGGGGGTGAGCATCGTGGCGCGCGGCACCGACGCCGCCCGCATCAAAGCGGCCATCGACGCCATCTGCACCGCCATGCGCAGCCTGGGCGCCGAACCCGAAGCCGAGGATCCGGTCGGGTCGGGGGAGGCGGTTTTTTAGACGGGTCATTGATATCGCTCATGGCGCCGGGCCTTTCCGGCTCCATATGGTCAGGAGGCGGTTTTGCCTGAACGCATCGCGCCCCATGCACGTAAATTCATATGCCCCCTGGCCCCCATATGCCCCTGACCCGAGGACGCCATGCCGCTCAAGCAGCATGAGAAGACTGTTCTGGAATTCCTGCTCACCCACCTGTTGTACGGGACCATTGGCGGGTTCCTGTTCGGCGTCCTGCTGCTGTGGGCCGACATTGGCGGCCTGCGCACCCTGATTTCGGAGTCCGACGACGGGCTGATGGTGGTCATCCTGCTGTTCTTCGGCCTGTTCGTCACCTTCGGCAGCGTCGGCATGGGCATCGGCATCATGAGCCTGGGCGAGGACAAGAACTGAGGAAAGTGAAGGGGTTCACCACAGAGGACGCAGAGGACACAGAGAGTCCAAGGCCAGCGGCCGCGCGCCGCGCATAAAAACCACGGCGGGGAAGCCTTGCCTGCGGCGCATGGCTGCGCCCTCTCGGTGCCCTCTGCGCCTTCTCGGTGAACTCTGTGTTTCCCCGCTTCACTTCCTTCCCACCAAAATCAGCCCGCCCTTGAGCCTGGGCGACAGGCGCGGTAGGGTTGGGGCTTCTTTCTCCTGGGTCGCATGACATGGCCGATTCACTTCGTGGCGTTGGCGCTTCGCGCTCCTCCACCGCCCGCGGCATCGACGGGGCGGGGCGCCGCCGTGCGCCGGTGCCTGTCCCGGAACAGGCATCCGGGCGGCAGGTCGCCACCCTGGAGCCGCCGCAGAAGCACTATGTGCACATCGAAGGGCGGCGGTTCGACCTGTCGGCGCCGCGCGGCACCTACCTCAACGTCCTGATCTAGGGCCGTGGCGTGAGCGCACCGAATTCGACCTTCACCCTGCCCTTCGCCCTGCCCGACTTCGCGCCGGGGACCGTGTGGCTGACCGGCGCCGGGCCGGGCGATCCGGGACTGCTGTCCCTGCTGGCCGCCCACGCCCTGAGCCGGGCCGACGACATCGTCTATGACGCCCTGGTCGACGAGCGGGTTCTGGCGCTGGCCCGGCCGGACGCCGCGTTGCATTTCATGGGCAAGCGCGGCGGCGCGCCCAGCCCCAAGCAGACCGAGATCACCGCCCGCCTGATCGAGATGGCCCGCAAGGACCGGCGGGTGCTGCGCCTGAAGGGCGGCGACCCGTTCGTGTTCGGGCGCGGGGCCGAGGAAGCCATGGCCCTGGCCGAGGCCGGGGTGCCCTATCGGGTGGTGCCGGGCGTGACCGCCGGCGTCGGCGGGCTGGCCTATGCCGGCATCCCGGCCACGGCGCGCGACACCAATTCCGCCGTCACCTTCGTGACCGGCCACGCCGCCGACGGCGCCCTGCCGGCCGGGCTGGACTGGGACGCCCTGGCCAAGGGCGCGCCGGTGCTGGTGTTCTACATGGGGCTCAAGCACCTGCCGCAGATCGTGGCACGGCTGATCAAGGCCGGGCGCGACCCCATGACTCCGGCCGCCGCCGTGGCCAACGCCACCACGCCGCGCCAGCACGTGGTCGCCGCCCCCCTGGCCGAGCTGCCCGCCGCGCTGGACGCCGCCGGCCTCAAGCCCCCGGCCATCGTGGTGGTCGGCGAGGTGGTGGACCTGCGCGGTGTGATCGCCAAGGGCATGGTGCCAGGCATGGTGGCGGAATGATAATTGATAATTCGCAGTGACCAGCGGTTGAGGCTGGCATAACGTCACCTCAAGCCATACGCAAAAGGATGAACCGCCCGTGGACCAGGACGCCGTCCTGCTTGCCCTCATCGCCGCCGGGGTCAGCCACTGCGCCGATGTGGTGGTGGACCAGGGAAACCTGCTGTTCAGCCTGTTCATGACCGGGCTGGTCGGCGGCCTTGCGCACTGCTCGGCCATGTGCGGGCCGTTCGTGCTGTCGCAGGTCGGGGCGCGCCTGGAAAGCGTGCCGGCGAGCCGCATGCGCGAGTGGCACCGGCTGGCCGGCGCCGCCCTGCTGCCCTATCAGCTCGGCCGCCTGACCACCTATATGGGCCTTGGAACGGTCGGCGCCCTGGTTGCCGGAAGCCTGGGCAACGTCGCCGGGCTGCGCTGGATTTCGGCCGCCCTGCTGGGTGTGGCCGCACTGTTCTTCATCGGCTACGCGGTGCCCCGCCTGCGCGCCCTGCTGCCTGGAAAGGCAAGCGGGGATGGCAAGGAAGGATGGTGGTCACGCCACATCGGACGCCTCGCCCGGCCGCTGTTCGCCGCCCCGGTGGGGTGGCGCGGCTATGCCCTGGGCCTGCTGCTGGGGTTCATTCCCTGCGGGCTGCTGTATGGCGCCCTGGCCGCCGCCGCCTCGACCGGCGATCCGGTGGCCGGAGCCTTTGGAATGGGCGTGTTCGCCCTGGGCACCATGCCGACCCTGTTCGGCGTCGGACTGGCCGGCCACATCGCCGGAACCCACTGGCGGGGCATCCTGGTGCGTGGCGCGCCGGTGCTGCTGGTGCTCAACGCCGTCGTGTTGTCGTGGATGGCGGTCACCCTGATCGCCTGATGGTACCTGCCGGGAGTCCCCCATGCGTTGGTTGAAGACCGTTGCCGTCGTCCTGGCCGTTGGCCTGATCGCCCTGGGCGGGCGCTACCTGCTGCTGTCCTCCCATGACCCCGTGGGGACCACGACGACCACCGGCACGGCGGCCATCGGCGGGCCGTTCGAGTTGGTCAACGGCGACGGCAAGACGGTGACCGAGGCCGACTTCCGCGGCAAGTACATGCTGATCTACTTCGGCTACACCTTCTGTCCCGACGTCTGCCCGAGCACCCTGGGCACGGTCGGCCGGGCCCTGGACATGCTGCCGGCCGACAAGGCGGCCAAGATCGAACCGGTGTTCATCACGGTCGACCCCGAGCGCGACTCGCCCGAGATGGTCGGCGAGTACGTCAGCCACTTCCATCCGCGCTTCCACGGCCTGAGCGGGTCGCCGGAGCAGGTGCGCGCCGCGACCCAGGCCTATCGGGTCTATGCCGCCAAGGTCGAGGAAGATCCCAACGACCCGACCGCCTACCTGATGGACCATTCGGCCATCGCCTATCTGATGGGCCCCGACGGCGCCTTTCTCACCCACCTGTCGCACGGCCTGACCGCCGAGCAGGTGGCCGAGATCATGAACAAGCGCGTCGAATAACGCTTCATCACGGGCCTCCGGGGTCGCGCATTGCCGTTTTGAACCACAGAGACACAGAGGCACAGAGATTGCGCGCCAAGGGATGACTCAGTGCCCGATCGCGCGCGCAGCGAAGAAGCTTGCCTGCGGCAGGCGCGGAAACGGGGTGCCCAGTCAGCGCAGAACTCTCTGTGCCTCTGTGCCTCTGTGGTTCCTCCACACGGACGCGGCTGCTTCCCCGCAAATCCGGGATGAGCCCGAATAATAAACCCTCCCGGAAATGCGCATTGGTGGTAGCCTGCCTGAACTGAATGCTGCACTGCACGCGTTCAGCGTTGTTCAGTGAGTCTGTATCCGCACCAATGACATCAGGTATTTGTGAATCGCCCTGCATACCCCCACGCGGCGTCCCTGCAAATCGCCATCAAATTCGTGTTGCTCCGCAACTTTGTTTATGACAAAACGGAGTAGAGGAAACATTCTTTCGTGGTAGGCCGGTTCAGGGGGTTTCAGTTCAGTCCGATGCAACCGGTCGCATCAGACGCACTGATGAGAGGGTGACCAGCGAATGCTTTACCAGATTCATGAGTTTCACCATGCGGCAATGAGCCCGATGCGCCTTGTCGCGCAGACCATGCACAGCGTGCTGTCGAATCCGTGGATGCCCATTGCCTACACGCATACCGGCCGGTCCCTGGCCGCCAGCGCATCCCTGTTCGAGCGCGTCACCCGCCAGTATCCCAAGCCGCCGTTCAACCTGCCGACCACCACCGTGGCCGGGCGCGAGGTGGCGGTGACCGAGCGCGTGGCGCACCATCTGCCGTTCTGCGACCTGCTGCACTTCGAGCGTGACGTCGTTGGCCGCGACGACCCGAAGATCCTGCTGGTCGCCCCCATGTCGGGCCACTACGCCACCCTGCTGCGCGGCACGGTCGAGGCCCTGCTGCCCGACCATGACGTCTACATCACCGACTGGACCAACGCCCGCTCCGTGTCGCTGGCCGACGGGCCGTTCCACTTCGCCGACTATGTCGACACCCTGCGCACCTTCCTGACCACGCTGGGCCCCGACACCCACGTCATGGCCGTGTGCCAGCCGTCGGTGCCGGTGATGGCCGCGCTGTCGCTGATGGCCGAGGACAACGACCCCAACCGGCCGCGCTCCATGATCCTCATGGGCGGCCCGATCGACACCCGCCGCAACCCGACCGAGGTCAACCGCTTCGCCGAAGACAAGGACATGAACTGGTTCGAGAGCCAGGTCATCCACATGGTCCCGGCCATGTACGAAGGGCGCGGCCGTCTGGTCTATCCGGGCTTCCTGCAGTTGTCGGGCTTCATGTCCATGAACCTCGACCGCCACATGAACGCCCATCTGCACTACTACCGCCACCTCATCAAGGGCGACGGCGATTCGGCCGAGAAGCACCGCGAGTTCTATGACGAGTATCTGAGCGTCATGGACCTGCCGGCCGAGTTCTATCTGGAGACCGTGCGCGACGTGTTCAAGGAACACGCCCTGCCCAACGGCACCATGATGGTCCGCGACCGCCTGGTGAACCCCGGCGCCATCACCGACATCGCGCTGATGACGGTCGAGGGCGAAAAGGACGACATCACCGGGGCCGGCCAGACGATTGCGGCGCACGATCTGTGCAGCAACCTGCCGGAGGCCTTGCACAAGCATCACCTCCAGCCCAAAGTGGGGCACTACGGCATTTTCAACGGGCGCCGCTGGCGCGAGGAAATCCTGCCCCATGTCCGCGACTTCATCCGCACACACGAACGGCGCGCCAGCCAGGCCGCCTGAAGACGAACCGTTCTGGCAGACCACTGCTCTGGAGGACATGTCCCCGGAGCAGTGGGAGAGCCTGTGCGACGGCTGCGGCAAATGCTGCCTGCACAAGCTCCAGGACGAGGAGGACGACGGCACGCTGGGGGCCATCCACAACACGTCGGTGGCCTGCCGGCTGCTCGACCTTGGGTCGTGCCAGTGTTCCGACTACGCCAACCGCTGGGACTTCGTGCCCGACTGCGTGCAGCTTTATCCCGCCGCCATCGGCCGCATGAGCTGGCTGCCGCCCACCTGCGCCTACCGCCTCATCCACGAAGGCAAGGACCTGGAGTGGTGGCATCCCCTGGTGTCGGGCGATCCGGGCAGCGTGCACGAGGCCGGCATGTCGGTCCGCGGCCGCTGCATCTCCGAACGCAAGGCCGGGCCGCTGGAACACCATCTGGTGGACTGGCCGGATCTGTAAGGCCGGATCTGACGCCATGAGCCTGCTGTCACGCCTGCTGCGCCCCGCCCCGCCGCCACCCACCGAATCCTCCGTCGAGATCGATGGGCGGCGGTTTCCGGTGGTGCTGCGCACCTCACCAACCACCCGCCGCCTGACCCTGCGCTTCGACGCCAAGGAGGACCGCCTGGTGGTCGTGCGGCCCAAGGGCGTGCCGCCGCGCGAGGCGCTGGCCTTCGTGGCCGAACGCACCGACTGGATCCGCGCCCGCCTGGCCGCCGTGCCGCCGCGCGTGCCGTTCGCCGACGGAGTGCCCATCCCGCTGCTCGGCGTGCCCCACGTCATCCGCCACCGGCCCGAGGCGCGGCGCGGCGTATGGATTGAAGACGGAGATATCGGGGTATCGGGCCTGCCCGAGCACCTGCCGCGCCGGCTGGCCGACTGGCTCAAGGGCCGCGCCCGAACCGAGATCACACCCCGCGCCCACACCCTGGCCGCCCGCCTGGGCCGCCCGGTGGGCCGTATCTCCCTGCGCGACGGCCGCACCCGGTGGGGAAGCTGCACGGCGAACGGCGACCTGTCGTTCTCGTGGCGGCTGGTGCTGGCGCCCGAGGACGTGCTGCACTACGTGGTCGCCCACGAAGTCGCCCACCTGATCGAACTCAACCACTCCCACCGCTTCTGGACCGTCGTCCGCGACCTGGCCGGCGACACCACCAACGCCCAGAAGTGGCTCAAGGAGCACGGGACGCGGTTGCATCGGTATGGGTAGTGAAGAAGGGAAGCGGGAACCACAGAGGCACAGAGACACAGAGAGAGCGGAGCAGGTGGCGCCGCAGGCAGATAATTTCAGAGTTGAAGTTTTACTGCGCTACGCGCGCCTGCACGGCCTCTCTGTGTCTCTGTGCCTCTGTGGTTCCCTGCATACTTATTCCTCCAATGCCACCCGCATTTCGGGCGACAGGGCGACGGATTTGCCGGCTTTGACGTCCGTCCACACGACCACGCTTTCGGCCGTGCCGACGCAGGTGTCGCCGACGAACAGGCCCTGGCCGAGGGTGCACGACGAGGTGCCCAGGCGCAGGGTCCGCGTGCCGATGTCCACCGTGCCCGGGAAGTGGGCCTGGGCCAGGTAGTTGAAGGTGATGCGCACGATGGTCCAGCCGATGCCGGTGCCGGCCGTGGAGCCCGGCCAGGTCTGTTCGGCCCAGGCGATGCGCCCGGTTTCGGCATAGACCAGGAAGGCGATGTTGTTCACATGGCCGACCCGGTCGAGGTCCTGGAAGCGGACATGGTCCTGGGCCCAGTGGTGGTACAGCGCGCGGTCGGTAAGGTCGGGGGTGGTCATGGCCGGGGTGCTCCGTTCTCGGGAGCGCCTTGCTAGCCGATGCGGGCCAGGTTCGACAAGAACTGATCGGCCACCACGTCCCAGTTGAAGGCCTCGGCATAGCTCCGGCAGGCTGCGGGGTCGAGGCCCAGCGCGGCACGGGCCGCGGCCCCCAGGTCGTCGTCGAGGATGCCCACCGTGCCGCGCGCGCCGCCCAGCACGTCCAGCGGTCCGGTCAGCGGGAAGGCGGCGACCGGCACGCCGCAGGCCATGGCCTCCAGCATGACCAGCCCGAAGGTGTCGGTGCGCGACGGAAAGACGAAGGCGTCGCCGGCATTGAAGCAGCGGCGCAGTTCCTCGTCGCCATCGGCCACATGGAACAGAACCTCGGGATAGCGCCGCATCAGGGCCGTGCGCTGGGGGCCGCTGCCGACCACCACCTTGCGGCCGGGCAGGTCGAGGTCGAGGAACGCCGTCAGGTTCTTCTCCACCGCGACCCGCCCGACGTAGAGCCACAGCGGCCGTTGGCCGGCGTTGGGTCCCCTGTCATCGAAGTAGTCCTTGGCATCGGGGCGGAAGGCGTCGGTGTCCACGCCGTGGGCCCATTCGACCACGTTTGAAAAGCCTTCCGCGCGCAGCTCCCGCGCCACGCTCGGGCTGGGCGCCAGGACCGCCGCGCTGGGCGCATGGAAGGCCCGCATGGCGGCGTACAGCCAGCTCAGCGGCAGGCCGGTGCGGGCGTGGACGTATTCGGGAAACTTGGAATGGTAGGCCGTGGTGAAGGGCACTCCGTGGCGCCGGCACCACGCCCGCGCCGCCCGCCCGAGGGGTCCTTCGGTGGCGATGTGGACAGCGTCGGCGTCGGCCTCACGCAGCATCCGGGCGACCTTGCGGCCGGGCAGAAGGGCGAGGCGGATCTCGCTGTAGGTGGGCAGGGCGACGGTCTTGAACAGCCCCGGCTCGATCACGCTGACGCGGTGCCCGCCCCCCTCCAGGCGCCGCTTGAGGCTGCCCAGCACCCGGACCACGCCGTTGGGCTGGGGATACCACGCATCGGTGACGATGACGATGTGCATGGGCCGCCTCCAGGAGGTTTACTCCCAAAGGCTATCGTCCATGCGAGGCCGGCAGGTCCAGTGACGTGTCGGTTACAGTTGCTCCACCGCCGCCCCTGCCCCGCCTTCGGCGGTGCGGACGACCATGCGGCCGGCCGGGGCGTTGCCGTTCTTGTCCTCGCCGAACCACACCGTGGACTGCGGGAAGGGGATCTCGATGCCGCGCGCGTCGAACACCTTCTTGAGACGGCGGTTGAACTCGCGGCGCACCGCCCACTGCCGGATCGGCTGGGTCTTGAGGCGGGCCTTGAGCAGCACGGCGGAATCCAGGAAGGCGTCCACCCCCATCACCTCCATGGGCTCGAGGATCTGCGGCCCCCACTCCGGGTCGGCCTGCAGGCCGTCCGCGACCTCCTTCATGACGGCGAACACCTCGTCGGTGTCCTCGCGGTAGGCCACGCCGATGTCGAGCACGGCGAAGCTGAACTCCTTGGTCAGGTTGGTGACCTTGTCGACCGTCGAGAACGGGATGGTGTGCACGTTGCCGACCGCGTCGCGCAGGCGCATGGACCGGATGGTGATGGCCTCGACCACGCCGGCATGGCCACCCACATCGACCACGTCGCCGACCGAAATGGTGTCCTCGATCAGGATGAAGGCGCCGGTGATGACGTCCTGGACCAGCTTCTGCGACCCGAAGCCGATGGCCAGGCCGATGACGCCGGCACCGGCCAGCAGCGGGGCGATGTTGACCCCGACCTCGGACAGCACGATCAGCCCGACGATCACCACCAGCACCACCAGGAACACGTTGCGGGCCAGCGGCAACAGGGTCTTGGCGCGGGCCGAGCGGGCCACCACCGTGCCGTCGCCGTCGGTCTGGCTGAGGTAGCGTTCGATGGCCGAACTGACGATGCTCCAGGCGATGAAGGCCAGGGCCAGCACGATGGCGATGCTCAGCACCGCCCCGGTCAGGCGCTGGCCCGGCCCGGCCGTCAGCCAGGTGAGGGTTTCCAGGCCCCACACCTCCAGCACCGCCAGCGCCGTCACCACGACCAGGGCGACCCGCAGGATGGTGTGCAGCACCGGCACATAGCGGTTGGCGCGCCCCTCCAGGCCGGGAAAGCGGGCCTTGTTCTCGGCGCTGACCCGGAACGCCCGGGCGATCGCCAGGTTGAGCAGGCGACCCATGCCGGCGGCCAGGGCCAGGACCATGGCGGTCAGGGCGGTGGCGCGCAGGATGTAGGCGAACCCGCCATCCACATCGGCCGCCCACACCCCGTACAGCACGATGATGTAGAGGATGGCCAGGACGTGCCACACGTCGGCGAAGCGCTGGCGCATCCGGTGGGCGGAGCGGCGCGGACTCTCGGCGGGGGGCGACGCGGCGCTGTCCCGGCGGATCCAGGCAGCCACGGCAATGCGGTTCTGCAGCACCAGAATGATGGTCAGCGAGGCGACCAGCAGGCCCAGCAGCTTGAGCAGCACGTCGTAGCTCTGGGTCGGCAGCCCGGCCAGCACCGCGGCCTGCAGCACGAACCCGCCAAGCAGCACCACGCCGGCGATGCGCTGGACCCAGATCATCAGGTACTGCCCCGTCTCGCCGGCCAGCGGCAGCACGCGCTGGGCGTCGTCATCGGGCGCCAGGAACGCGCGGCTGACCCCGACCACGGCGCGGTACAGGGCAAGAGCGGCGATGAAGGTGGTCAGGCCGGTCAGCAGGCGGCCGCCCACCCCCAGCACCGGCAGCACCATCCAGGCGGCCAGGGCCAGGGCCAGCGGCGGCACCAGGGCGAGGATCAGACGTCCGGCCAGCAGCGCGATGCGCTCCGGCCAGCGGGCGCCGGAACGGGTCTTCAGCGCCGCCGCCGGGCGAGCCAGCAGGCGTTGGGCCAGCCACGCGGCGAGCAGGCCGACCACCGCGACCACGGTCATGGCGATCAGCGCGCCCAGCAGGTCGTCCCGCTCGCGCGGCGAGTCCAGTGCCGCGGTCACGTCGCGGACGAGGCTGGGCAGGCGCGCCGCCCCCACGGCCAGATGAGCCATCTCCGCACTGACCGAGGCGACCGCCGCCGACAGGCCGCCGAGCAACCGCCCGCCCAGCCCGCCGCGCGCCGGCTCGGGCGGCTGATGGGCCTGCAGGGCGGCCTTCAGGGTGTCCAGGAACTGCTGCCGCTCGGCATCGTTCTCAAGGGTGGAGATCAGGCTTTCAAGCTGCTCGGGGGTCAGGGCCTCGGCGGGGGGCGACGCATCGGGGGCACCCTGCGCATAGGCCGGCACCGCCATCGCCAGCAGAACCACCACCAGGAAGGCCCGGACAAAACCGCAAAAGGAAAAGACCTGCATCACTGCCCCGAAATGGATTAAGAACCACCTATGTGAGCACCAGCCCCGCCCATAGCAAGAGGACGCCCGGCCGATGAGCGTAACCATCTACCACAATCCGCGCTGTTCCAAGTCGCGCGAGACGCTGGCCCTAATCCAGGATAAAGGCATTTCTCCGACCGTCGTGGAATACCTCGACACGCCGCCGAGCGCCGACGACCTGCGCGCCATCCTGCGCAAGCTGGGCATGGCGCCGCGCGACCTGCTGCGCAAGAAGGAGGCCAAGGAGGTCGGCCTGGACGACCCGGCCCTCGACGATGACGCGGTGATCGCCGGCATGGTCGCCAATCCCCGGGTCATCGAGCGGCCCATCGTGGTCAAGGGCGACGCCGCCCGCCTGGGCCGTCCGCCCGAACGGGTGCTGGAGATCCTGTAAGCTCGGCGAGGGGGTCAGGCGGCGCTGGTCGTCGGGCGTGGCTCGACGGCCTCGGCCTCGTGCAGGACGGCGATGTCACGCAACGCCGCGACTGCCGGGCAATCAAGGTGGCATGACCGCGCCGCGTGACCCGCCGCTCCGGCCAGGGCCGGGATCATCCCGCCAGGCAGATCGCCGGACAGGGCGCGGGCAACCGGCAGCCACATCGGCGGCAGTGCCGCGCAGGGACCATACAGGCAGGTTGCGGCCGCGCCCATGGCCTCGGCCAGGGCACGGCTGGGGCGGCGCTGAAGCAGGCGCGGCGCGGCAAGCGAATGCTGGAACATGGGGGCGGGAACCTCTTCAATCCCTGGGGGCGGGGACGCCCTCCTTGTGCCGCAGGACGGCGCGCCGGGGGATGAAGGTTTCGTGATTGTTCGTGGGCGCCTTATCCAGCCGCGCGGTAGGCCGGGCGCGTGGCGGCCAGGACGGCGCGCATCATGTCCACCGCCGGACAGTCCCGGCGACAGCCGAGGGCGGTCTGGGCGTGGGCCAGGGTGGCCCGCCACAGGGGTTCGGCGTCGCCGGCCGTGATCGCCGGGGCGATCTCGTCGCGCACCGGGGCGTCGATCGGGCAGTCGGGCGCACAGGCGCCGACGCGGTCCAGCAGCACGGCCACACGACGCGCCGCCTCGGCAAAGGCGGGATCGGCAACCGGCCCTGACGGGGCGGGCGAAAGCTGCGGGCGATGGGCGTCGGGTATCAGCATGTGTCGCTTTTACGCCCGTGCCGCGCCCCCGGAAAGACAGTCAAAAGCACCATGGCCCGTCAGCATAAGACCCTCGCCACCAAGGAATTACACCCTGCGCAACCAGCGTGGCCGGGTCTGCACCAGCCCTGCCCGTGCCCCGCGCACGGCGGCCAGCAGGCGGTCGCTGTCCTTGGGCAGGGTGCCGGCCAACGGCAGGGCGTTCGAGGCGTGGTTGGATCGGAAGATGACCGGCTGCGGCGGATCGAGCAGGGTCAGCAGCAGGTCCAGTTCCTCCAGCACCCCGGCGTCGTCGCGCGGGGCAAAGGTCTCGCCGGCCTCGGCCCGGCTGTTCCAGGTGGCGAGGAAATCCTCCACCCGGTCGTCCTCCAGGAAAAGCTGCAGGGTCGAGGCGTAGGTCGGGGCGCAGGCGTTGAGCACCGCCGCCGTGCCCTCGATGTGCTCGCGCCACCGGGTTTCGCCGCCCAGGCCGAGGATGACGGTGGCCGATACCTTCAGCCCGGCCGCCTTGGCCTTGGTCACCGCCTCGACGATGCCGGCGGCGCTGGCGCCCTTGGTGATGCGGCGCAGGATGGCGGGGTCGCCGCTTTCGATGCCGACATAGACCAGCGACAGCTTGGCGGCCTTGAGCGCGGCCAGTTCCTCCGGGGTCTTCTTGAGCAGGTTGGACGGCGTGGCATAGGCCGTGATGCGCTGCAGGGCCGGAAACGTCTTGGCCAGCAGGGCGCACAGGGCCAGCAGATGATCGGTCGGCAGGCCCATGGCATCGCCGTCGGCCAGGAACACGCGGTGTGCCTCCGGCCACGCCCGCGCCGCCGCCGCGATGTCGGCCGCCACCGCCTCGAACGGCCGGGCGCCATAGGTCTTGGTGCGGTACATGGAACAGAAGGAGCAGCGGTTGAAGCTGCACCCCAGCGTCGCCTGGATGATCAGGTTGTCGCCCTCGGACGGCGGCCGGAACAGGGGCATGTCGTAGCGCAGGGGCATGGGACGGCGTCAGGCCGGCGGCAGGGCACGGGCAGTGGTGGCGGACTGGTCGCGCACGGCCGGAGCGAACTGCGCATTCAGGCGCTGGTTCTCGGTCTCCAGGGCCCGCACCCGGCTGTCCAGGCGGTCGGCCCGGCGGCCTTCGGCCCGCGCCCGCTTGCGCGCCGCCCCGGCCGAGATCCAGACGACGGCACCGCCGAACGCGAGACCCAGGCCCATGGCGCCAAGGACCATCAGGAACAGCGGCAGGCTGACCGTCCACGGCAGCGGCCACAGGTCCACGGTCACCAGTTGCCGGTTCACCACGGCGAACACGATGGCCAGGATGGCGACGGGTATTCCGATCAGCCAGGCTAGAATTCTCACGGGCATGCTCCGAGTCGTCTTGTCACCCGCCCCTGCGAGGCGTCACTGCGCCACCCGGCGCGGTGTCCCTCTGCATTAACGCGCCAGTTCAGTCGGTGTTCAGCAGTTCACGCAGTTGCTTGCCGGTTTTAAAGTAGGGCACCGCTTTTTCGTCGACATGCACCGATTCGCCGGTGCGCGGGTTGCGGCCGGTCCTGGCATCGCGGCGTTTCACGGAGAAGGCGCCGAAACCACGCAGTTCCACCCGGTCTCCGCGGGCCAGGGCGGCCCCGATCTCGTCGAAAATGGTCGACACGATGCGTTCCACATCGCGCTGGTAGAGGTGCGGATTCCGTTCGGCCAGACGCGCGATCAGTTCCGATTTCGTCATTGACGCACTCCCCTTTCTGCTGGGGCAAAGCGGTTGATGCCGGGGCTCCCCTTGCAAAGGTGCCAGACGGCCCCACCACCGTCAAGTGTAAGCCCCTATACTGCAACGATTTTTCTTCCCAGACAGACGCCCCCCGATGCGCCCCCCGTCGGGCACCGCCAGAAAAGCACCCGCCACCCCCTCCCCAACCGGGGCCGGAGGTCTTACGTTGGGGGCGTGCGTCCTCTGTCGTCCATACCCCGGCGGCTGACCGCGGCCCGCGCGGCGCTCCTGTGGGAGCGCCTGTGGTCCGGGCTGTGGCCCGCCGTTACCCTCGCCGGTCTGTTCGGGGCCCTGGCGCTCTCCGATCTATTGCCGCGCCTTCCGGGGTGGCTGCATGCCGCCGTCCTGGCCGTTTTCGGGCTGGCCTTCGTCGCCGCGCTGGTCGTCGGGCTGCGCCCCTTCCGCTGGCCGACCCTGGCCGAGGCCGGGCACCGCCTGGAGCGCCCGGTGCTCCACCGGCCGCTGACCGCCAGCCGGGACTCCCTGGCCCAGGGCGGGAGCGATCCCCTGTCGCGCGTGCTGTGGGAGGCCCATGCCCGCCGTGCCGCCGCCGAGGCCGCCGGCCTGCGCGGCGTGGTGCCGCATCCCGGCGTGCCGGCCCGCGACCCGCGCGGCCTGCGCTCGCTTGCCGTGCTGGCCTTGTTCGTGACGGTAATCGCGGCCTGGAACGACCCGTGGCCGCGCGTCGCCCGGGCCCTGTCACCGTCCCTGAGCGGCGGCGCGGCGCCGGTGCTGACCGCCGACGTGTGGGTGACGCCGCCCGAGTACACCGGACAGGCGCCGTTCTACCGCACCGGGGTGGAAGCCGGAACGGGGGACCCCCTGAGCATCGAGGCGCCCGAGGGCAGCCGCCTGCTGCTGCTCATCCATGGGGCCGACACCCCGGTGGTGCGGCTGGGCGCGGTCTATGAAACGCCCCAGACCCTGGCCGACGACAGCCACCGCCTGGAGGCCGACCTTGTTGCCACCACCGAGGCCACCGACACCCTGGCGGTCATGGAGGGCGGGCGCATCCTGGCCGAATGGCCGTTGCGCGTGGCGCCCGACGCGGCACCGCGCATCGCCTTCGCCGAGCCCCCCGGCGAGGGGGCGCGCTGGCGCCTGCGCCTGCCGTTCGAGGCGGCCGACGACCATGGTCTGGCCGCACTGGACGTCACGATTGCCCGCGACGGCGCCCCCAGGGGGTCCGCCGAAACCTATGAACTGCCGCTGCCGCCCGGCCAGCCGGCCACCGCCGCCGGGCAACCGCTGATCGACCTGACGGCGCACCCGTGGGCGGGGCTGCCGGTGACCGTGCATCTGACCGTGCGCGACGCCCTGGACCAGGCCGGCCAGACCGAGGCGCTGCCGATCACCCTGCCCGAGCGCGTGTTCACCCATCCGGTGGCGCAGGAACTGGCCCGCCAGCGCAAGATCGTCCTGCACGAGCCCGACCAGCGCTTCGCCGTGGCCGCCATGCTCGATGCCATCGCCAGCGTGCCCGGCCGGTTCGACGACGACGCCGTGGTGTTCCTGACCCTGCGCGTCGCCTCGGCCCGCCTGCGCCACGCCCGGTCCACGGCCGGCGCGCCCCAGCTCGACGTCGCCGAATTGCTGTGGCAGGCCGCGCTGCGCGTCGAGGATGGCGCCCTGGCCGCCGCCGAGGAACGCATGGCCGAGGCCGAGCGCGCCCTGGAACAGGCCCTTGAGGACGGCGCCGACCCGCAGGAAATCCAGCGTCTGGTGGAGGAACTGAAGCAGGCCCTGGCCGAGTTCATGCAGGCCCTGATGGAAAACATGCCCGAAATGGCCCTCCAGGACATGCCCAGCATCACCATGCCGCAGGACATGATCGACCCGGCGGACATGGCGCGGATGCTCGACCAGCTTGGCGAGATGTCGGAAATCGGTGCCCAGGAGGCGGCCCGCCAGATGATGGAGCAACTCCAGGAGATGCTCCAGGCACTGCGCAACGCCCAGCCGATGCCCAGCCAGCAGGCCCAGGAAATGCAGGAGATCATGGACGCCCTGCGCGACCTCGCCCAGCAGCAGGAGGACTTGCTCAACGAAACGTTCCGCAACAGCCGCGAAGAGGCCGGCGAGGACAGCCAGCAAGGCCGCCGCGCTCAGCAGGGGAACCGCCCGCCGCAAAATCAGCCGGGCGAGCGGGGCGAGGCCTCCGACCCCGCCGCCGGGGCCGCCCTGGCCGAGGCCCAGGAAGCCCTGCGCCAGGCCCTGGGCGAGATCATGAACCGCATCGGCGAACAGGCCGGACAGGTGCCGGAAAACCTCGGCGCGGCCGAACTGGACATGCGCCAGGCCAGCGACGCCCTGGCCGGCCAGTCATGGGCTCCGGCCGAAGAAGCCCAGGGCCGCGCCCTCGACGCCCTGCGCCAGGGCGCTGGCGAGGCCATGCAGCAGATGATGCAGGCGATGATGCAGCGGGGGGGCCAACAGGGCCAGGGCATGATGATGCCGTTCGGCCAGCAGCCCGGCCAGAGCATGGACCCCATGGGCCGCGGCTTCGGCGGCCTGCAAACCGAGGGCACCGAAATCCCCACCGAACCGGACACGCGGAGGGCGCGCGACATCCTGATGGAACTGCGCCGCCGCTCCAACGACATCGACCGCCCGACCGACGAACGCGACTACCTCCGCCGCCTGCTCCGGCAGTTCTGAGGATCAGTCAAAGGGGAACCACAGAGACACGGAGACACAGAGAAGTCACAGAGAGGGCGGAGCGGCGCCGCAGGGGGTAATCCCCCGACACGGCCTTAATGCGCTGCGCGCAGCACTTGCGCCGAAACCTCGGTGTCTCTGTGCCTCTGTGGTTCCCCCGCTCCTCTCTAAGCTTCCCGGAAGCTCTTCAGCACGGAGTCCAGGAACGGCCGCAGCAGGTAGTCGACCATGGTGCGTTCGCCGGTCAGGATCATGACATCGACCGGCATTCCGGGGCTGATGTGCAGGCCGCCGTCGAGGGCGGCGAGTTCGGCCGGGTCGACGTCGACCTTGGCCAGGAAGTACGGTTCCCCGGTGCGCTCGTCGACCAGGCGGTCGGGCGAGATCGAGCGCAGGGTGCCAAAGATCTGCGGCATGTTGCGCTGGCGGAAGGCGTTGAGCATCACCCGCGTGCGCTGGCCGGGGCTGACCACGTCGATGTCGATGGGCCGCACGCGGGCATCGATGACCAGCGCGTCGTCGTCCGGCACGATGTCGAGCAACGGCTCGCCCGGACGCACCACGCCCGACGCCGTGGTCACCATCACGTTCATCACCGTGCCCGACAGCGGCGCCGTCACGGTGGTGCGGGTCAGGGCGTCGCGGCGGGCCGGCAGGATGCTGTGCAGGCGGGCCAGTTCGCTGCGGATTTCCGTGGAGCGCTGGTTGATCTGTTCGTGGAACTGTTCGGTCAGGGTGAGAAGCTGGATCTCGGTTTCGCCGATCTGCTGACCTTTCTGAGCCACCCCGGCCCGCGCCTTGGCCTGTTCGGCCTGGATGGCGGCGCGCTCGCGCTGCAGGGCGAGCAGGCGCGGCAGGCGCTCCAGGCCCTTGGAGTAGAGTTCCTGGACCCCGGCCTCCTCGCGGCTGATAAGGCCAAGCTGGACCTCCTGGGCGGCGATCACCTCGCGCAGGCCGGTGATCTCCTCGTCCAGTTGGCGGACGCGCTGGCGCAGGATCTGGGTGCGGCCCTGCAAGGTGGCGCGGCGGCTGAGCAACAGGTCGCGCTGGCCCTTGAACACCCGCTCGACGTCGCCGCGATCCATCTCGGCCAGCAGGCCGGAGTCGATGCGCAGGGCGGGCAAGGTCTCGTCGCCGGCCTGCTCGGCCACCAGGCGGGCATCCTCGGCCATCAGGTGGACGAGGCGTTCGACCAGTTCCCGGTATTCGGCCCGCGCGCTGGTGTCCTGCAGCGACACCAGGGGCGCACCGACCGCCACCCGGTCGCCCTCGCGGACGTGGATGGTGCGGATGATGCCGCCCTCCAGGTGCTGCACCGTCTTGCGGCTGCCGTCGGGGCTGACCACGCCGGGCGCGACGGCGGCGCTGGACAGCGGAGTGGCCGCAGCCCAACCGCCGAACACCCCGAAGAACACGACGATGACGGCAATCCCCAAGCGCCGGGGCGCCTTCATCAAGTCCGGAAAGCTGTGCATGGCACCCCCCTCATTCGGCAGGATTGGCGGCGGCGGCCGGACGCTGTGGACCGGGACTTTGCGGAGCAGCACGGGCGGCCAGCGCCCGCATGATGTTTTCCTGTGTCCCGAAGGCGGCCAACTGCCCGTCGCGCAGCATCAGGATCTTGTCGGCCCCACGCAGCAGATTGGCCTGGTGGGTGACGACCAGGATGGTGCGGCCGTCCTCCTTCAGCGCCGCCAGGGCGCGGACCAGGGCGGCCTCGCCCTCGGTGTCGAGGTTGGAGGACGGCTCGTCGAGGACGATCAGGCGCGGGTTGCCGAACAGCGCCCGGGCCAGCCCCAGGCGCTGGCGCTGGCCGCCCGACAGCTTGCCGCCGTGCACCCCGACGTCGGTTTCATAGCCGTCGGGCAGGCGCAGGATCATGTCGTGGACATCGGCCATCCTGGCGGCGGCGATGATGTCGGCGTCGTCGGCGTCGCGCATGCGGGCGATGTTGTCGGCCACGGTCCCGGCGAACAGCTCGACCTGCTGCGACAGGTAGCCGACATGCTGCCCGAGGTCGGCGTCATCCCACCGCGACACGTCGGCGCCGTCCAGCCGCACATGCCCGGACGACGGCCCCCAGGCCCCGACCAGCAGCCGGCACAGGGTGGACTTGCCGGCCCCCGACGGCCCGACGATGCCGCAGGTTTCCCCGGGCGCGAGGGCGAAATCCACCGTGTTCAGGGTGGGCCGCTCCTGGCCGGGCGGCACGAAGGTCAGGCCGGCGGCCTCCAGACGGCCGGTCGGGGCGGGAAGCCGCACCCGCGCGACCTCGTCACCATCGGCGAACAGCGCCTGAAGCGAGCGGTAGCCCGAGCGCGCCGCGACGAACGCCCGCCACGCCCCGATCGACCGTTCGACCGGCGACAGGGCGCGCGACAGGATGATCGAGGCGGCGATCATGGCGCCCCCGGTCAGGGCGCCCTGCAGGACGTAGTAGGCGCCAACCCCGAGGATGAGAACCTGCAAGGCCAGCCGCAACGCCCGCGAGGTGTTGTACAGGCTGGCCGTGATGTCGCCCGTGCGCAGGCCGTTCAGGGCCGCCGCATTGCGCTGCTGCTGCCAGCGGCGCACCATGGGGTCGGTCATGCCCAGCGCGCTGAGGGTCACCGCGCCCTCGACGATCTGGTGGCCGGACTGCTGGCCGGCCCTGGCGTCCTGCTGCATGGCCTGGGCCCGCCGGCGGGTCAGCCCGTCGTTGAGCACGCCGGCCAGGAACAGCAGCACCGCCCCGGCCACGGCGATCACCCCCAGCATCGGGTGCATCAGCCAGATCAGCAGGATGAACACCGGGCTCCACGGCGCATCGAGGAAGGCGAGGATGCCGTCCCCGGACACGAAGGCCCGCACATCCGAGACATCGCTGAGGCCGGCGTCCGACGCCGTGTTGGACAGCCGGGCGCGCACCATGCGGCGCAGGACCGGGCCGCTCAGTTCACTGTCCAGCCACGTCCCGGTCCGCGACAGCATCTGCCGCCGCGCGTGCTCCAGCAGGCCATAGGCGATGATGGCGACAATCGTGATGACGGTCAGCCAGCCCAGCGTCTCCAGCGAGCCGGTGGACAGCACGCGGTCGAATACCTGGAGCATGTAGATGGAACTGACCAGCAACAGGGCGTTGGCCAGGAAGCTGAACAGAATGACCAGCGGCAGGTGCCGCTTCAGGACACCCATGGCGTCGGTGAAGGGGTTGGTGGGGGAGCTGGATTTGGAGGAAGATTTGGAGGGGGACGGGGCCTTGAAAGGGAGCATTGCCAAATCCTTCCACACGCCGGGGACGACCCCCGTAGTGTGGACAAGGTTGGCACAGGCGGCACGCGGGTAGGCGGCTTATGCGCGCTCTCTCGCGCCCGGGGGACGCGTGCTCGCTCGGGCGGCACGCACCCCGTTTGGCGTAGGGTTCAGGCGGAGTGCAAGGGGACGTGCTCCGGACTGCGGGCGGGGACGCCGGTCATCTTGCCGACCGCGTAGTGGGCCGCGTCGGCGAACGGCAGCAGCACGAGGTCCGCCCCGGCCTCCTTGAACACGGCGGCCTCGGAGGGGTGCTGGGCGGTCACCGCGACGCGCCCCTCATAGCCTTCCTCGGTCAGGGTACGGACGAAAGCCAAAAGCGGGTCGGCGCCACTGGTGTCCGTGCCGCGCACCGGAATGGCCGCGACCACCCACTGCGCCTTGGTCAACGGCAGGGACTTCACGAACTCCGGGTCGCCGACATCGCCGAACACGGTGGGATGCCCCTGGCGCTGCTGGTGGAGCACGGCCTCGGGGTCGAAGTCCACGCCAAGCACGTTCCACCCCTGCTGACGCAGGCCGCGCGCGATGTTGCTGCCAAAGCGCCCCAGGCCGAAGACCACGGCATCGAACTGATCCTTGGGCACGGCCTCGTCCTCCATGGCGAGTTCGCGGAATGGCTTGCGCCGCTCGAAGATGCCGAGGAACGGTTCCAGCGCGCCATAGAGGGGATAGGAATACAGGATCATGTAGGTCGACAGGCCGATGGTGATGAGCCCGACCAGCGTCACCAGACCGGCGTCGGCCCCGGTGATGTGCCCCAGGCTGAGGCCCAGGGCGGCAAAGATCAGCGAAAACTCGGAGATCTGCGCCACCGTCAGCCCGGCCAGGAACCCGGTGCGCTTGCGGTACCCCATCACCCCCATGATGACCATGACGATCAGCGGGTTGCCGATCAGCACGAACAGCGACAGACCGATGGCCGGCAGGATCTGGTCGCCGATGGCCGCCAAGTCCATCCGGCTGCCCATGTCCAGGAAGAAGAACAGCAACAGGAAGTCGCGCAAGGACACCAGCCGGGCCGCCACGACTTCGCGGTACTGGGTGGTGGCGAGCGACACGCCGGCCAGGAAGGCGCCCATCTCCTTGCTGAAGCCCATCCAGTCACCGACCGAGGCCACCGCCACCGCCCAGGCCACGGCGAACAGCACGATCAACTCGGTGGAGCGGGCCAGTCGCCGCATCAGCGGCTCGGCCAGCCAGCGGATGAACACCCCGAGGGCGCCGATCAGCAGCGCCCCCTTGAGCACCATGAAGGCGACGCCGAGGACCAGCGAGTCGCCTTCGCCGGTCGCTCCCACATCCATGGACGACAGCACCACCATGACCAGCACCACCACGACGTCCTGGACGATCAGGAAGCCCAGGGCGACGCGGCCGTGCAAGGCGTCGATCTCGCGTTTGTCGGACAGCAGCTTGACGATGATGATGGTCGAGGAAAACGTCAGGGCGACCGCGATGTACAGGCTGGCAACCGCGCTGTAGCCCATGCCCAGGCACAGGAAAAAGCCGATCACCGAGGTGAACAGCACCTGCCCGAGGCCGGTCACCAGCGCCACCTTGCCGATCGACCGGATGAGCCCGAGGTCCAGTTTCAGGCCGACCACGAACAGCAGCAGGGCAACGCCGAACTCGGCCAGCAGGTGGACCTGCTCGGTCGATTCCACCAGCCCCAGCACGGCCGGCCCGGCCAGCACCCCGGCGGCCAGGAACGACACGATCAGCGGCTGCTTGAGCAACAGCCCGGCAGCCCCCACGGCGACCGCGAACAACAGCATCGCCGACATTTCGATAAAGACGGTTCCGAACTCCACGAGGAGATCCCCCTTTTAGGTACAATCAGGCTTGGGCCGGCAGGATGAGTAGATCGCAGTCCTGGGGCCGGGCCAACATTTCCTCGGTCAGGCTGCCGATCAGGGCGCGCAGGAAAACGCCCCTGGCTTCGGGCTGCAAAACCAGGATGTCGCTTCCCGACACCTCCATGCGGTGGCGAATTTCGCGCGACGGCACGCCTTCGGCCACCTTCGCGCGCGGCGCCCAACCCGGCTCCGCCACCTCGCCAGCCGCCTTGATGAGGGTCGCATAGGCCGTCTGCACGACCTCTTTCTCATACACCTCGATATCGTCCGGCATGGCTTCGGCGACGGTCATCTGAAGGCGGATCGCACTGTCGAGGACCGTGAACACTTCCGCCTGGACCGGGCCGAGGACCCGGCGCACGGCAGCGGCCACCGGCGCCACCGGACGATCGACGTCGACAGCCACCAGGGCGTACCGATAATCGCTGAGAACCGGCGTGCGGGCGACCAGGATGGGCCGTTTGCTGCGCCGGGACAGGGCGACCGTGACGCTGCCCCGGAACACCTGCTCCAGGAACGAACGGTTGGACGCGCCGACGATGATGGCGCGGGCGTCCAGCGCATCGGCCAGGGCGACGATGGTGGTGGCGGGGTCGCCCTCCACCACCCGCGCATCGACCAGCGCCGGATCATCGAACCCGGCCAACAGGCTGCGCAGGCCGTCGGTGGTCCTCTCGGCGCAGTGGATGACCGTCACGGTGGCGTCATGCACCGCCGCCTGGGACAGGGCGCGCTCGATCACCGTGCGGCTGTGGGGGCCGAGATCGACCGCAGCGAGAATCCTGGATTGCGGCATCAGGACCTCCCTTGGGCGCGACGGGCAGTGACGGCCCTGCGCACCGCCTTTTCGATTTCCAGAACAACGAACAGCACCACACCGACGGCAACGATCACCATGCCGTGGCCGAAGTCGAGGGGGCGGGTGTCGAACAGCGTGCCCATGAACGGGGCGTAGGTGAAAATGAGCTGGAACACGAACACCAGCCCGACCGCGATGAGCACCGCCGGCGTCCCGACCACGCCGCGCAGGGTCAGCGACGGGGCGTTGAGGTAGCGCACGCTGAACAGGTAGAACACCTCCATGCCGACCAGGGTGTTGACCGCCATGGTGCGGGCCTCAGGCACGTCCAGGCCGATCCACAAGGCCCACTGGAACATGCCGAACACGCCGGCCACGAACAGCAGCGACACCAACAGGATGCGCCAGCCGAGGAACACGTTGAGCAACGGTTCGTTGGCCCGGCGCGGCGGGCGGTTCATGACGTCGGGCTCGGTCGGCTCGAAGGCCAGGGCCATGGCCAGGGCGACCGAACTGACCATGTTGACCCACAGGATCTGCAACGGCGTGATGGGCAGCGTCGTCCCCAGGATGATGGCCGCCAGGATGGCGAGCGATTCGCCGCCGTTGACCGGCAACAGGAACAGGATGGCCTTCTTGAGGTTGTCGTAGACCGTGCGGCCCTCGCGCACCGCACTGGCGATGGAGGCGAAGTTGTCGTCGGCCAGGACCATCTCGCTGGCCTCCTTGGCGGCCTCGGTCCCGCCCTTGCCCATGGCCACGCCGACGTCGGCCCGCTTGAGGGCGGGGGCATCGTTGACCCCGTCGCCTGTCATCGCCACCACCTGGCCGTTGGCCTGGAGCGCGGTGACCAGGCGCAGCTTTTGCTGCGGGCTGGTGCGGGCGAAGACATCGACCTCTGCGGCGCGGGTCACCAGCGTGGCGTCGTCGATCTTTTCCAGATCCGGGCCGGTCAGCACGTCGCGCGAATTGGCCAAACCAAGCTGTTCGCCGATGGCCCGCGCCGTGGCGCCGTGGTCGCCGGTAATCATCTTGACCCGCACTCCGGCGGCCCGACATTCGGCGACCGAGACGATGGCCTCCTCGCGCGGCGGGTCGATCAGGCCCACGAGGCCGAGCAGTTCGACCTCGCCGGCCGAGCCGTCCTCCAGCGCCTCCTGGCTGAGGAACGTGGTTTCGGCCGGCACGATCAGGCGGCCGACGCCCAGCACGCGCTGCCCCTGCCCGGCCATGCTCTCCACGCGCTCGGCCCAGGCGGCCTCGTCCACCGGCTGACGTCCGTCGGGACCGCGCTGCCAGCGGCACAGGGTGAGCAGGCGTTCGGGCGCCCCCTTGATGAACACTACAGCGTCGTCGGGCGCGTCATCGGGGCGGCTGGAATGGTCGTGGTGCAGGGTCGCCATGTAGCGGTGGGCGGCATCGAAGGGGACCGCATCCATGCGCGGCATCACCCCGTGCTCGTGGTCGAGGTCGAGACCGGCCTTCATGGCGGCGGCCAGCAGGGCGCCTTCCATGGGATCGCCCTCGACCGTCCAGTTATCGTCGTCCGAGCGCCGCAGGGTGGCGTCGTTGCACAGGGCGACGGCGCGGGCGAGGTCTTGCAGGGCCTCACCCCCTTCCCCGGAGAACACGCCGTGGGGGTCATACCCGACGCCGTCCGCGACCAGCGTCGCATTGGGAAGCGCGACGGTGCGGACCATCATCTCGTTGCGCGTCAGGGTGCCGGTCTTGTCGGAGCAGATGATCGACACCGACCCCAGCGTCTCGACCGCCGGCAGGCGGCGGATGATGGCGTTGCGGCTGGCCATGCGGCGCACCCCGATGGCCAGGGTCACGGTCAGGATGGCCGGCAGTCCTTCGGGAATGGCGGCCACGGCCAGCCCGACCACCACCATGAACATCTCGGCATAGTCATACCCGCCCAGGGTCACGCCATAGACATAGGCGAGCGCCGCGATGACCAGGATGGCGCCGGTCAGCCAGCGGGCGAACTGCTCCATCTGGCGGATGAGCGGCGTGGTCAACGTCTCGACGTCGCTGATCATGGCGCTGATGCGGCCAAGCTCGGTGGCACCGCCGGTCGCCACCACGACGGCCCGCCCGTGGCCCGACGCGACGATGGTGCCCGAATAGGCCATGGAGGAGCGATCGCCCAGCGCCGCCGCCGCATCGGCCGGCTCGACGGTCTTGTCCACCGGGACAGCCTCGCCGGTCAGGGCGGCTTCCTGGATGGTCAGGCCGCGCGCCGCGATCAGGCGGGCGTCGGCCGGCACGCGGTCGCCGGGTTCGAGCAACACCACGTCGCCGGGCACCAGGGTTTCGGCCGCCACCGTCTCGCGCCGGCCGCCGCGCAGGACGGAGGCGCGCGGGGCCAGCATGGTGCTGATCGCCGCCAGCGCCTGTTCGGCCCGGCCTTCCTGCACGAAGCCGATCACGGCGTTGAGCACCACCACGGCCAGGATGACGGCGGTGTCGATCCAATGGTCGAGGACGGCGGTCACGACGGCGGCGACGATGAGGACCTGGATGAGCAGGTTGTTGAACTGGGCCAGCAGGCGCATCAGGGCGCTGCGCGGCTTGCCCTGCGGCAGCCGGTTGGGGCCGTGTTCGGCCAGACGGCGGGCCGCCTCGGCATCGTCCAGGCCGTGGTCGGTGGTGTCCAGCCGGGCCAGGGCATCGGCGGCGGGGCGGGCGTGCCACGCGGCATCGGACGCCGGGGGTGGCTCGAAAGCGGGAGCGGGAGCGGGAGTGGGAGTGGGGGCGGGAGCAGGAGCAGGGCGGGGGGAGGGCATGAAGGCGGCTCCATCCTGGTGTTGACACACAAGCGACGAACGCCCGGTGCCTGCACTCAGGCACGGACGTCAGGCGGTGCGCGGCCCTCGGGGCGGTGGTGCGGCGGGGCCTGCCAGGAGTGCGGGGCCGTGGCGGGCGACAAGCCGTCCCGGCGGCCCCGGCCAGCCGTGGCGGGGGTCCACCACGAGCACGGGGGCCAGCGCCTCGGCCTCGGTCGATTCGGACGCCGGGTCATCGTCGATGTCGTCCGGCAGGGAGTCGGCGACCGCCGCGATGCCCCCAGCCTCGCCCCCAGCGTCGCCCGGCGCAGCCCACGCAGGTACGAACGGCAGCACAAGCACCGCAAGTATGGCAGCCACCGTGAGGAGCCTGGTCCAGGCCATCGTCGCGCACTCCGCATCGACACCCCGTCAGTGTAAGGGTTTGTCCCTGCTTTTTGTAGACTTATCGGCCCTGGGCCGCCCGGACTTGCCCCGGCACGGCGCCCGGCCTATCGTCCAGCACCGTCACCGCGCACGCAGAGGCCCATCATGTCCGTCTTCGACCGCTTCCTGTCCCTGTGGGTCGCCCTGTGCATCGTCGCCGGGGTGGCGTTGGGCACCACGTTCCCCGGGCTGTTCCAGACCCTGGCGGGGTGGGAATACGCCTCGGTCAACCTGCTGGTCGCGGTGCTGATCTGGGCCATGGTCTATCCCATGATGGTGGCCGTGGACTTCTCCAGCCTGAGCCACATCGTGGACCGGCCCAAGGGGCTGATCATCACCGTGGTGGTCAACTGGCTGATAAAGCCGTTCACCATGGCGGCGCTCGGCGTGCTGTTCTTTGAATATCTGTTCGCCGGCCTGATCGACCCGGCCAACGCCGGGCAGTACATCGCCGGGCTCATCCTGCTGGGGGCGGCGCCGTGCACGGCCATGGTGTTCGTGTGGTCGCACCTGACGCGCGGCGACCCCAACTACACCCTGGTCCAGGTGTCGCTGAACGACATCATCATGGTGTTCGCCTTCGCGCCGCTGGTCGCCTTCCTGCTGGGCGTCACCGACATCGAAGTGCCGTGGGAGACCCTGCTTCTGTCGGTGGTCCTCTATGTGGTCATTCCGCTGGCCGCCGGGGCGGCGACGCGGGCCGCGCTCATCCGCCACGGCGGGAGCGAGGCGGCGGTGGCCCGGTTCACGGCGCGGGTGAAGCCGGTGTCCATCCTGGGCCTTTTGGCGACGGTGGTGCTGCTGTTCGGCTTCCAGGGCCACGTCATCCTCGACCAGCCCTTGCTGATCGGCCTGATCGCCGTGCCGCTGCTGATCCAGTCCTACGGCATCTTCATCATCGCCTATGCGGCGGCGTGGCTGTGGCGGGTGCCCTACAAGATCGCCGCGCCCTGCGCGTTGATCGGCACGTCCAACTTCTTCGAGCTGGCCGTGGCCGTGGCCATCGGGCTGTTCGGCCTGAATTCCGGGGCCGCGCTGGTCACCGTGGTCGGGGTCCTGGTGGAGGTGCCGGTGATGCTGTCCCTGGTCGCCTTCGCCAACCGGACGCAAAAGCACTTCCCGGTCGAGGATCCGGCGGGGGACCCGGCAGAGGCGCGACGGGAGGGGCCGGACAGCCCCTCCCGCGCCGACGTCAGGCGATGACGCCGTCGTAGTCGAGAACCACGTCGAGGTCCGCGTTGCTGCTGCGGTCGTCGTCCTCGTCCATGAGGTAGGCCTGGGTGGTGAATTCGACGTTGTAGGGAAGCGGCACGGAGACGCTGCCGAGCAGGATGTCGAAAGTATCCTTGTTGGCGTCTTCCCCGATGCCGGTGATGTCGATGCGGTGGTAGCCGGTGTCCGTGATGATGGTCACGCTGTCGTTGTCGGCCGTGCTGCCGGCGGTCCCGCCACCCAGGCCATCAAGAATGATGCCCAGACCTGCGGCGGTGGCGGACACGAAGGTTCCGTCGTTGCTGGGAACGGTCGACGACCCGTCAATGGTCAGCAGCGTGTCGTTGATCTCGACACCGGTGATCTGGACCTCAATGCCGTCTTCGTCATAGACCCGAACCAGGGCGTTCCCGTCGTCAGCAGGGGAGTTGTTCTGGTTCATGATGAACGTGAAGTTGTTGACCGTCCGCTCCTCGCCCTCATCCAGGCTTCCGTTGCCGTTGTCCTCGATGAACTCGATCTTGATGCGGTCGGCGATGCCGGTGTTCATGTCATAGTCGAAGTCCTGGCCGGTGCCGACGCCGACGCCGGCACCGCTCACGTTCACGGTCGTCTGTTCGGTTGAACTCGGCCCGTCGAGGAAGCCGCTGAACAAGGCGTCAACCCCGCTGCCGCCGACGTTGTTGACGATCAGGGTCAGCGGGTTGCCCGACGAGGGCGCCGCCGTGAAGTCCCCGAAATCCACCTCGACCAGGTTGTCCACCGACCGCAGCATGGTGATGCTGTAGGTGTCGTTGGCCTCCGTCCCGTTGTCGGGGTCGAGGGTCATGTAAAAGACCACCGACGCGGCGGGATTGCCCGAATCGAACCCCGTGGGATCAAACGTGCTGTCGGTCGAGGCGATCAGCGTGTCGGTGCCGAACCCGAACAGGTAGATCGGGCTGCCGCCGGACTCCAGGGGCTCGGGCGTCTCGTTGGAGCCGTCCTTGATGATGCCCTGAAGCTGACTGCCGTTTGTCCCGGAGAACAGGACCGAGCCCAGCACGTCGGCGCCGACGTTGCCAAAGTAGCCGAGGGCCGCGCTGGCGCTGTTACCGCCGCCGTTCTCGACCGTGATCGCGGCGGGCGTCAGGTCCACCGGGCCGTCGTCGCCGATGGCGAAGTTGCCGCCGAGATCGACCGTCGCGTCGTCGGTCGCGCTGTCCCCCTCGCTGTCGGTCACGGTGGCCGATGCCTTCACGCTGATCTGGCCATCGGCCAGGGTCAGCATGTCGGTGGTGTAGTCCGGGGCGTCATCCTCCCGCGTATGGTCGAGCGGCCCGAACTGGCTGAAGGTGACCTTGCCGTCGCCGTCGATCGCCAGGCGGAACACCTCGGTGCTCGTGCCTTCCAGGACGCCGGCATAGACCGACCCTGCGGTGACCTCCGACCAGAGGATCTTGGTGCCGCCGCTGGTTGCCAGCACGGTGGCATCGGCATTGTCCTTGAACTGGACTTGACCGGATGCGGCCAGGACCAGGGAATAGTCCGTGGTGGTGCTGCCCGAACCGCCGTCGGCACCGGCCGCCGGAGTGGTTGAGAAGGCAACCGAGAAATCGACCTCAACCGAGGTGGCACCGGAGCCGACCGGGAAGTTGCCGCCGGTCAGGTTGCCGTCGTACAGGGTGGCCGCGCCGGGTTCGGTGCCATCGGCCGCAACGGTGACCTTCGGGCCGTCGTCGCCGACCGCGAAGTTGCCGCCGAGATCGACCGAGGCGTCGGCGGTGGCGGTATCACCTTCGCTGTCGGTCGCCGTGGCGGTGACCTTCACGCTGATCTGGCCGTCGGCCAGGGTCAGGATGTCGGTGCTGTAGGGGCCGGCGGTGTCGTCCCGCGTGTGGTCGAGCGGCGCCGACTGGCTGAACGTGACCTTGCCATCGGCATCGACCGACAGGCGGAACACCTCGGTGGTCGTGCCGGTCAGCACGCCGGCATAGACCGACCCTGCGGTGACCGTGGACCAGTCAACCGCCGTGCCGCCGCTGGTCGCATTGACCGTGGCGCCGTTGCCGTCCAAGAACTGGACCTGCCCGGACGCGGCGAGGACCAAGGAATAGGCGGTGCTGCCGCTGACCGATCCGCCGTCGGCGCCGAGCAGGGCCGAGGTGGAGAAGGCGACGGAGAAGTCGGAGGTCACCGACGTCGGGGAGCCGTCGCGGTCGGCGTCGTCGGTCGGCGCGCCGGTGCCGTTGTTACCCTCGAAGTTGCCGTTGGCCTGGTTGCCGTCGAACAGATAGGCGGTGCCGGGCTCGGTGCCGTCGGCCGCCGCGCTGGCCTTCGGGCCGTCGTCACCGACCGCGAAGTTGCCGCCGAGATCGACCGAGGCGTCATCGCTTGCGCTGTCGCCCTCGTAGTCGGTCGCCGTGGCGGTGGCCTTCACGCTGATCTGGCCGTCGGCCAGGGTCAGGATGTCGGTGCTGTAGGGGCCGGTGGTGTCGTCCCGCGTGTGGTCGAGCGGCGCGGACTGGCTGAACGTGACCTTGCCGTCGGCATCGACCGACAGGCGGAACACCTCGGTGGTCGTGCCGGTCAGCACGCCGGCATAGACCGACCCTGCGGTGACCTCGGACCAGTCAACCGCCGTGCCGCCGCTGGTCGCATTGACCGTGGCGCCGTTGCCATCCAAGAACTGGACCTGCCCGGACGCGGCGAGGACCAAGGAATAGGCGGTGCTGGCCGAACCAGCCCCGTCCTGACCAAAAGCCGTGCTGACCGAGAAGGCGCCGGCAAAGGCGACGGTGACCGAGGTGGGGGAGCCGTCGCGATCGGCGTCGTCGGTCGGCGCGCCGGTGCCGTTGTTGCCCTCGAAGTTGCCGTTGGCCTGGTTGCCGTCGAACAGATAGGCGGCGCCGGGTTCGGTGCCGTCGGCCGCCACGGTGGCGGTCGGGCCGTCGTCCTCGACCTCGACATAGTCGCCCACGGACTGGGTTTCGGCTTCATCCGATCCGAAAATCACCGAACTGATGTCAAACGTCGCCTTGTCGGTGCTCAAGCTGTTCAGCACCGTGAAGGTGTCGAAGTCATCGGCGCCGGTGAAGCGGACCGTGTAGTAGCCGGGGAGGTTTGCGATCGTTCCGGTGCCGACATCGACGGTGATGTCGCCCAGATCGAGCACTTCAACGCCGTTTTCATCGTAGATCACGAAGCTGGTGATGCCGACCGGAGTCCCGCCCGTGACTTGGCCGGACGGCGCGTCGGAAAGGGCAATTTGTAAATCGACCGTGGAGTTGGTCGGATTGACCTGCGACACCTTGAACCCGGCGCTGTTGGTCAGGACCTGGGTGTCGAACGACAGCGCGTCGATGTCCTTGGTGTCGCCGGAAGCCCCGGTCACGAAGCTGATCCGGATCGTCTCGCCGGGGTTGATCGCCTGGTTCGCGATGGCGAGGCCCGTCTGGCTGGTGTTGACGGTTTCCGCGCCGGGCACGCCGGCCGTCACGATGATCTGCGTGTCGGCCGCCTCGGTGCCGAAATAGAGCCACTCGTTGTTCCCCGGCGGCGCCTTGAAGCCCGAGAACTCGAGGTCGGACGCCGCGGTGACGCTGACGAAGTCGTCCAGGGTGATGGTGTCGTCATGGTCGGTCGTGTCGCCGTGGTACAGGGAGTCCCACTGGATCATGGTGAAGGTGACGTTGCCGTCCGCGTCGGGGGCGCTCATCACCACGGCAAAGACCACGGTATCCGTGTCGCCCAGTTTGCCGAGGAGAACGTCGCCGTCGCCGGCCGTATACAGCTTGATCGGATCGCCCGCAGTGGTCTTGAAGTTGACGCTCAGGGCCCCATTGAGGTCCTCGCCCGCCGCGTCCGTGAACCTGAGGCCGGTCACCGAACTGTCGATGTCCAGCACGATGTCGGAGGCAAAGCCGATCGCCGTGCTGCTGTCCAGGCCGAGGCCGGAGAGGATGTCGTCCACATCCGTTGGCAGAGTAGCGATATCGTCCTCGGTGCCGTCGTTCTGGACACCAGCGGTTTCATCATGGGTGACGGGATCGACGAGCGTAATGAGATGATCCATGGATACCTCCCGCAATACGTCTAGAGATGACTGCCCCATCCACTCGGCGCCCTCCGGTCATGCCGGCCGAGTGCGGATCTTCGCGGTGCACGTGCTCTGCTGCGATCGCTGCTTATAGTAGAGAAAGCAAGCCACATCGGCACGGGGGGAGGCGGCTTACGTGCAACCCGGTCGCGCGCCGGCCCCGGCGGCTCAACTGATCGATCGGGGATGCCAAAGGGTGTGGTTACGCACCTACCCTCGGCAACCATTGGGGTGGATCTCTGTCAACAAACGGGGGAACTTCAGACTTAGGATAAATCGTCGTCCGCGCATGACAATTCGCAATGCGCCGAAAGGGGTGAAGCGCGTATTTGTTGGGGTCCTGCGGGCGACAATCCCGCCAGTGTTGCGCAAGAGGACGCCCCCCGCCATGTCCGCTCGATCACCCTCCCCCCTCGCCCGCATCCGGGCGGTCCTTCTGCTGGCGATCTTCGTCCTGGCCGGCGCGTTCGGCGGGCCGGCCATTGCCTCGACCGCCGATCACAGCCGGTTCGAGGCGCTGCAAGGCCCCTTTGCCAGCGGGCCGGACGTCACCCGCGCCTGCCTGAAGTGCCACACCGAGGCCTCGCACCAGGTGATGGACTCCATCCACTGGACGTGGTCGAAGCAGAACCCGGCGACCGGGCAGATGGTCGGCAAGCGCCACACCATGAACAGCTTCTGCGGCTCGCCGATCTCCAACGAGCCGCGCTGCACGAGCTGCCATGTCGGCTACGGCTGGAAAGACCTGCAGACGGACATGACCGATCCGGGGACGGTCGATTGCCTGGCCTGCCACGACACCACCGGCACATACACCAAGGTTCCGACCGCTGCCGGCCATCCGCAGTACGAACCGGTGATGGTCAAGGGCGCGCTCAAGCAGCCGCCTGACCTCGCCCTCATCGCCCGCAAGGTCGGAGAATCGAGCCGCGCCACCTGCGGGGCCTGCCACTTCAGCGGCGGCGGCGGCGACGGCGTCAAGCATGGCGACCTCGACACCTCGCTGGCCAACCCGCCGCTGCATCTCGACGTCCACATGGCGCCGGACGGGGCCAACATGAGCTGCGCGGACTGCCACACCTTCCGCGACCACCAGCAGGACGGCAGCCGCTTTGCCATGACCGCCAAGGACGACCACGGCATCGTCGCCGCCCACGAGAAGAACGCAGGCCTCGCGACCTGCGAGTCGTGCCACGGCGCGGCGCCGCATGACGAGGACAAGCTCAACCACCACGTCGCCACGGTGGCCTGCCAGACCTGCCACATCCCGGAATTCGCCCGTGGCGGCATCGCCACCAAGACCCTGTGGGACTGGTCCACGGCGGGCCGCATGAACGAGGCGGGCAAGCCGTTCACCATAAAGGACGACCACGGACACCCGTCCTATGTGTCGGCCAAGGGCTCCTTCGAGTACGGCGAAAACGTGCGGCCGACCTATGCGTGGTTCAACGGCAGCGTCACCGGCACCGAGCTTACCGACACCATCGACGCCGCCCGCCCCTTCCCCATCAACCGCATCGGCGGCACGCCGGGCGGCGAGGACTCGCGCATCTGGCCGTTCAAGGTCATGCGCGGCAGCCAGCCCTATGACAGCGAGAACAACCGCCTGGTGGTGACCAACGTGTTCGGCAATCCCGACGCCTTCTGGTCGCGCTTCGACATGGGCGTCGCCATCGAGGCCGGCATGAAGACCGCCGGCCTGCCCTACTCGGGCAAGTTCGGCTTCGTCGAAACCACCATGCACTGGCCGATCACCCACATGGTCGCCCCGGCCGAGAAGGCGCTGGACTGCGCCGAGTGCCACACCCGCGCCGAGGACGGCCGGCTGGCCGGCCTGGACGGCGTGTACCTGCCCGGCCGCGACCGCACCGCCTGGCTCGACCTGCTGGGCATCGGCGCCATCGCCGCCGCCGGGGCCGGAGCGGCCGGTCACGGAACCCTGCGGCTGATTGCCGCCCTGCGCCGGAGGAACGGCCAATGAGCACGCGCGTCTATATCTACGCCCGCTTCGAGCGGTTCTGGCACTGGACCCAGGCCGCCCTGGTGCTCAGCCTGGGCGTCACCGGGTTCGAGATACACGGCAGCTACAGCCTGCTCGGCTTCAAGACGGCGGTCGAGATCCATAGCCTGCTGGTCTGGGCGCTGATGGTCCTGTGGGTGTTCGCCATCTTCTGGCACCTGACCACCGGCGAATGGCGCAACTACGTGCCGACCCTGCGGCTGGCCCCGCAGGTGATGCGCCACTACGCCTACGGCATCTTCCGGGGCGAGCAGCACCCGTGGCCCAAAACCCGCGACGCCAAGCTCAACCCATTGCAGCGCGGCGCCTACCTGGGCCTGAAACTCGCCATCAATCCGGTGCTGTGGGTGAGCGGTCTGCTGTACCTGTTCAGCCACGCCCTGCCCGGCATCGACCTGGGAACCGTGGCCCTGGTCCACACCGCCGGCGCCTATGCCATGGCCGCGTTCGTCATCATGCACGTCTACCTGACCACCACCGGCCCGACCGTGTTCGCCTACCACAAGGCCATGATCACCGGCTGGGAAGAGGTGCACGGCCCGCACGCGGACGGGAAGTAGAGGGTCGCCCACAAAGATGTCGACGGCGGCGTAGCTTCAAGCTATGCAGCCGGGATGGACTCAGAAACCGACTTCGAGATTTTCCTCGTCACCCATCCCGGCCTGGAAACCGTGCTGTGCGCGGAAGCGCGCGACAAGGGCTTCCGCACCCCGATGGTCGTCCGGGGCGGCGTGACGACACGCGGCGGCTGGCCCGAGGTGTGGCGGGCCAACCTGGAAATCCGGGGGGCAAGCCGGGTGCTCGTCCGCATCGGCGCGTTCAGGGCGCTGCATCTGGCCCAGCTCGACAAGCGGGCGCGCGGCTTTGCCTGGGGCGAGACCCTGCGGCCCGACGTGCCGGTCCGTGTCGAGGCGTCGTGCTCGGGCTCGCGCATCTACCACGCCGGGGCCGCCGCCCAGCGCATCGAGACGGCCATCCACGAGGAACTGGGCGCCGCGATCTCGCCCGATGCCGAGGTGTGCATCAAGGCGCGCATCGAGGACGACCTGTGCACCCTTAGCGTGGACACCTCGGGCGGGCTACTGCACAAGCGCAATCACAAGGAAGCCGTCGCCAAGGCCCCGCTGCGCGAGAGCCTGGCGTCCCTGTTCCTGCGCCAATGCGGGTTCGACGGCAGCGAGCCGGTGCTCGATCCCATGTGCGGGTCCGGCACCTTCGTTCTGGAGGCGGCGGAGATCGCCGCCGGCCTGCGGCCCGGCCGGTCGCGCCACTTCGCGTTCGAGCATCTGGTGGGGTTCGACGACGCGGCGTGGCAGGCCTTGCGCACCGCCGGCGGCTCCGTGACGCCCGCCGCGATGTTCTATGGCAGCGACCGCGACGCCGGGGCGATCAGCATGAGCCGCGCCAACGCCGAGCGCGCCGGCATTGCCGAGTTCACCTCGTTCCGGCAGCTTGCCATCGGCGACCTCTATCCGCCCAAGGGGCCGACTGGGCTGGTGATGGTCAACCCGCCCTACGGCGCCCGCATCGGGGACAGAAAGAAGCTGTTCCCGCTGTACCGCGCGCTCGGGCGGACGCTGATGACGCGGTTCATGGGCTGGCGCGTCGGCCTGGTGACCAGCGACGACGCCCTGGCCGAGGCGACGGGCCTGCCATTGACGGCGGCCGGCGCCCCGGTCTCCCACGGCGGGCTGCGCGTGACGCTGTTCACGACCGGCCCGCTGGGGGCGTAACACCCGGCCCGCACCTCTAAGCCGCCTTCGCCTTGCGGCTGCGGTGGCGTTGCCAGACGCGCCAGCGGCGGCGGGCGTCGATGCGCAGCTTGAGCATGCACGGCGTCACCACCAGGGTGAGCACGGTGGCCAGCGCCAGGCCCGACACGATGGCGATGGACAACTGCGACCACCACTGCATGGACGGCGCGCCCATGGTGACCTCGCGGTTGACGAAGTCGATGTTGAGCTTGAAGGCCATCGGCAGCAGGCCGAGCATGGTGGTCACCGTGGTCAGCAGCACCGGACGCAAACGCTGGGCGCCGGTGCGCAATATGGCCTCGACCGGGTCAGAGAACTCGGTTTTCAGGCGGTCGTAGGTGTCGATCAGCACGATGTTGTTGTTGACCACGATGCCGGCCAGGCTGATGACGCCGACGCCGGACATGATGATCCCGAACGGCTGCCCGAACAGCAACAGGCCGAGCATCACGCCGGTGGTCGACATGATGACCGCCGACAGGATGAGGAACGCCGAATAGAAGCTGTTGAACTGCGTCACCAGGATGATCGCCATGATGAACAGCGCCACGCCGAACGCCTTGACCAGGAACTGCTGCGATTCGCGCTGCTCCTCGTCCTCGCCCCGGAAGGTCAGGGTGACCTGCGGCGGGATGTCGGGATGGTCGCGCAGTTCGGCCTGAAGGGCGCGCACCTTGTCGTTGACCAGCAGCCCTTCGGCCACGTCGGCCTTGACGTCCACCACGCGGCGGCCGTCGGTGCGGCGGATTTCGCCGGTCTTGGGCTTGGCTTCGCGGGTGACGAAGGCCGACACCGGAACCGGCCCCTGATCGGTATTCACGAACAGGTGGTCCAGTTGCTCCAGGGTGCGGTTTTCCTCGGGAAAACGGGCCACGATGTCGATTTCGTCCACCGCGTCGTCGGGCAGGTAGTCGGTGACCTTGAGGCCGCGGGTGACCATCTGCACCATGTCGCCGACCGCCTGAAGGTCGATGCCGAACTTGGCGGCCTGGGCGCGGTCCACCCGCAGTTCCCACTCGATGCCCGGCACGGCGGCGCTGTCCTCGACGTCGGTGAAGCCGCCCAGGTCGGCCATCACCTCCCGCACCACGCGGGCGGCGGGCTCCAGAAGTTCGGTCTGGCTGGAGCCCAACTGCACCTGGACCGGCTTGCCGACCGGCGGCCCGGCCTCCTGCTTGCGGATTTCCACGTCGATGCCGGCCAGATCGTCGGTGCGGCGCCGCACCTCGGCCAGCACCTCGGAGGCCGGGCGGCGGGTGTCCCAGTCGGTCAGCTCGATGCCGATGCGGCCGATCAGGTCGGTCGGGCTGTCCTGCTCGCCGGCGCCCTGGCCGACGATGGTGTAGACCGACACGAATTCGGGCATGTCGAGGATGCGCTGCTCGACCTCGCGGACCAGGGCGTCCTTCTCGTTGATCGACAGGTTGCCGCGCGCGTGGACCAGGATGTTGGCGTTGTCGGGCTCGACGTCGGGGAAGAACTCGATGCCCTTGCCGAAGGTGGCGTACAGCACCTGGGCGGCGATCAGCAGCGCGACCGACGCGATCAGCACCTTGCCGGCGTGGTTGAGGGCGACCTTCAGGCTGCGCGCATAGACCCCGGTCAGCCCGCCCAGTTCGGTCAGGCTGCCGCGTTCGCTGGCGGCCAGGGCCTTCATGTCCTCCGCACTGGCCCCGCCGGGCCTGCCGAACACGCTGCCCAGGGTGGGCACGAAGATCAGCGCCATGAGCAACGAGGCCGACAGCGTCGCCAGCAGGGTGATCGGCAGGTACTTCATGAACTCGCCGACCACGCCGGTCCAGAAGGCCAGCGGCAGGAAGGCGGCCAGCGTGGTCGCCGTCGAGGCGATCACCGGCCACGCCATGCGCTTGGCCGCCATGGCATAGGCCTGGGAGCGCGGCAGTCCCTCGGTCATCTTGCGGTCGGCGTATTCGGTCACCACGATGGCGCCGTCAACCAGCATGCCGACCGCCAGAATGAGGCCGAACAGCACCACCATGTTGACGGTCAGCCCCATGGCCGACAGGGCCAGCACGCCCATCAGGAACGACCCGGGAATGGCCAGCCCGACCAGCAGGCCCGAACGCAGGCCGAGCGCCGCCACCACCACCACCATGACCAGCAGGATGGCGGTGATGACGCTGTTCTGAAGGTCGTGCAGGCTGGTCTGGATCTCCTTGGACTGGTCCTGGGTGAAGTGGATCTCGACGGTGTCGGGCCAGGCGGCGCTTTCGCGGGCCACCACCGCCTTCACCGCCTCGACCGTATCGACGATGTTGGTGCCGATGCGCTTCTTGACCGACAGGGTCAGGCCCGGCGCCCCGTTGACCCGCGCGATGCTCTCGGCATCCTTGAAGCCGCGCCGGCCGTCGGCGACGTCGCGCAGGCGCACCACGGCGTCGCCCTCGACCTTGACCGGAAGGTCGAGGACCTCGGGCACGTTTTCGAGCAGGCCGGGCACCTTGATGGAAAACCGCCCCTGCCCCGTGTCGAGCGCCCCGGCGGCGACCAGCTTGTTGTTGCGGGACAGGAAGGCGGCGAAGTCGTTGGCCGACAGGTTGTAGCTTTTGGCCAGCACCGGATCGATGATGACGTCCACCTGCTCGTCGCGGTCGCCGCCGATGTCCACCTCAAGAACCGTGGGCAGGCTTTCGATCTCGCGCTCCAACTGGCGGGCCATGCCCAGCAGGGTGCGTTCGGGCAGGTTGCCCGACAGGGTGACGACGACCACCGGGAACAGGCTGATGTTGACCTCGTTGACCGACGGTTCCTCGGTCGCCTCGGGCAGGTCGGCCTTGGCCTTGTCGACCTGGCGCTGCACGTCCTGGATGGCGAGGTCGGCGTCGAACCCGGCCTCGAACTCCAGCAGCACGTTGGCGCCGCCCTCGTAGGCCGTGGAGCGCATCTCCTTGACGCCCTCGACTGCCCGCAGTTCCTTTTCCATCGGGCGGACCAGCAGGCGTTCGGCGTCGCCCGGGGCAATGCCGCGGTGGACCATCGACACGTAGATGATCGGGATGTTGACGTCGGGGGCCGATTCCTTGGGAATCGCCACATAGGCCGCGCTGCCGGCGATCAGCACCAGCGCGAGGGTCGCCAGGATGGTCCGCGCGTGGGTCAGCGCGGCGTCGATGAGGGCTTTCATGGCGTGCTTCCATTGACCCGCTGGACCAGGTCGGTCGGTGCCCCGGGGTCGCTGCTGGCCTCGGGCACCGGCTCGACCGTCTGGCCGTCGGTCACGAACTCCTGGCCGACGGTGATCAGCCGCACCTGTTCAGGCAGCCCGGCGATCCACATGCCGTCGGCGGTGTCGCGCACCACCTGCACCGGAGCGAAGCGCACGGTATCGGACTCGTCGACCAGCTTGACGCCGACCACGCCGGCATCGTTGAGGGTCAGCACCGCCGGCGACACCAGGTGCGCCACCACGGCCTCCAGCGGCAGGCGCACTTCGGCGGTCATGCCTTCGGGGATGTCCTGGGCCGGGTTGGTGATTGCCACCTCGATGGGGAAGGTCCGCGTACCCGGCGAGGCGCTGGCCGAAATCCACGTCACCGAACCCTCCACCGTCCGCCCGTCGATCAACCGGACCTCGGCCGGGGTGCCGGTGGTCAGGCGGCCGAACGCCCGCTCGGCCACCTCGGCCGACACGGTGACGGGGTCGAGGTCGATCAGGGTGGCGACGTCTCCGCCGGCGGCCAGGAAGGTGCCGACCTCGACCGCCCGCTGATTGACCACGGCGGCGAAGGGCGCCCGCACCACGGTGTCGTCGATCTCCTTGCGGATGGCCGACAGGGCCGCCCGCGCCGCCTCCAGCTCCGCCCGCGCCTCGGCCAGCCGGGTGCGGCTGGCGTAGTCGCGCTGGGCCAGGCTGCTGGCGGCGTTGAATTGCAGTTCGCGCTGGGCGACCAGGGCCTGGGCTTCCTCCAGGCGTTCGCGGCGGTTGCCCATGTCGAGGCGGGCCAGCACGTCGCCGGCCGCCACCACCGCGCCCTTGTCCACCGCCACCTCGACCACGCGGCCGCCGGTTTCAGCCCGCACCACCACCTGGCGCGAGGCCTCGGTATGGCCGTGGACGATCAGCGGCGTGACGGTTTCGCGGGCCGCCATGTCGCGCACCCGCACGCGCGGCGCCGGGGCTTCATCGGCCGCGCGCATGGAATCGACGGCGCGCTCCTGGGCGGCTTCCTCGTGCGGGAACAGCAGGCCGCTGCCGATCCACAGGACGGCCACCAGTGCGATCACCGCCGCGATGAGTGTGGAGGTTCGCATCAGGCCTTCTCCTCGGCACGTTCTGGCTGGGCACGGCGTTGCGTTTCGGCCGGCTCGGCGTTTTCCAGGATATGGCGGTTTTCGGTGATGTAGCGAATGACGGTTTCATAGATGGCGAGGCCGAAATCGCGCACGAAGCGCGCGCCGGCCGGCGCGTCGGGGTCCTGGTCGGTGCAGGCCCTGATGTCGGCCGACTTGCGCCGGTGCTCCTCGAGGTAGCTGTCGAGCAGCGCGGTGCGCCGGTCGGCCGGCAGCATGTGCCCGAACGACAGGATGTAGAGCATGTCCGAGCGGTAGCGGTCGGGGGCCGGGTCGGCGTGCAATCCGGCGATGAACGCCGCCTCGCCCTGCGGGGTGATGGCGTAGACCTTCTTGTCCGGCCGCCCGTCCTGGGCCATTTCGCGCACCGTCACCAGCCCTTCGGCCAGCATCCGGTTGAGCGCCGGATAGATCGACCCGAAGCTGACCGCGTGGAAGGCGCTGTAGGGGCCGTCCTCGTAGAGCTTGCGGATTTCATAGCCCGAGGCGTCGCCCAGCATGAGGGCCCCGAGGCACAAGGTCTTGGCATCCATGAAGCACCCATCCCAGACTCAAATGAACATCGTGCAGTTATATACCACCTCGGCCCGATATATAAAGGCCCGATATATGATGGCGCGATATGCAGTACGCGCATGGCGGGCCGCCGGATCACGTCCCATATTCAGAAGAGGGAACGACGCTTCCGGATGATGCGTTGTAAGACGGAAGTGAATGGGAGTGATTGGGGGGCTTTTGGAGGGGGTACCGCAGGACGACATGCCCGGTGCAGACTCAATTCCACCGCCCGGCCAAGCCGACCGACCGGCTCGGGACGGCTCCCTGAATGCCGGGAGCGCCGAGTCGCAATCGGTGGCATGGTGCAGGACGCAGGCGACGCGCGCGGCCGTGCTGGTCGATGGCGCGGCGTATTACTATGCCCTGCGCCAGGCCATGCGGCAGGCCAGGCGCAGCATCTACATCGTCGGCTGGGACGTCGATGGGCGCACCCCCATGGGTGACCCGGCCGACCCGCCGGACGACGGCCTGCCGCTGCCCCTGCGGGACTTGCTGATCGCCCTCGTCAAGCGGACGCCGGAGCTGGAAATCCGCATCCTGCTGTGGGACTTCACGGTCCTGTACTCGCTCAGCCGCGAGATGCTGCCCACCCTGTCGCTGGGCTGGGCGACGCCCGACCGCGTCCACCTGGGCCTCGACGACGCCATCCCCCTGGAGGCCGCCCAGCACCAGAAGCTGGTCGTGATCGACGACGCGGTGGCGTTCTGCGGCGGCATGGACATCGCGCTCAGGCGCTGGGACACCAGCGAACACCGCCCCGCCGATGAACGGCGCATCGACCCCGACGGCGAGCTTTACCCGGCGGTCCACGACGCGGCCATGGCGGTCGAGGGCCCCGCCGCCCGCGCCCTGGGCGACCATGTGCGCGAACGCTGGCGGCTGGCCATCGGGCAGACCATCGAGCCGCCCGAGACCGGCCCCTCGCCATGGCCGGAAGCGCTTCCCGCCTCCCCGGGCCTGCCGCCCGTGGTCGCCGGGCCGTGCACCGTGACGCTGGCCCGCACCACCGCCGCCTACAACGGCCATGCCGGGGCGTTCGAGATCCTCGGCCTGTACCTGAAGGCCATCGCCGCCGCCCGGCACTTCATCTACATCGAGAACCAGTACCTGTCGTCGCGCGCCATCGCCGAGGCGCTGATCGCCCGTCTGGAGGCTCCCGACCCGCCCGACATCATCCTGGTCACCACGCGCGACCACGACGGCTGGCTGGAAGGCGTGACCATGGGCGCGGCCCGCACCGCCTTCCTGCAGACCCTGGCCCGGCGCGGCGTCCGCGACCGCGTCCGGGTGGTCTATCCGTGGGTCGCGACCAAGGAGGGCGGGCGCTCGGGCGTCAAGGTCCACGCCAAGCTGATGGTGGTCGACGATGCGACCCTGACCATCGGGTCGGCCAACCTGGCCAACCGCTCGCTCGGCCTGGACTGCGAGATGAACCTCGCCGTCGAGGCCACCACGGACGAGGAACGCACCTTCATCGGCGCCACCCTCCACCGCCTGCTCGGCGAGCACACCGGGGCCGGGGTGGACGCCGTGGCCGCGCGCCTGGCCGAGACCGGGTCCCTGGCCGCCACCGTGGACGCCCTGGGCGACGGCGCCTTCGGCCGCGGGCTGGCCCCGCTGCCCGATGGCGATCCCGAGGAACTCGACCGGCTGGAGCCGCTGATCCGCCTGGGGGATCCGGAAAAACCCATCGACATGGAAGAATTCCTGATGCACGAGGCGCCTCCCCCGATGACGGTCCACCGCCGGCCGGTGGTCAGCCATTTGTGGATCGGCATCGGCCTGCTGTGCCTGGTGCTCGCCCTGGTCCTGGCGTGGCGCTTCACGCCGCTGTCCGAGATGGTCGATCCGGAAACCATTCACGCCTGGCTGGAGGACCTGCGCGGTCCGTGGACGCCGGTGGCGGTGATCGGGCTGTTCGTCGGCCTGGGGCTGGTGGCCTTTCCGGTGACCGTGCTGATTGCCGCCTCGGCCGCGCTGTTCGGCCCGTACTGGGGCTTCGGCTATGCCTTTGCCGGGGCCGTGACGAGCGCGGGCGTGGGCTACACGCTGGGCCATTTCCTGGGCCGCGATCTCATCCGGCGCTATGCCGGCCACACCATCAACAGCCTCAGCCGGCGCCTGGGCCGCCAGGGTATTCTTGCCGTCATCATCGTGCGCACGGTCCCGGTCGCGCCGTTCACGGTCATCAACCTGATCGCCGGCGCCTCGCACGTCAAAGCGCTGGATTTCATGGCCGGCACGGCCATCGGCATGCTGCCGGGGATGATCGTGATGACCCTGTTCGGCAGCAGCCTGATGAGCCTGCTCGACGACCCGCAGCCGCACCACATCCTGCTGATGGGCGCCATCATCACCCTGTGGATCACGGTCAGCGTGGTCATGCAGCGGGTGGCCAGCCGGGTGCGCGCCCGCCGCTCGGCGCGCAACCAGGGGACCTGATATTTCGGGTTCCGTTCCGGCCGGGCCTCCCCTATCCTGAAGGATAGGTGCAAGGTTTGGAACAGGGTCGGCCCCCCGGACTTCCTCTGATGATGCCATGACGGAGCAAATCATGACAGCCGCCGCCGCGGCACCCGAAACCGATTCCCGGCGTGGCCGGCTGACCCTGGTCCTGGGGGTGGTGCCCGGCGTCGCCACGGCGCCGGCCCTGGCCACGACCGCGGCCCAGGCGGCGCCCGGCGTCGAGCGGATGGCCGCGCTGATGGTGCCCGGCGGCGACGTCGAAAGCCAGGTCCGCGAGGCGCTGGCGACCGGCGGCTGGGACGGCGGCTTCGTGATGAGCGGCGATGTCGACGAGGTGGTGGCCGCCGCCCCCGACGTGGTCCTGGTCGAGGACCTGCTGGAGATCAACCCGTCGGGCAGCCGGCACCTGTCGCGGCGCCAGGACGTCGAGGAACTGCTCGGGCGCGGCCTGTCGGTGCGCGCCGCGGTCAGCGTCACCCAGTTGCGTGCCGCCCGCGAGGTGGTGCGCCGCTACACCGGCATCCTGCCGCGCAACACCCTGCCCGACGACCTGCTCGACCTGGCCGACGAGGTGGAACTCCTCGACGTCAGCCCGGCCACCCTGCTGGAGCGCCGCAGCCAGGGCGACCGCCGGCTGTCCGCCGCGCCGGCCGTCCTGTTCACCGCCGAGGCCCTGGGCACCCTGCGCGAACTGGCCCTGGACATCACCCGCCGCAGGGTGTCGCAGGACCTGCGCGGGGGCGACGCCGCCCCTGCGGTGCCCAAGGCGGGCAGCGGCCGGGTCCTGGTCCTGCTGACCCGTGGCGCCTCGCCCGACCGTCTGGTGCGGGCCGGGCACCGGCTGGCCGAGGCGACCGGCGCGCCGTGGACGGTGGCCCACGCGCCCCCCGATGCCGACACCGACCACGGCCTGCGCCGGACCGCCAGCACCGAGACCCGGGACGCCCTGCGGCTGGCCGCCGCCCTGGGGGCCGACAGCCTTGCGCTGGCCCTCCCCCGCGGCGGCGGCGGCGACGTGGTGGAGCGGGTGCTGGACTACGCCCACGGCCACACCGTCACCGACATCGTGGTCGGCCGCCCGGCCAGCCGGGGCCTCGGCCGGCTGTTCCGCCGCCCCCTGGCCGACCGCCTGATCGACCGCGCCGGCGGGATCGCCGTGCACACGGTCGACACCTCGGAACCGGACGGCGCGCGCATGATGCTGACCTGGCGCATCGACCAGCGCCGGCCGTGGTTCCACGAATACCTGGTCAGTGCCGTCGGCGCCTTTCTGGCCGCCGGCTTCATCCGTCTGGTCCAGCCGGTGGTGCCGGCCGACACGTTGTCCATCGTCATGCTGCTGGCGGTTCTGTTCTCGGCCACCGCCTATGGCCTGGCCGCCGCCCTGTTCACCGCCGTGCTGTCGGTCGGCCTGTTCAACGTGTTCTTCCTGCCGCCGGTGCGCGAGTTCAGCGCCGGGGCGCCCGAGAACGTCCTGCTCCTGGGGCTGTTCGTGGTCATGGGGGCGATCACGTCCAACCTGGCCGGGCGGCTGCACGACCAGGCGGCGACGGCGCACCGGCGCGAGCGCAACACCGCCGCGCTGTTCCGCCTGGCCCGCGAAATCGCCACCGCGCCGACGCCCGAGGACGTGCTGAAGGCGGTGGTCCACCAGCTCGACGAAATCCTCGGCCTGCGGTCGAGCCTGTACCTGCCGCCGACCGGAGAACGTGGAGCCCCGGCGCTGAACGGCCGCCGCCCGGTGCCGTCCTATCCGCCGCATCTGGCGCCCGGCCCGCGCGACCGCGAAGCCATCGACTGGGTGTTCGAGCAGGGCCGCCCGGCCGGTCCCGGCACCGGCACCTACGAGGACGCCACCACCCTGTTCTGGCCCCTGCGCACGCCGCACGGCGCGGTCGGCGTGCTGGGCCTGAGCGGCATGGCGGCCGAGCGGTCCCGCCAGCCGCAGTTCCGCCGCCGCCTGGAGTCGCTGGCCGGCCTGGCCGCCGTGGCGATCGAACGCATGATGCTCAGCCGCGAGATCGAGGCGGCGCGGTTCACCGCCCAGACCGAGTCGCTGCGGTCGGCCCTGCTGTCGTCGATCTCCCACGACCTGCGCACCCCGCTGGCGTCAATCATTGGGTCGGCAACCAGCCTTTTGTCCTTTGGGCGCACCTACGATGAGTCCGTGCGTCAGGACCTGTTGAGGACCATTCTCGAGGAAGCCGAGCGACTCAACCGATTCGTCGGCAACCTGTTGCAGATGACCAAACTGGAGTCCGGGGCCATCACCCCCAAGCGCCAGTGGATCGATGTGGACGACCTGATCGGCACCACACTGGAGCGCATGGAGCGCCGCCTCCAGGGCCATCAGGTGGTGACCGAGGTGGAGCCGCTGCTGCCGCCGCTCAACGTGGACTTCGTGCTGATGGAAAACGTCCTGACCAACCTTCTGGACAACGCGGTGAAGTACTCGCCGCCGGGCTCGACCATCACCGTGCGGGCCGCCCGCCGCCACGACAGCACCGGAGACGGCGCGGGGGACGACACCCTGTGCCTGGCCATCACCGACCAGGGGGTGGGCATCGCCCCGGAAGATCATACCCATGTTTTTGACAAGTTTTTCCGCGTCTATGCCAAGGACTCGGTGATCGCCGGAACCGGTCTGGGACTCGCCATCTGCAAGGGTATCGTGGAAACTCACGGCGGAGCCCTGGAACTGGAAAGTCAGGGGCCGGAAAGCCAGGGCCAGCACCGCGGAACCACCTTCCGGATTCTGCTGCCACTGCCGCCCCTGCCCAAGGAATACCATCCGGAGGGGAGCGAGAATGCCTAGTTCGGGATCGAAGATCCTCATCGTCGACGACGAGCCGCAGATCCGGCGTTTCCTGCGCGCCAGCCTCAGCGCCCACGACTACGAGGTGCTGGAGGCCGACAACGCCGCCAACGCCATCAAGATCCTGACGGTCGAAATGCCCGACCTCGTGGTCCTCGACCTCGGCCTGCCCGACATGGACGGCCTGGAGGTCATCGAACGGGTGCGCGAGTGGTCGCAGGTGCCCATCCTGGTGCTGTCCATCCGGTCCGACGAATCCGACAAGATCGCCGCCCTCGACCGCGGGGCCGACGACTACATCACCAAGCCCTTCGGCATGGGCGAGCTGATGGCCCGCATGCGCGCCGCCCTGCGCCACCGCCAGCAGGCCGAAGGCGAAGGCGATCCGGTCATCGCGCTCGGCGACATCACCGTCGACCTCGCCAAGCGCCAGGTCACCCGCCACGGCCAGCCGGTCAAGCTGTCGAAGAAGGAATACGAACTGCTCCGCGTCCTGGTGTCCCACCCCGGCAAGGTAATGACCCACCAGCAGTTGCTGCGCGAGATCTGGGGCGACGCCTACATCGAGGAAACCCAGTACCTGCGCGTCTACGTCGGCCAGCTCCGCCAAAAACTGGAAAACGACCCCGGCCGCCCGCACCTCATCATCACCGAACCCGGCGTCGGCTACCGCGTCCAGGGCGAGGAGACGACGGCGGTTTAGGGGAGTGAAGGGAGTGAAGGGATTTACCACAGAGGACACAGAGGAGAAAGGAAGTAGGGAAAGGGATGACATGCGCCGCAGGCGGAATAATCGCCAACCGTCTTTTATCGCGCTGCGCGCTTAAAAATACACCTTAACCTCTCTTATCTTCTCTGTGCCCTCTGCGTCCTCTGTGGTTAAGCCACTTCACTTCACTTCACTTCACTTCACTTCACTTCACTTCACTTCTCCCCAGTCCCCGCCAGCATCTCGATCACGCGGCAGTCGCGGACGGTGTCGGCCTGGCAGGCGGTGGCGATTTTTTCCAGTTCGGATTCCAGGCGGCGCAGGCTTTCGATGCGCTCGCGCACGGTGTCGAGGTGGCGGCGGGCGATGCTGTCAGCCGCCGCGCAGGGCAGTTCGGGGTGCTCGCTCAGGCGCAGCAGGTCGCGGATGTCGTCCAGGGTGAAGCCCAGGTCGCGGGCGTGGCGGATGAAAGCCAGGCGTTGCAGCGCCGCGTGGTCGTAGAGGCGCTGGTTGCCCTCCGACCGCTCGGGCGGGGCCATCAGGCCGATCTGTTCGTAATAGCGGATGGTCGGCACCTTGCAGCCGCTGCGGGCGGCCAGCCGGCCGATTGTCAGGCGTTCCATCATTCACCCTCATTTTAGGGCTTGAACCTATAGCTCCTAGAGACATTAGGTTTGAGGGGAGAAGAGTCAAACCCTGCGGAGTGATCCTCATGTCCGGCTGCGGATGTTCGTCCACCACGGTCAAGTTCGACGGCGTGTCGAAGGCCTACCGCCGCGTCCTGTGGCTGGTGATTGCCGTCAACGCCGCCATGTTCGCGGTCGAGATGGGGGCCGGCATCTTCGCCGGATCGAAGGCCCTGCAGGCCGATGCCCTGGACTTCCTGGGCGACACGGCGACCTACGGCCTGAGCCTTGCGGTGATCGGCATGGCCGCCCCGGTGCGCGCCCGCGCCGCGCTGTTCAAGGGCATCAGCCTGGCCCTGATGGCCGCCTGGGTGCTGGGCAGCACGGTCTATGGCGTCGTCGTCACCGGCCTGCCCAAGGCCGAGGTCATGGGCGCGGTCGGCGTCCTCGCCCTGGCCGCCAACCTGTTCAGCGTGCTGGTCCTGATGAAGTGGAAGGACGGCGACGCCAACGTGCGGTCGGTCTGGCTGTGCAGCCGCAACGACGCCATCGGCAACGTCGCGGTCATGCTGGCCGCCGGGGGCGTGTGGGCGTCGTCGACCGCCTGGCCGGACCTTGCGGTGGCGGGGTTGATGGCCGGGCTGTTCCTGTGGTCCTCGGTCCTCATCATCCGCCAGGCCCGGGCCGAACTCGCCGCCGCTCCCGCGTGCCACTTGCCGGCGGAATAGATAAAAAGAAGCCGCGGACGCTGTGTCCACGGCTTCCTTCGCAGTGTTGCAGTGTTGCAGAACAAGCCTACTGCACGGCAGCCATGGCGGGGCCGCCGGCCTGGATGCGGACGCGGCGGTTCTGCGGCTCGCGTACGCCGTCGCCGGTGGGCACCCGCAGGTCCTGCTCGCCACGGGCGCGGAGCTGCATGCGTTCGCTGCTCACGCCGCGTTCGGCCAGGGCGCTCGCCACCGCTTCGGCGCGGCGCTCGGACAGACCCACGTTATAGTCGGCCGGGCCGGAGGTATCGGCGTGGCCTTCGACGATCACCGGAACGTCGGGGTTCTGGCGCAGGGCGTCGGCCAACTGGTTGATGATCGGCATGGCGTCCTGACGGACCGTCGCCTCGTCCCAGTCGAAGAACACCAGCACCGGCGGCGGCACATCGGCGACCGGCTGGATGGGCTGTTCCATGGCCTGGACGGCGATGATGAAGTCGTCGCGGCACGACGCGATGTGGTCGAACTGGTGCCCCTCGCCGGCCTGTTCGACCCAGCAGTCGAATTTCGCCTGCGCCAGGGCGGCCTCGGCCGGGAAGCGGTCGGCGGCGCCTTCGTTCATGACCGCGTTCAGGCGCTGATAGCCCGAGCCCAGTTCGGTGGCGTAGCCGCCCGTCGCCTTGGCGCGGGCCGGATCGTCGGGCGCCACGGCTTCACCAGCCGCGGCCATCTGAGCCTTTTCGGCGAAATGGCGGGCCGAGCCCCAGTCGTACATGCGGTCGGCCTCGTAAACGGCGAGATCGCGGTAGTTTTCGGCCAGGCGCTGGTTGAAGGCCGTCCCCGACGGCTGCAGGGTGCGCACCTCGTCCACCGAGTTGGTGAACATGCCACCCCCCATGCCGCCGCAGGCGCTGAGCGCTACAGCGGCAATGGTCAGGGGCAGCGCCTTGGTTAGAATGCGTTTCATTGCGCTCATCTCCTTCGTCGGAAGCGGTCGGGGTCGGAAGCGGGCGGGCGGCCGGCGTCGGGGACTCAACGCAGTACCCCGGCTTGGGGTTCAGGATGCGTTGAAATGGGTGGGGAAACGCCGGGGGCGGCGGGGACGGGTGCGTTTTCATGCGCACCGGTGCCCCGCCCCCGATAAACCGCCGCCGTCAGGCCGCCGAATCACGCTCCAGGCGCAGCGTATTGCGGAGATTGGCGCGGCCGCGCGACAGGCGCGACTTCATGGTGCCGACCGGAAGGCTGGTTTCCTCGGCGGCTTCCTGGTGGGAGCGCTCTTCAAGGCCCAGCATGGTCACGGCCGACCGTTCCTGGTCGGAAAGTTCGTCGATGGCCTTCATCGTCTCGTTCAGGAACACGCGGTGCATCTGCGACGGGTGGGCGATCGACGCGCCCTGGTGCATGGCGTGCTGCAGGTAGCGCATGGACACGGCGTCGCGACGCTTCTGGCTGATGAAGACGTTGCGCATCAGGGTGAACATCCAGGACCGCAGGTTGGTCCCCTCGCGATACAAGTCGCCTTTCACCAGGGCCCGCTCAACGCAGTCCTGCACCAAGTCGTTGGAATCGTCCTCGCTGCGGGCGAGCGACCGGGCGTAACGCTTGAGGTCAGGGAGCAGCGGCTCGATCTGGTGGCTATTGAGGCTCATACAGTCCTCCCTCGTCGGGGTTCCTGGGGGGCGCCGCGTCTCTTGAAACGGGTGCGGCGCCTGGCGTCTCGATGTCCCAACCATGGACCCCAAGCGCATAAAGGCTCCATGCGAGTCCGAAGCCCCGGGCGTAAAATTTCCGTGCCGGGACGCAACCCTTTCCGCCATGCCCGACGCGGGCGGGGCGCTGCCCACCCATCACATGTCAATGGATTGATTTATAACGATTATAGAAGTACTGAGAGAGGACCGCGGAGGCGGTCAGACGGCCTGGGGGCGGCGTAAAGGGAACATAAAACGTTCCACCAAACGGCCATGTTTGTGCCGCTTTGCAACACCCAGAACCGAGGGGAAGGCGGGAAATTCAGGCCTCGTCGCGTTCCTGGGCGGCGTTGCCGCGGCCGCGCACCGCAGCCAGCACGACGACCACCAGGAACGACACGCCGCCCACCAGGGCCAGGGCCCGTGCCACGGCCGTGTCCCTGCCCGTGCCGGTGTCGGCGAACCCGACGAGGGCGCACAGGATGGAAACAATCAGCAGTACCATCGCGAGGTAGGGCATTTCAGCATCCATCGGCCATTGCACGTATCAGCAGATTCCCAAGCCGACACTTCTTCGTGCTCGTGTCGTAGCCAACGCCGGGCTGCGGGCCGGGTTGCGAATAAGAGTCGCAGGATGGCGGAAACTACGCCGTTAGATCCGCCAAACCCCCGTGTTACTGTTGCCCCATGTTACTGTCGGCCAGTCGAACAAAGCGCCGGAGATGCCATGCGCCAGGACGCGGAATTCCCCAACCTGTTCGTTCTCGACCACCCGCTGATCCAGCACAAGCTGACCCACATGCGCGATGTCGACACATCGACCCGCACCTTCCGCGAGTTGCTGCGCGAGATCGCCATGCTGATGGGCTACGAGGTGACACGCGATCTTCCGCTGACGACGCGGCGCATCCAGACCCCGGTCGCCGGAATGGACGCCCCGGTGATCGCCGGCAAGAAGCTGGCCGTGGTGCCCATCCTGCGCGCCGGGTCCGGCATGGCCGACGGGCTGCTGCAACTGGTGCCCGGCGCGCGAGTCGGCCACATCGGCCTGTACCGCGACCCCGAGACGCTGACCCCGCACGAATATCTGGTCAAACTGCCCGAGGCGGCCGGTCGCGCCTTCATCCTGGTCGATCCCATGCTGGCGACGGGCAATTCGGCCGCCCACGCGGTGGACGTCCTGAACCGCCACGGCGTCACCGACGAGTCGATCCTGTTCCTGGCCCTGGTCGCCGCCCCCGAAGGCGTGCGCACCTTCCACGCCGCCCACCCGGCCGTGAAGGTCTACGTCGCCGCCCTCGACGATCACCTGAACGACCATGCCTACATCGTGCCGGGCCTGGGCGATGCGGGCGATCGGCTGTTCGGGACGCGGTAGAAAGGAATTCACCACAGAGGCACAGAGACACAGAGAAGTCACAGAGGTTTCGGTGAAAATGCCTGCGCGCAGCGCATAAATTCCTGGCGGGAAATTATCGCCTGCGGCGCTTCCTTGCTCCGCCCCCTCTGTGCCTCCGTGTCTGTGTGGTTCCCCGCTTTACTTATCCCCCACGTCGCCCTCGCGGTTGTAGCCGGCGGCGGTGGGGCGGCGGGCGCGGCTGGACAGGCGCAGGCGTTCGGGCAGGGGCAGGTAGGCCTTGCGCACGCGCAGGCCGTCGCGCGGCGCGGCGTAGATCTGCTTGGCGGCCTCGACCATCACCACGCCGCCGATGCGGGGGAACCAGCGCGCCCCGATCTCGTCGAGCGGCCCCGCCCAGGCCTGCAGCAGGCGGGCCTTGACCGGCGGCATGAACAGCGCGGCCGTGGTCTGCAACGGGGTGAACAGGGCATCGCGCAGGGCGGCCCGCAACTGGGTGGCCGAAAACGGCCGGCCGCTGGCGAACGGCGTGCGTTCGAACCGCGCCCACAGACCCTGGCGGTTGGGGGCGACGACGATCAGCCGGCCGCCGTCGGCCAGCACGCGCCACACCTCGCGCATCAGGGCGCGCGACGGCTCACATTGCTCCAGGGAATGGACCAGCAGGATGCGGTCGAAGAACCGGTCGGGGAACGGCAGCACCGTGTCCTCGCACAGGGTGACGAGGTTGCGGTCCTCGGACGGCCACGGCAAAACGCCCTGGCTGGCCGGCATGACGGCGACCACGCGCTCGGCCTCGTCGCGGAAGGGGCGCAGGAACGGCGTGGCGAAGCCGACGCCCAGCATCCGCATTCCCCGCACGTCCGGCCAAAGCCGACGCACGCGACGGCGCACCAGCCGCCGGGCCACCTGGCCAAGGGGTGATGCGTAGAAATCGCGCAGGTCTACGACGTCAAGCCACATGGCCGGAAGAGTATCACAGCCCGGGGCTTATGTGGATTCCTCAGGGGCGCGACGTTCTCAGGCCTGGTGCTTGCGCAGGGCGCCATAGGCGGCGGCGGCCTGGCGGATGCGCTGGTTGCGCGGCGACAGGGTCACCAGCTTGACGGCCAGCGTGTCCCCGCCCTGGGCGGCAAAGGCCAGCATGTCGGCGTAGCGCTTGACGTCGATTTCCTGAGGTCCGCCCTCGAACCGCTTCAGGGCGTCCTGGAGGATCTGTACCTCGTGAGTGCTCAGGCCGTTGCGATGGAGTTCACGCAGGGCAGGTTCATCTAGCATCGGGCATCCTCCGACCATCAGGACCCGCACAATACGGGCAGCGCAAGACGTTGGGGGGAGCTGCGCGTTGTGAAGCGGCACTCTACGCCTGTACACTTCACGTTGTCTCACTCATGTTGCACTGCGTCAAGTTACACATATGTGGAGGACCCGACCGTGGCCGCGCTCCAAATCGTCCAGATCCCCGTCCTGTCGGACAACTACGTCTACCTGCTGCACGATGCGGGCAGCGGCGCCACCGCCGTGGTCGATCCGGCAGTGGCCGAGCCCGTGCAGGCCGCCCTGGCCGAGCGCGGCTGGACGCTGACCCACATCCTCAACACCCACCACCACAACGACCACACCGGCGGCAATCTGGCCCTCAAGCAGGCCACCGGCTGCACCATCATCGGCAACCGCGCCGACGCCGCCCGCCTGCCCGGCCTGGATGTCGGGGTGGGTGAAGGCGACAGCGTGTCGGTGGGCGGCGCCACCGCCCAGGTTCTGGAGGTGTCCGGCCACACGGTGGGCCACATCGCCTACTGGTTCCCCGAGTCCAAGGCCCTGTTCTGCGGCGACACGCTGTTCGCCCTGGGCTGCGGCCGCATGTTCGAGGGCGACCCCGACACCTTCTGGACCAGCCTGTCCAAGCTGCGCAGCCTGCCCGACGACACCCAGGTCTTTTGCGCCCACGAGTACACCCTGGCCAACTACCGCTTTGCCGCCGCCCTCGACCCCGACAACCCGGCGCTCCAGGCGCGCGGCGTCGCCATCCGCGAACTGCGCGAGCGCGGCACGCCGACGGTGCCGTCGGTGCTGGCCGACGAGAAGGCCACCAACCCGTTCCTGCGCGCCGACGACGCCACCCTGGCCGGCCGCCTGGGGCTGGCCGGCCGCCCGCCGTCCGAAGTGTTCGCCGAAATCCGCCGCCGCAAGGACAGCTTCTAGATGGAGGTCCTGGAGGGCCTGACCGCCGCCCAGGTCGAGGCGCTGCTGGGCATCGTCGGCATGGTCGACCTGGCGGCCGTGGCGGTGTTTGCCATCACCGGCGCCCTTGTGGCCGCCCGGCGCGAGATGGACCCCATCGGCTTCGTGTTCCTGGGCACCGTCACCGGAGTCGGCGGCGGCACCTTCCGCGACCTCGTGCTGGGCATCGAGCCGGTGTTCTGGGTCGCCCGGCCGGAGTACCTGTGGACCTGCATCGGCGCCTCGCTGCTGACGTTCTGGGCCGCCCGCCTGCTGGCCAGCCGCTACAAGGCGCTGCTGTGGATGGACGCCGTGGGGCTGGCCATGTTCGCCATCACCGGCACCCAGAAGGCCGTCGCGGTCGGCGCCCCGGCCATCGTCTGCGTGCTGATGGGGGTGATGACGGCATCGGTCGGCGGGCTCATCCGCGACATCATGGCCGGCCAGAAGCCGCTGCTGTTCCACCGCGAGATCTATGCCACCGCCGCCATCGCCGGGTCCGTCACCTACCTTCTGGCCCGCCTGCTGGAGGCGCCCGAGCCGGTCGCCGCCATCGCCGGGTTCGCCGTCGCCCTGATCGTGCGCGCCCTGGCAATCGCCTTCGGGCTGTCGATGCCCGCCTACAAACGCCCCGACAAGCCACTGGACGGTCCGCCAGAAGGCCCATTGGCTTGATAGCCGGTTGCGATTCGACGTGTTATCGAATACCCCTTAGCGGTTCTCGCCGCGGGCTGGCGCCTGCGGTGCCTTTTCTTTTCACTGGGACAGATCGCCGCGCCGATGCGCATCTTTCGCCACTACGACGAAATTCCATCCGCGTTCCGGAGCAGTGTCGTTGCCCTGGGCAACTTTGATGGCGTGCACCGTGGTCACCGTGCGGTGATCGCGCAGGCCATGCTGCGTGCCGCCCAGGACGGCGTGCCGGTGGGCGTGATGACGTTCGAGCCGCATCCGCGCCGGGTGTTCCAGCCGCACCTGCCGCCGTTCACCCTGACGCCGTTCCGCACCAAGGCCCGGCACATGGAAGTCCTCGACATCGACTTCCTGTACATCCAGCACTTCGACATGGACTTCGCGGCCAAGTCCGCCGCCCAGTTCGTCGAGGAGGTGCTGGTCGATGGCCTGGGGGTCAGCCACGTGGTGGTCGGGGCCGACTATCACTTCGGCCACAAACGCACCGGCACGGTGGACTACCTGAACCAGCGCTCGATGGCGCTGGGCTATGGCGTGACCAGCGTCGAGGCGGTGCGCGACGAGTCGGGCGAGATCCTGTCGTCGACCCGCGTGCGCGAGGCCCTGGCCGCCGGCAACCCGCAGGAGGCCACCCGCGTGCTCGGCCGCCCGTGGGAGATCGAGGGCCGGGTCGAGCAGGGCGACCAGCGCGGCCGCACCATCGGCTTCCCGACCGCCAACCTGGCGCTCGGCGACTACCTGCGCCCGGCCGCCGGGGTCTATGCCGTGCGGGCCGGGGTCGATCGCGGCCTCGACACCGAATGGCGCGACGGGGTGGCGAATTTCGGCCGCCGCCCCACCTTCAACAAGACCGACGAGCTTCTTGAGGTCCACCTGTTCGATTTCGACGGAGACCTGTACGGCGAACATCTGCGGGTGCAGATGATCGATTTCCTGCGCCCGGAACGTCGCTTTACCGGCCTGGACGCCCTCAAGGCCCAGATCATCACGGATGCGGAGGATGCCCGGCGCCTGCTCGCCGGGCGGTCCATTCCCTAGCGGACCGCCAGCCCTCCCGCCCAGCAGTTCCATAACGAGCGAACCCCGATGACCGACCCAGCCGACTACAAAAAGACCGTGTTCCTGCCGCGCACCGATTTCCCGATGCGCGCCGGCCTGCCCAAGCAGGAGCCCGACCACCTGGCCCGCTGGGCCAAGATGGACCTTTACGGCCGCCTGCGCGCGGCGTCGGAGGGGCGCGAGAAGTTCATCCTTCACGACGGCCCTCCCTACGCCAACGGCCATCTGCACATCGGCCACGCCCTGAACAAGATCCTCAAGGACGTGATCACCCGCAGCCAGCAGATGATGGGCTTCGACTCCAACTACGTGCCCGGCTGGGACTGCCACGGCCTGCCCATCGAATGGAAGATCGAGGAACAGTACCGCGACAAGGGCAAGGACAAGGACGCCGTGCCGATCACGGAGTTCCGCAAGCAGTGCCGCGACTTCGCCGCCAAGTGGATCGACGTGCAGCGCGAGGAATTCCAGCGCATGGGCGTGATGGGGGATTGGACCAACCCCTACACCACCATGACCTATGCCGCCGAGGCGCAGATCGTGCGCGAACTGCACAAGTTCGTGGACAATGGCGGGCTGTACCGCGGCGCCAAGCCGGTGATGTGGTCGGTGGTCGAAAAGACCGCCCTGGCCGAAGCCGAGATCGAGTACCACGACCACACCTCGACCCAGATCTGGATCCGCTTCCCGGTGGTGCGGACCACCGTTGCCGCGCTTGAGGGCGCCGACGTGGTCATCTGGACCACCACCCCCTGGACCATGCCGGGCAACCGTGCCGTGGCCTATGCGGCCGGGGCGACCTACGCCGTCATCCGCCTGACCGAGGTGACCGAGACGAGCCTCGCCAACGCCGGGGCGCGCCTGGTGGTGGCCGAGGATCTGCTGGCCGACCTGTGCGCCAGCGTCGGCATCACCGCATACGAGACCGTCGCCACCCTGACCGGGGCGGAACTGGCCGGCACCACCTGCCGCCATCCGTGGCGCGGCCATGCCGAAGCGAACGAAGGATACGACTTCGACGTGCCGCTGCTGGCCGGCGACTTCGTGACCATGGACCAGGGCACCGGCTTCGTGCACATCGCGCCGGGCCACGGCGAGGACGACTACCACCTCGGCATGGCCCACGGCATCGCGGTGCCCGAGACGGTGGCCGGCGACGGCACCTACTATCCCCACGTTCCGCTGGTTGCCGGGCTGCACGTCTACAAGGTGGCGCCCAAGGTCCTGGAGCTGATGACCGATGCCGGGGCGCTGCTGGCCTCGGCCAAGCTGGTCCACAGCTATCCCCATTCGTGGCGCTCCAAGGCGCCGTTGATCTACCGCACCACCCCGCAGTGGTTCATCTCCATGGAGACCAACGACCTGCGGGCCAAGGCCCTGCAGGCCATCGAGGACACCCGCTGGGTCCCCGCGCAAGGCCGCAACCGCATCCATGCGATGGTCGAGAGCCGCCCCGACTGGTGCGTGTCGCGCCAGCGCGCCTGGGGCGTGCCGATCGCCGTGTTCGTCCACAAGACCTCGGGCGAGATCCTGCGCGACGCCGACGTCATGGCCCGCATCGTCGAGGCGTTCGAGGCCGAGGGCGCCGACGCCTGGTTCGCCTCGCCTGCCTCGCGGTTCCTGGGCGAAGGCCGGAACCCGGACGACTACGAACAGGTCAGCGACATTCTCGACGTGTGGTTCGATTCGGGCTGCACCCACTCCTTCGTGCTGGAGCAGCGGTCCGACCTCAAGTGGCCGGCCAGCCTGTACCTCGAAGGTTCGGACCAGCATCGCGGCTGGTTCCATTCCTCGCTGCTCGAGTCGTGCGGCACCCGGGGCCGGGCGCCCTATGACGCCGTGCTGACCCACGGCTTCACGCTCGACGAGCAGGGCCGCAAGATGTCCAAGTCGCTGGGCAACACCATCGCCCCGCAGGACATCGTCAAGGAATACGGCGCCGACATCCTGCGTCTGTGGGTGGTATCGACCGACTACACCAACGACCAGCGCATCGGGCCGGACATCGTCAAGCAGACCGCCGATGGATACCGCCGCCTGCGCAACACCCTGCGCTTCCTGCTCGGCGCGCTGGACGGCTTCACCGAGGCCGAACGGGTCACCGACGTGGCCGCCATGCCGGAACTGGAACGCTGGGTCCTGCACCGCCTGAGCGAGATGGACCGCCTGGTCCGCCAGTCGTGCCACGACTTCGAGTTCCACACCCTGTTCGCCGACATCACCCAGTTCTGCACCGTCGAACTGTCGGCCTTCTACTTCGACATCCGCAAGGACGCCCTGTACTGCGACGCCCCGGACAGCGCGCGGCGCATGGCCTGCCGCACGGTGCTCGACACCCTGTACGACTGCCTGGTCAAGTGGATGGCGCCGTTCCTGTGCTTCACCGCCGAGGAAGCGTGGCTCGCCCGCCACCCTGACGATGCGGACGCCAGCGTGCACCTGGAGCAGTTCCCGACCGTCCCGGCCACCTGGGCCGACGACGCCCTGGCCGAGAAGTGGGAGAAGATCCGCCGCCTGCGCCGGGTCATCACCGGCGCCCTCGAAGTGGCGCGGGCCGAAAAGAAGATCGGCGCCTCGCTGCAGGCCGCCCCGGTGGTGGTTGCCCCGGCCGACCTGCTCGAAGCCGCCTCGGGCCGCGACATGGAAGACATCTGCATCACCTCGGGCATCACCCTGACGGCGGGCGCGGTGCCGGACGGCGCCTTCACCCTGCCCGACGTGCCGGGCGTCGGCGTGGTGGTCGAAATGGCCGACGGCACCAAGTGCCAGCGCTGCTGGAAGGTCCTGCCCGACGTCGGCAGCCACAGCCATCCCGGCGTGTGCGGGCGGTGCTCCGACGCCGTGGACAGCATCGAGGCCCAATGAGCACCAACGACCAGACCGCCGAGACGCCGGCCCGCAAGCCGTTCCACGCCCGCTCCCTGCTGTGGGGGCTGGGCGTGGCGGCGGTCATCATGGTGCTGGACCAGGTCAGCAAGCAGTACACCCTGCACACCCTGCTGGCCGACGTCCGCGGGTTCGAGGTGCTGCCGTTCCTCAACATCGTGACGGCGTGGAACACCGGGGTCAGCTTTGGCATGTTCGGCGACGGCGCGTTCAGCCCGTGGCTGTTCTTCGCCCTGGCCGTGGCGATCAGCCTGGGCATGGCGGTGTGGATGTCGCGCACCACCGACCGGATTCTCATCCTGTCGCTGGCCATGATGATCGGCGGCGCCATCGGCAACGCCATCGACCGGGTGCGCTGGGGGGCCGTGTTCGACTTCATCGACGTGCACGCGTTCGGCTGGCACTGGCCGGCCTTCAACGTCGCCGATGCGGGAATCACGGTTGGCGCGGCGCTTCTCATCCTGGATAGCTTGTTCCGGCGCGCCGAGTAGCCTAAAAAGGAACTCCGCTGAGGAGTGGCCCGAGGAGTGGAAGTGGGTATGACCCGAGGACGACTGCTTACGCTGTGCTGCACCGCCGCCCTTGCCGCGACCCTTTCGGGCTGCGGCGGCGGCGTCAAAGAGACGCTCGGCCTCAACCGCCAGGCGCCGGACGAATTCCAGGTGGTGTCCCGGCCGCCGCTGGCCATTCCGCCCGAGTTCAAGCTGCGGCCGCCCGAACCCGGCGCCCCGCCGACCGGCATGGGCACGGCCCAGGACATGGGCCGCACGGCCCTGTTCGGCCAGGGCGCCAGCAGCCAGGGCGGCGGCTGGACGCGCGAAGGCGCCGGCCTGAGCGGTGGCGAACAGGCCTTCCTGTCGGCCGCCGGCGCCGATCAGGCCGCGCCCGACATCCGCAGCCTGGTCAACCGCGAAAGCTCGCAACTGGCCGAGGAAGAACGTCCGTTCACCGACCGCCTGGTGTTCTGGCGCGAACCGGCCGAGTCCGGCACCGTGGTCGACGCCAAGGGCGAAACCCAACGCCTGCGCGAACGCCAGGCCCTGGGCGAACCCATCACCACCGGCGAAACCCCGACCATCAAACGCGAACCCCGCGGCATGCTCGAGGGCATGTTCGGGAAGTAGGACGGAAACCGCCGGAGAGGGCAGCGCCCTTTCCGGCGCCTCCCAGCCAGCCTTGCCCTTCCCCTCCCCGGCGCCCATATCTCCCCAAACGTCTGCCGGAGAGCCTCATGTCGCGCCCGATTGCCCTTGCCCTGCTGGTCGTCTGCACGCTGGCCGTGCCCGCCTGGGCCCAAACTCCCGACGCCCAGTCCGCCGACGCCCCATCCCCCGACGAACGCCTGTTCGGGGCCGAGACGTTCAGCCTCGACAATGGCCTGCAGGTGGTGGTGGTCGAGAACCATCGGGTGCCGGTGGTCAGCCACATGGTGTGGTACAAGGTCGGCGCGGCCGATGAGCCTCCCGGCAAGTCGGGCATCGCCCACCTGCTCGAACACCTGATGTTCAAGGGCACCGACAAGATCGGGCCCAACGACTTTTCCAACATCATCGCCCGCCACGGCGGCCAGCAGAACGCCTTCACCAGTTCCGACTACACCGGCTATTACCAGAACATCGCCAAGGAGCGCCTGCCCCTGGTGATGGAGATGGAATCCGACCGCATGGCCAACCTGCGCATGACCGCCGAGGAAGTCGTCACCGAGCGCGCCGTGGTCATCGAGGAACGCCTGTCGCGCATCGAGAACGAGCCCGCGGCCCTGCTCGGCGAGCGTCTCGACCTGGCCCGCTGGGTCACCCATCCGTATCGCAATCCGGTGATCGGCTGGGCGCATGAGCTGGAAAAGCTCGACCGTCAGGACGCCCTGAGCTTCTACAAGCAGTGGTACGCGCCCAACAACGCCATCCTGGTGATCTCCGGGGACGTCACCGCCGACGAGGTCCGCCCCCTGGCCGAGGCCACCTACGGACAGGTGCCGCGCGGCCCGGACATCGAACGCACGCGCGTCCGCGCCCTGCTGCCCGACACCGCGACGCGCCTGGTCATGGAGCACCCCCGCGTGGCCCAGCCGACGTGGCAGCGCCAGTACACCGCGCCCAGCTTCGGCACTGTTGAGGAAGAGGGCGCCCGCGAGGTCTACGCCCTCCAGGTGCTGTCCGAACTGCTCGGCGGCGGGGCGACCAGCCGCCTGTACCGCGCGCTTGTGGTGGAGCAGGAACTGGCCGCCTCGGCCGGAAGCTGGTACTCCGCCCGCGCCGTCGACTGGGGCACCTTCGGGCTTTACGTGACGCCGCGCCCGGGTGTTGACGTGAACGCCGCCGAAAAGGCCCTGGTGGCCGAGGTGGACCGCCTGCTCCGCGAAGGGGTCGGCGAGCAGGAGGTGGCCGACGCCAAGAACCGCATGCGGGCCGGCGTGATCTATGCCCGCGACAGCCTGCAGGGTGCTGCGCAGACCATCGGCAGCGCGCTCGCCACCGGCGGCACGCTCGATCAGGTCGAGACGTGGCCGGCCCGCATTGCCGAGGTCACCCGCGACGAGGTGATGGCCGCAGCGCGCGCCGTGCTGCGCGATCAGGCGGCGACCACCGGCGTGCTTCTGCCGGCCGATCCCGCGCAGTCGGCCGACGCCGCCGCCGCGCCCCGCTGAACCCCCTCCGCCCGCTGAACCCGTTTCGGGAGCCGCCCTTCATGTCCGCCCGCCCCCTGTTTCGCCTGTTCGCCCTCCTGCCCGCCCTGCTGCTGCTGCCGTTTGCGGCGCACGCCATCGAGGCCCAGCGGGTCGTCAGCCCCGGCGGCATCGAGGCCTGGCTGGTCGAGGATCATTCGGTCCCGGTGATCGCCCTGGAAGTCGGCTTCGACGGCGGCGCCGCGCTGGATTCCGAGGACAAGCCGGGCTTGGCCAACATGGTGTCCGCCCTGCTCGACGAGGGGGCCGGCGATCTCGACAGCCTGGCCTTCCGGACCAAGCTGGAAAGCCTCGCCATCGGCCTGTCGTTCAGTGCCTCGCAGGACAATTTCACCGGGTCGCTGCGCACCCTGCTCGACAACCGCGACACCGCGTTCGACCTGATGCGCCAGGCGCTGACCGAGCCGCGTTTCGACGCCGAGCCGGTGTCGCGCATCCGCAGCCAGATCCAGACATCCCTGAAGTTCGACCTGCAGGACCCCAACACCATCGCCTCGCGGCGCTGGAACGAGGTGATGTTCGAGGGCCACCCCTATAGCCGCCCGACGCGCGGCACCCAGGAAAGCGTGGCCGCCATCACCGTCGAGGACCTGCGCTCCTTCGTGCCCACCCGCCTGGGCCGCGACCGCATGAAGATCGGCGTGGCCGGATCGATTTCGCCGGAAGACCTCAAGCCGCTGCTCGACTCGACCTTCGGCGGATTGCCGGCCGAGGTGTCGGTGCCGCCGGTCGTCCGGGCGAACCTGCACGGCGACGGCAAGACCGTGGTGGTCGAAAAGGACATCCCGCAGAGCGTCGCGGTGATCGGCCATGGCGGCATCGACCGCCACCACCCGGATTTCTACCCGGCGTTTGTCGTCAACCACGTCCTGGGCGGCGGCGGCTTCACCTCGCGCCTGATGCAGGAAGTGCGCGAGAAGCGCGGGCTGGCCTACTCGGTCTACAGTGCCCTGGCGCCCTATGACCACGCCGCGCTGGTCGTCGGCGGCGTCGGCACCGGCAATGCCCGCATGAAGGAGTCGCTGGACATCATCCGCGCCGAATGGGCCCGCATGGCATCCGAAGGCCCGACCGCCGAGGAACTGGAGGACGCCAAGACCTACCTCATGGGGGCTTGGCCGCTGCGCTTCACCTCGACCCCGAACGTGGCGGCGATCCTGGCCTCCATGCAGCTCGACGGCTATCCCATCGACCACCTGCAGACCCGCAACGACAAGGTCGCCGCGGTGACGCTGGAGGATGCCCGCCGGGTGGCCGCCAGCCTGTACAAGCCCGAAGCCCTGACCGTCGTCGTGGTCGGCCAGCCCGAAGGCGTGCAGGAAGCCGCCCGCGAAACCGCCGAACCGGCGCGGTAGAACCCGGGTCCTCTAACCCGACCGGAGAACCGGATCTGCCCCCTCCGCGCTGGTCGTTGCGCCGTCCGCGTGCGGGCCGAGACGGCGCCGCCATGCCTATCCTTGAGGCATGGCAGACTCCTGGCTCACAAAAGCGGTGCTGGTCCTGGCGGTCGGGGTGGTCCTGTGGGGGACGCCCCGGCCGGCCCTGGCGGCAGACTCCGACGGTCGTTGCCTCCGCGCCATGCAGGAGGCGGCGCCGGCCGCGGCAACCCTGCGCATCGACCACGCCCGGGTGGTCTATGACTTCAACCGGGGCCGCGACGACCTTTACTCCATCGTCCGCCGCCACGGCAGCGCCGATGCCTCGGCCCGCATGAGCGGCCGGCGGGTCCACGGCCTGACCCACTCCAGCCTCGGCTATCACCTGCAGGCCTCGTTCGATCTCCAGGGCCTGCCCGACGGCACGTGGTGCCTGTGGCCGCGCGCCACCACGGCCGACCTGGGCTACACCGACACCACCGTCTACGTCGCCCGCGACTATGCCGCCGGCACCTGCGCCTTCGAGGCCGTGCTGGCCCACGAGGAGGAGCACGTGGCGATCAACACCTCCGTCGTGGACGACCACGCGCCGCGCCTGCGCACCACCCTGGCCGCGCTGACCCGCCAGGGCTTTCCGCTGGCCGGCCGCGACCCCGAAAGCCTGCGCGCCCAGGCCCAGGGGATGCTCGACAGCGGGTTCCGCGACGCCCTGACGCCGCTGCTGAACGAGCGGTCGCGGCGCAACGCGGCCATCGACAGCGAGCACGGCTACCGCACCCTGAACGCCCGCTGCACGCGCTGGTGAGCCCTTATCAAATTTGGTAGGCCTGCGCCGTGTCCATTCGTGTTGCCCCGGCCTCCGGTCCCCCGTATCATCCGGCCTCCTTTTTCGGCATCGGCCTTCAAGACGGGGGAAATCCGCCCATGACCAAGAATATCCTCATCCTGCCCGGCGACGGCATCGGGCCCGAGGTGATGGCGCAGGTCAAGCGCATCATCGACTGGATGAACGGCAAGGGCCTGACCGACTTCGCGGTCTCCGAAGGGCTGGTGGGCGGCGCCGCCTATGAGGCGCACGGCACCCCGCTGGCCGACGCCACCATGGCCCAGGCGATGGACGCCGACGCCGTGCTGCTGGGCGCCGTGGGCGGCCCGCAGTGGGACAACCTGGACTTCTCCCTCAAGCCCGAGCGCGGCCTTTTGCGCCTGCGCAAGGACATGGAACTGTTCGCCAACCTGCGCCCGGCGATCGTGTTCGACGCCCTGGCCGACGCGTCCTCGCTGAAGCTGGACGTGGTCAAGGGCCTGGACATCATGATCGTCCGCGAACTGACCGGCGGCGTGTACTTCGGCGAGCCGCGCGGCATCGAGACGCTGCCCAACGGCGAGCGTCGCGGCATCAACACCCAGGTCTACACCACCTCCGAGATCCTGCGCGTCGCCGAGGTCGCCTTCGACCTGGCCCGCAAGCGCGGCAACAAGGTCCATTCGGTGGAAAAGGCCAACGTGATGGAATCCGGCCTGCTGTGGCGCGAGGAAGTGCAGAAGCTGCGCGACGCCAAGTTCGCCGATGTCGCGCTTGAACACATGTATGCCGACAACTGCGCCATGCAGCTGGTCCGCACGCCGCGCCAGTTCGACGTGATCGTCACCGACAACCTGTTCGGCGACATCCTGTCCGACTGTGCCGCCATGCTGACCGGCTCGCTCGGCATGTTGCCGTCGGCCTCGCTGGGCGCCGACCTGGGCGGCGGCAAGCGCCGCGCCATGTACGAGCCGGTCCACGGCTCGGCCCCCGACATCGCCGGGCAGGACAAGGCCAACCCGCTGGCCTGCGTGCTGTCCTACTCCATGATGCTGCGCTACTCGTTCGACATGGCCAAGGCCGCCGACATGGTCGACGCCGCCGTGCAGAGCGTGCTGGGCAAGGGCATCCGCACCGGAGACATCATGGCCGACGGCTGTACGCTGGTCGGCTGCACCGGCATGGGCGACGCCCTGCTGGCAGAACTGGAGACCATGGCCTGAACGTTATCTCCCCCTTGAAGCTCGAAGTCCTGACCGACGGCCCCGACGGGCCGGCGGTCGGGGCGCCCCTCGTCTTCGTCCACGGCGCGTTCTGCGCGGCGTGGATCTGGAGCGAACACTTCCTTCCCTACTTCGCCGCGCACGGCCGCCGGGCCTATGCGATCTCGCTGCGCGGCCACGGCGAGAGCGACGGCCACGAGATGCTGCCGCTGGCCTCGCTGGACGACTACCTCGAAGACCTGCGCAGCGTGCTCGCCGGCCTCGACCAGGCGCCCGTCCTGGTCGGCCACAGCATGGGCGGCATGGTCGTGCAGCGCTACATCGAGCGCCTGGACCGCAAGCTGTTCCGCGGCGACACGCCCCGGCCGGTGGCCGGGATGGCCCTGCTGGCCGCCCTGTCGCCCAGCGGCCTTGCCACCACGGCAACGCAGTTGATGCTGTCCGACCCGCTGGTGTTCTTCCAGTTGTCGGCCCTGCAGACCTTCGGCGAGCACGCGGTGATGCCCGAGGGCGTCCACCGCGCCATGTTCGCCCGCTCCACGCCGATCAGCATGACCCGCAAGTACATGCCGCGGATGCAGTCCGAGTCGCACCGCGTGCAGCTTGACCTGATGATGGGCGCCCCGCCGTGGCCGGCCAATGCCCTGCAGATGCCCCGCCTGGTCATCGGCGCCCAGGACGACCCCTTCGTGCCGCCGTGGATGTCGCGCATGACCGCCCGCCACTACAGCACCGAAGCGACCATCCTCCCCGACTCCGGCCACGCCATGATGCTCGGCCCCGACTGGGAAACCCCGGCCGGACTGCTGCTGGAGTGGCTGGACGAGAACGGGATTTAAGCCGGCCGCACAAACAAAATCGTCGCACCCGCCTGCGCGGGTGCGACGGTGATCGTGTTTTTCAGCAACTTCTTAGACCACCCGTCCCGCCACCACCCGGTGCCGCAGGCTGCTCGTGCGGAAGGCCTCCGGTGCCGGGGCGAGGTTCCACCACCATTCCCGGCGATCGGCCAGGGGTGGTTCGGGCACGCCGAGCAGCAGGTCGGCGGCATCCTCCACCTCCCCAGTCCCAACCGCCACCCGCTGCTGTTCGACGTCGGTGACCAGCACCGTTACGCCGGAGCAGGCGCGCAAGGCGTCCAGGTGCGCGCTGATCAGGCGGCGGCCCCAATCCTCCACGGCAGCGTCGGGGAAGCGGCCGGCGACGGCGTCCATGGCGGCCAGCGGGATCTGCGACAGGCAGTTGGCCGACAGCACGAAATCCGCCTGCCCGCCCAAGGGGATGGCTGCCTGCGGCTCCGGCAGGGTACCGCCCGACACTCCGCTCAGCACCCCGCTCAAATCATGGGCCAGCATCTCGACGTTGGGAAAGCGCCGCGCGGCGCGGCGGGCGGCGGGCATGTGGAACAGGTCGATCAGCACCACCCGCTCAAACCGCGCCGCAAGCTCGGCCAAGGGCACGTCGTGCAAAAGCCCCGATCCGCACACTACCGCCAGCCCGCGTCCCGGCGCCCCCTCCATCCCGGCCACGGCGACGGCGCGGGCCGCCTCCAGGTGCGGCGCCCAGGCTTTGGCGCAGCGGCGGGCGCGGCTTTGCAGGGCGATCAGGCCGTGCAGCACGCCCAGGCGCTTGAGCGGCCGGGGACAGGGCAGGATCAGGTGCTGGAGCGCTTCGAGGATCACGGCCAGGCTCGTCTCACGGGCGGTGGTACGGGCTTTCGTCCTTCAGGCGGTCCACCATGTCGTCGAGCATGATGCGGATGGAGGTCACATAGGCCTCCTGCGCCCAGATCTGATAGACGTCGCCGCAGTTGGGGGCGCAGGTCCGGGGCTCGGAATAGATGGTCTGATAGAGGTGGCCCAGGGTGCGCCGCATCTCGGCGATGCGCGCCTCGACCCCGCCGTCGCCAAAGGCGTTGCGGTCATAGAACTCGCGGGCGATGGAAAACAGGACGACCTCCAGACACTTGGCCTGGGCGTTCAGGTTTTCGAGGATCTTGCCGTTGTCCTTGGACTCATAGATGTTGCCGGCCTTCTCGTCGCACAGCGCGGCCTTGGCCGCCGCCTGGTCAAGCTGGCGGAAGTCGACCTTGTCCTTTTTCTTGTCCAGGGCAGCCGCGCCGGAGGCCGCGAACAGGGCAACCCCAAGGACGGCCGCCAGGGCCCATGCGCGCATGACAGCTTCCCCAACTTCCCTGGAAAGTCCTACAGGCAAAAGGATGACTTTTCCATCGGATTTCGGTGCCGGGGCTCGCCCGGGTCCCGCCCACTGCTGCAACCGGCACTGCACCGCCGCGTTGACTTGAGGCGGGCTCAACCAGCCGCGCCCGGAAAGAAACGAGCAAGCGGAGACGAAAAATGCGAAGCATGATGAGCCTCGTGGCGCTTACAGCCGCTGCGTCCATCGGCGGAACCGCGCTGGCGGCCGACACGACGGGCGGCAAGACCACGGACGAAGAGGCGCCGGTGATCGAGATGAAGGTCGAGGAGGGCGCCGTCCCGGAGGACCTCCAGATGGAGGACAAAACCCGCGAGGGCGATGAGGACGCCGTCGAGATGAAGGTCGAGCAGGAAGACGCCAAGCCGCGCGAAACCTGGATGACCGGCGAGACGCCCGCCACCTCGGAGCAGGACTAGTCCTACCGCCGCCCGAACAGCTTCTCGATGTCCTTGAGCTTCAGTTCGACGTAGGTCGGGCGGCCGTGGTTGCACTGGCCGGAATGCGGCGTGGCCTCCATCTGGCGCAGCAGGGCGTTCATTTCGTCGCCGTTCAGGCGCCGCCCGGCCCGCACGCTGCCGTGGCAGGCCATGGTGGCGCAGACGTCGGCAAGGCGGTCCTTGAGGGCCAGCGCCTCGTCCCATTCGGTCAGGTCGTCGGCCAGATCCCGGATCAGCCCCTGAACGTCGGCGTCACCAAGCAGCGCCGGCACCTCGCGCACCACGATGGTGCCGGGGCCGAATCCCTCGACCGCCAGACCCAGGTCGGCCAGTTCGGCGGCGCGGGCCAGCAGGCGGTCGGCGGCGGCCTCCTCGATCTCGACCACCTCGGGGATAAGCAGCATCTGGCGCTTGAGGCCGTCGGCGTCCAGGGCCTGCTTCATGCGCTCGTAGACCAGCCGTTCGTGGGCGGCGTGCTGGTCCACGATGACGATGCCGTCGGCCGTCTGGGCGACGATGTAGGTGCCGTGAACCTGCCCGCGCGCCACGCCCAGGGGATAGTCCGCCCCCTCAACCGACGGCGGGGCGTCCATGGGGCGGGCTGACGGCGGTGCCTCGAAACGCGGCAGCTCCATGCGGTCCCCGAAGCCCTGGGGCGCTTGCGCGGCGAACGCCCCGGCGACCTGCCCGAACGACGGGCGGTGCGGCATCTGGTGGGGGAACGGCAGGCCCGGACGGACGTCGTCGTGGGCCTGCAACGCCCCGAGCGCCGCCCCCGACACCGTGGTCGAGGCGCGGTGCCCGGCCTGGTTCAGGGCATGGCGCAACGCCCCGACGATCAGCCCGCGCACGAGGCCGGGCTCGCGGAAGCGGACTTCGGCCTTGGCGGGATGCACGTTGACGTCCACGTCGCGCGGCGGAAGCTCCAGGTACAGGGCCAGCACCGGGTGGCGGTCGTGGGCCAGGAAGTCCTGATAGGCGCCGCGCACCGCGCCATGCAGCAGGCGGTCCTTGCACGGCCGGCCGTTGACGAACAGGTACTGATGCTGAGCGTTGCCGCGATTGTAGGTCGGCAGGCCGATGTGGCCGGTCAGGCGGATGCCCTCGCGCTCGGCATCGACCGGCACGGCGTTGTCGGCGAACTCGCGGCCGAGCACGCCGCCCAGGCGCGACAGCCGGGCATCGAACAACTCGCCCTGCGCGGCATTCAGCCGCAAGGCCTGCCGGGTGCCGTCGGACAGCGAAAAGGCGACGTGCGGGTGGGCCATGGCCAACCGGGCGATGACGTCCTGGGCGTGCTGGAACTCGGTGCGCGCCGCCTTGAGGAACTTGAGGCGCGCGGGCGTGGCGTAGAACAGGTCGCGCACCTCGACCCGCGTGCCCTGCGGATGGGCGGCCGGCGCCGCCTCGCCCTTGAGGCCGGCGTCCACCGTCAGGGTCCACGCGCTGTCGGCCCCGCGCGCCCGCGAGGTCAGGGTCAGACGGGCCACCGACCCGATGGACGGCAACGCCTCCCCCCGGAAACCGAGGAAGCCGATGTCCACCAGATCGTCGTCGGGCAGCTTGGAGGTGGCGTGGCGCTCGACCGCCAGGGACAGGTCCTCGGCGCTCATGCCGCGCCCGTCGTCGGTCACCGCGATCAGGGTGCGCCCGCCGTCGGCCATCTGCACGTCGATGCGGGTGGCCCCGGCGTCGATGGCGTTCTCGACCAGTTCCTTGACCGCCGAGGCCGGGCGCTCCACCACCTCGCCGGCGGCGATGCGGTTGACCAGGGTCGGCGGCAGGAGGCGGAGGGTCACGGTCGACGCAGGTCCTTGAAAGCGGCAATCAGGCCGGAGGTGGACGAATCATGTTCGGCCGGGGCGGCGGGATCATCGGTCAGTTCGGGCAAAATGCGCTTGGCAAGCTGCTTGCCCAGTTCAACGCCCCACTGATCGAAGCTGTTGACGTCCCACAGCACGCCCTGGACAAACACCTTGTGCTCGTACAGGGCAATCAACATCCCCAGGGTCCGGGGGTCAACCCTTTTCATAAGGATGGTATTGGACGGCCGGTTGCCGGGGAAGATCTTGTGGGGAACCAGGGCTTCCAGGGCCTCGCCGTCCACCCCTTGGGCGGCCAGTTCGGCCCGCGCCTCGTCGTCGGTCTTGCCGAAGGCCAGGGCCTCGGCCTGGGCGAACACGTTGGACAGCAGGATGGCGTGATGATCGCCGACCGGGTTGTGGCTGATCGCCGGGGCGATGAAGTCGCACGGCACCAGCCGGGTACCCTGGTGGAGCAACTGATAGAAGCTGTGCTGGCCGTTGGTGCCCGGCTCGCCAAACAGGACAGGCCCGGTGGCATAGTCCACGATGCGCCCGCCGCGGGTCGCCCGCTTGCCGTTGCTCTCCATGTCGAGCTGCTGGAGGTAGGCCGGCAGGCGGTGCAGGTACTGGTCGTAGGGCAGCACGGCGATGGCCGGAGCGTCCAGGTAATCGGCGTACCACACCCCCAGCAGGGCCATCAGGACCGGCATGTTGCGGTCGAGCGGCGCGGTGCGGAAGTGCTCGTCCATGGCGTGGGCGCCGGCCAGCAATTCCTCGAACCGCTCAAAGCCGATGGCGATGGCGACCGGCAGGCCGATGGCCGACCACAGGGAATAGCGCCCGCCGACCCAGTCCCAGAACTCGAACATGTTGGCGGTGTCGATGCCGAACGCCGCGACGTCCTTGGCATTGGTGGACAGCGCCGCGAAGTGGTTGCGCACCGCCGCCTCGCCCAGGGCCTCGACCAGCCAGCCGCGCGCGGTGCGGGCGTTGGTCAGGGTCTCCTGCGTGGTGAAGGTCTTGGAGGCAACCAGGAACAGCGTCGTTTCCGGGTCCAGGCGGCGCAGGGTCTCGGTGATGTGGGTGCCGTCCACGTTGGACACGAAGTGCAGGTGCAGGCCGTCCTGGTGATAGGCCTTCAGCGCCTCGGACACCATGACGGGGCCGAGGTCCGAGCCGCCGATGCCGATGTTGACCACGTCGGTCACCCGCTTGCCGGTCACCCCGGTCCAGGTGCCGTCGCGCACGGCGTCCGAGAACGCCTTCATCTTGGCCAGCACCGCGTTCACATCGGGCATGACGTCGGCGCCATCCACCAGAACCGGCCGGTTCGCGCGGTTGCGCAGGGCGACATGCAGGACGGCGCGGTTCTCGGTGGTGTTGATCGGCTCGCCGCCCATCATGCGGTCGCGCCAGCTCTCCACCCCCTGTTCGCGGGCCAGGGCCAGCAACAGGTCCAGCGTCTCGGCCGAGATCAGGTTTTTGGAGTAGTCCAGCAGGACGTCGTCCAGGCGCAGGGAAAAGCGGTCGAACCGGCCGGGGTCGGAGGCGAACAACGTCCGCAGCGAACCGGCGCGCATGTCCTCGGCATGGTGCAGCAGGGAGGCATGGGCGGCAGTTTCGCTCAGCAGGGTCATCGGCACTCTCCGGCAGGTTCTCGCAAGGCCCTGACGATACAGGAAACCGCCCGCGCCGGGATAGTGGCGCTTTGGTGATAGGGCGCTTACCCCACCATCGCCGCCAGGTTGAGCGCCCCGGTGGCCCACAGGCCGATCACGACGTGGCTGACGCTGACCCCGATCAGCGACCCGTGACGATGATAGAGCCAGCCCCAGAACAGCCCCGGAATGAACACCGCCAGGGCATAGCCCATGCCCAGGTGCTGGTGACAGATCGAGAAGATGGCGTTGCTCAGCAGGATGGCCTGCCAGACGCCGCCCCGCTCGGACAACAGGCGCTGCAAGGCGCCCTGGATGGCGCCGCGGATGATGAACTCCTGCACCGGCGACAGCGTCAGATAGAGGCCGTAGGCAATCACCGTGTGCCGCCAGCCACTGGCCGACACCCACGGATCGATCAGGGCGAGGTCGGAGAAGGCCGGAACCACGGCGATCAGCACCGCCTTGGCCCCGGTGATGACCGCGCACGCCAGGACCGTCCACTTCAGGCTGTCCAGCAGGCTGTAGCGCCAGCCCTTCAGGGTCAGGCCGAAGACCTCGCGCGGGAACTTGCTCTGCCGGATGATGAGGGCGGCGCCGACCGCCATGCCGATCATCAGGCCCGAGGTGGTCAGCGTCGTCGATGCCCCCTCGGCCGCCCAGCCGCGCAGGACGTCGATCAACGAGATGTAGATGAAGATCACCAGGATGATGTTGGCGAACACCCGCCCGAAGGCGATCTGGTCCTGCTGGGCCAGGGTTTGCAGCCGCATGCGCTCGGCCGCCTGGATGTTGGTGGCGCGCAGGCGCACGTCCAGCGTCTCGGCATGATGCCGCATGGTGCCGCCCAGGATGTCCACCCCGTGGCGGTCGCGCAGCATGTCGAGGGCGTCACGGTCCAGCGACAGGACGCGGGAGGCGGTGCGGGCGCGGATGGTGGCGCCGCGCCGGGCACCCGACACCACGCCCATTTCCCCGAAGTGCTCGCCCGGCCCGAGGGAGGCCAGCCACACCAGATCCGCCCCCAGAAGGACATCCAGGTCGCCGTCGATCAGCAGGCACAGGCGGTCGGACGCTTCACCCTCGGCAAACACGATGGCGTCGGGGGGAACGTCCTCCAGCCGCAGCAACGGCGCGATGAGGTCCAACGCCTCGGCCGGCAGCCCGGAAAACAGTCCGATGGTCCGCCACTCGCGGGCCGAATCGGCCCTGGAGCGGAGCACCGGGGAAGGCGCGGCGACGGTGGAGGCGCAGGCGGTCACGGCGGTGTCCTTGGTTGGCGGGACTCGAGCGGACACTCGTAGGGCGTCACCGAACAGCGGGCAAGCGAACGTGTTCATTTGTCGCTGGATGGACGTATGACGACGTTTTTTGTTGCTTAAAGGGGGTCCTGTCGGGCTACGAGTAGGCCATGAAAACCAAATCCCCCGCCCGCGCCGTTCGCGCAACCAGCCGTCAGGTCCACGACCACGTGGCCCGCAGCTATCGTTCCGATCACGAGATCATCGCGGCCAAGACCCAGGCCGCCCTCCTGACCCTGGAGGCGGTATGGGATGCGTGGCCCGACCCCGCCCGCGTGGTTGACCTGGGGGTTGGCGACGGCGATCTGCTGCAGGAGTTGCGGCGGCGCTGCCCGAAGGTCCTGGCGCCCACCGGGGTGGACATTTCGCCCGCCATGCTGGCCCTGGCCCGCCAGCGCCTGCCGGATCTGCGCACCGTCGAAGTGTCGGCGACCGAGGCGTCGAGCCGGCTGCCGGCGGCGTCGTTCGACGCGGCGTTCGCCCACTTCATCCTGGCCTATGTTCCGCTGCCCGACGTGCTGCGGGAAGCCGCCCGCGTCCTGGCGCCGGGCGGGGTGCTGTCGCTGGCCACCTCGACCAACGTCATCGCCGGGCCGTTTCTGGCCCAGATCGACAGGTTGTCGCGGAGCCTCAACCCGCTCAGCCGGCAGGCGGTGCGCATGGCCCGCCGGGGCCTGCACCGCACCAACACGCCCGACACCTACGAGCACATGCTGCCGGCCTTCGCCGCGGCCGGGTTCGAGGTCATCGACCGGCGGCCGCTGGACTTCCCCGTACACCTGGACGGGCCGGACGAAGGCTACCAGTTCACCATCAAGGATGGATGGTGCGCCAACGTCCTCATCCACCCCATCCTGCCCCCGTCCGCGACAGCGTGGCTGGCGCGGCGGGGATTGAGGTTGATCCGCTATCCGTACGTGGCGGAACACCGGGTCGAGGTGTGCCTGCTCCGCAAGGTCGTATAAGGCTACTTATACCCTGTCCCGCTGATCGTTCCGATCACCGGGACGCCCTCAGGCGCCGGGCGCGCGCTCCGCGCGCCATACAACGCGGAGTGGGGCTCACGCGGCAGGGGCCGCGCGGCGCAGTCGCGCCGGCCAAATCCTGATGACTCATCAGGACTTGGTATCACCCTGCTTCTTGTTGCTGTTGAGGATCATGCGGGCCAGCAGGAAACCGGTGACCAGCATGGCCACGCCGGCCGCGCCGAGGGTGATCCAGTTGGTGGCCGTGAGTTGGGAGCTGTTGGCGTTGCCCCCGATGACGGCGTTCTGGATCACCACCCAGATCACCACCGGAAGCACCATGAGAACCGGAATGCCATACGCGACGAATTTCATCTGACCGACTCCTGTGAACTCACCTGAGCCGCCATAAAGCCCGTCGGCGGCAACAGTCGCCATGACAGTTGTCAATGCCACAAGAAAAGGCTCATCCCGGATCACCGGGGGAAGAGCCGCGTCCTTGTAGAGGAACCACCGAGGCACAGAGGCACAGAGAGGTCCGCGCTGGCTGGGCACTTCCCGGTCCGCGCCCACCGCAGGCAAGCTTCTGCGCTGCGCGCGGCATCGAGCACCGAGTCATTTCAGAGCGCCGCGACCTCTGTGCCTCTGTGCCTCTGTGGTTCAAATCGGCAATACGCCACCCCGGAGATCAAAAAAAGGCCGCCCCACCGGGACGGCCCTTTCATCGGTGTCGCGCGGCTGGCTTACGCCATGGCGCCCGGCGTGGCGAGCCACGGCTCTTCGCGCTTCTGCTTTTCCTCGAAGGCCTTGATCTTGTCGGCCTTCTGCAGGGTCAGGCCGATGTCATCGAGGCCGTTGAGCAGGCAATGCTTGCGGAACGGGTCGATCTCGAAGGCGATGGTGCCGCCGTCCGGGCCCTGGATGGTCTGCTTTTCCAGGTCGATCGTGACCGTGGCGTTGGCGCCGCGCTGGGCGTCGTCCATCAGCTTGTCGACCTGCTCCTGCGGCAGCTTGATGGGCAGGATGCCGTTCTTGAAGCAGTTGTTGTAGAAGATGTCGGCAAAGCTCGGCGCGATGATGCAGCGGATGCCGAAGTCGAGCAGGGCCCACGGCGCGTGCTCGCGCGACGAGCCGCAGCCGAAGTTGTCGCCGGCCACCAGGATGGTGGCGTTGCGCCAGGCCGGCTGGTTCAGCACGAAATCGGGGATCTCGGCGCCATTGTCGTCGTAGCGCATCTCGTCGAACAGGTTCTTGCCCAGCCCGGTGCGCTTGATGGTCTTCAGGAACTGCTTGGGGATGATCATGTCGGTGTCGACGTTGATCATCGGCAGCGGCGCCGCCACACCCGTCAGAACGGTGAACTTATCCATGCCCAGGGTTCCCTTGCTGTATCCCTAACGCCCTTCGGGCGTGTGTCCCCAACGCCCCGCATGGGGCGTGTATCCCTTAACGTCCGCGCTTGGGGCCGCGCCATACCAGCAGCGGGCCCAGCGGGTCATCGATTTCCATGAACCCGTCATCCTCGTCATCATCGTCGAGAATGTCGAAATCCAGATCTTCGTTGGCCGGCCACAGGCGGGCCATCAGGTCGTCCGACATGACGATGTCCGACAGGATCGACAACCCACCGGTATGCTTCGGGTTGACGAAGAAGTAACGCGTGGCAGCTTGCGCCATGGTGGTCTCTCCCCTCTGGGGTCTGCGGGTGCGGCGGTCCCCACCGCGCGCCCGCCCCCCCGTTAGACCTCAGGTCAGCTTGCGCACGTCGGTCAGGTGGCCGGTGACGGCAGCAGCGGCGGCCATTTCCGGGCCGACCAGATGGGTCCGCCCGCCGCGCCCCTGGCGGCCTTCGAAATTGCGGTTCGACGTCGAGGCGGACCGCTGGCCCGGCTTGAGCTTGTCGGCGTTCATCGCCAGGCACATGGAACAGCCCGGCTCGCGCCATTCAAACCCGGCAGCCTTGAAGATTTCGTCAAGACCCTCGGCTTCGGCCTGCTCCTTGACCAAGCCGGAACCGGGCACAACCAGCGCCTGAACACCATCAGCGACCTTGCGGCCCTTGGCGATGGAGGCGGCGGCGCGCAAATCTTCGATGCGGCCATTGGTGCACGACCCGATGAACACCACGTCGACGGCCACACCTTCGAGCGGCTGGCCGGCCTTGAGGGCCATGTAGTCGAGCGAGCGCTGCATGGCCGTGGCCTTGCCTTCGTCGCGGGCATCGGCCGGGTTGGGCACGCAAGCCGAAATCGGGGCGACGTCCTCGGGGCTGGTGCCCCAGGTCACGGTCGGCTCGATGGACGCGGCGTCGATCTCGATCACGCGGTCGAAGTGGGCGCCATCATCAGTCTTGAGCGTCTTCCAGTAGGTGACGGCGGCTTCCCAGGCGGCACCCTTGGGGGCCAGCGGCCGGCCGGCCAGATAGTCGAAGGTGGTCTGGTCGGGGGCGATCAGGCCGGCGCGGGCGCCCGCTTCGATGGTCATGTTGCAGACCGTCATGCGGCCTTCCATCGACAGCGCGCGGATGGCGTCGCCGGCGTATTCGATCACGTAGCCGGTGCCGCCGGCGGTGCCGAGCACGCCGATGATGTGCAGCACCAGGTCCTTGGCGGTGACGCCCGTGCCGAGCGCGCCGTTGACCTGGACCAGCATGTTCTTGGCCGGCGCCTGGACCAGCGTCTGCGTGGCCAGCACATGCTCGACTTCCGAGGTGCCGATGCCGAACGCGAGGCTGCCGAAGGCGCCGTGGGTGGCGGTGTGGCTGTCGCCGCACACGATGGTCATGCCCGGCAGGGTGAAGCCCTGCTCCGGCCCGACGATGTGGACGATGCCCTGGCGGATGTCATCCATCCCGAAGTACGGCACGCCGAACGCCTTGACGTTGGCTTCCAGGGCTTCGACCTGGGTGCGGCTCTCGGGGTCGGTGATGCCGACCGAACGGTCGGTGGTCGGCACGTTGTGGTCGGCCAGGGCCAGGGTGCGTTCCGGATGGGCCACCTTGCGACCGCTCGTCGCCAGGCCTTCAAAGGCCTGCGGGCTGGTCACTTCGTGGACCATGTGACGGTCGATGTAGAGCAGGCAGGTGCCGTCCTCCTGCACGTCGACCAGGTGACTGTCCCAGATCTTGTCGAACAGGGTGCGGGCCTTAGCCATCCGCTCCACTCCTATAAGTGTGTCTCGTGTGTGGTGGGAAAAGGCTCCGGGGGCGGCGCGATGCCGGCCCCGGAGCCCCTCAACCGAACAATCGAAAGGCGTTAGCCCTTCTGCTCGTCCTTGGCGGCCTGGGCGGCGGCCTTGCGGTCGGCGCTCACCTGAACCTCGAACTCGCGGGCGCGCGCCGTGCCGTGGGTGTCTTCCACGATACGGGCCTTACGGCCGCGACGGTCACGGAGGTAGTACAGCTTGGCGCGACGCACCTTGCCGCGACGCACCACCTCGATGCGGTCCAGCGTCGGGGAGTACAGCGGGAACACACGTTCCACGCCTTCGCCGAAGCTGATCTTGCGCACGGTGAACGACGAGTTGATGGCGGCGTTGCGGCGGGCGATGACCACGCCTTCGTAAGCCTGAAGGCGCTCACGCGTGCCTTCGACGACCTTCACCCACACCTTGACGGTATCGCCCGGGGCGAACACCGGAATCGGCTTGCCTTCGGTCAGCGTGGCGATCTGCTCTTGTTCGAGCGTCTCAATGATATTCATGACATCAACCCTCTTGCTCTTTGTTCTGGGCGGCGACGTACCGGGCCCACAGGTCCGGGCGGCGGCGCCGGGTGATCTCTTCGCTTTGCTCCAGCCGCCAGTTTGCGACCTTCGCGTGGTGACCCGAAAGCAACACTTCCGGCACTTGCCTGCCCTGCCATTCGGCCGGGCGGGTATAGAGCGGGTACTCCAGAAGTCCCCGCTCGAAACTCTCGTCTTCCAGCGACTCGGTCTTGCCGACGACGCCGGGCAGCAGCCTGACCACCGCATCGAGCAGGGTGATCGCCGCCGCCTCTCCGCCCGACAACACGAAGTCGCCGAGGCTGATCTCGGTGGGTGCCCAGGCGTCCAGGACGCGCTGATCAACCCCTTCATACCGTCCGCACAGCACCGTCAGCGCCGGTTCGGCGGCCAGGGCGCGGGCCATTTCCTGGTCCAGCACCCGGCCCCGGGGGGTCAGGTAGACCAGGCGGCCCAGGCGCCCGTCTCCGGCGGCGCGCGGCCAACTGACGTCGCCTCCGGCGACGCGCGGCCAACTCGCGTCGATGGCGGCGTCGATGACGTCGGGCCGCATGACCATGCCGGCCCCGCCCCCAAAGGGGGTGTCGTCAACGGTGCGGTGTTTATCGCGCGCGAAGTCGCGGATGTCCACCGTTTCCAGCGACCATTTGCCGTCGGCCAGCGCCTTGCCGGCCAGCGAGAACCCCAGCGGACCGGGGAACATCTCCGGGAACAGGGTCATGACCACGGCGCGGAACGGATCCCGTTCGTCGGCCATGCTCAATGCCAGTCCTCGTCCGGCCAATCCTCGTTCAGGCTGGCTTCGCCTTCCTTAGGCTCCGCCGCCGCCTTGGCTGCCGCTTCGGGCCGCGCCTTGTTGCGGCGGTCCTTGGCGGCCGTCCGGGGCTTTGGGGCCTTGGGCGGGTCCTCGATCAGGCCGGCCAGGCGTTCGGCGATCAACCGGCCACCGGCCATGTCGATGGTCGGCACCGCCTCGCGGGTGAACGGCACCATGGTGACGCCGCCGTTTTCGGCCCGCACCTCCAGGATGTCGCCGGCCCCGAAGTCGTAGACAGCGGCGACGCGGCCCAGCACCACGCCGTCGGCGAACTCCACCTGCAGGCCGATCAGGTCGGCGTGGTAGAACTCGTCGTCCTCGTCGGGCGGCGGCAGCACGGAGCGGTCCACATGCAGGCGCACGCCGCGCAGCATTTCGGCGGCGTTGCGGTCGTCCACGCCCTTGAGGGCGCACAGGACCACGCCCTTGGAGCGGCCGACCACGTTCAACGTGAAGGTCCGGGCGCCGAATTCGTCCACCACCGGCCCATAGGCGGCGATGTCCTCAGGTTCGGCGGTGAAGCTCTTCACCCGCACCTGACCACGAATGCCGTGGGGGCCAACGATGACCCCCACGCACACGCGGTCCGTCTCTGCGTCCCGAGGCGATGCCATGACGCGCGGCAATCCGTCGGCTTACTCGGCCGCCGGTTCGTCGCCACCCTCGGCGGGGGCTTCTTCGGCCGGGGCGGCGGCAGCGGCGGCAGCGGCAGCGGCTTCTTTCTCGGCGGCTTCGGCGGCATCCTTGGCGCGCTGTTCGGCTTCACGCAGACGCTCCTGCGCCTTCGCCTTGGGCTGGTTCTTCTTGGTCTGCACCGGCGGGGCGGGCATCTCGGCCAGGCCGGCCATGCCCAGCAGGCGGGCGACGCGGTCGGTCGGCTGCGCGCCAACGCCCAGCCAATAGGTCACGCGCTCGTCCTTGACGCGCAGACGCTCGGCGTGGTCGGCCGGCAGCACCGGGTTGTACACGCCGATCTTCTCGACGAAGCGGCCATCACGGGGCGAGCGGGCGTCGGCGACGACGATGCGGTAGAACGGGCGCTTCTTGGCGCCGCCACGGGCGAGACGGATACGGAGGGACATGTGTTGTTTCCTTGGTCGTAGGTGTGTTGGAAAAATCGACTGAAATCAGATTGGCGGCGCGCCTCAGCGCTTCTTGCCGCCCTTGCGGCCCATGGCGCGCAACAGGTCGGGAGGCAGGCCGCCGGGCGTTCCGCCGCCCAGGCCCCCCATCCCCGGGGGCAGGCCGGGCATTCCGCCGGGACCGCCGCCCATCAACTTCTTGAGCTCTTCGGGGTCGGTCGGCATGTCGGGCATCTTGTTGGCGCCGAACAGGCCGCCCAGGGCGCCCATCATGCCCTTCTTGCCGCCCATCTTCTTCATCTTCTTCATCATCTCGGCCATCTGCTGATGCTGTTTCAGCAGCTTGTTGACCGAGGCGACGTCCATGCCGCAGCCGGCCGCGATGCGGCGCTTGCGGCTGGCCTTGATGAGTTCGGGACGGCGGCGTTCCTGCAGGGTCATGGACAGGATGATGGCTTCCTGGCGGGCCATGACCTTGTCGTCGATGTTGGCCGCGTCGAGCTGCTTCTTCATCTTGCCGATGCCCGGCATCATGCCCAGCAGGCCCTTGATGTCGCCCATCTTCTTGATCTGGCGAAGCTGGCTCAGCATGTCTTCGAGGTCGAAGCTGCCGGCCATCATCTTGGCCGCCATCTGCTCGGCCTCGGCCTGGTCGATGTTGGCGGCGGCCTTCTCGACCAGGCTGACCACGTCGCCCATGCCCAGGATGCGGCCGGCGATGCGGTCGGCGTGGAAGCCTTCGAGGGCGTCGAGCTTTTCGCCCATACCCAGCAGCTTGATCGGCTTGCCGGTCACGGCGCGCATGGACAGCGCCGCACCGCCGCGCGCGTCGCCATCGACGCGGGTCAGCACGATGCCGGTAATGCCGATCTTTTCGTTGAACTCGCGGGCCAGGGTGACGGCGTCCTGGCCGATCATGGCGTCGGTGACCAGCAGCGTCTCGGCCGGCTTGACGGCGTCGCGCACCTGGGCGACCTCGTCCATCAGTTCCTGGTCGATGTGCAGGCGGCCGGCGGTGTCGAGGATGACCACGTCGTAACCGCCCTTGCGGCCTTCCTCCATCGCCCGCTTGGCGATGGCGACGGGCATCTGGCCCTCGACGATGGACAGGGTATCGACGCCGGTCTGCTCGCCGAGAATGGCCAGCTGCTTCTGCGCCGCCGGGCGGTAGACGTCCAGCGAGGCCAGCAGCACGCGCTTCTTTTCGCGGGTCTTCAGGCGCAGGCCGATCTTGCCCGACGTGGTGGTCTTGCCCGAGCCCTGCAGGCCGACCATGAGGATCGGCACCGGCGGGATGCTGCTGTCGATGTTCAGCAGGGTTTCGCGGGCGGCGGCCTCGTCATAGTCCTTGCCGGGCTCGCCGCCCAGCATCTCGACCAGCACGTCGTGGACGATCTTGACGACCATCTGGCCGGGGGTCACCGACTTGATGACCTCGGCCCCGACGGCGCGTTCCTTGACCGCCTTGATGAAGTCCTTGACCACCGGCAGGGCGACGTCGGCCTCGAGCAGGGCGATCCGGACCTCGCGCATCGCCTCGTCGACGTCGGACGCGCTCAGCGAGCCACGCCGCTTGAGCTTGTCGAAGACCGAACCGAGACGTTGCGACAGAGCGTCGAACATGCCTACCGAATACCCTTCATTGCGTTTACATCACGCCAAAACGTCACATCACGCCAGCACAAAGCGCACCAGTGCGCGACCCCGTCGCGGACTGATGGACCCCCTCGGGAGCATGGAGCCCGAAGCAGCATGAGCCGGCCCACCCAAGGCGAACCGGAAGGCTGGCTTTCTAAGGCCGCCGGGGGAAAGAGTCAAGGCAAAGGAGGGATATCAAATCCGGATCAGCGGGGTAAAGAGCCGCGTCCTTGTAGAGGAACCACAGAGACACAGAGGCACAGAGAGTTCCGCGCTGATCGGGCATTCCGTTTCCCCGCCTGCCGTAAGCAAGTTTCTGCGCTCCGCGGCACCGGGCACCAAGTCACTCCATGGCTCCGCAACCTCTGTGCCTCTGCGTCTCTGTGGTTTAAAATGGCTATACGCCGCCCCGTAGATCCGTGATGAGCCTAACAGGCCTGCGTCAACGATATGGTGCGCATCCCCTCACCCCTTCCCATTCGCCGCCGCGCGGGCGGCCATGGTGGATTCGATGTGGGTCTTGATCTCGGGGTTCACGTCGAGGAACTTCTGGAAGTCGGCGTTGTCCAGCACCAGCAGGTGGCAGTAGGTCAGCGCCACGATGTCGGCCATGCGGCGCTGGCCGGTCAGCAGGGCCATCTCGCCAAAGAAATCCCCCCGCCCCAGGCGCACGGCTTGGCCCGGCAGGCGGACTTCGACCGCGCCCGAGGATACGAAGTACACGCCGCGCCCGCGCTCGCCCTTGCGCACCACGGCCTGGCCGGGCACCACGAACTGCGGGTGCATCAGGCGGCAGACCTTGTCCAGGCTGGCCCGGGGCAGGCCGGCGAACAGGGGGAACTGCTCGATCAGGTCGCGGGTCTTGAGGCCGAGGTCGAGGCGCGGCGCCTCCTCGTCGCCGCCGCCCTTCCCGGTCGCCACCGTGCGGCGCAGGCTGTCGTGGACCTCCGGGCCGAGCAGGCCTTCGGCGCGCAGGCCGTCGTAGTGGTTCAACTCCTCGCGCCGGGCCAGATGGCGCAGGAACTGGCGCTCCAGGGCGTCGGCGTAGTCGGGGTACTGCAGGCGCAGGACGTCCAGGGCCTTGGACGTCGCGGTCAGCCGGCCGCGCAGGATTTCCTGCAACAGCTCGGCGATGCGGCGGCCCAGCAGCGGGGTCAGCCGCGTGATGATGTAGGCGCGCAGCTCGGTCAGCACCAGACGCAGCACCAGCAGGGTCTCGAACCGCTCGGCCAGACGGCGGTTGAGGGGCCGCTCTATGCCCGTCAGGCGGTGCAGCAGGTGGGCGGTGCGGAAGGTGCGGTCGAACTTCAGCAGGCGGCGCGACGCCCGCACGTACCCCAGCCGGCCATCGGCCCGCGTGGCCTCCATCTGCCGTTCGGTGTGGCGCAGCAGGCGTTCGACCACGTTCATCGACAAGGTGCCGTGCTCGTGGTGTTCGAGGACCAGTTCGCGTTCCCGCCCGGCCAGGGCGATCAGGCCCAAAGCCAGCCGTTCGCGGTCGAGCAGCGCCTGCTCGATGTCGCCGGCCCCGGCCAGTTCGGCGATGCGGGTGTCATACCGCGCCACCACCGAACGGCTGACAGTGGGCGCGATCTCGTGGCGCTTGGCGGCCTCCTGCACGGCGTCGCGCACATCGGCCAGGGCCAGCACCAGGACCTGGTTGCGCAGCGCCTGGTCGATCGGCGACAGGCGATCCAGGCCGAGCAGGGCGATCACCCGGCGCAGGGTGGTGCCGTTGACGAACAGGGTGAACAGCACGAAGCCGCTGGCCGTCACCGCGACGAAGCGCTTCAGTTCGGGGTTCAGGCCGGGGTTCTCGGTCACCGCCAGGGCCAGGGCCAGGGTCACCGCGCCGCGCAGGCCGCCCCACAGGATGGTCACCTTGTAGGGCTGGCTGACCTTCTCGGCCAGACGCACCGCCGACAGCAGCGGCAGCAGCAGGAACAGCACCAGGGCGCGGGCGATCAGCGCCGCCACCACCAGGGCCAGGACCATCAGCACGTCGGTCAGGGTCAGGCCGGTGAGGATGCGCGGCACCAGCACGGCGGCCATGATGAACACCAGCGACCCGGCCCAGAACGCCACCTGCTCCCACACGTTGACCAGATGCCGCCAATTGGCCGGCGAGATGTTGGGGCGGATGAACGCGCTGACGGTCAGCCCGGCGACCACCACCGCCACCACGCCCGACACCTTCAGCACCTGATCGCCGACGATATAGATGATGTAGGGCGCGGCCAGGGTCAGGGTCGCCTCGGCCGCGCGGTGGCCGCCCATCAGCGGCAGGACGGCAACGACCAGCCGGCCGCCGGCGATGCCCAGCACGACGCCGCCGACGAACGCCACCACGAACCACAGCACCCCCTGCCCGAGGTCCAGCGGCTGGCCCGAGGCGATCACCCCCAGCAGCAGCGTGAACAGGGCAATGGCGGCGGCGTCGTTGAGCAGGCTTTCGCCCTCGACCAGGCGGGTCAGGCGGGCCGGCGCGCCGATGTCGCGGAAGATCGCCACCACCGCCGCCGGGTCGGTCGTCGCCACGATGGACCCCAGCAGCAGGCAGGCCAGAAGCGGCACCCCGAACAGGGCGTGCAGCCCGAAGCCGATCACCGCCGCGGCGACCAGCACGGCGACCACCGCCATCAGCAGGATCGGCGCGACGTCCTCCATCATCCGGCGGACCTCGATGGTCAGCGCGGCCTGGAACAGCAGCAGCGGCAGGAACACGTACAGGAACACCGCCGAGGTCACCGGCATCCCGACCAGCGGCTCGACCACCGCGTTGAAGGCGTCGGTCAGCGGCGTGGCCAGCAGGAAGGCGGCCAGGAACCCGATGCCCACGCCGACCAGGGCCAGCAGCACCGACGGCGGCACCTTCAGGCGCGCCGCAAGGGGCTGAATCACCGCAATCACCACCAGCAGGCAGGCGATGATCAGCGTTATGATGGTGACATCGGGCACGGCGAACCTCTGGGAGCGGGCGCTTCCAGAGGTTTAGCAGTATTTTACGCTTTTTCTAGCCGTCCCCGTGGTGTCAGCCCGAGAAATAGTGCAGCGCCAGCGCCACCACGCCGCTCAGCGCCAGGAACACCGACAGGCGGACCAGGATGGCGACCAACGGCAGCACGAGGACCCCGCCCACGGCCCCCAGCAGGGCGGCCAGCCAGGCACCCAGTTCGGGCTGCTCGAACGACACCAGGGTCGCGCCGCCGGCCACCGCCGCGCCGGCCACGGCCATCAGGCCCCAGGTCTTTTCATGGGCGGCGCGGATGGGATCGTCCAGGTCGGGCATCCAGCCCACCCAGTTCCAGCGCTCGCGCTCGCGGCGCGCGGGAATTGGCGGCCGCTGGTCGACATCGGCCAGCAGTCCGCTCTGCGGTGCGTGCTCAAGTGTACGTGCCATGGCGTCGTCCCTCTCCGCGGTCAGTGACGCCCTGCCCACCATAACCTTAGCCGCAAAGCAAATGCGTCGCATCCCCACCAAAAGGGGGACCTGTAGCAAGCTGAATTGGTCGAAAACGACCAATTCAGCGCCCTCAGTCGCCGGGCGCCGCCTCCGGCGGCTTGGCTCACGCGGCAGGGGCCGCGCGCCGCAGTCGCGGCGTCCAGCCCGCTCCGGGCGTCGCCCGGTGCAGGCTGGCAATTAAGCCACCACCTTCACCCGATCCCGCGCCTGCGGCCGTTCGCCCGGCGCCAGGCCATTGAGGACGCGGAACCAGTCGTCGTTGAACCGGCCATAGGGCAGGCCTCGCGCCAGATCGGCCACCGTGGCGCCGCGCGGCGGCCGCACCACGCGCAGGCGCAGCGGTTCGATGCGCGCCGCCTCGGCCGGGCTGAGGCGGCGGAAGCTGTAGGAGGTGCGCCGCAGCGGTTCGCTCAGGCTGGCGGTGCGGCTGGGCGGGGTGGCGAACATGAAGCGATAGACGCTTGCCCCCTCGCCCGCGATGGCCACGAACCGCACGTCCATGGGCTGGTTGTTGACGGTGCCGCGCGTCGCCCCGGTGGCGGCGGGCAGGCCGTTGACGGTGAACGCCTCGACGCCCGACACCCGTGCGTTGGCCACCCACTCGCTGGCGATGTAGCGGCGCATGTCGCTGGTCCGCGCCTTGGCCATGTCGAACACGATGATCGCGCCATCGGGGTCGCGGGCCATGACGTTGGACGCCGAATTGAGGATGCGGAAGCCGTCCGGCACCGTGAACTCGAAGCGCAGGCCGGGGTGCACGAAGCGCGTTCCGAACGCGATGCCCTGCTTGGGGTCGTCGCCGAACAGAATGCCGTCGATGATGTCGAGGTACTCGTCGCGGCCGATAAAGGGGTTTTCCTGGCGCACCGCCTCGGCCGCCGCGATGGCGGCCTGGACGCGGTCCACCGTGCGCGGGTGGCTGGCCATCATGTTGAACTGGTCGATCTGGTTTTCCATGCCCAGGGTGGCCGCCTCCACCCGGCTCTGGTCGCCCAGGGTTTCGAGGAACGAGGCCATGGCCGAGACGTCGTAGTTGGCGCGGTCCAGGTAGCGGGCGCCCAGGGTGTCGGCCTCCATCTCCTGCTGGCGGGAGTAGTTGCTGAGGAACGCCTGCGCGCCGACCTGGGCCAGTTGCGCCACCTCGCGCGAGCCGGTGGCGATGCCCAGCACCGCGAGGCCCAGGCTGGCCAGCACCTGCTGGCCCTGGCGCTCGGCCGAATGGCGGGCCGTCACATGGCCGATCTCGTGGCCGATCACGCCGGCCAGTTCGGCTTCGGAGTCGCACAGGGTGATCAGCCCGCGGGTCACCGTCACCGGCCCGCCGGGCAGGGCGAAGGCGTTGACCACCGGGGAATTGGCGATGGAGAACGTATAGGGCAGGTCGGGCATTTCGCTGCGCTGGGCCAGCCGCCGGCCGATGCCGTCCACATAGCGCTGCAGCCGGGGGTCCTCGTACGAACCGCCGAAGGCCTCCAGCAGCTTGGGCAGTTCGCGCTGGCCGACCGCGACGTCCTGCTCGACCGAAGTGAACCCGGTCAGCGCCGAGCGCCCGGCCGGATTGGGGGCGCACCCGCACACCGCGCTGCCACACACCACCGCCGCACCGCTCATAAAGTGTCTGCGTGAAAGCTCCATGATGCCCTGTCTCCGATGCCGTGGTGGGTTGCGCCTGGGGAGGATACAAGCCGTTATGGGCAGAAAGAAGGCCCTTGCCCCACAGGAACGCCGGGCGGGCAGCAACCGTTGTCCCCGGAACAGGGGCGCATTGGGGAGAAACGCATCATGGACCACGAAGCCGAATACAACGCCCGCGCCGCCATTCCCGACCACCCGGCGATTTTCGAGGACTGGGCGCGGCGCAGCCAGGCGGTGCGCGACAAGTGCGCCGACTGCCTGGACATCTCCTACGGCCCCGGCCCGCGCGAGACGCTGGACTTCTTCCCGGCCATGACGCCCGACGCGCCGCTGGCGGTCTATCTGCACGGCGGATACTGGCAGTGGAACGACAAGAGCGGCTTCAGCTTCCTCGCCGAGTCGCTGGTCCGGGCGCGATTCTCCACCGCCATCGTGAACTATCCGCTGGCCCCCGACGCCACCGTGCCCGACATGGTCGAGGCCGTCCGCCGCGCCATCGCCTGCCTGTGGCGCGGCGCCGAGCGGCGGCTGCGCGGCAGTCCGGAGCGCATCCACGTCATCGGCCATTCGGCCGGGGCGCATCTGGCGGCCAGCCTGATGACCACCGACTGGCCGCGCTGGGAGGCCGGGCTGCCGGCCGACATCATCAAGGGCACGCTGGCGATCTCGGGCATCTACGACCTGCGGCCGCTGGTCCCGACCACCATGAACGAGGCCCTGGGGCTTGACGAGGACAGCGCGGCGGCGGTCAGCCCGCTGTTCGCCGAACCGCGCACCAAGGCGCCGCTGGTGCTGGCCGTCGGCGGTTTGGAGAGCGGCGAGTTCCACCGCCAGACGGCCGAACTGGCCAACGCCTGGGCCGCCAAGGGGGTTCAGGTGGCGACCATGAACCAGACCCGCCACAACCACCTGACCATCCTCGAAGACCTCGCCGACCCCCACGGGCCGCTGCTCAAGGTCCTCACCGACATGGCCGGAACGCCGGTCAGCGCGACGCGAATTTAGTTAAGCAAGGAAGTGAAGCGGGGAAACACAGAGGACACAGAGGCACGGAGAGAGCGGAGCCAGCGCCGCAGGCAGTACTATGACCCTGCCATTGATGCGCTGCGCGCTGCCGTTTTCCACCGTACTCTCTGTGCCTCTGTGTCTCTGTGGTAAATCCCCTTCACTTCCCCTTACCCCAACCCCGTCAGTTCCCCAGGCGGGTGCCGCCGGGGTTCTTGTCGTTGGTGAAGGCGTTGAAGGTGATCAGGGTGAAGGTGTCGGTGACGCCGGGCAGGGTCTGCACCTGTTCGGTCACGAAGCGGCCAATGTCGGTGCCGTCTTCCAGGTAGAACTTGGCCAGCAGGTCGTACTGCCCGGAGGTCGAATAGATCTCCGAGATGGCTTCGATGCTTTCCATGGCCTGGTCGGCCACCTCATAGGCTTTGCCAAGCTCGCACTTGATGTGAACGAAGACGGCGCGCATGGAACTGGTCCTCCCAAGAAATGAACTGCAATGGTACGGGGCGGCGCGGCGAATTTCCACTCACTGTTCGACAGCGAGAAATTCGATCGCCTCGGGATGGTCGGCCTCGATCAGCGGGCCGTTGTAGCGCTGCACCCAGCCGCGCACGCGGACCGCCCGGCCCTGCCAGTGGGCGGCCTCGCGCGCTTCGGGCGGGAAGGTGCGCAGGGCGGCGGGGCGGACGCTGACCGTCACGTCGGTGCGCCAGTCCTGCCCGAAGTTGAGATACAGCCGCCCGCGCACCACGGCGGCCGAGGCCACCACGCCCTCGACCACCGCCAGCCGGCCGCGCATCCGGTCGACCGCCGCGACGTCAAGGGCGGCCAGCGGCGCGAAGGCCGCGCTCCCCCACAAGCCGTGGCCGGCCCTGCGGGCGGTGTCCTCGACCGCCAGCAGGGCGGCGGCGGCGGTGCGCTCGTCGGAGAACGTCACCACCCGCGCCGCGCCCTCAGCAATCAGGGCCTGTTGCAGCCACACCCCATCGTCGCGCACGGCGTGGGCGACCAGGCGGCCGTGGCGGTCGTGCTGCTCGGTCGGCCAGTGCAGGGTGACGCGCCGCCCGGCGGCCAGCGCGCCCAGGGTGCCGGTGAGGCTGTCGGTGAGGCTGCCGGTGACCGCAGGGTTGTCCTCCAGCAGGGCCAGCCGCACCCGTCGGCCGTCGTCCAGACGCAGGATGGCGCCGGGCTCCACGCCCTCCACCCGCCCTTCGGCGACGCGCCCCGGCAGGCCGTCGGCGATGGCCGGAGCGGGCGAGAGGAGGCCAATCACCACAATGATGAGCGTGCGCAGGGTCATGGCTCCGTTGTATCGCGTCCGGCGCGGCACCGAAAGCGGTCCAGTACTTTCTTCCCATGCTTGCGCCACCGGTCTAGGATTGCGATGTTTGGGAAGGGCGATAACAGTCGGATGGAGGCGGCCTATAAAACCCGCGGACGAGCAGACGGTCGCACACCCCACAACCGGTGCGGTTTCCTGCCGCAAGGTGCTGGTGGCGGACGACCACGCAGTGTTCCGCGAAGGCCTGCGCGTGCTCATGCAGGCCCGCGGATTCGCAGATACGGTGTTCGAGGCCGCGGACGCCGCCTCGGCGCGGACGCTGGCCGACGCGCATGACGACCTGGACCTGGTGGTGCTGGACCTCTTCATGCCGGGCATGGAGAATTTCGCCTTCCTGCGCGAACTGCGGGCCGAGCGGCCGGCGCTGGCCATCGTCGTGCTGACCGCCTCGGAAAAGCTGCACGACCTGCGCGGCGCCATGGAGGCCGGGGCGACCGGCTACATCCCCAAATCCTTCACCATCAGCGAAGTGCTGGCGGCCCTGCAGAGCATCGTCGATGGCGAGGCGTTCTTCCCCACCGGCACGCTCGAGGGCGACAGCTCCGGCCCGGCCCTCAGCCCCCGCCAGACCGAGGTCCTGGGCCTGATCGCCCTGGGCCACAGCAACAAGGAAATCGCCCGCAAGCTGGACACCGCCCTGCCCACCATCAAGAACCACGTCGCCAACATCTTCGAGAAGCTGGGCGCCAGCAACCGCGTCGCCGCGGTCAACATCGGCCGCCGTAGCGGTCTGATCCCCGACGAGTAGGGTTTTCCGACCATGGAACGGGCCGAGACGGGCCACACTTCCGGCCAGGACTGGTATCCGCCGATCGAGCCGCGCCACCACGGCATGCTCGACGTCGGCGACGGCCACCGGCTGTACTGGGAGGACAGCGGCAACCCGGACGGCACCGCCGTGCTCTATGTCCACGGCGGCCCCGGCGCCGGCAGCGCGCCCGGATACCGGCGCTTTTTCGATCCCCGGCGCACCCGCATCGTGCTGTTCGACCAGCGCGGCGCCGGCCGGTCGCGGCCCTATGCCGACATCACCGCCAACACCACCGATCACCTGGTCGCCGACATGGAGCGCCTGCGCGTCCACCTGGGCATCGAGCGCTGGCTGCTGTTCGGCGGGTCGTGGGGCAGCACCCTGGCCCTGGCCTACGGACAGGCCCACCCGGAGCGCTGCCTGGGCTTCATCCTGCGCGGCGTGTTCCTGTTCCGGGCCCGCGAGGTGGAGTGGTTCCTGTCCGGCATGGGCCGCCTGTTCCCCGAGGCCGCCCAGGCCTTCCGCGACGCCCTGCCGGCGGCTGAGCGCGACAGCCTGCTGACCAGCTACACCCGCCGCCTGTGCGACCCCGACCCGGCCGTGCACGGCCCCGCCGCCCAGGCCTGGACCGCCTACGAGGACGCCTGCTCGCGCCTCATCCCCCGGCCGGCGGCGCCGCCCGGCACCGGCCCGGCGAGCCTCGCCATGGCCCGGCTGGAGGCCCACTACATGACCCACGGCGGGTTCCTGGCCGAGGGCCAGTTGCTCGACCGCGTTGAGCGCATCGCGCACCTGCCCTGCACAATGGTGCAGGGCCGCTACGACATCGTGTGCCCGCCCGAGTCCGCCTACGCCCTGCACCAGGCGTGGCCCGGCAGCATCCTGCACATGATCCCCGACGCCGGCCATTCGGCGCTGGAACCCGGCACCCGCGCCGCCCTGGTCGCCGCGCTCAACACCCACATCCCGCCCTGAGCCCGACGTTTTCCCGTTGCCCGCGCGCCCGGCGTTGACTAGGTTCTAGCCAGGATGGCTCCGTAGCTCAGCTGGATAGAGCACCAGATTCCTAATCTTGCGAATGCCTTAGAAAACGTTATGTTTCAACGACTTAGAAGCCCTGATCGTTTCTGATTTTGGCGGTTTCCTGCTCCAAGTGCCTGCTGTATCCTGATGGAAGTTAGAACATCAGACTGGTGCAGCGATGGCACACACGAAGCTTACAGACAAGGTGGTTGCAGCCCTCAAGCCATCCACCACAAGGGTGTTCCTGCGGGACACTGCCGTTACGGGTTTCATCGTCTCCGTCCAGCCATCCGGCAAGAAGGCGTTCTACGTGGAAGGCTCCGTCAAGGGCGGCGCCAAGTTCCAGTTCAAGTTCGCCAATGTGGATGCGATACGCGTTGACGATGCCCGGCGCGAGGCGATCACGCTGCTTGATGCTGCGAGAAGTGGCGTCCACCCCAAGGACGCGGGCCTGCTGAAGACGGTCAACGGCAAGACCGTGACCCTTCAAGCGGCGCTGGATGACTTCTGCCAGACCCGCGTAAACCTCAAACAATCGACCCTGGACAGCTACCGCTTGGCGCTGCGCGTCCACTGCTCGGACTGGTTACGGCTGCCAGTGTCTGCGATCACCCCCGCCATGGTCAAACAGTGGTATGCGGAGGGGCAGGACCGGAAGACCGCGAGGGACAATGCCAAGCGCAGCCTTAGTTCCATCCTGAGTTACTGCGTGGGGAACGGGTGGATCGAGTCCAACCCCTGCGAGGTCATCGGGAAGCTGCGCATCGGTTACAAGAAGGTGCGCCGCAAAGGCCACATCGACATTAAGCACGATCTCGGGCCGGTGCTTCTCGCCATGAAGAAGTTCAAGCCAATCAGGAACTCCCAACGGACTGCGGTTGATGCGTGGCTGTTCATGATGGCCCACGGCACACGGAAGACTGAGACGTTCACCATGCGCTGGGAGAACGTGGACTTCACGAAGCGCACCGTCACCTTCCCCGACACCAAGAACGGGGAAGTCCACGTCATGCCGATGGGGGATCTAACGTGGCGACTGCTGGAGGCGCGGCGCATCGAAAAGGCAGATGGGCAGGAGTGGGTTTTCCCGAACAAGTCAGGTGACGGACCACTGACTGACATCCGCAAGACCGAGGCCATCATCTATGACATGGCAGACGTTCCACCTCGGACGCGGCACGACATGCGCCGTACCTTCGCGTCCATAGCCGACTACGCCGACGTTAACGAGAACACCATTAAGGTGCTGATAAACCACAAGGATAGAACGGTCACGCAGGGTTACATCCAGACACAGAAGGCGGAACGGTCTTTGCGCAAGGCGCACGACGTGATGGACGAAGCGTATCGGGCCGAACGGAACGGCAAGACAGATCGCGGCTCGTTCGCCAAAGACATGTTCTCCCCTCGCATGTATGCCAGTGCGTACGACGACAAGGGGCAGTGGATGGATAACCATCCTAATGAAGATGAGATGGAAAGCCCCGACCTTCAACCCGCCCCCTAGGTTGCTTGCGCCAACTCTTGACGCCTCAGGCGTGCCAGGGCTATTTCCTGGTGGGTGGATCTTACCTCAAGGGGGGGGACTGAGTGACCGTCGCACATGCCATAGTAGCTGCTGGGCTGCTTCTTGCCGCTGCGGTGCTGATCGTAAATGAGCGCCCGGCGCCGAAGTTTGCTATCGCCCAAGCGGGAGAACTCAGCGTCTGGGTTGTGAACTCTACGAATGGAACCGTGTCAGTGTGCGGTGTTGGCTCGGCTGGTCGAGATTGCTACCGTGTCGGTGTGGCTGCTCAAAAGTGACAGGTTAGGCCGTCATAGCACCAACGGCGAAAGGCCAGGGTTTTTGATGCCCTGGCCTCGTTCTCACCCTCACTCAGGGTGATGGTATTCCCTTCTACTACCGCACTGGCAGGCGGAACCGCTGTCGCAGGTCCATTCCACCTTCACCCGGTCACAGCCCATAAGGTGGGGCGGTCGGTGACTGAACAGCGGGGCGGCTTCGCCATTGCGGACGGCCTCCTCAAAGTCCAAGCACATCTGCGCATCCTCTACGTCGTTGGCAATCCAGTCTGCCAGGGGGCTGAAGTTCTCGGCTGGGAGGTAGAGCATCCCATTGAGTTTCACCCCCTCCATTAAAGCATCGTCGAGCAGCGCAATCCGGTAGGCGTCAATGTCGGTGATGTCCTCTGAAATCGACTTGTCCCGGACGATGAATAGAACGTCGTGTTTGGTCCGTTTTGCCAGTCGCTCATAGTGGCTGATGGTGTCTGCCCTATAGCCGTAGGTGTCATAAGAGGTCGGCATCTTGGACTTGACCTCACACCAGAACGGTTTGCCGAGGGTGTCGAATACGAGAAGGTCCGGGGTCAGTGTGCCACGTCCAGTGTCGAAGATTTTCGCTGCGCCCGCACCGTCACCGTATCGGCCGGTAAACCCATGTTGCGTATTGAGGCAGAGGTAACCGTTATCGGTTAGGATTAGCATCGCTTGATCTTCGGTCATGTTGCCTTCATCGTGGATGTCGGTAGAGTTCTGGCGATAGGGAATGTGCTGCATGGTGTGTAAATTCTCTTGATCTTGATTATCTTAGCCTAGGCTGGTTTTAGGCAATATTTACAACCGCACGGCCACCAGATGGCAGGCCGCGTTGGTTACGGTCTATGGTTCACCCGGCAGGCAGTCCAGGGCGTGGCCGCTTGAAAACTGCTGATGCCGGGCGTGGGGCTGGCAGGAAGAGGGCTATCCCCTCAGGGCAGGATGATGAGGTGCTCAAGCGCCTCGGGTTGAAAGCTCTTGGTGCAGTAATCCGCCCACCCGGTGAGGCTGAAGAGTGGCGTGACGACGCACGTTCCAGAGGGGACGATCTCCCGCCATAGCGGCAAGTGGAGTTGTTCCTCATACGTGCGGGGGTTTCGCTGCTTCACCAGCAACCCGCCAAACCGCTCCTGCGCCGAGGGGTAAACTCGAAGAACGCCATGAAGGTGCAGGGCGTGGGCGGGTTTCTCGGGCAGGAACAGGGCAAAGGTCCGCTTATCAGCCTTCCTCTGCCAACGAGGCCCCAGGATGGCATGGTCAATGCGAGCCATGAGGGCGCGGGTTGTTCGATGGGCGTCCTTGAGCGGCACACTGTCCGCGTAGGTGAGGGTGATGGCGTGCGTGGCGTTCGTCTTCTCAATGAGTTCGACTAGGGCCAGACGCTGCGCCTCGGTATTGAGGCACGGCAGAGGCTCCACGTTCATTGAGCGACGGTCGCACCAACCGGGATCAGTTTCGGGGCATCGTCTAGCGGAAGATCGGCCGTCAGTTGCCGACGCCGACGCTGTAGTTCCTGTTCCCGGTGCAGGCGTTCCCTCAAGGCCGTGTGGTCAAGGGGGCGCCCGGTCTGGGCATGTAGCCAACGCGCAACCTTGCGGTAGCTGTGGCCCTGGCGCAGGAAGTCCAAGCCCTGGCGCAAAAACTCCAGTTGCTCGGGGATGGCGACGATGTAAGAGGGGTCGCTGGGGTCGAGGCCGTAGCCCCAGATAACAGAGCCTCGGTTGCGCGGGAGACGTTCCGCGAACTGCCCATCAAGGAGGCTGGGGGGCACAAGGTCGAAAAATCGGTCAGAGGTAGGCATAGGTATCCCATGTTGAAGATGGGTACTGTTTTACGCGTGGCGCCGGGAATGTCAACACCTTTCGCACCACGAAGGACTACGTTTTCTAGGCGGGACAGGCGGGCGCACATCCGTGTATCTCCACGATAAAACAAGCCCAACAGCGATGGTGCGTTAAAATACGTCGTGTCCATACATAGATACGTGGGCACCCGGCATGGCCCCTCCATCCCCACCTTCCCCTATACCATAGCAACGCGAAAGTTGTTCGTTAGCTGTCCCGTAAATATTGTTTAACTATCGTCTTGATCTTCGACATTCCCTCTACCTTTTCGGCCTTGAGTACTTCATTTGTGTGCGCTATACGCGCGCCTTGTTCATTATCAACAGAGGCAGACCATGACCCCTTTTAAGACGCGGTACGACATCACCATGCATGGCGGCACCCTCGCCGATCACCTACGGGCCAACGAGGATCTTCATGCCCTGCTGATGGCCCATGCTGACGTGATGGCGGAACAAGGCATCACGGTGCAGGTACTGACGGGCATTCCTGACGACGAAGCGGAAGACGACTGACAGGCGGCACGCACGTAAGGTGACCAGCAAGGGGACGGTAGCTGAAAGGCTGCCGCCCTTTGGCATTCTGGCCGGTAGCTGCTGATCGCTTCGGCGGCTTGGCTGCCGCCATCGCCTTCGCTGTTGCGCTTGGAGTCGGTCTGCTGTACCTTTTTCTTCAGATTTCGGTACATATATCGGCCTTTGAACCGCTTATTTACAGGGGTTTTACCATGAAGAACGCACCAACCGCAGTCGCCTACATGCGTACCAGTTCAGCCGCAAACGTCGGAGGCGACAGCGACACCAGACAACGCGATGCCATCGCCCGGTATGCCCAGGCCACTGGCGTCGAGGTGGTTGCGGAGTTCTATGACGCTGCTGTGTCTGGGGCAGACCCGCTGGACCAACGCCCAGGCTTCTGTGACCTACTCGCCTATGCCAAAGAGCATGGGGTGGGCCTGGTTCTGGTCGAGACGGCAAACCGCTTTGCCCGTGCTCTGATGGTGCAGGAACTCGGCTTGCAGATGCTCAAGCGGGAAGGCATTCAACTGGTTGCCGTGGACAGCCCCCAGACCTTCACAGGTGATGACCCGATGGTTGAGGCTGTTCGCCAGATGTTGGGCGTGATGGCGCAGCTTGAAAAGGCGATGACCGTGGCGAAGCTGAAGGGCGCACGGGATCGCAAGTCCGTTGAACTGGGCAAACGGATCGAGGGACGCAAAGGCTACGGTGAGATGAACCCTGCCCTGGTCAAGGAGGCAAAGCGCCTTGCCAGGAAGAACCCCAAGACGGGCAAGGCGCGTTCGCTGCGTGATATTGCCCAGGAACTGGAACGGCTCGGCTTTACCACTGCGGCAGGCAAGCCGTTCTCAGCATCCCAGGTGCAGAGAATTACCCGGGCTTGATGCCGCCTTTTATTGAACCCGATCCCAAGAAAGACCCTGAACATTTTCTTGAGGCTGCCGAGCGTTCTAATTAATCCATGTTAAATTGGGGTCCCGCAACAGTTCCTGCCGCGAGGGGGAATGATCTGAGATTAGCGCCACCCGCCCCATACCGCAATGACAGCGGAGGCCACTGCCACCGCCAACACGACCCGCTGCAGGCGAATGTTCTCTCGGGCGCTTAGCAGGTTTCCCTGCTGCAAGATGTGGCGGTTGACCCCCTCATACAGGTTACGCAGGTCGTCCGCACCCTGCATCAGATATCGATTCACAAAAGCACTTAATTCCTCGCACGTCCCCGAAGTAATCCTGAAATCCGCCGACCAAGGAGAAGAAATAACGCCAGACTTACCAAGCCTTTCAAGTTCCATGCATACGGAGTATACATCTATACTGTCACTAGTCTGAAATGCCAAATCGTCTATATACTTCAGGCTATTTCCACGAGAACCAAACCAGCTCCACCTTTTATCTCTCGATATACAAAATTTATTGCGATAATAATCCAGCAAGGACCCACAGTTTAGGTAAACTAGGGCTGGCGTATAATTCAATATTGCCCAGTACAATAACCCCTCATCATCTGAACGACCGAATAATTCTGCCGCTCCTTCAGCCTCCGACCGCGCAGCTAAGATCATGTGCCTCTGGACACTTTCACCACTGAGCGCATCCCAGCCAAGATATACATTCGGGCAACTTCGGTCCTCCAGGAGCGGGCGGCAACGCATGAGGTCCAGGTGGCTCGGGATAACGCTGCGATGTGCCTCCGGCGAGCCGAACGGACTGAACCCGCTGTAGACATTAAAATCACACGTAGGAGGAAAACCTCCATCACGCGTGAAAACGCCAGGAAAATGGGCCACTATCCACTTCCGAATTTGCTCATGCCGCTGTCGGGTCACACCCTCTATCCGGCGTCGCTTCTGCGCGGATGGGTCAATAATTGTAAAGCCACCTCCTTCATTCGCTGCAAAAGTAGTCTTATCTTCCACACGCATTGCACCTTCAATCTCACGCTTTTCCTTGGCCGTTGCTGTAAAACATAATGCAAGGCATGTTATCGATGGCGTGACTGCGTATAGAGAAGCATCAACTTCGGCAGCGAATTCCGGAAGCGCAAAATTTGCCGTTACATCCCTCGGCCACTTCAAGCGGCCCAAGTTCATCCATCCACCAATCCCTTGGGTTCGCGTCTCTCGAAGCCACCCGCTAACGCTCTTGGCGCTTGCGTTCCCCACATCTCGCCCCAGCTCAAACGCACGGACCGACCTTTCCAGGCTGGCGACGTTCGTAGGTGTGAACATTTCAAAGGCCCAAATCGCGATTGTATCGATTTTCTCGCTCGGGTCCGGCGTCGATTTTGAATTAGCCTCGGCATCAAGTGGCTCATAGTGGGCCTTCAGCCTCATGAGAAACGGGGAGTCCACGCGGCCGAGCGTCAATTTGCTCATGAATTTTCTAAAGCGGTACCTTACCGAGCGGCAGTTTTCGTAGTACGGCGCGTTCATTGACTACCTTCATGAATCGGAGGCATGGCATTGCAAGCTCTAGTAGAGACACCCTAGAGCAGAAAAAATCAACATGCGAAAGTGCCGCTGAGAGCGGAGGATTGACGTTGCCCTAGCGGGAAAGGAAGGATAGCTTTGCCTTCGTCGGCCCTGTAGCTCAGCTGGATAGAGCAACGGTTTCCTAAACCGTAGGTCGGGGGTTCAAGTCCCTCCAGGGTCACCACCTCTTCAAAAAGCAATGACCAGAAGCGCACGCAAGCGCAATCCTGCAGCCTGATTATTTCTGATGAGATGCGCACGTCATATAAAATAACAGATCAAAATCAATGCCCTATAACGTCACGACACCAGATTCCTAATCTGGGGGTCACAGGTTCAAGTCCTGTCGGGGTCACCAATATTTACAAGGGCTTAGCTGGCAACGGCTAGGCCCTTCGATTTTCCGGGTAAGCACGGGGTAAGCAGCCGGCGCCAGGTGAAGCCGCCGCAATAGCCTTAAGACTCGGTTTCCTCCCCCGCCCCCCGTCCACGCCTTTGGCCACCGGAGACGGTCGGGCCGACCTTTGGCCAGCGCGTCCGCCCTGGGGGCAATCCGTTCCCGACCAGGCGGGGCCGCTGGGTCCGGCCAGCCCTCCTGCAGGTTCGGGCCGTGCCCTGACTTCATCCCCCGCCGCTTGTGAAGTCCCTCCGCCCACTCTCTTTCACCTATTTTTCTTTAAAGACTAAGATAGTAGACAGCCGTCCGAACCGTCCGAGCCGTCCTAAGTCGCTGATAACGAAAGAATTTGTGACTTATCAACAGCCGTCCAGAACCGTCCGCAGCCGTCCGAACAGCCGTCCAGGCCCCGGCCTCACGCATCCGGCGGTTGATCAGTTCACCGGCTGAAGTCACGAACGCCCCCGCGAGTTCAGCCTTTTCAACCCCCCAACTATCCGCGAACCCCCGCGCCTCTGTGGCCCGTATTGTACCCCCCCCCTGGGAAGGACCCGCGGGTCATTCCTACCGGGAACCGGCCGGGGCCGACCCTGGACACCCGGACCGCTTGCTGTGGCCTTCATCATCCGAGGGGGCGCGGGGGCGGCGCGACCGAGTCGACATATGGCAGGCGCAGGGGCGGGACGCCGACGATGGGACCAGCCGGCGGGCAGGGGATGACAGCACGACGCATCACAGCCGCGCACGCGCGCGGCATGATGGTCTGTGTTGTGATGGGATGGACATGGAAGGTGGGACAATGACAGCCCCCGGCCAGCGGCCGAGCGCCCATGCCGGTGCGCCTATCGACGCTCCGGCATGCGGATGCTGTACAGGCGGGTGCGGCTCTGGTCACTGCTGCGGAGTTCCAGATCCATCACCACGCCGATTTGCCGCAACGGCACAGCGAGGCGCCGCAGACGGTCCTTGAGCTTGTTGGCCGCCGGCCAGACGCGCGACTTCCGCACCGTCTCGGATACCTTGGTTTCCAGGCTGGCCAGCAACTCGGTGGCCGTGCCCTGGAAGTCACGATCCGCCACCAGGGCGCAGATGGCCCCGGCAATCGGATCGGCCTCGATGGTCGTTTCCACGGCGCCGGCACGGTTGGTCATGTATGCGGCCAGGAACTCGCCAGGGGTCCAGCCCAACCCTTGCTCGGCCGCCGTCACCCACAGGGCAAAGTCGGCCAGGCGGGGCTTGGCGGTCAGGTGGGTGTGGGGCAGGTGCCGCAGGGCAGACGACACCGCATCCAGCAGCGCCCCCAGGATGAAAGGCTCCCGCGCATCGAAGTCCGCCCAGAACGCGGTTTCCGACCGCCGCTGATCCTCGGGAATGGCTGGCAAGGTCAGCAGGATGCAGCGGTCGGCAAGGTCAGGGCGCGCAGCCAGATCGGGAATACCGTTGAGGATGATTGGCCGCTGCCCGTCCCACAGGGCTTCGCCCCAGTCGGTGAACAGCTCGCGCGCGCTGAACCCGCCGCCGGTGGCCAGGCGGCAGAGGGCATCCGACAGCCATGCGGGAATGCCGCTCAGGTTGTCGAGGCAGATGGCCCACGAATTCACGGCGGCAATGATCAGTTCCCGGTCATCGCGCGGCGCGGCCCGAATGGGGGCCATGTTCGGGTCGATCAGCCGGCGCAGGACTTTGGTCAACGTGGACTTGCTCGACCCCTGCTCACCGTTGACGGCAAGAATGGGATACGGCCCCGAGGGCGACAGCGCGCCCACCAGCCAGGCGGCCAACAGCATGAAGTCGGCATCCGACCGCACGTTGACGAAGCGGCGCAGTTCGTTCACCCCCTCGCCCGCTTCCGGCTCGGCCAGCGCCCGCAGCGACTTCGACCGCCGGAACTTCACAGGCGGGCGGTTCACCACCTCCCAGCCGTGGGCCGTCACCCGGACAGCGCGCCACGCATCATCCCCCAGGTCGAGCCACACGGCCCCGTCGACCTTGCCGACGCGCAGGAACACCGGGTGCATGGCGCCGTTGTACAGCGCGCGCGCCTCCATGACGCGCAAGGCATCCTCCGCCGCCTGGGCGCCAGGCGCTCCGCCATGCTCGGCATAGAAGTTCGCTGCCAGCCAGTTCTTGAACTGCGGCGACCGCAACGGCCAATGCTCCACATGATCGCCCACCGGGATAGAAGCGAAGGCGTCGCCATCGGTGGATCGCCAGATCACCGCGCCCAGCCCTTCGGCCATGGACACCAGGCAGTCCCGTTGCGGCGGCCCGCGACGTCGGCCCCGGCCGCCATCGGCGGAGGCGACCCCGGAGTCGTCCGGCGCCGACACCGGCGCAGCCTGTTCCACCAGGGCGGCGGCCCGGTCCAACGTCCATCCATCGGCCAGCGCGTCGGCCGCGTCCCAGCCATCCCGCACCCCGGCCGGCGGCGTGACCGTGGCCACCGACGCCGCACCAACACCGGCGACGGCGCGCCCCACGGCCTCGGCATAGCCCTGGCCGGGTTGATCGGCATCCGGCCAGATCACCACGCGGCGCCCCGCCAGGGCATCCCACGCGGCCTTGCCGACTGCCTTGGACCCGTTGGGCGAAGTGAGGGCGACATGATCGGGCAGCAGCACCCCCGCCGCGTCGGCCGACTTCTCGCCTTCAACCACGACAACGGGCGCAGCCGGCCGGGCGGCCAGACGGTCCAGCCCATACAGAGGCCGGGGCGCGGGGAAGCCCTTCCACCGCCACTCAAGCCGCCGGGTGTCGCTGTGTTCGCAGAAGGTCAGGGGCGAGAACACCTTGCCGGACGGCAGATCGAAGCGCAGCACGTACCCCAGCAGCGCGCCCGCCCCGTCGCGGTAGGTATGCACCATGGACGGGCGGCCGTGCTTGGGGTGGGCCTTGGGCGCGGCGATGGCATCGCCTGGCACGGGCAGCAGCGGTTCCCACTCCCCGGCCGGGCCGGTGCCCTTGCCGCCCCGGCCGCCACCGTCGAGGGGCTTGAACATTTCATCCTTGCCCATAAGGCACCCCCAGGCATTCGTGAAGGGCGCGGCCCGCCTCCAACTGGCTCGTGTTGGCCAGGTACGCGGCAAGGCTCACCGGGTCGCCCCCCTTGTCACCCGTGGCGAAGTCGCCCCATCGGCCGGTGCGCGTGTTGATTCGGAAACTGCCCGGCCGACGGTCGGCGCGGCGGGGATTGCGGGCCACCCATTCCACCCCATCAAGCCGGCCATCCGGCAACCAGCGGGCCAGCAGATCGGGGAGGCGCGCCAGGGCAACCCGGTTCACTGCGGCGAAATCAACGCGCCCCGGCATCGTCCGCCCCTCCCTCGACCACGCGGGGAGTCCAGGCCGGACGCTGCGGGCCGTTGGTGCTGCCATTGGCGACGGCCTCGATATGGGCGAGATCGGCGCGCAGTTCGGTCAGCAACAGTTCGGCGCAGAACAGGTCCGAACCAGCCTTGGAATACAGCATCGGCGACAGCACCTCGGGCCATTCGGCGCCCTTCTTGATGTGCGCCGTACACGCAGTCCCGTGGGGCACCAGCACCGCGCACCACGAGTCCAGACTCGCCACCAGCGAGCGGATGCCAAACCTCACGTCCTCGCGGACGCGCTGCACTTCGGGAATCTCGCTCGGTTCCATCGGCAGGCGCAGTTCGGCCTGCAGAACCTTCCGGCGCTCAATCAGCGTGATCCCCGCCACCAGCACCGCCTTGGCATAAGCGCGGCGGTCATGCCGTCGAGCGATCGACGCCACCAGCACCCCGGCCAGCGTCGGCAGGATGACGTTCAAGCTTTCCATGTCGAGCTGCGGTTCCATCACACGGTTCTCCGGTCATTGGGTGTTTCATCCGGGACGGCCCCACCTTCCAGGCGCACCGCGGCAAGATGGATTTCCGCCGCCACCAGCCGGCCGCAAATCTGGCTCAGAAGCTCCGGCGGAAGGGGCGACGGCCACCGGCCGACACCATCCAAGTAATTGCTGCAGGCCATGGCGTGGTCGCGCAGGACCTTGCTCCACTCGGTGCAGATGCCCAGCAGCGTGGTCAGGGCGGCGCCCTCGTAATCGGGCAGGGCAAGCAGCGGAGTGTGGGAAATCTTCGCGTGATGCGCCCGGACCTCGGCCCAGACCACCCGGCGGCGTTCCTCAAGCCGGGTGTAAGCAACCTGCGCCACAGCGGCGTAGTCCTCTTCGCCTTCATAGCGCGCCGTCAGAAGGTGCCAAATCGCGGCATCGGCAGGCGAGCCGGGAAGAATCCTCAGCGCAGGAGGAAGTGGCGGAAGTTCCGGCACCGGCGCGCCAGGTTTGGGGGTAAGATCGGCCATCACACGCCCTCCCCTTCACGCCCCGGATCGGACGTCGAGGTGAACGAACGCTGGTTCATCCACACATCCAGATCGGCGCGCTTATAGCGGACGCTCCGCCCGGCGATGCGAACGAAGCGCGGGCCGCCGCCCTTCATCCGCAGGCCTTCCAAGGTGCGCTTTGACAAGGTGGTCAGGTAGGCGGCTTCGCTGGTGTGCAGCAGGGCGGCCGGGTCGGCGGGAATGGGGCGGCCCTCCGGCTGATCGGCCGCAAAGGCCCCGGCGGGGCGGGACGGCGCCGAAGCGCCGTCCTTGAGGGTCTGGGGATTCCGCATGGTCATGATCAAGGCCCCCCTTTAGTATTTCGGCCAGTAGTCGATGGGATCATCCAGTGTAAGGGCGGGGAGCTTCATCGAGCGCAGCAGGTTCGGCATGTTCTGCGCCCCGCGCCACGCACCCTCCACAGTCACAGTTTCCCGCTCCAGGCGGACGCCATCCAGGGGGCGCGGGCTGACACCATCCCAGAACACTGCGCGGTCGCCGTTGCCCGTGACCCAGAACTCTTTGGTTTCCTGGCGGTCAGGTTCCTTGGCACCAGCCTTCCACCGGAACTCGCCCGTCAACGACACGATCCCGACCTCCACGCAGGCATCGTCAACCGCGCCCCAGCGTTCAGCGAAATCCGCCAGGAACCGGCAGCACTCCCGGTACTTCTCGAAGTCGGCGATCACGCCATCACGCATCGCCTTGATAAGCGCCAGCTTGGCGGCATGGGCAACGGCCGCTTCGTGGGCCTTGGCGTGTTCGAGCTGCTGTTCCAGAGCCGCCCTCGACGCGGCCAGCCGGTCACGGAGGACCTCGGCCTTGCGCTGCTGGGCGTCGTGCTTCTCCAAGGCCGCATCGTCAGCCGTCACCAGAAGCCCGGTGCGGTCGGCGGCCAAGGCGGTAGCGTCCGCGCCGGCCTTCGCACGGGCAGCCTCCACCCATTCCAGCAGGCCCTCGATACGGCCCGAACCGGCCTCCTTACCCAGAGCAAGGGTAGACTTTACCTCGGCCAGAATGTCCTTCGGGGCTTCCGGCGCAGCGGCCTTGGGGAATTCCGGGTTCTTGTCGCGCAGTACCATGGTTTCAGGCTCCCCGGCCGGTGTTGTACTTGGCGGTCAGGCGGGCCTTCATGTTGGCCGCCTTGTCGGACGACATGCGCCCCACCTGGGCATCCACGGCAGCCGACAGGCCAGAGGCCCGCGCACCGGCGCCACCGGGGGCACCAGACGCGCCACCACGGCCGGAGGCTTCGGCCTTGAGGGCGGCGATATCGCTGGAAAGCTGGTTGGCCTGACGGTTCAAAAGGTTGGCCCGCTTTTCAAGGGCGGCCATCGTCACGAGCAAATTCTGTTTCATTGGGGTCTCCGTTTTCGCTGGGCTGTATCTGGTGGGCGGAAAGCTACCCGCCCCTACGTCACAGCCCCAAAAGGACCCCGAAGGATTTTCGGAAACAGCTACTTCGAATTCGGATTTTCTCCTTTTTCATAACGGCGAAGTAGGTCGATCAAAGGCTTGAGAGCGGTCCGGCAGGTACTTTCTCCGGCAATCTCTAAAAGAGCAGCCTCGGTATAGCATCCACCGTGCTTTATGCACCCTGGGCTACTTTTTCCTTTCAACTTATAAAACGCGCCAAAAACATCACTTCGTTTTATTATGTTTTCACGAACAACAATGTACACATTCCTGTATGTGTCATTGAAATCTAAACCTTCATCTACGCACATGAAAAACGACAACTTCAGTGCAGCCGCACGAATTGGCGGGGCGCCTACGCTTCGCTTGTCGGAATCACTCGACATCTGCGCACACAGTTCGTTAAGCGCCACCTCTGCCTGCCCCCGCCATTTGCGAACAAGAACTGCAATGCTTGGCCGACTTTTTGGAACGGGCATTTCTTCATCGGCACCAGCATCGTTCGCCACACGAAGAGCGAGGGATGTTGACCGCCGCAAATTCAGAGTGGAGCATGGCCCTCGGGCAACAAGACCGACATAAGGAAGGCCGCCTTTATCACTACCAGTGCCCAGCGACACGTCAGCGGCAGGCGCGGCAGCGGTGTCCTTCTCCACACGCGCAACGACGTCGCGAACCACAATGGGAGACGGTGACTGCGGCACATTCAGGATGCTGCGCGGCGCTTTGAAAAAATGATCACCAGGTTCGCGACCGTTTCGGATTTCACCCGTCAGGAACCAAAAGTAGTAGCCGGCATGCACGTAGGCATCTTGAGGAACGACGGTCACTCTCTCGTCGAACTCACTCCAGCGGCCAAGCAGCTTCAAAGTGCCTTCGAAGAGGCATTTCCGAAAAGCATCCTGAAGAAGCTCGGCCAGCCGCCAAACAACCGCGTCATAGTTCGGTATCTCTACGTCTCCGTCATCTGCCGCTTCGGCGCACCACTCCACGGTGGTTTGCCTGAAAGGCCACGGCGTCTCATGCGGTCGCCGCTCGTCGTTGGCGGTCCTGCAATAGAACCATGCCTCGCGAGCGTACCCCCGCGCCGACATGGGAAGTCGGCTTGTGAGCGGGTAGTGCTTCATGAGAATGGGAGGCACGTCCTGCAACGTAACGCCCTCCAGAGCCGCCAAAGCCTGCGGCGGGATATCCACCGCATCAGGTAAGACGACCCTTGCCGGATACTTCCTTCTGTAAACAGGTTCGCCGCCCTCGCTGCTCAGTTCCCACTTGGTAGGCTGATATGCGGCAGTAAGATCAGCGGCGTGAACCGCCACAAAATCCCCCGTTACAACTTTCACGCCGAATTCAGGAGGAACACCGGGCCAATCTACCATCGCCCGGAGGATCACCGCCTCCGCCGCCAGAACGTCCGGCAGCAGGTCAAGCGCATCGGTTTCGGAAATATCGGGAAGCTCGGTGCCCGCCTCATGGCGGCGCCCATCGGCCAACGTCACGTCGGCAAGGAATACGAGTCTTGGCATGGTGGCAGCCCTCACGCGCTGCGCCTCACGGAAGGGTGATGGCGCGGCGGGCGGGCGTGAGGCTCCCGCTTTTCGGCGGCCAAACCTAGCCGCGCCAACTGCGATCATACATGCCACGCGGGCGCGTACAAAAGATGAACATTCCATTGACCGACCCACCGGGAGGCCGGTATCCTGCCGACTCCTGGGGGACGCTGCATCCCCCAGGCGGACAGGTGGTTGAAGGGGCCGGCGACGCTTGGTGGCAGTCGTCGGCCTTTTCATTTCAGGCGGCGCATCACCAGCGGCGCAGGGCACGACAGCAAGCACGGCGCGGCCCTCCCTCAGTGCAGCGGCAGACCAGCGGCACCCGCCACCGGACAGCCCCGCCGTTCAAACCCCTCCGCCTGATCGAGCAACCCGCAGGCTTCCTCCAGCAGATCGCGCACCGCGTCGGGGCAATCGGCAAGAGAGCCGCGTAGCGTCTCGGCCAGCACAACCCGAAGCATGGCGATCACTTCGGCCCGCACGGCGGCCAGGTCATCAGGTCCAGGCCCTCGAACGCGCGGCAGCGGGCTTGCATTATGTGCCATGTCCTTTCCCTTCGATCATTGCAGCCCCGCCGGTCCTGGCCACAGCGACAGCCGGCCGCCATGCTCCGCCATCACGGCACGAGCGAGAGCCAGGCGCGCGGCCTCCAGCCGCCCCAGGACAGCCGGCGGCCATCCCACACTCGGTTCGGATACCAAGGCGTCCAGTTCCGCCCGCACGCGGTCGAGCATTCGCGCCCGCAACGCAGCCTCGGGAGACAGGCCGGAGGCACCCAGGGGGCACGGCAGGGGCCGGGAAAGCGGTGGGCCGGTCACGCGACGTAATCCGCCAACTCGCGGTCGTCGTCGTCCTCGCGGTCATCCGTGGTGAAGTGGTACTGCGCGCCCACCTGGGGCCATTCCGGGGTGGCCAACGAAGGTTCCACGTCCTCCCGGCAATCCTCGTCATCCGCCATCGAGGACTCCAGATCCTCAAGCTCGGCCTCGAACGCGGCCAAGGCGTCCAGCGTGCGCGGCGACACCGGGGCCAGCAGGAACCGCCGCCCCTCGACCTCCAGAACGTCGGCCCCGGCCACGATCTCTTGCAGGGCACGGCGTTCCGCAGGCATCAGGCGGGACGCCAGATAGCTCAGGGCGTCATCGTCCAGCCCCGCCGGCAGGGTCGGGGCACGATGACGGCGCGACGGCTTCGGCAGCAGCATGGCGCGCGGCGACGGGCGGGGCCGGTGCCCGGTCTGGGCAGACGCGGCAACACGGGAAAGAGCGGCCATGGGTCAAGCTCCCTTCAGGGCGATCAACAGGCGAAGGTGAAAGCGTTCCAGAAACAGAAGGCGCCGGTGGTACTCCAAGACCAGATCGGCCACGTCTTCCGCCAGGCCGCGGAAGTCGTCGGGATCTTCCCGCACAGCGGCGGCCAGCCCGGCGGCATCCCGCGAAACGGTGTCAATGGCGCAGCGGTAGACGATGGCCCGCCGCACTTCCTCGGCATTGGTCGGCATCGGAAGGACAGGACCCTGCAGGCCACCGGGGCGCAGCGGGCGCACGGAATGGTTCGGCGCGGTCATGACGCGCACTCCCTTGGTAAGGTTGTGTCGAGGGCGGCGAAAGCCCGGTCAGGAGGACAGCGCGCGGTCAATCCGGGCGATCAGGTCAGCCTTGAACCGTCGGCCGCCCGTGGTGGGCGGGTCCCAGTGAAGGGCCATCATGTCCGCAGCCTCTTGCAGAAGGGCGCGCAGGCGGGCGTTCTCGGCGCTGTACAGGTCGGCATCGGCGGACATCGCTCAGCCCTCCCCGACCACAGGCCCCAGGACGGTGACGCTCCGCCAGTTGCGCCCGTTCTCGGGATAGCGAACATCCAGTTCGGGCGCATGGACGTGCCCGGTCCGCGTGGGGCGGATGTGGATGGACTCCGGCACGGCCAACGCGATTTCCCCGGTGCGCGGCCAGACGACGGCGCACAAGCGGCCGGCGGCCTCGGTCCATCCGTTCAGGTCGACCAGCACCCGGCGACCGTCGATCACCATGGCGGCCAGTCCTTCGGGCGGCGCAGAGGGCGGTTCCGGCGGAGGGGCGCCCACCGGGGCACACGCCCCGACAGCCCCGGCCAGCAGACCGGCGCCAAGCCGCGAAAGAGCCTGACGGCGCGACAGAGAGGGCAGAAGGTTTCGCATCGCTCCGCCCTCCCTCACAGCTCGTAGCCGTTGGCGCGCCACAGATCGAGCCGCGCATTCATTTCGGCGTGGTAGCTTTCGGCCAGCAGCGCCTTGGCATTGCGCAGCATGGTGAGGGCCACGCGCTTTTGCGCGGCGGCGTTTTCGTCCCTGGGGTAGGTGTGGTCCACCTTGTCGACCAGATCGGCCAGCCGCTCATAGCTGCGATCAAGGGCCTTCTCTGTCTTGGCATTCGGCCATTCAGCCGGGGGGCGGAAGCTCTTCATGGTGGCACCTCTCAAGATCGTGTGATACCGTATGGCTCACATGATCGTTGGAGATACAACAGGTGTCAAGCGATACTTTAAGGCTCACGGGGATGCAAGTTAGAGCGGCTCGGGCCATGCTCCGTTGGACGGCCGATGATCTCGCTAAACATGCTGGAATTGGCGTGGCTACGGTGAAGCGGGCTGAGGCCACCGATGGAGAACCCTCGACCACGGCAGGCAACGTGCGCCTAATGCGGCAAGCCCTGGAAGCCGCCGGCGTCGAGTTCATCCCGGAAAACGGCGGCGGCCCCGGCGTGCGGTTGCGCAAGGGCGTGCCGTAAGACCTACAGCACTGCCAGTTGTGGCTATGATGAAAGTCGCAGATGCGGCAAAGACAGCTTTAGAATGAACGAACGTGCCCCGTTAACGCCTTCACAGGAACCCGACGATGCAATGTTCAGACTGCCCGCACTGGAAACCGCTGCCCGAACCAAACTTGGTGCTGACGCCGTTTGGCAATACCCAGACGGAGGAAAATGAAGGCCTCTGCGCAAAAGGCCATAGCTCCCCCGACTGCGATCAAGGCGTCACCCGTAGGGACTGGGGCGATTTGTGCCCGGATCTCCAAGAATAAACGAAAAATTGGCGGCGGCCCCGGCGCACGCCCAGGGACCGCCGCCGATAAGCGAAGTCAGACTCTAAACTGCTGATCACGAGTCGGTGGTCTTGAGGCTAGCAGCGGCCTTCAGACCCTGTTCCATTATTCACCGCCCGCGTTAATGGTCAGAAGAAAATAATCTCTCCAGCAACGTAAAGATATGCCGTTGAAGGCTATTTAAGGGGCAAGAGATCAGCTTCAAACATGGACCGCACAGCTCCCTGCCCCACCATTTGGTAAAGAAGCTTATAATTTCCGACCTCACGTCGCAACCGACCAGCTATTACAGAAGAACCAACTCCATGCTGCCTAGCAAATTCCCGAACATCCTGCGCGTTCCGGGTTACGCGACAATGGGCGCCCTCCCAAGTTTCAGAAGGGATTAAGTTTTCTTGTGCCCAAAAATCGGCCTCATATTCCTTCGCATCTGTATCCTCGGCATCCAAATCGTCTACGAACCACTTCTCCTCACAGTTGGGAAGATGCAAAACCACATGGGCCAATTCATGGAAGAGAACAAACCAGAAGTTGTCCAGGCGATCATGTCGCAGCGTCATGCCAATAACAGGCGTGCCATCAACAAGAGCCGTTGCTGCCCCGTCCAAACGAGTTTTAGAAAAATGAGGCTCAAAAACAAGATGGATTCCGACCTGCCCAAGAAGTTCCTTGGCGAGACGGGGGCCTCCTCTCAATCGACTCAACCCTCGCAACTGTTTCAAGAAGTCGTCATCAATTGACTGAGGATCATATCCAGCATCGAGCCGTTCTGATTGAGCCTTCGCCAAAATCAGATAACGCCAAAGAGCCAAAGCATGCGGATCTGCCTGAGTAGCCCCAGGGGAAACGGTCCGCCTGTAGTGTGCCGGCTGAAGCTCAGGCTCAATTCTAAACTTACTGCATAGACCCGCCATAAGTTCAGCGGCGCGCTTAGTCGCCTCTCGGGGAGACGCGATAACCCACCCCCGCTTTGCCAGTTCTCGAACTGGCAGATCGCTAAATTCGATGCGGTCCGCGCTTGCCGGCTCACGTAACAGAATATCCGCCGGAATACCTAACCCGGAGTGAAGCTTTCTAATCATCTCTTTGCTGAGAGGCCGCTTCCGGTTCATAACCTCTGACACGCGCCCCGCTGGACCAATATACGCCTCGAGGTCCTTCCGCGTCAGGCCTTGCTGATCCATCACGAACTCTATTGAGTCCACGGGATCAATTTCAGCAGGCGGCGGAAAGACGCTGCTTTCGTACGCACTAATCACCAGACCCAGCAGGCTCATCACCTCGAAGTCACGAGAGCCGGGCTGAGGATCCAGATCAATGAGTGCTTCAATCTGGGTTAGGCGGCGCTCGTACTCCTCTTGATTTTTGATCGTTGTGACGTCCATGGCCATGTCCCTCCGCTTCTCGTCAAAACTTTTTCTTGTCGTACTCTGCGTGGGTGCCAAACCACTTTAAGAGAACCTGTTTACCAGGATAAGAAATCTTGACGAGTAGGCGATAACTGTTTCCCCCGATGTTAAAAACAACTCTGTTCTCTGACAAAATTGAAGCATTCGGGTACTGTTTTTTTAAATCGTCCGGGGTATCCCACTGCGCGTTCCTCACGAATTCGTACCACCGATCCAGCTGTTTCCTGGCGTTCGGATAGTCTTTCTTCGCGCATTCCAGCGTCGCGCGGCTGATTATGTTCATTCCAGACATTCAGGGGGTATACGCACCCCAAAGCGGGATGTCAACCGCACATCCCAATTTGGGAACCCCGCCACCGTTCGTCAAGGGCGGCGAGGTTCGTGTAACCACATCAGTGATGCTGGAGGAACTACCTCCCCCCTTTGCGCCTACCCACTCCAACGCGGCCGACGGCCCTGGCTGTTGCGCACCGCGACAAGGCGGTCGGCCGTGGGCTGGGTCGTGTAGGTAGTGTAGGTGTTGCCGTCCAAGTTGATGTTGACCGGAACGCGCGACAGGGCGGCCCCCGCCGGCTCCACAGCCCCGGCCATCGCCAGCCCCGGAATGGGCGCCGGCGCCAGCCGCTCGGCCAGGCGTGAGGCCACGTTGCCCCCGGCCTGGATAAGCCCGCCGGTGGCAAAGCCGGGCAGGCGCAGGCTCTGGATCAGCCGGACGAACTCGCCCCGGCTGCCGACCCGGTTGAGGGCGTGCATGAAGCCCAGCCCGGCCGCCTTGACGGCGCGGGCCTGCTGCATGAACTCCCCGTTCGATCCCCACATCAGAACCGAGTCGGACGTGCCCGTCCCAGGCCCGACGATGGGGCCGCCCGTGGCCTTGCGCGGCAGGTTGTCGTTGGACGCCTTGCCACCTCCGATCCCGACTGCCGCCGCGGCCTTCTTCGCCAGGTCGATGGCCTTTTGGATCATGCCCAGCACGCCGTCCCAGATCGACTCGATCACCTCCCCGGCGGCGCGGAACGGGGACGTGATGGCGTCCAGAACGGTTTGCTTGGCCGTCTCCCACGCCTGCGCCAACTGGTCGGGCGTAAGGGCGGCAAGCCCGGTCCACTCCATGACCTTGGCAATCATCGAGTCCATGATGCCGGAGAAGAACCCCAGGAACTGTTCGGGCAAGGCTCTCAGGTAGTCCCAGGCCGCCGTAGCGTTCGCCTTGATGGCCTCCCACGCGGCGGCATCGGCCGCCTTGCTGGCCTCCCACCCGGCGGCCATCGTCTGCCCGAAGCTGGAAGCCTTGCCGGTCAGCCAGTCCCAGGCCGCGCCCCCGGCGTCCTTTATCCCAGTCCAAGCGGCGACACCGGCGGCCTTGATCTCGTCCCAGTAGACCACGATGGCGACCGCTGCGACGGCCACAGCAGCAATCAGCAGCCCAATCGGGTTGGCCAGGATGGCCACGCCAATGGCCTTGATACCCCCGGCAATGGCCGTCAGGATCGGCGCCAGCATCGTGAACCCGCTGGTAACGCCCTTGATGATCGGCCCGATAACCTCCATGGGAGCGGCCAGGAACTTGAAGGTCGCCGACAGCAGATTGACCGCCGGCCCCACGGTTCCAAGGGTGGCGGCCAGCAAGCCAAAGACACCCGACACCTTGGCAACGGCCAGCGTGATGCCCAGGGTTTGGCCGGTCAGGTTCGTGCCGAACACGCCGTTGATCAGGCCCGCCGCCTTGTCCATGATGCCCATGAAGGCCTGGAACGCGGGGATGATGATGCCGGTAACGGCCTGTTTGGCCGACGTCGCGAAGCCCACCACCTGGTCGCGCAGGTCAATCAGCCAACTGTTCTTCACGTCGGCGTCCCGGCCCTGGGCAACAGCGATCACGTCCTTGACCACGGCCACGACCTTTTCCCACTGCAGGGCGACGAAGGCCGTGATGGCCTTGCGGTTCGAACTCACGAACGCGGTAATGGCGTTGGCGCCCTCGATCAGCGCCGGCATGAACACGAACCCAAGGCTGTTCTTCACCCCGCCGATGGACCGTTGCAGGCGGTCGGTCGTGTCGTTGAAGTTTTCCGCCAAACCGCCTTGGCTTTCGGAGAAAGCCACCCCCAGCGCAACAGCTTGATCGCCGAGATCCTTCAGGCCCTTCTTCCCGTTGTTGAGGAAGCTGATCATGCGCGGCCCGACCTCTTCGCCAAACAGCTTGGCGGCCAGGGCCGATTTCTGCAACCCGTCCGGCATGCCCCGGAAAACCTCGGACACATCCTGCAGAATGGCTTCAGTGGAGCGCAGCCGGCCCCGCGTGTCCGTCACCTGAACGCCCAGGCGCTGGAACTGCTCGATGGCGGCCTTGTTGCCGCTGGCCGCATCAAACGCGGACTTGTTCAACTTGTTGACGGCGGCCCCGAAGTTCTCGGACGAAAGCCCGGCTTGCTCCGCAGCGAACTTCAACCGGCCATAAGCCTCGACTCCCATGCCCGCCGCCCGCGACGCCTTGATCTGCGCATCAGCGGCATTCGCGGCAGACTTCGACAGGCCGGTGACCGCCGCACCGACGGCGATCACGGCCCCTTTGGCAATGGCCACATTGCGAAGAACGGTCCCCGCCGCGCTGCCCACGCCGCGCAATGCCTGCCCGAACTCCTGCCCGGCCTTGCGAGCGTCGTTCATGCTCTTGCCGACATTGCCGATAGCGCGCCGAAGGCCCGCCATAGGCGTTTCGAGCTGCTTCGTCTCCTTGCCGATCTTGGCATAGAGCCGGGAAATCTTTTCCTCGGTGGCCTTGGTGGCGCGCTCAAGCTCCGCAGCCGACAACGTGCCGGACGCCTTGAGGGTATCGAGGGCGAGCCGATGCCGCGCTACCTGCTTTTCAACGGTCTCATCCAGCGTGAAGCCGATATCGCGCGCAGCCGCCTTGACCTGCCGTTCGGTCACGGCAACGGCTTCCGCGACGTCGCCGGCGGCGGACGATGCAGCATCCCACAGGCCGGCCATTGATTTCCCGGCTTCGGAGAATCCGTTGATGGCTTCCCCCACCGCACCCTTAATTTCCTTGATGGCGACACCGAGGGAACTGGCGTCAAGCTCAAACCGGGTTTTCAGGTTCTTCATGGTCCGCTCCTCACCAGCGCGCTTTGTCGAATTCCTGATAAATCAGGGTGTCAAGTTTCTCCGCCCAACCTTCGACGATGGCCCGGATCGAGTACCGCTTGGTCAACTTAACCTGCTTGACCATGGCGAAGAGCGGCACGAACGGACGCGCCCCGCCGCTGGCCGTCGCCCCCGGTAGCTTCTTCGCATCAGCGGCCAGGATGTATCCGTTCTTGCTGGGGATGCGCCGCAACGGACCATAGTTCGCCTGGGCCGCCTTGACGTTGGACTTCTTCCGGCTGTAGGACCCGCTGGTGTGCAGGTCCAGCCGCCGGGCCTCGGGAAGAGGAACAGCGAGGTAGGGTTTCCCCGAGACCTCCGCGCCTTCCTCAAAGACCTCGGCATAACGCGCCGTCGCCCCCACGGTCATGGCCGGGCGCCGCGCGTACACGTTGTTCCGCGAGGGCCAAAGGTCGACCCTGAACGACTTCTCGAAGTTCTGCCTTCCAACCCCGCCGCGTGCGAATTTGGCGGCCCGTACCGCCGCCCGCATATCCTTCTGGACTCCCCGGCCGGCGCGCCTCAGGCCGTTGTTAACGGCCCCAAGGATGCCGCGCTCCATCAAGTCCCACTTGTCCTCACCAATCAGTTCCGCCCGGAACAGAACACGCATGCTGCCCGCCATGACTCCACCTCCTATCGCAAGCCGCCGCGCCCGCCGGTCAGGGCGGGGCGGGGCAGGCTGAAGGTGTCCAGATCATCAAGGCCGGGCGTGGCCGGGCGTCGGGGAGACTTGACGCCAGCCGGAAGCCGCTTGCCGTCGCCCTGCGGCTTAAAGGCCAAAGCGCCGAGAGTTGCGTTGATTAAAGTATAATTACGAAGACCATAGTTATTACCGCGTATATACTTCATGCTGCACCATTTTCGCTATCCGTCCATTGATGACAGGATAGCATTTTGGTGGGTCAGCATCAATTAAAGCGGGCCATTACTTCTTGATATTAAAAGGGGACATAGCCGCACGGCGTTACTGCTGCACCGCGTCGGCCTTGCGCATCGGCACCACGTTGGCCGGTGGCGCTCCGTCAGTCAGCGACGCCAACCGCCGGTCCCATGCCGTGAAGGCCCGTTCCCGGTCGTCCCATAGCTCCTGCCTCTGGTACACCCCGACCAGCCCCGCGAAGGTGCCTGAGACATGGTTGAGGGCGCGCTCAATTATCGAAACGGCGATCCCCATGTCACCCATGCCGGACGCCACGGACCGCCGCAGGTCATGGAGACGCCAGGGCGCAAGACCCTCCGCCTTCGCGTCCACCTTCCGGCGGGCGTTGAGGATCGCCTTATCAAGCTGCACTTTCATTCTTGAGAACCCTGAAACAGGGGTGTGCCCGGTAGTGGTGAAGACGAACGGCGACGGCTGGCCGGGTGCGATTTCGCGCCGGGGCAACGCGGTCAGCAGGTCGACCAGGCGCGACGACAGGGGCACGCGGTGCTCGCGCTTGTTCTTGGTCCGCTCCGGCGGCAGGGTCCACACGGCCTTGTCGAGGTCCAGTTCTGCCCAAGGGAGATTGGACACCTCGCGCAGGCGTTGCCCCGTCAACGCCAACATGAGAACCAGCGCCGGCCAGGGCTGCCCCAGCGTGTCGGCGGCGCGCAGGACCTCGACCAGTTCGGCAGGCTCCAGCACTCGTTCCCGCGCCGTCGGCGGGGCCATGTCGAGTCCGGCGCAGGGGTTGGCGCCGATCAGGTCGCGCTTGACACACCAGCCGAAGAACGCGGACAGGATACGCACCGTGCTGCGGGCCGTGACCTCGCCACGAACGGCAATCCGATCATGCACGCGCACGACGTCCTTGCGCGCGACATCTTCGAGCCGCATGGCCCCGATGATGGGTTCGGCGTTCTTGCGGAACAGGCGTTCCACCTCCCCCACCGACCGCAGCTTCGGCCGGGCATGGAGCACCAAGTAGCGGTCAAACGATCCTGAGACGGTATCGCCCTTGCCCCGCCGGGCGGCCTGCTTTTCCTCCGCCGGGTCGGCCCCACCTGTCGTTGCCCCCAGCAACTGCCGCGCCTTCTTCCGCGCCTCTTCGGGCGTTAGAACGCCATGCTTTGCCAGCGTGAACCGCTTCGACGTGCCGTTCGGGGTCCGGTACTGGATCACGTAGCTGCGCACACCGCTGGGCTTCACGCGCACGCCGAAGCCGCGCAACTCGTCATCCCACACGAATACATCCCGTTCCCCAGGCTGGACGGACTCAACAACGCGCTTCGTGAGCTTGGGCAATGGCACCCCCTGCGGCCGGACGGTTGATGGACGATTGCGGACGGCTGGATAGTTTATGTCAAGCCGCTGATTATAAACGATAAAGGACAGTACCGGACGGCTCGGACGGCTGCTGCCCCTTATTGTCCTAATTGCCTCACCGGGTTTTCGAAGATCCGGCCACCCCCTCACCGGCCTGATTCCGGGTAAGCACCGGGTAAGCAGGAGGTAAGCAATCGGGGGCGAAAAGCAGCGTACAGCACGCGGCAGGAGCGAACAACAAAACCCGTCTAAGCCATTGACGATAAGCACATTTACAGGCTACAGCGTAGACCTTGCGCACCCAGGCGTAGCCCCCTAACTCAGATTCCTAATCTGGGGGTCACAGGTTCAAGTCCTGTCGGGGTCACCATCCTCCTTGCGCTCATATTAGGCGTCGCGCATATTATGCGCCGCAGCCCAATCCCGTACCGGAGAGCCCGAATGAGCCAGATCAAGGAAATCGATGCCGCCACCCTGCACGACTGGATGACCAAGGGCGAGGCCCTGGTGATCGATGTGCGGGAGCCGGCCGAGTACGGGTTCGAGCGCATTCCCGGTGCCCTGCTGATGCCGCTGGCGTCGTTCGACCCGGCCGCCCTGCCGACCGACACCGGGCGCAAGATCGTCCTGCACTGCGGCACCGCGCGGCGCTCGGGCATGGCGGCCCAGAAGATGATCGACAGCGGCCGCTTTGACTCGGTCCTCCACCTGGCCGGCGGCATCGGCGCGTGGAAGCAGGCCAACCTGCCGCTGTGGGTGATCGTGCCCAGCACCGGCGCCCTGGCCCGCACCGCCTGAGGCATGCCGGTGCCAGCGCCCGCGCCGGTCCCCGATCCGGACGTCCTCTATCCCCTGGAGGGCTTCACCAACACCGTGCTGCTGCGCCCCTTGCTGGCGCAGCGGCCGGGGACGGCCGGGCACCTGGGCAACGTCACGGTGGGGCGCTACTCCTACTACAGCGACGACGGCGACCCGCTGGCGTTCTTTGAGCGCAACGTGCGCTACAACTACGGCTTTTCGGGCGCCCGCCTGGACATCGGGCCGTTCTGCGCGCTGGGCCAGGGCGCGACGATCATCATGCCCGATGCCAACCACGCCACCGTCGGCCCGTCGAGCTTCCCCTTCCCGATCTTCGCCGGGGCATGGCGCGACGCCCTGCCGCTGGAGGACCTGCCGACCCCGACCAAGGGCGACACTGTCATCGGCCCCGACGTCTGGCTGGGCACCGAGTGCATGATCATGCCCGGCGTGACCATCGGCGCCGGGGCCATCGTGGCCGCCCGCGCGGTGGTGACACACGACGTGCCGCCTTATGCCGTCGTCGCCGGCAACCCGGCCCGCGTGGTGCGTCTGCGCCGTTCGGCCGAGGAGGTGGACCGCCTGCTGGCCCTGGCATGGTGGGACTGGCCGGCCGAAGTGCTCACCGCGGCGATCCGTGCCCTGATCAAGGGATCGGTGGACGACCTTGAAGCCCTGGCTCCCTAACCGCCCTCAGCCGCCCACCCTCAGCCGTCGGAGGCAGCGGCTTACGCCGATTAGGCATGCCGCCATAGCCTTATCCTCACCCCCTCCGCCCTTAAGGGATGTGGCGGGGCCGCACCCGGAAGTGGCAGCCTGATCCTGCAGGCGGACCCATGCGATCCTTCGCTGGCCCGCCCAGGTTCTTGGCCCACTGCGGAGGCAGGCCCGTGAGATCGTTCCTGAAGTGGCTGCGCGGCCACGGCCAACGTAAAAACCACCCGGCCCCGCCGCCGCTGGCGACGCCCGAGGCCGCCCTCGACGCCGAACTGTGCCATGCCCTGGAGAAGCGGCAGTTCGTGGTCCACTACCAGCCGATCATCTCGCTGCACGAGCAACGCTGCGCCGGGGTCGAGGCGCTGATCCGCTGGAACCACCCACAGCGCGGCCTCGTCCCGCCCTACGACTTCGTGCCTCGGGCCGAGATCAGCGGCTTCATCGAGCCGATGACCCGCTGGCTGATGAACCAGGTGTGCGTGGACCTCAAGCCGATCTTCCATGGCGATCCGGATTTCCGCGTGGCGATCAACCTCGCCGCCATCCATTTCCGCTCGCGCTGCGTGGTCGACGACCTGCGCGACACCTTCCTGCGCCACGACCTGTCACCCGCCCGCGTCGTCGTCGAGGCCACCGAACGCCAGGGCCTGAACGAGCCGGACAAGGTGGTCGAGGTGGTGTCGGGCCTCAAGGCGCTGGGTGTGTCGGTCGCCCTGGACGACTTCGGCACCGGCCAGAACGGGCTGATGTACCTGGACCGCTTCGACCCCGAACACATCAAGATCGACGGCACCTTCACCCAGACCATCACCGGCACCACCGGCCGCCCGGTGCTGGACGCCATCATCGACCTCAGCCAGCGCCTCAACCTCGGGCTGGTGGCCGAGTGTGTCGAGACCGAAAGCCAGGAAATCTACCTGCGCGGCCGTGGCGTGCGCCTGGTCCAGGGCTTCCGCTACGCCCGCCCCATGCCGGCCGACGACCTGGCGCGCTTCCTCCGCGCCCCGCTGCCCCACTCGCGCACCGCCGCAGCCCGCGCCGAAGCGCCTGCGTGCGTTGACGGCGTGCCGGTACCGCAGGGCGGGGTTTGAATAGGGCAACTCACCACAGAGACACAGAGGCACAGAGAAAGTCACCGAGGGTTCTGCGAACTTTTGCGCGCAGCGCATCAAGTCCTTACACTGTAAGGACAGCCTGCTGCGCTACCCCGCTCAGCTCCCTCTGTGCCTCTGTGTCTCTGTGGTTTCCCGCTTCACTTGACGTTGCCCAGCGCGGCACTTCCGCCGTCGGCCGAGGCGACGACGCTGAAGGTGCCGTCGGTTTCCAGGACCACCGCCTCGACGCTTTCCAGGCCGGCGTGGCCGCTGGAGCGGGCGGCGGCGAGGATTTCCTCGGGCACCACGCGCTCGCGGGCCATGGCGGCCCGCAGCATCTCACCCTTGTGCAGCAGCAGGGTCGGTTCGGCCTTCACCAGATCGCGGAACGCCTTGGAACGGACCGAGGCCCACGCCACCGCCATCTGCAACACGATGAGCAGCGCCAGCGCCACCACGCCCTCGGCCAGGGCGACATCCTGCGACAGCAGGACGGTGGCCAGGGTCGAGCCCAGCGCCACCGTGACCACGAAATCAAACGCGTTCATCTTGGACAGGGTGCGCTTGCCGGTCACCCGCAGCAGCACGATCAGCGCGGCATAGGCCAGCGTGCCGACCACCACCACCCGTACCAGTCCCATCCAGTCGTCAAAAAACATCGCCTGCCCCGTCTTTGCACCTGTGGCACATCAACGGGGCAGGCGAACCGGACGTTCAGCGCGGCGCTCCTACCGCTTGCAGAGCATCGCCAGCGCCGTGTGGATCATGGTCAGGCCGGCCTGATGGTCCATGGTCATGATGCTTTCGGGATGGAACTGCACGGCCGCCCACGGCTTGGTCTTGTGTTCGATCGCCATGACGATGCCGTCGTCGGTCAGCGCGGTGACCGCCACGTCGTCCGGCAGGCTGTCGGCGGCGACGTGGATGGAGTGGTAGCGGCCGACCGTGAAGCGTTCGGGCAGGCCCTCGAACAGCCGCCCCCCGGTGACCGAGATGGTCGCCGGCTTGCCGTGCTGGGGAATGTCGAGCAGCCCCAGGCGCCCGCCCAGGACTTCGCCCATGCCCTGCAGCCCCAGGCACACGCCAAAGATCGGCAGGCCCAGGCTTTCGGCCATGGCGATGGTGCGCGACAGGCCGAAGTCCTCGGGCCGGCCAGGGCCGGGCGAGAGCATGACGAGGTCCGGCTTGGCCGCCGCCAGATCCTCGACCGTGAAGCCGTTGCGCCAGGTGACCACCTCGGCGCCGGTCTGGCGGACGTAGTTGGCCAGGGTGTGCACGAAGCTGTCCTGGTGATCGACCAGAACGACCTTCAGGCCCTCGCCGACGCGCGGCAGGACGCGGGCCTCGGCGCCGGGGCGGGCGGTGCCGCGCGGCCGGCGGATGGCGTCGATCATGGCCGAGGCCTTGAGGCGCGTCTCGGCTTCCTCGGCAATCGGGTCGCTGTCGTACAGCAGGGTCGCGCCGGCCCGCACCTCGGCCACGCCGTCCTTGATGCGCACCGTGCGCAGGGTCAGGCCGGTGCTCATGTTGCCGTCGAAGCCCAGCTTGCCGACCGCCCCGCCGTACCAGCGGCGCGGGCTCTTTTCGTTGGCCTCCAGGAACCGCATGGCCCACAGCTTGGGCGCCCCGGTCACGGTGACGGCCCAGGTGTGGGACAGGAAGGCGTCGAGCGCGTCGAACTCGGGGCGCAGGGTGCCCTCGACATGGTCCACGGTGTGGATGAGGCGCGAGTACAGCTCGATCTGGCGGCGGCCGATGACGCGGACGCTGCCCGGCTCGCAGATGCGCGACTTGTCGTTGCGGTCGACGTCGGTGCACATGGTCAGCTCGGACTCGTCCTTGGCCGAGTTGAGCAGGGTGCGGATCTGTTCGGCGTCGGCAATGGCGTCGGCGCCGCGCTTGATGGTGCCGGAGATCGGGCAGGTCTCGACCCGCCGGCCGGTCACCCGGACGTACATCTCCGGGCTGGCCCCGACCAGGTATTCGCCGTCGCCCAGGTTGATGAGGAAGCCATAGGGCGCCGGGTTGCGCTCGCGCAGGCGGCGGAAGATCTCCGACGGCGGGGCGGGGCAGGCCTCGAAGAAGGTCTGGCCGGGCACCACCTCGAACAGGTCGCCGCGCTTGAAGCTTTCCTTGGCGTGATCGACCAGGGCGGCGTACTCGCCCGGCGCGTGGTCGCAGGCCCGCGCCGGGGCCGGCGCCGGGCGGAACGGCACCTCGGCCTGGGAGCGGGTCAGGCCCGTAGTGGTCGCGCCGTCCACCGTGAAGTCATAGGACATCAGGCGGGCTTCCTGGCGCTGGTGGTCGCGCAGGATGATCTGGTCGGGCAGGAACAGCACCATGTCGCGCTGGTCGTCGCCGCGTTCCAGGGTCATGTCCACCGGCTCGAACTGGAAGGCGAGGTCATAGCCGAAGGCGCCGTACAGACCCATGTGGCTGTCGGCGTCGCTGCGGAACAGGGCGATCAGGGCGCGCAGCACGCTGAACACCGACGGCTGGCGGGAGCGTTCCTCCTCGGCAAAGCGGCGCTCGGCCCGGCGCACGGTGGCGCTGAGAACGTCGCCCGAGGCCTCGACGCCCTGCACGGCGTCCAGGCCGTCGAGCGTGCGGCGCAGCACCGGCAGCAGCACGCGGCCGCGCGCGTTCAGGGCCTTGACCTCGACCGACAGGCCGCGGCTGGTCACCGACAGCATCGGATCGACGAAACCCATGTCCCACCGCTTGTAGCGATCCGGGAACTCGTAGCTGGACGACAGCAGCAGGCCGACCCGCGAATCCAGGGCGTCGATCAGCGGCGTGATGGCGTTCTCGTAGTCGGCCGCGACCTCCGACCGGCGGATGGCGATGCCGCCGGCGGTGACGATGTCCAGGGTGCCCAGCTCGGCACCGGCCTTGATGATGGACGACAGTTCCAGTTCGCTCATGCGACTCCACTCCGACGGAACGCTTCAACTGCGGTCCGGCAGGGGTCGTGCTGTCCTGGGGCAATCTTGGGGACGAGCAGGCTCCGTACCGGACCAGCCTGCTCGGGATGACAAACAACCACGATCACAGGCGCTGGCTAGGACCAGCGCCACCAACCGGCGAAAGATGTTGATCGAATCATTGCGGTCATCATGGGCGGCATCCTTTCACCGCGACGAAGGCGAGTCAACAGGGGCTTTCCAAGCCGCGCAAAGACTGCCATCGTCCGGCCATCATGACCCCTGACGACATCCAGAACCGCGTCCTGTACCGCGACCGCCTGATCATCGTGCTGAACAAGCCGGCCGGCATCCCCGTGCACGCCGGGCCGGGCGGCGGCGAGAACCTCGAAGCGTTCTTCGACGCCCTGTGCTTCGAGCAGCCCCGGCCGCCGGGACTGGCCCACCGCCTCGACCGCGACACCGCCGGATGCCTGGTCCTCGGCCGGGGGCAAAAGGGCCTGAGCCGGGCCGGCAAGGCGTTCGCCCAGGGCAAGGTGCGCAAGACCTATTGGGCCGTGGTCACCGGCGCCCCGCCCGGCCAGAACGGCGTGATCGACCTGCCGCTGGCCAAGGTGGACGCCAAGCGCGGCTGGAAGATGGTGGTCGACAAGACCGCCGGACAGCCCGCCGTGACCGGCTGGCGCGTGCTCGGCCGGGGTCCCTCGACCACATGGCTGGAACTGAGCCCGCGCACCGGCCGCACCCACCAGATCCGGGTGCACTGCGCGGCGCTCGGCTGCCCCCTGGTCGGCGACCCCCTGTACGGCCGCAGCCCCGATGCCCCGCCGCCGGACGCCCCGCTGCACCTGCTGGCCCGGCGCATCCAGCTCCCGCCCCTGCGCGAAAACGACACCCCCATCGACGTCACCGCCCCGGTGCCGCCGCACATGCTGGCCGCGCTGCGGGAGTGCGGGTTCGACGGCGCGTAAGGCCTTTCGACCTTGCCGGGTGCAGGCGCATCAGGTATCAAGCCCTACCAGCGACGGACCGCGAGAGAGGGCTTTTCATCATGCGTATCGCCATGATCGGAACAGGTTATGTGGGCCTTGTATCCGGTGCCTGCTTCTCCGAGTTCGGCGTCGACGTGACCTGCGTCGACAAGGACGAGGCCAAGATCGAGCGCCTGCTGCGCGGCGAAATTCCAATCTATGAGCCCGGCCTCGACAAGCTGGTCGAGAGCAACGCCGCCGCCGGCCGCCTGCATTTCACCACCGACCTCGCCTCGGCGGTCAAGGGCGCCGACGCCGTGTTCATCGCCGTGGGCACGCCCACCCGGCGCGGCGGCGGTCATGCCGACTTGTCCTATGTCTATGCCGCAGCCGAGGAAATCGCCCGCTCGCTGGACGGTTACACCGTGGTGGTGACCAAGTCCACCGTCCCGGTCGGCACCGGCCGCGAGGTCGAGCGCGTCATCCGCGCCACCCGCCCCGACGCCGATTTCGACGTGTGCTCCAACCCGGAATTCCTGCGCGAGGGGTCGGCCATCAACGACTTCATGCGCCCCGACCGCGTGGTCATCGGCTGCGAAAGCGACCGCGCGCGCGAGGTCATGCGCCAGATCTACCGCGTCCTGTACCTGATCGAGACGCCGATCCTGTTCACCGCGCTGGAAACCAGCGAACTCATCAAGTACGCCGCCAACACCTTCCTGGCCGCCAAGATCACCTTCATCAACGAGATCGCCGACCTGTGCGAGAAGGTCGGCGCCGACGTCCACGACGTCGCCAAGGGCATCGGCCTGGACGGCCGCATCGGGTCCAAGTTCCTGCATCCGGGGCCGGGCTACGGCGGGTCGTGCTTCCCCAAGGACACGCTGGCCCTGGTCCAGACCGCCCGCGACGCCGGTGCGCCGCTGCGTATCATCGAAACGGTGGTGGACATCAACACCAAGCGCAAGAAGGCCATGGCCGACCGCATCGTCGCCTTTGCCGGCGGTGACGTGAAGGGCAAGACCATCGGCGTGCTCGGCCTGACCTTCAAGCCCAACACCGACGACATGCGCGACGCCCCGTCGCTCGACATCGTGCCGGCCCTCCTCAAAGCGGGCGCCACCGTGCGCGCCTACGACCCCGAGGGCATGGCCGAGGCCAAAAAGATGATGGACGGCGTGGTGTGGTGCGAAAACGCCTATGACGCGGCCGAGGGCGCCGACGTGCTGGCCCTGCTGACCGAGTGGAACGAGTTCCGCGCCCTGAACTTCGACCGCCTGCAAAAGGCGCTGAAGGAACCGGCGGTGATCGACCTGCGCAACGTCTATGAGCCCAAGCTGATGGCGGACGCCGGGTTCCGCTACGACAGCATCGGCCGCCCGCCGGCCCGCTCCTGACCATGATCGCACTGCCCGACGGAGTGCGCGGCGTCCTGCGCGGCACGCCTGGAAAACCCCGACCCGGCCTTATTCTTGACCGGGACGGCGTGATGGTGGTCGAGGTCAACTACCTGTCGCGGCCGGACGACGTGGTCCTGGAGCGCGGCACCGTGGGCCTGCTGAGGGTCTGCGCGGAGCGTGGCATTCCAGTCGGCGTGGCGACCAACCAATCGGGCATCGACCGCGGGTATTTCGGCTGGCCCGAGTACGACGCCGTGGCCGCCCGCCTCGACGCCCTGCTGGCCGAGCACGGCATTGCCCCGCTGACCACCGCCGCCTGCGCCTACCACCCCGAGCACACCCCCGGCTGGGGACCGCAGCACGACCACTGGCGCAAGCCGGGGCCGGGCATGTGCCTGTGGCTGGCCGAGGTCCTGGGCCTGGACCTGTCGCGCTCCTGGCTGGTCGGCGACAAGGCCTCCGACCTCAAGGCCGCCCGCGCCGCCGGAATGGCCGGCGCCATCCACGTCGCGACCGGCCACGGCGTAGAGGAACGCGCCAAGTCCCTGAGCGTGGCGACCGGCACCTTCCCGGTCCTGACCGCCGACAGCCTGGCCGATGTGGCGGGCATGGTGGACGCAGGCCGCCTGCCGGGTTGACTCCCGTACAAATGGGGACGCAAGAGACAACAGGGTTTGCCTCTGCTCAGCGGGACGCAAATCCACTTGTCTTCCAAAACATGTCCACAATGGGAGACAACGCCTGTTGTGTCTCGACGTGAAACGTCAAACGCCGTTGAGAACCCAAACATGGTCATGGCGGTAGACAAGCTTGCTGTTGTGTCCCATATCATGGCGGTTACGGCATACAAGAGTTTGCGCCGCAGCGTAGGAAGAAGCCATGGCCCCGAACAGCCTGGATATGTCGGATACCGTCCAGTACCACTACGATCAGTTTCCGCCCGCCGAAATCGATGCGGCGCGCCTCATCCGGCCGCTCGCCCGTGCGGCGTCCTCCCTTGCGCGATACGATCAGATGCTCAAGGGGATGCACAACAGCGAAATACTGCTGGCGCCCCTCAGAAGCCAGGAAGCGGTCGTTTCTTCGCGCATGGAAGGAACTGTCAGCACTCTCGATGAGGTCCTTCGCTACGAAGCAGACCAGGAGAATGAAAGCGCCCTCCTGGACACACAATACCGAAGTGAAGTCGGCGAGGTCTTCCTCTACAGCCGCGCCATGCAGCACGCCCAAAGCATGGTCGAGCAGGGCGCGCCCCTTTCAAGTTGGCTCATCCGCTCGGCTCATGCGCAGCTTCTCAGCTTCGGCCGTGGCGCCAGCCTGTCGCCCGGCGCCTACAAAACCGACCAGAACTACCTTGCGGATCGGGCAAGGAGAAAGATCCACTTCGTTCCGATCAGTCCGGAACGGCTGGGTGACGGCATGGAGGCGCTTTTTGCGTTCATCCAGAGCGATGAGTGGGAAATCCTGATCAGGACCGCGCTCGCTCATGTGGAGTTTGAAGCCCTCCATCCCTTCAAGGACGGGAACGGACGCATTGGCCGGATGCTGATTACGCTGATGTTGTGGAAGTTCGGAGTCATCTCTGCTCCACATTTTTATGTCAGCGCCTACTTTGAACAGAATCGTGATGAATACATCGACAGGATGCGCGAAGTCTCCCGGACGCAGGCCTGGACGGACTGGATCGTCTTCTTTCTCGAAGGGCTGGATGCACAGGCGCAGAAGAACCTTCAGGTCGCCGAGGAAATTCGGGCCTTGTACGACGAGATGAAGGACAGGTTCCGTGACATCCTGTGCTCCCAGTGGAGCACGACCGCCCTCGACTTCCTGTTTTCGCGCCCCGTGTTCAGAAACAACGTGTTCACAAGCCGGTCCGGCATTCCCGCGACAACTGCTCACAAATTCGCCAGAACGCTTCTGGATGCGGGCCTCTTGAGGACCGTTGTGCCGCCGGCAGGCCGTCGCCCCGCCCTGTACGCTTTCGACCCTTTGATCCAGATCGTTCGTTCAGCCTGACCCCCCTACCTGTCCCACCGCAACTCATGCAGCATCAGCCAGGTGTGGAGGTTGGCGCGGATGATGGTTTCCATGGCGGCGTTGAGGCGGGTCACGCCCTCGAGCTGCGCCTCGGCGGAGCCGTCGAGGTCGCCGAGCGGGACGGGGGGTTCGAAGTGGACGGTGAAGCGGGCGCCGTCGTGGCGTTCGACCCAGCTTGGCATGACCAGGGCGTTGGTCAGGCGGGCGAAGCGTACCGCGTTGGCGATGTTGCCGCGCATTTCCACCGGGCGGCCGAACAGCGGGCCGTTCACCCGGCCGCCGACGTATTCATCGACGCCCAGGAACAGCACCTTGCCTTCGCGCAGGGCGCGCACGGCGGGCATGGCGCCGAAGCGGCCCGGTGGGACCAGGGGATAGTTGGCGCGCGCCCGCGCGTGGACTGCCAGATAATGCCGGAAGCGACTGCGCGGCGGTTGGTAGACACCCATGCACGGCTCATTGAGCATCATCATGGTGGTGCCAATCAGTTCCCAGTTGCCCAGGTGCATGGCCGCACATATGACGGGGCGACCGGCGGCACGGGCCTCGGCCAGACGCTCGGCGCCGTCAATGCGCACCCGCTCCGGCGTCTCCAGGCGGGGGAGGACGGAGAACTCAGTCATGGTGCGCCCGACATTGGCCCAGCGGCGGGCCAGCAGGTCGGCCCGCGCCGCGTCGTCCAGGTCCGGGCGCAGGCGCTTCACCGCCTCATCGGCGCGGGCGTGCCAGTCGGGATGGTTGCGCGGCGCGGTCAGGCGGCCGATCTGGGCGCCGACCCACGAACAACTGTCCACGGTGCCCAGCCGCATGGCGTGGTGCAGGGCCATGTCAGCCACGCCCAGCAGGCTATCGGTAATCCAGTAGCGCCGGGCCGCGCGCCGGGCCGCCTCGTCGGCCGCGAAGATGCCGGCCAGGGGCGGCGCGTCGGGACCACCCCACAGGCGCGGCGCGTACTCCAGGATGTCGCGGTTCATCGCCGTTCCAACCGCATGGGCAAGCCACCTTGCGGGCGCAGGGTCAGTCGGCACACCGGCATCACCTTGTGCCCGTCCTTCAGGCGCAGGCGGAACCGCTGGGCCAGCACGGCAAGGCACAGGATGGCCTCGGACTGGCCAAACGACGCGCCGGTGCAGATGCGCGGCCCGGTGGCAAACGGCAGGTAGGAGAACGGCACAACCTTGCGGTTCTCGCCCAGGAAACGGTCGGGGATGAAGGCGTCGGGCTGGTCCCACAGGTCGCGGTGGCGATGCAGCAGCCACAGCACGACCAGGATGAGGTCGCCCTTCTTGACCTTGCGGCCGAGGATCTCGTCGTCCTGCGCCGCCTGCCGGCTGAGGATCGGCACCGGCGGATACAGGCGCAGGGCTTCCTCGATGATCGCCCAGGTGTACTTGAGGCGCGGCACGTCGTCGAGCGTCGGCGTGCGGCCGTCGGGCAGCACGGCGTCGAGTTCGGCGTGCAGTCGGGCCTCGACATCGGGCGCCTGCGACAGCAGGTACCACACCCAGGTCAGCGTGGCGGCGGTGGTTTCGTGGCCGGCCATGAAGATGGTCGCGGCCTCGTTGCGGATGGCCTCGGGCGTCAGGGCGGCGCCGGTCTCGGGGTCGCGGACCTCCATGAGCATGGAGATCATCGAGTTGGCGTCGCCTTCGCCGCGCGCGTGCTTGGCGATGATGCCGTCCACCACGCCCTTCACCTGCCCGGCGGCGGCCCGCAGGCGCGGTCCCTTGAAGGCCGGAAAGCCTTCGTCGGCGCCCAGGAAGTAGCCAAAGTTGAACTGGTCGATGCGCTTTTGGTAGTCGGTGAAGCCCTTGATGACGGCCTGCGCGGCATCCGCCCCCAGGTTGGCGCCGAACACGGCGCGCGAGATGATCTCGGCCGTCAGGGCGGCCATTTCGACCAGGGCGTCAACATCGGTTCCGGCGCGCTTGTCCCAGTCTCCGGCCATCTCCTGGGCCGTTTCAACCATCACCGGCACAAAGCTGTCGAGGCGGTTCTTGTGCACGATCGGGGCAATGGTACGGCGGCGGAAGGCCCAGGTCGAGCCGTCGCTGATGAACAGGCCGTCGCCCAGCAGATCCTCAAGAGCGCGGCGCATCTGCGGGCTCTTGCGCTCGTAGATGTCGTTGTGGGTGAGCATGACGTGCTTGACGGCTTCGGGCGCGTTGCAGATCACCACGCGGCGGCGCAGGATCTTCCACACCATCATGCGGTTGGAATAGGCCTGCTCCCACCACAGGGACAGCAGGTCCTTGCGCGCCGCGCGGACCATGCCGAGCAGGCCCGGCGGCGTGGGATGGGGCGGCGGCATGGCCGGAATCAACGGCGCGGCCGTGTTCGGAACAGGCTTTTCGACAACGGCCACGGCGTTTTCCTTCCCCTGGGCGTCCAGTCTCAAGACGCCTTCTCGTAGATGCGCGACAGATAGCGCGTGTGGCCCGACTGCAGAGCGCGGTACAGGTTCGTTCCCTTGGTGGCCGAGAACTGGCGCAGGATGGCCTGCCCGAAACGCTGCGCCCCGATCACGGCCATCTTGCGATCATGCGCGGCGTCCAGGGCGCGCACCACATCGGCGGTGATGTCGGTCTCCGACACCAGGCGCAGGCCCGTGGCGGCGGCGAAGGCGGCCTCGGTGGCAGGCATCATGCCCGGACCGCGCAGGTCCGACCAGCCGAACCGCCCGCCGGGCTTGAGCACGCGCTCCACCTCCGCAACGAACCCCGCCATGTTGCCATAGCAGTGGGAGGATTCCACGTTCAGGATGACGTCGAAACTCCCGTCGGGGAAGGGCAGAGCCTCGGCGTCACCCTCCGCGAAGGTCAGGTTGGGCACCTTGGCGTGCAGGCGCTTGGACAGCGTCACGGCGGCGCCCGAAAAGTCCACCCCGACCATCTCCGCCGGACCGAACGCGCGCGCCACATACGACGCCCCGCCCCCGCGCCCGGATCCGACCTCCAGAACCCGCGCCCCGGCCACCGGAAGGGCAGCGGCGAGGCGGTGGTACTGGCCGATGAAGCAGCGGTCGGGCTCGTCGGCGGGGTCCAGCGGGATGGGCGGCGCGCCTTCGGGCGGCAGCCAGCCGTAGTTCATGAAGGTCCAGGTGCCATCGTGCCAGCGCCGGGCCAGGAGTTGGTACCACGTCCGCCACGCCGCCTTCTGGACCCACGGCGGCAGAGTGCCGTCGTTGACCGCCAGCAGGAACTTCTTGTAGGCGCGATCAAGAATACTCAAGAGGCCTGCTCCATCATGTCTCTGAACCTCTCCCGCCAGCCGGCCGCCGCCTTGACCTCGGCCGTGTCCCACGGATGGAAGCCGGGACGGAAGAAGCGGAGATAGTGGGGCAACGCGCGGAGATAATATCCGGGCGCGACGATCAGGTTCCACAGGCCCTTCACCCACGCCCCGAAGCCGGTCGGCTGGCCGCGCTCCTCCAGCACCTGGCGAAAGTTTGCGATGTGGATGGCGTGGATGTCCCGGCTCACCGCGATCAGCACGGCACAGCGCAGGGCATACCGCTTCCAGGCCGTCATGTCGGCTGTCGCGATCAAGTAGATGTCGAACGCCACCGCCTTGTGCTCCATCTCCTCCAGCGCGTGCCAGTTCCACAAGTCGCGCAGAGCCGCCGGAGCGGAGGCAAGCACCTTGGGATTGTCCAGGACCGTCTGGGCAAAGGTCGCCGTAAGATGCTCCACCGCGACGGTGGTGGCCAGACGAATGAGCGGCGTCTTGACGCGCTCCAGCGCCACCGCCACCCGCGCCTCCATGGCCGCGACATCGCAGCCGCCCGCGACCAAGGCCTGATTATAGGCTTCGTGCTCGCGGGTGTGCAGGGCTTCCTGCACGATGAAGGCGCGGGCCTGCTCCTTGAGAACCGGGTCCTTGATGAGCGGGATGTAAGGGGTAACGGACCTGATGAAGAACCGCTCGCCCTCGGGGAACAGAGCCGAGAGGGCATCACAATACGCGGTGCGCATGTGATGACCGTCAAGCCAGGTGTCGGTCAGGCTGCCTGCGATGTCGAAGTGAATGTCACGCTTTGCCAGCACCAGAGCGGCAGACCGGGTGCGGCTCATGACGGCTGCTCCATCATGGTGCGGAACTTCTCGCGCCAGACGGCGAAGGACGCATCCTCGCGCTTGTCCCAAGGATGGAATCCTGGCCGGAAGAAGCGGAGGTAGTACGGCAGGCCCCGCCGGTACAGGCCGGGGGCGCCGAACATCAGCCACAGCCGTCCCAATCGGCTCCGCCCCCCCCGCACGGGATACCCGCGCGCCTGAAGAATGGCCGCTTCGTTGGCGGTCTGAACCCCCACCATCATCCGGGTGGCCTGCACCATGGCAGCGCACCGCAGACCATAGCGTTTCCACGCCGGCCAGTCGGCGGTCACGGCCAGATAGACGTCGAACGCCACCCCCTTGTGCTCCATTTCCTCCAGGGAATGCCACGTCCACAGATCCCGCAGCGGCGCCGGCGCATCGGCGAACAGGGACGGAGTGCTCAGGACCACATGAGCGAAGGTCGCGGTGAGGTGCTCGATGGCCACCGTGACCGCGAGGCGGGTGATCTGGGCCTTCGCCCGCGCCAGCGTCGCCGTGGCACGGGCCTCCATCATCGCCACGTCGCAGCCCCGCTCGGCCAGGGCGCGGTTGTAGGCCTCGTGCTCGCGGGTGTGCAGGGCCTCCTGGACGATGAAGGCGCGGACCTGCTCCTGCAGCGCCGGGTCTTTCAGGCGGTCCAGATAGGCCGCTACGGATCGGATGAAGAACCGTTCGCCTTCGGGCAGAAGCACCGACAGGGCGTCGCTCTCGGCGGTCAGGACGGGGTCGCCCTTCATCCAGGTGGGCGTCAGATGTTCGCCCACGCCAAAGCGTATATCCCGTCGCTCAATGGCGGGAAGACCATCCCTTGCCATTTGCCCCCTCCGCACATGCCCCCATTTCGGGGCACACTATCCCCAAAATGGGTAGAAGCCAACCCCGACGGGCAGGCGGACGACCATCCGCGGCCGGCGCGGCAGCCGGGTTTGGGAGGATTGGGCTTGCCCGCCCCCCGCAAAAGCAAAGGCCGCCCCCGGCAGGTGCCGGGGGCGGCCTGATCGGCCCGACTTAGGGGCGCTCTACCACTTGAAGCTGACGCCGCCGGTGATCTGGTGGTTCCGCTGCTCGGCGTTGAACTCGCCGTCGTAGCGGGCGAACAGCGCGGTCGCCTGACCGGTCGTCTTCAGCCCCACGCCGGCGACGGCCGAGGTGTTGCCGACCTCTGGCCCCTGGACGTTGAACGGGTTGCTCCGGCCGGCATAGTCGACCGCATAGGCGCCCGACGTGTCGCCGAAGCGCTGGCGGACACCGACGCGGATGGACGGCTCGACCCGCCAGCCGCCCTGGCTGGCGTAGGGGTAGGCCACATCCACCAGGGCGGTGGCGCGGCCGGTGTTGAAGGTCTCGCTGTCGGCGGTCAGGCCCAGACCGGCCGGCCCCCCGCTCACCGTCTCGGTGAAGGCGGCGCGGCGCAGGTGGCTCAGGCCGACGTCGGCGCGCGGCTGAACGACCCAGCCCCCCATTTGGTAGGCATGGCCGCCGCCCACGTTGAGGGCGAACTCGTTGCCGCCGTAGGACGACGACAGCGCGGCGGCGCCCAGGCGGCGGCCGGTGTCGTACTGGTGACGGATGTAGGTCGCCGCGCCTTCAAGGAAGGACGCGCCCATGGCGTAGGTGCCGTAGACCCCGACGGCGTAGCTGTCCACCGTGGTTTCACCGCCCAGGTCGGCGCTGACGTCGCTGCGCGCGTAGCCGGCGGTGACACCGGCATAAAGGTCGCCGGCAACCTCGGCGTCGGCCCCGCCGCTGAAGCCCCACACCGTGGTGTCGAAGCCCGGAGCGGCGGCATCGCCGTCCACCGAGCCGGTGGCGCCCAGGGCGACGACCCAGGCGTTGCGGTCGCGCGCCACGGCGTCGCCGGTGTTGACGCCCGCGGCACCCGTGGCCGTCCGCAGCCCCGACATGGACTGGCTGATCGCGCTGGCGATCTGGTTGGTGCCGACGGACGAGGCGCCCGGCGACCCGGCCACGCCAAGCTGCTCGTGCGAGCGGCCGTCGGCGACCGTCAGGGTATCGACGAAGGCGCTTTCCGCCGCGCCGACCGACCGCAGGCGGTCGAGGGCGACGCTGCCGGTGGTCGTGGCGCGGGTCAGCACCAGGCTGACCGTGTCATCGCCGTAGGTCAGGCCGGAGGTGATGAAATCCAACTCGTCGGAGACCGAGGCGAACGTCCCGTCGATGGTGGCGCCGTTGGTGGTGCCGATGATGTCGAACGAGACCTGCTCCGCGCCGTCGACCGTCACCCAGGTGAAGTCGGCCGTACCGACCTCCTGCTGCACGCCGTTGATGGTTTCGGCGGTGACCAGGACGGTGGCCGCGTTTCCGATGGTCAGCGTGCTGCCCGCGCCGTCCATCACCAGGCGGTCGAAGGTCTGCTGGTCGTTGGAGGGATTGACCTCGACCACGTACTGCCCGGTCAGGGTCGAGTCGCCCTGGATGGTCGTGGTACCGATGGAGTTGCCGGGGCGCAGATAGCCGCCGATGCGGACGTTGTCGGCGATGATTCTGCCCGAACCGCCCAGGCTGCCGCCACTCTGGACGTTGACGTCGGGGGCGGTCAGGGTGCCGTTGATGGCCAGTTCGCCGCCCTCGACCTCGACCTCCTCGGTCACCTCAACGTCATGGTCGAGGCGCCAGCGTTCGTTCTGGGCCGGAGTCTCGGAGGACTTGGGCGCATTGATCACCAGGCGTTGGAAGCCGCTGACGGCGCCGCCGATCGTGCCGCCGCCCCTGAGGACGAGGTTCGGCGTGCCGTTGCCGTTGATGTCGCCGCCCAGGCTGGCCCCGTCGTCGAGGGTGAACGCGGTGCGGCCCGGGTTGGCGGACAGGGTGACGTTGCCCGACACAGGCTTGTCGAACTTCTCCTGGTCGATGCTGGAGGTGTCGAGGGCCTCCCAGCCGACCGGCGCGGCGAAGCCGACGAACTTCGTGGCATCGAAATAGCCGCTGTCGGCCCCGACGAAGACCAGATAGTCGTCCCCGCCGCCAGTGACGGTGCCCTCGACCACCGACCCGACGCCGACGATGAAGGAGTTGTTGCCCGCCCCCAGGTCGACGCTGCCGTTGATGCGACCCGCGTTGGCCACCAGGTCATTGCCCGCGCCGGCCAAGACGCTGCCGGTGATGGTGCCGAAGTTGACGATGGCGTCATTGCCGCCGGCGCCCACGACGCTGCCATACACCCAGGCGCCCTTGGTGAGGTCCTGCTGCTCGCTGAGCAGCGCCTGGAACTTGGAGCGGTCTTCGCCTCCGCTGGCGGCGGCCTGGATGTAGGCCTCCTTGAATGCAGCCGTGCGGGCGCCGTTGTAGAAGAAACTCTCGGTCGTTGCGTCGGGCTGCCCCAGGACGACCCCGGTCGGCGCGGCGGCGCTGCCGATGGTCCCAAGGTTGATGATCTCGTCGATGCCCTGGCTGTACATGTTGCCGGTGCTGGAGCCGAGGACCCTGCCGGTGATGGTGCCGCGGTTGACCAGCAGAAGGCCGCTGGTCAAATCACGGGCATCGACATTGCCCTGGATGGTGCCCAGGTTGAAGACGTCGAGCGCGCCGGTGCCGCCGGAAACGTCGCCGACGATGGTGCCGACCGCTCCGGTCGCGGTGGCCCCGGCGAACACCGCATCGACCATCGGGTCCAGGCTCAGATCGTGTTCTACGCCTTGCTCCTCACCATAGGTGTAGGCGTCAAGCAGGGTGTAGGTCTGGCCGTTCTTGGTGATCGTGCCGACGTCGGCGGCGTTGAAGACAGCGGAATGGCCGCCGCCCATCTGCACGCCGCCGGAAATGGTGCCGAAGTTGACGACTTCGCCGGCCTTGTCGTGCCAGCCGCCGGTCTGGCTCATGTCGATGCCGCCGGAGATGGTGCCACGGTTGCCGACGAAGCCTGCACCCTGCGTCACGGCGACCCTGCCGCGAATGACGCCGAGGTTGCCGATGGTGGTGCGGGCGCCGGCCGAGGTCACATCGCCGGTCACGACGCCCTGCCCGGCGGCGGCGGTGGCCCCGGACATGAACCACGTCCAGGTGTCGTCCATCTCGTCGTCGATGCCGCCTTCGGCGTCCATGCGTTCGAGATCGGCGACCAGCGCCTTGACCAGGGCGCTCTGCGCCGGGTCGGCATGATCGATCGCGCCAACCAGCAGGATGTTCTCGTCCGAACCGCTCATCGACACGGCGCCGTCGAGCTTGCCGAAGACATAGACGCTGGACGGACCATCGCCGGTGGAGACGAGCCCGGTGGTGACGGCCTTCCTGGCGATGACGACCAGGCTCTCGCCCAGCCCAAAGACGACATTGCCCCGGTGGTTGCCGAAGTTGAAATACTCGTTGGTGCCCACCGGGCTGCTGATGTCGCCGGTCAGCGTCGCCGGATTGTCCTGGCCGGTCCAGACATGGTGGAAAATCTGTTCAATCGACGGTTCGTCGTCCCCGAACTCCGCGTCGAAGGTCGCCTTGTCGATACCGAAGTTGACGAAGACGTGGTCGGAGTCGATGTAGCCTGCCCCCTGGACCGCCTGCACCGTCGTGTCGGCGCCGCCCATGTTTATGAAGGACGCCCAGCGGCTGGGCACCGTCAGGGTTTGGCTGGAAATGTCGGTGACGCCAGTGCAGACGGTGTCGCCGTCGCTGGTCCCGCAGGAGGCTGACGCGACGCTTGAAAAAGCAAGCAGCACCGCGACCGATGTGGTCCCCAGAATCTGTGCGCGCAACGACATGGCATTCCCCCAAACATCTGAATCAGCCCCAAACCTCCCATGGGTATAACGAGCCAGCCGAACTCGCGCAAGACTCCGACCCTGCCGGTCGATGCCGGGTATTCGCTGATGACAAAGTTTGGTACTGACGCCGGTCCAGATACAGAACTCGGGAAATGCACAATGTTCGTCGGCATGGATTTCGGGACCACCAACAGCGCCGTCGCCGTCGCGGGGGACGGAAGCGGGGTTGGGGGCGGGGCCGAAATCGTCAACTTCGCCACCTCGGGCGGGCCGTCATCGACCCTGCGGTCCGTCCTGGCCTTCGATGCGGCGCACCGCGATCGCGCGGGGCGGATCCTGCCCCTGGTCGGCCACCACGCCATCGACGCCTATCTGCACGGCGACGGCGAGTGCCGGTTCCTGCAGTCCTTCAAGTCCTATCTGACCAGCCGGTCGTTCACCGGGACGACGATCTTTGGCGCCAACTACACGCTCGAAGCCCTGGTGGCGCTGATCGTCGGGCACCTGCGAAATGCCGCCGAGGAGGGCCGGGAGCCGATCCGCCGCGTGGTGGCCGGGCGCCCGGTGCGTTTCGTGGCCGAGGGCGGCGAGGTCGAGGATGACTTCGCCACCGGCCGCCTGCTCGACGCCTTCGCCAAGGCCGGCATCGACGACGTGGCGTTCGAGTTCGAGCCGATCGCAGCGGCCTACTACTACGAACAGTCCCTAACCGACGACCAGACGGTGCTGGTGGCCGACTTCGGGGGCGGCACCAGCGACTTCTGCCTGGTCCGCCTGGGGCCGGGGCGGTCGCGCCTGGGCCGGCCCGAGGACGCCATCATCGGCACGGCGGGCGTCGGCATCGCCGGCGACGCCTTTGACCGCCGCATCGTTCAGCATGGTGTGTCCGAGCACTTCGGCAAGGGCACCGAGTATCAGGCCGACGGGGCGACACTGCCCATGCCGGGGTGGATCTATGCCAAGCTCGAACGCTGGCACCACGTCTCGTTCCTCAACACGCCGCGCACCCTGCGGCTGCTGCACGACCTGCACCGCCAGGTCGAACACCCCGAGCAGATCGAGCAACTTCTGGCCCTGATCGAGCACAACCTCGGCTATCACCTGTACCGCGCCGTGGAGCAGGCCAAGCTGGACCTGTCGCGGGCCGGCGAGACGGTGTTCCGCTTCGACCACGACCCGGTGTTGGTCGAACGCCGCATCACCCGGACCGAGTTCGAGGGCTGGATCGGCAAGGAGCTGAGCGAAATCGAAACCTGCGTGGAGGGACTGCTGGAGTCCACCGGAACGTCCGCCGACAAGGTGGACCGGGTGTTCCTGACCGGCGGCTCGTCGCTGGTCCCGGCCGTCCGCGCCATCTTCGCCCGCCGCTTCGGCGAGAGAAAGATCAGCGCCGGCGGCGAGTTCATCTCGGTCGCCACCGGACTGGCCCAGCGGGCGCGGGAGGTTTTTGGGGACGCGCCAAGGAAGTGACGCGGGAACCACAGAGGCACAGAGACACAGAGGTATCGGAGGAAATGGCTGCGCGCAGCGCATCAAAGTCCTGGCGGGGCGTTACTGCCTGCGGCGCCACTCCGAACTCTCTGTGACTCCTCTGTGCCTTCTCGGTGTCTCTGTGGTCAATGCCTTCACTTCCTGGAACGGAAGCAGGCGTCAGGTCGCCACGGTCCCGAAGCGGCGTTCGCGGCCCTGGAACTGGGCAACGCACCACGCCAGGTCGGCCGGCCCGAAGTCGGGCCACAGCGTGTCGACGAAGACCATCTCGGCGTAGGCGCATTGCCACAGCAGGAAGTTGCTCACCCGCTGTTCGCCCGAGGTGCGGATCAGCAGGTCGGGTTCGGGCAGGCCGGCGGTGGACAGGGCGCCTTCGAAGGTCGCCTCGTCGATGGCGTCGGGATCCTGGGTGCCGTCGGCCACGGCGCGGGCCAGGCGGCGGGCCGCATTGACGATGTCGGCCCGGCCGCCGTAGGACAGCGCGATGGTCAGGCACAGCGCGGTGTTGGCCGCCGTCTGGTCCTCGGCGGTCTGCATCAGGCTGGCGATGTCGGCCGGCAGGCGGTCGCGCTCGCCGATGAAGCACAGGCGCACGCCGTCCTTGTGCAGCTTGCTGACCTCGTTGCGCAGGTACAGGCGCAGCAGGCCCATCAGGGCCGACACCTCCTGCTCCGGCCGGCGCCAGTTCTCCGACGAGAACCCGAACAGCGTCAGATGGGTGATGCCCAGACCGGGGGCCGCCCTGACCACGGTGCGCACGGCTTCGACGCCGCGCTGGTGGCCGGCGACGCGGGGCAGGCCGCGGGACTTCGCCCAGCGTCCATTGCCATCCATGATGATCGCCACATGGAACGGGGCGGAGCCGGCCCCGACACTGCCGTCGGGCGGGGTGGGAAGGGCTTCGGTTTGCGTCATTCTGACCGACTGTCCAGGCTGTCGTTCGCGGGTGCCGCACGGCACGGGGCCGGGCAAGAAAAAGCGGGCTGCCACAGTGGCATGACCATGTGGCGAAAGGGTGGGCGGTGGGGGCGGAACCTCCGTTGGCGGCGCAAAATCATGGTGAGCGAAAGCGTCCCCCCTGTCCAGCATACCGGCACAACGCAGGCGGTCTACCCCTTTGGAAGGGCCGCCCTACTCCCCAATAAAGCTGGGGCCGGGCCGGCGCAAACGGAGCAGCAGAGCCCCCACCACACCCAACGCCAACGCCGACCCCACGGCCGGGGCTCCCGCAACGGCGACGATGGCGGCGGCCAGCAGGACGACGTTGCCGGCCAGCACCCGGAGCACCACCTGGTCATGGCGCAGCCCGCCCTGGTGCACGGCGCGCTGATAGAAGTGCTCGCGGTGCGGCGCCAGGACCGGCCCGCCGCGCGCCGCCCGCATCAACAGGGTCAGCGTGGCGTCGGCCAGATAGAACGCCGGCAGGATGAAGGCCACCGCCAGCCACCCCGACAGGGCCAGCACCAGCAGCAGCCAGCCGAGCAGGTAGCCCAGCGGAATGCTGCCGACGTCGCCGAGAAAGACCTTGGCCGGGTGCCAGTTCCACAGCAGGAAACCGACGCCCGCACCGGCGGCGATGGTGCCCATGACGGCGACCGGCAGGCCGCTCGCCACGCCCACGCCAAAACCCAGCGCCAGGGCGGCGACGCCCAGGCCCAGGCTGGCCGTCTGGGCGCCCGAGATGCCGTCGATGCCGTCCATGAAGTTGTACAGGTTGACGAACCACACCCAGGCCAGCCCGGCCACCAGGCGGTCGACCCACACCGGCAGCGCGCCCTCGAACACCCCCTGGAAGATTGCGGCGTCGGCCGGCAGGGCGGCCAGGGCGGCGGCGACGGCGGCGACATGCACCGGAAAGCGCAGGCGGCGCGGCAGGTTCACGCGGTCGTCGATCCACGACAAGGCCGCCAGCACGGCCGCCCCGCCCAAGACCACCGCCGCCATCCCCATGTACGGGCCGCTGCCGAGCAGGCCGATGGCGACGGCCCAGCCGATCACCACCACGAACGTCACGGCAAGGCCGCCGCCGCGCGGGGTCGGCACCTTGTGGCTCGACCGTTCGTTGGGGATGTCCATCACCGCCCGCCGGCGCAGGGCGGCGACCAACGGGCGCAGGAGGACGGCGGTCAGCACCGCGCAGGCGATACCAGCGCCCGCCACGCCCAGCGCCTGCACCACGATGGGGTCCACTATTCGGCGTCCGCTTCGCGGTCCAGGACGGTGATTTCCTCGGCCACGGCGGCGACGGCGGCTTTGATCTGGTCGACCGTGTGGTCGGCGGTGATGAAGAAGCGCAGGCGCGCCGCCCGTTCCTCCACCGCCGGATAGACCACCGGCTGCACGCTGATGCCGCGCACCAGCAGGGCATTGGACAGCCGCGCGGCGGCCAGCGAGCGGCCGAGGATCACCGGCACCACGTTGAAGCCCTCGGACTGCCCGGTGTCGAGCCCCGCCGCCTTGGCGGTTTCCAGGAACAGCCGGCCGTTGGCCTGCAGGCGGGCCACCCGCTCGGGTTCGGCCAGCATGAGGGCCAGGGACTCGGTCGCGGCGGCGGCCATCGGCGGCGGCATGCCGACCGAATACACGAAGCCGTTGGCGCTGAACTTCAGAAGCTCGACCAGGGCCGAGCATCCGGCGACATAGCCGCCGCAGCTCGCCAGGGTCTTGGACAGGGTGCCCATCCAGACGTCCACATCCGACGCCGGCACCCCGAAATGCTCGCCGATGCCGCGCCCGGCGGCCCCCATGGAGCCGACCGAATGGGCCTCGTCGATCATCAGCAGGGCCTTGTGGCGGTGCTTGATCTCGATGAGCTTGTCGAGCGGACAGGCGTCGCCGTCCATGCTGAACAGGCCCTCGGAAATGATCAGCACACGCTCGTAATGGCGGCGGTTTTCGCTCAGGAAGGCGTCCAGGGCCTGCCAGTCGTTGTGCGGAAAGGCGTGGCGCGTGGCGCCGGACAGCCGGGCGCCCTGAAGCGCGCTGTTGTGGATCAGGCGGTCATGGCACACCAGGTCGCGCGGCCCGACCAGGGTGGCGACCACGGTGACGTTGGTGGTGTAGCCACTGACGAAGGCCACTGCGTCCTCGGTGCCGTGCAGATCGGCCAGGGCGCGTTCCAGGGCGCGGTGCGGCGGCTTCTCGCCGCTGACGATACGGCTGGCCGAGGCCGAGGTGCCCCACCGCGCGCCAGCCTCGGCGGCGGCGGCGACCACACGCGGATGGCCGTTCAGGCCGAGGTAGTTGTAGCCCGAAAAGTTGGCGACCGTGCGCCCTTCGATGATGGTTGTGTTGGTCGCAACCCCGTCATTGACCAGGAAGAACGGGCTGCGCACGCCGATCTGGTCGGCCACGGCGCGTTGCAGGTGAAGCTGCAGGTACTGCGGGAACTTGTCGATGCGCCACGCGGACTCCGGCACATCCTCGCCGGCCCGCACGTCGTCGGCGCCGGTTCCCCCGTTTGGCGCACTCGCGGCACCGCCTGCCGCCGTCCGGCCGCCGCTCCGCTTGGCCAGGATACGCTTGAGCATTTCCTGTTTTTCTTCACGCGACAGTGCGCCGGGACGGGTTGACTGAGGCGACATGCGGTTACTCGACAGCCGGGATTGGATACGCCCCCGCCCGTGGTGACGCACGACGGACTCGGGGCTGGAAGGGACGCACTGTGCAACCAGCCCCCCTTCAATTCAAGGGGCTTCTCGGAGGTTCGTGCGGCGCCCCCTACGAGATCAGCTTGGCGGAGGCGGGCGCCGGTTCCTTTTCAAGGGCTTCCATCATGTCGCGCATCTGGTCGGCATCCACCTCTTCGCCGGCGTGGCGGCTGATGAGCGTGGTCACATCGTCTCTGCCACCCCCGTCGGCCGGGGCCTCGCCGATCAGGTTGTCGCGGATGCGTTCGGCCAGGCGCACCAGGGTGCCGCCCTCCGAGATCGCCATGGGCGGCAGGTCGACGCCGAACTTTTCCTCGATCACCATCTTGAGTTCCAGCGCCATCAGGCTGTCCATGCCCATGTCGAAGATGGACTGGCGCGGATTGATGCGGTCGGCCGGAATGCGCAGGACGTGGCCCAATTCCTCGGCCAGCATTTCGACCAGCATGTCGCGGATTTCAGCCGGGGACAGGCCTTCGATCAGGGTCTGGATGTCAACCGTCTCGCCGGCCGCCTCCGCCCCGCCCCCGGTGCGCAATTCCTCGAAGCGCGGGGAGCGCAGGGCCGGCAGGCCGCCGCGCAGCAGGCGCCAGTCCAGCTCGGCCACGGTCATGGTGGTGACCCCGGCGACCAGCAGGCGCTCCAGCCAGTCGAGCGCCCCGGCCGCCGTCAGGGCCGCAGCCCCCAGGCGGTTCTGCAGGGTTTCCTGGACCTCGGTGTTGCGGGCCAGATAGCCGGCGTCGGCGATGCCGCCCCAGCACACGGCCAACCCGGGCAGCCCGGCCCGGCGGCGATGCTCGATCAGCGCCTCGAGGGCCTGGTTGGCGGCCACGTAGTTGGCCTGCCCCGGATTGCCGAGCAACGTCGTCACCGACGAATAGACCACGAACAGGTCGAGGTCCCGGCCCAGCGTCGCCTGATGCAGCGCCCAGGCGCCGCCGGCCTTGGGGCCGAGCACCGTGGCGAAGCGCGCCTCGGTCATGGCGCCGAGCACGCCATCGTCATAGACGGCCGCCGCGTGGACCACGCCCTTGAGGGTCGGCACGGCATCCACCAGCGCGGCCACGGCTTTGGGGTCGGACACGTCGCAGGCCAGGGCGTCCACCGTCACCCCGGCGACGCGCAGGCGCTCGACCACGGGCGCGGCCTCGGTCCCGATCTCGCCCCGGCGCGAGGCCAGGACCACATGACGGGCGCCCTTGTCGGCCAGCCATTCCGCGGTGCGCAGGCCGAACCCACCCAGACCGCCGGTGACCAGATAGGCCCCCTTGGGATCGAGCGACAGGGACTTGGCACCGGTCGCGGCGACGGGCAGCGGCGCGGCCGGCGGGGTCAGCACGATCTTGCCGACGTGGCGGGATTGCTGCATGTGGCGGAAGGCCTCGACCACGCGCGCCGCCTCGAACACCCGGTAGGGCAAGGGCGTGAACACGCCGCTGTCGAACAGGCCGGTCATCTCGCGGAACAGCCGCCCGGCCAGGGCCGGCTTTTCGACCATCAACTGGTCGGCATCGATGCCGAAGTAGGTGATGTTGTTGCGGAACGGGCGCAGGCCCATGCGGCTGTTGGCAAAGAAATCGCGCTTGCCGAGTTCCAGGAACCGCCCGAACGGACGCAGCACCATGAGGCTCTTGTGGATCGCCTCGCCGGCCAGGGAGTTGAGGACGACGTCCACCCCCTGCCCGCCCGTCGCCGCCATCACCTGATCGGCGAACGCGGTGGAGCGGCTGTCGAAGATATGGTCCTCGGCCACCCCGGCCAGGATCACCAGATCGCGCTTTTCGGCCGTGCCGACGGTGGTGAACACCTCGGCCCCGATGTGGCGGGCGTACTGGATGGCAGCCAGGCCGACGCCGCCGGCGCCGCCATGGATGAGGATGCGCTCGCCGGCCTCCAGGCGGGCCAGGTGGTGCAGGGCGTAGTACACGGTGAAGAACACCGTGGGCACCGTGGCCGCCTCGGCAAAGCCCAGGCTGGCAGGCTTGCGGGCGACGGCGGTGACCGCCGTGGTGACATGGCTGGCAAAGCACGCCGGGGCGAAGCACAGCACCTCGTCGCCGACCGAGAGGGTCTCGACGCCGGGGCCGACGCGGGTGACGACGCCGCCGGCCTCCATGCCGGTGGTGGCGCCGGCAAAGCCGTTCTCCACCGCCTCGTCGGGCAGGACGCCCAGGGCGAACATGACGTCGCGGAAGTTCAGGCCGGCGGCGCGCACGGCGATTTCAACCTCGCCGGCGTCGGGCGCCCGGCGCGGCTCGTCCACCCAGCGCAGGGCGTCGAGCGACCCCGGCGTAAAGGCCAGGGTGCGGCGCAGGTCGGCCGGCGTTCCCGCCGTGTCGGGCAGGGCGGCCGGGCGCACGCGCAGGCCCAGGCGGCGGTCGGTGCCGAGGATGACCTCGGTTTCCGGGCAGTCGGTCAGCAACTCGGCGGTCAGCGCTTCGGCCAGATCGGGCAGCGCATCGGCCTGGAGGTCGATCAGCGACGGCTTGAGGTCGGGCGCCTCGTTCTGCAGAACACGGCCGAGGCCCCACACCGCCCCTTCGCCGACCGAACCGGCCTGGGCGTTGGCGGTCACCACGACCAGCCGGGCCTTGGCCTCGCAGCTCTGCATGGCCTGGGCCAGGGCGGTCACCGACCAGCAGCGCCGGGTCTGGTGGGCCAGCACGGCGTCGCCCGTTTCACCCCCGGCCTCACCGATACCCAGCAGATGCACCACGCCGACCGGCTTGTGGGCGGCGATCATGGCGGCCCAGGCTTCGGGCGAGCCTTCCTCGATGGTGGCCGAGGTCAGGCGCACCGGCCGCGCGCCGGCCGCCGCCAGACGCAGCATCACGTCGGCGACCAGGGCACCCCCGGCGCCGTCCTCATCGCCGTCCTCGTCACCGGCCACCAGCCACGGGCCGGCGGCATCGACGACACCGACCGGGCGGGCGACCAGCAGGCCGCTGCGCGCGGTCATCACGATGGCGCCGCCAACCTCGACCGCGGTCGCGTCGTCCAGGTCGGCGACGGCGGCGAAGGCCGTCAGGGTGTCGGGGTCCATCAGCGGCGGCAGGGTGACGTCGTTGTCATGACGCCGCCACCAGCCCGGATTGAGGCCGAAGGTCATGTCGAGCCACGCCGCCGGGGCCGCCTCGGCAAGCATCACCAGGCCGCCGGGCGCGGCCAGCCGGGCCATCGCCTCAAGCACGGCCAGCGGCCGGTCCACGGCCTGCAACAGGCCGGACGCGACGACGATGTCGAAGCGGCCGGAAACCGGGCCGGTGCCGAGATCGGCATCGAGAATGTCCAGCCGCTCGACGCTGACGCCGGGATGGTTGCCGATCTCGCCATCCAGGCGGGCCAGGGCGTCCTCGTCGCGGTCGGTGACCACCAGGGACACGCCGTGCGCCGGCAGGACCGACAGCAGGCGGCGGCTCAGCCCGCCGGTCCCGGCACCGAGTTCCAGCACGCGCAGGCGCTGCGTCTCGGGACGCGCGGCCAGGGCATGGCCCACGGCGGCGGCCAGGGCGGCATCGCCCGCCGCGATGGTCGGCGCGGCATCAAAGAAGTGTTCCAGGGTCGGCGCCGCGACCGGCTGCCGCACCGCGCCGTCGCGCAGGGCCTTGCCGAGCGCCCGCCCGGCCCGGCCGATCATGGTCAGTTCGGCCAGATGGTCGGGATAGCGGCCCAGGGCATCGCGCCACGCGGCATCGGCCGGGCCGTCGGCCAGCGGAGCAAGTTCCTGGCATACGGCCAGCAGGTCGGCGCGGTTGTCGGCCACTTCGGCCTCGTCCAGCCCGTCAAGCGCCTCGGCCGCGAAGGCGGCGGCGACCAGGGTCAGGTCGGCCAGAGCCTCACGGGGTTCGACCGCGGCGATGGCGGCGGCCGGCAGGACCGCCGGCGCGGCAGCAACCAGACGCGGCAGGGGCGTGGTCTCGATGGCATGCAACAGGCCGTGGGCGCCGCCCTTGCGCAGCAGGTCGGCGCGCTGGAAGCGGAAGCGCCGGGCCTCGGCCAGCACCATGCCGGCATCGTCGGTCAGCACGAAGTCGGCGACCAGCGAACGCGGCCCGGTGGCGACCAGGGTGACGAGGCACCGCGTCGCCACACCGCCCCGCCCGTGGTGCAGGAACCGGCCGATCTGGTACGGCAGGTAGGCGACCGGGGCCGTCTGCCCCACCGCCACGATGTTGAACAGGGCCTGCAGGCAGCCGTCGAACAGCGACGGGTGCAGGCGGTAGCCGTCCACCGACAGCCCTTCGGGCAGGGCCAGTTCGGCCACCGCCGTCTTGCCGTCAACAGTCACGCCGCGCACCGCCTGGAAGGCCGGGCCGTACTCCAGGCCGATGGCCGCCGCCAGGGCGTAGTGGTCGGCCGCGCTGACCGCCGTGCCGCCGGTCGGCAGGGCCAAGGGTGCGGCGGGAACCGTGTGGGCGGGATCGGCCAGACGGCCGGTGACGTGGAGCGACCACGCCTCGTCCTGCATGTGCGGGCGGCTTTCGATGCGGAAGATGCCGTCCTCGGCATCCCAGGAAAAGCGCACCATCTTGGGCCGTCCGGCCTCCAGCACCAGGGGACGGCGGATTTCCATGTACTCGACGTCGGCGCGGGCGTCCCCGAACAGCAGCGTCGCGGCTTCGAGGGCCATTTCCAGGAACCCGGCGGCCGGGAACACCACCGCGCCGCCGACCGCGTGGTCGGCCAGATAGGGGAACAGCGCGGCGTCGATCATGGCGTCCCACAGGGGGACGCCAGGCACCGGACGGGCGCCAAGCAGCGGCGCGTCGATGCGCTGGTAGAACTTGCCGCGCGCCTCGGGCGTCGGCTTGAACCAGTGGCGTTCGCGCTGCCACGGATAGGTCGGCAGGTCGGCCATCGGACGGCGGCCGGGGAACACGGCGGCGAAGTCCAGCCCGCCGCCCAGGGTATGGACGCGGTCGACGGCCGTGTTCAGCGCCACGGCGCCGGCCTTCTGGCGCATCAGGGTGCCGACCGGCTGGCCGGGCACGTCCAGCTCGCGCAGGGTCTGGCGAACGTAGGCCTGCATGATCGGGTGCGGCCCGACCTCCAGGAACACCTGCACGCCGGCCTCGGCCATGCCGGCGATGGCCTCGCGGAAACGCACCGGCTGGCGGACGTTGGCCCACCAATAAGCGGCATCCAGCGCCGTGCCGGGCAGCACGCCGCCGGTCACGGTGGAATGGAACGCCACGCCCTCGGCCCCCGGCTGCGTCTTCAGGCCCTCAAGGGCCCGCGCCAGGTCGTCGTGCACGGGGTCCAGCACGCGGTTGTGGAAGGCGTAGTCCAGGTCGAGCAGGCGGAACGAGGTGCCGCGCGCCGTCAACTCCCGGCCCAGGGCGATCAGGGCGTCTTCCTCGCCCGACAGGGTCACGGCCTTGGGGCTGTTGTAGGCGGCCACCTCGATGCGACCGTCATAGGGCGCCACGGCGCTGGCGGCGGCCTCGGCGTCCAGGTCGACGGCGGCCATGCGGCCGTGGCCACGGGTGCGGCCCTGGGCGGCGCTGCGTTCGAGGATGACGGAGGCGCCCTGCTCCAGGGTCAGCGCCCCGGCCGCCCACGCGGCGGCCACTTCGCCCACCGAATGGCCGGTCACGGCGCAGAAGGTCAGGCCGCGCGCCCGCAGGCTCTCGACCAGACCCACCTGAAGGGCGAACAGCACCGGCTGGGCGATGCGGGTGTCTTCCATGCGCGCCGGGTCGGCATCGACCGCCATTTCGGCGATCACGGACCACCCGGCGGCCTTCTGCACCAGGGCGTCGAGGGTTTCGATGGTGGCGCGAAAGACGGCGTCCTCGGCCAGCAGGGCGGCGCCCATGCCGGTCCACTGGCTGCCGTTGCCGGCGAACACCAGACCGACCGGGGCGCCGCGCGACAGCACGGTGCCGGCGGTGATGGTGGCAGGCGCCTCGCCCGCGGCGTAGTCGGCCAGGGCGTCCACGGCATCGGGGCCGCGCACGACCAGTCGGGTTTCCAGGTGGCTGCGCCGGGTCGCCAGGGTCCAGGCGGCATCGCCGCGCGACACCCCTGCCCTTAAAGCCTCGGCCACAGCACCGGCCGCCTCCCGCAGGGCGGGCTCGGTGCGGGCCGAGAGATAGAGCGGGGCGTCGGGTACATCGGCCAAGGCCTCAACGGCGGCAGGCCGGTATTCCTCGAGGATGACGTGGGCGTTGGTGCCGCCAAAGCCGAAGGAGTTGACCCCGATGATGGCCGGACGCTCGGTGGCGGGCAGCGCCACGGCGGTCAGGGCCGGGGCCAGCTTGAGGCCGGCGAAATCGATGTCGGGGTTGAGGTTTTCCACATGCAGGGTCGGCGGAATGACCCGGTGGCGCAGCACCAGCAGGGCCTTGATGAGCCCGGCCATGCCGGCGGCGGGCTCCAGGTGGCCGATGTTGCTTTTGACCGACCCGATGGGCAGCGGCCCGCCCGTGCGGTGGCGGCCCAGCGCCCGGCCGATGGCCCCGGTCTCCGCCGGATCGCCGACCGAGGTCCCGGTGCCGTGGGCTTCCAGGTACACCACGTCGTCGGGGTTCACGCCGGCCCGGGCATAGGCGCGCGTCAGCAGCGCTTCCTGCGCCTCGCCCGACGGCAGGGCGATCCCCTTGGTGCGGCCGTCGGTGTTGATGTCAACCTCGCGGATGACGCCCAGGATGGGGTCGCCGTCACGCTCGGCGTCGGCCAGCGACTTGAGCAGCAGCACGCCGCCGCCCTCGGCCCGCACATAGCCCTTGGCCAGGGTGTCGAAGGTCCGACAGCGGCCGTAGGGGGCCAGCATGGTGGCCTTGGAAAAGCCGATGAAGTTGTACGGGCTGAGCAGCAGGTGCATGCCGCCGACCACGGCCATGCCGGCGCGGCCTTCGCGCAGGGCGTGGACGGCCTCGTGCAGGGCCACCATGGACGACGAACACGCCGTGTCGATGGCCATGCTCGGGCCGCGCAAGTCAAAGGCATAGGAAATGCGGTTGGCGGCGATCGACAGGGTCGAGCCCAGCATGAAATAGGCGTTGCCGGTTTCCGGGTCGCCCTGTCGGATGTCGGCATAGTCGGTGGCGGAAATTCCGACATAGACGGCGGTGTCGGTGCCGGCGATGTGCTCGGGCACCTGGCCGCCGCGCTCCATGGCCTCCCATGTCAGTTCGAGCAGCAGGCGCTGCTGGGGGTCCATCTGCTCGGCCTCGCGCGCGCTGATGCCGAAGAACCCGGCGTCAAAGCCCGCCACATCGCCCACCGTGCCGGCCGCGTAGGTATAAGACCGGCCGGCGACGCCGATGTCCGGGTGCCGGAACAGGGCCTTGTCAAAGCGGTCGTCGGGGATTTCGGTGACGACGTCCTGGCCCTGGCGGAGGATGTCCCAGAAAGACGCCGGGCTGGTCGCCCCGCCGGGAAACCGGCAGGCGGTTCCGATGATGGCGATCTTCCGTGCCCCAGCGGTCATCTTCAACTCCCTGCCCCTGCTCCGGGCACGCACTGCGTTGCCGGTCCCGTTATTGGCTCCACCACGGCGGCCGTAAGGCGCCTTGGACTTCTCCTGAAGCTCCGCACGGGGGGCACCCGCCGGGGCAGGGTCTTTGCTATACCGCGGTGCGTTCCATTGCAATAGTGCAACGGGCTTTACATCGCGCCAGCGTGCCGTCGGCGCTGCCGTTGCGGCCACATGCGGGCCACAATGCGCAGCGGTTCAAGCGCGTCGACGACCCACCGCTTGCCGTCGATGAGGCAGTGCCCTCCGTCCAGGGGGCACAGGGTGTGCAGGCCGTCGCTCCACGGCCCGTCCGCCGGCCGCACCGTCCTGATCGGCGTCTCGGCGTAGACATCCGGCCCAAGGGCATCGACCCGGAACAGGCACAGTGCCCCACCGTAGGTGTCCCGGCAATCCTGGCCGGGGCGGATCAAGGTGCCGTCGGCCAGGCGGAACAGGCCGCCGGCCGGGCGCGCCCCGCCCGGACCTTCGGCGACGATGGCCCGCGCATGGGGCAGCCACGGCCCCAGCGGAGAGTGGGAGTGCAGCAGCCGCAAGCGGCTGTTCGGGCCGTCATCCTGCAGCGTGTGGAACAGATACCACCGCCCGTCGTGCTCGACGGGCGTGGGATCGACCACCCGAAGGCCGGGCAGAAGGCGGGTTTCCAGGGTCCACGGGCCGTCCAGGGTTGGCGCCGCGAAGACCAGGACGCCCAGTGCCTCCCAGCTTTCACAGAACAGCAACCAGCGGCCTTGCCATGGAACCGGCTGGGGATAGGACAGGTGCGCCGGCACATCCGCGACGGGGGCGAAGCGCGCCGTCTCGAAGTCCTCGGGCGCCACGGTCGCGGCGGCAACGACGCCCTTGAACGTGCGATAGTCCAAAACCTCGGCCAGGATGCGCAGGCGGCCGTCGGGCAGGACCATGCCCCAGGGATCGGCGATGAATCCGCCGGCCAGCGGCGCCATCCATCGCACCGGCGCGGTCAGGCCGTCGCGCACGATGCTTTCGGCCGACTGCCCGACCAGTCCCAGGGTCCACTGTTCCCGGCGCATCAGGCGGGGGATGGACTTGATCCAGCCGGACGGGCTACGGTGTGGCCCCGCCAGCGGTTGTGTCTCCCCATGTTCATCGTGAACCACGTCCTGTCCTCCCGCACCCTGCCGAGCGGCATCTTCGACGATTTGTATCGCCGACTGGTCGCCGCCGCGCCGCAGGACGTTGCCCTGAGCCAATCCGTCCGCCCGGACCGTACAGCATCGCTGCGCCACTACCACCGGCCGCACCGCGAACCGCGCCTGGTCGGCCCGGCCGTCGCCACCGTCCATCATGACCCGCGCGACAGCCTTCCCTGGCTGCGTCTGGACGCCTTCGTGCCGCGCTGGCGGGAAGCCGTCAAGGTGATCTGCCTCAATACGACCCAGCAAACCCTGCTGGCGGCGCAGGGTATCACGGCGACCGAGGTGATCCCCCATGGCATCGACCGCACGGTCCTGCCGCTGCCCGCCGCGCCACGCATGGTGGGCGAGGCGCCGGTCCGCCTGGGGCTGGTGTCCAAACGCTACCCGCGCGGGGTCAAGGGCGAGGCCCGCCTGTCCCGCCTGTTCGAGGTCCTGGACCCGGCGCGCTTCGCCTTCGTGCTGGCCGGAGAGGGCCGCTGGCGGGATGCCGAAGCCGCCCGCGCCAAAGGCTTTGCCGTCGAGTGCTTCGAGGCCCTGCCCTACCGCCTGTTCGGCGAACTTTACGCGCGCATGGACGTGCTGCTCATCCTGTCCGACTTCGAGGGCGGCCCGGCCTGCCTGCCTGAGGCGCTGGGCGCCGGGGTGCCGGTGGCGGCACGGCCGGTCGGCATGGTCGGAGACTGGCTGCGGGACGGCGACAACGGACTTATCCTGGACGACGCCACGCTGGTCGATCAGCTCGCCGCCCTGGCCGACCCGACCCTGCGCGCCCGCCTCAACGCCGGAGCCTTTGCCACGGCGCCCACCGTGCCCGACTGGACCGAGATCATGGGCCACCAGATCGCCCTGTACCGCGCCGTGCTGGGGATCGGCTGATGCACATCCTGCTGCCCGACTCCTGGCACTTCCACCGCCGCAACTTCGCCGCCCTGTTCGACGCCCTGAAGGCCGAGGGCATCCCCTACACCCGCGAAACATCCCGCCGCAAGTGGTGGAAGGCGCACGGCGACTACCGCCCGATGGCCGAGGCCCTCGCTCCCCACCTCGAGGTGCTGGACGGCGCCGATCTGGCGACGGTGGAGGCGGCCGGGGTCAACCTGTGGAGCCTCGCCAAGGGGGAGTACCTGTGCCTGGTCCTGGCCCGCCCGCGCTGGTTCGAGGGCGCCGGCCCCAATACCCCCGATGCCGTCCTGGCCCGCGCCCTGGCCGATCCCGAGGACCGCCGCGACCTGCTGCTGTGCATGGCCGCCGCACGGGACTGGGCGCTGTTCTGGGACGACTGGCTGACCGCGCGGCCGGAGATCACGCACGCCCTGGCGTTCTCGGGGTCCTACATCTACACCCGCGCCCTGCACGCGGTGGCCCGGCGGCGCGGCCTGCGCACCTTCGGGCTGGAAAGCTTCTTTACCGGCAACGAGTTCTATCTGGAAGAACGCGCCACGCCGCTGTCCAACAACTCGCTGCTCGGCGACCCGGACTGGATCGGCCGCCTCGCCCTGCCTGACGACCGTGACGCCCTGCGCGCCATCGCCCATGCCCGCCTGCGCGCCATGCGCAACAAGAACGTGCGGGCCGTGCCACGCCCGCTGGCCCCGTACTGGCAGGACGGCAAGCCGGTGGTGCTGATCGTCGGGCAGGTGCTGAACGACTTCTCGATCATCGAGACGCCGCTGCCCGAACTGTCGTCGCTGGCCGTCTACCGCGACCTGATCACCCGTTTGCTGGCCGAGACCGACGCCAACATCGTGTTCAAGGCCCACCCGTGGGAACGCAAGCGCCCCAACCTGCGCCGCGCCTTTACCCTGGAGGCCCTGGAGCGATTCGTGGACACCCTGCCCACCCCCCGGCGGAACCGCGTGCGGCTGGTCGAGAGCGAAGCCATCGGCGCGCTGTTCCCCATCGTCGACCATGTCGTGGGGCTGTGTTCACAGGGGCTTCTGGAGGCCTGTCAGGCCGGCCTGAAACCGGCCCAGATCGGCCGCGCCTTCTTTGGCGGCAACGGCTTCACGCATGATTTCGCAGACCTGGCCGAGGCCGTCGCCGCCTTGGCCGGTGGACAGTCCGGCCGCCTGACCGTCGCGGAGTACAGGCTGTTCGAGGATTTCCTGGTCCGCGCCCTGGTCGTCCATTTGGTGCGCAAGGACCCCGCCGGAGCGGTCTCGGTGGCGCCGCGCCTGCGCGAGCCGGACCACGTGCCGGCCTGTCCCGCAGCCAGCCATGCCAGCGGTTCGCCGCCTCGTCTGCGCGCCGCGATACTCAGGGAGATCATCGAAAATCCGCGCCCCTGGCTGCGCGACGCCTGGCACTGGATGCGCCGCCGTTAGCGTTGGCCACCGGGCGGTGATACCGCCACCAGAACCATGCCAGCTTGCCAATCCGCCAACTTTCCATTAGGTCCTGCCCTACGTCCTTGGATACCGCGCCCGCGAGGGGCGGCACGGCGTGATCTTTGAGCACCCCTGGGGTGTCCGGCAGGGCGCCGGACCTGGCGCGCAGCGCCGATCTTGCAGCGGAGGAATGAAACGTGGCCCAGTCCGACTACCTGTTCACCAGCGAGTCCGTGTCCGAAGGGCATCCGGACAAGGTCTGTGACCGCATTTCCGACTCCATCGTGGATTTGTTTTTGGCCGCCGATCCGTACGCCCGCGTGGCCTGCGAGACCCTGGCGACCACCAATTTCGTGGTGCTGGCCGGCGAAGTGCGCGGCCCCGACCACCTGAACCACGACGTGTTCAAGGACGTGGCCCGCAAGGCCATCAAGGACATCGGGTACGAGCAGCACGGCTTCCACTGGAAGGATTGCGAGATCATCTCGCACCTGCACAGCCAGTCGGCCGACATCGCCCAGGGCGTCGACGCCGCGGGCAACAAGGACGAAGGCGCCGGCGACCAGGGCATCATGTTCGGCTACGCCTGCAGCGAGACGCCCGAGCTGATGCCGGCGCCCATCCAGTATTCGCACAACATCCTGAAGTCGCTGGCCGAAGTCCGCCACGGCGGTGAACGCCGCCTGGGCCCGGACGCCAAGAGCCAGGTCACCCTGCGCTATGTGGACGGCAAGCCGGTCGGCGCGACCTCGGTCGTGGTGTCGACCCAGCACGGCAGCGAGTGCACCCCCGACGACGTGCGCGGCATCGTCATGCCGCACATCGAAAAGATCCTGCCCGAGGGCTGGATGCCGGCCGCCGACGAGATCTACATCAACCCGACCGGGCGTTTCGTCATCGGCGGGCCGGACGGCGACTGCGGCCTGACCGGGCGCAAGATCATCGTCGACACCTACGGCGGCGCGGCCCCGCACGGCGGCGGCGCGTTCTCGGGCAAGGACCCGACCAAGGTCGATCGCTCGGCCGCCTATGCCTCGCGCTACCTGGCCAAGAACGTGGTCGCCGCCGGCCTGGCCGAGCGCTGCCTCATCCAGGTGTCCTACGCCATCGGCGTGTCCAAGCCGCTGTCGGTCTACATCGACACCTACGGCACCGGCAACGTCGACGAGGTCCGCCTGCTCAAGCTGCTGCCGCAGCTCATGGACCTCAGCCCGCGCGGCATCCGCGAGCACCTCGGCCTCAACCGGCCGATCTACGCCCGCACCGCGGCCTACGGCCACTTCGGCCGCACGCCGACCGAGGACGGCGGGTTCTCGTGGGAGCGCAACGACCTGGTCGGCGCCCTCAAGACCGCCTTTGGTGAAGTGACCGCGTAAGGCGGTCACGCGGTTGCGTCACATCCTGCGGCAGCTGCGCGGCCGGCCGATCACTCGGCCAGCGGCGCAGCGCCGGCTGTGACCAGGGCCCAAACGGCACTCCGGTCGCGGCAGATCGCCCAGGTCCGAACCGTACTCGTGCCGCCCACGGCAGTTGTGTTGAACCGCTTGCAAAGGTTGGCGTTTGCCGACACGTAGCGTGGCCCGACGTCAACATCGACGAGTCCCCCGACCAGCGGATCCTGGATACGCGCACGGGCGCCTTCGCCGGCTTCGGCAACAAACCGCACCACGGGGCTCGTCGACGCCACCTGCTGCTGCTGCCCCCCCTGGGGGACAGGCGGCGCCGTCGCGCGGGAACATGCCGCGGCCACCACGGCGACGGCGAGGATGGCGACGCACCGGGCTGCCATGCGGCAAACATTGGGTTTCGTGGTTCCCATCATCGTCTCTCCTCAATCGCATGCCCACTCGTTGCGATGCCCTCCGATACCACGGCATCTGCGTGCCCGCCAAGAGCCAGCGCCGAAGCCGGTTCGGCCGCCCACGCCGCGCACGTGATTGACAAGCGGCAACAGCCGCCTCAAGAATGCGGATGTGCGCAGCAGGCCTCGCCAGGAACTGACTGGACCAGATCATCTGCACGCCCATGGTCAAGCCAGCCATCTGGTTTCCCAAATCGGTTCAGCATTCACGACAGGGGCGAGCTTCGCCAGGACAAGGAGTGCCGCAAGCGGCGCACCGTGCCCGCCGAAGAAACACTGCAGCTGCCGCCATGGCAACTGCCGGGACGGACGCCGTCTCGTGGCGGTTGACGGATTATCACTCATGCTTAAGATGAGCCGCGCCGACCGGCGAGGCAGCAACCTGAGGCTTAGGGGCACGACAGTGGGGGCATTCCGGTTTTCCAGCCTGTTCATGACGGCGGGGGTTCTTGCCCTGACTGCCGGCCCCGTTTGGGCTCAAACCGATGACGTGCTGTCCATCCTGGAAGGGCGCGACGCGAACCTTCAGCGGGTCGCCCCGGTGGGGGGCGAACTTGCCCTCCCGGAAGCACAGGCCGACCCGTCCACCACCGCAAGCACGGTTGCCACACGGAGTTTGAGGCCGTTCGGCGCCAGCTTGTTCGACGAGCAGTTCCGCACGGCTCGGGCCCAGCCGGTCAACCCCTCCTATATCATCACGCCGGGCGATCAGGTCGCCGTCGCCGTGTGGGGCGCGTGGGAATTCAATGGCACCGTCACGGTCGACCTGCAGGGCAACATCTTCATCCCCGAGATCGGCCCCATCCCGGTCGCCGGGCTGACCAACAGGGAACTCGATGCCGCGGTGAAGCGGGGAATCTCGCGGGTCTTCACCAGCAACGTGCAGTCCTACACCAACCTGCTGACGAGCCAGCCGATTTCGGTCTACGTGACGGGGGCCGTGCCGCGGCCGGGTCGCTACGCCGGTGCCCGCCTGGACACCATCCTGTACTATTTGTCGGTCGCCGGCGGCATCCTCCCGAAAGCCGGATCGTACCGCAACATCACGGTACTGCGGGACGGCAGGCAACTGGTGACGATCGACCTCTATGACTTCCTGCTCAACGGACGCCTGCCGAACTTGCAGTTCGACGACAACGACAGCATCGTCGTCGGCCCTCAGGGTGCGACGGTGAGCGTGGGCGGCCTGGTGCGCAACCAGCATTGGTTCGAAGTCGCCCCCGAAGTCACCTCCGGCGCGCAGATCATGGCGGTCGCCGGGCCGAGCCCGCAAGCCTCGCATGTCGCCGTTGCCGGGCTGCGCGACGATCAGCCCTACAATGCCTACATCCCGGTCGCCGAGTTCGCCGAGTTGCGCGTCCAGGACGGCGACAGCTTCACCTTCATGGGTGACCGCGTCGATCAGTCCATCTTCGTGAGCGTCCAAGGCAACTCTTCCGGCCCCTCATCCTTCGCCTTGCGGCGCAACGTGCGCCTGCGCGAGGTTCTCGACCTGGTGGCGGTCGACCCCGACCGCGTCGACCTCAGCGCCATCTACCTGCGGCGCCAAAGCGCCGCCGAGCGCCAGGAACGGGCCCTCGAAGTGGCGCTCCAGGAACTGCAGCGATCGGTTCTGCTCACGCCCTCGGACACGCCTTCGGAGGCGACCATCCGCGTCCAGGAGGCGCAGCTTGTCGAGCGCTTCATTGCCCAGGCGCGCGCGGTCCGGCCCGAGGGCCGGGTGGTGCTGAGTGGCGGGGAGGGCCTGGATCTGCTCCTGGAACCCCAGGACGAGATCGTCATCCCCATGCGCAACGACGTGATCCTGCTGTCGGGCGAAGTCCGCGCGCCGCAGAGCCTGGTTTACGTGCCCGGGTGGACCGTCAAGGACTACATCGCAAAGGTTGGCGGCTTCACCGAACGGGCCGAGAAGGACCGCGTCATCATCCAGCGCCTGAACGGCGCAGTTGAGACGACGTCCAATCCGGAACTGCGCCCTGGCGACCACATCATGATTTTGCCGGCAGCCGACAGCAAGGCGGGCGCGGTGTTCAAGGACATGGTCGAAATCCTTTATCGCATCGCAGTGTCCTCGGGCGTGGTGGTCAACATTTTCGACCGCGGCAAATAGTGGACTCCGGGAGCGCGCGAACAGTGGCATCTTCGCCCCGGCGGGGCACCCGCACCCTGGTGCTGGTCGTCGGCATGCATCGCAGCGGCACTTCGGCGGTGGCAGGTGAACTAGCCGGCCGTGGGGTCGATTTCGGCGGACGTCTGCTGGACGCCAACGAGTTCAACCCCAAGGGCTATTTCGAGGACCGCGAGGCGGTTGCGTGCAACGAGGATCTTTTCGCGGCGACCTACGGCCACTGGAGCGCTCCGCTGCGCACCGATGCCGTCCGTCTGGCCGCCGCCGGGCAGGCCCACGGCGCCGGACTGGCGGACTGCCTGGAACGGCTGACCGTCGGCGGCCTGGGCGGGCTGAAGGATCCGCGCATCTGCCGTCTGGCGCCGCTGTGGGACGATGCGGCGCAACGCCTCGGCCTGACAGTGCTACCGCTGGTGGTGTTGCGCGACCCCGCCGACGTGGCAGCCTCGCTCCAGCGCCGCGACTGCATGGCGCCGGCCTGGAGCGCGGCTCTGTGGCTGCTGTACCTGCGCGATACCCTGGCATGGGTGGCAGAGGGTGGGCGGCCCTTTGGGCTGGTCGCCTATGACGACTGCCTGGAGCGGCCGGACCTGCTGGGCGAATGGCTGGCCCGCCATGTGCCGCAGCACGCCGCGCCAGCCTCGGGGGCAAGCTTTCTTGAGCCACGCCTGCGCCATGCGCCGCCGCCCGGGCACCTGGTCGATGCCGGGGTCGCCGCCGCGCGCGGCGTCTTCGCCGCCCTGAAGGCCCTGACCGGCGGGGGTGCCGCCGATGTGGAGCCGGCCGCGGCTCGGGGCCTGCTGCCGGCCGTTGATGCGGCGCTGGACGCCGTCCTGCCGCTGGTCGGGCCGGAGACGCTGTGGCGGGTATCGAGCCCCGAATTGAGCGCCTGCTGGGTGGCCCGCCGCGCCCGTCAGCGCGCCGACACCGCCGGAATGTGGGAGCGGGTGACTGGTGCCGAGGCCGCGCTCGATGCCCTGCACGCCGAGAGCCAGGAATTGTGGGAGCGGGTGCACGGGGTGGAAGCCCACCGCGACGCCCTGCACGCCGAGAACCAGGAATTGTGGAAGCGGGTCAACGGGGTGGAAGGCCACCGCGACGCCCTGCACGCCGAGAACCAGGAATTGTGGAAGCGGGTGCACGGGGTGGAAGGCCACCGCGACGCCCTGCACGCCGAGAACCAGGATCTGTGGAAACGGGTGCATGATGCGGAGGACCGCCTTGTCCGAAGCGAGGAGCGACTCGCCGAAAGCGAGAAGCGCTTTCTCACCCTGCGCCATACAAGGGTTGTCCGCGTGGCCAAGGCGCTGCGCCTGATCAGTGAGAAGACAGATGCCTGAAGCCGTCAAGCGCTCCGCCGCCAATCCGACCTCCACGACGCCCGCCGCGACACCCGCCGCGACACCCAGGGACGAAGCCGCGCGCCTCGCCGCCCTCAAGGAGCAGGCCGAAGAGTGCGCCGCCGCCCTGACCGCCCATCAGGCGCAGTTGGTGCAGGTCCAGGACGCCCTGCGGGCGCTGGTGAACCAGCCACCGCGTCTGGACCGCTTGCCGCCGCTATTGCCGGCGGCCCTGCGGCGGATGATCGACGAGGCCGGCTACCCGCGCAGCGTCGCGGCGGTGTGGAAGGAGTTCTGGGCACTGCGCCGCTCGCACCTGTTCGATCCGGCGTTCTACCTGTCGCGCAACCCCGATCTCGTGGCCTATCGCCGGCCGCTGGAGCTGCACTACCTGCTGCACGGCGCCCGCGAAGGCCGTGATCCCAGTCCCATGTTCCGCACCGGTTTCTATCTGGCGTCCAACCCTGACGTCGCCGCCAACGGGATCAACCCACTCATCCACTACATCCGCCGCGGCCGCGCCGAGGGCCGCCAGGGGACGCCGGACAACGTGGCCGTGCCAGGGGTCGAGGGGGGTGGCCCTGCCGAGGCGCCGCGCAACGCGCCGCGCTTCTTTGACCGCCTGTCCTTCGCCACCCGCTGGCAGAGCGTGCCGCTGACCCCGCCGCCGGGCGAGGCCAATCCGGACAGCCTGGACATTCACTGGGTCATCCCGGACTTCCAGCGCGGCGCCGGCGGCCACATGACCATTTTCCGCATCGTGCGGTTTCTGGAGCGCTTCGGCCATCGCCAGACCCTGTGGATCATGCCGCCGCGGGTGCACGCCACCGGCCAGGCCGCCTTTGAAACCATCCGCGAACACTTCCAGCCCATCGAGGGCGTCTCGGTACGGTTCCTGCCCGACGACGGCCTAGACGGCATCTCGGGCGACGCCCTGATCGCCACCGACCGCTGGACCTGCTACCCGGTGCGGGCAATGGCCAACTTCCGCCGCCGCTTCTACTTTGTGCAGGATCACGAGTGCGATTTCTACCCGGCCGGCAGCGACAGCCTGCTGACGCGCGAGACCTACGGCTTCGGCTTTGACTGCCTGTGCGCCGGCGAGTGGCTCGACGGCTTGATGCGCGACCGCTACGGCCTGTGGTCGATGAAGTGGGACCTGGCCTACGATCCCCAGGCCTACTTCCCGCCCGCCGAGGGCGAGCGGCCGGCCACGCCGCACATCGCCTTCTACTCCCGCTATGCCACGCCGCGCCGGGCGGTGGAACTGGGGCTGCTGGCCCTGGAGGAACTGGCCGGGCGCGGCCATGCCTTCCACGTCGACTTGTTCGGCGGCCGCCTGCCGTCCATGCACCTGGCCTTTCCGTTCACCGACCACGGGGTGATGTCGGCCGAAGAGCTGGGCGCGCTGTACCGCGGCTCGCGGGTCGGCATGGTGTTCTCGGCCACCAACCATTCGCTGATCCCGCGCGAAATGATGGCCTGCGGCCTGCCGCTGGTGGAACTGGACATCGAGCCGGTCACGGCGGTGTTCCCGCGCGCGGCGCTGGAACTGGCCCGCCCCGATCCGCTGTCCATCGCCGATGCCCTGGAACGCCTGCTGACCGACCCGGCGCGCTGGGAGGCCCACTCCCGCGCCGGCCTCGAGCACGCCCGCCAGTTCAGTTGGGAGCATTCGGGGCGCCTGGTCGAGGACGCCCTGCGTCGGCGCCTGGCCGGGGCGGCGGACTGACGCGCCGGGGGTGCCAATGGCGCGGGCCAATGGCGCGGGCCAATGGCGCCGGGCGGTGGCGTTGCGCGGGGCGGGACGATCTGGTACCTATAGACACGGCCCCTCACGCATTACGGACCACGGCCCCGGTCGGGGAGGCGCAGGCGCCCCGTTCGCGGCGAGCCCCTCGGGCGGTGCGGAGGTGAACCCTTGAGCATGGTTGACGCCCGCGCATGATTGAAGAAGCGCTCCGCCTATTCCAGCATGGCCGGTTCTACCGGTGCCTGGACATCCTTGACGGCGTCCTGGCGCTGGAGCCGGACAACCGGCAGGCCCTGCGCCTGGCCGGAACGGCTGAGTTGTTGGTCGGCCGACCGCGTCTGGCCATCGGCCTTTTGCGGCGGGCGGCACGCGACGTCTCGGCGCCGGTGGAGATCTTCCTCAGCCTCGCCCAGGCCTTCGAGGCGCTGGGCCGGCGCCGTGCCGCCGACCTCGCCCTGCGGGCCGGCCTGCGCTGCCATCCCGGCTCGGCTTCGGCGCTGGAGCAGCGGGCGCGCACCCTGGTGGCCCTGCGCCGCCCGCGTGCCGCCGAGGTCGCGGCCCATGCCGCCCTGACCGCCGACCCGAAGTCGCGCGTCGCCGCCGAGGCCTTGGGCTGCGCCCTGTTCCAGCAGCGCCGCCTGAGGGAAGCCGAACAGGTCCTCGCCCAGTTGACGGAACTCTACGGAACGCGTGCCCCGGCACTGGCGACGCTGGGCCGCGTGCGCGAGCGGCTCGGCGACGAGGCCGGAGCCGTAAAGGCCTTTCAGCGGGCCGCCTTCCTGTTGCCTCAGGACGCCCGACTGGGCCTGCGGGCGGCCACGCTGCTGATTGAGCACGGTGACCGCCGCTCTGCCAAGGCCACCTTGCGGCGCGCCCTGGCCGCCGCGCTGGGGCGGCCGGGGCTTCTGCAGGGCATCTCCCGCCTGTACATGCGGCTGAATTCGGCCGAGGCCGCCCTCAAGGCCGCCGACGCCGCGGCGGCGGTGGAAAACCCCGTCAGCGCCGCCACCGCCCTGCTGCAGGGGCAGTGCCACCTCAGGCTGGGCAACCACGCCCTGGCCGACCGCTACCTCACGGCCGTCCTGCGGCGCGGCCTCACGGCTCCCGCCCTGGTGGCGCGGGCCACGGCGCGCATCGCCCTGGGCCAAGCCGCCGAGGCCGAGGCCGACCTGCGTCTGGCCCTGCGCATCGACCCCGACGACCGTGCCACCAAACTGCACCTGGGGAGGCTGCTCCTCGGCGAGCAGCGCCCGCACGAGGCGCTGCCGTTCCTGCAGCCGGCCCTGGACGACGGGGCGTCGGCCGCCGATGCCCTGCTGCTGGGGCAGGCTCTTTATCGCACCGGCAAATCCGTCGAGGCCCTGGCGGCCCTGCGCGTCGCCGAGCACCGCAATCCGGCCCTGCCCGGATTGGCGATATGGGTGTCGCGGGCGACGGCGGCGTCCAAGCCGTTGGCCGCAACCGACAGCCCGTTCGCCTTCCAGGGCGACGTGCGCACGGTGGAGACGCGCAGCAGTTTCCTCGGCAGCCTTCATGAGCACATGGTGGTGGTCAACGCCCTCATGCACCGGCAGGTGCGCGCCAGGTTCGGCCGCCACCGCCTGGGCTACCTGATGGCCGTCCTGCCACCGATGCTGGGCCTGATGATGATGATCTTCATCTTCAGCGTCATCCGCCAGCGCCAGCCCGGCGACATGCCCCTGGCCCTGTTCCTGATGACCGGCCTGATCGCCTGGCAGGTGTTCAACGCCGCCTGGGGGGCGATGGAAAACGCCAGCAAGAAGAGCCGGCAGGTGCTGTTCGTGCCGCGCGTATCGACCTTCGACTACCGCATCGCCGCGCTGGTGTTCGAGTTCTTCACCCACGTCCTGATCACCCTGGTCTTTGCGGTGCTGCTGCGGGCCATCGACTTCGAGGTCTATGTCGATGATCCCCTGCAGGTCCTCGCCGGGGCCGGCGTGCTGTTCCTCATGGGAGCCGGCATGGGGTACATCATCGAAGTGGTGGCCACCTTCTGGAAAGGGGTCCTCAGGGTCGTCCATACGGTCCTCGGCCGCTTCCTGTTCCTGACCTCGGGCATCTTCTTTTCGGTGCATGACCTTCCGCCGGAGGTACGGCAGTACGCCCTGCTCAACCCGTTGCTGCACGTCATCGAGTATGTGCGCAACGGAGCGGAATCGTCTTTCCCGCTGCACGGGACGGACATCCGCTATCCGATCGCCGTGGGCGCCCTGATGCTGGTGTTCGGCCTGGCTTTGGAATCCCGCTTCCGCGCAAGGCTGCTCGGCAAATGATCCACTTCATCGACACGGCGATGTGGTATCCGGCGGCGAACGGCCTGACGGTGATCCTCCAGCCGACCACCCTGTCGGTGCCCACCGACCGCCGGGTCGGCATCCTGGGACGGCCGAAGTCGGGCCTGACCACCATCCTCAACATGATTGCCGGGCTGGTGCCGCCGAGCCTCGGCCGCATCGTTCGCGACGCGCGGCTGTCGCCCCTGGTCGGCTACCAGGGGGCGGTCAATCTCAACATGACGGCGGCGGAAAACGCCGCGTTCATGGCCCGCCTGTACGAGGCCGACCCGACCGAGGTGGTGGACTTCGTGCTGGCGCTCGCCGCGGTCGACGAGGCATTTCAGGACGTCCCGGCGGCCAAGTATCCGCCGGGCTTGCGCGGCCGCGTGGCCTACGCCATTTCTTACGCGTTGCGGTTTGACTGCTACCTGATCGATGGCGCCGCCGGCCCCCGGCAGCCGGCCTTCCGCAAGCGCTGCGACCGCATGCTCATGGAGGTTTACCGGGACTCCGGGGCGCTGTTCGCCTCGCACGATCCGGAAACCATCCGCACCTACTGCGATCTTGTCCTGGTCCTGAAAAACCAGACGCTCATCCCCTTCACCCACGTCGAAGAGGCGATCACCTACCATGACGAAGATTGACGACCTGGTGAAGGGGCGATCGCCGCGCCGCGAACCTGCCGCTCCCCAGCGGCCGGAGCCACAGTGGGAGGCGCCCGATGCGCCGCGCGACCGCAATGTCGATGTCGATGACGACGACGAGGAGGAGCGTGGCTACGCTGCCCTGCCCGCCGGCACGCTGACCGACTACGCCCAGCGCCTGCAGGAGCGCCGACGGTCGCTGCTGCGGCGCATGGTCATCCAGTTGTCCATCTTCGTGCTGCTGCCGACCCTGCTGGTCGGCGTCTACTACGGCACGATCGCCTCGCCGCGCTACCTGTCGGAGGCGCGCCTGACGGTGCAGGCCAAGTCCGAAGCCGTGACGTCGATGTTCTCGGCCTTCCTTGGCCCCACGGGCGGCAGCGCGGCGAAGGAGCTCTACATCCTCCAGAACTACATCACTTCGCCGGAGGCGCTGGGCAATCTCGACAAGTGGCTGGACCTGCGCGGCCACTATTCCTCGGAGCAGGTCGACTGGTGGTCGCGCCTGAAGAGTGACGCCTCCGAGGAGGACTTCCAAGCCTACTACGCCGACCGCATAGAGGCGGAGATCGCCACCGATGGCGAAATCCTCACCATCCGTGCCGAAGCCTTCGAACCCGAATTGGCCACCAGCATCGCGGAGTCTCTGCTGAGCCTGAGCGAGGAACTGCTCAACAAGCTGGCCGAACGCGCCCGCGAGGACGCCGTGTCCTTCGCCCGCCGCGAAGTGGCCACGGCCGAGGAGCGCCTGCGCGACATCCGCCTGCGCCTGCTTGACTTCCGCAACCTGCACGGCGAGCTCAACCCGGTCAACAGTGCCGCCACCATCAGCGGCATCGTCGCGACCATAGAGCAGGACCTTGCCTCGGCACGCGCCGAACTGGCGCAGCTGAGAACCTTTATGCAGGAGGACAGCCCGCGCGTCATCGCCCTGCGCACCCGAATCGCCATCCTTCAAAGCCAGATGGGGACGGAGCGCAGCCGCCTCGCCACACCCGATGGCGGCACCGGGGCGGCCAGGCAGGAGCGCCCGGCGACCACCCCCAGCCCCAGCCCCAATGCCAGGCCTGCGCAGGAGGGCGAGATCTACTCCACAATCCTCAACGGCTATGAAACCCTGCTGATCGAGGAGGAGTTCGCCCGCCGGGCCTATGAGGCGGCCTTCACCGGGCTGGAGGTGGCACGGGCCGACGCCGCCCGCAAGCACAGCTACATCGTCGACTTCGTGCCGCCGGGCGTGCCCCAGGAGGCGCTGCGGCCGGAGCGTCTGACCGAAACGGCCACGGCCTTTGCCGTGCTGTTGGTGGGCTATCTTATCGGCGGCTTCCTGATCGGCGCGCTGCGCGAACATGCCAGGCTTTAAATCGCGGGGGTGGTGGGCAAGTGGCATTGACGAGTTGAGCGCCACCATATTCCGTGATAGCTGTGCCGATGGTCCCGAGGGGCACTTGACCGCCCTCGGCGTCGTTGGCCTGATCGATGCCAAGGTCCAGCCTGACGTTGCAGTCTGAAAAAGGAGGCCGTTGATGCACGCCGAGGGCACTGTCCTGGTCGTCGGCGGGGCCGGCTATATCGGCAGCCACGCCTGCCTGGCCCTGGCCGAGGCCGGCTTCACGCCGGTGGTCTTTGACAACCTGCACCGCGGGCATCGCCAGGCGGTGCAATGGGGGCCGCTGGTCGAAGGCGACATTCGCGACGCCGCGGCCCTGGACACCGCCTTCGCCACCCACCGGCCAGTGGCGGTGATGCACTTCGCCGCCCTGTCCGAGGTCGGCGAATCCGTCAAGCAGCCCTACGAGTTCTACTCCAACAACGTCTGCGGCACCTTGGCCCTGCTGCAGGCCATGGCGCGCGCCGGCTGTGGCCTTATCGTGTTCTCGTCGACCTGCGCGACCTATGGCCTGCCCGAGACGGTGCCCATTCCCGAGGACCACCCGCAGCGGCCGATCAACCCCTATGGCGCCACCAAACTGGCGGTCGAAGCCATGCTGCGCGATGCCGGTCCGGCGGTGGGGCTGCGATCGGCGGTGCTGCGCTACTTCAACGCCGCCGGCGCCGACCCGCAGGCGCGCATCGGCGAACTGCACCAGCCCGAGACCCACCTCATCCCCCTGGTCCTGCAGGTGGCGGCCGGACAGCGCGATGCCATCCGCGTGTTCGGCAACGACTATCCGACGCCCGACGGCACCTGCCTGCGCGACTACATCCACGTCTGCGACCTCGCCGACGCCCACCTCCTGGCCCTGCGCCACCTGCTGGCGGGCGGTGACAGTTTGGCACTGAACCTGGGCAACGGGGCGGGCTATTCGGTGCGCGAGGTCATCGAGGCCGCCCGCGCCGTGACCGGCCATGCCATCCCGGCCATCACCGAGCCGCGCCGGCCGGGCGACCCGCCGGTGCTGGTGGGCGATGCCGCCAAGGCCCGCGCCGTGCTGGGATGGACACCCAAACACCCGGATCTGGCCGCGCAGATTGCCGATGCCTGGCGCTGGACCCGGCACTGCGACTGGAAGGAGAGCCCCTGATCATGAAGGCCTCGGTCATTATCCCGACCAAAAATGCCGGCCCGCTGTTCGAAAAGGTCCTCGACCGCGTGCTGGAACAGGAGGCGCCCTGGCCCTTCGAGGTCATCGTCATCGACAGCGGGTCGTCCGACGGCACCCTGGACATCGTGCGCGCCCGGCCCTCGGTGCGCCTGATCGAGATCCCGCCCGCGGAGTTCGGCCACGGCCGCACCCGCAACCGCGCCATCGCCGAGGCCAAGGGCGCGTTCTGCGCCCTGCTGACCCACGACGCCCTGCCCGAAGACCGCGCCTGGCTGCGCAACCTGGTCGGCGCGGTGGACCAGGATGACCGCATCGCCGGCGCCTTCGGCCGCCACCTGGCCTATCCGGAAGCCTCGCCCTTCACCCACCGCGACCTGACCGGACACTTCGCCGGCTTCCTCAACCTGCCGCTGGTGGTGTCGCGCGAGATGGACCCCGAGCGCTTCGCCAACGACACCGGCTGGCGCCAGGTGCTGCACTTCTATTCCGACAACAATTCCTGCCTGCGCCGCAGCGTTTGGGAGCAGATCCCCTATCCCGACGTCGACTTCGCCGAGGACCAGATCTGGGCCCTGCGCATCATCGAGGCCGGCTGGCACAAGGCCTATGCCCACGACGCGGTGGTCTACCATTCGCACGACTACGCGGTGTTCGAGCGCCTGCAGCGGGCCTTCGACGAGGCGCTGTCCTTTCGCACCCTGTTCGGCTACCGTCTGGGCGCCCGCTCGGCCGGCGGGGCGCTGCTGACCGGCTGGAGGCTGGCCCGCAACGACTGGACCTGGGGCCGCGCCCACAACGCACCGCTGGGGGCCACCCTGCATCGCATGGCCGAGGACTTCGCGCTGATCATCGGTCACAGCCTGGGGGCGCGCGGCGACTCCCTGCCGCTGTCCCTGCGGGAATGGCTGTCGCGCGACAAGCGCCTGTTCAAGGCGATGACGGCGGAGCAAAAGGCGGTCTCCTGACCGCAGCCGGCCGCCCAGCCCAGGAAGGTCTTTGCAGCGCCGTCTCCCGGTGGCATGCTCTCGCGCAGTTCCACGCTCTCATGGCAAAAAGGACGACAGGGGATGGCTGGCAAGACCGGGATGATCGACAAGCTGAAGGCCGAGACCGGATCGGTGGTGCGCCGCTGGGCGGCGACGCCCTACTACGACGCCGTGGAGGCCAGTGCCCGCGCGCAGTGGGACGGCGTGATCCTGCCGTTCCTTGGCGATGCCCCGATCTCCTACGAGTGCGTCCTTGAACTGGCGCCCGGCCATGGCCGCATGACCCAGATCATGCTGGAGAAGGCGGAGAAGGTATACGCCGTCGATCCGCTGCAGGAGAACATCGACTTCTGCGCCAACCGCTTCGCCGGGAACGCCAAGGTGACCCTGGTGCGCAACGACGGCGTGACGCTGGAGGCCATTCCCGACGCCAGCGTGACGTTCATGTTCTGCTGGGACTCCATGGTCCACTTCGACAGCGACGTGGTGCGCAACTACCTGCGCGAGGCGGCCCGGGTGCTCAAGCCGGGAGGCTTCTTCTTCACCCACCACTCCAACTACCAGGCGAGCCCCGGCGGCGTGTTCCAGACCACCCCGCACGCCCGAAACTTCATGTCGGTGCCGCTGATGAAGCACTACGCCATCAAGGAAGGCCTGGAGCCGGTGCGCAACCAGGTCATCGACTGGGGCCGCGGCGACAAGCGCTTTGCCGAACACGACGGCCTGGCCCTGCTGCGCAAGCCTGCGTGATGGGCGGGCCCAAAAGATCGCGTCGAAAAGCTGCTGGACAAGCCGCCCGCTGACCGCCAGCGAAGACCCAGGAGCGGATTGCACTTCAGGATGAGGGCTGGTGAAGGAGGCCAGCCCGCATCCCCGGCATCCCCCGCATCCTATGGCGCCGGCCCGGTCTGTCGGCGCTTCTTTCGTCTCGAGGACGAAGAGAGCAGAGCTAGGCGACCCTCTTGCTCACTCAGCGGAAATCCGCTCCAGGAACTGCCCGTAGTCGCGGATGTAGTCGCTCTCGTCATATCGCGCCGAAGCAAGAACGCCAAGAACCGAGTTGGACGAGAAATTGTCGATGTGGCGCCAAACCATCGGGCAAATGTACAGGCCGAAGTAAGACCTGTTGAGACTGTAGGTGCGACGCTGCCTGCCGTCGTCCAAATGGACATCGAAGCTGCCCGACATCGCAATGTAGACCTGATGCAGGTTTACGTGCGCATGGGCCGCCCGCTCCGCGCCGCCTGGTACGTCGTAGATGTAGTAGAAGCGTTCAATCGGAAAAGGGATATGGTTTTGACCCTCGATGAACGTAAGGTTTCCCCGGTTATCGTTAATTCTAGGGAAAGAGATAGTTTCGCATTTTTCTAGCGACCAGGTGGACACAGCTCTTACTCCACGGCATATATTTTCCCCTACGAGAATGGAACCCGGGCATCGCCCGACGGCCCCATTCATCACAGGCTACCTCTGAATAAGTTCGACGATCATTGTCGTCGGCAACATCAGGAACGTCACAAGCCGACCCCCGAAGGCGACAGCCGGCTTGGGCGGTGACACGATCTTGGCGCGCCGAGCCTTCAACGTATCAGTAGCGGTCTCTATGTCCAGAACCACGTAGGCGTGGTGGTACATTTTTATCCCGCCATCCAGAAATGGCGTGAGCGTGGTAGATCCGGGCAAAGGGGCGAGCAACTCCATGCGCGGACCAGGGCCCGTCATGAAAAGACCCGTTACCCCCTGCAAAGGATCAGTAAAGGCTTCGCCTTCTACATCGTAGCCGAGTAGTGCCCATCCCCGCTGTTCCACGGCCAGCGAACGGCAGGCGACACCGATGTGGTGGAAGTCGAAGCCGGCAAGGGCGGCATCCATCATCCGCGCTCCTTATCCTGATCCTGCGGACGGCTGCGCTGCAACAGGCGCGCCACGCGGTGGGCCTGCTGTGCCAGCCGGTCGCGGACAGCCGGCCACTCCGCCACGGACAGGCGGTGCTCGACCGCATCGATGGGGCCGTCGCCAAGGTCGAAAACGCCCTGGAGGACGCCCGTCCGCCGGAGGCCGCTGCTGTCGTGGAACGACACCACGCCCTCGTTGGCCGCGACCGTCCGGCAGTACACTTCCTCCAGGCCTATCGCCTCAAAGGCAGCCCGGTAGACCAGCAACGCCGACTCCGGGGCGGCCATGGAGCCCGGCCGCAGGACCCAGCGGCCCCACTCGCCCTGATGGCTGGCGATGTCGTAGACGGCGATCGTGCCCTCAAAGGAGCCATCGTGGAGATTCTCGATGATGAAGTAGTAGTCATCGGTGCGGGCGAAATAGCGCTCCAGCCACGCCACCTGCTGACGGACATCGGGCGACACGGCGTGGATATAACGGCTTTGTCCGGGGGCTGAGCGCAGGTCGACGATGGCGCCCGCATCCTCCAGCGTCACCGGCCGGAGGCCGAAGGCCTGACCTTCCAGGCGGATGTTATGCGCTGCCATTCCCAGTTCTCCGCTCCAAGCGAATAGGCAGCGTGTGTAGCATCTGTTCTCGCTCGCGGACAACCCAGGGAATTTCCACGATGCCAGACTCCCCCAACGCCTGCCCGGTGAACCGGGCAAGCCAATCGCGGGCCGGGCCGTTGCGGGGGCCGGTCGCATGGGAGAAGGCCACGGTTGCGACGGCGGCGCCGTCGGCTTGGGCGGCGGCCAAGAGATCGTTTACGGCGGCCGCGATCATGGCGTCCTCAATGCCGCGGCCAAGCGCCCGGCAACTGACGCACAATTCCTCGACCACCAGACGGCCCGGCCCATCGAGCCGCGCGAAGATCGCGCCGATCAAGCCGGAATCGGAAAAGCGGTCCCGCAACCATATGCCGGCGGCAAAACGATCCGGCGCCGCCAGGATTTCGGCGACGTCGATGTCGTTCAGGCGGCGCAAGGCCAGGTTGAACTGGTTGGTCTTCTCCGACAGTTGCCGCAGGCGCTCCCGCTGGTCGTCCGGGTCAACTGCGATGCTAACCGTCAGCGCCAGGGATGCCAGATACTCTTCCTCGCCTTTGGCGCCGGCGCGAACGGCTTCACGCTCCGCATTGTTCGCCAGGTCCGCTGCCCGTACCGCCCCGGCATCGTCGCGGCCCCAGGAGAACAGGCCGGGATACAACTCGAGTGCGCGCAGGGTCTCGGCCGGGTCGGGCTTGGCGTGCAGCACCCGGATGCCCGGACAGGCGGCCACCACGGCGGCCAATTCGCCGGGATTGTCATCGACGAACAGGATGGCGTCCAGGCCGATGCGCAAGGTCTGCGCAATGGCCTGCATCCCCTCGGCCTTGCTGCCCCAGCTGACCGACCACGCGGCGATCCTTTCGGCGGGCAGTCCGATACGGCCGCTGGCGAAGGCAGCCCGCACATCGACGTCCTCGTTGCGGGACAGGACCCCGAGGAACATTCCGCCTTCGGCCAAGGCCGCCGCTTTTTCGTGGAGAGCGGAATAGGCGCCGTCGACCATCAGGCCGTCAATGCCGTCCTCGCCCAGCACCCCACCCCACAGCGTGTTGTCGAGGTCGAACACCACCGCCTTGAGCGGCGGCTGCAGGACTGCAGGCAACCATAGCAGGCCGAACGCGCGTGCCAGTTCGACGTTGGCCCGCTCCGAAAGGGTCGTCGCGCCGACGGCCGCGAACCGGGCGTCGAAATAGGCCTCGCCGACCTTGGCCGCCACGTCCTCGATGGGTAGGACGCGCACGCCCGGTATGGCGCCAAGGCCGTCGCGGAGCCTTTGGTTCAAGACGTCGGCCGCGCCGCCCCTCCGTGGCGACGACGCCACGAGAATGGGAGCCCGCGAGCGGCTTCGCAACGCTTGGCAGCGCGACACGAGCCAGGTAACCAGGTCGTCGGCCGTCATGGAATAGCGGTCGAAGTCCAGCCACACCAATTCGACATCCGCCTCCCCCTCGCCGGCCAGCATCAGGGAGTCGTCATAGTCGCTGAAGGTGCAGGTGATGGCGTGCCCCGAGAAGGCCAGAAAGGCCGGCAACAGGGAAGCGATAAACTCGAAGGGCATGTTGCGGTGGACACGCAACCGCACCGGGGCACCATGGACCGCCAAGCTTTTCGCGGCGCGCATGACAGCGGCGCGCTTGGGGGATTCGGCAAAGAACGCGCCCTGGCATTCTGCCCGCCGAAAAACCTCGTGAACGGGGGACGCAGCCAGATCAGTCATTCGTCAATTTCCGAGTCGCTAGTAGCAACGGCAAGCCCGGCTGACACGCGCCAGGGTGCGGCCACAGTGGCGCCTGCACCGCCTTGCGTCAAGAACTCCGTCGCCGGTTCTTTCGCCGTGATCGCCATCTCGCCGCGGTTGGCGGGACGTCAAGCTATTGCCCACTCCGGAGGAGGTCTGTACAACGGCAGCCGTACAATGATGAGTTCGCCTGCCGCAGGCGGCGTGACGGAGCAGCAGATATCATGCGCATTCCTTTTTACGATGCATGCCGCGCCAATGAACCCGTTGCCGACGCCCTTTTGGTTGCGGCCGAAAAAGTCATCCGCTCCGGCGCCCTCATCATGGGCGACGAACTGGAGGCATTCGAAGGCGAGTTCGCCGCCTATGCCGACGTACGCCATTGTGTCGGTGTCGCCAATGGGTTGGACGCCCTGTTTCTGGCCCTCAAGGCCTCGGGAATCGGGCCTGGCGACGAGGTGATCGTCCCCGCCCAGACGTTTGTCGCCACCTTTCTGGCGGTGTCCGCCACCGGCGCCGTGCCCGTGGCCGTGGATGTGCAGAAGGTCGGCTCCAACATCGATCCCGAACTCGTCACGAGAGCGATATCGCCCCGGACCCGCGGCATCATTTCGGTCAATCTGTACGGGCGGCAGTGTGACGTGAACGCGCTCGGAGAGATCGCGGCGCGGCATGGGATCACGTGGATCGAAGACTGCGCCCAGTCGCACGGCGTGGAACGGCTGGAGACCGCCAGTCGGCCACGGTCGCAGGCCCGGTGCTACAGCTTCTATCCGACGAAGAACCTCGGTGCGCTCGGTGACGGCGGGGCGGTGGTCACCAACGACCCCGATCTCGCCGCCGCGCTGCGGATGCTGCGGAACTACGGGTCGGAGGCGAAGTACATTCATGCCCTGGCCGGGATGAACTCCCGCCTGGACGAGATTCAAGCCGCCATGCTGCGCTGCAAGCTGCCGCGCCTGGACGCCAGCAACCAGCGGCGGATCCAGATCGCCGCACGCTATGCCAAAGGGTTGGCGGGCCTTGATCCGGAGGTGTGTCGCCTGGTCTCCTCCGACGCCCCCACCTCCGTCTGGCACCACGCCGTCATCGTATGCGGTGACCGCGAGAAGGTTCAGGAGAAATTGCTTGAGAGGGGGGTGGGGACGGCCATCCACTATCCCGTGCTGCCCGCCCGCCAGAAGCCTTACGCCCATCTGTTTGAAAACATGTCCTTCCCGGTCGCGGAGGACCTTGCGGCGCATATCCTGTCCCTCCCCATCGGCGATTATCTTGATGATGGAGAGGTTGATTATGTGATCGATGCCGTCTTGAGCGCGGTTGAGTGACACCCTCCTAGCGCGACAGTAAAAGCGACAGGGCATCCTTCAGGCTTGAAAGTTCTATTTCGAATTTGTGATGGTACTTGTTGAAACCCTTTTCGGTAACTTTCCCCGAAAGGAACATCATATCACCGCCAACGGCTTGCGCCACCATCGGCCAAGCGGAATAGTTGAAGTCTGACACGATCAGGCACAGAATCTTGACGCCGGGGGAGCAGAACACCGTGTTGGTGAGCGCCGCGCCCGTCGCGCCCACGACGACGGAGGCATCGGCGAAGACCTCCACCTGCTGGGCGAAACTCATGGTTCCGGGGTCCACGATCTCGAACCCCATGTGCTCCCTGAGAAATTCGGAGATGGCCGCGTCGTTCGCGATGCGGGGATTGGCCGCTCCCACGCGGGTGATATATATACGGCGGCCGCCATGGATCCTGCCGCGGCTGACTTCCGGCTCGCCGAGCATGCGCAAGGCCTGCACCGCCTCGGCAAGAACAACGACATCGGCGAGTTCGAGGTCCAGATGGTCGTAGAGGTGGAACGGCCCCCAGGTGCCCGACGCCGCTACCGCGAGGCGCTCGACAACAAAGGATTCGTTTCCCGGCACCGTGACGAGCGGCAGGTTCCAGCGATTGAGCCGGTCGATGGTTTCACGAATCTGCGGAATCCGCATGGCCAGGTCATCAACCAGCAGCACGGCGCCTTCGGGCGCCTCGTAGTGCCGCAACGCCAGGAACCTGGAGCAGATGTCGAACATCCAGTGATAGTAGTTGTTGTTCGCCGCCCCCAGCAAGGAAACAGCGGCATCCAGACGCCGCGTCACGGGAAGTTGCGAAACCACCGCCCACTCCGTCGAATAGGCGGCGATGGTGCCGTCGGCATGGATGTACCGGGCGGCATTGGGCGCCTCTGCAGGCGGATGCACCAGGACTCCATTGACCAGGACGGCCGCGCTGTTAGGGCTGACGCGCGCGCCGCGCAATTCCGCCCAATAGACCGCGGGATGCCGAACGACGATGCCCTCTCCTTCGGGCCGCCCAAAGTAGAGGCTTGGCGGGATATTCACCTCGCGGCCGGGAATCACTTCCTCATGGGGCCAGCCATGGCGCTGGCTGAGAGCCACCGACTGCACCACGGGGACCATCGTGAACGCGGCCGCATCAAGCTCGTCTGCATCGAACTGGGCGTTCAAGTGCGTCCGTACGGCCGCATCATCACCTTGCATGAGCGCTCGGTTGAGAGCCGGGTCGTGATAGAGGCAACGACGCAGGCGGGTGCTCAGGCCTTCCATGGGCTCGCTGGCATTTTGGCGGACCCACTGGTACATTTCCGCCGCAGTCGAATAGTCGTAATGCCTGACAAAAAAATCGCCCAGCCAGACCCCTTCGAAAGGCTTCAAGTCCGGATGGTCGATGAGCCGGCGGGCGATGGCCAGCCCCAGATCCGCCGAGTCGGTCGACGATATCATGCCGGCCGTCCGGATGCCGGTCCTGGACGGCAAGGCGAGAAGGATGGGGATTAGGGCGTCGATCAGCGCGCTGTCCGCGTCGTGCACCAAGTCCGGCAGGAACCGGTTGAAGGTAAAGCCGAACCCCTTTACCTCGCCTTCCGGATCAAAGCCCCGCAGCGCAGCCAGGGCGCCTTCCCGGTCCCCCCACACCAGGCAGTGCCGCGCCTTCAACAAGAGAGCCTCATTCAGCTCCTTCGCTGACGCGGAGGCAATGAAGGACGACAAGTATTGCCCCAGGCTGGCCGCTGGCCGGTGCGCCATCATCATTTGCCGCAGCACACTCAGAGGGGGCGGCAGGCTGCCGGTCGGAAAGAGGTCCACCTCCAGATGGCCTTCGCCGGAAAAGCCCATCAACACGCTGTAATCGCTGCTGCATCCGATCTTGTCGGAGTATGTGGTCATCAAGGTCTTGGCGAGCTTGGCCGCAGCTTCGGGGTCCAGCAGGCCCAAACGCTCCGTCACCTCCACTCCAGCCCTGAATGCCGCGTCGGCAATGGACTCCGGAAGGTCCTGCAGCCTGAGGATCATGTCCTCGGTTGCGGCTTTGCGCGCCAGCACCTCTATCGAGGTGTTCATGAATCCGGGGGGCAGGCCATCGGCGTCCAGCTCAAGGACTGCGTCCTGCCAGCCACGGACATCGCCATTGTTTGCAGCGAGCAACGCGGTCAGTTCCACCCCGAGCCGATGACGGCGCGCATCGGGGAGAAGGTCGGCCAGAGCCAAGGCCGCCGAATCGAGATCGCCGGAGTGAAAGGAGCGCCAAGCCTGCGCCAGCCGTTCCCATTCGCCATCCGTCTCGACGGGAAGGGCGGCGAAGAGCTGATCCGCGGCGCCGATCAGGTTGAACCGGGTCAGGACGACGGCCAGGCGGTACAGAAGTCGCGCCGGGGCACCAGCGGTCAGCTTGTCAATGAACGCCGTCTTGCGCTGCGCCGCCCGTTGAACGGCGAGGAAACGGAAATACCAAACCGCGGCCTCGGTCCATCCAGCGCCCGCCTCGCCGTCGCCGGGGAGCAGGGCGGGAAGCTCCGGCTGCCCGCCATCGGACCGCCGCCGCCCCAGAACAGCCCACCAAGCCTTGCGCAGCGGCGCCTGCGGCTTCAGGAGGACCCCTTCCGCATCGGCCAGCCGGTCGAGCCGGCACAGCGCCATCACCACGCCTCGGGGCGCAAGGACGTGCTGCGGGTCCAGCTTCAGAAGGCGCACCCACGCCGCGAGCGCTTCGCTCCAGCGCTCCTCTTCCTGGAGTGCCACTGCCTCCCGCTCGGTGTCCGCCATGCTGTGCATCTGCATCGCCCCCCCTTCCACCGGCGACGCTTGTCCCCTCGCCTTTTCTTGCGACAAGCGCGACGTGCAAGACTTACCGCCTTACCGCAGCGGCGGACCCGTCAAAAGCCGCTGAAGCCGTTCACCGCGCCCGCCGATCCGCCGCCTTCAGGACACCATGGAGTAGTCGATGCCCGCCTCCTGGAGCGCTTCCTTAACCGCATCGGCGTTGACGATGTCATCCCAAACGCTGGCCGAGGTCATCTTGGTCCACCGCACCTCCGGGTCTTCCGTCGACGGGGCGACCCCAAGGAAGGCGTATATCCCGTTGAGCGTCTCCATCTTGCGGGAGACGTAGTCCTCATAGGTGACGGTGATGAAGTTGGCGTTCAGGCCGGTCAGGCGCTCTCCGAATTTCGTGCGCCAGTGGTTCGCCATTTTCACGGACTTGACCAGGGGCTGCGGATCAAGCTCCACCGGACGGAGAAGTTTGGCCCGCAGTTCCGGTGTCGCCTGTGAGAGCTGGAGATTGTACGCCCCGCGCTTTGCGGCAATCGCCCCGGAAACCGCTTCGTTCACCGAATTGCGCACCAGGTAGATAAAGCGGAAACCGTTCTCGACCATGAACTCAAGGGGCTTTATGGACCCGTGCCCTTCGAAATGGTTGAGGAGAACCTTCATGCCCAGAGCCTTCAGACCCGGCCGCATGCTCTGTGCGATCAAGAGGTTAAAATATTCCTCCGCCGTGGCCTCAGGATTACTCGCGCGATAGGACAACAGACTGGTGCAGTCCCGGTCGATGCTGCTTTCCGCGGCCCCTATGCTGCGCAAGATCTCCTGATGGCACAAGATATCCGGGTGCTGATCCAGGTCCCCGACCAGAGCCGTCGAGCCGGTGCGGCCGCGGGTCGCAATGGCAAACGCCGTCAGACCGTTCAGTTCCAGGGGCATTATGCGTCTCCGTGCTCGCTTTTACATTCCGCCCAGGCAAAACTTTTACTTCGACGCGATGACGTAGATCTCGCCGGCGATGTCGGGATAACGCTCGCCGAGGGCCATGAACGCCTGCAGCATCTCGGGCGTCCAGGTGTCCTCGATCTGCTTGTTGGACAGCGGCTTGAGCCAGTATCCGCCGAAGACCTGAATGGTCAGGCCGGCCTGACGGAAGTCGTGGCGGAAGTCTTCCGGGGTGTAGACGCGCCGGTGGCCATGATGGCGATCGGCGTCATTGAGCTGCTCTTCGTGCGACAACAGGCCCATCAGGACGGCCGCCTGGCGATGCAGCGAGCGGGCATTGGGAACGGCGGCGAGGATGATGCCGTCGTCGGTGAGCCACTCACGCGCCCGCGCCAGCACCGCCACCGGATCGGCGACATGCTCGAGAACGTGACCGAGGACGATGTTGTCGAACTTGCGGTCCGGCTCGAAGGTTTCGAACAGGCTGTGGCACACGGTGATCTGGGGATGGCGCTGCTGCAGATCGCGGGCGAAGGAGGATGATCCTTCCACCACCGTCGTGTCCAGGTTCAGCTTGACCAGCAAGTCGGTCATCACGCCCTCGGCCGGCCCCATTTCCAACAGGTTCCGTCCGCGGATGTGCCGCTTGAAGACGTTGAAACTGTAGATCACCGTGTCGGTGTTGGCACCCGCGGCGTAAAGCGAGTTCTGGGCGATCTGTTCCAGGGCGGAAGCTTCATCCATCGGAGTCTATCCTTGAGCATAGGGGCAAAGCCGGCGGGACCGCTGCGGCGGTCAGGCGGCGAGATGGGTTCTGACTTTCTCGACGATGGACTCGACGCACTTCAGCGCGGGAAACTCGTCTTCCGTGAACTGCACGCCGAACTCGTCCTCAAGCATGAAGATCACCTCCACATGCTTCAGGGAATCCCACTTCGGCACTGCAAGCCGGGCAAACGGTCCTGCCTCCGGCACCTCTACCCCAAGGGCGAGGGAAAGAGTGGAGCGGACGCGAGCTTCCAAATCAGACGCCGACATTGCACATCCTTCGAGCTGAATAGCCTTGGGGGGAGTGTTTAGCAGCCCCATATGCTCCGTGACAAGCGCCCATGGCAGACGGTCAGGACACACACTCAGCACGGGGGCCGATTATTCGCCGTGCCATCGGCTGACCGTCGCGCGAGATGGATCTTGCCGCACAGGCACAGGCGTGCCGCTGATCATTGATCTCACCGCCACCGCATCCTATTGTGGCCGCCCAGGGCAAAGCCCGCTCGGCGAGGCGTGCTCCCCGACTGCTTAGAGGAGTTTGTATGTCGGCAGATCTCGTTCACATACAGGAAGGAGACTTGTTGGCGAGGAGGCGCAGCCTTGTTCATCATGCAGCCGACATCAGGACCCTGGCGATCGGCTCGTCGCATGGGGGCTATGGCTTTGATCCCGCGGTTGTTGGGAACGCCTTCAATTTCTGCACCGCCAGCCAGGACCTGTATTATAGCCTGAAAGTATACGAGTTCTGCGCTACTGCGCTCCCTGGCATGCAGGACGTGGCCCTTTTTTATTCACTTTTTTCTCCTGGCTTCGACTTGATCCAATCGGCCGAAAAAATGCGCTGCATCGGCTGGCGCCGCGTGATGGGTATCGACTACCCTGTCCCCGATGCCGGCCTCGATCAAGCAGCGCTGACGCGGCCGGTCATGCATCCGGCGGCTCCCGATGTGCCGCCCGACTTCGGCTTTTCACGCACCGCCAGCCGCTTCTTTTTCGGCGCCGGGTACAAGGCGGAGCGACGGGCGGGCGACCACCTGAAATTCAGCCAGGCCGTCATGACCGACTGCCCCATGCACGCCTACGCGGCCAAACTGGCGGACTTGGCGGCGGCCAACGGTCACCGGCTCTTGATCATCGTTCCGCCGGTGCGGGCGGACTTCCGCGAGGCCCTGCCCAAAGCCAACTATTTCAGCCAGATAGAGGCGCTCGCGCGCTCCAAGGGCGTGTCCGTCCATAACATGTTCGACGATCCCGATTTTGCGTTTGACGATTTCGGGGACTTCGACCATTTGCGGCCGGACGGACCAGGCGTCGATATGCTGAGCTCCAAAGTCGCGGAGGCTTTGGGCCGGTGCGACGCGGCCTGATCGGGTGGCCCGCCGCCAACCGGGTGCTGCGCCGTCTGCGGTGGCCCCGGAAAGCCCCTGGGCACGCCATTCAGGACCCGGCGGAAGCGCGTGATCTTGCCGAGCGGATCATGGGGGAAGTCAGGCACCTGATCGCCTCCGGACGCCATGACGACGCTTCCACGGTGCTTTTGGCGGCTGTGCGCAACCACCCGACGGCGTTTCCGCTTCAAGACCATCTTCTGGCGCTTTGGGCGACTCGGGGAGAGCACCTTCGGCGGGTCGCCGACGCGCTGGCCGCGCAAGCGGACGATCCGGCCGCGAACTATCTTGCCGCGCGCCTGCGGTTCCGCCAGGGCCACTTTGCGGAGGCAGCCCGTCACGCGGACAAGGCATTGGGCGCTGTGCCTCGCCGTTGGAGAGGGGAATGGCCAATGGCCGCCAGCCTGCGGCGGATGGCCGTGGACGGTGATGCCGCGGCACTGCCGTCCGATCCAGGCGAACAGGATGTCTTGGCGCGGTCTCTGTCCATACGGCTGACGAGCGTGGAGGATGGGGCGGCCGACCTGTGCCGCGCCTTTGCCGTCCGGCCCGACGCCGATCCCGTCGGAGCCGCTTTCCTGCTGCTGCACGGCTTCGACGGGGCGGACTGGCCATCCGTCCTCCCACACGCGTTGCCGCTGGACACCGGGCCCGGCGCCATCGGTCTGGTCCACGCCCACCTCCTGCTCTTGCTCAAGCATCGGGAGGAGGCGCGCGACGCCTTCCTGCGCCTGCTGCGACGGTGCCCAGGGGACCTGCGGGGATGGCAGGGCCTCCTCCCGCTTCTGCCCGATGGCCCTTGGCCGCCGGAAATCCTCGCTGCCATGGGTGACATCGAGAAACACCACAAGCTGCCCACGGCGGCGGCAATGAAGCGCCTGCGGGCGGTGACGGCATCCGGCCCCGCGGACGAGGCTGTTCGGCTGGCCGACCGCCTGCTCGCCACCGCGCCGCTGGAGGGGGCGCGGCCGGCAGCCCTGGCCTATGGAGCCGCCGGACGCGTGGCCGACGCCCTGGCCCTGGTCGGCACCCACACCTGGGTGCGGGAGGAGCGGCCGCACCTGCGTCCCCTGTTCGGCGACGCGTGCAACCTTTTCGCCCCGTTGGATCCCTTCGCTACGGAGACGCCTGCTGCGATGCCTGGACCTGCTGCGATGTCTGAAAACGAGACGGGCGACGAGGCCCTTGGGCAGCCCCTCGCCGCGGACGCGGCCACGCTGACGGCAGCGGCCCGCGTGCTGTTGCAGCCCCGTGCGCGCCTGCGCAAGATCATCCGGGGCGGACGGCTGGATGTGCCCGAGATGTGCAACCACGGCGCCATCGACTGGCGAAAGGCGGAGCAATCCCTGCGCCGTGCCGGCGCGGCGGCCTCACAGTTGCTGGTCCAGGCGGTGGCATTGGAGCCCCACCGCGGCGAGGCGTGGAACCTTCTCGCAGAGGTCTACGAGGATGCAGGCGCCACGGCCGCTGCCGTCGACGCCGCGCAGAAGGCGGTCGCGGCCGGGCAGCCGTTGGCGCGCCGGGCCCTGGCCCGCAATCTGCTGGTGCAGGACCGCGTCGAGGAGGCGATGGCGGTGCTTGCCAGTGAGTTGGGCGGCGCCGCCGACAGTCTGGTCGCCTATCGCGGTGTCCCCTTTGCCACCTGGGCGACGACGGGCGCCACATGGTGCGTCGATGCCGAATCCGCCGCCGAGTGCCCGTTCATGGCAACGCTGGACGGAACTCCGTTCAGCGTCACCACGACGCTGGCCCCGGCATCGGTGACGGTGGCGGAGATGGCGGACGTCACGGTCCTGGGCGGCCTCATCCCGATCGACCGGGAGGGACGGTATCCGGCCGAAGCGGTGGACATCGACGCGATGCGACTGCCACTCGGGCTGCACCTCGCCGCCGGGCGGTCCCTCATTGGCGACGCCGTGATGCCGGACGCGGAAATGGACGAGCCAACCTTGCTCCTGGGCGGCTTCCCCGTGCACTACGGCAACTATTTCCACAGCCTTTACCAGAACGTGCTGCGGCTCCCCCTGCTGCTTGCCGACGCACGGCTCGCCGACGCCGCGGTCGCGGTGCCCGACACCATCAAGCCGTGGGCTGTCGAGTTGATGGAGCGCGCGGGCCTTGATCCCGCCAAGCTGAGACGGCTGCCGGTCGGGGAGGCGGTGCGCTTTCGGAAAGCCTATGTCCCGACGCCTTTGGGACCCAACACCGTGGCCTCGCGGCATATGATCGACACCTTCCGGCGGCGCGCCTGGGGCGACGCCCCCATCCAGGCGCAGCCGCCAAGGGACGGCCTGCGGTTATTCCTCAGGCGCCCCACCGACACCGTGGGCACGCGGCTGGTCATCAATGAAGGGGCACTGGCCGAGGTCGCGGAGAACCATGGCTTCCAGTGCATCGACACGAGCGGCATGACCATCGCCAGCCAGATCGACCTGTTCCGGCAGGCGTCGGTGATAATGGGCCCTTCGGGCAGCGCGTTGACGAACGCGGTGTTCGCGCCTGCCGGAGCAGTGATGATCTGCCTGGCCCCCCGCGAGAGTTGCCGTGACTTCTTCGTCGGGCTGGCCCATCAGGCTGGCCACCGGTTCATCTGGTGCCTTGGCGCCTATGCCCCCGAGGCCATGGGGTCGAGCAGCTTCCCGCACTTGCCGTATCGGGTCGACGACCGCGCGCTGGATCGCCTGCTCGCGGCGGTGCTGCCCTCGGCGCCGGGACACTGAAGCGGTTTGCGTTTAACTTGACGCGCTGGTCCGCTGTCGCGGATGGCTGCCGCCAGCCTGGAGTGAACTCCAGACCTCCTTTGTCTCTTGAAGAAGAAAAAGGGGTTTGGGGCTTGCCCCAAGCAGTCGGGCGGCAGCCCGTCCGCGTCAGCGGATAAACATGCCTCACATCAAACGCAACCCGCTTTACCGCGCGCTGCGCGGTGTCCCGGCAGGGCGCTGGGGCTTCGGCAGGTCGATTTGCGGTCCCAGGGCGGCAAGCGCCTCGTAGCGCAGGGCCTCGCCGCGGCGGCCGGCACCCTCGGCCGCCCGCGCCGCCACCATAACGGCCGAGACATGCAGCCCGGCGGAGTCCAGGGCCGCCTCCGCCACCTGCGCCGCCGCCTCCCAGCGCCGCTGACGGGCCAGGCAGCGCGACAGGGCGATGGCCGCCTGCGCCCCCAGGTTTCCGGCGGCGACGGCGCGGCGCAGCAGCGGTTCGGCGTCCTCCGGCCGGTTCAGGTCCAGGGCCAGCCGGCCGGCCAGCAGTGCCAACCCCGGCTCTTCCTGCGGCGTGGCGGCAAGCAGCGCGGAGCCCTCATTGCGGCGGCGCCAGCGGCCAAAAAGGGTGTCGGGTCGGTTCAGCAGGGTCCATACCGCCAGGGCGGCGCCGAACGTCTCCGTACCCTTAGGCAGCAGGGGCGGCGATGGGGGCGGCGCCGGAGGCGGCGAAGGCGGCTCACCGGCCCGCGCCGGATCCTCCGGATAGCCCAGCAGGGCAAAGTCGTCGGCGAAGCGGGCCAGCACCAGATCGATCAGGCGCGGCGTGTAGTAGCGTTCCAGCAGAGCCGAGGCGCCGGTCGAATGCGGCCGATAGGAAGCCATGGCCCCGACCATCCCGTAGTGCCGCTCCAGCAGCGGCTCCAGGAAGGTGGCCAGGTCCTCGACTGCGCCGATGGCGTCATAGGCCAGGAAACGGTTCTGCATCAGCCACGTCTGCGGCGCCCAGTGCGTGTCGAGGTCGGGCGACGCCGTGGCCGCCACATGCTCGACGAAGGCATCAAAGGAAATCGGCCGGTTGAAGGTATAGCCCATGCCCAGCAGGAGCTGGCGCTTCTCCTTCCTGTCGCCGGCGATCTTGTCCATGTAGGCCGACAGCAGCCGGGTGTAGGGATTGCGCACCACCGCATAGACCGGCACCCGCCCCAGCTCCGAGGCGAAGCGGCCGAGGTCGAGGTGGGTGATGGGGTTGTTGTTGCGGCGGTGGATGGCCCCGCCGGACCGCGGCGGCGGCTTGTGGGGCGTCAGGCCCTGGGCGTGCTCAGCCTGCCAGACGCTGTACTTGAAGGTCGAGCAGGCAGCCTTGGGGTTGACCACCATGACGAACCGCCCGCTGGCCGGCTGGAAGGCGACCCTGCGGAAGCCGTCAAGGGACAGGCCCTCGCTCTGCAGGGGCGCCTCAGGCATCGGAGGCCTCCGCGCCGCACAAGGCGAGGGCATCGTCGATGTCCTGGGGCCGGGGATGGGGCTTGCGGCTCCACACGACGCGCTCGCGCACCACTCTGCCCGGCACCCCGGCGACCAAGCTGTGAGGGGCGCAGGAGCGGTTGACCAAGGCCTTGGCGGCGACCACGCTGCCGCTGCCCAGGGTCACGTCCTTGAGGATCATGGCGTCCTGGCCGATCCACACGTGGTCGCCCAGGGTGATATCGCCCGGCGGATTGATGACCGCCCGGCTGTCCAGGTCAATGACCGCGTGCATATCTGCGGCACGCAGCCAGATGCCGCTGGAGAACATGCAGTCGCGGCCGATGCGCACCGTCGATCCGGGGCCGCTGACGACGATGGTGGTGCCGTTGGAGGTCACGCCCGGGCCGACCTCGACGGTATTGCGGTCGCCGTTGAAGCGCACGTGCAGCAGCACACCCCGCGGCACCGAGGGCCGGCCGGCGTTGCGGAACACGTTGTCGCTGCCGGCAACCAGGATGACGCCGTTGTGGCGGTCGGCCTGCCCCAGATGGATGACGTTGTTCCGGCCGGAGGCGAAGTCGATTTTCACCTTGCGGCCCAGCGCCGGCCCCGCCGGCACATGGACGACGTTGCCCCGTGCCAGGGCCGCCCCGCTGCAGTGCACGCCCAACTTGCGCAGGCGTAGCGAGGTTCCGGCCACCGACAGGTCGAAGACGCGGACGCCCTCACCCTCGGCAGGGGGTTCCGTGGCCTCGCGACGCCGCCAGAAGAACCGTCTCCAGGACATCGCTGACGCGTCCGCCGTCAGCGCATCAGGCGGCGCAGGCGCGCGAGCAGGCCGCGCGGCGCCTCGGCCGCCGGCGGCACGGTGCTGGCGGCGGGCACGGCCAAATCGTCGGTCTCGCTGGCCTGATACAGTTGGGCGCTGAGGCGCAGGCGGGTGCCGGCCTCCAGCGGGCCGATGCCCAGCGCCGAGGCGTTGCCGCTGGTCTCCACGAACAGCAGGTTGTCGCCGCGCCGCAGGGCCGGCCGGGCGCAGTGGCCGGGAAACATCTCGCCTATGAAGTCGAAGTACAGGCGCACCGGGTTGGTCGACAGGTCCAGGTCGGCCGGAGCGTCGAGCGTCAGCTTGACCCAGAAGTCCGCCGGCAGCCGGCCGCCGTCGGCCGGCGCGTAGACCTGCTTGACCTTCAGGGTGTCGAAGGAGACCCAACCGTCCGGGGTGGTCACCTCGGCGGCATTGTCGGTCGTCGCCAGGAGCGGTCGGGCCGGCATGTCGGTGCATGGGGTCACGGTGAAAAAGTGCTCGGGCAGATTGACGTAGCCGCTGCCATCGCCGGTGACCATGCCCTCGGCCCGCCGCTTGTCCTCCGGCTCCGGCTGCAGGCCCAGGAAGTCCACCAGGTCCTCGACCATCGTGGCCGGATCCTTGGCCGCGCGCTCATAGTTGACCAGCATCACCGGCCGGTTGGTCTTGCGGCAGTGGGCGTTCAGCCGGGTGTGGTAGTCCAGCGCCCGGTCGAGGGTGTCGATGTAGCTGCCCGCCCCGCGCTGTTGCCAGCTGTCGGCGATGGCCGCCAGGTTTCGATGGACGATCACGTAGTAGGGATTGCGCAGTGTGCTTTCGAGGAGGTCGAGGTGGAATACCGCCTTGGGCATCTTGAAGCCCCACACGGCGTTTTCCTTGTCGCGCACGGCGATGACATGGCGCAGGTGGCCCTCATCGTCGTTGAGGAAGCGCGGGTCCTCGTGGTTCAGGCCGGCCCGGCGGCCCAGGTCGATGCCCAGCGCGCGGACCACACCAGCCACCATGGAGGTGCCGCCGCGCTCCACCCCAAGCACGACAACGGTGCGCTCGCCCTCGACCTTCTTGGGCGGCTGCACCACGAGGCAGACGCTCTTGCTGCCGGTGGCCATCAGCGGCTTGTTCTTGGGCAGTGCGGTATCCTGGACGGGCTGGGTCATAATCGCTTCTCTCGACCTGCGGACCTTCTCTGGGGGCGCGTTTCGGCGATACTTCCCGAGGGGCCGCATCGGCCGACCCGCTGCCGCGAGAGCATCGAAATCTCGACCGTCCGTGCCTCCGACATCCCGTACGTGGCAGCAGGGCGTTCTTGACTGAACAAGCGCCCCGAGAGTACCGCGCCGACGGCCCCGAGGCGTTATAGAGTCTAATGCCTGCCTTGTCGATAGGGTCGAACCGGCCCTGAGACGCGCCCGCACGGGCGCCGACACTCCGTCCTTAACACGGGCGGCATCCTGCTCTATTCTCAACGTCTGGCGATCACCACGGGCCGTTCGTCCATCACCGACCATCGGGTGCGGCGAGACTTCCAAGGCCCGCTCCGGCTGCCCGCTTGCACGCTGGCCGCGTTGACAATCCCGGCCCCCTCCTTTAAGGGGACGGGACTGAAACGGCCGCCTGCAGGCGTACCCTTTTCCGGGATGGATAATGACGACAAGTGAACAGGGTTCGCCTCAGGGCATCATTCCGCTGGCCATTCCGTTCCGCGGCAATCGGGATTACTTGCACAGTACGACGTTCTTCGACGCCCTTGTCGCGCTGACCGGCCCCGATGCCGGCCAGCCCCTATCCCTGAACATCTACAAGACGATCACCGAGCCGGTCGGGGCCGCCCCGTTCGACGGCAACCGCGCCGCCGTGCATGGCGTGTTCGCCTACACCGACGGCGCGGGCAACAAGCAAAGCCTGGGGCTCTATCCGCTGCCCGGCGGCGGCCCGGCGCCGGGGCGCGTGCCCTGCAACGAGAACGCCATCATCGCCGCCGCCACGGTCGGCGAGGCGGAAGCCGAAGCCACCGCCGGTCCCATCGGCACGCTGGTCGAAACCATCGTGGCGCTCAACAAGACGCTGGTCGGCACGCGCATGGCCGGCCGCCTCAAGCCCATGTTCAGCACCCTGGAGCTGACCCGCCTGCCGACCGTGCCGGTCAGCGTGAGGTTGCGGATCGACAAGCAGTTGGGTATCAAGTTGTTCGTTTCCACGGTGACGGTCGACGACACGCCGGTGGGACGCATTACTTTCATCGGGGCGTGAGCGGGGCAGAGCGCGTGACGGGCATCATCGACATCGGCAGCTACATTCCTCCGGCACGCATCGACAACATGGCGCACGCCGAACGGTTCGAATTCAACGAAGCCTTCATCCGCAACAAGATCGGCTTCGCCTCCACCGCCCGCAAGGCGGCCGACGAGGACACCTCCGACATGGCCGTCAAGGCCGTGCAGGCGCTGCAGGCCAAAACCGGCTTCGACCTGACGCAGGCGCAGTGCCTGGTGGTGGTGACGCAGAACCCCGACGGCAACGGCCTGCCGCACACCTCCGCCATCGTCCATCAGAAGCTCGGCCTGCCGACAACCTGCTTTGCCTTCGACGTGTCGCTGGGCTGTTCGGGTTACGTCGCCGGGCTGGCGGTGCTCAAGGGATTCATGGCCACCGCCAAGCTGACCCACGGCATCCTGGTGACTGCCGATCCCTATTCCAAGGTGATCGACGAGGACGACCGCAATACCTTCCTGATCTTCGGCGACGCCGCCACCGCTACGCTCCTGGGCCCCGATGCGGCGTGGGACATCGGCGCCTTCGACATGGGCACCGACGGCAAGGCCTGGGGCGCCCTGGAGGTCAAGCCCAACGGCAAGCTGTTCATGAACGGCCGGGCCGTGTTCGACTTCTGCGCCACCAACGTGCCGGGCAGCGTCCGCCGCACCCTGGAGGCCAACGGCTGCGACATCGCCGACGTGGACCACTTCCTGTTCCACCAGGGGTCCAAGTACATCGTCGACACCATCGCCGCGCGCCTGAAGATCGGCCCGGTGGCCTTCGGCGCCACCGAGTACGGAAATACCGTGTCCTCCTCAATTCCACTTCTGCTTGAGCCCATCGACCCCCGCCAGGCGCACACCGTGTTCGCATCGGGCTTCGGCGTTGGTTTGGGCTGGGCGTCCACCCTCCTCAGGAGCCGTCACCATGGATGAGATCATCTCCCAATTGCGCACCATCGTCGGCAACGTCCGTTCCGACCTGGACGTGAGCGCGCTGCCGGCTACCGCCTCCCTGGAGGATGCCGGTCTGGATTCGCTGGACCTCGCGAGCGCTCTGCTCGAAGCGCAGGAAGCGTTCGACGTCACCTTCCCCGACGAAGAGCTGGGCAACCTGACCACCATCCAGACCATCGCCGAGTACATCCAGGCCAACCGCGGCTAAAGGCGTCCCCTCATGCTACAGTCTCTCCTCAAGAAGGTCTTGGGCGGCGCGAAGACCCATCCGCTTCCTGACAAGCCGGCCTTCTACTATGACCCGCAGAAGGGGCCGGGGCTGGGCAAGGATGGCGCCCGCGCCCGTCCCGCGGCCAAGCAGCTCGTCACCGACGTTTGGCTGGAAATCCTGCCGCTGATGGCCCAGGAGAGCATCGACTTTTCCCGCCTGCGGTCGCTGGCCGCCGCACGCAAGCTCGTGTGGGAGCACCATGACTTCGTCATGACCTTCATCGAGTTCCTCGAGAAGGCCGAGGTCGAGGGCGACTTCAGTTTCGACAAGGGCGTGCTGATCGCCAAGCGCAACCTCACCCACCTGCTCAAGGCCGGGCGCATGCGCACGGCGGTCACCATGGCCACCGCCATGCACGAAAAGTGGCCGGCACACCTCGGCGAAGCGGCCAAGGCGCTGCTGCACGTCGGGCAGGCACCGGTGGCCAGCGGGCTGATGGACCGCCCGTGGACGGACGTGCAGGTCGTCGACAAGGGCGCGGCCAACACCCTGGTGGTGTTCTGCGCCCCGACCAACATGTTCTGCTTTCTGCTCAACGAGATGCACCTGTGGTTCGGGCGCCTGGATGCCAACGTCATCTACGTGCGCGACTTCAACATGGCGCTGTACCAGAAGGGCCTGCGGTCCGTCGGCGACCACGCCGCCAGCGTCGAACACCTGCGCGGCCTGATCGCCAAGCTGGGCAACCGCCGCGTGGTCACCACCGGCCATTCCGGCGGCGTGTTCGGCGCCCTGACCATGGGCCGCGACCTCGGCGCCGACGCGGTCGCCGCCTTCTCGGGGCCGTCACGGCTGGATATGGGACTGGCCGCCAAGGAAGACCGGCCTTTCTACGCCAACGTCCAGGCGCTGCTCGACAGCGGCATGATGACCATGCCCGACCTGCGGGCGGACTACGAGCGCACCGGCATCCGCGTCGAGTACCTGTTCGGGGCTCTCAATGAGTTCGACACCGAGCAGGCCCAGACCCTGGAAGGGCTGCCCAACGTGACCCTGCACCCGGTCCCCGGTGTGTCCCGCCACAGCGTGCTGCCTGAAATGATCGCCGACGGCAGCTTCGTGTCCGTGTTCGAAGACCTTCTGGCCGGCTGACGGCGCGGCGGCGGCGGCGGGGCGACAAGCCGCCCCGCCGCCGGGAAACCCGGCCTCAGAAGCCGGTGTCGCAGTCGGCCAGGCGGGGGTGCAGGAGATCCTTCGGCGAGGTTAGAATCTCCCCGGCTGCGCGGCCCCAGTCGATGCCCAGCGCCGGATCGTCCCAGGCGATGCCCTTGTCGTTCTCTGGCGAATAGATGTCGCTGACCTTGTAGAGGACCTCGCAGTCGGCCTCCAGGGTGATGAAGCCGTGCGCGAAGCCCTTGGGCACGAACATCTGCAGTTGGTTTTCCGCGCTCAGCACCTGGGCGACGTGGCCGCCGAAGGTGGGCGAGGCGCGACGGATGTCCACCGCCACGTCGAGAATCGCCCCACGCACGCAGCGCACCAGCTTGTCCTGGGCTCGCGGCGGCGTCTGGAAGTGCAGGCCGCGCAGCACGCCGGCCTGGCGCGACAGGCTGTGGTTGTCCTGCACGAAATCGACATCCAGGCCGGCCTCGGCCCAGCGCTGGCGGTTCCAGGTCTCGGTGAACCAGCCCCGCTCATCGGCGAAAACCCGCATCTTGACCAGCAAGACGTCGGGCAGGGCGGTCGGCGTGATCTCTATCATCAAGGCCTCTTACGATTGGACGGGCGGCGCGGCCAGCAGGGCCGCCACCACCGGACGCAGGCTGTCCTGCCAGCGCGGTCTCGCCACCCCGAAGGTGGCAACCACGCGGGCGCAGTCCAGCGCGCTGTTCTTGGGCCGCCGCGTCGGCGTCGGCCAGTCTTCGGTGGCGATCGCCGTGACCCGAGGGCGACGCCCCCACACCTCGGCGGCATCGTCGAAAATCTGCTCGGCAAACCCGTGCCAGGACGTCACGCCGGCGCCGGCGAAATGGTAGGTGCCCCACAGGCCTTCCTCGCCCTCGCCTACCGTGGCCTCGGCGATGCGGGCCAGGGCGCGGGCGATGTCGGCGGCGCTGGTCGGGCAGCCTGCCTGATCGGCCACGACCCGCAACTCGTCCCGTTCGGCGCCGAAGCGCAGCATGGTGCGCACGAAGTTGGAGCCATGGGCGGCGTAAACCCAGGCGGTGCGCAGGATGATGTGGCGGTCCAGGCGCGCCCGCACAGCCTGCTCGCCGGCCTCCTTGCTGCGCCCGTAGACGCCCAGCGGCGAGACCGGGTCGTCTTCGCGGTAGGCGCCCTCGCGCTCGCCGTCGAAGACGTAGTCGGTGGAAATGTGCAGCAGCGCCGCACCGCTGGCGGCGCAGGCCTCTGCCAGATGGGCCGGGCCGTCGCGGTTGACGGCGAAGGCGTGGTCCTGCTCGACCTCGCAGCCGTCGACGGCGGTATTGGCGGCGGCGTTGATGACGACGTCCGGCCGCAGCCGGGCGACGGCGTTGAGCACGGCGATGCGGTCGGTGATGTTCAGCCCGGCTTGGTCGAGGGCCGTCACGGAATGGCGGCTGCCCCAGTCCAGGCGCCGCAACTCCGTCCCGACTTGGCCGCCGCAACCGACAACCAGGATCCTCATGATGCGACCAGCAGCGGCTCGATACCCAGACGCTGGGTCTGGTAACGGCCGTCGAGGATGGGCCGCCACCACGCCTCGTTGTCGAGATACCACTGCACCGTCTGCCGCAGCCCGGTCTCGAAGGTGACCGACGGCGCCCAGCCCAGCTCGCGCTGGATCTTGGAGATGTCGATGGCATAGCGGTGGTCGTGGCCGGGCCGGTCGCGCACGTGGGAGATCGCGCTGGAGTGCGGCTGGCCATCGGCCCGCGGGCGCACCTCGTCGAGCACGGCGCACAGGGTGTGGACCAAGTCGATGTTACGGTACTCGGCCTGGCCGCCGATGTTGTAGGACTGCCCGACGACGCCCTGATCGACGATCAGGTGCAGGGCTCGGGCGTGGTCCTCCACGTACAGCCAGTCGCGCACGTTCAGGCCGTCGCCGTAGACCGGCAGCGCCTCGCCGCGCAGGGCCTTGAGGATCATCAGCGGGATCAGCTTTTCGGGGAACTGGCGCGGACCGTAGTTGTTGGAGCAGTTCGACACCAGCACCGGCAGGCCGTAGGTAGCCCCCCACGCCCGCGCCAGATGGTCGGAGGCCGCCTTGCTGGCGCTGTACGGGGAGTTGGGGCTGTAGGCGGTGTCTTCGCGGAAGAAGTCGTCGTCGCCCAGGGAGCCGAATACCTCGTCGGTGGACACGTGCAGAAAGCGGAAGGCTTCCCGCGCGGCGCCGCCAAGGCCCCCGAAATGGGCGCGGGCGGCCTCCAGCAGGCGGAAGGTGCCCAGGATATTGGTGTTGACGAAGTCGCCCGGGCCGTCGATGGAGCGGTCGACGTGGGACTCCGCAGCCAAGTGCATGACGATGTCGGGACTGTGGCGGTCGAACACGTCGACCACCGCCGCGCCGTCGCACAGATCGACGTGTTCGAAGCAGTAGCGCGGATGCTTGGCCAGACCGGCCACGGAGGCCGGATTGGCGGCATAGGTCATTTTGTCGAGGTTGACGACGCGCCAGTCGGTATGGGCGATAAGGTGATGGACCAGCGCCGAGCCGATGAAGCCCGCGCCACCGGTAACCAGGACAGTCTTCATCACTCCCCCTCCCTTTCCTGTCGTGTGAGCGGTATATAAGCCAGATCACTGGCCGGAGTTCAACTGTTCGCGCCCTCTGCCATCGGCTGCGGGTCGCGATGGAGCAGCGGCGCATCCTGCGGCGCAACAAAATGACGTTCCACCGCAGCGCGGGCCGCCGCCACCAGGGCTTCGGGGGCGATCGACCGCTCAACGGCCACCACCGGGCGGGCGGCCGGGGCGCTGCCGGCGCCGTCCAGGCACACCACCACGTCGGCCGAGTCAAGGGCCAGGAGGTCTCCGCCGCGCACCGGGCGGGCCGTCACCCCCAGGCGGCCGACGGCGCGGGCCAGCGCCGCAGCCGCCCGCCGCCGCCCGACGATGGCCAGGCGCAGGCCGTCGCGGCGGCAGGCGGACAGGGCCGCAACCAAATCCTCGCCGCGCACTGCCACGCGCGGGGCACCGGCGGCGCGCAGGGCGCTGGCGGTGGCGGCGTCCTCGGCCACCAGCAGATCCCAGCCCGCAAGGTCATGGCGGCGCAACCAGCGTGCGGCGGCGCCGACCGTCCAGCCCAGGCGCAGCAGGGTCGGCTCGGCCAGCCACACGCGGCCCCAGCGGACTTCGGGACTGGCTGAAACCGCCACGTCTATCCCACGCAGGTCGAGCGGCCCCAGCCTCGGCACCGCCCCGGTCATGTGCCAATGCGGCAGATCGGGCGCGGCGCTACCCGCCACCACAGCAAAGGTCGGCGGCTTTCCGCGCAGGGAGCCATCGTCGCTTAACCACGCCGGCCCCAACGCCCGCCACAGCACGAAACCCCAGCGATCATCCAGGCAGCGGATGTTGGCGCGGTGGATGGCCCGCCGCTCCTTGCTGGTACCCGCCTTCTTGCGGGTCCGCCCGTCGCCGTGCAGGGCCGAGATGTCGTTGAGCGCCAGCACCGGCCGCCCCAGGCGGTGGCGGAACAGGCAGCACAGGTCGATGTCCTCGTAGCCGTAAAAGTAACCTTCGTGCATGCCGCCGATGGCGAGGTAGTCGTCGCGTCGGCACAGCATCATCGATCCTGTCACCGCCGGCAGGTCGGCCACGCCGGCGGCGATCTCCTCGTCGCCCGGCTGCGGGGCTGCGTTGCGCGGGACAATGAAGCGGCGGATGGGATTCCAGAAAAAGCGCACCCCGATGTGGTGCCACGGCCGGGTGCCGTCGGGACCGGGCGGCTCGTTCTCGTACTGGCGCACGCCGACGAGGCCGCCGGTGGCCTGAACGGCGGCGACCATGCGCCCGATGACCGGGCCGGTGAAGACGATGTCGTTGTTGAGGAAGAACAGGAACTCTCCGCGCGCCGTCTCCGCCGCCCGGTTGTTCGAGTAGGAGAATGAGTGGTTTTCGGTGCACGCGACCACCCGCAGCGGCAGGTCGCGCGCCCACCGCGCCGCCACCGCCCTGCTCTCATCGACCGAGGCATGGTCGACCAGCACGATCTCCAGGGCCGGCCACGTCTCGTGCGTCTTCATGCTGGCGAACAGGGCGTTCAGCAACGCGGCGCCGTTCCGGTTGAGAATGATGACGGTGACCAGCGGCGCGCCCTGGGGGGTCGCCGGCACGTCGGCGCGGAGGGCTGCCCGATGCATTTCCGGTGGGGACGTCCGGGCAGCCGCAAGCGGCGCCGGCCGACGAACGAAGACCTGCCGAAGAGTGTGGGCGGGAACACGCGACAGCATGGGACTCCGGAACGGCAAAAGGCGTGGGCTGATTATCAGCGGAAGGCCGGCGGCACGCCACCGGAACCTTTGGTACGGTCAGCCGGCAGCGATGACCCGCAACAGGCGTTCGCCGTAGCCGCTTTTGCGCAGCGGTTCGGCCAAGCGGGCGAGTTGGTGGGCATCGATGTAGCCCATCTTGTAGGCCACTTCCTCGACGGCGGCGATCTGCTGGCCCTGGCGGCGCTCGATGATGCGCACGTACTCGCTGGCTTCGGCCAGCGCCTCGTGGGTGCCGGTGTCGAGCCAGGCGAAGCCGCGACCGAGGCGTTCGACCTGCAGGGCGCCGCGCTCCAGATAGATCTGGTTGACGTCGGTGATCTCCAGTTCGCCGCGCGGCGACGGCTTGATGGACGCCGCGATGTCGACCACCGCGTTGTCATAGAAGTACAACCCCGTCACCGCCCAGTTGCTTGTCGGACAGGATGGCTTTTCCACGATGTCGGTGGCCACGCCATGGTCATCGAAGGTAACCACGCCGTAGCGTTCCGGATCGGCCACCCAGTAGGCGAACACGGTGGCCCCTTCCTGGCATTTCGCGGCATTGCGCAGGCTGTTGACCAGCCCCTGGCCAAAGAAGATGTTGTCGCCCAGGACCAAGGCGACGCTGTCGTCGCCGATGAAGTCGCGGCCGATGATGAAGGCCTGGGCCAGCCCGTCGGGCGACGGCTGGACGGCGTAGGTGAGCGAAATGCCCCACTGCGCGCCATCGCCGAGCAGTGACTGGAACTGCGCCTGATCGTGCGGCGTCGTGATGATGAGAATGTCGCGGATGCCGGCCAGCATCAGGGTGCTCAGCGGATAATAGATCATCGGCTTGTTGTAGACCGGCAAGAGCTGCTTGCTGGTCACCAGCGTCAGGGGATGCAGGCGCGTGCCCGAACCACCGGCCAAAATAATACCCTTCATCGGCTCCCCCTTCGACGGCAACCCAAACCATTCCCGGCATTCGCGCGTGACTGATTATTGCGTGTGCGAAACTTGCATAGGGCGCAGGGGGTGTCAACACGCGCCGAGGATGACAGCGGGCACGACAGCGGCTATCGTCCGGCACGTTTTCATCGTTTCGAGCCTGCAAGAGAATTACATGCTGACAGGCAAAATGTTCACGCCCCGGGCCACCTATGCCGGGCCGATCCGATCCCTGCTGGTCATCCACAGCGGAGAATCGCCAACCGCCGACATCTATATCGCGGCACGGCTCGGCGACGATCATGTTCCTGTGCGCCGCCTGGATATCCTCGATGCGTCGGCCATTGCTGCCGAGACGCTGCCCGAGGGCACGTTCGTGGTCATCATCCGCTATGTCAATCGCGCCACCGTGCGTCTGTTGGACGGCGCGGGGGCACGGCTGGCCGGCGTCGCCTATTTGATGGACGATGACATTCCGGGCGCCCTGTCGGACTCCACTCTGCCGCGCAGCTACAAGCTGCGCCTGGGGGTGTTCTGGCATCGCTTCAGCCGCACGCTGGCCCGCCTGTCGAGCGAGGTGTGGCTGTCCAGCGCCGGCCTGGAGGCCAAGTACGGCGGTCCTGGCGTGTACCGCATCAACCCACTGTACGTGCCCGGCCCCGACGACGGGACGGGCGCCGCGATCAAGGTGTTCTACCATGCCGAGGTTTCGCACCGGCAGGAGGCCCTGTGGCTGCTCGATGTCGTGCGCGGGGTGCAGGCCCGGCGCACCGACACGGTGTTCGAGGTGTTCGGTCGGGCCGACGTCAAGCGCGCCTTTCGCGGCGTCGCACGCTGCCGCATCGTCCATCCCATGACATGGGGAGCCTTTCTGCCCTACTCGGCGGCGCTGCACTACCACATCGGCCTCGCGCCGCTGCGCGCCAGCACGTTCAATGCCGGCCGGTCGTTCAACAAGCTGTATGACATCAGCCGGTGCGGCGCGGCTGGCATCTATACGAACCGCCAACCCTACGCCGACGTGATCGAGCACGGCGTGTCCGGCTTGTTGTGCGACGACGACCCGGCGGCGTGGGTGGATGCCATCTGCGCCCTGGCCGGCGATGCTGATCGGCGTGCCGTCCTGCACGCTGGCGCCATTTCACTCTGCGCATCGGTCGCGGCGCAGGAACGGGCCCTTCCCCTGTTCGACCGCTTTCGCGGCCCCGGCGGCCAGAGCGGCGGCCAGCATGGCGGCCAGACTTGATCCGGCCTGCCGGATCGCCGATGCTGGCAGCTTGTACAAGCAGGATTGCGCCATGACACTGGATATTCGGTTCGGAACATCGGCCGACACGGCAGCCATCGCCGACTTCATCCTCATGGCGGGCTCGGGCATTTTCGAGCAACTGTTCGAGGGTCTTCTGCCCGGCATGACGGCGCGTGACGTGCTGCGCGTGGCGGTGGCCGACGACGGATCGCCCCTCAACTACTCCAACGCCATCCTCGTCGAGGAGGGCGACGATGTCCTCGGCTGCGCCCTGTGCTATCCCGCTGAGGACTACGGCCTGCCCCTGGTCGTTCGGTCGATCATTCCGGGCAAGCGCCTCAAGCCGTTGAGCGACCTGTTCAACAGCCGCCTGGACGGCACCTTCTATCTCAACACCCTGGTGGTGTCCGAGGAAGCGCGCGGGCGGGGCATCGCCCGCCTGCTGCTTGAAACCGTGGCCGGGGTGGCCGAGGAAAGTGGCGCCGACACGCTCAGCCTGCACGCCTGGATCGACAATGCGCCGGCCATGCAGCTCTATCAGTCGTTCGGATTCGAACAGGTCGCGGAGATTTCCGTGCTCCCGACCAAGTTCCTGCACCACGCCGGGCCGATGGCCCTGATGTGCGCGCCATTGAGCCTGCAGGCGGCGGTGGCTCCCTCCGAAACCTCAGCCTCCACAGAAACCGGCGCATGACGCTCCGGCGCAGCGGCGAACCGTGGCGCGATCCGGTGACCGTCGTCATTACCGGGGCGTCGGGCGGCATCGGCGCGGCCCTGGCCCGGGCGTATGCCCGCCCTGGACGGCGGCTGGCCCTGACCGGCCGTAACGCCGCGCGCCTTGAGGCCGTTGCCGAGGCCTGCCGCACCGCCGGGGCGGACGTCATGACGGGCATCCTGGACGTGCGGGAGGCCCTGGCCGTCCGTGCGTTTCTCGAGCACGTCGACCGGGGCGGGGCGCTGGATCTGGTGATCGCGAATGCCGGAGTGTCGTCGGGCGTCGGCACCGGCGGCCTGTGCGAGGACTGGGCGGCAGCGCGGGAAACCCTGGCGGTCAACCTCGATGGGACGCTCAATACCGTGCATCCGGCAGTCGACCTGATGCGGGCACGGCGTCACGGCGGGCAGGTCGCCGTCATCGGATCGCTGGCCGCCTGGCGTGGGCTGCCTTCCTGCCCCGCATACAGTGCCAGCAAGGCGGCCATCGAGGCCTATGCCGAAGGGCTGCGCGGAATGCTGGCTCTCGAAGGCATCCGGGTCAGCGTGATCAGCCCCGGCTATGTCAGTTCGCCCATGAGTGCGCGCGTCGAAGGCCCCAAGCCGTTGCTCATGGATGCCGACCGGGCCGCCGGGCTCATTCTCGCGGGACTCGCCCGCAACCGGGGCCGCATCGCCTTTCCGCTGCCACTGGCCGTGGGAACCCGCCTGCTCACCCTGCTGCCGGGCTGGCTGGCCGACCGCATCCTTCCGTACTTCGCGTTCTCGGTGCGCCGCGACTCCTGAACTCCGGCCCTGACGCCGCCATCTATGGCTGCTCCGACATGAGTGAACGGTGCCGGCTTTCCCGCGGCGCCATGCATGCTTTACCATCCCCTTCAGATCGTTTCTGGTGGGGGGATATCATGATCTTACGTAAAGCAGTGCGAGCCGCAGTCTGCGCCACGACGTCGGCAATCGCGCTTTTGACGGCGGTTCCGGCCAGTGCCGCCGAGTACGACGCATGGCACCGGCAGATCGCCAACTCGCCCTACGTGCAGCGTTCGGCCAACTTCGGCCAAGGCGTCCGCATCGCCGTTCTCGATACCGGCACGGCGGTGCGGCACGTCGATCTGCGCCAGCGCCTGCTGAGGACGGATTCCATGACCACGGCCGGCGGCAGGTGGTATGTCGACGGCGACGGGCACGGCACCAGCGTGGCATCCGCGGCCGTGGGGACGTACAACGGCGTCGGCATCGTCGGAGTGGCGCCGCGGGCCTCCTTGCTGACGGTACAGATCAGCACCGATGGCAGCGCCTCGTCGCGTGCCATAAACCTGGGACTGCGGCGCGCCGTGGACAAAGGGGCGAAAGTCATCAACCTCAGTTTCGGCGACAACGGGTGGGAGCGGAGCTGGCTGTACGAATTCGGCTTGCACAAAGCCATGCAGTACGCGGCCAGGCATGCCGTGATCGTTGTGTCCGCCGGCAACGACGGCAACTACAAGCCGGACGACACGGCAATGCACCTGCTGCTGAACGGCGTGGCCGGGGCCGGCATCATGGCTGGCAGCGTCGACCGCAACAATATGGATTCCAGCTTCAGCAATGCGCCGGGCACCGTCAAGTGGAACGGCGTTCTGGCACGGAACTACTTCCTGAACGCCCCCGGCGAGGACATCCGCCTGGCCAGCCACCGGGGCGGCTATGAAGTGACATCGGGCACGTCCTTCTCAGCGCCGATCATTGCCGGCGCCGCCGCCCTGGTGCGCGCCCGCCACCCGCACCTGACCCCCAAGCAGACGGTATCCATCCTGCTGAACAGCGCTCTCGACCTCGGGAGCGCCGGAACCGATGGCCTTTACGGCCGCGGCCTTCTCCAGGTGTCCCGCGCCTTGCAGGCCGCCGGTGCGGCGCGCGTCGCCTCGGGGCGCCGGGTCGGTGGCCCCTACACTCTGCTGTCCAGTTCGGCACTGGCCGGCGGCGCGGCGATGGGTTCGCTGCAATCCCTCCGCTCGGCCTTGGCCGGGGCCGTGATTTTCGACGACTACGGCCGTGACTTCGCGGCCGACTTCGATGGACGCATTGTGACGCGCGGAGCCACCGTGGACGTGCTGCAGCGTCTTTTCGACGACACCCGCGAGCGCGTCATCGGCGCCGAGATGGGCGACATGATGTTGCTGGTTGCCGGCAGCGAACCGGTGGCCGACCGCCGCCACCTGCTCAGCGATACCGGCTCCGGGTATCGCACCAGCGGCCAGCGCGAGTCGGTACCGGAAGGGTTCGCCCTCGCCTGGAGGCACGGGGCGACCGAAATGACGATCGGCCACGGCAGCCGCTTTGCCGAGGGCGCCGAGGGGCCGTTCACCCTGTCCGGCGTGAGTGCGGCCGGGCCCGTCTTCGCACTGGCCGAAGGCGGCGCCTTCGGCCGTGTCGCCCACGACATCGGCCGGGACCTCAGCATCGGCGCCCGCTTCTCCGAGGCGACGCCGGAACTGGCCGCCCTGGGCCTGTCGGGCAAGGCCTCGGCGATGGCCGTCGCGGCGACATGGCAGCCGAACAACGGCCTGCGGTTCGAGGTTTCGCCGACCTTCCTCCGGGAGGACGCCGGAGCCCTGGGCAGCCTGTCGTCCGGCGCCACCAGCCTGGCCGACAGCGCCGATACGCTGGCCCTCACCACATCGGCGGCGTGGTCGTTTGCCGAAGGCTTCGCCCTGCGCGGCCACCTGACCGAAGGCGTCACCACCGTGAGCCCAGGCGCAGGCAGCCTCTTCCGCTCGGTCGAGCCATTGCGCAGCCGGGCCTATGGGGTCAGTCTGGAAAAAGCCGGCGTGTTCGAGGACAGCGACACCTTCGGCGTGGCGGTCAGTCGCCCGCTGCGGGTCTATTCCGGCGCCGCCGCGCTTGACGTTCCCGTCGGGCGGACGCTGGGCGGCGAGGTGGTTTATAAACACGCCGCATTGGGCATGGCACCGGACGGCGTCCAGACCGACCTGGAGGTCACCTACGGGCGCACCATCACCGATGGCATCACGTCGAACCTGCATCTCGTCGTCCAGAACGACGCCGGCCACCGCAGGGGCGCTTTGGAAGGGGGAGCTTTGGCCCGGATCCGCCTGCAGTTCTAAGGCAGGCGGGGCTTGGGGGCACGAGGGGGTTGCACAAACACTAACAGTTGTACAAACACTAATAAGCGTGCCGCGCCCAAAACGGTTGCCGTGCCGCGACGGCGCGGCTACCTTTGCTGCATCATCCCTCCAGCGTCTGACGAATTCATGATCCTGTTCGCGTTTTGCCTTGGCGGCACCATTCTCGCCATGATGCTCATGGAAAGGATGGTTCTGCCCAAGACGGCAAGGCCGCCGCTGTTGCATCGCATGAGCATCCTCGCGGCAATGCCCGCGATCGTGCTGTACATCACCATTTTCATGATCAGCTATCGCCCGGTGTTCAGCCTGACCGCCGCTGTCATCACGTTCGCGGCGATCGTGGTGGCCAACAACGCGAAGTACGCCGCGCTCAAGGAACCGCTGGTCTTTTCGGACTTCGCCCTGCTGCGCCAGGCGATCGCCCATCCGGCGCTGTACGTCAATTACATCGGCCTGGGCAACATCATCATGGTGGTCGTCGCGGCCATCGGCGCCATTGCCGCCGGGCTGATCTACGAACCGACGGTCATCACCCGCGACGGGCTGGACGACTTCTTTCCCACCTTCGCCTACCTGTTCGTCGTGCTCGGCATGATCTATGCCACCACGCGCGGGCCGCTGCGCAACGCCTTCGCCCAGTTCCTGCGCCGCTTCGGGGCCAATACCGACGTGCGCCAGGACATGGACAAGCTGTCGCTGGTGGTCTGCCTGATCTTCTACTTCTTCCTGTCCAACGAGCCGGTGGAAAAGACCGCCGCCGCCGACGGCACCTACCGCCGCAAGCGCGCCCTGGCCCGTGCCCTGCGCGCCCCGGTGGCCTGGACCGAGGCCGCCGAGCTGCCCGACATCGTCATGGTCCAGAGCGAATCGTTCTTCGACGTGCGGCGGGTCCATCCCAGCATTCCGCAGGACGTGCTGACCCGCTGGGACGGCATCGCCGCCGCCGCCGCCTATCGCGGCCGGCTGACCGTGCCGGCGTGGGGCGCCAACACCATGCGCACCGAGTTCGCCGTCCTGTCGGGCCTGCCCAACGACGCGCTTGGCGTCAATCGCTTCAACCCCTACCTCAGCCTGGCCAAAAAGCCGATCTGGACCATGGCCCACCAGTTGCGGGCCATGGGGTATCGGACCGTGTGCGTCCATCCCTACGCCTCGAACTTCTTTGACCGCGACGTGGTGTTCCCGAACCTCGGGTTCGACGCCTTCATCGACATCACCGAGTTTGACGGGGCCGACACCTTTGGGCCCTACATCTCGGATCTGGCGGTGGCCAACAAGATTCTCGACGTGCTCGGAGATTACGACGGGCCGCAGTTCGTGTTCGCCATCACCATGGAAAACCACGGCAAGTGGGAACTCGACCGGCTCGCCGAGGTGGCGCCCGAGGTGCTTGAGGCGCCGCTGCTCGGCTCGCCGGAGCTGGCCATGTACGTGCGCCACATCGCCAACGCCGACGCCATGGCCGGCCGCCTGACCGACGCCCTGGCCGCTGCGCCGCGCGATGCCGTGTTCTGCATGTTCGGCGACCATGTGCCCAGCCTGCCCAAGGCGTTCCGCGCCGCCGGCTTCCGCAGCGGCCGCACCGACTATGTGGTGTGGCGCAAGGGCCGGCCGCAGGTGCGCAATCTGGACATCGGCGCCGACACCCTGGGTCGGCTGGTCCTCGACGCCGCCCTGAATCAGGTCAATCACGCCGCCCAGGCGGCCGAAGAGTATCCGCCGCAGGCCGCCTCCTGATGCGGCACTTCCTGTTCCTGCAGGGCAACGCGAGCTGGTTCTTTCGTCGCCTGGGCGAACGCCTGGCCGGGCGGGGCCATGCCGTGACGCGCATCAACGTGTGCGGCGGCGACCGCCTGTTCTGGGGCAGTGACGACTGGAACGCCATCGACTACACCGGCCGGCAGGACGGCTTCGGGGCTTTCGTGGCCGATCAATACGACCAGCGCGGCGTGACGGACATCATCCTGTTCGGCGACACCCGCGCCATTCACCGCGCCGCCACCGCCGCCGCCCGCGCCGCCGGCATCGCGGTGTGGGTATTCGAGGAGGGCTACCTGCGGCCCCACTGGGTGACGCTGGAGCGCGACGGGGTCAACGGCTTTTCCCGCCTGCCCGATGACCCGGAGTGGTACAGGGAGACGGCGCGCGGCCTGGGCGACTTCGACGGCCCCGAAACCGTGGGCGCCGGGCTGCGGCAACGCATTCTTTACGACTTTCGCTGGCAGGCCGCCAACTATGTGCAGGCGTGGCGCTTTCCGCGCTTCCGCACCCACAGGCCCTATCCCATTTGGGCGGAGTACGCCAGTTGGACGACTCGGCTGGCGGTCCTGAAGCGCCGCCAGCGCGCCGCCGACGCCGTGGTCGCCGACCTGAAGGCCTCGGGCCGGCCGTTTCACCTGTTCGCTCTGCAACTCGATACCGACAGCCAGATCCGGGCCCACTCGCCTTTCGCGCGCCTGCCTGCCGCGATCGAGGCCGTGATGGCGGACTTCGCCGCCCATGCTCCGGCCGACCACCTGCTGGTCATCAAGAACCATCCGCTGGACAACGGCTGGATCCATTATCCGCGTCTGGTCGGGCGTCTGGCCCGGCGCCTGGACATCACCGCGCGCGTGCGCTTCATCGACGGCGGCTGCCTCGATACCCTGATCGACGCCGCGCGCGGCACCGTCACCGTCAATTCCACGGTCGGGATGACGGCGCTGGAGCGCGGCCGGCCGGCCATCTGCCTGGGCCATGCCATCTATGACGTGCCAGGCCTGACCTTCGACGGGCCGCTCGCCGCGTTCTGGCACGGCGCCCCGCCGCCGGACGCGGCGTTGTACAAGGCGTTCCGCCGCGTGGTGATGCACGGCTGCCTGGTCAACGGCAACTTCTATACCGGCCAGGGCGTGGACACCGCGACCGCGGCCAGCGTGGCGCGCCTTGAAGGCGGCCTCGATCTGCTGGCCACGGCGCGGCCCCGCACCGGAGCACCCGCCCGGCGGCTGGGTCCGATCTGATCGCACCGACCTGATTTTGTGCTTCTGCGAGAGGCCTAATGGCCCTAAAGTTCCCGCCGCACGCGTGACGTTCACTGCCGCGAAAGAAAGGGATCCCGCCTTGACCACTCTGGTGACCGGAAGCGCCGGCTTCATCGGCTCGCACGCCGCCCTTCGCCTGCTTGAGCGGGGCGAGACCGTGGTGGGCGCCGACATCGTGAACGACTACTACGACGTCGGCCTCAAGGAGGCGCGCCTTGCACGGCTGCGCGCCCATGACCGGTTCCACGAAGCCCGCATCGACATCGCCGACACTCCGGCGCTGCAAAAGGTGTTCGCCGACCACGCACCCAAACGGGTCGTCAATCTGGCCGCTCAGGCCGGCGTGCGGTACAGCGTGGAAAACCCGGCCGCTTACGTGGCGTCCAACCTGGTCGGGTTCGCCAACATTCTGGAATGCAGCCGCCAGGCCGGGGTCGAGCACCTGATCTACGCCTCGACCAGCTCCGTTTATGGCGCCAACGCCGCCATGCCCTTCACCGAAGGCGACGGCGTGGCCCACCCCATGAGCCTCTATGCCGCCACCAAGCGCGCCAACGAGGTCATGGCCCATTCCTACAGCCACCTGTTCAAGCTGCCGACCACGGGCCTGCGGTTTTTCACCGTTTATGGGCCGTGGGGCCGGCCGGACATGGCGCTGTTCAAGTTCACGAAGGCGATTCTTGAAGACCGCCCCATCGACGTCTACAACAACGGCGACATGCAGCGCGACTTCACCTACATCGACGACATTGTCGAAGGCGTGATCCGGTTGCTTGACCACACAGCGACCCCCGACGGCGACTGGCGGCCCGACGTGCGGCATCCCGATCCGGGAACCAGCGGCATCGCACCGTTCCGGGTTTACAACATCGGGCGCGGCAAGCCGGTGCAGCTCATGGAATATGTGCGCACCCTGGAGGCCAAGCTGGGCCGGACGGCGCGCCTGAACCTCATGCCCATGCAGGCAGGGGACGTCTCGGCCACGTACGCCGACACGACAGCCCTGCAACAGGCCGTTGGATATGCGCCGTCCACCAGCGTGGAAGAGGGTGTGGGGCGGTTTGTGGACTGGTACCTTGAATACTACGATAGAAAGATGTAGTTTCCGTGCCAATCTGCGTGAGATAACTGTTGAAAAGTGGCGACGGCGGAGCTAAGACAACGCAGCCGTCATGCCAGGGACCTTTCCTGCTTTGAGATCATCGAATGGGGCGACCATGACATCCGCCAGTGTCCTTTCCCTGCACCGCCTGACCCACCTCAGGCGCCTGGAGTCCGAAAGCATCCACATCATGCGCGAGGTGGTGGCCCAGTTCCGCAACCCCGCCATGCTGTACTCCATCGGCAAGGACAGCTCGGTGATGCTGCACCTGGCGCTGAAGGCCTTCCATCCGTCGAAGCTGCCGTTCCCGCTGCTGCACGTCGACACCACCTGGAAGTTCCGCGAGATGATCGCCTTCCGCGACCAGCGGGTGGCGGATCTCGGGCTGGACCTGCTGGTCCACATCAACCAGGACGGCGTCAACCAGGGCATCGGCCCGTTCAGCCATGGGTCGGCCATCCACACCGACGTCATGAAGACCCAGGGCCTCAAGCAGGCGCTGGACAAGTACGGCTTTGACGCCGCCTTCGGCGGGGCCCGCCGCGACGAGGAAAAAAGCCGCGCCAAGGAACGCGTGTTCTCGTTCCGCAGCGCCTCGCACCGCTGGGACCCCAAGAACCAGCGCCCCGAGTTGTGGAACCAGTACAACGGCCGCATCCACAAGGGCGAGAGCATCCGCGTGTTCCCGCTGTCCAACTGGACCGAGCTGGACATCTGGCAGTACATCTTCCTGGAAGGCATCCCGGTGGTGCCGCTGTACTTCGCCGCGCCCCGCCCGGTGGTCGAGCGCGACGGCGGGCTCATCATGGTCGACGACGACCGCATGCCGCTCAATCCCGGCGAAACGCCCGAGATGCGCACCGTGCGCTTCCGGACGCTGGGCTGCTACCCGCTGACCGGGGCGATCGAGAGCGAGGCCGACAGCCTTCAGGCCGTCATCCGTGAAATGCTGATTTCGACCACGTCGGAACGCCAGGGCCGGGTGATCGACCGCGACGGCGGCGCCTCCATGGAAGCCAAGAAGCAGGAAGGGTATTTCTGATGAACGCGCCCCTCGACCTCTCGCTCGAAGACGTTGCGTCCTACCTGCGGGCGCAGGAAGAAAAGGACCTTCTGCGCTTCATCACCTGCGGCAGCGTGGACGACGGCAAGTCCACCCTGATTGGCCGCCTGCTCTATGACACCCATCTGATCCTCGAGGACCAGATGGCGGCGCTGGAAAAGGACAGCGTCACCATGGGCACCACCGGCGGCAACATAGACTTTGCGCTGCTGGTCGATGGCCTGGCCGCCGAGCGCGAGCAGGGCATCACGATCGATGTCGCCTACCGCTTCTTCACCACCGACAAGCGCAAGTTCATCGTCGCCGACACCCCCGGCCACGAGCAGTACACCCGCAACATGGCCACCGGCGCCTCCACCGCCGAAGTCGCCGTCATCCTGATCGACGCCCGCAAGGGCGTGCTGACCCAGACCCGCCGCCATTCCTACATCGTGTCGCTGATGGGCATCCGCGACGTGGTGCTGGCGGTCAACAAGATGGATCTGGTCGACTTCGCGCAGGACACGTTCGACGCCATCGTGGCCGACTACAAGGCCTTTGCCGCGCAGCTTGGCATCGAGCGGATCACCGCCATTCCGTTGTCGGCCAAGGAAGGCGACAACATGATCGCGCCGTCGCCGCGCACGCCCTGGTACCACGGCCCGGCCCTGCTGCCGTTCCTGGAGACCGTGGCGCCGAACCGCGACATCGCTGAAAAGCCGTTCCGCTTCCAGGTCCAGTGGGTCAATCGCCCCAACCAGGATTTCCGCGGCTTCTCCGGCACCATCTGCGGCGGCACGGTGCGCCCCGGCGATCAGGTGATGGCCCAGCCGTCCGGTCGCGTCAGCACCGTGACCCGCATCGCCACCTATGACGGCGACCTCGACCTGGCCGTGGCCGGACAGGCGGTCACCCTGGTCCTGGCCGACGAAATCGACATCTCGCGCGGCGACGTGCTGTGCTCGGCCACCGCGCCGTGCGGCGTGACCGACCAGTTCGCCGCCCACATCCTGTGGATGAACGAGGCCGCCTTGATGCCCGGCCGCCACTACCTGTTCCGCCTGGGCACCGCCCAGGTCGGCGGCCAGATCACCGAACTGAAGCACAAGATCAACGTCAACACCCTGGAGCACCAGGCGGCCAAGCACCTCGACCTCAACGAGGTCGGGCACTGCAACGTCGCCTTGGACCATGCCTTGCCGTTCGACGCCTATGCCGACAACCGCGAGATGGGCGCCTTCATCATCATCGACCGCCTGACCAACGCGACGGTCGGCGCCGGCATGGTCGAGTTCGGCCTGCGCCGCGCCACCAACATCGCGTGGCACGAGATGGAGATCTCCAAAGAGGCGCACGCCCGCCAGAAGGGCCAGAAGCCGTGCGTGCTGTGGTTTACCGGCCTGTCGGGGGCCGGCAAGTCCACGGTCGCCAATCTGGTCGAGAAGCGCCTGCATTCCCTGGGCCGCCACACCTATTCCCTGGATGGCGACAACGTGCGCCACGGCCTGAACAAGGACCTGGGCTTCACCGAGGACGACCGCGTCGAAAACATCCGCCGCGTGGCCGAGGTCGCCAAGCTGTTCGTGGACGCCGGATTGATCGTGGTGTGCTCGTTCATCTCGCCGTTCCGCAACGAACGCCAGCTGGCCCGCGAACTGGTCGAGGACGGCGAATTCTTCGAGGTCTTCGTCGATGCGCCGCTGGAAGTCTGCGCGGCGCGCGACCCCAAGGGCCTCTACAAGAAGGCGCACGAGGGCAAGATCAAGAACTTCACCGGCATCGACAGCCCCTATGAACCGCCGGAAAACCCCGAGCTGGTCCTCAACACGGCCGAGGACGAAGCCGAAGCCCTGGCCGACCGCGTCGTCGCCATGCTGCGGGCAAGCGGGCACATCTGAGGCACAACGCCCAGCAGACCGGTGCCGGTTTGCTGGGCGCCTTAGGGTCGGGTCGGCGCGGCGGGCAAGGACGGGCCACGCCCCCCCGCCCCTTGCCTGAGGCGCACGGACGGGGTAATCCATTGCCTCAACCCCCGCTGCAGAGGCCGCCGTCATGCCCCAGTCCCGCACCATCTCCGTGATCGGCCTCGGCTACGTCGGCCTGCCGGTTGCGGCGGCCTTCGGGCGGCACGGCCGCGTCATAGCCTTCGACATCAACCGCGCCCGCATCGACGAACTGAAGCGCGGCATCGACCGCACCGGGGAGTGCTCGGCCGACGATCTGGCCGCCGCCGACCTTGTGTTGACCACCGATCCCGATGCCCTGAGCGCCGCCGATTTCCACATCGTCACCGTGCCGACCCCCATCGACGAGGGCCGCCTGCCCGACCTGCGGCCGCTGATCGCCGCCTCGCGCACGGTCGGCCGGGTGCTCAAGAAGGGCGACATCGTGGTCTATGAGTCCACGGTCTATCCCGGCGCCACCGAAGACGACTGCGTGCCGGTCCTGGAGGCCGAGAGCGGCCTCGTCTTCGGGCGCGACTTCTCGGTCGGCTACAGCCCTGAACGCATCAATCCCGGCGACACCGAGCACCGCTTCACCACCATCACCAAGGTTGTATCCGGTTCGGACGCCGAAACCCTGCGCATCGTCGCCGAGGTCTACGGCAGCGTCGTCACCGCCGGCGTCCATGCCGCGCCCAGCATCAAGGCGGCCGAGGCCGCCAAGGTGATCGAGAACACCCAGCGCGACCTCAACATCGCCCTGATGAACGAACTGTCGCTGATCTTTCACCGCCTGGGCATCGACACCCGCGACGTGCTGGCCGCCGCCGGCACCAAGTGGAACTTCCTGCCGTTCACCCCCGGGCTGGTCGGCGGCCACTGCATCGGTGTGGACCCCTACTACCTGACCCACCGCGCCCAGCGCGCCGGCTACCATCCCGAGGTCATCCTGGCCGGGCGGCGCATCAACGACGGAATGCCCGCCTTCGTGGCCCAGGCCGTGGTCCGCCACCTGCTCAGGACGCGCAGCCCCGACCCGGTGGTCACGGTACTCGGCCTGACCTTCAAGGAGGATGTCCCCGACACCCGCAACACCCGCGTGGTCGACATCATCGCCGCGCTGAAGGATTTCGGGGTCCGCGTGCAGCTTCACGACCCGGTGGCCGACGCCGACGAGGCGCGCCACGAATACGACCTGGAGCTGACCCCGGCCGAGGCGCTGGCCCCGGCCGACGCCGTGGTCCTGGCCGTCGCCCACCGCGCCTTCCGCACAGCCGGATGGGGCGGCATCACGCCGCTGCTGCGCGACGGCGGCGGGTTCGTGGCCGACGTGCGCGGGGTGCTCGACCGCGAGGCCCTGCCGGCCGACATCGACCTCTGGCGGCTGTAGGGACAGGCCCATGACCGATATTCAGACCTACCTGCGCGGCGCCGCCGACGCCCTTGCAGCAGCCGCCGCCGACACCGCCCTGCTCGACGCCACCCACCGCGCGGTGGACGTGGTGAGCACGGCCCTGAAGGCCGGGCGGCCGGTGCTGGTGTGCGGCAACGGCGGGTCGATGGCCGATGCCCAGCACATCGCCGGCGAACTGACCGCCCGCTTCCGCCTGGAGCGCCCCGGCCTGCCGGTCATCGCCCTGGGCACCAACCTCGCCACCCTGACGGCGTGGAGCAACGACTACGACTTCGCCACCGCCTTCGCCCGCGAGGTCGAGGCCTATGGCGCGGACGGCGGCGTGCTCATCGGCCTGTCGACCAGCGGCAACTCGAAGAATGTCGTGGCGGCGGCCGAAAAGGCGCGCGCCAAGGGCATGTCCGTCATCGCCCTGACCGGCGCCGGTGGCGGCAGGCTGGCCGCCCTGGCCGACATCCTGATGGCCGCCCCGGCCACCGACACGCCACGCATCCAGGAAATCCACATCGCCCTGTACCACTTCCTGTGCGAACAGGTCGAAGCCGCCTGCGTATAAGGCTCATCACAAATTAACGGGGGCGAAAGCCGTACCGCTTAGCGGAACCACAGAGACACAGAGGCACAGAGAGTTCTGCGCTGACTTGGCTAGCGGTTTCCGCGCCTGCCGCAGGCACGTTTCTGCGCTGCGCGCGGGATCAGGCACCGAGCCATTCGCAGGCCCCGCACCCTCTGTGCCTCTGTGTCTCTGTGGTTCAAAACGCCATACGCCACCCCGCCGATCCGTGACGGACCGTTTACCAGCCTAGCCCTGCCGCACCCCCGGCAGCGAGGCCTGGCCGATGACCGTCGGCGGGTCGTATTCGGGGACCAGGGCGCGCAGGTCGTCCATGACCGAGGCGATGTCGCCAGCCCGCGCGCAGGCCTCCATGCGGTCCAGGAACGCCTGCAGGGCGTCCTGCGGCACGGTGCGGGGGCTGGCCACCAGGATGCCGTCCTGGTGGGTCGGCACCGGCGGCTCGGCGCCGTGGAAAACTTCCTCGAACAGCTTTTCGCCCGGACGCAGGCCGCTGAAGGTGATCTGGATATCGCTGCCCGGCCGCAACCCGGCAAGGCGGATCATCTGGCGGGCCAGATCGACGATGCGCACCGGCTTGCCCATGTCGAGCACGAAAACGTGGCCCCGGAAGCCATCGGTCGCCACCCCCAGGGCCGAGGCCTGGAGGACCAGTTCCACCGCCTCGCGGATGGTCATGAAGTAGCGCGTCATGTCCGGGTGGGTCACGGTGATCGGCCCGCCGGCGGCGAGCTGGCGCTGGAACAGCGGCACCACCGACCCGGTCGAGCCCAGCACGTTGCCGAACCGCACCACCATGAACCGCGTGCCGCCGCCCTTCTGGGCGGCGTCCATGGCCTGGCAGTACTGTTCGGCCATGCGTTTGGTGGCGCCCATGACGTTGGTCGGGTTGACCGCCTTGTCGGTCGAAATCAGCATCATCGCCCCGGCCCCGAAGGTCCGGCAGGCGTCGGCCACGATGCGCGTCCCACACACGTTGGTCAGCACGCCTTCCAGCGGATGTTCCTCGACGATCGGGACGTGCTTGAGGGCGGCGGCGTGGAATACCAGTTCCGGGCGTTCAGCGGCAAAGATGCTGTCGATTCGACGGCGGTCGCGCACGTCGGCCAGCATGGGGATGCGGTCGAGGGCCGGGAACTGTTCGAGGATCTCGCGGTCGATGTTGTAGAGGGCGAACTCCGACGACTCCAGCAGGACCAGCCGGGCCGGGCCGAGGGCGGCGACCTGGCGGACAAGCTCGCTGCCGATGGACCCGCCGGCGCCGGTCACCAGGACCCGCCGCCCGGCCACCAGGGCGCGCATGGCGTCGCGGTCCAGGCGCGCCTGCGGACGGCCGAGCAGGTCCTCGATCGCCACCGGGCGGACGTCGAGCGCATCGGCCTTGCCTTCGCGGAAGTCGGTCAGGCGCGGCATGCGGCCCAGCCCGACGCCCAGCGCGTCGGCCTGCTCGAACAGCCAGCGCACGGTGTCGCGGTCGAAATCGTCGCGGGTCAGGATCAACCGGTGGGGCTTGTTCTCCTCGGCGATCAGCCGGGCGATGGCGCCGGGCAGGTCGTCGATGGTGCCCAGCACCCGCTTGCCGTGGATGTTCAGGCCGACCCGCTGGCGCTTTTCCGACAGCATGCCGACCACTTCGTAATCGGCATGGGAGCGCTGCTTGAGCGAGCGGATGAACAACTCGGCGCCATCCCCGGCCCCGATCAGCAGGACCGGAATGCGCGGCCCCTCGGCCTCGCGCTGCAGGATGGTGTCCCAGCGGCGGTCCTTGAGCAGCCGGTAGGCGAAGCGCGGCAGGCCGAGCACGAACACCAGCACGAACCAGGCGATCACCAGGAACGAGCGCGGCAGCCCCTCCAGGCGGCTGACCAGGAACATCACCGGCATGTACACCAGGATGGTCAGGCTGGCCGCCCGCAGCAGCGCCGCCATGTCGTTGAGAGAGGCATAGCGCCAGATGCCGCGATACAGGCCCTGGGTGCGGAAGACCACCGCCGCCACCGCCATGAACAGCACCCCGCCGAGGGCGAACTGCGCCGGGTCGATGTGGTCGAACAAGCTCCCGCCCAGGCGCAGCAGCAGGGCGAGGCAATAGGCGACGCCCGCCATCACCACGTCATGGACATAGGCGGCGGTCGAACGGCTCACCCGCTTGGGCAGCCAGAACAGGAGGGGTCGCTTGCCGGTCATGCCTCGAAGACTTATCCCTTCACCGGCCGACAGGCTAGAGGAAAAGGGAGTTTGGTGTCCCTATCAGAATGCTGAGAAACCCTTTGCGGCAATCCCAGAGCGTCGCGCGCGCGCAGGCAGGTGCCCCGGGGGCCATCTGGCGGGAGGTCTTAGGAAGCGTTCATAATAATCATAATCGTCGCACCCGCGAAGGCGGGTGCCCAGGGCCGTGGAGAAAGTCCCATCGGCTTTTACAAGCCTCTGAGGATAAATGATTGTCTTGGTGACCCCTGGGCACCCGCCTACGCGGGTGCGACGGGATTTTTGTTGGTGAAGGCGGAAAACCCCGACAGCTTCGCCAATTTCTTCACAAGCGCCTTCGCGAGAACGAAGCCCGGAGTGGTGGGGTCCATACTCATGGGGTCAAGGGGCCGTGCGGCCCCTTGCGGGTTCGGGCAGAGCCCGATCTTAACTCAGCGCCGTCCCCTAGCCGAGCATCGCGATGAAGTAGCCGGCCACCACGGCGGTGCCGATGACGCCGGCCACGTTGGGACCCATGGCGTGCATCAGCAGGAAATTCTGCGGGTCGGCGCGCTGGCCCTCGACCTGGCTGACGCGGGCGGCCATGGGCACGGCCGACACCCCGGCCGATCCGATCAGCGGGTTGATCTTCTGCGTGCTCACCAGGTTCATGCCCTTGGCCATCAGCACGCCCGAGGCGGTGGCGACTCCGAACGCCACCACGCCCAGGCCGAGGATCATCAGCGTTTCCATCTGCAGGAACCGCTCGCCGGTCATGGTGATGCCGACCGAGGCGCCCAGGAAGATGGTCACCGCGTTGATGACCTCGTTCTGGGCGGCCTTGGACAGCCGTTCGGTGACGCCGCATTCGCGCAGGAAGTTGCCCAGCATCAGCATCCCGATCAGCGCCGCGGCGGCCGGCACCAGCAGGATCACCGTGACCGTGACGACCAGGGCGAACACCAGCTTTTCGGCCCGCGACACCTTGCGCAGCGACTGCATGCGGATGCGGCGTTCCTTCTCGGTGGTCAGGGCGCGCATGATCGGCGGCTGCAACAGCGGCACCAGGGCCATGTACGAATAGGCCGCCACGGCGATGGGGGCGAGCAACTCGGGCGCCAGCTTGTTGGACAGGAAGATCGAGGTCGGGCCGTCGGCCCCGCCGATGATGCCGATGGAGGCCGCCTGCTCGGGCGAGAAGCCCAGCAGCACCGCGCCCAGGAACGTCCCGAACACTCCGAACTGCGCCGCCGCGCCCAGCATCAGGGTGCGCGGGTTGGCGATCAGCGGCCCGAAGTCGGTCAGCGCCCCGACGCCCAGGAAGATCAGCGGCGGGAAGATCTCCAGATGGATGCCCATGGAGATGTAATAGAACAGCCCGCCCACGCCGTGCTCGCCGACCGGGGCATTGACCAGCCCCTCGGTCGGCAGGTTGGCGAGCAGCGCCCCGAAGGCGATCGGCACCAGCAGCAGCGGCTCGAAATTCTTGAACACCGCCAGGTACATGAGCCCCACGACAACGACCCACATCACCATCATCTGCCACGTCAGATGAGGGAATGCGGTCAGCGCGAACAGATCGTTGACGGCTTCCATGGGGTGTCTTCCGTTCTTTGCTTAGGAGATGGTCAGCAGAACCTGGCCTTCGGAAACCGAAGCCCCGGCGGCAACCGACACGGCACTGACCGTCCCCGAGACCGAGGCGGTGATGGCGGTATTCATCTTCATGGCTTCGAGCATCAGCACCGTCTGCCCGGCGGTCACCGCCTGCCCGACCGCGACATCAAGCCGCGTGACGGTCCCGGCCAGCGGACTAACCACGGCCCCGGCACCGGCGGCCACCGGAGCGGCGGCGGCGACCGGAGCGGCAGCGACCGGAGCGGAGGCCGGTGCGACACGGGCCGCCGAGGGACGCGGAGCGGCCGGCGCCGACACCGTGCCGGCATCATCCAGATCCTCGACCGTGACATCATAGGCGGTGCCTTCGACGGTAATGCGGAACTTCCTCATGGCTTAGCCCTTTGAATCAGGAGTTGTCGGGCCGGGGCGCGCCCAGTCGCGCCGCGCCTTGCGGCCGGCGAACTGGGCCGACCGGCCCTCTTGGGCCCAGGCGGCGGCCTGATGCGCCGGCGCGGAAATCCGCACCACGCGGCCCCGCCCGCCGGTCATGGCGGCAACGGCGGCGGCGATGGCGACGACATGGTGGGCCGGCGTCCCCTGCGGAGCGGCCGGAGCCGGGGCCGCGACCGGCGAGGCCGCCGCAGCCTGACGCGCCTCCCAGGCGATGAACCCGCGGCCGATGGTGGCGGTGACCAGCCACAGCGAGGCCAGCACCAGCATCACCACGCCGAAGCCGCTGAGAATGAAGATCAGATTGTCCATGTGCGCCCCCTTTCCGGCCCCAGCCCTTACAGCGGAATGTTGCCGTGCTTCTTGGGCGGCCGGGTCTCGCGCTTGGACAGCAGCGAGCGCAGGCCGAGCGACACCGCCGCCTTGGTGCGGCGCGGCTCGATCACGTCGTGGACGAACAGGCGCCCGGCCGACAGGTACGGCGAGGCGAACTGCTCGCGGTACTCGGCGGCCAGTTCGGCGGCCTTGGCGGCCCGCGCCTCGGGTGTTTCGGCCTCGTTCAGCTCGCGACGATAGAGGATGTTGACCGCCCCCTCGGCGCCCATGACGGCGATCTCGGCGGTCGGCCACGCCAGCACCAGATCGGCCCCCATGTCGCGCGAGCACATGGCCAGGAACGCCCCGCCATAGGCCTTGCGCATGATGACGGTGATCTTGGGCACGGTCGATGCGCCGTAGGCGAACAGCATCTTGGCGCCGTGGCGGATGATGCCGTGCTGTTCCTGGAACACGCCGGGCAGGAAGCCGGGCACGTCGACCAGGGTGACCAGCGGAATGTTGAACACGTTGCAGAAGCGGATGAACCGCGCCCCCTTGTCGGAGGCGTCGATGTCCAGGGTTCCGGCCTTGACCATCGGCTGGTTGGCGACGAAGCCGACCACGATGCCGTCGATGCGCCCGAAGCCGACCACCAGGTTGGCGGCAAACTCGCGCTGCACTTCCAGGAAGGTGTCGGTGTCGGCCAGACGCTCGATCACGCGGCGCACGTCGAACGGCTCGCGCGAGCTTTCCGGCAGCATGTCCTCGAGGCCCATGTCGTCGGTCAGGGTGATCTCGTCCGACAGGTCGTGCGGCGGGTCCATCATGTTGTTGGACGGCAGGTACGACAGCAACTGGTGGACCAGTTGAACCGCGTGGGTGTCGTCCTCGGCGATGAAGTGGATCGTGCCGGCCATGCTGGCGTGCGCCTCGGCGCTGCCGATCTCGGCCATGGTGGTGACCTGCCCGGTCACCGCGCGAATGACCTCCGGCCCGCAGATGAACATGCTGGCGCTGTGGCGGGTCATGATGATGAAGTCCATCAGGGCCGGCGAATAGGCCGCCCCGCCGGCGCACGACCCGCAGATGACCGCGATCTGCGGCACCACGCCCGACATCAGGACGTTGCGGTTGAACACTTGGCCGTAGCCCGACAGGCTTTCCACGCCTTCCTGAATGCGCGCCCCGCCGCTGTCGTTGAACCCGACGATGGGCATTCCGCCGCGCCCGGCGTGGTCCATGACGTCACAGATCTTGCCGGCGTGCATGCTGCCCAGGCTGCCGCCGGCGACCATGAAGTCCTGGCTGAACGCGGCGACCGGACGGCCGTTGACGAATCCGATGCCGGTCACCACGCCGTCGGTCGGCAGGGACTTCTTTTCCATGCCGAAGTGGCGGGTGGCGTGCTGGGCGTGCATGCCGAATTCCTGGAAGGTATTGGCCGCGAACAGCGCCTCGATGCGTTCCCGCGCCGTCATCAGCCCCTTGTCGTGGCGGGCCGCGATCTTGTCGGCGCCGCCGGAGGCCTCGGCCTCGGCACGGCGGCGGGCCAGTTCGTCGAGGAGAGCCTTGTCGATCGCCATGGGGCCTCTGTTCCGCTGCAGGAGGGGTCCGAAGAGTCGCCGGAGGGTAACACGCACGCTGCGGTGCACAAGACCCTAGATAAAATGAAACTATTTTGACAACCGGCTCGCGCCGTAGACCACCAGCGCCACCACGCCGGCCAGCGCCATCCCGATGGTCAACGGCACCGGCGTGCCGTCGTAGGCCAGCCCGACCACCTGGGCGACCAGCGCCCCGACCGCCATTTGCAGGAAGCCGCTCAGCCCGGCCGCCGCCCCGACCAGCCGCCCGTCGACCGCCATCGCCCCGGCCTGGGCGTTGTTGAGCGACAGGCCGTTGCCGAACGCCACCAGCATGGCCGGGGCGAACAGCGCCACCGGGGTCCACACTCCGCCCAGCGCCAGGGCCAGCCCCACAAGGGCGCCGCCCAGGCTGACCACGCCGCCGGTCACCACCATGCGGTCCACGCCCAGGCGGGGCGACACGCGGGCGGCAATCATGTTGCCGGCCATGAAACTCAGCGAGATCACGACGAAAGCCAGGCCGTAGGCGGTCGGGCTCATGCCCAAGGCGCCGACCGCGATCAGCGGCGCCCCGGCCAGAAAGGCGAAGTAGGCCGCCGCCGCCGCCGCGCCAAAGAACGCAAAGCCGTTGAAGCGCCGCATCCGCAGCAGCCGCACGAAGCCGCCGATGAGGCCGGTCAGGGCGGGGCCGGTGCCGCCGCCGCGTCCATGATGCGTCTCGGGCAGGCGCAGGACCAGCAGGGCGGCCACCACGCCGACGCCGACCAGCACCATGAAGTTCATGCGCCAGCCGAACGCCTCGGTCAGCAGGCCGCCGACCGCCGGGGACAGCATCGGCGGCACGATCTGCCCGACGGTGAGCAGCGACATGGCCGCCGCCACGCGGGTCGGCTCCTCCACGTCGCGCACCATGGCGCGGGTCAGCACCATGCCGGCCGCGCCGCCCATGGCGTTGATGATGCGCCCGGCGATCAGCACCTCGATGGTCGGTGCGAACGCACAGATGGCGTTGCCAACGATGAACAGCATGACCCCGGCGATCAGCGGCGGCCGCCGCCCGAAGCGGTCCGACATCGGCCCCCACAGCAGCATGGACACCCCGAAGGTCAGCAGCGCGAGGCTGATGGTCAGTTGCGCCGTCGCCGCCGACACGCCCAGATCCGTCCGCATGGCGTTCAGGGCGGGCAGGAACATCTGCATGCTGACCGGCCCCGACGCCGTCACCAGCACCAGCGGCGCCAACATGCGCCAGCCGACGCGCGACGGACTTGGGGGGATCTGCTGAACGGTCATCGGGTGCCTGATGAATGGGGTTCAGTCAGAAGTAACGCGCCGGCCGCGTCGCGTCCATCTGGCATTGGCCGCGCATGCCTGCTATTCCTCAGCCTCACCCAGATCATCGCGCGAGCGTCCCTTCATGTGCGGCTTTGCCGGTTTTCTCGACACCACGGCCTCGACCGGACCCGACATCCTGCGCACCCTGGTCCAGGGCATGGCCGACGTGCTGGTCCATCGCGGCCCCGACGACTCCGGCACCTGGGCCGATGCCGAGGCCGGGATTGCGCTCGGCCACCGGCGGCTGTCCATCCTCGACCTGTCGCCGCTCGGCCACCAGCCGATGGCGTCGGCCTGCGGGCGGTGGGTGATCGCGTTCAACGGCGAGATCTATAATTTCCGCAGCATCCGCACCGACCTGGAAGCCATCGGCGAGACGTTCCGGGGCCATTCCGATACCGAGGTCCTGCTCCAGGCCATCGCCCGGTGGGGCGTGCGCCGCGCCCTGGAGCGGTCCAACGGCATGTTCGCCTTCGCCCTGTGGGACCGCCGCGACCGCGTCCTGACGCTCGGCCGCGACCGCCTGGGCCAAAAGCCGCTGTATTACGGGCGGTGTGGCAAGACCGTGCTGTTCGGCTCCGAGCTCAAGGCCCTGCGCGCCCATCCGGCGTTCGACGCGCCCACCGACCGGGGCGCCACCACCCTGTTCCTGCGCCACGGCTACGTGCCGGCGCCGCTGACCATCCACACCGGCATCGCCAAGCTGACGCCGGGCACCCTGCTGACCATCGCCGCCGACGGCAGCCTGGGCCAGCCCGAACCCTACTGGTCGGCCGCCGCCGCAGCAGAGGCCGGGCTCGCCACCCCCTTTGCCGGCAGCCCCGAGGACGCCGTTGACGCCCTGGAGTCGCTGCTGCGCGATGCCGTCGGGCAGTGCATGGTGTCCGACGTGCCGCTCGGCGCCTTCCTGTCCGGGGGCATCGACAGCTCCACCGTGGTCGCCCTGATGCAGGCCCAGAGCACGCGGCCGGTCAAGACGTTCTCCATCGGCTTCGACGTCGCCGGCTTCAACGAGGCCGAGCACGCGCGCGCCGTCGCCACCCACCTCGGCACCGACCACACGGAGTTGATGGTCACCGAGACGCAGGCCCAGGCCGTCATCCCGCGCCTGCCCGCCCTGTATGACGAGCCCTTCGCCGACAGTTCGCAGATCCCCACCTTCCTGGTGTCGGAACTGGCCCGCCGCCACGTCACCGTCGGTCTGTCGGGCGACGGCGGGGACGAGCTGTTCTGCGGCTACAACCGTTATGGCCACGGCTTCCAGTTGGCGCGCCGGCTGGCCCCGCTGCCGCGCGCCCTGCGCCGCGCCGCCGCCTGGGGCATCACCGCCACGCCGGTCGGCACCTATGACGCCGTGGCCCGCGCCGTGCCCCGGCTGAACCGCATGTCCCAGGTGGGCGACAAGGCCCACAAGCTGGCCGGCATCATCGACGCGCCGGGGTGGGAGGCGATGTACCACCGCCTGACCTCGCTGTGGCAGCGCCCGACCGACGCCGTGCCCGGCGGCATCGAGCCGTGGACCCTGCACGCCGATCCCGGCGCCTGGCCGGCGCTCGATGGTCCCATCCACCAGATGATGCTGCTCGACGCCGTGACCTATCTGCCCGACGACATCCTGGTCAAGGTGGACCGCGCCGCCATGGGGGTGAGCCTGGAAGGCCGCATTCCGCTGCTCGACCATCGGGTGGTGGAGTTCGCCTGGACCCTGCCGCTGGCCCTCAAGCGCCGCGAGGGCCTGGGCAAGTGGCCGCTGCGCCAGGTGCTGTACCGCCATGTGCCGCGCGCCCTGATCGACCGCCCCAAGATGGGCTTCGGCGTGCCCCTGGCCCAGTGGCTGCGCGGCGACCTGCGGGAGTGGGCCGACGACCTGCTGAGGCCCGACGCCCTGGCCGATGGCGGGCTGCTCGATCCCGCCCCGATCCGCCGCCTGTGGCAGGAACACCAGACCGGCCGCCGCAACTGGCATCATCAATTGTGGTGCGTACTGATGTTCCAGGCGTGGAGGCGCACGCTTTAGGGGTGGACGCGGGAACGCCCCGCAGCCCCCGGCCATTAGGGAGGACTGGGTGGAAGAAGCCGCCCAAGCTGTCCCACGGCTGGCGGAGGCGCGTCCATGGCCAACGAATTCTCCCGCAAACGCATCCTGGTCACCGGCGGCGCCGGGTTCATCGGCTCGCACCTGTGCGAACGGTTGCTCGACGGCGGGCACGAGGTGCTGTGCGTCGACAACTACTTCACCGGCCGGCGCGGCAACATCGCCCATCTGCTCGACAATCCGCGGTTCGAGCTGATGCGCCATGACGTGACGTTCCCGCTGTATGTCGAGGTCGACGAGATCTACAACCTCGCCTGCCCGGCCAGCCCGGTGCATTACCAGTTGGATCCCGTGCAGACCACCAAGACCAGCGTGCACGGCGCCATCAACATGCTCGGCCTCGCCAAGCGGGTGAAGGCGCGGATCCTCCAGGCCTCGACGTCCGAGGTTTACGGCGACCCGGCCATGCACCCCCAGCCCGAAGGCTATTGGGGCAACGTCAACCCGATCGGCCCGCGCGCCTGCTACGACGAGGGCAAGCGCTGCGCCGAGACGCTGTTCTTCGACTACCATCGCCAGCACGGCCTGCGCATCAAGGTGGCGCGCATCTTCAACACCTACGGCCCGCGCATGCACCCCAACGACGGCCGGGTGGTGTCCAACTTCATCGTCCAGGCCTTGCAGGACGCGCCGATCACCCTCTATGGCGACGGCGCCCAGACGCGCTCGTTCTGCTACGTGGACGACCTGGTCGATGGCCTCATCCGCCTGATGAACAGCGACGACGCCGTCACCGGCCCCATCAACCTGGGCAATCCGGGCGAGTTCACCATGCTCGAACTGGCCCAGAAGGTCATCAAGGCCACCGGCTCGCGCTCGGTCATCGAGCATCACCCGCTGCCCCAGGACGACCCGCGCCAGCGCAAGCCCGACATCGCCATGGCCCGCCGCATCCTCGGCTGGGAGCCGTCCGTGCCCCTGGACGACGGCCTGGGCCGCACGGTGGCCTACTTCCGCCAGTTGCTGGGCGCGCCGGAGAAGGTTGAACCATAGGCGGGCTGGAGGCGCTTCCGCTGTCGCGGACGGGCTGCCGCCCGGCCCGCTTGGGGCAAGCCCCAAACCCCTTTTTCTTCTTCAAGAGAAACAAGAGAGGTCTGGAGCGCAGCTCCAGGCTGGCGGCAGCCCTCCGCGTCAGCGGACCCTTGGGAATTGAAACGCAGGCTTGCCCCTGCCGGACCGACGCTTTAGATGGGGAGAATCGTTGCCCCCTCCCCTGTCCGGCGTTTTCCCATCATGTCCGTCGCCCCCTCGACACGCTCCGCCCGTGCGCTTTACCTGCGCGGCATCCTGCTGGCCGCCGCCGGCATGACCGTCATCAGCCCCGACGGCCTGCTGCTGCACAGCATCGAGAGCGCACCCATCTGGGACGTCCTGTTCTGGCGCACCTTCGGCCTGGGGCTGGCCCTGACCGCCGTGCTGGCCGCCGTCTATCGCGGCCGCCTGCCGGGCCTGCTGCGCGCCCAGGGCTGGCCGGGCGCGGCGGCGGCCGTCCTCATGGCGATGGCGAATTTCCTGTTCGTCGTCGCCATGCTCAACACCTCGGTGGCCAACACCCTCATCATCATGGCGACCATGCCGTTCTGGAGCGCCCTGCTCGGCCTGGTGCTGATCGGCGAGGCGGTGCGCGGCCGCACTTGGGTCGCCATCCTGGTGGCCTTGGGCGGCATCGCGGTGATCTTTTCGGGCTCGGTCGGCGAGGGGTTCAGTTCCGACACCCTGCTCGGCGATCTGGCGGCCCTGGGGGCGGCCCTGTGCTACGGCCTTAATCTGGTGATGCTGCGCCGCGCCGGCGACCGCGACATGACCGCAGCACTCGCCATGTCCGGCTTCATCACGGCGGTGTTCTGCGTCCCGTTCCTCGACCCCGGCGCGGTCAGTCCGCGCGACTGGGCCATCCTGGGGACGCTGGGCTTCTTCATCCTGCCGGTCGCCCTGACCCTGTTCCTGGCCGGCGCCCGCTATGCCCCGGCCGCCGAGGTGGCCCTGCTGTCGCTGGTCGAGACGGTGCTGGGGCCGTTGCTGGCCTGGGCCGTGCTGGGCGACGCGCCGACCACCCACGCCCTGATCGGCGGCGCCCTGGTCCTGGGCGCGGTGTCCGGCAACGCCCTGACCGGCATGATCCGGCGCGCGCCTGCTTGAGATCGGATGTTCCGCTGGCGCGGACGGGTTGCACCCGTACCCGCCCGGAGCGATGCTCCGGACCTCCTTTTGTTTTTCTTGAAGAAACAAAAGGGGTTCGGGGTTCACCCCGAGCGGGCGCGGGCGGCAGCCCGCTTTACTTTAGGCAGCCGTCCCGCGTCCTGACCGCTGGCATTTTGCGGTGATATGCTCCACGTTTGAAACACGCGCTTCAACAGAATGGATTTCCAGCATGACCGATGGTGCCGCCGACAGCCTGACCCTGCTCTCCGATCTGGTTGCCGCCGCGCGCAAGGCCGGCGCCGATGCCGCCGACGCCGTGTTGGTGGACGGCACGTCGGTGTCCGTGGCGTGGCGCCTGGGCGCCCTGGAGACGCTGGAGCGCAGCGAGGGCGGCGACATCGGGTTGCGCGTGCTGATCGGCAAGCGCCAGGCCATGGTGTCGTCGGCCGACCGCGAGCCCGCCGCCCTGGCCGAACTGGTCGAGCGCGCCGTGGCGATGGCCCGCACGGTGCCCGAAGACCCCTTCGCCGGCCTCGCCGAGCCGTCCGAACTGGCCGCCCACATTCCCGAAATCGACCTCTGCGACCCCACCGAACTGACCGCCGAGGACCTCATCGAGTCCGCCCGCCGGGCCGAGGATGCCGCCCGCGCGGTGTCCGGCGTCACCAACTCCGAAGGGGCCGAGGCCGGTTGGGGCAAGTCCATGGTCGCCGTGGTCGGCACCAACGGCATGGCGCGGTCCTACTGGATGTCGCACTCCTCGGTGTCGGCCGTCGCCCTGGCCGGCGAAGGCGCGGCCAAGGAGCGGGACTACGACTACACCAGCGCCGTCTATTGGAGCGACCTGGAAAGCCCCGAGGAGATCGGCCAGCGCGCCGGCGACCGCGCCGTGGCCCGCCTGGGCGCCCGCCGGGGCCGCACCGCCCGCCTGCCGGTGGTGTTCGACCCGCGCATGTCCAAGGGCATGATCGGCCACCTGGTCGGCGCCATCAACGGGTCGTCCATCGCACGCGGCACCAGCTTTCTGCGCGAGTCGCTGAACACCGCCGTGTTCGCCCCGCACGTGACCATCATCGAGGACCCGCACCGGCCGCGCGGCCTGCGCTCCAAGCCGGTCGACGCCGAGGGCATCGCCAACGCGCGCCGCACCCTGATCGACCAGGGCGTTCTGACCACTTGGCTGCTCGATCTGCGCAGCGCCCGGCAGCTCGGCCTGAAAAGCACCGGCCACGCCTCGCGCGGGACCAGCAGCCCGCCGTCGCCGTCGGCCAGCAACGTGTGGATGGAGCCGGGCAGCGTCAGCCCGCGCGACCTGATGGCCGACATCACCGAAGGCCTGTACGTCACCGACCTGTTCGGCCAGGGCGTCAACGGCGTGACCGGCGACTATTCGCGGGGCTGCGCCGGGTTCTGGATCCAGAACGGCGAGATCACCCACGCGGTCAACGAAATGACCATCGCCGGCAATCTCAAGACCATGTTCCAGTCGCTGACCCCGGCCAACGACCTGACCCTGCGCTACGGCATCGACGCCCCGACCATCCGCATCGACGGCATGATGGTCGCGGGGGGCTGAAGTGAAGTGAAGTGAAGCGGGGAACCACAGAGGACACAGAGGAGGCACAGAGGGCACAGAGAGAGCGGAGCAGCGGCGCCGCAGGCAGATAACTCCGACAGTCGGAATATTGCGCTGCGCGCGATCAAATGCACAAAATCTCTGTGTTCTCTGTGACTTCTCGGTGCCCTCGGTGTCTCCCCGCTTAGTTTCTTTACCCGAACAGCGCGTCGATGGACGACTGGTCCATGGTGCCTTCGGCGGCCGCGGGCGCAGCGGTCTTGCGGGTCTTGGCGTGGTCGTACAGGCCGGCCATCTGCAGCGCGCAGTCGGTGTTGGTCAGGATGTTGGCGAACAGGTCGGTGCCGGCGTCCCACGTGCCGATGCGGGCGGTCAGGCCGGAGGCGGCTTCGGTGGCCTCGAACAAGGTCTGGTGGACACCCGGCGTGGCGGCGACGCGCGCCACCGCCTCGGCCGGCGGCGGGCTGCCCCGGTAGGCGCAGCGGCACAGGGTGATGAGGTCCTCGATCACCTGGGCGTCATCAAACAAAATGTCCAGCACGTGGCGCATGTAGAACGTCTGCGCATCCAGGCCCCCCGCCCCGGGCACGCGAAAAGTGGACCCGATGCGTTGCGCGCTGCCCTTGGCGAATTGCTCCGGATAAACTTCAACCAGCGAGTCATAGAACGCGGTGAATCGCTGCCGATACTCTGCGGTGGTCGCCGACATGGTGAATGTGTCCCGAACTGTCCCCTGGCCGCCTTGTTAGCATTTCAGGGCCTGGGGTTGCAAAAGCTTCGTGCCCCTCACCCCGTGTGGCGCATCTTTCGGGAAACGACGACGGTCGGCTTCGCGTTGGTTTGGTTGCAGCCGTTTGGCCCCAGACGAGGACGCATCCCATGACCAAGGTTCCCCTTGCCGCCCTGTTTGCCAGTTGCCTGATCGCCCTGCCCGCGGCGGCCCAGGATGCCTCCCAGGAACCCGGAGTCTCCTTGCAGACCAGCCCCAGCGCCACCGACGACAGGCCAACCACGCAAGGCCCCCGGCGTGCCGACACCATCCTGTGGCACGCCGACGATCTGATGGGGAAGGACATCCGCACCCCGGGCGACGAAACTCTGGGCAGCGTCGAGGGCATCGTCATCAACATGCCCCAGGGCGCCGTCCATGTCCTGGTCGATGTCGGCGGCGTTGTCGGCATCGGCGAGGACCGGGTGGCCATCGGGCTGCACGAACTCACGCTCACCCAGGACGGCGACCTTCTGCTCGACAGCACGGCCGACCAACTGGCCGCGCGGCCGCAGTACCGCTTCCCGGAAAGCCCCACCACCGGCAGCATCCGTCCCGGCGCCGAAACCCCGCAGGCCGCGGCCGGCATCGGGCAGCCGTCCCAGGCACCGCAGGGGGCTGCGCTGGACAGCCAGTCGGAGATCCGCGAACAGCGTGACCAGCGGCCCGGTGACGAGGTGCTCGACACCGGGCTCGCCCAGACCCTGCGCGGCGGCGTGCCCGGCCCGACCAGCACCGAGGCCGACGTCACCTTCGACAATCGCGGCGAATTCCTCGATGCCGCCGGCCGCCGCCTGCAGGACTTCCACCAGCGCATCGAAACGCGCGCCCTGGACCCGGCGGTCGAGCAGAACCTGGCCGATCAGTACGAGGAAGCCGCGTCGCGCTATCAGGCTTTGCAGGCCGCCTCGGACGAGGCCTGGCCGACGGCGCTCAAGAACTTCCGCATGAGCCTCGCCCGCCTCCAGGACAACTGGCAGCAGGCCGAAGGCGTCCCCGGTCGCGGCCAGACCACCCCGCCGGCCGGCACGGACTGAGGATATTCAATCAGGCGCACCATGGTCCGCTGTCGCGGACGGGCTCCCGCCCGAACCCGGCTGGAGCAGGCTCCAGACCTCTTTGTTTTCTTTAAATAAAAAAGGGGGTTCGGGGTTCACCCCGAGCGGGCGTGGGCGGCAGCCCACCATGGGCAGCAGCCTTACGCCTCCTTGCCGTCCTCGTCCCCCTCCGGGGCGGCGAGGTGGGCGCGGGTGGCGCGCAGGCGGTTGATGCCGGCGGCGACGCGTTTCTGGATGTCGGCCAGGGTTTCGTGGGCGGCCGGGGGCAGATCTTCCTGCATGGCGCGGGACACGGCGGTCGCCACGTCCTCGCTTTCGGCCAGGCTGTCTTCCACCAGCATGCGGCGGTGGTCGGGGCTGAGCACGTCGCGGATGCGGCGGACGGCTTCCTCGACCACTTCGCGGTCGTCGTCGGGTTCGCCCGGATAGCCGCCCATTTCGACCATGCGCCGCTCCAGCAGGGCCGACATTTCGGCCCGCTCGTCGGACTGGGCGCGGAACAGGGCGGACAGCTTGGGGGCGTCGATCTGGGTCAGGTCGGCGGCTTCGGCCAGATGCTCGGCCGAGCGTTTGCAGGCCACCACCACATCGTCGAGGGCGACTTCGGGATCGCTGCGGAACACGGACATCTCGGAAGCCTCCTCTGATTGCGCGGCCGGGGACTGCGCGGCTTGAGACTGCGCGGCTGGGGACTGCGCGGCTGGGGACTGCGCGGCGGGCGATCTGCGCAGCGCCTCGCCGCCGCTGGCGGGCACGAACATGGGCAACGCCCCGGGCAGCACGGTGAACACCGCCGGAGTCCGGGTGGTCAGTTCGCCGTCCGTGTTGATGGGCATGGACCGGCTGGTGCGCACGACGATCGTGCTGCCCCGCAGATGCAGCACCCCGCGCCACGACTGGTGACGCCCGGCCCGCAAGGCCGGCAGGTGCAGCAGGAGCTGCCAGATCGATCGCACCTTCAAACTGTAGAGGTCCAGCGATCCGTCGTCCAGCGCGGCTTCTTCGGCGACCAGCATGCCGCCGCCGTAGAACCGCCCGTTGCCGACCGAGATCTGATAGGAGTGCATGTCCTGTTCGTGCCCATCGACCCGCACCGTGGCGCGGAACGGCCGGCAGCGGTGGGCGGCGGTCAGCATCGCCAGGGGGTAGCTCAGGACGCCCCAGCGGGCATTGCGGTCGCGGCTGCGCTGCATGGTGCGCGCGATCTCGACGCTGGCGCCCAGGCTGGCGACGTTGAAGAAGTGCTTGCCGTTGACGCACCCCAGGTCGATGGGGCGAACCTGGCCGTCGGCGATGATGCGGCAGGCCTCCACGGGGTCCGCCGGGATGCCCAGCCCGCGCGCCAGGTCGTTGGCCGTGCCCAGCGGCAGGATGCCGAGCGGCAGGCCGCTGGCGAGCACCGCCTCGATGACGCCGTTGAGGGTTCCGTCGCCACCGCCGACCACCACGCGGTCGGCCCCGCCGGCGTGGGCCTTGATGAGGGCCGGCAGGGCGCCCGGAGAGTCGCCTTCGTGGACCGTGACGTCCTGGCCGCTGTCGCGCAGCACGGCAATGCCGGCGCTGATTTCAGCCTGTCCCTGGGCGCTGTGGGGGTTGATCACCAGCAGCGTCCGGCCGCCCCGCACCGCGCCCCCCGCACCGCCCTGCACGGCGTGCCTCACGAGGACTGCGTTGGGGAGGGCGGGCGGCCCTTTGAGCGGGCGCCCTGCTCATGGGCCTCGATCCCGCGCCGCAGGGTGTCACGGTATTCGCGCAGGCTGGGGTCGGCGTCTGGGTCGTCGCGCAGTCGGGCCTCCAGACGCTCCAGCTCGCCGCGGGCGGCTTTGTATTCCTGTTCGTTCATGAAAATGGCCTTTCGTCCGGTCCCCCCAGAAACGGCAGGGGACGCGGCCGGGTTGCCTGCCGGGACATCGGCCTGAGGAGCCATTATTCGCCGCAGCGGCGCACCGAGACGCAGCGATCGGGCTGATCGGGATCGCACTGCTTGACCCACTGGCAGCCCTCTTCCTCGGGCTTGGCGCCGCGTCCGGACGATGTGCCGCCAGAGCTTTCCGCTGCGGGCTTGGCGGCGGCAGGCGGTTTGGTGTTGGGAACCGGAGCGACGTCCTGCGGCGCCGGCGCGGCAGGCGGCTCCACGGCGGGCTTGGGCGCCTGCGCCTCAGGCTCCGAAACGGGCGGTGCGGCGACGGCAGGTGCGGCGACGGGGGCCGGTTTGACGGGCGCCGTTTTGGCCGGCGCGGGCACCTTTGCGGGCGCCGCCGGCTCGATGGCCTGCGGCGGGACCGGCCGTGATTCGGGCGCCTTGACTTCGGGCGCCTTGACTTCGGGCGCCTTGACTTCCGGAACCTTGATTTCGGGGGCCGGGCGCGGCGGGGGATCGGCTGCCGGGCCGGGCGCGGGCGTCTTCACGGGCGCGGCGGGAACCGCCGGGACGGCCTTGGCCGCAGGCGCCTTCACGGGCTCGGCCGGCGGAACGGGAGCAGGGGGGACATCGGACTTGGCGGGCTGGGCCGGTTCGGGCTGCGGGGCTGGTTCGGCCGGCGCCACGGCACGGACCGCCGGCGGCGTCGGCGCGACCGGCTCGGCGGGGGCGGCAGGCTTGGGCGGCGGTGCGGCGTCGCGCGGCTGCAGGGGCTCGTTAGCCGGCGAAGGGGCCGCCGCCGGATCGTCCGCCACAGGCTCGACCCCTGGCCCGACCCCTGGCTCGACCCCGGGCTCGACCACTGCCGGGGCGTCCGCGTCGACGCGGCCGGCGGGGGCGGAGGCGGCCGGCTTGCCGTCGCGGACGGCCTCGACCATGGCGGAGCGCCAGTCACGGGCCGCCGGGCTGATGTACAGCGCCCCGACCACCGCGGACGCGATCAGCACCACGGTGACCATCGCCGCGGTGAGCCACGGGTGGCGGCGGGGCGGCGCCGGCTCCACGGCGGCGGCATGGCGGGGGATGCGGGGCACCGGTCGCGGCTTGGCCCGCCCAACCTTGCCCGGCCCAACCTTGCCCGACCCGACCTTGTCCGAGGCTGGGGGCTGGTCCGACACCAGGGCCGGCGCGGTGCGCGTGGTCTGGCCGACGTGGCTGCGCGCGTTGCCTTCGACCACCGGGATCAGGCGACCCTCGACGGAGGCTTCGGGCTCCATGCCCAGTTGTTCGTACTGGACCTCGCCGGTGAACCGGCAGCCGTCGGTGAAGGTCACGCCACGGGCCTTGATGATGCCGGCCACGTTGCCCGACACCACGGCGTCGTCAGCCTCGATGGTGGCGCGGAGGCGGCCGTGCGGGCCGACCTTGAGCCGCGTCGCATCGACAATACCGTCCACCTCGCCCTCGATCTCGAGGTCGCCAGTGCTGACGATACGGCCGGTCACCTGCAGGTCCGGGGCGAAAAACGACGGCCCCGGGCGCGGCGGGCGATGATCGGGCGGTGTGGCGCTCTGAGCAGACATCCGTGGGGCGCGGCCTTCCTTCGTGTCCGTCCAGTTTACGCTGATTGCGCCGCCAAAGGCTATAGGCGCAGCACGGCCGGGACAAAAGCTTGAAAGACCCGGCCCGGCCCTCATGCAAAACTGCCGCCGGCCCGGGCGGGGTCGGCGGCCGTTGTGTCGGCGGCAGTGCCGCCGGAGGTCAGCTCGACGGCTTGCGGAACACGATCTCGACCCGGCGGTTGCGCGGCTCGATCACGTCGTCGGGGGTCTTGACCTGAAGCTGCTCCTCGCCATAGGCCTCGAGCGCCATGTCGCGCGGGGGAACGCCCAGCATCGACAGGGAGTCGGCCACCGCTTCGGCGCGGCGCTGGGACAGCAGCATGTTCATCTGGTCGGCGCCGGTCGTGTCGGTGTGGCCGGAGATGACCACCACCACCGGCGCTTCATCGGCATAGGCACGGGCGGCGGCGTTCAGGACGGCGCGGGCCGAGGCGTCGATGCGCGCCGAGGCGTTCTCGAAGAACACCATGAACGGGCCGGGCTCGCTGATGGCGGCCGGGGCCGGGGCCGGCGGCGCGGCGGCCGGCTCAAGGCCGTCCATGGCGCTGTCGTAGATGCTGCGGCAGGCTGCAATGTCGGCCGGCTGATGGCCCTCTTCCTGCTCCTGCATCCAGCAGTCGAAGCCGGCCTGGGCGCGCGCGGCGCCGGCGGGCTTGGTGGTCCGCGCATTGGCCTCGAGGCGGGTCATCAGGGCGGAGCGGGCGCTGTTCAGCACCTCCACTTCACTCTGCGCCACATCCCGTTCTTCGACCGGCTGCGGCAGGACCAGAGCACCGCCGGCAACGGCGCGCGCCTTGGTCAGGAAATATTCGGTGTCGCACCAGTCGTACTCCGCCCGCTCGGCGGCGGCCAGATCGAGGTATTCCTTGTGCAGGGCCTGGTTGAACGCGCCGCCCTCGACCGGCATGGCAGCCACACCCTCGACGTCCCAGCGCGCCGCGCAGGCCGACAGCATTCCGACGGCAGTCGCCGCCAGCAGAACTTTCTTGAGCATTCGGCACGTCCCTCTTTTTCTACGTGGCCTCCCTCAGCCACGGCCCCCTTGCGGCACCGCCCGCACCGGAAACCGACGCAAGCGCGTCGGACATACGGTAAAGGTACTGCGCGTGCGCATCAAGCAAAGCTTTGCCGCTTCCCTACGGAAGCGGTCGGCCTTGCCACGACCTTACGGACAACAGCCCCCGTTCGGCGGTGCCCCCACCCACGGCCGGCACCAGGCGTCGGCCCGGCTGTCAGATCAGGTCGATTTCCTCGGCCATCGGGCCTTTCTTGCCCATGCGCGTGGCCAGGCGCACCCGCTGTCCGGCTTCGAGGTCCTGCAGACCCGAGCGGTTCAGGGACCCGATGCCGACGAACACGTCCTTGCCGCCCGCGTCGGGCGTGACGAAGCCAAAGCCCTTCTCGGCGCTGAAGAACTTCACGACGCCTTCGACCGTGGCGTCCATTTCGGGCTCGGCCGCGCTGTCATCCACCGAAACGATGGTGGAGACCTGCGGACCCTTCGGACCCTCTTCCAGATCGCAGATGATCACGGCGCCCTGGGCAATGTTCTGGAGCCCGTGCTGCTGTACGACCGAGATGTGGAGGAAAGCGTCGGAGGAACCGTCCTGCGGGGCGACGAAGCCGAAGCCCTTGGAGGAGTTGAACCACTTGACGGTGGCCGAGATCCCCGTCTGGAGCGGGGCCGACGGCCGAAAGGAGCGGGTGTTCATAGCGGAAAATGCGCCTTTTACTGGGTAGAAACCAGAATCATGGATACCCGATTCTTTGACCGCGTCCAAGTGCGACTCTGCCAGGGGCTTCGAGCGCCGCCCTGCTCCAACGCCGGCCTATCCGGCAAGCATCTGATTCCAAATTAATTTCACCGGCGTCCCCGAGCGCCCCGCACGGCGGGCGTACGCCGTCCGTGGGGCTCTTTCGGGGGGTTCGGCGGGGCATTCCGCCGCTCCCGCGCAGTTCCATCCGATTCGCCCCGCTCGCGCCGTGCCACCCCCGGGCACCCCCGGCCACCCCCGGCCACCCCCGGCCGCGGCGGCGTCAGGCCGCGCGCACTCCGGCCAGGAACGTTTCGACGGTCCGCCCAAGATTGCCCGATACCTGGTTCAACCCATCGGCCGCGGCGCCGACCCGCAGGGCCGCCTCTCCGGCCTCGTCGGCAGCCTGGGACACGCCGTGGATGTTGCGGGACACATCCTCGGTACCACGCGCCGCCTGCTGCATGTGGCGGAAGATTTCGGTGGTGGCCGCCGTCTGCTGGTCGACCGCCGCCGCGATGGCGACGGCGGTGGCGTCGATGCGGCCGATGATGGCGTCGATGCCGGCGATGGCGTTCACGGCGCCCTTGGTCTTTTCCTGAACCGATGCGATCTGGCTGACGATCTCGTCGGTGGCCTGCGCGGTTTGGGCGGCCAGGCGCTTGACCTCGTTGGCGACCACGGCGAACCCCTTTCCGGCGTCCCCGGCGCGCGCCGCCTCGATCGTGGCGTTGAGCGCCAGGAGGTTGGTCTGGCTCGCGATGTCGGTGATCAGGCGGACCACGTCGCCGATCCGCTGCGCCGCATCCGCCAGCGCAGCCACGGCGCCGGCGGCCACGTGGGCCTCACCGACCGCCTCGGCGGCAATCGCCCCGGAGTCCCGGACCTGACGACCGATCTCGGCCACCGTGGCAGCCATTTCCTGAGCCGCCGCCGCCGCGGTATCCACGTTGGCCGCCGCCAGGGACGACGCCGACGCCACGGCCGCACCCTGGGATCGGGTGCGTTCGGCAGTATCGACCATGACGTCGGCCGCCCCGCCCAGACCGACGCAGGCATCCCGCACGCTGGCCATGAGGTCCCGCACCGAACCATCGAAGTCCGCCGCCAGGGCATCAAGCCGCTGCACCCTCTGTTGATCGGCCGCCTGCTTGCGCGCGGCGTCCTCCTTCAGGGTGCGCTGCGCTTCGGCATGACCCCGCAGGACCTCCAGAGCGCGGGCGACGGCACCAATCTCGGAGCGATGGTGGACATCGGAAACCGGCTCCTCGGTATCGCCGGCCGCGACCCTTTCGACGCACCGGGTCAGGCGCTCCAGCGGCGCAGTGATCGACCGGGCGATGACGAAGGAGGCCGCCGCCACGGCAACCCCTGCCAGCGCGCCCCCGACCAGCAGCATGAGACGGGCGGTGTGGCGAACCTCATCGGCCGCCGCCGTCGCCGCGGCCACCGCCGTACCGGCGTCGGCGGTGAGCGAATCGGCCGCGCGGGTCATGCCGGCCAGGATTTCGACAAGCGATCCGCCCGCAATCGCCTGGGCCGCCACGGCGTCGGTGTAGCCCTGCAGCAGCCGCGTGTACCCGGCCACAGCGTCGGACAGCGCCACTTTGGTGGCATCGTCGAACGGGCCGCCGAACAGCGCGAAGTCCAGTTCGCTGGCGGCTTTGCGTAGGTGCCCGCGTGCGTCGTCGTCAGGCTGCACGAGGAACGCCTGTTCAAATCGCTTGAGGGCCTGGACGCGCCCCAGGATGGCGCCAACGCCAGACCACAAAACCAGTTCCTTTTCGATTCGCACCACAGGCTCGGCCAGGGCGCGGCGCAGACCTTCGCCGTCGTCGCGGCCAATGCGGTTGACCGTCCCGACATAGTCCTCGAACATTTGCCGGGCCTCGGCCAGACCTGTGCCATAAGCCTGGAGGTACCGCTGGCCGTCCGCGGCCAACGTGCCGGCGCGCTCCATGGCGGCCGCGGCGCTGGCCCCCGCCTTGGCAAAGGCGGCGGCACCACCGGCCGGATCCTGCCCCGCGCGCTGGTGGGCCAGGTGCATCACCAGAACCGCCTCGCGCAGGGTTCGCGCCTCGGCGCTGAGGGCGGTCATGCGGTCGCGGTTCGTGGCGTAGTCATGCATGATCCCGTCGCTGACCATATGCACGACGATGCCGCCGGTCAGCGAGAGCAGGCCCATGGCGACGATGATAATGATGCGCCGGGCAATCGACAGGCGGTCCCAGATGCGGACCTCTTCAGTCGTGGAAGCAAGGACATCAGGCAGACGATGCGCGGTCATGGCCGGTTCCCGTGGCTACACGTTGCTGCCATGCAACATCATGCAGCCCTGTCCGGGTGACGAGGGATCGTTTCGTGACTCCCGTTCCGCCTACAGGCGGATGCGGTCGAAGGAGTCGGCGGACAGCGGTGCCGCCGCGCCGGCCGCGGAGTCGTCCTCGGCCGCCTCGGGCGCCGCCTCGCCGGCCCACGAGGGGTCGGCCACGGTCCGCCCTTCGTGGCGGCGCAGCAGGTCTTCGGCCCGCGCGAGGTTCTTTTCGATGACCGCGGTCAGGCGCCCGCCCCCGCCGCCGTCGCGGTAGGCCGCCAGGGCATCGCGGAACGCCACCGAGGCCAGCCGCATGGCTTCGGGATCGCCGCTGTACTTGGCGATCAGGAACAGCGCCGATCCCATGTTGTTGCGGGTCGCGGCATAGAGCAGCGGCGCGGCGTCGACGGTGCGCACTTCGCAGGCCTGGCGGGACACGTCCACCGCCTTGCGCAGGGCCTCCATGCTCTTGAAGTGGTCGCCGTAGACCTGCAGCACCTGGGCGATGGTGTTCATCAGCTCGGCCCAGCGCCACGGGTCGTCGGCCCGCGTGAACACCTGCACGGCGTATTGCAGATGGCCGATGGCGTCCTTGAGGGCCTGCTCGTCGCCGGTCGCCTTGTCGAGGCGGAACAGCACCCCGCCCAGGCGGGCGTGCAGGCCGCCCCAGGCGCGCGGTTCGGCATCGCGGTTCAGGGCCGACAGGGCGTTCTTGAAGGCGCCGACGGCCTCGCGCAATGGCCCTTCCTGGTCCTTGACCGGCAGGCGTTCGGCGGTCGCCTGCAGCACCAGGCCCAGGGCCTTGTTGAGCTGCGCCCAGTGGTCGTGGGCCTCGCGCGGCAGGCGGGCGATGGCCTGGCGGTAGGCGTCGGCGGCCCAGCCCAGCGCATCGGCCCGGCCGCTGCCCAGTCCGGCGGCGGCGGCGGCGTACCCGAACGCGCCCAGAACCTCGGCCGCCTCGCCGGCCGACAGCGTTTCGGGCGGGGCGAGGCCCAGGCCGCGCGCCTGCTCGACCAGCTTGAGCAGGGCGGCCGGCGCGCCGCCCAGCGCGGCCACCGCGACGGCCCGCAGCAACGGGTGCCAGGCGGCATCGAAATCGGCCGGAATGGTCAGCGCCACGTCCTCGGGCGGGCCGAAGCCGCCGCGCGCCCCCACCGGGTCCGAGGCGGCGGAAAAGCGCAGTTCGATGACCCGGCCGCTGGCGTCCTCGCCGCCCCATATCAGCAGGTCGGCGCCGTCATCGGCCAGCAACTGGCGGGCGGCCAGGCGCGTGGCCCGCAGGTCGCGGACCATCTGGCCCTCCTCGACCGGCGGCAGGGCGCCCTTGACGTCGCGCACGGTCACCCGGTCGAGCCCCTGCAAGGCCTCGACCAGATAGGGCCGCTGGTCGAATTCGGGGTCGAGCGACAGCGGCGCGACGGCCACCTCGGCCACCCGTCCGGCCACCACCGGCCGCGGCGGAGCGCCGCGCAGCACGTCGAACAACCGCCCGAGGAAGGTCTGGCCGCCGCGCGCCCCGGTCAGGCCCGGCGGCAGCGCGTTGTTTGCCCCCCCGCCGCCGTTCTGGGGCACCGGCACCAGCGCCGTGCCGGGCGGGGCCGGCGCCGGACGCAGGGCCGGAGCGGCCAGGGCGGTGACCAGACGTTCGTCGGCGGCCCGCAGGCGGCGGGCCATGCGGGTCATCATCTTGAGGGCGGCGCTCGGCTCGGTCTCCATCAGGCGCAGGAACTGGGCGCGCGGGATGACCTTGACGGTGACGGCGGTTTCGCAGCGGGCGGTGATGTTGCGCGGCCCCTTGTCGAGCACGCCGATCTCGCCGAACAGCTCGCCCTTGCCAAGGGACGCCAGCTTGACCACGCCCTGCGGGCCGGTCTTGCTGATTTCCACCTGGCCGGCTTCGACCATGAACGCGGCGTCGCTGTCTTCCCCTTCGAGGAAGATGATCTCGCCGGCCTGGAAGCGCCGTTCTTCGGTTTTGCTCACGCTGGCCGCCGTTCCATTCAACCCTGGCCCGACTCGCCGCCAGCGTCGCCGCCAGTTTCACCATCCGGGGAGGCGTGGCGGATGGCGCCCTGATAGACCTGCGCGCGGACATCGCCGCGCTGCACGTCGATGCAGCGGTTGGCGTTGTCGTCCTCGCCCAGGCTCAGGGTGATGGCGCCGGCCTCGATCTCCGTGGCGACCTGTTCGTCGGGCAGGCCCAGCGCCTTGGCGATGGCCGCCACCAGCGCGTTGATCTCGTCGTAGTGCTCGCGGCCGTCCGACATGGCCACCTCCATCATCCTTACCGAAAGCTCGTGCTATGGCCTATCATGCGCCGCACCCGGAGAAAACGAAAACTCATCCGTCCCCAGTAAGGAGGGCGTCGGCCGCCTCGCGTTCGCGGGCGTACTCGACCAGCGTGTCGATCAGGGCGCGCACACGGGCCGGCACGAAGTCGCGGTTGGGCCACACCAGATAGATGTCGCGCACCACGGTGTCCCACTCGGGCAGCACGCGGACCAGGCGGCCATCGGCCAGCGCCCCGGCCACGATGGGGCGGGGCACGAACAGGATGCCGTGGCCGTCGAGCGCGGCTTCGGTGGCCAGCTCCATCTCGTCGACCACCAGAACGCCGGCCGCCTCGTGAACCACGGTTTCGCCCGTGGCGCGGTGGGTGAAGCTCCAGCGGTCGAGCGGGTCGGCCACGATCAGGCGGTGGCCCGGCAGGTCGCGCGGATGCCCCGGCGCCCCGGCCCGGGCCAGATAGTCCGGCGCGGCGACCAGCGCGGTGGGAATGCCCGCGATGCGCCGGCAGATGAACCGGCTGTCGGTCTGCTCCCCGGCCCGCAGGGCAAGGTCGAAGGGCTCGGCGAACAGGTCGTAGTTGACGTTCGACAGCTTGAGATGCAGGCGCACGTCCGGATAGAGCGTCATGAACCGCAGCCACGCCGGCCCCATCCACGCCTTGGCCAGATTGACCGGGGCCAGCACGGTTATCCGCCCGCGCAAGCCGTGCAAGGTCTCGTCCAGCGCGCCGGTGGCCTGCTGCAACTCGGCCAGCAACGGCTGGCACCGCGCATAGTAACTTTCGCCCGCCGTGGTCAGGGCAACCCGGTGGGCCGAACGGTGCAGGAGCTGGCAGTCCAGGTCCTCCTCCAGCTTGCGGATGCGGCGCGACAGGGTCGCCGGCGGCACGCCCAACGCCTCCGCCGCACGGGCGAAGCCGCCGTGATCGGCCACGGCCACGAACAGGGCGAGGTCATCGAACATGGGCGCGATTCCAAAAATGGAACAACAGGGTGCGGAATTGACCGTATCATGCAATTCCGGGATTTGGCACCCTCGGCTCAACACCGCCCCGCCGGAGAGCCGCCCGATGATCCCCGCCCGCTATGCCCAGATCGTGTTTTCCGCCGCCATGGCGACCATGATGGCGTTCCTGATGACCTTCCTGGTGACGTTGCTGAACACCGGGTTCGATGCCGGGTTCGCGGCGCGCTGGATGCAGGCGTTCGTCATCGCCGCCCCGGTCGCCTTCGGCGCCGTGCTGACCGTCGCCCCCATCGCCCGCCGCATCACCACCGCCCTGACTGCGCCGCAAGGCCTGAAGGCGGAGTAGAAAGACGGCGCGGGCTGCCGCCCGACCCGCTTGGGGCAAGCCCCAAACCCCCTTTATTTCTTTAAGAAAAACAATGAGGTCCGGAGCATCGCTCCGGGCTGGCGGCAGCCATCCGCGTCAGCGGAAGCAAACTACCTCACACCTCCACCTTCGCGATGTCCTCGTTCCACAGAACCGGGTTGTCGCGGATGAAGTCGGCCATCATGGTTTTGCAGGCCTCGTCTTCGAGGACCCGCACGGCGACTCCGCGGGCGCGCAGGAATGCCTCGTTGCCGCCGAACGTCTCGGCCTCGCCGATGACCACGCGGCCCACCCCGAACTGAACGATGGTGCCCGAGCACATCATGCATGGGCTGAGCGTCGTATAGAGCGTCACGTCGCGGTACGAGGCCTGGCGCCCGGCATCGCGGAAGGCGCTCATTTCGCCGTGCGCGATGGGGTCGCCGTCCTGGACGCGGCGGTTATGGCCGCGCCCGATGATCTCGCCGTTGCGGACCAGCACGGCGCCGATGGGGATGCCGCCCCCGGCCAGGCCCTTGCGGGCCTCGGCCACGGCTTCGGCCAGGAAGCGGGCATCGTCCTCGTGCTGGGTCATGGTTACAGGTTCCGCAGGACGTGTTCGGCCGACGACACCGAGAAGTCGCCCAGCGTCTCGACGAAAAGCTGCTCGACCTGACCGTCGCGCACGACCATGGCGAAGCGCTGGCAACGGATGCCCATGGCCCGGTCGTCGAGGTCCATGTCCAGGCCCAGGGCCTTGGCAAGACGGGCGCTGCCATCGGCCAGCATGACAATGTCGCCGGCGTTGTTCTGCTCGGCCCAGGCCTTCATCACAAAGGCGTCGTTGACCGACAGGCAGGCGATGCGGTCGATGCCCTTGGCGTGCAGGTCGGCCGCCTTCTCCACATAGCCCGGCAGGTGCTTGGCCGAACAGGTCGGGGTGAAGGCTCCGGGCAGCGCGAAGATGACGTGGCGGCCCTGGCCGAACAGGGCGTCGGTGGAGGCGTCCTTCATCTCGCCGCCTTCGACGATCTTCACAGGCATGGACGGCAGTTTGTCGCCGGTCTTGATCGCGCTCATGGGGGACTCCTGATTGGGAAAGACTAGGTCGCCGGCGTACCGGCCGCCTGCGTCAACGCCTGCAGCACCGCATCGGTGCTCAGCAGTTCGGGCAGCGCGATGCCGTCCGGCGCCGCCGGGCCATAGACCGCGTTGAAGGGAATGCCATAGCGGCCGAAGCTGGCCAGATAGTCGGCGATGGCGGGGTCGGGACTGGTCCAGTCGGCCTTCATCGCCACCACGCCCGGCCCGCGCAGGGCATCGAGCACGGCGCCACGCTCGACCACGGCGGCCTTGTTGACCTTGCAGGTGATGCACCAGTCGGCGGTGACGTCGACGAAAACCACCCGCCCGGCGGCGACCTCGGCCGCGATGGCGTCGAGGCTCCACGGCTGCCACAGGCCGATGACCGGCACGCTGCCGCTGACCGCCTCGGTCGGGCGCTGGGTCAGGGGGGCGGCAAAGGCGGCGGCGACCAGGGCCACCACGGCCAGCGAAGCGAGCGGGCGCAGGGTCTCCCGCATGCGGTGGCGCAGCGCCAGGGCGGCGACCACGGCGGCCATCAGCCCGGCCACCAGGGCGGCGGCCTCGGACCCCAACTGGGCCATCAGCACGGCGAGCAGCCACAGCGCGGTGCCGGCCAGGGCAAAGCCCAGCACCACCTTCAGCCACAGCATCCAGCGGCCCGGCCGGGGCAGCTTCTGCGCCAGGGCCGGAAAGGCGGCGATGGCCAAATACGGCACCGCCATGCCCACCCCGAGGGCGGCAAAGATCAGACCGATCTCCAGCGGCCCGCGGGCCAGGGCGAAGCCCACCGCCGTACCCAGGAAGGGCGCCGAGCACGGCGTCGCCAGCAATGTGGCAAAGGCCCCGGCCGAGAAGTGCCCGGCCAGGGTGCGCGGCGCGCCCAGGCTGCCGCCGGCCCCGGACAGCCAGGACGGCAGCGGGACCTCGAAAAAGCCCCACAGGTTGGCGGCGAACAGGGTCAGCAGGGCGATCATGCCGATCAGGAACAGCGGCTGCTGGAACTGGATGCCCCAGCCGACCGCCGCGCCGGCCATCTTCAGCCCGGCCAGGGCGCCGGCGAGGACCAGGAAGGCCACCACGATGCCCGCCGCCGAGGCCAGGAACGCCGCCCGCACCTCGCCGCGCGCCGCCCCGCCATGGGAGACAAACCCCATCACCTTGAGCGACAGCACCGGCAGCACGCAGGGCATCAGGTTGAGAATGAGGCCGCCCAGAACGGCCAGCCCGAGGATGGCCGCCAGCCCCAGGCCGCCCTCCTCGACGCGGACGGCTCCGGCGGTGGGTTCGGCCTGGACCTCCAGCCCCCGGTCGCCATCGACCACGGTGACGGTCAGGGCGGTGTTCGGCGCCTGGGCGGCCAGCAGGGGCATGGTGAAGGTGGCCCGCCGGCCGCCGTCGGCCAGATGCACCTTGGGCGCGCCGCTGACCACGCCGTCGCCGGCGCCGGCGCCCAGCGGCCCTTCCACAAACACGTCCGGCGCCTTGAGCGGCGGGTCGGCGGTGACGGAAACCTCAAGGGTCTCCCCGGCCACGGTGAAGCGGTCGAGGGCGATGCCGTGCCCGGCCGAAGGGACCTGGGCCTGGAACCGCTCGATCAGATGCGCGAAGTCGGACGGCCCGCCGGGACCGGCCGGCAGGCTGAGGGCGAGGGTCGCCTCGCCGGGAATGCAGATCTCGGAACAGATGAGGTATTCGACGGCGGCGGCCAGTTGCACCGGGCGTCCCGGCTCGGTCAGGCGCGCGGTGATCGGCAGCACCACCTGGCCGTCATAGCCAGCCGTCTGGATGCCGAACAGCTCGAAGCGGTGGGGCACCGGCCATTCCAGGGTGGCATCGGCCAGATTGTCAGACCCGGTCCAGTCGATGGACGGCGGATAGCCGGCGTCACCGGGCGACCGCCAGTAGACCTTCCACCCCGGCTTGAGGTCGAACTGCAGACCCAGGCGAACAGAATCCTGCCCCCCGGCCACGGCGGTGCGCGCCGCGATCAGCCGCACGTCGGCCTGATCGCCGCGCACCCACGCGGACGTCCCCGGCTCCCCCAGGGGGGCCAGCGGCGCCCAGTCGACCGGCCCCTGGGGCGCGGCCTTGACCGGCGGAAAGGCGCTTTGCGCAGACGCGGGACCCGACAGGACCAGGGCCACCATCAGGCACAACACGCGCAGCAGGGTGAAGGACATCGTCATGATCGCGCGTTCGTTCCCGGCACTTCCCCAGACGGTGATATGGGATACGGAAGCAGGCCGGGCAAGCCACGTCAACCTTTCACAGGCCCTGAAACGTAGACGCGGCCGGAGGGGAACCCCACCGGCCGCGTGTCACAGGCTCTACGGACATCGGAGGATGGCCTATTCGGCCGCCTTCCGCTGCGCCTGCGAGGCCTGCAGGTCCACCAGGTTGCCTTCGCTGACCGAGGCCAGCGTCTTGGCGAGTTCGTAGATGCGCTTGCGCACCGCCGGCTCGCCGATCTTGTAGTAGGCGCGCACCAATTCCAAGGTTTCGCGCTTGGTCATGGGGTCGCCTTCCTGCGCCTCGGGCTCCTCCACCTCGGAGGTGACGTGGCGCGGCGAAAGGCTGGCGACGTTGTCGTCCATGTCCTCGAAGAAGAAGGAGACCGGCACGTCCAGGACCCGGCTGAGGTCCCACAACCGTGAAGCGCCGATCCGGTTAGCGCCGCGTTCATACTTCTGGACCTGCTGGAACGTCAGGCCGATGGCCTCGCCAAGTTTCTCCTGGCTGAGGCCAAGCAAGGTCCGCCGCAGGCGGACACGGGCTCCAACATGAACGTCGACGGGATTGGGCTTGCCCGAAGGCATTCTGCCGCGAGAGGACCGGCGTGGATTCTGGTCGTCCGGCACGGCGCGAGCCACTCCATCCATGGTTTCGATTCCCAACTGGTGTTGTTTCTTTTAGGGGGTGACGGCTGACCACAAACGGGGCAAGGCCAGCCGGGGTTGCCCGCACTTTATTCAGGTCTGCCAGATCTCGTCAATATGACCCAAGACCTCGGTCTGAAAATACTGAGTGCGTCGTAGCTGATACAGGCCCAAAGCACCGATGAAGACCGACTAAGCAGCACCCTGCGCGAACTTCGAGGCTATTCCATGACATGCGATCTGCGGCGCCGCAATGCAAGCCCCGAAAAACCCGCAAACACAGACAACACAAGCGGTAGAGGCAGGCCGGCCTGCGCAAACAGGGTCGGCGGCAGGGCCACCGGCAGGGGGCCGTCGGCCACCCCCGCCTGATCCAGGCCGACTTCGGCGAGTATCCGACCATAGGGATCAACGATCACCGATACTCCGGTATTGGCCACGCGAACCAGCGGAAGACCTTCTTCCACCGCGCGCAGACGGGTGGTCGCAAGGTGCTGGTACGGCCCGGAAGACACCCCATACCAGCCGTCATTGGTAACATTGAGAATCCACGCTGGCCGGTTGTCCACGTCCACCACGGCGGACGGAAAGATCACCTCGTAGCAGATCAGCGGGCTGGCCGGCGGCAACCCGGGCAAGTCTATGGTCGTAGGACCCTGGCCGCGCGAAAAGTCCGTGGACCCAGGGGTGATTTTGTCGAGCGGCAGGATGGAGCGCAGCGGCACGTACTCGCCGAACGGCACCAGATGCGCCTTGTCATAGTGGGCGCGCAGGCTGCCCGCCGCGTCGATGGCGACCAGGCTGTTCCACACCTGATAGGGCTTCTGGCCGGCCGGCGTGGTGCGCACGACCCCGGTCAGGACGGCGGTGCCGGTGTCGCCCAGCGCCTCGGCGACAACTTCCCGCACGCGGTCCTGGGTGCCGTCCAGGGCAAACGGCAGTGCCGTTTCGCCCCAGATCACATGGGTCGGCGCCACGCCGTCCTCGGCCGGCAGACGGCTCATGTCGATATGGCGGTAGAGGTTTTCGACCCGCCGCTCGGGGCTCCATTTCAGGACCTGGGGAATGTTGGGCTGGACCAGACGCAGGCGCACGCCGTCCACCACCTCCAGCGGGCCGTCGGGCAGGCGCGCCGCCCCGGCCACGGCAACCCCGGCCAGCACCGCCAGGGCCGCCGCCGGCGCCCGCCAACTCCCGCGCTCCCAGCCGAGCACGGCGGGCATGGCGGCCACCGCGACGGTCAGCAGGCTGAGGCCATAGACGCCGACCCAGGCCACCGCCTGGACCACGGCATCGACCGGCATCCACACGGTGCCGATGGGATTCCACGGAAAGCCGGTCAGGGCCCAGCCGCGCAGCATTTCGCCCAGCGTCCAGGCGGCGGCGAACACCATTACGCGCGGCCAGCCGCGCCGGGGGTCGAGCCAATGTACGGCCAGCGTCACGAGGCCCACATAGACGGCCAGCGCGGCGCTCAGGCCGCCCACGGCGAACGGGATCATCCAGCCGAAGCGGGCCGCATCGACCAGCAACGCATTGCCGATCCAGTACAGCCCGGCCATGAAGAAGCCGAGCCCGAAGGCCCAGCCGACCGCAAACGCGGCCCGCCGCGTCGCCGCCCCATCAAGCAGCCACAGCAGCACCGGCAGGGTGACGAACAGCGCCGGCACGGCATGGATCGGCGGCAGGGCGAGCACGGAGGCCACGCCGGCCAGCGCGGCCACGGCCAGCCGTCCCCGCCCGGTCAGGGCGGCCAGGCGTCCGGCTAATGCCAAGTCCTGGTGAGCCGCCCGGCTCATCAGGACTTGGACGGCGCGACTGCGCCGCGCGGCCCCTGCCGCGTGAGCCAAGCGGCCGGAGGCCGCGCCCGGCGCCTGAGGGCGTCCCGCTGATCGGTCACGATCAGCAGGACAAAACGAAAGCCTTTCAACATGGGTTAGGCCTCGGAGGTTTCGGGCGTCCGCTCGGGCGGCAGGTTGTGCACCCGCAGGCGGCGGATGCGGCGCGGGTCGGCATCCAGGACCTCGAACTGCAGGCCCAGCGGATGCTCGACCAGTTCGCCCCGCAGCGGCACCCGGCCGGCCACCCGGAACACCAGGCCGCCGAGGGTGTCGGTGTCTTCCTTTTCCTCGTCCGAGAAGGTGATGGCGAAGCGGTCCTCGAAATCCTCGAGCAGCACGCGGGCGTCGGCGGCCAGGGTGCCGTCGCCGTCCAGGGCCATCTCGGGTTCGCTTTCCACGTCGTGCTCATCCTCGATCTCGCCGACGATCTGCTCGACCAGGTCCTCGATGGTCACCAGCCCGTCGATGCCGCCGTACTCGTCGACGACCAGGGCCATGTGGGTCCGCTTGAGGCGCATTTCCAGCAACAGATCGAGCACCCGGATGGCCGGCGACACGAACAGCACGGTCCGCACCAGATGCTTGAGGCCGACCGTGCGGCCCTTGGCGACCACCGGCAGGACGTCCTTGATGTGGACCATGCCGATGACGTCGTCGAGGGTTTCACGGTAGACCGGCAGGCGCGAATGCCCGCACAGGGCCACCTGTTCGGCGACCTCGGGCAAGGTGGCCTCGATCTCCACGGCGGCGATGTCGGCCCTGGGCACCATCACGTCATAGGCCGTGAGGTCGCGCAGGTGCAGGATGTTGCCCAGCAGGATGCGTTCGTGGGAGGTGATGGACGCCTCGCTGTCGGCGTCCTCCATCAACTCCTCGATGGCATCCCGGACGGGGTCCTCGCTGCGCCGGCTGACCGGCAACAGCCGCCGCAGCATGGCGATTACAGAGGAACCCTCTTCCGCCCCGTTGGTGTCGCGGGGGCGCTTGGTGTCTGCCCCGTTCTCACGGGGCCGTCTACTCGAAGTGTCGTCGTTCATTTCTCGTCCACTGCGCCGTGGTGGGCGCGGTCAATTCCGGCATATGGGTCATCGATGCCCAGGCCCGCAAGAACCTCTATTTCGAGGCCTTCCATCTCCTCGGCGTCCGAATCATCGAGATGATCATACCCGACCAGATGCAGAACACCATGCACCAACAAGTGACAAAGATGCGCCTTCAGAGTTGTGCCCTGCTCGGCCGCTTCGGCGGCGGTGGTCTCATAGGCGACGATCACGTCGCCCAGCGTCTCGGGCACGCCGGGCGGCGGCGGCGGCGCTCCGGCGTCGCGCACGGCGAACGACAGCACGTTGGTCGGCGCGTCCTTGGCCCGCCACTCGCGGTTCAACACCTGCACGGCGGCGTCGGAGGTCAGCACCACCGACACCTCGGACGGCCCCTCCTCCTCCGCTCCGGCCAAGGCGGCGTTGACCGCCACGGCGACCAGTTCGTCGAGGCCGGGAAGGTCGTTGCCCCAGCGGTTGTCCTCGACCGCCAGGTCGACGTCCACGACGGGCTCCACCACCACGGTCATTCTTCCCCCTTGGCGCGGCTTTCCGCCTTGTCGTAGGCGTGGACGATGCGGGTCACCAGATCATGGCGCAGCACGTCCGAGCGGCTGAACGTCACGAAGCCGACGCCGCGCACCCCGGCCAGCACGTCGCTGGCGTCGCGCAGGCCGGACTTGGCGCCCATCGGCAGGTCCACCTGGCTGAGGTCGCCGGTCACCACCATGCGCGAGTTCTCGCCCAGGCGGGTCAGGAACATCTTCATCTGGGTGGGCGTGGTGTTCTGCGCCTCGTCGAGGATGACGAAGGCGTTGGACAAGGTGCGGCCGCGCATGAAGGCCAGCGGCGCGACCTCGATCTCGCCGCTTTCCATGGCCTTGGCGACGGTGTCGCCGGGCAGCATGTCGTACAGCGCGTCGTACAGCGGACGCAGGTAGGGGTCGACCTTCTCGCGCAGGTCGCCGGGCAGGAAGCCCAGGCGCTCCCCGGCCTCGACGGCGGGGCGCGACAGGATGATGCGGTCGACCTGCCCGTTGATCTTCATGCTGACCGCCTGGGCGACCGCCATGTAGGTCTTGCCCGTTCCGGCCGGTCCCAACCCGAACACCAGTTCACTGGCCCGCATGGCGCGGATGTAGTCGGCCTGGGTCGGGGTGCGCGGCACGATGGAGCGCTTGCGGGTGCGGATGGTCAGGTCTTCGAGCCCGCCGCCCTCCTCGCCCGCCGCGCCACCGGCGGCGGTGGCGTCGGGCGGCAGCATGCGCACGGCGGCGTCCACCTCGCCCTGGTCGATGTCGGCCCCGCCGCGCGCCCGCGCGTACAGCGATTCGAGCACCGAGCGCGCCGCGGTCACGCCGCGTTCCTGTCCCTCGATGACGACCTCGTTGCCGACCGTGGCGAGGCTGACCCCCAGAGTGCCTTCCAGGCGTTCCAGGTTGGCGTTGTGCGGCCCGAAAACCACCGGGGCCAGGGTGTTGTCATCCAGAGTCAGGGCAATACGAATGGGGAGGCCCTCCTGTTATTCGGCCGCGGCGGGAACGTCCGCCAGGACACCGGCCAGGCTGCTCGCCGTGGCACTCTTGATGCGCAAGCGCACCACCTGACCATACAACGCTTCGGCGGCTTCGACGTGCACCGGCTGCATGTACGGGCTGCGGCCGAGCATCTGGCCGTCATGGCGGCCGGGGCGGTCGAGCAGCACGTCCATCTCGCGGCCGACGCAGGCCTCGTTGAAGGCCGCCTGCTGGTCCATCAGCAAAGCCTGGAGCGCGGCCAGCCGTTCGGACTTCACGTCCTCGGGCACCTGGGTTTCCAGGGCGGCGGCGGGCGTGCCGGGGCGCGGGCTGTACTTGAAGGAATAGGCCTGGATGAAGCCGACCCGGCGCACCAGGTCCAGGGTGTCGGCGAAGTCCGCATCGGTCTCGCCGGGGAAGCCGACGATGAAGTCCGACGACAGGGCGATGTCGGGATTGGCGGCGCGCAGGCGGGCGACCTTGGCCTCGTACTCGGCGGCGGTGTGGCCCCGGTTCATGGCCCGCAGGATGCGGTCGGACCCGGACTGCACCGGCAGATGCAGGAACGGCATCATCTGGGGCAGGTCGCGGTGGGCGGCGATCAGGTCGTCGTCCAGGTCGCGCGGGTGCGAGGTGGTGTAGCGGATGCGCTCCAGCCCGTCGATGGCGGCCAGTGCGCGGCACAGTTTCCCAAGCGTCCACTCAGCGCCGCCGTCCGGCGCCGCGCCGTGGTAGGCGTTGACGTTCTGGCCCAGCAGGGTCATCTCGCGCACGCCGAGGGCGACCAGTTGGCGCGCCTCGTCGATCACCTGGGCGGCCGGGCGCGAGTACTCGGCGCCGCGCGTGTAGGGCACCACGCAGAAGGTGCAGAACTTGTCGCAGCCCTCCTGCACCGACAAAAAGGCGGTCGAGCCCTCGGCGGTCGGCGCGGGAAGATGGTCGAACTTGGTGTCGGCCGGGAAATCGGTGTCGAGGATGCCGACGCCCGGCCCGTTGGTTCCCGCCCCGTTGTTCTCGGCTGCGGCCCGTTCGGCGCGGGCGACCATCTCGGGCAGGCGGTGGTAGGTCTGCGGCCCCAGCACGATGTCCACGAACGGGGCGCGTTCCAGGATGAAGGCGCCCTCGGCCTGGGCCACGCAGCCGGCCACCGCCAGGATCATGGTGCCGCCCTCGGCCCGCCGGGCGTCCTTGAGCAGACGCAGGCGGCCGAGTTCGGAGAACACCTTCTCCGACGCCTTTTCCCGGATGTGGCAGGTGTTGATGACCACCATGTCGGCGCCCTCGGGCGTCTCGATGGCCTCATAGCCCAGCGGCGCCAGCACATCGGTCATGCGGCCGCTGTCGTACACGTTCATCTGGCACCCGTAGGTGCGGATAAAAAGCTTCTTTTTCAAACCGGGGGCTTTCGCTGCAACCAACGCCGACGGCCGGGGCGCGCACCCCGGTCCTGATCTGTGGGGAAGGTAGCAAGCGGGGGCCGAGAGTCAAGGAGGAGGGCCGACGGCGCCCTACGGCTTCCACACTCCGGTGACCTTGCCGTCGACGCCATAGGCGATGCAGTGGAACTTGCGGTGGGACTCGGAACCGACCGTGCCGTCGTTGCCGGGATAGATCTCCACCCAGCCACCGGCCTGCAGGTCCACCGTATCGCTGTACCCGCAGCTGCCGGTCATTCCCTTGTAGCCCTGGGTGTAGGAGGTGTCCTGCTTGCTGCCGTAGAGGTCGAGCGTCAGGCCGGCCGTGCGCGCGCCGTTGCGATTGCAGTTGCCGTCCTGCCAGTTGCAGCAGCTGCGGTCGCCCTTGTTGGCGCCGATGGTGCCCATGTGGCCGCCGTTGGAGCGCTGGACCACGCGGAAGCTCCAGCCGTCGGTGTAGTTGTACACGCAGTAGGCCTGGGCCGGCTGACTGACGAGGAAGAAGGCGCCAAAGGCGGCGAGCAGGGTCAGCGTGCGCAACATGGGTCCACTCCTGGCCGGTCAGTCTCTAGGACCTACGACCCTAGTGCGTCTTTCGGAGTAGTGACAGAACTTCCGGTTAATTGTGTCTGAACGGTCGAGGTCGAATTCTAAAGCGGTTTGCTTGGGCTGCCGCCCAACCCCCTTTTCTTCTTCAAGAAACAAGGGAGGTCTGGAGCGTAGCTCCAGGCTGGCGGCAGCCATCCGCGGTAGCGGACAAACGGGAACCGCTCTAAGCCGCGACCTCCGCAGGCGCTTCCACAGGCGCGGCTGCCGGCGCCGGCCGTTCCAGGCGCCCGGTCATGGCGCGGTTCACGGCGGCGCGGATTTCGCGTTCGCAGTAATGGGACAGGGCCTTGCGGTTGCCGAACGCCTCGACGGTGACCGGGGCCAGGAACTCGACATCGACGGTGAACGGCCCGGCCTTCAGCAGCGCCCACAAGTGGGTCACCAGATCCATGTCGCCGTACCACGCATAGGTCGGGCGGCCGGCGAAGCCCATCGGCAGGCCGCCGTTCAGGGTGTAGGTCACGGCCATCGGCTGGACCGTGGGGAACCGTCCGTCGATGGTCTTTTCGGCCGTGTTGAACAAAGCGGTGCGGAACGGCAGGACGCGGTTGCCGTCCGAGGACGTGCCCTCGGGGAACAGGATCAGCGGCTCGCCTTCGGTCAGGCGGGCGGCGATCTGGTCGCGCTGGCGGGCGGTCGAGGACGCCTTGCGGTCCACGAACACCGTGCGCGCGATGATCGCCAGGAACCCGATGCCCGGCCACGACCGCACCTCGGCCTTGGACACGAAGCAGCCGGGAATGATGGCGCCGAGCGTCACGATATCCACGTAGGAGGAATGGTTGCTGACCACCAGCAGGGGGCGGTCCTTGACCAGCGCCCCGCGCACCTCGATGCTGCCCTTGAGCACCATGTGGCCGACCACGGACCAATAGACCATGGCCACCTGGCGATAGTACAGGCGCAGGGCCAGTGCGGTCAGGTACGGCGGCAGCATGACCAGCGTCCAGGCGACGAACAGGGCCAGGCGCACGACGGCGGAGAAGGTCGCCATGGTCAGCGCGCCGTCCAAACATTGTGCTTGGCGTAGTGTTTGGCGTACTTCTCGGAAATAAGGTCCGTCTTGACGATGACGCAGACGTCCGTGGTGTTGAACTGGTGGTCGATCACCGCGCCCTCGCCCACGTACCCGCCCAGGCGCAGGTAGCCCTTGACCAGCGGCGGCACCGAAGCAAGGCCGCGCAGGGGGTGGATGTCCTCGGCCGGCATCAGGTTCATGCTGGCGTAGCGGTCGGCCACGGCCACCGGCCGCAAATCCTCGGGCGCCAGGTGGTTGTGGTGCAGGTAGGCCAACGGCAGGGCCAGCTTGGCCGGGTCGGTGCCGTGCAGGCTGGCGCAGCCGAACATCACGTCGATGTTGTGGTGGAACACATAGGCCGCGATGCCGCGCCACAGCAACTGCATCGTGTTCTTGGTGCGGAATGCGGCGTCAACGCACGACCGGCCAAGTTCCAGAACCTCGCCCGGATAGTTGATCATGGTCGAGATGTCGTATTCGGCCGCCGTATAGAATCCGCCGGCCTGCTCCGCATGGATGCGGCGCACCAGCCGATAGGTGCCGACCACGCCGGCAGCCCCGCGGCCCCGCGCCCGGTCGATCACCAAAAGGTGGTCGCAGATGTCGTCATAGATGTCGAAGTCGCGGCGGGCGGCCAGCATCTCGGCCGTGGGCTGCGCCCCCATTTCCTCGTAGAACACACGGTAGCGCAATTCCTGCGCGGCCCGGATCTCCGCCTCGGTGGCGGCCAGGCGGATCTCGTGCTCGCCCTGCGCCAGGGCCTCCAGCACTGCCATGTTCATTCCTTCCCCCTCCTCGCCAGTACCGCGCGCAAGACCCCAAAGGTCTGCTTCAGGCACGGCGAAGATATCAGCACCGGGCGCATTTTCTCAGATCGCGCGGCGTTCTGCAAAAAATCTTCACGGAACTGAAACGGGGACGGGCAAAAAAGCGCACGACCTGCGCTTTGCCCCGTGTTTATGTTACCCGTCTCTACGTTACTCGGTGTCGTTCTGAAGCGGCACGCCGTAGAGTTCCAGGCGGTGACCGACCAGGCGATAGCCGTACTTGGCGGCGATGCGCTGCTGGATTTCCTCGATCTCGCTGCTGTGGAACTCGATCACCCGGCCCGACTTCATGTCGATCAGGTGGTCGTGGTGTTCCTCGGAAACCTCTTCGTAGCGCGCCCGGCCGTCGCCGAAGTCGTGGCGGGCCAGGATGTTGGCCTCCTCCAGCAGGCGCACGGTCCGATAGACGGTGGCGATGGAGATGCGCGGATCGACCGACGTGGCGCGGCGATAGACCTCTTCGACGTCCGGATGGTCCTTGGCGTCCGACAGTACGCGGGCGATCACCCGGCGCTGCTCGGTCATCTTCATGCCCTGGTCGATGCACAACTGCTCGATGCTGGACGGCGCTTGATGGCCCTTTTCCATAGACGTCGCTTCCTGTTTCCGGCCCAATATCCGGGCGCTGCACTCACCTATTCCGGCGCACCATGCCACGGTCCATCGGCCTGGGCAATCGTGCACCGGTTGCGACCCATCTTAAAAGACGGCGGCCCCATAAGCAAAGCGCCGCGAACAGGTCGCGGCGCTTGCTGGTACCAACCGGGCGTGATCGGCTCAGACCGGCTTCGCCGAACCTGGCCTCAGACCGGCTTCGCCGGGCGGCGACGGGCCTTGGTGCCCAGGCCGATCTTCTTGGCCAGGGTCGAGCGATGCTCGGCGTAGTTCGGGGCGACCATCGGGTAGTCGGCCGGCAGGCCCCAACGCTCGCGGTATTCCTCGGGCGTCATGTTGTACGCCGTCTTGAGGTGACGCTTGAGCATCTTGAGTTTCTTGCCGTCTTCCAGGCAGATGATGTAGTCCGGGGTCACGGACTTCTTCACCGGAACGGCGGGGGTGGGACGCTCGGGCTGCGCAGGGGCGCTGCCAACATTGGACAGGGCGCGATGCACATCGGCGATGAGCTGGGGCAGTTCGTTCACCGGAACGGAGTTGTTCCCGACATGAGCGGCCACGATCTCCGCCGTCAAGGAAAGCATTTCTTTGTCTGTGATCTGTTCGGTCATTGAGGCGGACCCCGTCAAAACGTGAATATTGGGGCTATATATTCCCCGGAGCCCTGTTTGGCAACAGGGGCTTTTCTATAGCAAGGAGCGAACCGTGGTGGAAAGAGAAAAATCGAGAAACGCAGACTACTTTCTCGATATCACGACTGAAGTATGCCCCATGACCTTCGTCAAGACGAAGCTGATGATTGAGCGAATGGAGCCGGGAAAGGTGCTTGAAGTGCGCCTCACCGGGGCTGAGCCACTGGAGAACGTGCCGCGCTCCGTAGTAGAAATGGGCCACCGGATTGTATCGTGCACAACCGACGCCCCCGATGGCGGAGCGGACGGCCTCCACGTCCTGATCATCGAAAAGAGCCGGTGAACGGCGCTACAGGTCGACGGCCATGATGACCGCGTCCGAGCCATCGGCATAGTACCGCCGGCGTTCGGCGATTTCGGCGAAACCGCTGGCGGCGTAGAGGGCGCGGGCGGCGGCGTTGGCGATCGAGACGTCCAGGAACAGCCGCGCCACGCCGCGCTGCCGCAGGGCCTCGGCCGCCCAGGCGATCAGGGCGCGGCCCTGGCCCGTGCGGCGGTGGGCGGGCCGGACGCCGATGGTCAGGATCTCGGCCTCGTCGGCCACGACCTGCAGCAGAATGAGGCCCACGGGGTCCTCGCCCGCCAGCGCCAGGACGCCCAGCGAGGTCGGCAGGGCCAACAGGTCGCCGAACGCCGCCTCGTCCCACGGATGCTCGAACGCCTCGCCATGCACGGCGGCGCACACGGCGGCGTGCGCAGGACCGAGGGGAACGAACGCGGTCATGGCCGCAGCCGTCCGCCATTGCGCGGCAGGGCGGCGTCGGGCGGGCGGATGTACAGGGGCGACGGCGGCGCCTCGGGCAGCGGCGCGGCGGCGCCCAGCGCGGCGATCACGGCGATGTCGGGCGGAGCAGCCTCCAGCGGGCGGCTCCAGGACGGATCAAGCGCCGGACCGTCCCCGGCCACCACCACCGGCCCCGCAACGCCCAGCCCGTCCAGCCACGCGGCCACGGCATCGGGCGCCACGGCCGTCGGGCCGCACAGCGGGGTCAGTTCCGGCGCGGCAAAGGCCTGCACATAAACATCGTCGCGCCGGGTATCGACGGCGGCCAGCACCGTGCCCGCCTCCGCGCGAACGCCATGGGCATAGGCCTCGAGCGTCGTCACCCCGACCACCGGCAGCCCCGTCGCCACCGCCAGACCGCGCGCCGTCGCCAGGCCAATGCGCAGGCCGGTGAACGATCCCGGCCCCACCGTCACCACGATGCGGTCGAGCGCGTCCCAGCCGATGCCCGCCCCGGCCAGCAGATCCTGCAACAACGGCACCAGGGCCTCGGCCTGACCGTGGACCATGGCGCCGCCGGCCCGCGCCAGCACGACGCCGTCTTCCCACAGGCAGGCCGAGCACCCGCCCGCCGCCGTATCGAAGGCGACGAGGCGCATCAGCCCATCATTCCCGTACCGGCGTCGGCATCGGACAGCACGGGATAGCGGGCCCGCGCGTTGAACAACTGGTAATGCCACCACTCATTGCGAAAGAAATCGAACCCGGCCGACGTCATCAGGCCGAGCAGCAGGATACGGTTGCGCTGCGCCTCGGCCGGGATGCCGACCACGCCGTGATGGGACAGCGGCCGCAGGTCATCGAACGGCGTCCCCATGTCCAGCTCGGCCCCGGTCACGCCGTCGAGCAGCGTGACGTCCACCGCAGCCCCCATGCTGTGCGGGCTGCCGCGCCGGGGGTCGGCGATGAATTCGGGGTCCGGGGTGTGCTCCCACAGCCTCCACTGCGCCTCCGACGGGCGGAAGCCGTCGTACACCTTCAGCCGCAGGCCGAGCGGCGCGGCCAGATCCACGGCCCGGCGCAGGTACTCGGCCGCCTCGGGCAGAAGATAGCAGGCGGGACGTGCATAAACGGGGCGTCCGGTGAAGTTGGCCGCCGTCGCATACACGATGTCGAGGTCCACGCCGAAGCCCTCGGCGGTGATCTCGGTGAGCATGGGAGGATCTCCGTATCTTGATTGGCATTGAAATCGGCCGGGACCATATCACGGGCCCGTTGCCCACGCGACGCTTTCGCCCTATGGTCCGCTCAACGCGCGCTTCACGTTATTTTGGACGGCCATGAGCGACCTCAAACATATACGCAACTTTTCCATCATCGCCCACATCGACCACGGCAAGTCCACGCTGGCCGATCGGCTGATCCAATTGTGCGGCGGCCTGACCGACCGCGAGATGACCAACCAGGTGCTCGACTCGATGGATATCGAGCGCGAGCGGGGCATCACCATCAAGGCCCAGGCCGTGCGCCTGACCTATCAGGCCAAGGATGGCGAGACCTATCAGCTCAACCTGATGGACACCCCCGGCCACGTCGACTTCGCCTACGAGGTCAGCCGGTCGCTGGCGTCGTGCGAGGGATCGCTGCTGGTCGTCGATGCCTCGCAGGGTGTCGAGGCGCAGACCCTCGCCAACGTCTATCAGGCCATCGAGCAGGCGCACGAGATCGTGCCGGTGCTCAACAAGGTGGACCTGCCGGCCGCCGACGTGCCGCGCGTCAAGGAGCAGATCGAAAACGTCATCGGCATCCACGCCGACGACGCCGTCGAGATCTCGGCCAAGACCGGCCAGGGCGTGCCCGACGTGCTCGAAGCCATCGTCACCCGCCTGCCGCCGCCGGTCGGCAACGTCGATGAACCGCTGCAGGCCATGCTGGTCGATAGCTGGTACGACCCCTACCTGGGCGTCATCATCCTCATCCGGGTCAAGAACGGCACCATCAAGAAGGGCATGAAGGTCCGCATGATGCAGACCGGGGCGGTGCATCAGGTCGACAAGGTCGGCCAGTTCACCCCCAAGCTGACCGAGACGACGGACCTGTCGGCCGGCCAGATCGGCTTCATGATGGCCGGCATCAAGACGGTGGCCGACACCCAGGTCGGCGACACCATCACCAGCGACGCCAAGCCCGCCGCCACCGCCCTGCCCGGCTTCAAGCCGTCCATCCCGGTGGTGTGGTGCGGCCTGTTCCCGGTCGATGCGTCGGACTACGAGCACCTGCGCGACAGCCTGGCCAAGCTGCGCCTGAACGACTCGAGCTTCGACTTCACGCCGGAGAACTCGGCGGCGCTCGGTTTCGGCTACCGCTGCGGCTTCCTCGGCCTGCTGCACATGGAAATCATCCAGGAACGCCTGGATCGCGAGTTCAACCTCGACCTCATCACCACCGCGCCCAGCGTCGTGTACAAGATGCACATGCGCAACGGCACGGTGAAGGAACTGCACAACCCGGCCGACTTCCCCGACCCGACGCAGATCGACCGCATCGAGGAACCGTGGGTCAAGGCGACCATCATGGTGCCCGACGAATACCTGGGCAACATCCTGACCCTGTGCACCGAACGGCGCGGCGAGCAGATCGACCTGACCTATGTCGGCAACCGCGCCATGGCGGTGTACCGCCTGCCGCTGAACGAAATCGTGTTCGATTTCTATGACCGCCTGAAGTCGATCTCCAAGGGCTATGCCAGCTTCGACTACGAGGTCGAGTCGTACCGCGAGGGCGATCTGGCCAAGATCTCCATCCTGGTCAACAACGAGCCGGTCGACGCCCTGGCCTTCCTGGCCCACCGCAGCCAGGCCGAATACCGTGGCCGCCAGATCTGCGAACGGCTCAAGGACCTGATCCCCAAGCACATGTTCAAGATCCCCATCCAGGCCGCCATCGGCGGCAAGGTGGTGGCGCGCGAGACCATCTCGGCCATGCGCAAGGACGTCACCGCCAAGTGCTATGGCGGCGACATCAGCCGCAAGCGCAAGCTGCTCGACAAGCAGAAAGAGGGCAAGAAGCGCATGCGCCAGTTCGGCAAGGTGGAAATCCCCCAGACCGCCTTCATCGAAGCGCTGCGCATGGGTGAGCCGAAGTAACGCCGCGACGTGTCGGGCGACTGTGAAAAAGGCCGGGCTTCAACGCCCGGCCTTTTTTCTCGTGAGGATTTCTAAAGGTCAGCCGATGGTCCGCGGATGGTGGAACATCGGGCGATGACGGAACCGCCGGCGGCGGAACACGGTGACCATCAGCAGGCCGAGCGGCCCCATGACCACCCAGGCCGGAAGGTCCATCACCCAGGCCCCCAGGCGGCTCATGAACCCCGCCGCGACGCCGGTCCCGAAGTCGGGCGAGCGCCCGGCGATCAGGGTCCAGACCTCGCCGGTGGCCAGGCTGTCGTAATCGGCACTGCCCAGCGCCATCACGACGTCCGCCGACGCGATGAGAATGGCCAATCCCACGAACACCCACCCCAGGACCCGACCGACCATTGCGAGGAACCCCTTGCGGTATGCGTTGCGCCCCCGATGCGGCGTGCAGGTCTTCGGGAGCCTGAAGATATTGGAGGTTAAGGACCGTTGTTACCCCTTGGTGGTAAATCCTGCCCGGAACACACGGTAACTTCAAGCAAATTCTTGGTTCGACCCGCTATGCCAAAAGGCTGGGTGCACCGTTTTTGAGGCCTTGTCATCGCCGTTTGCGTCCGCTATGTTCCGGGCCTCCCCAGCCAGAGGCTTCTCCGGCTGGGGCCACCCTGGAGAGGTGGCCGAGTGGTTGAAGGCGCACGCCTGGAAAGTGTGTATACGGGAAACCGTATCGAGGGTTCGAATCCCTCCCTCTCCGCCAATTCCGAGTGACGGGTTCGAACCCTCAAACGCTTTAAGCGGCGCGCCACGGCGCGCGGGTTCGAATCCCTCCCTCTCCGCCAAATTCCCGATCAAGCAGCTGAAAAGCCTGGATTTCCTGACGAAATCCAGGCGGCGCCTACGACTGGTGCGCGTTGCCTCCAGCCCCGCACCTGGGACGACTTTCTGAAGTACGGCTTCGAGGATCTGGACGCTTCGGGCGGGGCGCTGGCATAGTGTGCCGGAAAGCACGCGGGTGTGGAGAGAGTGCATGGCGGGCCGCCAATGGGTCAGGGTCAGAGTGTTGACCAAGGAGGAAAAGGCGGCCGTCGCCCTCAAATGCGATAAGTTCATCGCCGAGGTCCTGACGCCACGGTTCCTGCCCGAAATCTCTCCCACCACGGTCAACTACCCGGTCGCCCTGTCCGGCAAATGGCGTGGCGACACCTACAGCTTCATCCAGCGTTTCCGCTCCGGCTTTCCCGACAATGCCGGCGAGGAATTTGACGAGGCCTTTGCCCGACTGGACCATGTCAGCGGGGATCGCTTCAACCTGATGTGGCGTCGCCACACCGGACGGTGGCTGTGCCTGCGCGCCGGCCTCACCCTGGACGAAGCGTTGGCGGCACTGGAGACCGAGGGGCTGGTCCACCCGCGATGAAACCCCGCTTCAGCATCGACGCCATCCGCCAGCGGGCCGGAGACAAGGTATTCGCCCGCGGCGAGGCCTATTTCCAGGATGGGCAGGTGGAGATCCTCGATGTGACCCCTGCCCGCGTGCTGGCGCGGGTCTCGGGGAACGAGGACTACCGCACCATCCTGACCGGCAAGGGAACAGCGTTCGGCGGCGAATGCTCGTGCCCCGCTTACGAGCAGTCCGGGTTCTGCAAGCACATGGTGGCGGTGGCGCTGGCCGCGATCCACGCCGCCCCGCAGAGGGACGGCAGCCCCCTGGAAGACATCCGCAAGTATCTGCTGACCAAGGATGCCGGGGCGCTGGTCGGGCTGATCCTCGATCTGGCCGAGCGCGACGATGTCCTGTTCCGCCAATTGGAGATGGAGGCCGTCACCGCCTCCGACGACGACAAGACTGCGCTGTCGCGCCTGCGCAAAGCGCTCACCGCCGCCACCCGCACCGGCGGATTCGTCCACTACCGTGAGGCGGGCGAGTGGGCCAGCGGCGTGGAGGCGGCCCTCGACCATGTCGCTGCGCTGGTGCCGGCCGGCCGGGCCGCCATCGCACGCCCCCTGGCCGAACATGCCCTGGCCCGCATCGAGGCTGCCATTGAAAATATAGACGACTCCGACGGCTATTGTTCCGAGTTGTTGGCGCAGGCACGGGACATCCATCTGGCCGCCTGCCGCGCCGCGCCGCCGGAGCCGGTGCAATTCGCCCGCGACCTGTTCGCCCGTGAGATGGCGGACGATTGGGGTGCCTTTACCGGTGCCTTCGAACTGTACGCTGACGTTCTGGGCGAGGCGGGACGGGCGGAATATCGCCGCCTCGCGACCGATGCCTGGGACAAGATCCCCCGGCTGGCCGGCACGCGGCGCGCCACCGACGAGGTTTCCCCGGAACGGGAACGGGAACGGCTGGCGGGGCTTCTCGATGCGTTTGCGGCGGACGACGGCGATGTCGATGCCCGCATCGCCCTTCGGGCCCACACCCTGACGTCGCCCTGGCGCTATCTGGGACTGGCCCAATTCTGCCGGGACCAGGGGCGCGAGGCGGAAGCGCTCCGCCACGCCGAGGAAGGGCTGTGGCTGTTCAAGGACGATCCCCCCGACGAGCGCCTGGTGGCCTTCGCCGCGGGCCTGCACCAAGCCGCTGGCCGGATCGATCAGGCGCTTGCGGTGCTGCGGCCGGCGTTCGAGCAGCAACCGAGCATGGCGTTGTATCAACGCCTCCGCGACCTCGGCGGCGAGGCCGAACGGGGCCGCGCCATCGCCGTCTTGACGGCCCGGCTGGCAAAGGCGCCCCCAAAGGCCCGCTGGCTGTGGCCCGCCGACCTGCTGGTCAATGTGCTCATGAGCGAAACCATGTTCGCCGAGGCATGGGACACCGTACGGACCCATGGCGCCAGTCCCGGCGTCGTTCAAACCCTGGCCGAACTCAGCGAGACCAACCATCCACGGGACGCGTTGGTCGCCTATGCCGCCAGGGTCGAGCAGTTGGCATCCACCGGCGGCAACCCCAATTACCAGGAGGCGTGCCGCCTGATCGCCCGCATGGCGGCCCTGCGGGATGCTGCTGAACAGGCGGCCTACCTCGCCGACGTGAAGGTCCGATTCAAGGCGAAGCGCAATTTCATGAAGATGCTGGGACCGTGACCCATGCGCAAGGCGCAGATTGACGAGCAAAACCGCTACATGATCGCCCGGCAACAGACGTTCCGCGTCGCGGCCGATCTGGTGACGGCGACGTGGAGCCACTTTCCCGAAGTCGCCGCCGTCGCCCTGACCGGCTCGGTGGCCAGGCCCCTGTGGAAGGAAGTGCCGCGCTTCAGCCCGTTCCGCCGACAGCGGATCGAGATATGGCATGAATGCGGTGATCTTGACCTTGTCATCTGGCTGGACTCGCTGGACCGACTGGGGGAACTGCGCCGCGCCCGCGACCGCGCCCTGCTGAAGATGACCGGGACCACTGGCGGCGTCGCCAACCACCAGGTGGACACCTTTCTGTTCGAACCGGGGACCAATCGCCACCTCGGCCGCCTGTGCGCCTTCGCCCAGTGCCCCAAGGAAAACCGCGACTGCCTGACGCCGGGCTGCGGGGCGATCCCGTTTTGCAAAGTGGTTGACGGTTTCGTGCAACAGGACGCCCTGCTGGAGTCGGGCAAACTTCTGTACAGCAGGGACAGGGGCACTGTCTTGCGTGCCGTCGACCTGCCCGCCACGTGCGACGACGCCCTTGCATAGCCCACATGGCCCGCCCCTCCGAAAAGAGTTCGCCGAGCTGGAGGCTGCCGGATGACGGGTTCTGGTGATCTGGGAATGCGACGTGGCCGATGTGAAGCGGCTGGCTGTCGTGGCAGAGGCGCTGAAGCTGGAAGCTTAGGATTGAGGCACCCTCAGTGCCAATCCGTCCGCCACCACACCTCGGCGATCGGCACCTCCCAGCGGTCGCGGCGCAGGTGCGCGCGGTAGTCCTCTCCGGTGTCGGCGGCCAACCGGGTGATCATCGCGTGGACCGTGATCGTGTCGATGGTCGCGGCGCGCTTGTGCCACGTGGCGTGGCCCTGGACGGACAGGACGGCGACCGGGCTGCCCGCCGCGTTCACCAACTGGCCCCTGCCCGTTTCCGGCCACGTCAGGGTGAGGGTGTCGCCCGGCTTCAGGGCGCGCAGGCGGGCCTCGACCAGGATGCCGGACTGACGGCCGGCCCAGTCGATGAACAGGCTGTCCAGGCCCAAAAGCTCCACCTGCCGGTCGAGGGCCGCAGGCGCCGGCGCCACCGCCGGGCGGCGGGGCAGCAGGTGGGCGGCGACATCCGCGACGCGGGGGTGGGCCGTGTCGTCGCGGGCGAACAAGGTCAGGGTTTCCTCGGCGCGGGTCATGCCGACGTAGACCAGACGGCGGTCCTCCTCCGTGGTTTCCTGCGTCTGCGGAGCGTCGAGCACCAGGACGTGCGGGAACTCCAAGCCCTTGGCGCCGTGCAGGGTGGCCAGCACGATGCCGTCGCCGGTCGGCCGGTCGCGGCGCATCTGGGCCAGGGCGTCCCACACCAATTCGCGCGCCACCGAGGCGGGCAGCAGGCCATTGGACGGCGTGGCATCGGCCAGTTCGGTGAGCAGGGCATCGACCACGCCCCACCATCGGCTGCCTTCAAGCTGGTGGCGCATGGTCGCCGCCACGGTGTCCACCGCCACATCGTCCCCTGCGGCCTTCAGGGCGTCGAGCAACAGGCCGACCTCGCGCAGGCGGCTGATCGGCACCGCCCGGTCCGCGCCATCCGACAGCGGCGCAACGGGCACGCCCTCGGCCTCGCACAGGGCGCGCAGGCGGGTCAGCTCGCGGCGGGTCGGCGACAGCACGGCGAACGCATTCCACGGCAGGCCTTCGTCCAGCCCGCGCAGGCGGCGGATTTCGGCCAGGGCGGCCATCGTCTGGGCCGGCGCGTCGGCCACCTCCAGGCGCTGCACCCGGCCCTCGGCCACCGGGTCGAGATCCTGCCACCGGCCGCCCAGCGGATGCTGTGCCCGCGCCTTGTCCACCCGGATGCGGTGCTCTGTCTTGAGGCGGTCGGTATTCAGCGCGATCAGGGCGTTGGCCGCCGCCACGATGGCCCGGCTGGAGCGGTAATTCTCGACCAGATAGTGGCGCCGCGCCGCGTAGTCGTCCTCGAACCGGCGGATGTATTCGACGTTGGCCTTGCGGAAGCCATAGATGCTCTGGTCGTCGTCGCCCACGGCCATGAGGGTGATCCTGGCGTCCTGGTCCTCCTCCAGCCGCCCGGCGATGGCCGAGACCAGGGCGTACTGCTCGGCGTCGATGTCCTGGTATTCGTCGATCAGGATGGTGCGGGTGCGCGACAGCAGGCGGTCGCGCACCTCCTCGGGGTCCACGCCGGGCAGGGTGACGCGGCCTTCGAGCAGGGCGGTGGCGTCGGGGATAACCGTGCGCAGGCGGGCCTCGACCGCTTCGGCGCCCTGCTCGCCATCGCGGGCGAACGACGCGCCGATCAGCCGCATGGCCAGCCCGTGGTAGGTGAACACGTCCACGAAGGCCGCATCCTCGCCCACCAGATCGCGCAGGCGTTGGCGCAACTGCCGCGCCGCCGCCCTGTTGTAGCACAGCACCAGCAGCGACCGCGCCGGCACCCGCAGGCCGCGCACCAGCCACGCCGCGCGGTGGACGATGACCCGCGTCTTGCCCGACCCCGGCCCGGCCAGAACCAGCATGTTGGTTTCGGCCGGGGCGGTGACGATGTCTTCCTGCGGACGGTTCTTCAGGCTGGTGACGATGCGGGCGTAAAGTTCGGGGCTGAGGGGGCGCTTGAAGTCCTCGGCCCGGCCCTTGAGGTACTTGGCCTCGAACCCGTCGGCATCGACCGCGAAATAGTCGTTGGCGAAGGCCTCGGCGTCGCGGACGTCGGCCAACCCGCGCCGGGCGTATTCGGCCATCACATGGATCTGGAAAATGCGGCCCTGGTAGTGCTGGGCGAGCGGCGCGTAGTCGGCATTGGTGAACCGCTTGCCGCGCGCCGCCGGCGGCAGGTCGATGGTCATGGCCTGCCGGAACACCGCCAGCCCTTGTTGCAGGGTGATGAAGCGCCAGCCGTGCAGGGTGACCAGGGCGGTTTCCACCTCGCCCGGCAGATCCGTCGAGTCGCCCGCCAGCAGCATGTCCCGCCCGAGGACCCGCGCCACGTTCTGCACCGTGAACCGCACCATGGATCGCGACGCCCGGCCACCCTCAGCGCGGGTCAGGGTGATGAGGTGGTCGAGCACGGCGCTGCATACGGCCTGCCGCCGCTCGATGCCCTGCACGATCTCGTCCCACGACCCGCCATAGGCGTGGATGCGCCAATGGCCGGGCGTGCGGGCCTGGACGCGCAGGCGCATGATCCACTGCGCGCCCGCCTTCTGCCCCTGGTCCAGGCCCTTGAGCAGACGGCGCAGCAGGTCGGGTTCGCAACTGGCATGGCCCAGGTCGCGCAGACGCTGCGACAGGTCGCGCGACCCGACGTTGAAGCCCTGCCCCTCGGCATCGGGCATGGCCTCGCGGAACAGGGCGAGGGTGGCGCGTTCCAGGGCGGTCATGGCATCAAAATGACCGCGCAGGCCGACCGGCTCGACCAGGGCGGACAGCGCCGTCCCGGACTCGATCAGGCCGGCCTCCTCCATGCCGTTCAGCATGGTCATGACCTTGGCCGACAGGTCCTCCGGCGTCAGGGACAGGCTCTGGATGGGGCCGAGCGTACACAAGCGGTCGGTGGACAGGCTTTCCTCGTCGGCGTCGGCGTCGCCTGCCGCCGCGATCAGGGTGCGGAAGATGGCCTTCCAACACGCCCGCACCACGCCCGGCAGGCGCAGGCCGTCGAGCAGGCGTTCGGCCTCCTCCAGGCTGCCCAGGCGTGGGCGGCCGGCAAAGACGCGGGTGTCGTTTTCCTCGCGGCGCACCAATTCGGCGCGCTCCAGCCAGGCGATGCCGGTCTTGACCTTGGTGTCGATCTGGGCCGGTTCGGCGACGTCGTCCTCCATCAGTTCGCCGCAGGTGGCGATGACGCGATCGCCGCCCAGGCGCTTGGACATGTGCCGCAGGCTGCGCAGAAGCTGGGTGATGTCCTTGCGCGCCACCTCGGAAAAGCCCGACAGGCGGAACTGGCCCTCGACGTCTTTTTCGTCGTAGAGCAGCACGCAGTGGGCCGGCAAACCATCGCGCCCGGCCCGCCCGGCCTCTTGCAGATAGTTCTCCAAAGACCCTGGAATGTCGGCATGAATGACCAGCCGCACGCTGTCCTTGTCGATGCCCATGCCAAAGGCGTTGGTGGCGCAGACGATGCGGATCTCGCCGCTGGAAAAGGCGTCGAGGATGCGGGTCTTGTCGCGGGCCGGGCGCCCGGCGTGGAAGAAGTCCGCCGCCAGACCGGCCTTTTGCAGCTCGGCCGCCATGTCGCGCACCCGGCCGCGCGTGCTGCCATAGACGACGGCGCAGGCGGTGTCATCCTCCGGGTCCAGGTGGACGGCCAACAGGTCGAGCACGGCCTGGGTCTTGCCGCTGGCCTCCACCGGATGCACCGCCCAGCTCAGGTTGGTGCGCTTGACTCCGCCGGGCAGCAGGGCGAGGTCCTGGCCCAGGCTGTCGCGCAGGATGGTGCGGATTTCCTCAACCACCTCCTGCTTGGCGGTGGCGGTCACGCAGGTCACCGGAGCCGGCGCGCGGTCCCGGATGAAGCGCACGGCATAAAGATAGTCCGGCCGGAAGTCGTGGCCCCACTTGGACAGGCAGTGCGCCTCGTCGAACACCCAGGCGCCGATGGCGCGGCTGAGGATGGCCCGCACGGTGGACTTGTTGCGCAACTGTTCGGGCGAGATGTAGAGCAGCCCGACGTTGCCCAGCCGCACCCGCTCCATCACGGCGGCGCGTTCGGGCGGGGTGAGCATGCCGTTGAGGGCGGCGGCACTGGTGATGCCGGTCTTCTTCTCCAGGTTCTCCACCTGATCGCGCATCAGGGCCTGAAGCGGCGAGATGACCACGGTCAGCGCCCCGGTGCGGGCATGGCGGGCGATGGCCGGAACCTGGAAACACAAAGACTTGCCGCCGCCGGTCGGCAGGATGGCGAGCGTCGGTTCGTCGCGCAGGCCGGCTTCGACGATGCGCTGTTGCAGGCTGCTCCCATCGGGCGCGGCGGGCTCGGCGCGATAGGCCGGAAAGCCGAAGGTGCGGGCCAGCAGCGGCACCGCATCATGGTGGGCGCGGCAATAGGTGCAGCCGGGGTCGGCGCAAGGCGTGTCGCGCAGGGCCTTCAAGACCTCCCGCACGTCGGGGACCGAGCGCAGCACCCAGCCGGGCAACACGCTGTCGCCATGCTCGGTCACGCCGATCCAGGCGGTCAGGTAGGCCAGGGCGGGGATGCGATAGGGGTCGTTCAGGAACTCGTAAGCGACGTCCGGCCCGACGTGGCTGCACACCCGCCCGGCGGTCAGATGGTCGAACAGCGCGGCGGCCTGCTGCGGGCCAGCCAAGGGGGCGGCGCCCAGGTCCTCCAGAAGATCGGCCATGGCGGCGCCGGAGGTTCCTTCCGGCAGCCGCGCCCGCCGCAGGCACCACGCGTAGAACCCGGTGCGCGCCGGGTCCATGGTGGCAAAGGCGGCGCATTCCAGATCCAGCGCGCGGCCCGACAAACGCGCGTCGGCCACCGGATCGTTCACCGACTCCCGGACCAGCTTGTAGTCCTTGATGAGGCGATGGTAGGGGTTCTGCGGGTGCGACAGGGGCGACAGCACCAGGGTATCGATCACCGGCAGGGTGCCCAGCGGCCCCAGCACGTCGCGCAGCAACGGCAGGTCATGGGCGATGATGTTGTGCCCGGCGATGGCCCGCGCGCCCGCCCCGAACGCCTGCACCCCGGCCGCCAGCCCGCCGCCGCCGTCCCACCGCCACGCCCGGCCATCCAGCACCGCACCCACCGAACGCAGCCGCCGGCTTTCGCGCTCGGCCTCCACGTCGATGAGCAGGATGCCCGTCAGGTCGAGGCGACCTCCTCCGCTGTCCAGCATCATCACCCGCGCGAATTCCCCCTTACCAGCGGGCGAATGGTGTCACGCCGGCAACCTGAACGCAACAAGCCCCGGCTCCCAAACAGCCGACGGCAGCCCTGCCAGTGACAGCGTGGCCCGCCCATGGTGGCGCCGCTGGCCGAGGTATTCCGGCTTGATCGTGCGGGCGCGGCCGCTATCCTTGCGTCGGACACTTAATAGGGGAAGGAAGCCCGATGGGCGGCTTGGCCGAGGAAACCGTGGGCCGCGACTGGCGCCCGATGACGCAGACCATGAGCCCCCTGCAATGGGTCATCGCAGGGTTGTTCATGCCGCTAAGCATGGGGTTGATCGCGTGGAGGCTTTTCGCCCTGGTCGATTGGCTGCCGATTCTGCGCATTCCGATGATCGTCCTTATGGCGATCCTCCTCCTGCTGACGATTCAGGTCACCTACAATCAAATCCACATCCAGATCAAACGGGCCGACACGGCGACCCAGACGCTCCGCGCGGCATCGCAGGGCCAGATCGAACTGGTCGGCACCGCGCGGCCGATCGACGGGCCGCTGTTCTCGCCCATGTACGGGGTGTCCTGCGTGTCCTATCGCAGCTTTATCGGGTTCCGCCCGGCCAACCCGGCACCGGACGGGGAGCCCATCTCCTGCTCCGACAGCCACTGGCCGGCGGCCGTGCTGCTGACCGACGGGCGGCACGACATGTTCATGCCTTTTAGCGACGTCGGCAGATCAAGCATGGAGGTCACGCTCCAGCAGGCCGACGCGCCCCTGGAGTGGCTGCGCGCCGATCTGCGCGAGCGGCTGGCGGGGAACGACTGGACCGTGACGCTCCGCGAAGAGCACGTCATCCCCAGCGACAAGCCGCTGAAGGTCAATGCCGTGCTGCGCACCCTGACCTCGCGCGACAGCTACCTGGAGACACGGGCCCGCCACCTTGACCTGCCGCCGCCGCAACCTGGCGACCTGGAGACGGACGAGATCGAGCAGGCCTGGCGCGCCCACTGCAACCGCCGCGAGGAGGCCGCCGGCACCGGCGAGGCGGTTCCGGTCGACGCCCTGCTGCCGCTGAGCACATTCAAGGGATTACCCTATGCCTGCGTGGTTGACGCCGACTGGGGCCAAACCACCCGTCAACTTGCCTTCAACGCGGCGGCCGGGGCGGCGTCGGTCTATCTGTTGGCCCGGCTTCTGGATTTCACCGGACCATGGGCCGTGCTGTTCTGACACGGACCACAGGATGAAATTGACTCGCACGGCACCCGGAGAAGTATAGTCCGGGGAATGCCATCACACGAAAAGGGGGGAAGCCATGGAAATGACGGGGAGCATTCTCGCGGGGCTGATGGCCATGCTGGGCCTGGCGGGCGATCCGTCGCTGATTGTTTCGGCGCGCTACGACACGGATTTCGGCCCCTTGGTGCTGGAGCGCCATCCGGTCACCGGGGATGTCGGCGGCTATTACGAAAAGTACGAAGGCATGATCACCGGCCGCAGCGACGGCGCGCGCGCCATCACCGCCGTCTGGGTCCAGGAAAAGTCCGACCACCGGTGCGCCACCAAACGCCTGGGATCGCATCACTGGGGCCGCGTGGAATGGTCGGTCCGGACCAACGGCACCCTGTCCGGGCAGTGGGGCTACTGCAACGAGGCCCTGACCGCCGCGCGCGCCTGGAACGGGACGCATCGCACCGGCTCCCTGTTTCCGGCCCGCTAGCCATGCCCCAACCGTCCTGGCAGGCCTTTCAGAAAGAACTCGAGATCAGCGAGGGCCAGGCCCTCGTCGTGCTGCCCGTGGTCTATTATTTCTTCGCCTGGGGGATCTACGAGGCGACGGCGTGGCTGAGTTGGCTGACCATTCCAGTCGCCATTGCCGTGGCCTTGCTTCTGGTCGCGGTGATCTTAACCGCGCTGAGCGAATTGTCACTTCACGTCAAACGGGCGGACACGGCCACCCAAACCCTGCGCGCCGCATCCCAGGGGCGGATAGAACTGAAGGGCACGCTCCTGCCCGTTGACGGCAAGGCGTTGACGTCGCCCCTGTACGGAATTCCCTGCGTATCCTACGACGCCGGGTTTACCGCCGTGCGCCGCACCACGGGCAAGACCACTGCCGACACCACTGGTCGCGTGGCCCTGCGCGAGAAGGTCGTGGCGGACGCCGTGCTGCTCTCCGATGGGGTTGACGAGGCGTTCCTGCCGTTGAATGACGTACACCGCTATCACACCCAGGTGGAGCTCGATCGCTGCGATGCCCCGACCGACCTGCTGCGCGCCGACCTGCGCGACCAGATCGGGCACGACCAGATCGGGCGCGACGGATGGCGGGTCGCGGCTCGGACGGAAACTATCATTCCGTGCGACAAGCCCGTGCTGGTCAACGCTTTTTTCATCACCCTGACCACCGCCGACAGTTACCTCGCGGCCGAGGCCAAGCATCTGGGCAAGCCCCCTCCGGAGCCAAAGGCCCTGGAGAACAGCCCGAAGGAGACGCTGTGGCGGGCCTACTGCCAGCGGCGCCAGGAGGAGTCCGGCGCCGCCCATCCGGTGACCGTCAACGCCCTGCTGCCCAACCGTGGACTGACGGAAATCGGCATCGTCCGCGAACGCGATGCCACCTGGCAGAACACCGTGAAGGTCGTCGGCATGGCCGTGGTCCTGGCGCCGGCGACTCTTTACCTGTTCCTGCGCCTGACCGGGATCATCGGCCGCTGGGACCCGCTGTTCTGAGCGCCCTCACAGCGTGACCGCCAGCCCGGTGAAGGGCCACAGCGCCAGAAGGGCGTAGCTGGCCAGGTTGGCGTTGCGCGTCGCCAGCCACACGGCGGGACGCTCGTGGTCGCGCAGCATCCGCCGGGCCACCAGATACTCGCTCCACCACGAGGCGAAGAAGAACGGCACCATCAGGACCAGGCCAGCCGCCGGAAGCAGCCAGTTGGCGTTGTCGTGGGGGATGAGCCACGGCGCCTGCAGGGTGAATGACAGGACCTTGCCCTGGAAGGTGCCCAGGTCATAGGGGCGGCCCGCACCGCTCACGCCCTGCATCACCACCATCAGCGCCCAGGCGATCGGGATGCCCAGGAAGGTGGACACCAGATTGGACACCGTCGCCACCTTGCCCGACCGACCGCCGCTCACCCCCAGGCGGCGGCGATAGATGTACGCCTCCAGCACGATGACCGGAATGAGCGACACCACCATGATCGGCATGACGACGATGATCGTCGGAATGCCGACATTGGCCTGCGCCGCCGCCGGCACCAGCGCCAGCCCGGCGGCAATGGCCAAAACCCTCGCCAAAACCCCCATTTCCCGCCCTTTTCTCCCGCAAAGGTCGCGATTTGAACATCTAACGTGCCCCTGACGCGAGTTCTTTTTTCAAGAGGAATGCTTCGCGGTTGAACCGAGTGGCTTGCGCCCCTGCATCTACCGGGTAAACATGGGGCCGGGGATTCTCTCCCAGGGGGTTGATGGACATGAAGCACCAGACGCTCACGCGCGCCGGTTTCCGCTTGGGAGCCGCCCTGAGCGTGCTCGTGCTGCTCAACGGCTGCGTCACCGCCGGAGCGGGGGGCGGTCCCAGCCTGGCCCGCTTCAACAATCCCGCCGACGTCTGCAACGACCAGCGCCAGCCGCTCCTGGCCACCGAGTCACAGTTGAGCCAGACCATGGTGGCGGGCGCCCTGATCGGTGGCGTGGCGGGGGCCGGCGTGGCCGCGGCGGTCAGCGACGGGGATGCCGGAGCCATCCTGGCCGGCGCCCTGATCGGCGGCCTGGCGGGCGCATCCCTGGGCTATCACGAAGGGCTGTCGCGGCGTCACGCCAGCCGCGAGGCCATTCTGGACGAGATCGACCAGGATGCCGGGCAAGACGCCACGAGCTTCTCGACGGCGCGCGGCACCATCGCCGCCCTGAACGCCTGCCGCAACCGGCAGATCGACGCCACCGAGGCCGCCCACGCCGCCGGCCGCCTGTCCACGGCCCAGGCCAAGGCCCGCCTGGATCGGGTGCGGCTGGCGGTCGATCAGGACAATGAACTCATCCATCAGGTCCTGGGCCACATGACCCGGCGCACCGACACCTATCTGGATGCCGCCCGCCGCACCACCGACCTGGACGAGTCGACGATTCTGGGCGCCGCAGCCGACTATGAGCCGGGCGCGATCCTGTGGAACCCGGCAACCAAGAGCGGCAGGATCCTCGAGGTCTCCGTCCCGTCCGCCAACCTGCGCGCCGGCCCCGGAACCAGGCACCGGGTGGTGGGCAGCCTGCGGAGCGGCGACACGGTCAAGGCACGCGGTCAGTCGGGCGACTGGATCGGCGTCGAGCACGACAGCGGTCCGGCCTTCATCCATGCCAGCCTGATCGCGCCGCGCGGCGCGACGACGACGACGGCGGCACTGGCACCCAAGCCCCGCCCGGCGGTGGACACCGACCTGCAACGCGCCGTGCTGGAGGCCCGCGACACCGAGGCGGCGGGTCAGCAGAACAAGGCTCAGTTGTCGTCCCGCCTGGATGACCTCTACACCATCCTCGGCACCAACTGACGCCCTGGCCACCCGTCCTTCGCCCCCAACCCCGGAAGGCCCATGTCGTCGTACAGCAGTTTCGTCGCCACCTCATCCCTGGCCGGTCTGACCGCGATTCGGACAGCGGCCGGAGGGTCGCTGCTGAACGACGCGCCGGGGCTTCTGGCCCGCCTGCGCGAGCGCGCCCCCGCGCTGGCGGCGCTGTTCGCCAGCCCGCTGCTGGCGCCGCCGACACCCGGCCAGCAGCCGCTCAACGCGTCGTGGTATGGCATCCACGACCATGCCGCCCGGCCACTGGCCGCCGCCCAGCCGGCACTGCGCGACCAGGCGCTGCAAGACCTGCGGGGCTTGCTGACCCAAGCCCTGGCCCTGCGCGATGACCCCGACCTTGGGGGACTGCTGCCGGCCCTGCTGACCCTGCCGTCGGCTGACAGCATCATGACCGTGGGCGGGCACCCCGTGTTCATCAACTGGGGCTTCGGCCCGGCCGGACTGGACACCTCCGCCGAGGGGCTGCGGGCGCACTTCGACACGCTGTTCGGCCCTCTGTGCGGCGTCACCTGGCCGGTCGAGGAGGAGCCCGCAACGCCGACCGCAGTCGGGGCCGGGGCCGGGGCCGCGGCCATCGCCGCGCCGGAGCAGGTGCCGCAGGACGCCCCGGCGGAGCCCCCGCCCGCCCCGTCTCCCACCCCGTCTCCCGCCCTGGCGAGCGCGCCGCTGCCCCTGGCCGCAGCCTCCGCGCCCCGGTGGCATCCGTGGGCCGTGCCGCTGGCGGTGGCACTGGGGCTGCTGATCCTGGCCTTGCTGTGGTGGATCGTGTGGGCGCCCGGCGGCCTGCTCAACCGGGCGCCGACCCTGGCGCTGGACACGCACGGCCCGGTTCTCGATGGCCTGCGCCGCGAGCGGGATCGCCTGCAGGGTCTTCAAGGCATGGCCTGCGGCCCGGCCCTGACGGACGCCCTGCGCGAAGGCTACTCCCGCCCCCTCGCGCCGCGCGCCGCCCCGATGGCTCAAGCGCCTGCGGACGCTCCGCCGGGCACTCCGGCCCCGGCACCCGCCGAACCCCTGCCGCCACCGCCCGACCTGTCCGACCTGCCTGCCGCGCCGGCGGCCCGCATGACGGCCCTGGCCCGTGCCTTGGAGTATTCGGCCGCCCTGGTGCTGGGCGAATCCGCGCAGGGCACGGCGCTCGGCACGGCCTTCTTCATCACTCCTGATACCCTGGTCACCAACCGCCATGTGGTGGAGGACCTGCGCCCGACGGACCCCCTGATGGTGACCAGCCAGGCCCTGGGCCGTCTTCTTCCGGCGCGGGTGGTGGCGCGCACGCACGCCTCGGACATCGGCGGGCCGGACTTCGCCGTGCTGCGCCTGGAGGCGCCCGCGGCCGGGGCGGTGCCGCTGGCCGTGGCGCCGACCGTGGACAAACTGAGCCGCGTGGTCACGGCCGGCTATCCGGGCTACATCGCCCAGAGCGACACGGCCTTCAGCGAGCTTCTGGCCGGCCGCTCGGCGGCGGCGCCGTCCATGGTCTTCACGTCCGGCGAAGTCAGCGTGGTGCAGCGCCAGGACACCGGCTCAACCATCGTCATCCATACCGCCGACATGTCGCAGGGCAACAGCGGCGGGCCGCTGGTCGACCTGTGCGGCCGGGTGGTCGGCGTGAACACCTTCATCGGGATGGACGAGGCGTCCGGCCGCCGTGGGCTCTATGCCCTGGGCGGGACCGACCTTCTGGCCTTCCTGGCCGCCAACGGCATTTCCGCCGACCGTGCCGACGGGCCGTGCGGCGCCGAGGCCGACGGCGCGCCGGCCAGCGGAACCTGAGGACGCCACGATGCAGCTTCTCAAACGTACACGCCAGGCCGAGGCACGCGAACGCGGCGTTCATGGCCAGTCGGTCCTGGATCTGCACCAGCAGCTTGGTGCCGTCATCACCCGACGGGGCGGTGAGGAGGCGGCGGCTCTGCTGGCCCGACCGTCGCGCAACCAGGCCACCGGCGAAATCCTGTGGTACACGCCGCTGGAGGGCACGCCGCGCCCGTGGACCGCGTTGTCCGATGCCGAACGCGCCGCCGCCCAACCCCGACTGGATGCAGCCCTGGCCGCCATCGTCGGCGCCGTCAGCGATACCGATACCCTGGGCGCCGCCCTGGGGCACGACCCGGCCACGGGAACCTGGGCCTTCATCCCGTCCTCGCTGTTCCTGGTCGGCGACGTGCCGGTGCTGGCCGAGTGGGGGACCGAGGCCGCCGATGGCAGCACCACCCGCGTCGCCCTGACCAACACGGTGGTCCGTGCCGCGCCGCCCCCCTCTCCACCCCCGCCACCGCCACCCCCGCCGCCACCGCCGCCCCCGATCGCCGAGCCGCCGCCCGTCGAGCGCCGCTGGCCGCGGTGGCTGTGGTTGCTTCTGGCCCTGCTCCTGCTGCTCCTGCTGGCCTCCGCCCTGTTGCGCGGCTGCGCTCCCATCGGCCTGCGCGGGACCCTGGAGACGGCTGTTCCGCCCGCACCGTCGGCCGCTGCCCAGGCCGAGGAGGAAGCCCTCCGCCGCGAGATCGAGGACCTGGGCCGCCGCCTGGAGGGGCAGGCCGACCAGTGCGTGGCCGAAGCGCCCCCCGAACCCGTTCCCGAGCCAGTTCCCGAGCCAGTTCCCGAACCCGAACCCGAACCCGAGCCCGAGCCGGCACCCCCTCCGCCGCCGCCGCCGTCCGACGAGGAGAATGACCGCCTCCAGCGGGAAGGCGCCGACGTGGGTCAGGTCAACGTGTCGCTCATGTGGAACAACCGCAACGACCTGGACCTGGCGGTGATCGATCCGTCGGGGGAGCGCATCGACTTCAACAACCGTGCCTCGGGTTCCGGGGGCCGGCTGGATGTCGACATGAACGCCCGCCGCCTGTCCCGCCAACCCATCGAGAACATCAGCTGGCCCGCCGGACTGGCGCCGAGCGGGACGTACAGGGTTCTGGTGTCCCAGTATGAGGTCCGCGAGCGAGGCGCGCCCACGCCTTTCCGCATCACCGTCACGGTCATGGGGCGGCGCACCGTCTACGACGGGTTCAAGCCTCCCTCGCAGCCACCCGGCTGGGTGCCGATTACCGAGTTTACCGTTCCCTGAGCCGCCTCCCTCCCCTTTGAGCCGCCTCCCAGAGGATCCCTGATGATCGTGTTCCCCCGTTACAAGAAGCTGGTTTCCCTGGTTCCCGGCGGGCCGCTGCAGTTCCTGGACCTGGGCTTCTCCCTCGACCAGATCCCCCGGCTGCGCGAAGAGTTCTGGGAGTACGCCGAGACCGGCCCGCAGGGGGAGACGGTGTGGACCCTGCTCAACCTCAAGGCCGACGAGGACGGCAACGGCTACATCAACCGCCAGACCGGCGCGCCGGCCACCGATCCGCGCCCCGGCCCGCATTTCGGAAAGCCCATCGAGCCACAGTACGCCATCAGCATCGACAAGGCGGTGGAACCGTTCCTCGACCACTGGATTCCACTGCCCTTCCTGCACCTGGCGCCCGGCCACGCGGGGGGCGAGACGACCTTCCGCCGTGGCCCCGCCAACTGGTGCCGGGGCCGCCTCAGCCGGCTGCCCGACAACCACCCCAGCGGCCATACCCATGGCCTGACCGTGGTCTTCGACCCGGCGGTGGAAGGCGACCAGCCCAACGCCTACCACGCCGCCCTGTGTCGCCAGGACGTGACCGAAGGGGCGGAGTTCGGGCTGGCCGCCGCCATCCGCAACAACGACTGGTTCCTGCAGCGGGACTGGGTGCGCGACTGGATCAAGGACCTCTACCTCGCCCATCTGCGCAGCCGCAGCCGCCGTCCGGTGCACGAGGAACACCTCGAGCACCATGTCGAGCATCTGGCCCGCTATCTGACCCTGCTCAAGGCCCTGGATCGCTCCGCGGTGGTGCCGCGCGTGCGCGTGGTCGATCCTGACCGCTTCCAGCCGATGCAGGTGGACCTGGTGCTGGACATCGGCAACTCCCGCACCTGCGGCATCCTCATCGAGCGCGACGAGTCCGGCGCCCCGAACATGAGCAACGGATCGGTGCTGGAACTGCGCGACCTGTCGCAACCGCCGCACCGCCACAGCGAACCCTTTGGCTCCAACGTGGCCTTTGGCACCGCGCGCTTTGGCGATCCCAATGACTGGTCCCTGATGAGCAACCGCAGCACCCCGGCCTTTTCCTGGCCGTCGGTGGTGCGCGTCGGGCCGGAGGCGCGGCGCATCGCGCTGCGCTCGCGGCGCGAGGAGGGCCAGACCTCCATGTCCTCGCCCAAACGCTACCTGTGGGACCACGCCCCGCGCCGCCAGGAGTGGCGCTTCTGCCCCGAGACCGATGACGCCGACGCCCCCGAGCTGCCGGTGACCAGCGGTCCCCTGGTCATGCATGTGAATGACCAGGGGACTCCCCTGCACGTCCTGGAGGCCGGCGGGCGGGGCCTGCCGGCGGACCTCCGTGGTCAGGTCGCGGACCCGGTGACGGCGCCGGTGTTTTCGCGCAGTTCGCTGATGATGTTCCTGCTCTCCGAGGTCATCGCCCAGGCCCTGGTCCACGTCAACAGCCCGGCCCAGCGCGGCGACCGGGCCAACAGCGACATTCCCCGCCAGTTGCGCCGCATCGTGCTGACCGTGCCCACGGCCATGTCCATCGCCGAGCGCAAGATCTTCACCGCCTGGGCCGAATGGGCGGTGCAGATCGTCTGGCGCTCCCTGGGCTGGGAGGGGGCGCGGGCGAACGGCTTCCGCGCCCCGCCGCAGGTCCGCTGCGAATGGGACGAGGCCAGCACCACCCAGATGGTCTGGCTGTACAACGAGGTGGCCGAGAAGTTCAGCGGCGACATCGGGGCGGCGTTCTCGGTCCTTGGCCGGCAACGCGGCGGCGAGGAGAAGGGCGACCGGCAGCGGCCCAGCCTGCGCGTGGCGTCCCTGGACATCGGCGGCGGCACCACCGACCTCATCATCACCACCTACCTGGACCGCACCCAGGGTGCCGCCGGGGTGATCGAGCCCCGCCAGGAGTTCCGCGAAGGCTTCACCGTGGCCGGGGACGACATCCTCAAGGCGGTCATCGAGGCCCATTTCCTGCCCGCCCTCCGGGCCGCGCTGGAGGCTGCCGGGGTGGCCGACGCCGGCGAGTTCCTGGCCCGCCACCTGGGGAAGGACTACAGCGGCCAGGCCGAGCACGACCGCAACCTGCGGGTCCAGTTCGTCGATCAGGTGGCGGTGCCCTACGGCCTGCGCATCCTGCATCTGGCCGAGACGACGCCGCTGCCCGAGGCGGCCGGCGCCGGCGTCACCCTGCGCTACGACGACATCTTCAGCGATCCCGAACAGGAGCCGCGCCCGGCGGTGCTGCGCTTCCTGGAGGAGGACGCCATGCGGGCCGGCGCCGCCGGGGGCTTCCGCCTGGCCGACCTGGAGGTGCCCGTCAACCTGGAGGAAGTGGCCACCACCATCACCAACGTGGTGGAACCCTGCCTCACCGACCTGGGAGAGGTCATCCACCACCATGGCTGCGACGTGCTGCTGCTGTCCGGCCGCCCGTCCTGCCTGCCCGCCGTCCAGGCCACGGTTCTGCGCAAGGCACCGGTGTCGGCGGCCCGCGTGGTGCCCCTCAACGGCTACAAGGTGGGCCACTGGTACCCGTTCTGGACGCCGGGCGGGCGCATCGCCGATCCCAAGACCACGGCGGTGGTCGGTGCCGCCCTGTGCGCCCTGGCCGAGGGCAGCCTGCGCAACTTCCACTTCGACACCGCCCGCCTGCGGCCGGTCTCCACCTGCCGCTACATGGGCGAGATGACCGCCGTCGGGCAGGTCCACGACGCCCACCTGTTCTTCTCGGGCCTCGACCTGGACGGCTCCGACGAGGAGGAACTGACGGCCACCCTCAAGTTCAGCGCCCCCATCTACATCGGTTTCCGCCAGTTGCCCCTGGAGCGCTGGAAGGCCACCACCTTCTATCACCTGGGCTTTGCGGGTCAGACGGCCATCCAGAACTCACGCGGGCGCCTGCCTTACGATGTCACCCTGACCTATCGCCGCGACCCGCGCGCCGAGGATGACGACCCCCGCCCCGGTGCCCAGGGCAGCCTGCGCGACGAAGGCGTCTTCGAGATCACCGAGGTGACCGGCGTCGACGGCATGCCGGTGCAGCCCCGCGACCTGGACTTGCGCCTGAAGACCATGCGGGAGGAAAACGGCCACTGGCTGGACACCGGCCTGCTGACCGTCGTCTGAGCCTGCCGCCACAAGGAAGCACCGTCCATGTATCACTCCGACGACGCCCTCGCCGCCGCCTGCAGCGCCTCCACCGTCGCGCTGCGCGATGCCCTGACCTGGGTGGAGGGTTCCGACAACGACGCCGTACGGGCCGCCGCGCCCCGCCTGCTGAAGGACCTGCGCAAGGCCGTCGTGCAGGGCGCCAAGCTGGAGCACGCCGCGCGCCGCAAGATGTGCGTCGGCGTGTTCGGGGCCAGCCAGGCCGGCAAGTCCTACCTCATCTCCACCCTGGCGCGCCGGCCGGGCGGCCGGCTCATGGCCCGCTTCGGCGACCGCCTGGTCGACTTCATCGCCCACATCAATCCCGAGGGCGGCATCGAGTCCACCGGGCTGGTCACCCGCTTCACCACCGACCGCGACACCGCCGCACCGCCCGGCCACCCGGTGCGCCTGGGCCTGATGAGCGAGGTGGACGTCATCAAGGTGCTGGCCAACTCGTTTTCCGAGGACCTGCTGCACCCCGCCCCCGAGGAGGCCGAGGACCTCGCCCAGGAGGCCGAGCGCGCCGCCGTCTACGCCGCCCTCGACGGCCTGCGGGCCGCCGCCGCCGGCCCCGCCCCCACCGCCACCGCCACGCCCGGCGGAATGACCACCGAAGACATTTATGACCTCGAGGACTATTGCCTGACCCGCCTGGGCAAGACGCCGCGCCTGCGCCTGTTGCGCGCCTGCGGTTTCTGGGAGGACGCCGCCGCCCTGGCCCCGCGCCTGCCCCTGGCCGACCGGGTGCGGTTGTTCTCCCTGCTGTGGGAGGGGCTGCCGGTCTTCACCCGCCTGTACGAGCGGCTGGCCCGCTCCCTCGAAGCCCTGGGCCACGCCCGCACGGCCCACTGCGCCCTGGATGCCCTGGTGGAGGCGTCCGGCGAGGGGGGGCAGGACTGGACGCGCAGTCCGCACAGCATCATCAACGTCTCCACGTTGGGCGGCCTGGGCACCGACGAGGCGGATACCCACCCGGTCAGCGTGGCGGCGCCCGGCGGCACCACCCTGCGGCTGCCGCGCGCCGACCTCGCCGCCCTGGTCGCCGAGCTGATCATCGTCATGGAGGATCAGCCCCATCCCTTCTTCGCCCACACCGACCTGCTGGACTTCCCCGGTGCCCGCACCCGCAAGCCCCAGCCGCGCCTGAACGAGTTGCTGGAGGCCCCGGCCACCCGCACCGAGAACTTCCTGCGCGGCAAGGTGGCCTATTTGTTCGAGCGCTATTGCGACGAACAGGAACTGAACAGCATGCTGCTGTGCGTCGGCCCCAGCAACCAGGAGGTCGCCACCCTGCCCGGCATGATCGAGCAGTGGATCGAAAGCACCCACGGCCGCACCGCCGCCGAACGGGCGCGGGTTGAAACCGCCCTGCTGTTCGTGCTGACCAAGTTCGACACGGTGTTCGAGCGCGGCGCCGGCAAGGGCGCCGACGGCACCCGGTTCGACAATCGCCTCAAGGCGTCGCTCCTGGAGCCCTTCGCCCAAACCGCCCACCGCACCCAATGGGTCAGGGAATGGCACCCCGGGCGGCCTTTCGATTCCCTTTACTGGGTCCGTAATCCGAACATCGAACAACGCGCCCTGTTCGACTACGTCGAGGGGCCGGGTCTGGTGGAAACCGGGATCCGTGCCGACATGGCCGACTTCGTCCATGCCTTGGGCGCGGCCTTCCTGGACAACGACCTGGTCCGCCTGCACTTCGCCGATCCGGCTGCCGCCTGGGACGCCGGGATGGCGTTGAACGACGGCGGACTCGGGCGGGTGGCCGAACGTCTGGCCGTCCTGTGCCGGCCGGAGGTCAAGCGCGCCCAGGTGGCGCAGCGCCTGGACACCCTGCGCGGCGGCGTGGTCTCCATGCTGGCGCCGCACCATGTCAGCGGCGACGTCGAGACCCTGCGGGCGGAGAAGCGTGCCCTGGCCACCGATCTCCTGCGCATGCTGGGCTCCTGCCTGGAGGCCCGGCGGCTGGGCGAGCTGCAATATGCCCTGCGGCTGCGCGAAGACACCGCCATGGCCGTGTTCCACGCCACCGAGCGGGCCACCGCGCGCCTCATGAGTGGTACCGCCACGCGGGCCGCCCCGGCAGGCCCGGCCGACTCGACGGCGGCACCCGCCCCGGCGCTCAGCGACGAGATGGCGGCACTGCTTGGCCTGGACGAGCCGCCGGCCACGGCGCCCGCCGCCGGACCCGGACCCGCAGCCACACCCGCAGCCGCCACGGATCTGGCCGGGCACTTCGTCAAGGACCTCACGGCGGCGTGGATGGACGCCGTGGCGGATCTGGCCGCCGACCCGGCCGCGACCGGCTATCTGCGGATCGATGGCCCGCTGCTCCTGCGGCTGGCGCAGGAGGTGCATCTGGCCGCCCTGAGGGTGGGGCTGTTCGCCCGGCTCACCGAGTCCGTCCGCGCCGCCCAGCAGTTCAAGGGGGTGGAGCGGGAGTCCTGGGTGTGGCGTCAGGTCGGCCCGGCCACGGCCCGCTTCAATGACTTCCTCGCCACCTTCTGTCTCGATGGCCCCGAGGGGACGGAGGTGCGCGACCTGCGCGACCAGCCGCGCCGGGTCTTTGTTCCACGCCCCGAGGTCAACGGCCTGCCCCACCTGACCGAACAGGTGGCCGCCTATCAGCGGATCGACTTCCTTGACTGGCTTCAGGGCCTGCAGGCCGTGGTGCGGGCAAACGCCGATTTCCAGGCCGGCATCGCCGGAAACATCGAGGACAACGCCCGCCTGGGCCAGATTTTGAGCACGCTCGCCAAGGACGCCGCAGCATGACCCGCATCGACCGGATCGTCACCCGCCCCAGCGGCACCCACGGCCCCGGCCATGCGGTGATCGAGGTGGCCGGCCGGGACCTGCCGCCGGCCGAGGGCTGCACCTTGGTCCTGCGCCAGGGCTCCGGGGCGGCGCTGAAGACCCTGGGGCCGCACGGCTGGCAGAGCTCCGAGGCCCGCCTGCTCCCCCTCGCGGCCCGAACCACGGCGGACGGACTGGAACTGGTCGTCGGCCCCGACGTGGTGCAGCACCTGCGGCCGGGCAACTACACCCTCGTCCTGGGCGAGGCGGCGAGCGAGGCGGCGAGCAAGGCGTTCTCGTGGACGTTGGCGCCCTTCCGCCCCTCGCGCACCGCCGTCGTGGCGGAGCCCGCCCCCGTTCCGGCGGCGAAGCCGCTGCCAACCAGCGACTCCACCCTGGCCAGTGCCCCTCCCGCTCCCGCCCCTTCACCGCAGCCCGTCCCCACCCCCGCCCCGGAGCCGGAGCCGGAGCCGGAACCGGAACCGGAGCCCGAACCCGTCCCACCCCCGGAGTTGATCGCCGGACCAAACCCGCAACCCGTGACGCCGCCCGCGCCGGCATGGCAAAGGCTGGCGCTGTGGGGCGGATTGGCGGCGGTGGCGGTGGCTCTGGCAGCGGTGGCGCTGTTCCTGTTCTTGCCGCACGGCGACGCGGAACCATCCCCGTCACCCGCCCGCGCGGCAGCCCCGATCAGCGGGGCCATCGACGAAGCGGCGCGCCGGATGGTGGCCGAGAACGCCTCTCCGGAGTCCCTGGGCGCCCTGGGCCGTCAGATGCTTGCCGAAGGGCAGGTGGGATCGGCGCTGCTGCTGCTGCGGCGGGCTGCCGACGGGGGCGACGTGGACTCGCTGCTGGCGCTCGGCCGGCTGTTCGATCCCTCCGTCTCCGACCCGCGCGCCGCCGGGGCGCCCGCCCCCAACGGCGTCATGGCCGTGACCTTGTACCACCGCGCCGGGACCCTGCGCGCCGACGCCGGACAGGCCGAGATGGCCGCCCTGATCGACTGGGCCGAGAGCCGTGCCGAGACCGGCGATGCCACCGCCCGGGCGATCCTGTTCGCCGTGCCGACCCTGGACAACTGAGGAGGACCGCCGCCCATGCCCGCCCTCCACCCTTTGCGCACCCTGCTGCATGTTGCGCTGTGCGCTGCCGCGTTCGTCCTGTCCGGTCTGGTCGCGGCGACCGATCCCGCCCTGGCCCGCCAGGCGCTGCCCCAGGAGGGCGCCAGCGGCCTGCACCGCCGTGTCCTGACCCTGCCCAGCGCCGTGGTGCGCGACCGGCCGGCCGAGCAGGCCGCTGCGGTCGTCGCCCAGGTGTCCGCCTTCACGGTCTACTACGTGTTCGCCGAGCGTGACGGCTGGCTGGAGGTCGGCCCGCGCCCCGGCGGCCAGCCCCTGGGCTGGCTGAAGGCCGATCGGGCCGAGGACTGGAAGACCATGCTGGTCATGGAATACGCCCCGGCCGGTCAGCGGGGCCGGGTGCCCTTCTTCCAGGGCCGCGAGCCCCTGGCCGCCCTGGTCGGCGACCGCGACCGCCCGGCCACCTTCGCACGCCTGCGCGAGGGGATCGACGCCGGCCGCCCGGACGACACCGTGCTGACCGCCGTGGAGCCGGCGGCGGTGGTCGACCGCCGCACGCGGCCGTACCTCATGCCCATCCTCGACTGGCAATGGGCCGAGTTTTCCGGCGGTACCGAGACCACCCTGGTGCAGGTGGGCGGCCTCAATGCCCAAACGCGCCCGGCCGAGAACCCCGACACGCCGCAGCCCGACCTGGAGGACTTCCGCATCGGCCTGGTGTTCGTGGTCGACACGACCCTCAGCATGGGTCCCTACATCGACCGCACCTATGCCACCGTGGAGACCGTCTACAAGGAACTGGAACGCTCTGGCGCCCTGGACCGGGTCGCCTTCGGCATGGTCGGCTACCGCGATCATGTCGGCGGCGGGCCGGGCGGGGCGTCTGGCGGGGGGGCGGGCATCGAGTACGTCACCCGCGTCTATCAGAACCTGTCACCCGACACCCCGCCGGAAACCATCCTCAAGAACCTCAGGCAGGTGACCCCGGTCGGGGTGTCCACCGATGGCTGGGACGAGGATGCCTTCGCCGGCCTGCAGGTCGCCATCAACGATCTGAACTGGGAGCCCTTCGACGCCCGCATCATCGTGCTGGTCACCGACGCCGGCGCGCGACCGGCCACCGACCCCAACGTCACCTATCCCGGCATCGACGAGCGGGTCCTGACCGATGCCGCCAACCGCCGGGGCATCACCATCTTCCCCATCCACCTGCGCACGCCCGAAGCCGGCCGCCTGGGCGACATGGCCGGCGCCGAGCGGGTCTATCGCGCCCTGGGCCGCACCGGCGACAGCAACACCGCCAAGTACCTGGGGGTGGACGGCGGCTCGGTGGAGGATTTCGGAAAGATGATCGGCCAGGCGGTGGCGAGCCTCCATACCACCATCCAGGACGCTTCGGGCAACCGGCTGCCCGCCCCGGCCCCGGTGCGGGAAGGGGACATGGCCTCGCTCCTGGTCAACGAGGTGTTCCGCGCCCAGCTCGAGTACATCGGCCGCGCCAGCGGAACCCAGGCCCCCGCCTTCTACCGCGCCTGGGCCGCCGACCGCGATCTGGCCGACCCGCGCCTTGCCGCCCTGCGGGTGTCGGTATTCCTCAACCGCACCCAGTTCAGTGCGCTTGCCCGCAGCCTGCGGGCCATCGTGGAGCGGGCACGCGCCGCCGACATCGATCCAGGCGGCTTCTTCGACGGCCTGCAGGGACTGGCCGCGACCATGGCCACCGACGCCAATCGGACCGCCAGCCAAGGCACGGCGGCCTTTACCGAGCTTGCGGCCAGCGGCTTGTTGCCGGAGTTCCTCAGCGCCCTGCCCTACCACTCCAAGGTTCTCATGCTGACGCGCGAGATGTGGCTGGACTGGGGCCTGACAGGGCAACAGGAATTCATCCTGGAACTGGACAGCAAGATCGCCATCTACGATGCCCTGGACCGCGACACCGCCAACTGGGTGGACCTCGGCTCGGGCGAACCCGGACTGGCGGTCTATCCGCTGCCGCTGGAACAGTTGCCGTGACCGCGCCGGCCGCTGCCGCCATCTATGACGTCGTCGGCCTGACGGCGCTGCGCGGCAGCGGCCCGAACGGTTTTCGGCTGTGGGTGCCGCACCTGCGGGTGCCGCCGGGCGCCCGGCTGGCCCTGACCGGCCCCAGCGGATGCGGCAAGAGCACGCTGCTCGACATCCTCGCCCTGCTGGCGCCACCCCTGGAGGCCGCGACGTTCTCCTTCACGCCGCGCGCCGATGCCCCGGCCATCGACCTGCGCCGCCGCGCCGCTGCCGAAGGGGCGGCCATGGCCGCCCTGCGCGGCCGCCACCTGGGCTATGTGCCGCAAGTGGGCGGCTTGCTGGCGGCCCTGACGGTGCGCCAGAACGTCGCCCTGCCGCGCCGCCTGCTGGGGCTGCCCGATGACGACACGGTGGAGCGCCTGCTCCTGCGCCTGGGGCTGGCCCGCCACGCCGGACGGCGGCCCGCCAATTTGTCGGTGGGCGAACGGCAGAGGGTGGCCATCGCCCGCGCCCTGGCTCATGGCCCCGCCGTGGTGGCCGCCGACGAGCCGACGGCGGCGCTCGACCCCTATGCCTCCGATGCCGTGATGGAAGCCTTTCTGGATGCCGCCGATGCCCTGGGCTGCACCCTTCTGATCGTCTCCCACGACCTGGACCGGGTGACCCGCTACGGGCTTCAGCCGGTGCCGCAGCGTTTCGTGGCGGCGCCCGACGGCGGGCGGGTGTCGGTGTTCGGCGGCGCCGCGCCATGAGTGCCCTGCGCGGCGCCTGGCAGGTGGTCGGCGTGGCCGCCCGCGACACCTGGCATGAACGCTGGCTGACCCTGTGCGCCGTGCTCGCCCTGGCCTCGGTGCTGGCGCCGCTGCTGGTGCTGTTCGCCCTCAAGCACGGCATCGTCTCGACGCTGCTCGAGGAGTTGCGCGCCCGCCCCGAGATCCGCCAGATCCAGCCCCTGGGGCAGGGCCATTTCGACGCCGCATGGTTCGCCGCCCTGGCGGCCCGGCCGGAGGTCGGCTTCCTGCTGCCCACCACCCGCTACCTGTCGGCCACCCTGGAGGTCCTACCGCCCGCGGGCGGCCGCCCGCTGCGCGCCGAGATGATGCCGAGCGGCCCCGGCGATCCGCTGTGGGGCGGCCCGCCCCCGGTTGACCGGGCGGCCGGCGCGGGTGCCGTGCTGTCGACCCCCCTGGCCGAAAAGCTGCGCGTCGGTCCCGGCGACGTGGTCGAGGCCCGCCTGGGCCGCGTGGTGGACGGCCAGCCGCAGGCCGAGCGCCTGAGCATCGAGGTGGCCGGTGTGGTGCCCCTGGAGGCGGCCGGTCGGGACCTGCTGCTGGTGCCCCTGAGCCTGCTGGAGGACGCCGAGGACTATCGCGAGGGTCTGGCCGTGCCCGGGCGCGGCTGGCCCGGTCTGGCCCCCCCACCCGACGCCCCGCCCCGCCGCCATGCCAGCTTCCGCCTTTACGCGGTGGACATCGACGCCGTGCGACCCCTGCGCGACCATCTGACCACCCTGGGGGTGGAGGTGGACACCGCGGCCGACCGCATCGCCATGGCGCGCCGCCTGGACCGCGCCCTGACCGTGCTGTTCCTGGTCGTCTCGGTCCTGGCGGCGGCCGGCTACGGCCTGTCGCTGGCCCTGTCCCAGGCGGTCAGCGTCGCCCGCAAGCAACAGGATATCAGCGTGCTCAAGATGATCGGCGCCAGCAACGGGGCGGTGGCCCTGTTCCCGTTGACCCAAGCGGTGCTGACCGGGCTCTTGGGCAGCCTGCTGGCCGTCGCCGCCCAGGCCACCGCCGAACCCCTCATCAACCGGCTGTTCGCCGATGGCCTGCGCGACGGGCAAGTGATCAGCCGCCTGCTGCCCGAGCACATGGTCCTGGCGGTGGTCGGCACCGTGGTCCTGGCCGCCCTTACCGCCATCGTCGCCGGCCTGCGGGCCGCCGCCCTGCCCCCCGCGGAAGGATTGCGCCATGATTAGAGGGGCTGCAGCCGCTGCCGTCGTCTGTTTCGGCTTGAGCCTGCCCGCCGGGTCGGCCGCCGCCAGCGACTGGTGCCGCCTGGACGACCCGGCCGCGTGGGCGGCCGGCGGGGAACGGGGCTGCGCGGCACCGGCCGACCCCCAAGCCCTGCCCGAGGAACTGGCCCTGCCCCTGCCCTGCGGCCGGCGGGCGGTGTTCCGCCGCATCATCGTGCCGGCCAGTTCGCCGCTCGACCATGAACTGGTGTGGCTGGGCGCCCCGGAAAGTGCCGGCGGCGGGGCCGACGACCTGAGCGCCGTGGTCAACGCCCCGCGCCGCGTGCCGCTGGCCGGTGGCTTCACCACCGACGGCGGGCGCGCCTACTACATCGGCAAGTACGAGCTGCCGGCCCACCACTGGGACCTGCTCGCCCGTGGCCTGTTTTCCACCGACACCCCCCAGGAGCATGACCGTGCCGCCTGCGCCGAGTACGACCGCGCCCTGGAAGGTCTGACGCCCCGGCGGGCCCTGCCGGCCGGTGGGCTGTCGTGGTATGACGCCACCGCCTTCACCCGCGCCTGGACCGAGTGGTTGATGGCCCTGGACCGTGCCCGCCTGCCGTCGCACCCGCCGGTTCTGCCCTGGGAGCAGGGCACTCCGGCGTTCGTCCGCCTGCCCACCGAGGTCGAATGGGAGTACGCCGCGCGCGGCGGTCAGGCCCGCCAGGAGGACGCCGTCACCGCCCCCACCCACTTGGTGCGCGATCCCGCCACGGGCGCGCCGCGTCCCGGCCGCCTGGAGGAAATCGCCGTGCTCAGCCAAAGCGGCGCGGCGGGCAGCGGAGGGCGGCGCTCGCCCCTGCAGGGCATCGGCACCGGCCTGCCCAACCTGGCCGGCCTGCACGACACCCTGGGCAACGTCGACGAGATCGTCTTCGACCTGTTCACCCTGACCCGCCCCGACCGTCCGCACGGCCAGCCGGGCGGCCATGTGGTCAAGGGCGGCAACGTGTTCACGCCGCCGTCGGGGCTGTCGGTGGCGCACCGGCGCGAGGTGCCCTTCTTCGACCTGCGCGGCGAGCGGCGCAGCGCCACGACCGGCTTCCGGCCACTGCTGGCCCCCCCGGTGTTCGTCAGCAGCCGGCCTGCCAACGGCGCCTGGCAGAGCGGTCTGCACAATCCCGCCCAGGTGGCCGCCTTGGGCCAGGCCCGTGCCGCCCTCACCCAGTCGGCGAGCGCCGAGCGCGGCGCGGTCCGGGAACAGCTCAACCGCCTCGGCCGCGAGGCCGACGACGGCCGTCTGGCCGCCGCGACCCTGCAAGAGCAGTTGCGCGACATCCAGCTCAGCCTGGACCGGTCCAACGCCGAACTGAACGCGCGCGACCGTGAAATCCTGCGCCAGCAGGTGCAGTCGGTGGTGCTGATCGGCAAGACCATCGGCGACATCGGCACCAACACCTTCGTGGTCCGGCGCGACCTGGAGGCCTTGCTGGCCGATGCCGCCGGGATGACCGCCGACGCGGGCTTCGCCCGCCGGGTCAAGGGCCTGCGCCAGGCCCTGCGCGGCCAGGACCAGAGTCTCAGCGCCGCCTTCGGGTTCTATGTCGGGAACGTGGCCGCCCTGGCCGGACAATCGACGGCCGCCGTGGACGACGCCCTGGCCTACCTCAAGGGCGAGATGGAGCGCCAGGGCCTGGAGGTTCTGCGCCCGCCCCTGGACCACGTGGCCGGCCATGTCGCCGAGATGCGCGCCGCCAACGGCACCCTGGCCAGCGACCGGTCGCGGGAGTGGCTCTACACCCTGGACCGTACCCGCCGCACCCGCGAGGAACGCTTCGGCCCGCAGGAGTGATCGTTCCTACCGCAGGACCCTCAGCAGGGCATCGCCCACGTCGGGGCGCGCAAGGGCCAGGAGAACGACGGCAAAGGCCAGCGTCAGCACGCCGGCGACCAGAGCGCCGCCCGCGCCCAGGCGCAGCTTTTTGATGACCGAGTTTTCCTCCAGATCGGAGACCAGCAGCGGGAACATCCGGTTCTGGCGGACGTCCTGGCGCATGGTGTGGGCGACCATGGTGCCGCCCAGCGGGGCGCCTTCGGGAAGGCCCTCCAGCACCCGCATGCGGGCCCGCCAATCCTCCTTGAGCTGCTCCCGTTCCTCGGCTGCGGCCTGCCGGGTCGCGGCCGCCAGCTTGCGTGCCCAGGCCGGCGATGCCACCCCCTGCCGCAGCACCCGGTCGGTCCAGTCCTCGTCAAACGGGGTGCGGTTGGAGGCGAGCGACTCGAACAGGCCGATGACATGGATATCGGCATCGACGGGAAAACGGTGCTCCGTGATGATCTTTTTGGCGGAGGCATGCAGGGCCGGGCGCACCTCCGGACTGAAATGCTGGCCCAGCCCGTCAAGGCCGCTGCCGATGATGGTCCGCGTGTCGGACTGGCGGCTGGTGACCTGAGCCTCGGGCATGGCAAGCAGGCAGGTGCCGGTGCCGTCGGTGACCTCCTGCCATGGGCCGCCGGACCACGCATCGGCGATCTTCTTCCGCTGCGTCCTGCGGTCGCGCCCGACAACCTTCTCCACTTTCAGATACCAGAAGCTGCACTCCTCCCCCGACAGCGGGGCGATCAGAGGCTTGTCCACCGGCGTCCGGACGCCCAGTTCCACGCGTCCCTGGGCGGCGCCGCGGATGGTCGAGGTCGGCGTGTCGGCAATGTCCCGCGCCTGCCGCCAGAGCTGGGCGGCGCCCAGGAAGAACAGCACGCCGACACCGGCGACGAAGCCGACCGCCAGCAGATCGCCGATCCAGGCCACGACCAGCATGCCGCCCAGGCCGATCAGCACCACCGGGCGGCGCCACAGGGGCGCCGGCCCGATCGCCGTGTCCGTTGCCCCTGCCATCAGGACCCGAACAGGGTTTTCATGTTCATGTCGGCGCGTTCCTCTTCCTTGGCCTCGAACAGCGGGAAGGCGCCGAAGGCGAACAGCCGGGCGAGGATGACGTCGGGAAACTGCTCGCGGCGGATGTTGTTGATGTTGACCGCCTCGTTGTAGAACTCGCGGCGGTCGGAGATGGCGTCCTGGAGACCGGTGACGCGGCCCATGAGCTGGGTGAAGTGCTGGTTGCTCTTGAGGTCGGGATAGTTTTCCACGCGGGCCAGCAGGCCGGTCATGGCGCCGCCCAGCAGGCTTTCGGTGGCCGAGACGCCGGAAATGTCGCCCTTCGACCGGCAGCTGTCACCCTCGTTGCGCAGGGCGACGATCCGCTCCAGGGTGTCGCGCTCGTAGGTCATGTACTGTTTGCACACTTCCACCAGCTTCGGCAGTTCCTCGTACCGCTGGCGCAGCAGGACGTCGATGTTCGACCACGCCTCGCCGACGTTGTGCTTCAGGGCCACAAGCCGGTTGTAGACGCTGATGCCGTAAAGGACGGCCATCACCACGATGACGACGGGAACAAACATACCGGTAAAGTCCATGACGCACTCCTGACTGAGCAGACAAGCTTCTCAGGGCATGAAGGCGCGCTTTTTCCAGCATTCCCCCGCAACCCCGCCCCGACACCAACAATAATCCAACTTGCCCTGCAGGAACAACCGATAGTGCATCTTCTTGCGCCTGAACGCCGTGGCGCTTAGCCTGCGCCACAGGAAGACTGTGGGCAGGGGAGATCATTCGCATGAGATTGAGAGTCGTTCAGTGGTTGGGGCTGGGGGTTCTGGCCCTGGTCCTCCAGGCCTGCGGGCCGACCTATCAGACCATCTATGACTTCACGCCGCCGGCCAGTGCCCAGGGCCGGGCCTGCGTGTCGCAGTGCCAGGTTTCGCAGAGCCACTGCCGCACCGCCTGCGCGGCCACCCTGGACGCCTGTCGCTCACGGTCAAAACTGCAGGCGCGCCAGGATTACGAGCGCTATGCCAGACAGCAGAAGGATGCCGGCCGGGAAGTTCGTCGCACCCCCGCGTCCTTCGAGGGCCTCAACGCCTGCAGCGACTATTCGTGCCGCCAGGCCTGCGAGGGTGACTTCCGGATCTGTTACGGGACGTGCGGCGGCACCGTCTCGGGGACGACCGTCTGCACGTCGGGCTGCGACAAATAGGGCTTGCGGTCAGAACAGGCTGTAGAACCCGTTCCGCAGGGTGTAGAGAAGCTCCGGGTCGAGGGCAACGGCCACGCCGAACGCGCCGATGGCGAAAAAAGCCGTGGCCCCGGCCAGGGCCACGGCGGCCTCCCGCCAGTTGACGCGGATGAGGAAGGTCTCCACATCGTGGCGCGAGGCCAGGACCACCGGCTGGAAAAGCCCGGTGCGGGTGTCGATCGTCACCACGTCAACCCGCTGGCTGCCGGTCAGTTGCGCCTTCGGCTTGATGCCTTCCAGGCGGCGCATCTCCGCCTCCCACGCGGTCCGGTCAGCGCCCTCCAGCAAGCCGCCCCAGGGGGCGCGCAGGGTGGGGTTCCTGTTGCTCTTGACGGTGCGGAAAAGCCCGGTGACGAACAACGGCTGAGCGGACGGGAGCACCCGCTCCTCCACCCGCCAGGGACCGTCGCCCAGGTCGCCCGTGAGCAATCCATCGGGAATCCGGCCGCGCAAGGCCTCCAGGTCGGCGCGGGTGCGCGTGTTCAGCCGGGTAAGATGGGGATAGGCGATGCAGGTGTCGCCGCGCGGATTGAAGTACAGCTCGTTGATCATGACGTAGGCGCTTCCCGTGTCGTCCCGGAAGGGCAGGAAGGTCTGCGCCGAGGCCATCTCCCGGATGGGCACCCATCGGTTGTTGGTGGCATCCCCCCGCACCGACCGCCGCAGAAGCGCCACATGCCAGTAATGGGACGGCGTGTCGGTAATGGGGGAGATGGGAAAGTCCTTCCCCCGGGTGTCCAGCCGGCCCGACAGTTCCACATACCCCTGGGTCGCCGACCGCACGAGGGCGGTGGGGATGTCGGCGATGCGGCGCGCCCGGTGGAAGACCCGGTGAGCCTCGCTCAGGAAGAACAGCGTGGGGACCACCATGAACCCGGCCACTCCCGCCGCCGGCCCGGCAAACACGAAAAGCCCGATGATCGGCCCGAAAATGCCCCCGACCACGCCCAGCAGGAACAGGCCGGGGTGGATGCCCTCGCGCCCGGCGCCGTCGTCACCGTCCTTCATGGTGCCCCCTTTTTATACCGGCGATCGGCAAGCCCGCGCCTCCCGCGAAACCTGCTGCCGCGATTGTATCGCCCCCTCATGGTGGGCCGATGCTACGGTTGCAGACGTGCCGATGCAATGGCCGCGCCGGTACAGGACCGTGGAAAGTCCCGCCGCCGTCTGCGATGATCGCAACAGGCTGTCTGCCATCACACCAGCCCGGCACCACTCCCCGGGGACATGATCATCAGAGGGGACGCCGGCATGGCGGAACAGGAGTCTCAACACCACGGCGCACTGGGCCGGCGCCTCGCTTTTATCGCCCTGTGGCTGTTGGCCGAAGCCGCTGGCGCCGTATTCATCCTGATGGCGGTTTACTTAAGCATCTGGATTCTGCCCGGTCTGGGCATGGAGACCGATGCCCAGTCCTGGGTGGTCCTGTCGGCCTTGTTCGCGACACCGCCGGTCATGGCGTTGGCGATGCTGGCAAGCCTGATCTTCGCCGTCCGGGGTCGACGGCGCGGCGCGCTGGTCGTCCTGGTCCCCGGCTACTGCCTCGGCGCCGTCCCCTTCGTGATCGTCTGATCCGCGGCATCAGCCCCCTCAGGTGGCGGCCAGTTGCAGCAGCCACACCGCCACGACCAGGCCCCACAGGATGAGGCAGCCCACCCACAGCATGACCAGCGCGCGGCGGATGTCCTTTTCCGTGGCGCGGGCGCGGCCGGTGCCGATCCAGGGATCGTGGACAACCTCGGTGCCATAGCGGCGGGGTCCCGCCAGGGCGAGGTCCAGGGCGCCGGCCATGGCGGCTTCGGGCCAGCCGGCGTTGGGGCTGCGGTGCTTGCCGGCGTCGCGCAACATGGTCACCAGCGCCCGGCCCGGTTTGGCCGAGCCGACGAACAGCGCGGCGACCGCCAGGATCACCCCGGCCAGCCGCGCCGGGACGAGGTTCAGCAGGTCATCGAAGCGGGCCGAGGCCCAGCCGAACGCCCGGTAGTTGGGGTTCTTGTGCCCGATCATCGAATCAAGCGTGTTGACGGTTTTGTAGATCATGATGCCGGGCAGCCCGGCCACCACGTACCAGAACACCGGCGCCACCACGCCGTCCGAGAAGTTTTCGGCGCAGGACTCGACGGCGGCCCGCGACACGCCGTGTTCGTCCAGGCTCTTGGGGTCGCGGCCGACGATCATCGCCACCGCCGCCCGCCCCCCGGCCAGCCCGCCGTCGCGCAGGCCGTCGGCCACCGCCTTGACGTGGTCGTAGAGGCTGCGCTGGGCGATCATGGTGACCAGGAAGAACAGGTCCAGCGCCCAGCCATAGGGCGCCATGGCGGCGGCCTGCTGCACGGTCAGGCCGATGGCGCCGGTCAGGGCGCACAGCACGACCAGGGTGAACACCCCGCGCACCCGCCGCGCCGCATCGCCCCGCTGCGGCCGGTTGAGCTTGTGGTCGAGCCAGTCGATCAGCCGCCCCAGGGCCACCACCGGATGCGGCACGACCCGGAACAGCAGCCGCATCTCGCCCAGGTAGGCGTCCAGCACCAGGGCCAGGAACAGGATCAGGAACGGGTCGAACACCGCCTCGCGCGGGACGCCGAGCGGCAACACGGCCTCAGTCCTTGAAGCACGCCGCCACGAGCAGGGCGAAGGCGCGGGCCCGGTGGCTCATGGCGTGTTTGGCCGTCGGATCCATCTCGGCGAAGGTGATGGCGTGGCCCTCGGGCTGGAAGATCGGGTCGTAGCCGAAGCCCCGGTCGCCGCGCGGCGGCCATACGATGGTGCCGTCCACCCGCCCCTCGAAGGTCTCCATATGGCCGTCCGGCCAGGCCAGGGTGAGGGCGCAGACGAAGTGGGCGCGCCGGTCCTCCATGCCGATCAGTTCGTTCTCGACGCGCTGCATGGCGGCGCCGAAGTCCTTGGTCGGCCCGGCCCAACGCGCCGAGTAGATGCCCGGCTGGCCGAGCAGCGCCTCGACCGCCAGCCCCGAGTCGTCGGACAGCGACGGCAGGCCCGACGCCGTGGCGGCGGCCAGGGCCTTCAGTTCGGCGTTGGCGGCAAACGTGGTGCCGGTTTCCTCGGGCTCGGGCAGGTCCAGTTCCCCGGCCGACACGACGTCCACCCCGAACGGGGCCAGCAATTCGCGGATTTCCCGCACCTTGCCGGCGTTGTGGCTGGCGACGACCAGCTTTCCGCCTTCAAAACGCCGGGCCATGCTATTCTATCCCCAGGGCCAGCTTCTGGATGCGGGTCAGTTCCTGCACGCCGATCTCGGCCAGATCCAGAAGGTCGTTGAACTGGGCGCGCGAGAACGGCTTTTCCTCGGCCGTGCCCTGCACCTCGATCACCGCGCCCGTGCCGGTCAGCACGAAGTTGGCGTCGGCCTGGGCGGTCGAGTCCTCGGCATAGTCCAGGTCGAGCACCGCGGCGCCCTCGTACAGGCCGCACGACACCGCCGCCACCGTGTCGGTGAACGGCACGGCCTTGAGCATGCCGATCTTGACCAGGTGCTGGAACGCCATGTGCAAAGCCACGAAGCCGCCGGTGATCGACGCCGTGCGGGTGCCGCCATCAGCCTGGAGGACGTCACAATCGACCTTGACCTGCATCTCGCCCATGGCTTCCAGGTCGGTGACGGCGCGCAAGCTGCGGCCGATCAGGCGCTGGATTTCCTGGGTGCGGCCGGTCTGCTTGCCGCGTGCCGCCTCGCGGTCGGTGCGTGAGGTGGTGGCGCGGGGCAGCATGCCGTATTCCGCCGTCACCCAGCCGCGGCCCTGGTTGCGCAGCCAGCCAGGGATGCGCTCGTCGACGCTGGCCGTGCACAGGACGTGGGTGTCCCCGAACTTGACCAGGCACGACCCTTCGGCGTGCTTGTTGACGCCCGTTTCCAGGGTAACGGAGCGAAGGGCATCAATGGCGCGGCCGGACGGACGCATGGCGGTTCTCCTGTTGATCTCGAATTTGGGCCGAACCCTACCCTTGTCCGGCCCGCTGCGCAACGGCGCGTCGGACCGGCACTTGTTGACGGTTCCGCGCACTCTCCCTACATTTCGCCTACTTCACGCTTGGGGATTCGCATGCGCGCCAAGGACGGCAAGACACCACTGATCAGCGAGTTGAACGAACGCTCGCGCGAGGTGTTCCGAACGGTCGTCGACGCCTATGTCGAAACCGGGGAGCCCATCGGCTCGCGCACGCTGTCGCAACGGCTGCGGGTCAACCTGTCGCCGGCCACCATCCGCAACGTCATGGCGGATCTGGAGGACGCCGGGCTGCTGTACGCCCCGCACCCGTCGGCCGGCCGCCTGCCGACCGAGGCGGGCCTGCGCCTGTTCGTGTCGGGGCTGCTCGAGATCGGCGATCTCACCAAGGACGAGCGCACCCAGATCGACCTGCGCTGCCGCGCCCAGGGCCGCAGCCTGCAGGACGTCCTGTCCGAGGCCAGCACCATGCTGTCGGGCCTGTCGCGCGGCGCCGGGCTGGTGCTCGCGCCCAAGACCGAGGCCGCCCTCAAGCACATTGAATTCGTCAACCTGGGCCCCGGCCGCGCGTTGGTGGTCATGGTCACCGAAAGCGGCGTGGTCGAAAACCGCCTGATCGAGGTGCCGGCCGGCCTGCCGCCATCGGCCCTGATCGAGGCGACCAACTACCTGTCGGCCCGCCTCAGCGGCCAGACGCTGGAGGAGGCCCGGCAGGTCATCCTGGACGAGTTGCAGAGCAAGCGCGCCCAGATCGACGAACTGTCGTCGAAGGTGGTCGAGGCGGGGCTCGCGACCTGGGCCGGCAGCAAGGGCGACGGCTCGCTGATCGTGCGCGGCCAGGCCAACCTGCTCAACGACGTCCACGCGCTGGAGGACCTGGAGCGCATCCGCTCCCTGTTCTCCGCCCTGGAAACGCGCGAGGAAATGCTGCGCCTGCTGGAACTGGTCGGCACCGCCGAAGGAGTGCAGATCTTTATCGGCTCGGAGAACGAGTTGTTCGGATCGGCCGGGTGCTCCATGATCGTGGCGCCCTACCAGAACAGCCGCCAGGAAATCGTCGGGGCCATCGGCGTGATCGGCCCGACCCGCATCAACTACGCCCGTATCATCCCGCTGGTGGACTACACCGCCAAGGTGGTCGGGCGCCTCATTGGCTGACGTACAGACGGATCCCCATGACCCAAAATCAGAACGACCAGAACCCCCAGGACGCTTCCGCCGACACCTCCCCCGACATCGAGGCGCAGCTTGAGGAAGCGGCCGAGATCCAGGACGAGATCGACGAGGAGGCGCACTCGCCCGAGCAGCACATCGCCCATCTGGAGGCCGAGAACGAGCGCCTGCGGAGCGACTACCTGCGCGCCCTGGCCGACGCCCAGAACATCAAGCGTCTGGCCGACAAGCGGGTCGAGGACAACAGCAAGTACGCGGTTGCCAACTTCGCCAAGGAAGTGCTGCCGGTGGCCGACAACCTGGCCCGCGCCCTGACCGCCGCCACCCCGGACGCCCGCGCCGCCAGCGAGGTGGTCAACACCCTGGCGATCGGCGTGGAGATGACCGAAAAGGAACTCCAGACGGCGCTGTCGAAGTATAACGTCAAGCGCATCGACGCCCTGAACCAGCCGTTCGACCCCAACCACCACCAGGCCATGACCGAGATCGAGAACACCTCGGTCCCGACCGGCACCGTGGTCCAGGTGTTCCAGGACGGCTACGTGCTGCACGACCGCCTGCTGCGCCCGGCCATGGTCGTGGTGTCACGCGGCGGCCCCAAGCGCGAGGCCAAGCCCGAAGGCGAAGCCTCGGCCGAAGACGGCGTCGACCGCAGCGTTTAAGCACCGCTGAAGTGAAGTGGGGAACCACAGAGGCACAGAGAAGTCACAGAGGAGTCACAGAGAGTTCGGAGCACCTGCGCCGCAGGCGATACATCCCCGGCTGGGGTTTTTGTGCGCTGCGCGCGGCCCTGCACCGCTCTCTCTGTGCCTCTGTGCCTCTGTGGTGAAACCCTTCACTCCCTCCTACGGCGCCACGTAGACCCTGCAGTCGGTCGTGGCGTCCGAGAAGAAGTGATAGGTCTTTTCCGGGTCGGCCCGCTTGCCGGGGTCGTGGAGGTTGTACCCGACCTTGGCGACTCCGGTGATCCCCTTGCCTTCCTCGCCGATGAAGGTGATGTAGAGTTCGGCGACGCGCTTCTGGTTGAAGCCGCCCTGCTGGCACAGGCGCGACAATTCGCGGTCCAGATTGCCGATCTCCCAGTACGGCACCCGTGAGGTGGCGTAGCGGCGGGCCTGCTCGTCATAGGCCGCCGCCGGGCTCACCGCACCCAGAACCACCGACAGAACCATGATGGCGCGGAGCATGGTCAGGCCCCCCGCAGCCGGCCGTCCAGGCTGGACAGGGCGCCGTACAGGTCCGGCCGGCGGTCGCGGAACACGCCCCAGGCGCGGCGGGCGGCGCGCACGGCGTCCAGGTCGAACGTCGCGGTCAGCACGCCTTCGCTGGTACGGTCCATCTCGGCCACCTTGGCGCCGGTGTGGTCGGCGATGAAGCTGCCGCCATAGAACGTCAGGCCGCACGTCTGGCCCTGCTCGGAACCGACCCGGTTGGAGGCGACCAGCGGCATCAGGTTGGCCCCGGCGTGGCCCTGCATGACGCGCTGCCAGTGGCCCAGGCTGTCGAGCGTCGGGTCCTGCGGCTCGGACCCGATGGCGGTCGGGTAGAGCAGCACCTCGGCCCCCATCAGAGCCAGGACGCGCGCCGCCTCGGGGAACCACTGGTCCCAGCAGATGCCGACGCCGATGGTCGCAAAGCGCGTCTTCCACACCCGGAACCCGGTGTCGCCGGGCGAGAAATAGAACTTCTCCTCATACCCCGGCCCCTGCGGGATGTGGGATTTGCGATAGGTGCCCAGGATGGCCCCGTCGGCGTCGATGATGGCGATGGAGTTGTAGTGGGCCGGCCCGGCGGCCTCGAAATACGACACCGGCAGCACCACGCCCAGCTCGGCCGCCAGGGCCGAGAAACGGGCCAGCACGGGGTGCCCCTCGACCTCGCGGGCGAAGTCGAACCAGTCCGCGCTCTGGTCCTTGCAGAAGTACGGCGTCTCGAACAGTTCCTGCAGCAGGATGATCTGGCCGCCCTGCCGCGCCGCCTCGCGCACCAGCGCCTCGGCCCGGTCCAGGTTGGCGGAAAAATCATCGCCGCAGTGCATCTGCGTGGCGGCCAGGGTGACGGTGCTCATGGCGGTCCCAGTGGTCTGGTCGAAGGAAGACAGTATGTCTTGCCAAAGGGGGCGTTTGGCAAGGCTTTCGAAACGTTCCGCTCACGCGGACGGGCTATCGCCCGAACCCATCTGGAGCGATGCTCCAGACCTCCTTGTTTTTCTTAAAGGAACCACAGAGACACAGAGGCACAGAGAGGTCTGTGCTGACTGGGCAATCCGGTTCCGCGCCTGCCGCAGGCAAGTTTCTGCGCTGCGCGCGGGATCGAGCACCGAGTCAGTCCACGGCGCCGAAACCTCTGCGCCTCTGTGTCTCTGTGGTTCAAAACGGTAATACGCGAGCTACGCCCTCGGCTCCTGCTGCGTGATGCAGTGGATGTTGCCGCCGCCAGCAGCGATCCCCAGGGACGGCACCAGGACCACCTGATGGTCGGGGAAGGCGGCGCGGAACACCGCTTCGGCCTCCCGGTCCATGGGGTCGTCGTAGGCCGGGACGATCACGCCGCCGTTGGCGATGTAGAAGTTGGCGTAGGACGTGGTGATGCGGCCGTCCGGGCCGTCGCGGCGCCGGGCGCACTGCGGCACGGTCAGCACCTCCAGCCCGGCATCCTCGAGAATGGCGCGGTTTTCGGCCAGGGTGGCGGTGTTGGGGTCGGCCGCATCGGAGGACTCCAGGATCAGCACCCGGCCGGGGGCGACGAAGCTTGCGACCTCGTCCACATGGCCGTCGGTTTCGTCGTTCTCCAGACCGTCCTTCAGCCACACCACGCGGTCGATGCCAAGATAATCGCCCAGCACCGCCTCGATGTCGGTGCGGGTCATGTGGGGGTTGCGGTTGGGGTTGAGCAGGCATTGCTCGGTGGTCAGGGCGGTGCCCCGGCCGTCGACGCTGATCGACCCGCCCTCGAAGATCATCGGGCCGACAAAGCGGCGGGCGCCGGCCTCGGCCAGGATGCGGCGGGCCAGGGCGGCGTCGTCGGCGAAGTCCGTGTAGTTCATGCCCCAGGCGTTGAAGCCCCAATCGACGCCGGCCAGCCCGCCCTTGCCGTCGGTCAGGAAGGTCGGCCCGGTGTCGCGGGTCCACGAATCGCTCAGCGGCGCCTCGATCACCACGGCATCATCGCCCAGCACCCGCCGTGCCTCGGCCGCGTGCTCGGGGCGGGCCACCATCACCACCGGCTCGAAGCGGGCGATGGCGCGGGCGACGGCGGCGTAGGCCCGGCGGGCCTCGCCCAGACCGTCCGGCCACCATGCCTCATGACACGGCCACGCCATCCAGCAGCGGCGGTGGGGAGCCCATTCGGCGGGCATGGAAAAACCGGCATCGCGTGGCGTCATCATCGCACTCTCGTTCCCTGAAGGAATCGGGGCAGAGTGGCGCGCCGGGCGTTTCGGGGCAAGTGGTCAGTGAACCGCCTCTTCTTCCTCGCGGAAGAACTCGGCCATGGTCATGGGCAGGCCGCCGACCACCTTGGTCAGCGACGACACCGATGGGCTGACGCGGTTCTGTTCGATCAGCGAAATCGTCGAATTGGTGACGCCGGCGCGTTTGGCCAGCGCCCTCTGGGACAGCCCGTGCTGTTCGCGCAGCAGGCGCAAACGGGTTCCCACATCGAATCGAATGGCATCCGGCATCATCGCTTTCGACCTCCGTCTTTTGGCACCGCCCCCTCGGCTTGTCTAATTTTTCGAGCGTGTTACCGTTCAAAGGAACCGACATCGTGGTCAGGAGTTCCCATGCTCATTGGCGTACCTACGGAAATCAAGACTCACGAGTACCGCGTCGGCCTGACCGCCGGCAGCGTCCGCGAGCTGATCCACCACGGTCACCGCGTGGTGGTTCAGGCCGGCGCCGGCCACGGCGTGGGCCTGGATGACGATGCCTACCGGGCGGCCGGGGCCGACGTGGTGGGCAGCGCGGCCGAGGTGTTCGCCGCCGCCGACATGATCGTCAAGGTCAAGGAACCGCAGCCCGCCGAGTACGGCCTGCTGCGCCGCGATCAGGTGCTGTTCGCCTACCTGCATCTGGCGCCCGACCCGCGCCAGACCAAGGCCCTGCAGGAGGCCGGCTGCATCGCCATCGCCTATGAGACCGTGACTGACACGCGCGGCGGCCTGCCGCTGCTCGCCCCCATGTCCGAGGTCGCCGGCCGCATGGCTGTGCAGGCCGGCGCGCACTGCCTGGAAAACGCCGCCGGCGGGCGCGGCGTGCTGATGGGCGGCGTGCCGGGCGTGCCGCCAGCCAAGGTGGTGGTTCTGGGCGGCGGCGTGGTCGGCACCAATGCGGTGCGCATGGCGCTTGGCCTGGGCGCCCAGGTGACGCTGATCGACAAGTCCCTGCCCCGCCTGCGCGAACTGGACCAGGCCTTCGACGGCCGGGTGACCACCCTGTATTCAACCATGGACAACGTGGAGCGCGAAGTGCTCGACGCCGACGTGGTGATCGGCGCCGTGCTGATCCCCGGAGACTCCGCCCCGCGCCTGGTCACCGCCGAGATGGTGCGCGGCATGTTGCCGGGCGCCGTGCTGGTCGACGTGTCCATCGACCAGGGCGGTTGTTTCGAGACCAGCCGCCCGACCACCCACGCCGATCCGACCTATCTGGTGGATGGCGTGGTGCACTACTGCGTCGCCAACATGCCGGGCGCGGTGGCGCGGACCTCGGCCTTTGCGCTCAACAACGCGACGCTGCCGTTCGTGCTCGCCCTGGCCGACAAGGGGTGGAAGGCCGCCCTGGCCGCCGACGCCCACCTGCGCAACGGCCTGAACGTGGTCGATGGCAAGATCACCCATGCCGGCGTCGCCCACGCCCTGGGCGCCGCGTTCCACGACCCGGCGGCGCTGGTCGGGGCATAGCCGTGCGCTGCATCGTCAATGCGGCGCAGGACGGCCACCGCGGCGGCCTCGAGTTCAACGAGGGCCGTCTGGTGCCGTGCCACGAGAGCCCCGAGCGCGCCGCCATGGTGCGCGACGCCTTCCGCGCCGCCGGCCTGGGGCCGGAGGATCCGGCGCGGGACTTCGGACTGGCGCCGATTCTGGCGGTCCATGACGCCGCCTATGTGGACTTCCTGCGCTCGGCCTGGGACCGCTGGACGGCGGCCGGGCGTGGCGGCCAGGCTCTGCCCTTCACGTTTGCCGCCGCCGGAATGCGCCGCGACGTGCCGCCTGCCGACATCGACGGCCTGCTCGGCTTCTACGGCTTTGACGCCGGCAGCCCCATCGTGGCCGGCACCTGGGCGGCCGCCTATGGCGCGGCGCAAAGCGCGCTGACCGGCGCCGCGCTGCTGGGGGCGGGCGAGCAAGCGGCCTTCGCCCTGGTCCGTCCGCCGGGCCACCACGCCGGGCGCGCCCTTTTCGGGGGCTACTGCTTCCTCAACAACGCCGCCATCGCGGCCCAGGCGTTGCGCGATGCCGGGCACGCGCGGGTCACCGTGCTGGACGTCGACTACCACCACGGCAACGGCACCCAGGACATTTTCTGGACGCGCGGAGACGTCCAGGTGGTCAGCCTGCACGCCGACCCGCGCCAGGAGTTCCCCTACTTCCTCGGCCATGCCGACGAGCGCGGCGCCAGCCCCGGCCTGGGCGCCACCCTCAACCTGCCGCTGCCCTGGGGCACCGGCTGGACCGAGTACGCCGCGGCCCTGGAAACCGCATGCGCGGCGGTGGAGGCGTTCGGCCCCTCGGCCGTCGTGGTGTCGCTGGGGGTGGACACCTGGGAGGGCGACCCGATCAGCCGCTTCACCCTGCGCCACGAGCACTTCCGCCGCATCGGTGCCCGCATCCGGGCGCTCGGGCAGCCGACCCTGTTCGTGCTCGAGGGCGGCTATGCGGTGGCCGAGATCGGCCGCAACGTGGTGGCGGTGCTCGAAGGTTTCGAGGCCGGAGCCTGACCCTCACGCCGCCGCTCCCCTCGGGCCTTGGAGCGTGGTAATGTGCCGGCCAGGGGAACGTATCGAAGGGGGACTGCCATGACGGGACGATGGATTGGGGCTGCAATCGCCGCAGGGCTGGCCGCCCTCGCGCTGGCCGGATGTGATGCGCGCGGCCCGATCGCCACCGAGGCCCTCGCCCTGTCCCGGCCGGTGGCCCTGGATCAGTCGCGCATCATCTTCTACACGCCGGCCCACCCGGCGGCCTGGGCGGTGACCGACACCAACGTGTTCGTCAACCGCCGCCGCGTCGGACGCATGCTGCGCGACGGCGTGTTCTGGGCCGACGTGGCACCGGGCCGCCAGATCATCTCGACCTCGGCCGAAACCGGGCTGTCCACGGTGCTTGCCACGCGGCCGGGCGAGGTGGTGTTCGTCGAACTGGCCGACCCGCTGCAGATCGGCATCGGCTACAAGCTGCAGTCGGTGGTTCCCCGCCAGGTCCCCGAAGCCGAAGGCCGCGCCGCCATCGCCGGCAAACGCATGGTGGGGACGGATTTCTAGTCCGGGTTCATTCCGCTGTCGCGGACGGGTGCCACCCGCGCCCGCTTGGGGCAAGCCCCAAACCCCTTGTTTATTCAAGAACAACTCTATCCAGCCCCCCCAAATCGTCGCACCCGCGCAGGCGGGTGCCCAGGGGCCATCTGGAACAGCGCAGGGAAATGAGCTGATTTCCGGTTCTTCGGAGTCTGCGACCCCTGGGTTCCCGCCTCCGCGCATAGGCGCTGACATAAGGCCGGGCTCTGCCCGGACCCGCAAGGAGGCTAGCCTCCTTGACCTCGTGACTTGACAGAGCCAAGCGGCGCGCAGCGAAGCAGACGGCAACACTATCTGCCTGCGGCGCAATATAAGGGAATGCCTTGCGCAGTCACCATTAATAAACACGTCGTTCCCGCGAAGGCGGGAACCCAGTCTCGTGGAGAAAACCACGACCAACTTTTTTCACGACCCTAGGCACCCGCCTTCGCGGGTGCGACGATCTTGAATTATTATGGACTCTTTCATTCCCGAGGTCCAGGAGGCCGCCGCCTCCTGGCGGGTGCGGGCAGAGCCCGCATTCTTTCGCTTAACTCAGCGCCTATGCGCCTCCGCGGGAACGACACCTTCTTCCATTAAAACAAGGGGTTTGGGGCCAATGGCCCCAAGCGGGTTTGGGCGGCAGCCCAAGCGGCCAAGAACGAGGCTATTCGTAAACCCGCACGTCGTCGATAACCTTGCCGTCGTTGGGCAGGGTGCCCGGTTCGGCCGGTTCGACGTGGCCCTTGAGCTTGACGACGTCCTGCAGGGTCTGGCGGACGGCGTCGAGGAAGCCGGGTTCGCGGGTGGCGGTTTCGACCTTGAGGACCATCTGGTCGACGTTGTCGACCGACGACACCACCAAGCGGGCGCGGGTGATTTCGGGGTGGCGCTTGGCCACGGCGGCGACCTGTTCGGGATGCACGAACATGCCCTTGACCTTGGTGGTCTGGTCGGCGCGGCCCATCCATCCCTTGATGCGCATGTTGGTGCGGCCGCACGGGCTGGTGCCCGGCAGGACGGCGCTCATGTCGCCGGTGGCGAAGCGGATCAACGGGTATTCGGGGGTGAAGGCGGTGACCAGCACTTCGCCGACCTCGCCCTCGGGCACCGGGTCGCCGGTGCCGGGGCGGACGATCTCGACGATCACGCCCTCGTCCACGATCATGCCTTCGAGGCTGGGCGTCTCATAGGCGATGACACCCAGGTCGGCGGTGGCGTAGGCCTGCAGGATGCTGATGCCGCGCTCCTTGAACATCGTGCGCAGGGCCGGCGGCAGGTATTCGCCCGACACCACGCCCTTGGTCAGGGTGGAGGTGTCGATGCCCAGTTCATCGGCCTTTTCCAGGATGATGCGCAGGAACGACGGCGTGCCGGTGTAGGCGTTCGAGCGCATGGCGGCGATCGCCTGGGCCTGCTGCTCGGTCTGTCCGGTGCCGGCCGGGAACACGGTGCAGCCCAACGCGCGGGCGCCGTTGTCGAGGATCCAGCCGCCCGGCGTGAAGTGGTACGAGAACGTGTTGTGGACCAGGTCGCCCTTGCGGAACCCGGCCGCATACAGGGCGCGGGCGGCACGCCAGAAGTTGGCGTTGACGCCCTGCGGCTCGTGGATCGGACCGGGGCTCTGGAAGATGCGGCCGATCTGGCGGTCGTGGGCGACCAGCCCGCCGAACGGGGGGCGCTCGGCCTGCACGGTCTTGAGGTCGTTCTTGCGGGTCACCGGCAGGGCGGCCAGCGCCTCGCGGCTGGTCACCGCATCGGCATCGACGTCGGCCAGGACCTTGGCGAAGAACGGCGTCTGCGCCTTGGCGTGGGCGATCAGGCCGGGCAGCGCGGCGAACTGTTCACGCTCGCGCACGGCCGGATCACGGGTTTCCAGGTCGTCGAAGTGCATGTCGTCGCGCTGCATGGTGTGCCCCTACCTTGTCGTCTGCCAATTTGAACCACAGAGACACAGAGGCACAGAGGGACCGTGCAAGCGGACGGCGTGCCGGATCCGTCCACTGGTCGCAGGCGCGCTGCGCGCGCATTTGACCTTCGGAGTGAGCCGTGGCCGCGCAGCCGGCGCGGAACCTCTGTGCTTCTCTGTGTCTCTGTGCCTCTGTGGTTTACATACTACAGCCAGCGCTTGCGGCGGCGGTAGTGTTTGACGTCGCGGAAGCTCTTGCGGCCCTCGCCGGAGATGCCGAGGTAGAACTCCTTCACGTCGTCGTTCTCGCGCAGCTTGGCGGCCTCGCCTTCCATCACCACACGCCCGTTTTCCAGGATGTAGCCGAAGGTGGCGTAGCGCAGGGCGACCATGGTGTTCTGTTCGGCCAGCAGGAAGGACACGCCCTCCTTGGTGTTCAGTTCACGCACGATCTCGAAGATTTCCTCGACCAACTGCGGGGCCAGGCCCATCGACGGCTCGTCGAGCAGGATGACCTTGGGGCGGCTCATCAGGGCGCGGCCGATGGCCACCATCTGCTGCTCGCCGCCGGAGGTGTAGCCGGCCTGGCTGGTGCGCCGCTCGCGCAGGCGGGGGAAGTAGTTGTAGACCATTTCCAGGTCCTGCTTGATGGCGGCGTTGCCTTCCTTGCGGGTATAGGCGCCGGTCAGCAGGTTTTCCTCGACGGTCAGGTGTTCAAAGCAGTGGCGGCCTTCCATCACCTGCACGACGCCCATCTTGACGAGGTCGTTGGGGGTCAGCTTTTCGATCGGCGCGCCGTTGTATTCGATGGAGCCCTTGGTGACCTCACCGCGCTCGGCGTGCAGCAGGTTGGAAATCGCCTTCAGCGTGGTGGTCTTGCCGGCCCCGTTGGCGCCCAGCAGGGCCACGATGCCGCCCTCGGGAACCTCGAGCGAGACGCCCTTCAGCACCAGAATGACGTGGTCGTAGATGACCTCGATGTTGTTCACCCGAAGGATCGGTTCGGCGGCCTCGGCCTTGACGGCTGCATTGCCGACGGTGTGGAGCGCGGTCTGGCTCACGGCGGTATCTCCCGGTTCCTGATGCTCAGGACTTTTCTTGTCGTGCCTTTAGGGTGTCAGGCGGCAGCCTCCGGAGCGCGGAAGCGCTCCGGAAGTCTGCCGAACCGGCCTTACTCCTTGGAGCAGTCGCGCGGCTCGATGCCCTTTTCCTTGGCGTACTGCATGGCCGATTCTTCGTACATGGCACGCAGGTAGCCGTCGCGGTCCGGCTTGATCCAGTCGGACACGGTGTCCCAACCAGTGCCGTTCCACTGGGTCATGATGACGTCGCCGCCACCTTCATGGTCGTTGCACGACACCTTGACCGGGTTGATCATGCCGGTCAGGCCGAGTTCCTTGAGGCGCTCGGGCGACAGGTCGATGTTCTCGATGCCCCAACGGATTTCCTCGCCGGTCAGCGGCTTCTTGCCGTACTTGTCCTGGGCGACCTTGATGCCTTCGGCGCTCAGCACGGCCGCGGCGATGCCACGGTTGTAGATGACCGAACCGATTTCCTCGGGCTTGCCCATGCCCTTGTTCTTGTCATAGACGTGGGTGCGGATGTCGTTCAGGACCGGGTAATCCTTGCCCGGCAGGACGAACTGGGCGGCCTTGAAGCCCTTGGCGGCGTCGCCGGCCGGGACGGTGTCAACCTCGGAACCGGACCACCACACGCCGATGAACTTGTCGGCCGGGAAACCAACCGCGGCGGCTTCCTTGAGGGCGGTCGAGTTCATGACGCCCCAGCCCCACATCACGACGTAGTCGGGACGCAGCTGACGGCCGATCTTCAGCCAGGTGGCCTTCTGCTCCAGGCCCGGATGCGGCACCGGGAACAGGTCGAGCTGGAAGCCTTCCTTGGCGGCCAGGGTTTCCAGGGTCTTGATCGGCTCCTTGCCGTAGGCGGAGTCGTGGTAGACCAGGGCGATCTTCTTGCCCTTCAGGCTGCCGCCCTCTTCGGCCTTGATGTACTGGGTGATGGCGTCGGCGCCGGCCCAGTAGGTCACGGGCATGGTGAACACCCACGGGAACACCGAACCGATGGTCGCGTCAGCGCGGCCGAGGCCCGAGGTGATCATCGGGATCTTGTCGGAGCGCAGACGGTCGAGCAGGGCATAGGTGATGCCGGTCGACAGGGGCTGGAACACGGACGCGCCGGTCGGGCCCTTGTTCTTCATGCGCTCGTAGCACTCCACGCCCTTGTCGTTGTTGTAGGCCGTGTCGCACTCTTCGTACAGGATCGGCACGCCGCCGATGCCACCGTCACGTTCGTTGAGCATCGCGAAGTAGTCGCCGTACCCGTCGGCCCACGGAATACCGCCGGGCGCGTAGGGACCGGAACGGTACACCGTGCCGGGCACGTACTGACCGCCTTCCTGCGCGACGGCGGGAACCGAAATCAGCGCGGTCGCCCCGATGGCGGCGCCGACAGCGGCCAGGGTGATCTTCTTGAGCAACATTCTTGGGTCCTCCCTTGGACGTTAACTTGGCAACCAGTTCACAGTCCGGGCGGTGGTCCGCCTCTTATGGATTCTGTTCGTGTCCCCCGGCGTCCCTCCCCCTAGTGGGGGAAGGGCCACAGGCGGAGCTTCTCCTTGCCGATCTGCCACAGGCGAGCCAGGCCATGCGGTTCAACGATCAGGAAGAAGATGATCAGGGCACCGAAGATCATGACTTCCATGTGGGAAATGATGTCCACGGGAATGTTCAGGCCCAGCATGTGCGGGGCGTTGGTCAGGAACACCGGCAACAGGATGATGAAGCCCGCACCCAGGAACGAGCCCAGGATGGATCCCAGCCCACCGATGATGATCATGAACAGGATCCGGAACGACACATCGATGTTGAAGGCCAGCGGCTCGACCGAACCGGTGTAGATGAAGGCCCACGCCGCGCCCGCGATGCCGCAGTAGAACGAACTGATGGCGAAGGCGGCCAGCTTGGTCTGCAGCGGGCGGATGCCGATGATCTCGGCCGCGATGTCCATGTCGCGCACGGCCATCCAGGCCCGCCCGATGTGGCCGCGCACCATGTTCTTGGCGGCCAGCGCCAAGAGCGTCACGAGCACCAGCAGGAAGAAGTACTTGGCGGTGTGACTCGCCTCGGTGCCGGTCACGAAGACCCCGAAGATGCTCATCGGCGGCGCCGAGATCACGCCCGAGGACGAGTAGTTGGTGAACCACGGCACCTTGTTGAACAGCCACAGCAGGAAGAACTGCGCGGCCAGGGTCGCCACCGCAAGGTAGAACCCCTTGATGCGCAAGCTGGGGATGCCGAACAGGATGCCGACCAGCGCGGTGATCAGGCCGGCGGCGATGAACACGAAGATGATGTTCAGGTCCGGGAAGCTGGTCGCCAGCTTGTAGGCGGCGAACGCCCCGGTGGCCATGAACCCGCCGGTGCCCAGCGACAACTGCCCGGCGTACCCGGTCAGCAGGTTGAGGCCGATGGCCGCGACGCTGAGCACCAGGAACGGGATGAAGATGGTCTGCGTCAGGTAGTCGCCGGCAAACATCGGGATCGCGATGAAGGCGACGGCCATGGTGATGAAGAAGCCGATACGGTCCTGCAAGATCGGGAAGATCTGCTGGTCGGCCGAATAGGTGGTCTTGAACTGACCTGCCTCACGGTAGAGCATTGTTCTTCCCTCTCTTACACGCGTTCGATGATCTTCTCGCCGAACAGACCTTGCGGCCGGAACAGCAGGAAGGCCAGGGCGAGCATGTAGGCGAACCAATCCTCAATGCCGCCGCCGATGGCCGGGGCCCAGAAAACCTCGGCCAGCTTTTCGCCCGCGCCGATGATCAGGCCGCCGATGATGGCGCCCGGAATGGAGGTGAAACCGCCCAGGATGAGCACCGGCAGCGCCTTCAGCGCGACCATGGCCAGGCTGAACTGCACGCCCAGCTTGGCGCCCCACATGATGCCGGCGACCAGGCCGACCAGGCCGGCGACGGTCCACACGATGGCCCAGATGGTCTTGAGCGGGATGCCGACCGACAGCGCCGCCTGATGGTCGTCGGCCACCGCGCGCAGGGCGCGGCCGACACGGGTCTTCTGGAAGAACACCGCCAGCACGGCAACCAGCGTCCCGGCGACCACGGCGGCCACCATGTCGAACTGGTTGATCAGCACGCCGCCGAATTCCATGGGGTTGTTGGGAATGCCGAGGTCCAGAACCCGCACCGAACTGCCCCAGATGGTCTGGCCGAAGCCGTCCAGGAAGTACGTGATGCCGATGGTGGCCATGAACAGGATGATGTGCGGCTGGTTGACCAGCGGGCGCAGCACGATGCGCTCAATGGTCATGGCCAGCAGCACCATGACGCCGATGGTCAGCAGCAGGGCGATGTACCACGGCAGCCCGGTATCGATGAAACCGGCAAAGAACAGCGCGGCGAACAGCACCATGGCGCCCTGGGCGAAGTTGAACACGCCCGACGCCTTGAAGATCAGCACGAAGCCCAAGGCCACGAGCGAATACATGACACCCGACAGCAGACCACCGATCAGAACCTCGAGGGCAAAGATCGGATACGTGAAGATCTGCACCAAGGGGTCGATCAGAATATTGTATAGAAAGTCCATCGGACCCGCTCCCTCCCTGGGGATTTATTCGTTTATTACGAGCGGCTCAGTGGCTGACGCCCCTAATGACCAACGCCGAGGTAGGCGTCGATCACTTCCTGGTTGGCGCGCACCGCGTCGGGAGTGCCGTCGGCCAGCTTGCGGCCGTAGTCCAGCACCACAACGCGGTCGGAAATGTCCATCACCACGCCCATGTCATGCTCGATCAGCACCATGGTGGTGCCGAATTCGTTGTTCACGTCCAGGATGAAGCGGCACATGTCCTCCTTCTCCTCGACGTTCATGCCGGCCATCGGCTCGTCGAGCAGCAGGATGTCGGGCTGCGCGGCCAGGGCGCGGCCCAGTTCGACGCGCTTTTGCATGCCGTAGGGCAGGCGTCCGACCGGCGTCTTGCGCACCGCTTCGATTTCCAGGAAGTCGATGATGTGCTCGCAGAACGCGCGATGCTCCATCTCCTCCTTCTTGGCCGGCCCGAAGTACAGGGCCTGGGCCAGGATGTTGGACTTCATCATGGTGTTGCGGCCGGTCATGATGTTGTCGAGCGCGCTCATGCCCTTGAACAGGGCGATGTTCTGGAAGGTGCGCGCGATGCCGCGGCGGGCGGCCTCGTGCGGCCGCATGCGCGACCGCTCCACGCCCTTGTGGATGATCTTGCCTTCCTGGGGATGGTAGAACCCGTTGATGACGTTGAGCATCGAGCTCTTGCCGGCCCCGTTGGGGCCGATGATGGCCAGGATCTCGTGCTCGCGGACCTCGAAGCTGATGTTGGTCAGCGCGCGCACGCCGCCGAAGCTGAGCGAAATGTTCTGCACGCTGAGCACCACGTCGCCGATGCTGCGGGCGTGGGCGGCGGCGGACGCCTGGTTGATGTCGGTGAGGTCAGCCACTACGGACATGACGGGACTCCTGTCGAAACGGACTGCTGGATGCAAAGGCGGAGAACGGAGCGGATAAAAACCGCCCGTCAGCTTGCCTTGCGCAGCGGTTCATCCACCTTGTGCACCTTGGCGTCGCGGATGCGCAGGTCGGCCGAAACCGTCCCCTTGCGGCCGTCCTCGAAGGTCACCTCGGTCGACACGTACACATTCTCGCGGCCGTCGTAGAGGGCTTCGATCTGGTCGGCGTAGCGCTCGGCGATGAACCGGCGGCGCACCTTGCGGGTCCGGGTCAGTTCGCCGTCGTCGGCATCCAGTTCCTTGTGCAGGATGAGGAACCTGTGGATCTGGCAGGACGACAGCATGGGGTGGACGGCGAGGTCTTCGTTGACCTTGTTCACGCAGTCCAGGAGCAGGTCGTAGACCTCCGGCCGGGCGGCCAGATCCTGGAAGCCCGAGTAGGCTAGGCCCTTGCGTTCGGCCCAGTTGCCCACCGCCTCGATGTCGATGTTGATGAAGCAGGTCACGGCGTCGCGCTGATCGCCGAAGGCCACCGCCTCCTTGACGTAGGGGAAGAACTTGAGCTTGTTCTCCACGTACTTGGGCGGGAAGATGGACCCGTTGTTGAGGTGCCCGACGTCCTTGGCGCGGTCGATGATCTTGAGGTGGCCGTTTTCGTCGAAGATGCCGGCGTCGCCGGTGTGCACCCAGCCGTCCTCGGTCTTCTCGTCGGCCGTCTTCTGCGGTTCCTTGAAGTAGGCCTGGAACACGCCGGGGCTCTTGAACTGCACCTCGCCATTGTCGGCCAGGCGGATCTGCACGTCGGGGGCGGGCTTGCCCACGGTATCGGCATAAACCTCGCCGTTCGGCTGCACGCAGATGAACACCGACGCCTCGGTCGAGCCGTAGATCTGTTTGATGTTCATGCCGAGCGAGCGGTAGAACGAGAAAATCTCCGGCCCGATGGCCTCGCCGGCGGTGTAGGCCAGGCGAATGCGCGAGAAGCCCAGGACGTTCTTGAGCGGCGCATAGACCATCATGTTGCCGATCGCGTACTTCAGGCGATCCATGCCCGAAACCGGCTTGCCGTCGAGGATGCGGGTGCCCACGCGCTTGGCCACGTCCATGAAGTAGGCGAACATCTTGCGCTTCCACGATGCCGCGTCTTCCATGCGGATCATCACGGTGGTCAGGATGTTTTCATAGATGCGCGGCGGGGCGAAGAAGTAGGTCGGACCAAGCTCGCGCATGTCGGTCAGCACCGTCTCGCCGTTTTCCGGGCAGTTGACGGTGAAGCCGCACACATAGGCCTGGCCCATGGAGAAGATGTTGTCGCCGACCCACGCCATCGGCAGGTAGGCCAGGACGTCCTCGTCGGGACCCAGGCCTTCCATCTCGGCGTTGTTGCGGGCGGTGATCAGGATGTTGTCGAACGACAGCATCACGCCCTTGGGCTGGCCGGTGGTGCCCGAGGTATAGAGCATCACACCGAGGTCGGAGCCCTTGCCCTTGGCAATCTCGGCATCCAGGAAGCCGGGCTTTTCCTTCATGAAGGCGCGGCCGGTCTCCTGCACCGCGTCATAGGCGTGCAGGAAATCCATGGTGTAGTCGCGCAGACCGCGATGGTCCTTGTAGATCAGGGTCTTGAGGGCCGGGCAGTCGGGCATGATCTCCGACAGCTTGTCGACCTGCTCCTGGTTTTCCACCACGGCGAACTTCACTTCGGCGTGCTGCAGGACGAAGGCCATCTCCTTGGCCACCGAGTCCTGGTAGACCGGGATCGGCGTGCCGCCCAGGGTCTGCGCCGCGGCCATCGCCCAATAGAGCTGCGGCCGGTTGTCGCCGACGATGGCCAGCGTGTCGCCACGCTGGAAGCCCAGCGCCGACAGACCGGCGGCGAACGCCATGATCTCGTCGTGCACCTGGCTCCACGACCACGTCTGCCAGATGCCGTAGTCCTTCTCGCGCATGGCGGGATGGTTCGGCCGGACCTGGGCGTGGTGCTTGAGCAGTTTGGGGAGCGTGTCCATCTCCCGCGTGGAGGTCAGGGGGCCAGCCATCAGCAGCCCTCCCCGACATAATTGGAAGCGGTGGAATGGGGAGTGCTCTCCCGGCGTCCGGACACACTTCGGGTGTCGATCATGGACGTCTCCTTGGCCATCGTTTCGTCTCCCTGTGCCCGTCGGTTGAACCGGCGGACCGACGGTTGCGCGTCTTTGTGACGCGGTCTGCTTGTCGCACCTTGATGGCGCTTGTTCAGTTCGCCCCCTTTTGAGGGCTTCTAAAGCGCTGCAGTGCAAAGCAAATGCAAATTTGCATACACGACAGGCGTTCTTTGTATCACCTAAAACCAAAATCAGCCGGTGGTCAAGCACGCTTGGCAAGATGCCGGGAAACGCTTCCGAATGGCCGCCTCCGGCAGTCCGCCGAAGGCATGAAAAACCGGGCCGCGAACCCCTTGGGGGGACACTGTACGGCCCGGCTGCACTCATTAACAGAAAAATTGTATACGCGCGGCGCCAGAGGCTTATGCGTTCACATCCACCACAACGCGTCCGCGAATACCGCCTTTGAGAATATCGGCCCCGATGCGCGGCAGATCCTCCAGCGTTGCCGGGACGACCATCGCCTCCAGGGTGTCCATCGGCAGGTCCTGCACGATTCGCGCCCAGGCGGCGGCGCGGCGCGGCGCCGGACAGAACACCGAATCGATGCCCAGCAGGTTGCAGCCCCGGATGATGAACGGGATGACCGTGGTTTCGAGCTTGCTCGACCCGGCCAGCCCGACCGCCGCCACGCTGTGCCCGGCCTTGGTCTGGGCCAGGGCGCGGGCCAGGATGGTGCCGCCGACCGAATCAATGACGCCCGCCCAGCGCTCCGATTCGAGCGGCCGCTTGTTCGGCTCGCCCAGTTCGGCACGGTCGAGGATGGTGGCCGCGCCCAGGGTCTTGAGGTAGTCGTGCTCGCTCTGCTTGCCGGTCAGCGCGGCCACCTGATAGCCCAGCTTGGCCAGCACCGCGACGGCGACCGACCCGACGCCGCCGGTGGCGCCGGTGACCAGCACCTCGCCGTCACCCGGCGTGAGGCCGTGATCCTCCAGCGCCATCACGGCCAGCATGGCGGTGAAGCCCGCCGTGCCCACGGCCATGGCCGCGCGCGGGGTCAGGCCGTCGGGCAGCTTGACCAGCCAGTCGCCCTTGACGCGGGCCTTTGCGGCATAGCCGCCCCAGTGGATCTCGCCGACGCGCCAGCCGGTCAGCACCACCTTGTCGCCCGGCTTGAAGGCCGGGTTGTCCGACGCCTCCACGGTGCCGGCGAAGTCGACGCCGGGGACGTGGGGGTAGGTCTTGACCAGCCCGCCCAGGCCGTTCAGCACCAACCCGTCCTTGTAATTCACCGTCGAGTATTCGACCGCCACCGTCACGTCGCCGGCCGGCAGGCGCGCCTCGTCCAGCTCCTGGATCGTTGCGGAAACCTGATCGTCGGTCTTGTCCACCACCATGGCCTTGAACATGCGGTCCTCCATTTTTGGCTGAATGTGCTGACGGGTATCGAAAACCCGATTGACCTATTTGTCAAACAAATATACTTAACATCTAAAGCACCCCGAACCGGAACCCCCTCCCATGTCCGTAACCTTTGACGGCGTCGTCACGGAAAGCCTCGCCAAGCAGATCGCCGAGCAGATCCGCGAGGCGATTCTCGACGGCCGCCTCAAGGTGGATGAACGCCTGCCGACCGAAATGGAACTGGCCGAGCGGTTCGAGGTGTCCCGCCCCACCGTGCGCGAGGCCCTGAAACGCCTTGCCGCCCAGAACCTCATCCGGTCGCGGCGCGGCCCGACCGGCGGCACCTTCGTGAACCGCCCGAGCATCGCCGACGCCAGCCGCGCCCTGACCGAATCGGCCACCCTGCTGGTGTCCCTGGGCGAGTTCAGCCTGACCGACATCGCCGAGGCGCGCGACGCCCTGCAACGCTCCTGCGCCCGGCTGGCCGCTGCCCGCCGCACCCCCGAACACCTGGGCCGCATGGCCGCCGAGATCGCCGTCCAGCGTGACCCGTCGCTCAGCGGCGAGGCGTTCTGCGCCTCGGACGTGCGGTTCCACCGCGCCCTGGTCGATGCCGCCGGAAACCCGGTGCTGGGCTTCGTGATGGGATCGGTGATCGAGGCCTTGCAGCCGGCCTCGAACATGGTCATCGACCGCTTCCGCGACCGCACCCAGGCCGCCGACCAGCACCAGAAGCTGCTCGACGCCGTGACGGCCGGCAACGCCGACGCCGCCGAGGACGCCGTGGCCGCCCTCATCGCCACCCTCAAGGCGCAATACGCCAGGGCGCAGGACGCCTGGGAATCGCGCCATGGCTGACCGCGCCGCCCTGCCCCTGGAAGGCCTGCTGACCGGCAAGCGCCTGACCGTGTCCGCGAGCCTGGTCGCCCTGGTCGCCCTGGCCTGGGTCTATCTGGCCGCCACCATGGGTGCGGCGGATTGGGTGGAGCGCGTGGCCGACATCTGCCGCGTCGACGCCGGGCAGCCGTGGGGCCTGGGCGATGTCGGCATGTTGCTGGTCATGTGGCTGGTCATGAGCGTCGCCATGATGCTGCCGACCGCCGCGCCGATGATCCTGACCTTCGCCGACATCTCGGCCACCAAGCTGGACGGACGTGCCCTGCTCGCCCGCGTCGGCGTGTTCGCCGGCGGCTATCTGGCCGTCTGGGGCGGCTACGCGGTGGCCGCCACCGGCCTGCAGTGGGCCTTGCGCGAAGGCGCCCAGGCGGTGCCCGAGCTCAGCGCCGCCCACCCGTGGATGGCCGGCGGCCTGCTGGTGGTGGCCGGGCTGTACCAGTTCACGCCGCTCAAGGACCTGTGCCTCAGCCAGTGCCGCAACCCGATGACGTGGTTCATGGGCAACTGGCGGAACGGCGCCGCCGGAGCGTGGCGCATGGGCCTCGGCCACGGCGCGTGGTGCCTGGGCTGCTGCTGGGCGCTGATGCTGGTGATGATCACCGCCGGCGCCATGAACCTCGCATGGATGGCGGTGCTGGCCGCCCTCATGCTGGCCGAAAAAGTCCTCCCCCGCCCGGCCCTGGTCGGCCGCGCGGCGGGGATCATCCTGACCGGCTGGGGGATAGCCCTGCTGACGGTGTGAGGAAATAAGGGGATTCACCACAGAGGACACAGAGGACGCAGAGAATAAAAATAAGAGAGAGAAAAAACTTCCACTTACCTCTCTGTGCTCTCTGCGTCCTCTGTGGTTCAAAAACTTTTATATCTGGGAGGGAAATCCATGCCAGTCGACTGGAAGATCAACGGGGAACTCGTCCTCAACTGTAACTGCAACGTCTTTTGCCCCTGCGTCATCAGCCTGGGCAAGCATCCGCCGACCGAGGGCTATTGCCACGGCTGGGGCGCCATCGCCATCACCGAGGGCCACTTCGGGGACGAGCGCCTGGACGGCCTGAACGTCGGCATCCTGCTCGACATCCCGGGCAAGATGGCGAACGGCAACTGGACCGCAGCACTCTACGTGGACGAACGGGCCTCCGACGCCGCGCTGGCCGGGCTGGAGCAGATCTTCGCCGGGCAGGCCGGCGGCACCACCGGGCTGTTCTCCATGCTGGTGTCCACCTACCTCGGCACCAAGCGCGCCCCGGTCACCATCGAGCGCGAGGGCAAGACCCGCCACGTCACCATCGGCCCGAAGGTGCTGCAGGCCAGTGTCGCCCCGGTGCCCGGCGCGTCCAAGGACGACGACCTGGTCATCACCAACACCCAGTACTGGATGGGCCCCGACGTCACCGTCGCCAACGCGTCCAAGGCCAAGTTCCGCGACTTCGGCCGGGTGTGGGACCTGTCGGGCAAAAGCGCCGAGATCGTGCCGATCGCCTGGGCGGGGCCGTGATGGCACTCCGCTGACGCGGACGGGCTCCCGCCCGACACCCGGCTGGAGCAAGCTCCAGACCTCTTTGTTTTCCTTAAAGAAAAGAAAGGGGTTCGGGGCTTTCCCCGAGCGGGTGGGCGGCAGCCCGCCTCTTTCCGCTGGTGTGATGTTTCAACGCGCGGATCAGCCGTTGGCGCGGACGCCGACCCGGCCTTCGTGCAGGGCCTTGGCGATGGCCGCGTTAAAGGCGGGAATGTCGCCCGGATTGCGGCTGGTGATGATGCCTTCGTCCTCGACCACCTCCTGGTCATGCCAGTGCGCGCCGGCATTGGTGATATCGGTCTGCAAGGACGGCCACGACGTCATGTTGAGGCCCTTGACCACACCGGCCTCGATCAACAACCACGGACCATGGCAGATCGCCGCCACCGGACGTCCGGTTTCGTAAAAGTCCTGCACGAAGGCCACAGCCTCGGGCACCAGACGCAGCTTGTCGGGGTTGATCTGACCTCCGGGCAGGATCAGGGCGTCATAGGCGTCGAACTTCACCTCGTCGAGCGTCTTGTCGACCGGCACGTCGCCCGCCCAGTCGGTATGCCGCCAGGCACGAATAGTGCCGCCCTTGGGGCTGACCACATGCACCTCGGCTCCCATGGCGCGCAGTTCGTCGCGGGGCTTGATGAGTTCGTCTTCCTCGAAACCGTCGGTGGCGAGAATGGCGATGGTCTTGCCGTCGAGTTCGGCCATGGCAGGTCTCCTGTTGAGGGGGCGCACCCGACCAACGCCACGGAGGCCGTGGCAGTTCTGTCAGACCACCGCTTTCCCCATATCCCGAATTTCGGCCACCTTGGCTGTGACGGCGGTCCAGTCGTCGCGGGCGGCGATGGGCGCCCACAGCGCCTCGACCTCTTCGATGAGCAGGCTGCTGGGCCCGCCGGCGAAATACCCGTGGCTCAAATCGACTCCGGGCCGGGGGGCGCTGGCCATCAGGGCCTCGCGCACCGGCTGGAAGGCGGGGCTGGCGTAGTGGGCGGCGTGAGGGCTGGCCGTGGCGCGCTCGACCGAGGCCGGGCCGCCGAACCAGTCGAAGAACGGGCGGTCGAAGGGGATCTGCGTATTCTCCAGAAAGCCAAACAACGCCCCGGCCAGGGCGTTGTCCTCCTCCACCGTGCCGCGCACCACGCCCAGGCGGCGGGTCACCGCCTCGGCCAGGGCGTCGGAAAAGGCCTCCGGGAAGGTGTCCAGCGCAGCGATCAGGCGGTCCTGGTTGCACAGCGGCAGCAACGTCTCGGCCAGCCGGGTCAGGTTCCACAGCAGCGTTTCGGGCTGGCGGCCGTAGGCGTACAGCCCCCCATGGTCGAAGTAGGCCGCCGTGAAGCGCGCATCGTAGGTCGGCAGGAAGCGCCACGGGCCGTAGTCGAAGCTCTCGCCGGTGACCAGGATGTTGTCGGTGTTGAGCACCCCGTGCACGAAGCCCGCCGCCATCCATTGCGCCGTGGTGCGCGCGGTGTTCGCCACCACCTGGCGCAGGAACGCGGCCACACGGTCGAGCCTCTCGCCGATCGCGTCGACCTCGGGCATGTGGACGGCGGCGACGTGGTCGAGCAGGGTGCGCAGCGCGTCGGGGTCCTGCAGGGCGGCCTGGCGCTGGAAGCTGCCCAGGCGGATGTGGCTGTGGTTCAGGCGCACCAGCACGGCCGAGCGGGTGGGCGAGGGTTCGTCACCGCGATACAGGCTCTCCCCCGTCTCGACGATGGAGAAGGTCTTGGAGGTGTTGACCCCGCGCGCCTCCAGCATTTCCGTCGCCAGCAGCTCGCGCACCGCGCCCTTGAGGGTCAGGCGGCCGTCGCCCTGGCGGGAATACGGCGTCTGCCCGCTGCCCTTGGTGCCGAGGTCGAGCAGCCGCCCGGCCGGTTCGCCGTCCTCGCGCACCTGGGCGAACAGGAAGCCGCGCCCGTCGCCGAGGTCGGGATTGTAGGACCGGAACTGGTGGCCGTGATAGCGTAGGGCCAGAGGCCGGTCGAGGTTGCCGGGCAACGGCTCGAACCGCGCGAAGTGGGCCAGCCACTCGGCGTCGTCCAATTCGTCGAGCCCCACCCGCGCCGCCCAGCGGTCGTTGCGGAAGCGCAGGATGTGCTTGGGGAACTCGGCCGGGCGCACCGCGTCGAAAAAGCGGTCGCCGAGGTCAAGATGGCGCGGATCGGGGAGGTAACGGGGGGTCAAGGGCATGTCCCGCAGATGGGCCCGCATCCGCCGCCGGTCAAGGCATAACACGGCACTTGCACCACCGGCGCGAACGGCGCATCAAGTGTCTTCTGTATGGAAGGCCCTCAAGCGCCGGGCGCCGCCTCCGGCGGCCACATCAAGCGAGGGGGGCTTACGCGGCAGGGGCCGCGCGCCGCAGTCGCGGCGTCCAACCTGCACAGGGTTTCACCCAATGCAGGTTGGCATCAACCGACTGAAAGAGGGCTCCTGCGGCATGGCGTTCGACATTCGGTCGCTGCTGGTTGCCACCGCGCTGGTCTGCGCGGTGTGTTCGGCCGCGCGGTTCCTGTTATGGCGCATGCATCCGGCCATGCCGGGGCTGCTGCATTGGGCGTGGGCCGCCGTGCTCGGCACCTGCGGGCTGCTGTTGATCGCCTCCCACCAGCATCTTCCCGAGATCGTGGCGCTGTCGCTCGGACAGGTCCTCATCGCCTGCGGATTGATCGTGTCGTGGGACGGCTACCGGCGGTTCCTGGGCCGCATTCCCATGAACCTGCCCAAGCTGGCCGGGCTGGTGGCAGGCGCGGTGGTGCTGGTCGCGCTGTCGCACGGCGCGCAATCGGTGCCGATGCGGTCGCTGGTCAACGCCACGATGATTGCCCTGCTGTCGGGCGCCATCACCTGGGAGATTTTCCGCGCGCTTCCCGGCCGCAACGTGGCCCTGCGGGCGACGGGCGTGATCTATGCCCTCAACACCGCGTTCTTCATCGCGCGCGGCGTCTCCGCGCTGACCGAGACGGCCGAGGCCGTGCCCGTGATGTCGAGCGGGTTCTACGCCTTCGCGCTGCTGTGGTGGCTGTGCGTGATGCTGGGGGTGACCCTGGGCATGGTGCTGATGGCCAGCGAGCGGTTGCAGGACGAACTGGACCACCAGATCAGCCGCGACCCGCTGACCGGCACCCTCAACCGCCGCGCCTTCGCCGCCCTGGCCGAGCGCGAGGTGGCGCGCACCCGGCGGAGCGGCCAGCCGCTGGCCCTGCTGATGATGGATCTCGACCACTTCAAGCAGATCAACGACCGCCTGGGCCATGCCGCCGGAGACAACTTCCTGCAACTGTTCGTGAGGGTGGCCACGGGCGCCTTGCGGGGCGAAGACCTGCTGTGCCGGTTCGGCGGCGAAGAGTTCGTCGCCCTGCTGCCCAACACTTCGGCCGACGCCGCGCTGGTGGTGGCCGACCGCCTGCGCACGGCCTTTGCCGAAGCGGCCGGACCCGCCCCGGTGGCGCAGGCGGCCGGCGTCACGGTCAGCATCGGCATCAGCGAAATGAAGGCCGGGGAACCCCTGGAGGACATGCTGCGGCGGGCCGATCAGGCGCTGTACCGCGCCAAGCACAATGGCCGCAACCGCTGCGAGATGGCCGCCGTCCTCGCCCCTGTCCCAGCATAAGGCCTGAAAGCATGACAGCCGCGCCCCAGCCCCCCCTCGCCCAGCCCCGCCGCGCCCGGATCCTCGACGCCCTGCGCCGTCTGGCGCCCGCCATTCCGCGGTTCGACCTGGAGGCGGCTGCCGATCATGGGATGGACTCGCCCGGCCTGCGCCGCGCCCCGCCGGAGACGGCGGCATGGCTGTCGCTGGTCGCCTACGTCCGCCATGTCCACACCGACTACGAGTCCTTGCTGGAGGACGGCTACGATGCCGACTCTGCACGGTTCTTCGTGCTCGACGCCATGAACGAGGTGCTCGGCGACTGGGAGTGCCGGCGCACGGTCAGCGGGGAGGAACCCGACCCGGAGGACGTCTGACGTCTCCTCCGGCGTGAACCGCAGCGGCCGTCCGCCGTTGGTGGGGAAACGCCCCTGCAACGGAGGATCTCCCCCATGACCACCTTGCGCACCACCCTTGCCGCCGCCAGCGCCCTGGCCGTTCTGGCCGCCGGACCGGCATTTGCCCAGCAGCAGCAACAGCAGCAACAGGAGGCCGCCGTCCACGAGCGGCTTGCCACGATGGTCGCCCCGCCGGAAGGCGTCGGCGGGCCGGTGCTCGGCATGTCGCGGATCATGAACCGCGACGGCCTGCAGGTCGGCGCCGCCAGCTTCCAGGCCGCCCCCAATGGCACCCTGGTGCGCATGGCCTTCACCGGCGTCGAACCGGGACCCAAGGGCATCCACGTCCACGAAACCGGCACCTGCGAGGGTGACTTCAAGTCGGCCGGCGGTCACTTCAGCGCGGCCGGCGGCGATCACGGCTTCTGGCACGAGAACGGCCCGCACGCCGGCGACCTGCCCAACGTCCATATTCCCGAGAACGGCGATGTGACCGTGGCGTACTTCAATGAACGCCTGCGCCTGGACGACACCCTGTTCGACGCCGACGGCGCGGCCATGGTCCTGCACGCCAAGGCCGACGACTACCGCAGCCAGCCGGCCGGGGACTCCGGTGACCGTATCGCCTGCGGCGAAATCGAACGCCTCAGCCCGCAGGCGGCCGAAGGGGCCAGCAGCCCTCCGCCCGATCAGTCCGCCCCAGTCAAGACAGAATAAGTCAGGGGAGAATAAGTCAGGGCAGAACAAGGCTGCCGTCGGGACCGAGCGCCGGCTCGGGCAGCCATGAAATTTCCCACGGATGACCGTCGGGGTCGGCGAAGTACCCGGTGGTGCCGCCCCACGGCATGTCGGTCGCCGGCTTGAGGAGGGTCGCCCCGGCGGCGACCACCTCCTCAAGGCCGGCGGCCACGCCGTCGCGGGTCGGCACGTTGATCGCCAGGGTGATGCCGCCAGGGCGCGGCGCGTCCATCCCGGTGTCGGCGGCCAGAGCCGCCGCGTCATACAGCGCCACCACCATGCACCCGGTCTGGAAGAAGGCGATCTGCGGGTTGCTCCAGGCATGGGCGACCCAGCCGAGCCGTTCATAAAAGGCCCGAGCCACCGCCACATCGGCGACCGCCAAGGTAACCAGGGAAACGCGTTGATCCATGATGCCTACAGCCTCCAAGCAGGTTGAGATGGCCGGATCATGGCGCCGCGACCGCGCCCTGTCTTGAACAGAATGGCCACTCCGGCAACCACGTCAGGTTCGATGGAGTGACCCCGGCGAACTTCGTGACGTCGCGCGTCATGTGGGCTTGATCGGCATAGCCGCAGGACGCCGCAAGGTCGGCCAGGGACGCCGCCCCACCGCGTAGGCGCAGCACCTGCTGGAACCGCAGGATGCGGAGCAGGCGCTTCGGCGGCAGCCCGGTCTGGCGGAGGATGTGGCGGTGCAGGCTGCGCCCGGGAAGGTCAAGCGCCTCGGCCAACGCCGCGACGGAGTGCGGCGGAGCCTCCAGCACTGCGGGCAGCCAAGGAGCCTTGGCCCTGGGGACATTGGCCAACAGGGAGTCCTCCAGCACCGCCCAGGGGCGTGGTGCCGCAACCAGTCGGGCCTCCAGCGTCGGATCGAATGCATCCAGCAGCGATGCCGCCACCGTCAGACCGCCGACCTCATCGAGATCGAGGCGCAGCAACGCGGCGGCCCCGCCGGGGTGAAACCGCACCCCGGCAAAGGTTCCTCCCGGCGCGGGGACGGCCCGCGTCGTCGGCCCCAGGAACAACAGCGCCTCGCCCGTCCACACCAGATCGGTGCAGCCGTCCGGCGGCACGATGACCCCACCCGGCGGGGCTTGGCAGCACCACAGGGCATCGACGAAGGGACGCAGGGCGGGATGGGGCGGGCACTGACGGAACACGCGGCGACGTCCAAACGGGGTTGCGGGCCAACCAGCATAGCGCGATTCCCCTACGCCTCCACCTCCCGATGCGCCTTCAGCGCGGCGAGGCGTTCGCGGGCGATGGTGTCGGCGACGTCGGCGGTGGGCAGTCCTTCGGCCTGGGCGCGGCGGAAGATTTCGGTCAGGGTCTTGCCGATGTCCTGGGCCCGGCGCATGGCGAGGTCGCGGTTCCAGGTGCCCTCGATCTCGGATGCCACGCTGATGATGCCGCCGGCATTGATGACGTAGTCGGGGGCATACAGGATGCCCCGCGCGTGCAGGGCCGCCCCCATGTCGGGCGTGGCGAGCTGGTTGTTGGCCGACCCGGCGACCACCTTGGCCTTGATCTCGCCGACGGTGGACGGGTTGATGACGCCACCCAGGGCGCAGGGCACGAAGATGTCGGCGTCGATGGCGTGGATCTCGTCGGGATCGGCCGGCTGGGCGCCGAACGACCAGGCGGCGTTCTCCACCACCTCGCGGTCGATGTCGGTGACGATCAGGCGGGCGTTGTCCTTGGACAGCCGCTCGGCCAGGACCCAGCCGACGTGGCCCAGCCCCTGGATGGCGATGAACTTGTTGGTCAGTTGGCCGCTGCCGAAGGCGGCCCGCGCCGCCGCCTTGATGCCGTGATAGACGCCCCACGCGGTGATCGGCGAGGGATCGCCGCCGCGCTCGGGGAGCCCCGCCACATGGTCGGTCACCCGCGCCATGACCTGCATGTCGGCCGGTCCGGTGCCGACGTCCTCGGCCGCCACGTACGTGCCGCCCAGGGCTTCGACGCGGCGGGCGAAGGCGGTCAGCAGGGCGTCGGTCTTGTCGCGCTGGCTGTCGCCGATGATGACGGACTTGCCGCCCCCCAGGGGCAGCCCGGCCATGACGTTCTTGTAGGTCATGCCGCGTGACAGGCGCAGGGCGTCGGTCAGGGCTTCGGCCTCGGTGGCGTAGTCCCACAGGCGCGTGCCGCCGACCGCCGGCCCGGCCAGGGTCGAATGCACCGCGATGACGGCACGCAGGCCGGCCTCGGCGTCATGGCACAAAACCACCATCTCGTGGTCGTCGAAGTCCGGCAGGTCCGTCCACATGCTGTTCTCCCCGCGTGGTGTCCTCACCCCTTCACATGAGGACACCCGCCGGAAGACGCAACAAAATTACTCCTTGTTCTGATAGATGGCGATCAGGCGGCCGAGCAGGTCCAAAGCTTCCTCGCGCGGGCGCTGGAAGCTGTTGCGGCCGATGATCGAGCCGTTGCCGCCGCCGTCGCGGATGGCGCGGGCGTCCTCGTACAGGCCCTCGGCGCCCTTCTTGCCGCCGCCGGAGAACACCACGATGCGGCGCCCCTCGAAGCACGCCTGGACGACATGGCGGACCCGCTCGGCCATGGTGGCGCGGGCGATGTCCTCGGACTCGTAGACCTTCTTGGCGGCGGGCAGTTCCAGCGCGTCGGTCGGCAGCTTGACCTTGACGACGTGGGCCCCGGCCAGGCAGGCCATGTGCGCGGCGTAGGCACAGATGTCGACCGCCGTCTCGCCCTCGGTGCTGAGGAACCCGCCGCGCGGATAGGACCACACGACGGAGGCCAGGCCGACCGCCTTGGCCTCGGCGATCAACTCGCGCAGGTCGTTGAGCATGTCGTACGACAGTTCCGACCCCGGATAGATCGTATAGCCGATGGCCGAACAGCCCAGGCGCAAGGCGTCGTCGACCCCCGCCGTGATGGCCTGGGTCGGGTTTTCCTTGCCCGGATGCAGCGAATTGGCGCTGTTGACCTTGAGGATGGTCGGCACCGCCCCGGCAAAGGTATCGGCCCCGGCCTCGATCATCCCCAGCGGGGCGGCAAAGGCCGACAGGCCGGCGTCCACGGCGAGCTGGAAGTGGTAGTGCGGGTCGTAAGCCGGCGGATTCGCCGCGAAGCTGCGCGCCGGACCATGCTCAAAGCCTTGATCGACCGGCAGGATGACCAGCTTCCCGGTTCCACCAAGTTTGCCGTGGGTGAGGATCCGGGCCAGATTGGTCTTAGTACCCGGGCTGTCGCTCTCGTAACAGTCTAAGATCTTCTTGACCTTTGGCGTAATACGCATAAAGGAGTCCCTCCTGTTGAAGACGGGAGGAGACGGCGGGCAAAAACGCACCTACCACTCCTGCCGCTCCTTGGAACGCCTTTGTCTGCGGCGGGGTTTCCTTTTTCACCCGGCCAAAGGCGGGCGTGACCGGGATCACTGCCCCCGGACCGTTCCCATGGCAGGGTTGTTGCCCCCGCGCGGCGGTTTGTCGCCCGCCGACTCCACGCCTGCCGATCCCCGGCTGGCTTTACAAGACCGGGAGGTTGCCATGAGCTTCGTCGCCCACCTGTTTGGCCGTTCAGAGCGCGGTCGCTCGACCATCGCCGCCGGCACCACCCTGCGCGGCACCATTGATGGCGCGGCGGAACTCATCGTCTCGGGCACCATTCTGGGCGACGTGCGCGCCACCGCCGTCACCGTGGCCGAGGGCGGGCGCATCGACGGCGACGTCACCGCCCAGGTGCTGTACGTGGTCGGCAGCGTCAACGGAACCTGCGACACCGCCGCCCTGGCGGTGGGCGCCACCGGCACCCTGCGCGGCGAAGCGTTCTACGAAAAGTTCGAGGTCGCCCCCGGCGCCGTGATCGAGGCACGCTGCCACACCCGACCCCAGCGGGCCGAGGCAAATAGCCCGGCAACGGTCACCAAGCTGCCCAAGCACGCAGCCCTGGGGGCCGCATGACCCTAAAAAAGCCGGAATTTCCTTGTATTTCCTTGCAGCGACTGGCACATAACATTCCAAATTCCTGATATAAGAAGCCAGGATAGCAGGGAGGTCCGTCGTGTCGCGCTCCATTCTCCGTTCAGCCCTCATCGTCCGCGCCGTGTTGGCGGCCGGACTGATCGCCCTCCTCGCGGCCGGACTGGCCGGACCCGCCGCCGCCCAGTCGGAGCCGGACCTCAAGTTCATGCGCATCGGCACAGGGCCGACCGGCGGCGGATACTTCCCGATGGGCGGCCTGATCGGCAACGCCATCTCCAACCCGCCGGGGTCGCGGGCCTGCGAGAAGGGCGGAAGCTGCGGCGTGCCCGGCCTGATCGCCGCCGCCGTATCGACCAACGGCGCGGTCGAAAACATCGACGCCATCCGCCGCCACACCATGGAACTGGCGCTGGCCCAGGCCGACATCGCCTATTGGGCCTACCACGGCACCGGCCCCTACAAGGACGACGGCGCGGTGGAGAACCTGCGCGCCGTGGCCATGCTGTACCAGGAAAGCTTCCATCTGGTGGCGCGGGCCGACTCGGGCATCACCAGCGTGACCGACCTCAAGGGCAAGCGGGTGTCCCTGGGCGAGGAAGGATCGGGCACCCTGATCGACGCCCTGCTCATCCTCGAGGCCTATGGCCTGGATCCCAAGAAGATGAAGCCGTTCCACCTCAAGCCGGGCGCGGCGGCCGATGCCCTGCTGGCCGGCGAGATCGACGCCTTCTTCTTCGTGGCCGGCGCGCCGGTGACCACCATCAGCGCCCTGACCGGGAGCAACGCCGCCCATCTGGTGCCGATCGGCGGCGAGCAGGCCGCGACCCTGACCAAGACCTATCCGTTCCTGATCGCCGGCGAAATTGCCGCCGACGTCTACCCCAACCAGCCGGCCGTCTCGACCATTAATGTGGGCGCGGTCCTGGTGGCCGACGCGGCGCTGCCCGACGATCTCGTCTATGGCATCACGCAGGCCCTGTGGCACCCCAACAACCAGGCCCTGTTCCGCAAGGGGCATCCGGGCGGGGCGCAGATGTCGCTGAAGACCGCGACGCAGGGGCTGGGCATCGCCTTGCACGCGGGGGCCGCCAACTATTACTTTGATGCCGGGGTGGAGTAGGCCGCCCCACACGTCTTGTGGAGGCGCCCGTGCCCATTGCCGACGACATCCTGGTAGACTCCGCCGCTAATTCCGCCGTTGACGCCGTGCGCCTGACCCCGGTCGGCGCCGGCGCCGACGACCTGCCGCGCTTCGCCCAGGCCACCGGCTTCAACGGAGCGGCGGGCACCGTCTGCCCCCTGCCCGGCCCCGACGGCGCGGTGACCGAGGTCCTGGTCGGCCTGGGCGACGGCACCGACCGCTGGGCTTTCGCCGCCATCGCCGACGCCCTGCCGGCCGGCACCTATGCCCTGTCCGGCGCGCTCGACCCAAATGGCGAGTCCGATGCCGCGACCGATGCGGCGGTGGCGTGGCTGCTGTCGGCCTACGCCTTCACCCGCTATCGCACCGCCTCGCCGCCCAAGGACCGGCCGCGCCTGGTGTGGCCCGAGGGCGCCCGCCGGGCCGAGGTGCTGTCCGTCGCCCGCGCCACCGCCCTGACCCGCGATCTGGTCAACACCCCGGCCGCCGACATGGGACCGGCCGACCTGGAGGCCGCCGCCCGCACCCTGGCCGAAGCCCACGGCGCCGACATCGACTGCATCGTCGGCGACGCCCTGCTCGACCGCAACTATCCAGCCATCCACGCGGTCGGCCGGGCCGCCACCGCCGCCCGCGCGCCGCGCCTGATCGACCTGCGCTGGGGGCCGCACACCGCCCCGCGCGTCACCATCGTCGGCAAGGGCGTGTGTTTCGACAGCGGCGGCCTGGACCTCAAGCCGGCCAGCGCCATGAAGCTGATGAAGAAGGACATGGGCGGGGCGGCGCACGCCCTGGGCCTGGCCGCGCTGATCATGGACAGTGGCCTGCCGGTGCGCCTGCGCGTCCTCATCCCGGCGGTCGAGAACGCCGTCTCGGCCGAAAGCTTCCGGCCGGGCGACGTGCTGGCCACCCGCAAAGGCCTGACCATCGAGGTCAACAACACCGACGCCGAGGGCCGCATCATCCTGGCCGACGCCCTGGCCGAGGCCGACAGCGAGGGGCCGGCCGTGCTGCTCGACTTCGCCACCCTGACCGGGGCGGCCCGCGTCGCCCTGGGGCCGGACCTGCCGGCCCTGTTCAGCAATGACGACGCCCTGGCCGACGCCCTGCTGACCCACGGCCGCCGCCTCGACGATCCGCTGTGGCGCCTGCCCCTGTGGCCGGGCTACCGCTCCCAGGTCGACGGCACGGTCGGCGACGTGGACAACGCGCCCGAAGGCGGCATGGCCGGCGCCATCACCGCCGCCCTGTTCCTGGAGCGCTTCGTTTCGCCTGCGACACCATGGGCCCACATCGATTGCTATGCCTGGGCGACCAAACCCAGGCCCGGCCGCCCCGCCGGCGCCGCCGCCCAGGGCCTGCGCGCCGCCCTGGCCGCCCTGAGGGAACGGTTCGCGCTTTAAGGAAGGATGGGCTCTGCCCATACCCGCCAAAGGCCATTGGCCTTTGGAAACCATGACGGGACCTGCGCTCTTCTTGCGCCGCAGGCAGACAGCCTCGCCATTTGAGGCGCTGCGCGCGGCGTTTCTTCAAGGCCCGTCATGAGGTCCAGGAGGCAAGCCTCCTGGCGGGTGCGGGCAGAGCCCGCTTTTTTCCCAAAGCCCGCGCCCTTTAATGCCGAAATTTCCGTTTCGGTTGACGAACTATTTTTACTTCCTTAAGTCTTTGGGCTTAAATATGGCGGAAGAGTGGCGACGGGCGACCGCGCCAGACCGTTCCGGGTCCGGACTGAGGGTGGGGCATGAGCATCAAGATCAAGGCCGTTGAGGCGCTCGACCTGTGGCGTGGAGCCATTGTCGAGAGCGTGCGCCGGGATGCCCCCGACCTGTCGGCCCGCCAGATGGCCCTGCTGCTGACCGTCTACCTGACCCCGCCGCCACACACCGTGCGCGGCCTGGCCGAAACCCTGAAGGTATCGAAGCCCGCCATCACCCGCGCGGTTGACCGCCTGTCGGAGTACGGCCTGGTCAAGCGCAAGGTCGACGAAACCGACCGCCGCAGCGTGCTCATCCAGCGCACCGTGAAGGGCTCGGTGTTCCTGCGCGAATTCGGCGACGTGATCGTGCACGCCGCCGACGCGGTGGAGCAGAAGTAAGTCTGCTTTAGGATGTGAAGTGGAAAACCACAGAGGCACAGAGACACAGAGGGATTTTGTGGCCCCGCGCCGCAGGCAATAATCCCGATCAGGAATTATGCGCTGCGCGCGCCATCTGCACCGAGACCTCGGTGACTTCCTCTGTGTCTCTGTGCCTCTGTGGTGAAACCCGGCTCAGGTCTTGGCGAAGATGGACTTCACCAGTTCGGTCATCGTCACGCCGATGCGGTCGCCGTCGGTGATGACCACCTCGCCGCGCGCCACCAGGATGTCGTTGGCGTAGATCTCGACCGGATCCTCGGTGCGCTGGTCCAGTTCGACCACGGCGCCACGGCCCAGCTTCAGAAGCTGGTTGACCCGCAGGTTCGACTTGCCCAGCACGACCGAGATCGCCACCGGAACGGTGTAGATCGCCTCGCCGGCGTTGGTCCGCTTGCCACCGATGGTGTCGAGATCGGGATCGTCCAGATTGCCGGGCGTCATGGGGCAGGCTCCGTTAGAAATCGTTGGGAGCAGTATGCGCCCGGACGGTTAACCAAATCCTATCAAATCACCGCCAGATCGAACGCCGCCGCCATCAGGGCGCGGGTGTACTCCTGCTGCGGGGCGTCGAAGATGGCCTTGGAGCTGCCTTGCTCGACCACCTTGCCGTCCTTCATGACGATCAGGTGGTCGGCCAGGGCGCGCACCACCCGCAGGTCGTGGCTGATGAACAGGTAGGCCAGCTTGTGGCGTTCCTGCAGGCCGCGCAGCAGGTCGATGATCTGGGCCTGCACCGACACGTCGAGGGCGCTGGTCGGCTCGTCCAGCACGATGAAGCGCGGCTTGAGGACCAGGGCGCGGGCGATGGCGATGCGCTGGCGCTGGCCGCCGGAGAACTCGTGCGGATAGCGGTCCTGGTGCTCGGCCAGCAGGCCGACCTCCTCCAGGGCCTCGGCGATGCGCGCCCGGCGCTCCGATTTGGAGCCGCCCATGCCATGCACGATCAGGCCTTCCTCGACGATCTGGCCGACCGACAGGCGCGGGCTGAGGCTGCCGAAGGGGTCCTGGAACACCACCTGCATCTGGCGGCGCAAGGGGCGCATCTGGTTGCGGCCGAGGCCATCGATGCGCTGGTCCTGGAAGATGATCGGCCCGTCGCTGTCGAGCAGCCGCAGCAGGCCGAGCGCCAGCGTGGTCTTGCCCGAGCCCGATTCGCCGACCACGCCGACGGTGTGGCCCTCGCGCACGTCCAGGGTGATGCCGTCGACCGCCTTGATGTGCCCGACCGTGCGGCGGATGACGCCCTTCTTGATGGGGAACCACACCTTGAGGTCCTCGGTCCGCATGATGCTGGGCGCGTCGGCGGCCGGGACGACCGGCTTGCCGCTCGGCTCGGCGGCCAGCAGGCGGCGGGTGTAGGGGTGCTGCGGGTTGGCGAACAGGGTGGCGACGTCGGCCTGTTCGACCACCTCGCCGTCCTTCATCACGCAGACGTCGTCGGCCATGCGGCGCACGATGGTCAGATCGTGGGTGATGAACAGCACGGCCATGCCGAAGCGCTGCTGCAGGTCCTTGAGCAGGCGCAGGATCTGGGCCTGGATGGTGACGTCGAGCGCGGTGGTCGGCTCGTCGGCGATCAGCACGTCGGGGTCGTTGGCCAGCGCCATGGCGATCATGACGCGCTGGCGCTGGCCGCCTGACAGTTCGTGCGGCAGGGCGCCCAGGCGGTCCTTGGCGTTGGGCAGGCCGACCAGGTCGAGCAGTTCGAGCATCCGCTCGCGCGCCGCCTTGCCGGTCAGGCCCTTGTGCAGCACCAGCGCCTCGCCGATCTGCTTTTCGATGCTGTGCAGGGGGTTGAGGCTGGTCATGGGTTCCTGGAACACCATGGCGACCGACCCGCCGCGCACGCTGCGCAAAACTTTATCGGGGGCGCCGACCATCTCCTGGCCCTGTACCGTGATCGACCCGGTCTGGCGGGCGAAGGGATAGGGCAGCAGTTGCAGGACGCTCAGCGCGGTGACCGACTTGCCCGACCCCGACTCGCCGACCAGGGCCAGGGTCTTGCCGCGTTCAAGGTCGAACGACACGCCGCGCACCGCCTCGACGGCGCGCTCGCCCTCGCCGAAGGTCACGCGCAGGTCGCGGATGGACAGCACCGGATCGGCCGGGTTGGGCATGGGAGTATCTTTCATCGCACGTTCTTTCGCGGGTCAAAGGCATCGCGCACCGCCTCGCCGATGAACACCAGCAGGCTCAGCATGACGGCCAGGACCATGAAGCCGGTGATGCCGAGCCACGGCGCCTGGAGGTTTTCCTTGCCCTGGCGCAGCAAATCGCCCAGCGACGGCGAGCCTGGCGGCAGGCCGAGGCCAAGAAAATCTAACGCGGTCAGCGCCACGATGGAGCCCGACAGGATGAACGGCAGGAAGGTCAGGGTGGCGACCATGGCGTTGGGCAGGACATGCTTGGCCATGATCTTGGCGTCGGACATGCCCAGCGCCTTGGCGGCCCGCACATAGTCGAAGTTGCGGGCGCGCAGGAACTCGGCCCGCACCACCCCGACCAGCGAGGTCCACGAAAACAGCAGCAGCACGATGAGCAGCGTCCAGAACCCGGGGATGACGATGCTCGACACGATGATCAGGATGAACAGTTGCGGCAGCCCCGACCAGATCTCCAGCACGCGCTGCGAAATCAGGTCCAGCCAGCCGCCGAAGTAGCCCTGCAGCGCCCCCACCGCGATGCCGACCACCGATGACACCACGGTCAGGGCCAGCCCGAACAGCACCGACAGCCGGAAGCCGTAGATCAGGCGCGCCGCCACGTCGCGGCCCTGGTCGTCGGTGCCGAGGATGTTCTCGGTCGTCGGCGCGCTGGGGGCGGGCTCGGGCAGGTCCAGGTTGACGGTCTGGTAGGAGAACCGGATCGGCGGCCACAGGATCCAGCCCTTCTCCTCGATCAGATCCTGCACGAAGGGATCGCGGTATTCGGCCTCGGTGGCGAAGTCGCCGCCGAAGGTCGTTTCGGGCACGAATTCGAACACCGGGAAATAGGTCTCGCCGTCGAACGAGACGATCAGGGGCTTGTCGTTGGCCACCAGTTCGGCCGCCATGCTCACGAAGAACAGGATGAGGAACAGCCACAGCGACCAGAAACCGCGCCGGTTGGCCCGGAAGTTCTGCAGGCGGCGCCGGGTGATGGGGCTCATGAACGGGCCTCGAAATCAATGCGCGGATCGACGGCGTGATAGGTCAGGTCGCTGACCAGATTGAGCAGCAGCCCGATGATCCCGAACACATAGAGCGTGCCGAACATCACCGGATAGTCGCGGTTGATGACCGCCTCGAAGCCCAGCAGGCCCAGCCCGTCGAGGGAGAAGATCACCTCGATCAGCACCGACCCGGTGAACAGCATGGACACCAGGGCGGCCGGGAACCCGGCGATGATGAGCAGCATGGAGTTGCGGAACACATGGCCGTACAGCACCTGATGCTCGGTCAGCCCCTTGGCCCGCGCGGTCACCACGTACTGCTTGCCGATCTCGTCCAGAAAACTGTTCTTGGTCAGCATGGTCAGGCTGGCGAACCCGCCGATGGTCATGGCCAGGACCGGCAGGGCCATGTGCCAGATGTAGTCCACGATCTTCATGGGCCACGACAGGTCGTCCCAGTTGTCCGAGGTCAGGCCGCGCAAGGGGAACCAGTCGAGATACCGGCCGCCGGCAAACACCACGATCAGCAGGATGGCGAACAGGAACGACGGCACGGCATAGCCGATGATGACCGCCCAACTGGTCGCCATGTCGAACTTCGAGCCGTCGCGCACCGCCTTCATGATGCCCAGCGGGACCGAGATCAGATAGATCAGCAGCGTGGACCACACACCGAGCGAAATCGACACCGGCAGCTTGTCCAGCACCAGTTCCATCACCCCGCGCGACCGGTAGAAGCTCTCCCCCAGATCAAACCGCGCGTAGTCGCCGATCATCTTGAAGTAGCGTTCGTGCAGGGGCTTGTCGAAGCCGAACTGGCGCTCGATTTCGGCCACGAAGGCGGGATCGAGGCCCTGGGCGCCGCGATAGCGCCCCTCGGCCCCGCCGCCCTGGGGGGCCGCCGCGACCTCCGCCCCGCCGGCCCCGGAAATCCGGCCGGTGGCCTCGACGGCGGTGCCGCGCACCTGGGCCAGCATCTGCTCGACAGGGCCGCCGGGGGCGATCTGGACGATGAAGAAGTTGGCGGTCAGGATGCCCAGCAGGGTCAACGGAATGAGCATCAGGCGTCGGAGGATGTAGGCGCCCATGCGCGCAAGCTCCCTGGGATGCTGGGGTTTCGAGGCTGGCGTTCAGCTATTCGGCGGCGGCCCCGGTGGACTGGGCTTTCCCCTGCACGGCCTCGGTCTGCGGACCGCGCGCGGGATCGTACCACCAGGTGAACAGCTCCACGCCCCGCATGGGCACCGTCTCGGGCAGGCCGAACTTGTCCCAGAAGGCGATGCGGGTATAGGGGATGTGCCAGTGCGGAATCACCAGGTGGTTCCACAGCAGCACGCGGTCGAGCGCCCGCACGCTGGTCATCAGGCCCTCGCGCGTTTCGGCGGTGATGACGTGGTCGATCAGACGGTCCACGGCCGCGCTCTGCAGGCCGGTGTAGTTCTGGCTGCCCTCCAGGGCGGCGGCGTCCGAGCCCCAGTAGTTGCGCTGCTCGTTGCCCGGGCTCAGGGACTGGCCCCACACCTGCACGGCCATGTCGAAGTCGAAGGTGTTCATGCGGTTTTCGTACTGTGCCGAATCAACGGTGCGGACCCGTGCGTCGATGCCCAGGCGCTTGAGGTTCTGGGCGAACGGCAGGCTGATGCGCTCCCACGTCGGGGCCGACAGCAGGATCTCGAAGGTGAACGGCTCGCCGGTTTCGCCGTGCACCAGGGTGCCCTCGCGGACCACCCACCCGGCCTCTTTCAGCAGGCCGGAGGCGACGCGCAGGTTGCTGCGCAGGCCGCCGCGTTCCTCGGTCGAGGGCGGAGTGTAGATGTCGGTGAACACCGCCTCGGGCACGTCCTTGCGCAGGGGCTCCAGCAGGGCCAGTTCGGCCTCGGACGGCAGGCCTTCGGAGGCCAGTTCGGAGTTGTCGAAGTAGCTGCCGGTGCGCCGGTACTGGCCGTAGAACAGGTTCTGGTTCGACCATTCGAAGTCGAACGCATAGGCCAGCGCCTGACGGACCCGCGCGTCCTGGAACAGCGGCCGGCGCATGTTGTAGGCGAAGCCCTGCATGCCCGACGGCATGTCGTGCTCGAACTCGCGCAGCAGCACGCGGCCTTCCTGGCGGGCCGGGAAGTCGTAGCCGGTGGCCCATTCCTTGGCGACGTTCTCCACCCGCAGGTCATAGGCGCCGGTCTTGAAGGCCTCCAGGGCGACGGTGGTGTCGCGGTAATAGTCGTAGCGGATGCTGTCGAAGTTGTAGAACCCCTGGGACACCGCCAGATCCTTGCCCCACCAGTCGTCCACCCGCTCGTACTCGATGAAGCGGCCGGGCTCGAACGCCTTGATGCGGTATGGGCCGCTGCCCAGCGGCGGCTCCAGGGTGGAGGCGGCGAAGTCGCGGTCGGCCCAGTAGTGGGCGGGCAGCACCGGCATCTGGCCGATGATGAGCGGCAGTTCCTGGTTCACCCCGCCGTCGAAGGCGAAGCGCACCCGGTGGTCGCCCAGCTTTTCCACCGCCGTCACGTTGGCGTAGTAGAAGCGGTAATGCGGCGCGCCCTTTTCCCGCAGGGTGTTGAAGGTGAACAGCACGTCGTCGGCATCCACCGGATGGCCGTCGTGGAAGCGCGCCTCGGGCCGCAGGTTGAGGATGACCCAGGACCGATCCTCGGGCACCTCCAGGGACTCGACCAGCAGGCCGTATTCGGTGAAGGCCTCGTCAGCCGAACTGGTCATCAGCGAGTCGTAGACCAGCCCCGCCCCGACCGCCGCCGCGCCGCGAATGATGAACGGATTGAGGTTGTCGAAGCTGCCGACCGCGAACATGCGCAGCCGCCCGCCCTTGGGCGCATCCGGATTGACGTAGTCGAAGTGCGTGAAGTCCGGTCCGTACTTGGGCTCGCCGTGCATGGCAAGACCGTGAACCGGGGCGACACCGTCCGCCGCGAGATCCTGCTGCACGGCCCCGGCGGAGCCGCCACCGAACAGGAGCAGGGCCGCAAGAGCAATCGGCGCGGCGCACTTCGTCAACCTCGTCATGTCGGGTGGTCTCCTCCTGGTGCGGATCCTGTGTACGGGCGGGGGTCCTTCGTTCCTGTGTAGCAGAATTGTGTTGGAGACCAACGACTATCAAGTTTTATCCGGCATCCAGCGAAGGAGCTTGTGAAAAAACCTCAGGGTTGATTTTTCATCGCCATAAGCTCGTCGTTCCCGCGAAGGCGGGAACCCAGGGCCGTGGAGAAAGTCCCATCGGCTTTGATAAGGCATTAACGGCAAACGATTTTCTTGATGGCCCCTGGGCACCCGCCTGCGCGGGTGCGACGGACTTGTGATTGTGCATTTCAGCGGCCTGTTAAACACCATCCGCCGCGTCGATGGCGGCCAGGAAGGCGCGTTCCAGGGTACCGCCGCCGTGCCCGGCCACGAATTCGGCCGGAGTGCCGCAGTACAGCAGGCGCCCGCCGTGCAGCACGCCGATGCGGTCGCAGATCTCCTCGACATCGGCCAGCACATGGGAACTGAAGAAAACGCTGTTTCCACCCTCTCCGCCTCGATAGGCGATCAGGTGATCCTTAAGGCGTACGCGGGCCCGCGGGTCCAGGCCGCTCATCGGTTCGTCCAGAATGAGCAGCGGCAGGCGGCTCTTCAGCGCGGCGACCAGGCCCAGTTTCTGGCCCATGCCCTTGGAATAGGTGCGCACCCGCCGGTCGAGCGCCGCCGGGTCGAGGGCCAACCCCTCGGCCAGGGCGCGCGCGGCATCGCGGTCGAGCGGTCCGCCGATCCACGCCTGGGCCAGTTCAAGGTGCTCCCACCCGCTGAGCTGGGCGGCCGGCTGGTACTTTTCGGGCAGGTAGAACAGGCCGCGCCGCGCCGCCGGCTCGGCATTGGGCCGTCCGAACAGGCTGAGCACGCCGGTCGCCGGGGTGAGGCCGAGGATGCCCCGGATGAGCGTCGTCTTGCCCGCCCCGTTCAGGCCGATCAGGCCGAACACCTCGCCCGGCTGGACGGCGAAACCGACCCCGCTCAGGACCTCGCGCCGGCCATATCCGGCGCGCAAGTCCCTAACTTCCAGCGGCGGCACCATCAGTACCGGCCCTCGAGGACGTCCCCACGGCGCGGCACGAAGGTCTGGTGGGAGCGCAGCATCACGGTGCGGGTGCCGCCTTCGCCCCACGGCACGGCGACGCGCACATGGGTCGGCCCGACCTCCAGCACCTCGAAGATGCCGGACGGCGTGCCGGGGCTGAGGGGGCGGCCGTTGATCCACACCGTCCAGTCCTGCGGCCCGGCGTAGACGATGGCCGAGACATACAGGTTGTCGCGCAGCCGGAAGCGCGCCGGGTCGTCCTCCTGGTCGCGCGGCGTGCGGGCCAGCGGTCCGTCGGCGATGGCGGCCTCGATGTTGACCATCTCCTCCAGGCTGAGCAGCAGGGTGGACGGCAGGGTCTGCAGGTCGATCTCGGCCGGAGCGGGTTCGGGTGTGGACTGCACGTCCCCGTCCTGGGCGAAGGCTGACAGGCTGACCAAAGCCAAAGCGGTGGTCAGGAGAAGGCGATTGCTCATTCCTCGGCCTCCCCGGCCCGACCGCCCGGAGCCGTGGCCGAGCGCCATTCAAGGGTGATCGACCCGGTGACGAAGGGCAGCGGCTCGCCGGCGGTGACGCGGCGCAGGGCCTCGTCGGTGGCGGCGTCGCCGCGCGAAAGACGGAAGCCGCGCAGCACGCCATATCCGGGGAAGGCGTCCTCCAGATCCCGCAGCAGCACGAAGATGTCGCGGTCGAGCATGGCGCTGACCTCCATCTTGATCGGCGTGGTGACCAGGTCGTGCCCGCCCGGCCCCTGTTGGTTCACGGCGGCGGCCATCTCGTAGCCCATGCGGACCAGGTACGTCTGGTTCATCAGCGTGTCGAGGCGCTGGCGGGCGTCGAGGCGGTCCTGGGGATCGAGCACGCCGCGCTCCAGGGCGTTCTTGTAGCGCCCCGTGTTGGCGACCACGTAGTCGTAGTCCAGCGCGGCCTGCTGGGCCTCGCCACGGGCCTGGTTGGTGGCGGCACGCAGACGGCGGAACTGGCCGTCGGCCTCCTCCACCGCGGCAAAGGCAAAGGGCAGCGCGCCCAGCGCGATCACGGTGGTGGCGGCCAGGACGCCCAGGGCGACGCGCGCGCCGCGCGGAAGCTGACGCAGGAAGTCCAGGACGACCTTCAGGTCGGTGCCTTGCCGCTTCATGACCTGGCCTCCTGCAGCACTTCGAAGCGGACGGTGTACAAGCCGTCGGGGCGCGCCGCGGCGGCCGGATCGGCGGCGGCCGCCACCGAGTTCATCACCCGGTCACCACGCACCACCTGGTTGCTGCCCACGGCGACCGGCGCCTCCAGCATGGCCACGCGCATGTCGGTGAAGGTGGCGGCCAGCGCCTTTTCCAGAACGTCGGCGCGCTCCAGGGCCTGGGCGTCGCCGGCGGTGTCGGGCGGCAGGGTGACCGTCAGGCCAAGGCGCCAGACGAAGCTTTCGGTACCGGGCTGGGCGCGCTGCCGCCGGTTGGTGGCGCCGGCGGCCTCCTGCGGCGTGGTCAGGACCATTTCGGTGATGACCGCACCGCCCGACAGGGCGTGCCCCAGGCGGGCCAGCATGGGCACCGGCGGGATGTGGCCGGCGGTGAGTTGGTCCACCACGTCGATCAGCGGGCGGATGGCGTCGGCCGAAAACTCCAGGGTGGCGAGCCGCGCCTGTTCGCGCGCCAGGTCGGCCTGGGCGACGGACAACTGGCGCTGCTGGCGGTCGATGGCCTCCAGCGCCTCCTTGTAGTCCCAGCCGAGCACCGCACCCTGGGCCAGCAGGGCGACGGCGGCGGCGGCGGCGGCAAGGGGCGCGCCCTGCGCAACCAGCTGGACATAATCGACCTTGGGCGCCTGGGCCCAGGTCATCTTGGCCTTGGGCTTCTTGCGGGTGGCGAACCACAGGGCGTGGACGACGTCGGCATAGGGCTGGCCGGGCTGGCCGATGCGCCCCAGGCCCAGAGCCTCGCCCACCTCGTGCGGGCTGATGACCGTCATCGAGTGGGCTTCCCAGGCGCGTTCGCGGATGCCGGTGGCGACCGGCTCCTCGGCCAGGATCACCACGTCGAGGTTGTCGCCCTTCTGGTAGCCCATGCGCTTGACGTAGGCCAACGTCTCGGAGAACTGGCGTTCGACGATCTGCACCGGGTCGATGGCGCTGTCGGGCGGCGGCGGCGGGGTCAGGCGGGTGACCATGATGCGGCCCTGCTTGGACACGATCTGCCGCAGGCCGCCGGTCATGTTGAACGTGAACAGGATGCGCCAGCGCACCCCCTTTTGCGCCGCCGGCGGGGTCAGCGCGTCGAGCATGTCGAGGCTTTCCAGGGGCAGCATGTGCACCCCGCGCGGCTTGCGCTTGCCCTTGTCCAGCGCGGCCAGCCAGCCCTTGACCAGATCGGTCGGCGGCACCGAACAGAACAGGAAGAACTTGTTGCCCTGCGGGTCGGCGCCATGGGACATGGCGGCCTGCAGGTTGTTGCCGGGGAAGGCCATCTGCAGGTGGCGTTCGACCACCTTCTTCTGGTCGAAGAAGTTGACCTTGGGCACCTTTTCCTCGCGGAACACCTGCTCGAAGGCGTCCATCAGCACGTAGACCGGCACCGACTTGGCGGTGTTCAAGGCGTCGAGCACATCGGCCGCACCCTCGGCCGGGTCGGGCGAGGCGACCCAGGCGTTGGCCACCTTGCCGCCGGCGATCAGGGTGACGACCGCCGCCTCGTCGCCGATCGACAGCACGAACATCTTGCCGCGCATGAGTTGGTCGAGGGACGGGAATTTGAAGGCCACCATCGCCTAGACGCTCCCGAAACTGTCGTACAGCGGCCCGAACACGCCGCCGATGATCCACACCATCATGCCGCCGGCGACCAGGGTCAGGGCCGGTTCGGCCATGGCCACGATGCCGTCCACCGCCTCGTCCACGTCGCGGTCATAGAACTCGGTGATGTGCCCCAGGGTGCCCGACAGGTTGCCGCTGTCCTCGCCGATGCGGATCATGCGGATGACCAGGCTGGGGAACTGCCCGGTGCGGCCCAGGGCGCGCGACAGCGGCTCGCCGTTCTGGACCTGCTCCTTGACCGAATCGAGGGCCTCGGACAGCACCCGGTTGACCGCCACCATCTTGGCGGTGTCCAGGCATTGCAGCAGGGGCACGCCGCTCTGGAACATGATGGCGAAGAAGTGGGCGAAGCGCGACATGGCGATCTTGCGGATCATGTCGCCCAGCACCGGCAGGCGCAGCACCATGTAATCCATGCCGTAGGCCACGCGGTACGACGCCTTGATCGCCATCTTCAGCGCGATGAAGGCGGCGATCGGGACGCCGATCATCAGGTACCAGCTTTCCAGCACGAAGTCCGACGTGGCAATCAGCGAGGTGGTGAACACCGGCAGTTCGGTGCCCATGTTCTTGAGGAAGCCGACCACCTCGGGCACCACCATGCCCATCATGAAGAAGAACAGGGCCAGCATCAGGGTCAGCATGATGAGCGGATAGCGCACCGCCTTCTTGACCTTGGAGTTGATGCCGTCGGTCCACTTCAGGTGCTTGACCAGATGGCGGAAGCTTTCGTTGAGGTTGCCGCTGACCTCGCCGGCGGCCAGCAGCGCGGTGAACACCGTGCCGAAGGTGCGCGGGTGGCGCGAAAACGCCTCGGAGATCGAGCTGCCTTGCGACACGTCGCGGTAGATTTCGGCCAGCATGTCGCGCAGGCGGGCGTTTTCCGTCGAGTCGCGCACGTCGGCCAGACCTTCGATCAGCGGCACGCCGGCGCTTTGAAGCTGCTCCAGGTGGACGCACAACTGGATCTGGTCGCGGATCTTGACCCGCGGGGCCAGGGCGACGCGCAGCTTGCTGTCGGTGACCTCGCGGGTGTCCACCAGTTCCAGGCTGATGGCGCGGAGCTGCTGGAACAGGTCGTTCTCGTTGGCGGCCGTGATCTTGCCGCGCACCGACCGGCCGCGGTCGTTGATGGCCCTGTAGGCGTATTGCGGCATGGTCCCGTCCCCTTCCCTACAGCCTGTCCGTGACGTCCACCGACTTCATCAAGGCGGGGATGGACATGGTGCCTTCCAGGACCTTGCGGACGCCGTCGTCGACCATGGGCACGAAGCCGTACTTCATGGCCTCGCGGCGGATGGCCGACAGCGGTTCGTCGCGGCCGATCATTTCGTCGATCGCTTCGTTGAACGGCAGGATTTCCGACACCGCGATACGCCCCTTGTGGCCCGACCCGCGACAGTCCGAACAGCCGACCGGCTCGAAGATGGTCGGCGGGTCGTCGGGCGAGACGTCGAGGATGCGGCATTCCTCGGGCGTGGCCGGGCGCGGCGCCTTGCACGCGTCGCACAGCTTGCGCGACAGGCGCTGCGCCACGATGCCGATGATGTTGCCGGCCATCAGGCTGGGCCGCATGCCCAGGTCCATCAGGCGCGGGATGGCGCCGGCCGCGTCGTTGGTGTGCAGCGTCGTATAGACCTGGTGGCCGGTCATGGCGGCGCGCAGGGCCATGACGGCAGTATCGGCGTCGCGCACCTCGCCGATCAGGATGACGTCGGGGTCCTGGCGCAGCAGGGTGCGGATGCCCTCGGCGAAGGTCATGTTGGTGCCTTCGCGGATCTGGCTCTGGCGGATCAGCGACAGCTCGTATTCGACCGGGTCTTCGAGGGTCATGATGTTGAGCTGCAACGAATTGATGTAGTTCAGCACCGAGTACAGCGTGGTGGTCTTGCCCGACCCGGTCGGGCCGGTGACGATGATGATGCCCTCGGGCCGCTTGACCATGCGGCTGAGCAGGCCAAAATTCTCGGGCGTGAAGCCCAGGGCCTGCAACGGCACCGTGGCCGACGACTTGTCCAGGATGCGCAGCACCAGGTTCTCGCCATGCACCGTGGGCAAAGATGACACGCGGAAGTCGATCTTCTGGTGGCCCAGGTTCATCGAAATGCGGCCGTCCTGGGGGTTCAGCTTGTCGGCGATGTTCATGCCGGCCATCAGCTTCAGACGGTGCCCGAAGGCCGCCCAGTGCCGCTTGTGGATGGTGCGGATCTGGGTCATCTCGCCGTCGATGCGATAGCGCACGCGCAGGAAGTTGCCCTCGGGCTCGAAGTGGATGTCCGAGGCCTTGGTCTTGACGGCGTCGAGCAGGATGGCGTCGACCAGACGGATGACCGGGTGCGAATACCCCTTGTCCTGGTCAAGGGCGGCCAGATCCTCGGCCGTGGCGCCGGCCTGCTCCAGTTCGCGCAGGATGCCGTCGATGGACAGTTCGTGGCCGTAATACTGGTCGATGGCCTTCTGGATGTCGGTCTCGCCGCACACCAGCGGCTGGATCTCGGCGTCGGCCCCGAAGTGGCGCTTGAGGGTGTCGAGGCCGACCACGTCGTAGACGTCGGCCATGGCCACGCGCACCACACCGCCTTCGCTGGACACCGGGAACACGCGGTAGCGCTGCGCCACCTGCTTGGGCAGGATCTTGAGCAGCGCGGCGTCCACCATGGTCGCGCCGGGGGTGAACCGCTCGAAGCCCGAAGCCTCGGCCAGCATCGCCGACAGCGCCTGTTCGGTGATGAAACCCAGGTCGACCAGCAGTTCGCCCAGCATCTTGGGCGAGCTTTTCTTTTCCTGCAGCGCGACGGCCAACTGGTCCGACGAGATCAGGCCCAGTTCGACCAGCTTGTCACCCAGGCGCAGCGGCGGCTTGCCCGATCCTCCGCCCTCGCCACCGGCCGGTTTGGGCGGCGGCGGAGGAGGCGGTGGCGCGGCGGCGGCCGACGCAGGCCTGGGGGCGGGCTTGGGCGCCGGTTTGGGAGCGGGCTTGGCGGCCGGTTGCGCTGGGGCCAGAGACGGAGACGGGGCCGGAGCCTGAACCGGGGCGTGAACGGGGGCCGACACAGGGACCGGCGGCGGGGCGGCCGCCTGACGGGGGCGCGGCGCGAAGGCCGAGGCCGGAAGATCGGCCGCCGGTCGCACGCCACCGACCGAGAACGCCCAGCCCTCGGGCGGCGTCGGCAGAGGCGGCGGCGTCGGGGCGACCGGTGCGGCGGCGGGAGGGGCATCCAGGCTGCGCGCGGCCACACCCACGCCATCGCCCACCCGGCGCAGGCTGTCCACGGTCAGCGCGACAGGCGCCCGGACCTCGGGTGCGGCCTGGGGAGCCGCCTTGGGGGCGGGCTCGGCCGGAACGTCCGGCGCAGGGGGCACATCCGGCGCAGGGGGAACATCGGGCGCAGGGGGGACATCGGGCGCGGGCGGCACGTCCGGGGCGGGCGGCACGTCGGGCGCGGGTTGCGGCGTCGGCTCGGGGTCCGGCTCGGGCGTCGGGTCGGGGGCGGGCGTAGGGGTTGGGGCGGGCGCGGCGCCAAGGCTCAGGGCCGGGGCGGCCGCCGGACCAGCGACAGGGATGGCGCCGTGCAAATCGGCGGCATCCTCGGCCATGACATCGCCCAGCGCCAGATCGAGGGGCGCGGCAGGTGCAGCCGTGACATCGGGAACGGCCGTCGGCGCGCTCTCCAGGCGATCGCCCAGACTCAAGCGCAAGCCGCGCGCCGGCGCCTCGGGCACCGTGGCGTCGTCGTCTGTCTTGGTCGGCGTTGGCGTGTCGCCAAGCACCAAAGGCATGGACACCGCTCCCCTTATCCCCGGCGCCGAAGCGCACCCCGCTGCAGAATAGCGCCCCAAACGCTATCCCGAAAGGGTGACGATGCGGTTAAGGGACATTGGCCCGTGCTGCAGCGTGTCCGGGGCCCGCGCTGCAGCGTGTCCAGGGACTCATTCCATGGCGGCGCGCAGCAGCTTCAGGCTGCCGGTGCGGTCGAGGACGATCTTGAACACCGCCACCAGCGGCACGGCCAGCAGCGCCCCGGCCACGCCCCACAGCCAGCCCCACGCCACCACCGACAGGAACACCACCAGCGGGTTGAGGGTCAGGCGCCGGCCGACGACCATCGGGGTCAGGACCTGGCCCTCGACGGCGGTCAGAAAAAGGAAGAGCAGCGGCGGCAGCGCGATGGTCCAAAGGGTATCGAAGGTCAGCACGGAGACGATGCTCAGGATGCCGACGGTGATGACCGGCCCCAGGTAGGGCATGAAGTTCAGCAGTCCCGCCACCACGCCCCACAGGGTCGGGCTGGGCATGCCGGTCGCCCACATGGCCGCCGCCGTGGCCGCCCCCAACGCAATGTTGATGGCCGTGATGGTCTGCAGGTAGATGGCGATCTCGGTCTGGATGCTGGAGATGATGTCGGCATAGACGCGGCGGCTCTCCGGGGCCTGGGCGCGCGCCACCTGGATGACCGTGCGCCGGCCCATGGCGAGCAAGAAGTACACCAGCACCACCGTCACCACCGCGCCGGCGGCAAACGAACTGATGCGATCGACCAGGGTGGCGGCAAGCGACCCCTCGGTGACCCGCACGGTCGGCTCGTCACCCTCGGTCTCGCCGATTTCCTCGATCTCCCGGGTGGCGCGGGTGGCGCCGCCCAGCCGCTCGGTGATGGGGGCGAGCTTGTATTCCAGGTTACGAACGATCTGCGGCGCCTGGTTGACCCAGGTCAGCGCCGGGTCCGACAGAAAGAAGATGCCGGTGCCGATGACGCCCAGGAAGGTCAGCACCACGATGGCGGCCGAAAACACGTCGGGCAGGTGCAGGCGGCGCAGCAGGCGGAGCGGAGCGCTCAGCACGATGGCCAGGAACAGCGCCAGGACCAGGGGCAGGATCAGGGCCTTGGCGATCCACAGGGTATAAAGCAGGGCCAGCACCAGGAGCGCGGCCAGGCTGCGCCCGCTGATCCGCCGCCACAGGGTGGTCGGGCCCGGCAGGCCACCGGACGGCACGCCGCCGGAGGACGGGTCTTCGGCGGGCAACGGAGGGTGGGGGGTCTGCACGTCATCGGCCAGCGGGACGCCGGGGGGGACGCCGGGGGGGACGCCGGGGGGGGGAACCGACCCGGAGGTAAGCACCGGCCGCGAGCCGAGGTCCTTCACCGTGGCACCCTTTCATGATCGTCCAATGTGGCTTCTGTAAACGGGCCGCCCGGGCGGCCGGTTGCCCGCCGGGGCTGGCGGCTGCGCTTTCGTATAGGTTCCGGACGAAAACGGCGTTAATCCGGGGATGTGCTTGTCGGATGTAAGCGAACCATGTTCAGAAAGTGTACGGGGAGTCGGAACCAATCCTGAGCGTGGTAGTTTCTCCTGTATCGTTCACCGAACGTGGCGGCCCTTCCCCGACCGGAAGCGTCCGCGAACAAGGCCGCTGAACCGGCAGAGCTGAATGGGAAGGAACGGATGAAGGACGGAGGAATGAGCGACCTGCCGCCCCTCACCGAGGGGGAAATTGGACTTTACCTGGACGACGCCCTGGATGCCGGCCAACGCGCCGCACTGGACCGCCGCCTGGACGCCAATCCGGATCAACGTGACGAAGTCGAACGCATCCGCGCGGCCGAAGCCGAGTTGCTGGCCTGCCTGGACGCCATGCTTGACGATCCGGTGCCGGCCCGTCTGCTGGCCCTGCTCGAGGACGAGGCAGCGGACATGCCAGCGGCCGACAAGCACTCCTGACACATCCCGCAGCAGCCCGGCCCACGGCGCGCCACTGGTCCGCCCGGCCCGTATTGCTGCGGGTTTCCTTTTGCCTTACAGTCCGGTGACGGGACAAACCGCGCCAGGGGGGCGCGGCACCGCGCAAGCGGAGCCGACGGGCTGTAACAATGAGTGTACTTTTCAAGGCGCTGCAACGGGCGGAGAAGGCCCGTGGCGGAGAGGCTTCGGACGACGCGCGGCCGGCCAGCATGGCCGAGTCCGCGCCGCAGGGAATGCCGGCGTTGGGCCTGCGCCAACGCCCGCGCGCCGGGCGGGGCCGCATGCTGGTGCGGGCCCTGGGGGTATCGTTCATCATCATGCTGGGATCGACGGCCGGCGCCATGGTCCTGTTCGGGGACGAGGTGGAACGCGCCATCGAGACGCTGGTGATCGGCGGCCCGCCGCCCATGCCGCGCCCGCTGCCGCCGGTGGCCGCCGTGCCCCCCCCGGAAGCGACGCCGGAAACACCGCCTCCCGCAGCACCGGCGCCCGAACTCCCGGCCGCCGCGCCGCCTCCTGAAACGCTGGCGGCCGTGCCGGAAACCCCGGCCGGGGCCGTTCCTGGAACACTCGACCCCGGCACCACCGATATCGCCCAGTTGATGGCCGCCGCCCGTGCGGTGCGTGGCCCAGAGGCGCCCCTCGAGGCGTCCCCCCAGGCGACCCCCGACTCGACCCCCACCCCCGCCCCGACCCCGGTGTCCGGCGAGCGCGGCGGGCCGGTGCCGCTGGTCGGCCTGGACGCCCCGCAGGTCACCGACCTGCCGCCCGAGGATCTGGCTGGAGAAAGTCCCGACCCCGAAGCCCCCGATCCCGAGGCCCCCGTCCTGCCGCCCGAACCGCGCACCCTCGAAGAGATCATGGCCGAGCGCCGGCGCATCGACCAGGCGCGGGCGCTGGCCCCCTCGGTCGTGGTCGACCGGCCGGAGGCGCAGCGCGCCGGCACCGCCAACGTGGTCAACGTCGACCTGCCGACCCTGCGCACCCGCGACACCGTGGCCGAGGCCTACCGCGCCCTGCTGCGCGGCGACTACCATTCGGCCCTGGCGTCCTACGACACGGTCCTGGACGAGGACCCGCGCAGCCTGCAGGCCCTGCTGGGCCGCGCCGCCTCGCTCCACAAGCTGCGCCGCCTGGACGACGCCCGCCACGCCTACGAGCGGGTTCTGGCCATCGAGTCGGGCAACCGCGAGGCCCTGACCAACCTGCTGGCCATCCTCGGCGCCGCCGCCCCCAAGGAGGCGCTGGATCGCCTGCAGGCGCTGGAGCGCGCGGCGCCCGACTTCACGCCGGTACTGGCCCAGATCGGCCTGGTCTACGGGCAGCTCGGGCTTGACGGACAGGCGGTCGGCTACCTCCAGCGGGCCGTGGCGCAGGACCCCGGCAACCTGCCGTACCGCTACAACCTGGCCATCCTGCTCGACCGGTCGGGCCAGCGGCAGGCGGCGGCCGAGGCCTATCGCGCCGTGCTCGACGGCCTGCGGGCGGGCAGCGGCAGCGGCGATCTCGCGGTCTCGGCCGACGGCATCAAGGCCCGGCTCGACTTCCTGATCGCGGCCCGCTAGGAGGGGGCCTGTTCATGCCGTACCTCGCCCACTTCGGCCTTCGGGAGCACCCGTTCTCCCTGACCCCCAACACCGAGCGCTACTTCCCCACCTCGGGCAAGACGCAGGTGTTGCAGTCGCTGGAGTACGGCATCCGGCGGTCGGCCGGCATCATGAAGGTGGTCGGCGACGTCGGCACCGGCAAGACCCTGTTGTGCCGCCTGCTGCTGCGCCAACTGGCCGGGAGCCAGCCGGACGCGTCGGGCATTGCCTACCTCAACGCCCCGCAGGCCGAGGGCGACCCGCTGATCGCCCTGGTGTGCCACGAGTTCGGGCTGCCGGTCGGCGACCGCGCGGCCATGCTGCGCAGCCTCAACGAGTTCCTGCTGGCCCGCCACGCCGACGGCTTTGATACCGTGCTGGTGGTGGACGAGGCCCAGGCCCTGGGCGCCGCCGGGCTGGAGACCGTCCGCCTGCTGTCCAACCTGGAGACGGAGCGCGCCAAGCTGCTCCAGATCGTGCTGTTCGGGCAGACCGAGCTGGACGACCTGCTGGCCCGCCCCGACCTGCGCCAGATCAACCAGCGCATCGCCTTTTCGTTCACCAGCGGGCCGTTCTCGCGGGCCGAGATCGGCGCCTATGTGAAGCATTGCCTGCGGGTGTCGCGCCTGGACGGCGTGGCCTACGACATCTTCGAGCCCAAGGCCCTGGACGAGATCGCGCGGGCCAGCGCCGGGGTGCCGCGGGTCATCAACATCCTGTGCGACAAGGCCCTGCTGATCGCCTACGGCGACGGCGCGCGGGCGGTGACGAAGGCCCATGCGCGCGCCGCCGTGGCCGATTCGCCGACCATCGTGGCCGGAGTCGCCGGCCGTCCGGCCTCGGCCGAGGGGGGCGGAGCGGGCTGGAAGTGGGCGTTCGGCGCGCTGCTCCTCGTGCTGCTGGCCGGCCTTGGCGCCGCCGGGTGGCAGTTCGGCATCGACCGCGTGGTGAACGCCGCCGCCACCGTGGCGCCAGTGGCCGCGCCGGAGCCTGTGCCGGAGCCGGAGCCTGAGCCTGAGCCTGCGCCAGAGCCCGTTGCGGCACCAGCCCCGGAACCCGCGCCCGCGCCAGAACCCGCGCCCGCGCCAGAGCCCGCGCCTGTTCCGGAGCCCGAACCGCAGCCTGTGCCCGAGCCCGAACCGCAGCCTGTGCCCGAGCCCGAGCCTGTTCCGGAGCCCATGCCCGAGCCTGTTCCGGAGCCCGAACCTGTCCCGGAGCCGGAACCCGCGCCCGAACCCGAGCCCGTGCCCGAGCCCGTGCCCGTGCCCGAACCCGAACCCGAACCCGAGCCCGTGCCCGCACCCACCCCGGAGCCCGAGCCCCTGCCGGCCCCCGTGCCGGACCTGACGCTTGAAACCGTCCCCGCCCCCGCGCCGGTCCTGCCGACGGGGGCACAGCGGCGGGGGCCGGTTCCGCTGGCCAAGCCGGTGGTGGTGTTCCTGCCCGCCGACCCCCCTCCCGCGCCCCCTCCCGCGCCCCCTTCCGCACCGGCTTCCGTCGCCCCACCCCCCGCACCCGCGCCCGGCATCACCGTGCGCCGGGTGGAGGTGCGGACCATCACGCCGGACTTCGCGCCCGCCGCCGGCAACCCGGCCCCCGCTGCTGCGGGCCAGCAACCGGCCGCGGATCGCCCGGCCGCGGCCCGTCCGGCCGGCGACGGGAGCTGGGAGTGGCGCTAGGGCCTTTGGCGTTTGGTCCTCCGGCCGTGATCCTGGGCCTCGTCGCCGGGCTGGGGCTGATCGTCGGAAGCTTCCTGTCGGCCCTGACCTGGCGCCTGCCGCGCGGGACCAGCGTCGCGCACGGCCGGTCGGCCTGCCCGGCCTGCGGCACGCCGCTTGGCCCGCGCGACCTGGTGCCGGTGCTGTCGTGGCTGAGCGCGCGGGGCCGATGCCGCCATTGCGCCGCCGCCATTTCCCCGCGCTACCCGCTGATCGAGGCCGCCACCGCGCTGCTGTTCGTGCTGATCGCCCTGCGCGCCCCGTCGCCCGAGGCCGCCGTCGCCCTGGCCGCGCTGGGCGCCGTGCTGGTCGCCCTGGCGGTGGTCGACCTGGAGCACGGCCTGTTGCCCAACGTCCTCAACCTCGCCGCCGTGCCCCCGGCCCTGGCCGTGGCGTGGCTGGACGCTGGGACACTGGTCCCCGCGCTGGTCGGCGGCGCCGTCGCCGGGCTGGCCGCCTGGGCGCTCAAGGCCGGGTTCCGGGCCATGACCGGGCGCGACGGCCTGGGCTGGGGCGACGTCAAGTTCCTGGCCGTGGCCGGGCTGGTGCTCGCCCCTTGGCAATGGCCGGTGTTCCTGATCCTGGCCGGAGCGGGCGGCGCGGTCCTGGGCGCGGTGTGGCGGAGCACCGGGCGGGGGGCCGAATTTCCCTTCGGCCCGGCCCTGATCGGTGCGCTACTGGCCGTGCTGCTGTTTCCCGAAACGGCGGCCATGCTTGAACCACGGCCCTAGCGTGGTATAGACCTGATACGGGGATTGGGGAGAGGCAACGCCATGAAGGTTCGGACGAAGGCCCGCGCGGCGTGGGGACGCAAGGCTGTGGCGGTTTCGGTGGTTGCGGCGGTGGTGGCCGGCTGTGCCGCCTACGACAAGAACGCCGGCCTGGAGCGCGCCGACTACGAGAACCTGATGGCCCGCCGCGGCCCCGAGCAGGCCCGGCCGGCCGACGAGCCGCCGATTCCCGACCTGCAGCCCATCCTGGCCGCGCCGACCCCGCCGGAGATGGCCGACCAGCGCCGCGTGTCGGTGTCGGTGACCCAGGCGACGCCGCTGCAGGACCTGCTGGTCGAACTGGCCCGCAAGGCCGACGTCGACCTCGACCTCGACCCGCGCATCCAGGGCGGCATCATCCTGCAGGCTCGCGAGCGGCCGTTCGAGGACGTGGTCCGCCGCATCGCCGACCTCGCCGGGCTGCGCTACACCCTGGCCGACAACGTCCTGCGCATGGAACTCGACGAGCCCTACATGCAGCATTACCGCATGGACATGCTCAACCTCGTGCGCACGGCCAATACCCGGATCGACGCCAGCACCGACGTGTTCAAGTCGATCGGCAGCACCAGTGCCGGGTCGAACGGCTCGAACGCCTCCATCGAGGGCGAGTCGGTGAACGATTTCTGGTCGGAGGCCCGCGAAGGCGTCGAGGCGATCATCGCCGAAGCCCCCCCCGCCGTGCGTCTGGTCCAAGGGGCCGCAGTCCCCGTCCAGCCGGCCGCCGCCGCGCCGACCGGTGCGGAGGACACCCCGGAGGGCGCCGCCGCCCAGGCCGCCGCAGTCGCCGACCAGACGACGGCGGCGGCGGAAGCCGCCACGGCGGCACCGGCGGCGACGGGCGGCACCAGCGCCGGCGAGAGCACGTCCGAAAACAACGGCCAGTATTTCACCATCAACCGCCCGGCCGGCGTCATCACGGTGCAGACCACCCAGGCCAAGCACCGCCGCATCAAGGAATACCTCGACGAACTGCGCAAGGCCATGCAGGCCCAGGTGCTGATCGAGGCCAAGGTTGTCGAAGTCACGCTGTCCGACCAGTTCCGGGCCGGCATCGACTGGAGCTACGTCAACCTGCCCAACATCGGGCTAACGACCAATCTGGCCACCAATGCACTGGTCACTAGCCCGACTCTCCAACTCGGCCTAAGCACCAATGGCGGCGCGCTGAGCAACCTGCTGCGGCTGATGGACACCTTCGGCACGTCGCGGACCCTGTCCAGCCCCCGCCTGACCGTGGTCAACAACGAGACGGCGATGCTCAAGGTCGCCGAGAACGAGGTCTATTTCACCATCGCGATCGAGACGACCACCAGCGACACCGGCCCGCCGGTCACCACCTACACGTCGACCCTGAACACCGTGCCCATCGGCATGCTGATGCAGGTGCAGCCGTCGATCAATCTCCACAACGACCAGATTTCCATGAGCCTGCGGCCGACCATTTCGCGGGTTGTCGGCCGCGTGCAGGACCCGGCGGTGGCGCTGGTGGACTCGACAGTGCCATCGCTCGTTCCCGTGGTCGAGGTGCGCGAGGTCGACAGCGTCGTCACCATGGAAAGCGGCTCGGTCCTGGTCATGGGCGGCCTGATGCAGGAGCGCTCGGCCAACGAGGACGAGAAGGTCCCAGGCCTGGGCGACGTGCCGCTGGCCGGCAACCTGTTCAAGCGCCAGAACCGCGACAGCGTGGTCACCGAACTGGTCATCTTCCTGCGCGCCACCATCGTGCGCGGCCGCGACAGCGTGCACCAGGCCGATGTGGACCTGTACAACAACTTCACCCCCGATCCCCGGCCGATCGGGTTCTAGGGCTCTATCCTCGTCGTTCCCGCGAAGGCGGGAACCCAGGGCCGTGGAGAAAGTCCTTTTGGCCTGCTGAAGGCCTGACGGCGACCGATTTTCTTCGCGACCCTGGGCACCCGCCTGCGCGGGTGCGACGGAACTCTATCAGTGGCGAAGGCGGAAACTCGGGGCAAAAGCGGAGCATCATGGGCATCTTCCTGCGCTTTCCCATCCTTGGGCTGGTTGTCCTGACCGCCCTGCGCGACCGTCTGTTTGCCGCCCTCGGCGTGCTGCTGGCAGTGGCGATGGGGGGGGCGGTGCTGTTCGGCGGCGCCGCGCTGGTCGAGCAGGGGGAGACCGCCGTGGTCCTGGCCGCCGGAGCGGCCCGGCTGGTCCTGGCCGTCGGCCTCGTCACCTTCGTCGCGACGCAGGTGCAGCGCCTGTACGACAGCCGCGAGATCGAGGTCCTGCTGGCCCGCCCGCTCGGCCGGCCCCGGCTGGTCGCCGGACTGGCCGGCGGCATGGCGGTGGTGGCGGTGCTGCCCGCCGTCGCGGTGGCCCTGGCGCTGGCCCCGTTCGCCCCCAGCCTGGCCGGGTGGGCGGCGTGGGCCGTCACCCTGGCGGCCGAGGTGGTCATCGTCGTGCTGTTCACCCTGGCCGCCGCCCTGGTCCTGGAGCGCGCCGTCACCGCCACCCTGGCCGGGCTGGCGTTCTATGCCGCCGCGCGGCTGATGACCTTCATCCTGGGCGTGGTCGAGGCGCGGTCGCGCTTCGCCGTCGGCGGCCTGGGCGGGGAAATCATGGGCTGGGTGGTCACCGCCGTCGGCGCCATCGTGCCGCGCCTGGACCTGTTCGCCCATAGTGGCTGGCTCGTCCACGGCATCACCGACCCCGCCCCGCTGCTGATTGCCGGCGCCCAACTGGCCGTCGCCGCGCCGCTGCTGATTGCGGTCGCCGCGCTGGACCTGTCGCGGAAGCGGTTCTAGGCCATGAGCGTCCGCCGCGCCCTGCCCTTCGTCATCGTCGCCCTGCTGGCCGCCCAAATCGGAGTGTTCACCGCCGCGCGCGGGGTCGCTCCGGGCGGGGCCGAGGTGGTGCCCGGCGTGGCGCCGACGCCGGCCGCCGCCCGCGCCCTGGCCTTTGGCGACGATCAGTTCCTGTACCGGGTGATGGCCCTGCGCCTGACCACGGCGGGGGACTGGGACGGCCGCATCGTGCCCCTGCGCGACATGCACTATCCCAACATCGTCGCCTGGTTGCGCGCGATCGAGGCCCTGGACCCGGTCTCCGATCTGGTCCCGGCGCTGGCGGTCCATTACTTCGCGCAGTCGCAGGACCCCGCCCAAGTGGCGCAGGTGGTCGGCTTCCTGCGCGGCCACGGCATCCACGACCCCGACCGCAAGTGGCGGTGGCTGGCCCACGCCGTGTTCCTGGCCCGCCACCGGGCCGACGACCTGCCGCTGGCGCTTGATCTGGCGCGCGAGCTGGCCGCCCTGCCGGCCGCCAACATGCCGGTGTGGGCCCGCCAGATGCCGGCCTTCGTGCTCGACGCCATGGGCGAGCGCGAGGCGGCCGACCTGGTGATGGGCGCCATCCTGGCCACCGAGCCCGACCTGTCCCCGGCCGAGGCCGCCTTCATGCTGCGCTATCTGGAGGAGGGAAAACAACAGGGAGGGGCGGATGGGGGCTTACGCCCTTAGCCTAGGCCGTCCGATCTATTGCCGCCGGGTCGCAATTCCCTTAAATTCAGCGTAACCTTTGTACTATACAGTGCGCATAAGGAGCGACGGGCCAACCCGTCCGAGGGAGTCCCCGGCCCTGTGCCGGCACCGAACGCGATTTCAGGGGCGCGCACCGCACGGAACCCACAGGGGGGCTCGGAGGGTGGGGCGGCGTCCGCTTACCCAGTGGAGGTTCAGTATGACGACCGTTGCGCGGCGCCAGTCCGCCCAGGACATTCAAGACACCACCGCCGCCCGCCAGGGTGAGCGCGGCTTCACCCTGATCGAACTGTCCATCGTGCTGGTCATCATCGGCCTGCTGATCGGCGGCATTCTTCAGGGCCAGGAAATGATCAACAACACCCGGATCAAGACCACCGTTGCCCAGGTGGACGCCGTGACGGCGGCCGTGCAGACCTTCCAGGACAAGTACCGCGCGCTGCCGGGCGATTATGATGAGGCAGATACGCGGATTAACGCCAACCTGACCGCGGGCGATGGCGACGGTGTCGTCGGGAACCAGGATTCGACGGCCGCCATCGCACTTGACGCAGCGGTCGGCGACGAGATGGTTGAAGTGTGGGCGCACCTTCAGGCGGCCAATCTCATGTCGGGTTTCACCTCGGACGACCCGCCTGAGTACGATGCCAAGATCAGCGATGCACAGTTTGACCTTGGAACATTTGCATTTAACGTGATTGGCAACCGCCCCGGCATGCGCCTGCGGAACATGAGCGCGGTGGATGACCCCGTTCTCCTTGCTGCAGACGCAGCGAACATGGACGAGCGCTATGACAACGGCCTGCCCAATACCGGCCGCTGGCAGGCGGACGGCGCCGACTGCGCCGCCGGAACCGACGATGACGACGAGTATGAGTATCTTGAGGCGGACGTGGCCTGCGTCCTCGTCATGTCCATCCGCTGATCCTGAACGCCTCCCGTGGGCGTGACTGATCGACACGCTGCGATAGCCCGCGCTGCTCCCCAGGGGCAGCGCGGGTTTTCCGTTTGGCAGTTCGTCATGGCGTGCGCCATCGGCGGGGTGTTGATGCTGGCGGTGGTGCAGGGGGCCGGGCTGATTGACCAAGTGCGCGTGATGGTCACCGCCCAGCAGCTTCGCAGCCTGGATGCCTCCCTGCGCAGTTTCCAGGACCGTTATACCGCACTGCCCGGCGACGGGCCGAACCTGCACCGCGTGCTCAACCGGCCGGAGGCGCGGTTTTATACGCCTGCCGGGTTCATCGACCTGACCGGCAACGGCCGCATCGACGGCGATTTCTTCGACCCCCTCAGCCCCACCGGCGAGCAGTACATGGCCTGGCGCGACCTGCGCACCGCCGGCTTCTGGCCCGGCGACGCCGGTTACATCGGCCTCGCCGCCATGCCGGAAAACCTGTTCGGCGGCGTGATGGGCTTTGCCGCCGCCAACCTGGGGCTCGACGCCGTCGTCTGCCTGACCGCCGTCCCCGGCCCGGCCGCCCGCGCCCTGGACGACAGCCTCGACGACGGCGCCATCGCCACCGGCACCGTGCGCGCCCGCATCCGCCGGAGCGAACCCGAACTCCGAAACGTCTACCCCGCCCCCGACACCACCCCCTACGCCGACGCCGCCACCTACCTCGTCTGCCGCCAGTGGCAGCGGTAGGCGGCAATAGACTCCGTCGCACCCGCGAAGGAGCTTGTGAAGAAATCTCCCGGTTTATTTTGGAGCGCCATAATTAAGCTCGTCGTTCCCGCGCAGGCGGGAACCCAGGGCCGTGGAGAAAGTCCCGTCGGCTTTGATAAGCCGCTAATGATGAACGATTTTCTTTGTGGCCCCTGGGCACCCGCCTACGCGGGTGCGACGGAGCCTTTTGGTGACGAAGGCGGACGCCTCGACACCCTCGCCACTTTCTTCACAAGCGCCCCCTCACTCCGCCGCCCCTTCCTGGAACACCTCATCGAGGCGCTGTTCATACGGCGCGACGGTTTCGGCCAGGGGGCTTTCGGCGACCTGGGGGCCGAGGCGGCGTTCCAGTTCGCCCAGGGCCTGCTGGCGGGTGGCGTCGTCGATGTTGGGGTTTTCGATGATCGACTGGCGCATGGCCTCGAACTCGGCCTCGGCGCCGGGCATGTCGTACAGGCGGGCGGCCTTGAGCGCCACGTAGCCGTCGGTCACGCCGTGCAGGGCGGCCATCCATTCGGTGGGGGAAAAGCCGTGGTCGCGGATGATGGCGGCGGCCTGGTTGGCCTCGGCGCTGTCGGGCTGCGGCTCGGCGCCTTCGCGCAGCAACCCGGCGTCGTTGAGGGCCTCCAGGGCCTGGACCGTGCGGCTGGCCTCGGCCTCGTCCAACTGGACCTGCTGGGCGTGCACCGGCCCGGCGATGAGGACGGCTGCCAGGATCAGGGCGGCGCCGCGTGCGATAAGTGCTCTCATTCGACCATGTCCTTTCCGGGTCCTTCCGGCTGGGTCCCCGGAAGAAACGACTCGCCCCGGCCCGACGTCGGCGGCGCATGAGGGGTACCTCAGGCCAGCCAGCGGTCGATCAGAAGGCGGGCCACCGAGTCGGCGCGCGGCAGGGCGGGGCCGCCGCCAGAGTCGGCAACCTCGCGGAAGGTGCGGACCACGTCCCGGTCGTACCAGCCGGCGTGGGCGAGTTCGGTGTGGTCCACGGTGATCCCGGTCGTCTCCGCGCGGGCGGTGAAGGCCAGCATCAGCGAACCGGGAAACGGCCACGGCTGGCTCGCCACATAGCGCACGCTGGCCGGATCCACGATGACCGCGGTCTCCTCGGCCACCTCGCGGGCGACGGCCTGCTCCAGGGTTTCGCCGTGCTCGACGAACCCGGCCAGGGTGGTCAGCATCCCTTCGGGCATCCGCTCCGCCCGGCCGAGCAGCGCCCGCCCCTGTGGATCGGTCACCAGCATGATGACCGCCGGGTCGAGGCGCGGAAAGTGGCGCCGCCCGCAGCCCTCGAAGGTGCAGGCCCGCACATGGCCGCCGTCCTCGGCCCGCGTCTCGGACCCGCAGGCGCCGCAGAACCGGTGGCCGCGATGCCACCCCAGCAACCCGCGCGCCGCACCCAGGACACAGGCGTGGCCCGCGCCCAGGGCCGGGCCGACCGCCCGCAGGTCGTGCCAGGCGCCACCCAGGTCAGGGGGAGCCTCGGCGGCGGAAACATCGACGGCAAACCACGGCGCACCCTCGACCAGACCCAGGAACACCGCCTCGGCCGGGTCGGCGTCGGCCAGGAACAGCGGCGCGAGGGTGCCGCCCACCGCATGCTGGTTGCGCCACACCGGCACGATGCGCCGCCGCCCGTCCGCCCACGCGGCAGCCAGGGCGGCCGGGTCGCGGCGCACATGATGGGCACGGTCGAGGGTGTCGGCGGTGTAAGAGATCACGGGCGAAGACACTATCACAGGCGAAGACTCCGGCAGGCGCGGCGGATGATGTAGGCGGTGTGCGGCCCCGATGCCTCGTCCCGCCAGCGGCCACACAGGGCCTCGACCCACGGGCCATGGGTCTTGGAGGCGTCGTTGAGCCAGTTGGCGACGGAGTCCTGGACATAGCGGCTGGCATCGGCCCGCACCGGCTCCAGCAGGACGAGGCCCGGCGCCGGATCGGCCTTCAGCGATGGCAGGTGGCCGCACCACACGCCGCGCGGCCGGGTGACCTCGACCGCGAACCGCCGCAGGTTGGGCGAGGCCTCCGCCGTCCACGGCCGCAGCAGCGCGAACGCCTGGGGCAGATCGGCCGCGACGTGGGGCCGCAGGGCCAGCCACGCCCACTCGCGCACCGCGAAATGGGGATCGTCGGCCAATGGGCGCAGCACCTCCAGCCGCTCGGCCAGGGGCTGGTCGGGCTCGGCGCAGGCGGCATAGGCGGCCCACCCCCGCACGATGTCCGAGCGATGCGCCGCGCAGGCCGCGAACGCCTCGGCCGGACCCAGGGCGGTGCGCAGGACGGCGGCGGCCTGGGCCATCCGCCGGGTGACGCCCGCCGCCGGCTCGATGCCCGCGCCGGACAGGCCGGGAAAGGCCGCCTCCAGCAGGGTGGCGAAGTCCACCGCCAGCGTCTCGGCCAGCGTGCGCGTCGCCATGCGTCCGCCGTGCAGGTCGGCCAGGACGGCCGGCGGGACATCGGCGATGCGGGTTGCTCCCTTGGTGGTCACGACGCAATTCCTTCAGTGGCGGACGGTTGCCAGCATAGCCGGTGCAATCGGCCCTTGCCACGGCGGCCCTTAGGCCTGATATAGTGTCCCCGGAAGGCCGGCGGTGGACGGAGTCCTCGCCAACCGGGTCAGGTCCGGAAGGAAGCAGCCCTAACGAGTTTCGCTCCGGGTCGCCGTCCGGTCTTCCACCTCCTCCCACTATCTAAGACGGCGATGAGCGAAGCGACCACACCCGAGAGCGGCCCCGCCGAGTACCGGGTTCTGGCCCGCAAGTACCGTCCCGCCGACTTTTCCACCCTCATCGGGCAGCAGGCGCTGGTCCGCACGCTGTCGAACGCCATCGCGTCGGGCCGGCTGGCCCAGGCCTATGTGCTGACCGGCGTGCGCGGGGTGGGCAAGACGACCACCGCCCGCATCATCGCCCGCGCCCTGAACTGCATCGGCCCCGACGGCACCGGCGGGCCGACCGTCGATCCCTGCGGCGTGTGCGAGCACTGCCGGGCGATTGCCGAGGACCGCCACGTCGACGTGATGGAAATGGACGCCGCCAGCCGCACCGGCGTCGGCGACATCCGCGAACTGCTGGAAAGCGTGCGCTACCGCCCGACCAGCGCGCGCTACAAGATCTACATCGTCGACGAAGTGCACATGCTGTCCACGGCGGCGTTCAACGCGCTGCTCAAGACGCTCGAGGAACCGCCCGAGCATGTGAAGTTCATCTTCGCCACCACCGAAATCCGCAAGGTCCCGGTCACGGTGCTGTCGCGCTGCCAGCGGTTCGACCTGCGCCGGGTTGATGCCGAAACGCTGTCCGCCCACTTCCGCCGCATCGCCGAAACCGAGAAGGTTTCCGTCGAGGATGGCGCCCTGAGCCTGCTGGCCCGCGCCGCCGACGGGTCGGTGCGCGACGGGCTGTCGCTGCTCGACCAGGCGATTGCCCACAGTGGCGGCCCCGGCGGCAGCACCGTGACCGAGGTCCAGGTCCGCGACATGCTGGGCCTTGCCGACCGCGCCCTGGTGTTCGACCTGTTCGACGCCGTGATGAAGGGCGACGTGCCGACCGCCCTGAATATCCTGGGCGAGCAGTACACCGCCGGGGCCGACCCGGTGGTGGTGCTGAATGACATGCTGGAACTGACCCACTGGCTGACCCGCCTGAAGGTCACGCCCGAGTCGGTCACCGATCCCATGGCCGCCGAAACCGAGCGCGTGCGCGGCCGCGACATGGCCAACCGCCTGTCGGTCGCCGTGCTGACCCGCACGTGGCAGATGCTGCTCAAGGCCGTGGGCGAGGCCCGCGCGGCGACCAGCCCCTTGCAGGCCGTGGAAATGGCGCTCATCCGCCTGTCCTACGCCGCCGACCTGCCCAGCCCGGCCGATGCCGTGGCCCAGTTGCGCAAGGCCGGTGGTGCGGCCCCGGTGCAGGGCGCGGGCGCGCCGGCCGGGGGTGGTGGCGGGAGTGGTGCCGGCGTTTCGGCCCAAGGTCCGGCCGCCCCGCCGCCCGGCCCCCTGCACGGCCCCACCGCCATGGCGGCCAGCGGCGGCGGCGGTGGAACGGTGCATCCGATGACGCGCGGCCAGGCCGACGTTCCGCCGTGGGAGGCTCAGGCCCCCGAGACCCCACGCGGCGAACCGGCCCCGCCGACCTTCGAAAAGCTCATCGCCCTGTTCATGACCAAGCGCGAGGCGGTGCTTGGCGTGCAGCTTGAGCGCAACGTCCATCTGGTGCGCTACGACGCCGCCAGCGCCCGCCTGGAGTTCCGCCCCGGCACCGGCGCCGACAAGGATCTGGCCGGCCGGGTCGGCAAGTGCCTGGAGACGTGGACCGCGCGGCGCTGGGGGGTGTTGATCTCCAACGAGCCCGGCGAACCGACGGTGTTCGAAAAGACCCTGACCGGCGCCCAGGCCAACCCCCTGGTACAGGCCGTGATGACGGCCTTCCCGAACGCCACCATCGGCGTCATTCGCGACCTTGCCCCCAGCGGCGGCGGCACCGGGGCCGTGCCGCTCGAAGAGGCTCCCGTGGTGGAGCCCGACGACGATTTCAACGGAGACGACGACCTATGAAGAACCTCGGGAACATGATGAAGCAGGCCCAGCAGATGCAGGCCAAGATGCAGGAAATGCAGGCCCGCCTTAACGACATGGAAGTCACCGGCGCGTCCGGCGGCGGCATGGTCCAGGTGACGCTCAACGGCAAGGGCGACATGCGCAAGCTGACCATCGACCCCACCGTGGTCGATCCCGAGGACAAGGACATGCTCGAGGACCTGGTGGTCGCCGCCCACAACGACGCCAAGGCCAAGATCGAAGTCGTCATGCAGGACGAAATGCAGAAGGTCACCGGCGGCCTCAACCTGCCGCCCGGCATGAAGTTCCCCTTCTGAGGCCCGTCGCACCGTGGCCGGACCCGAGATCGAACGCCTGATGCACATCCTGGCCCGCCTGCCGGGCCTGGGTCCGCGCTCGGCCCGGCGCGCCGCCCTGCACCTGATCAAGCGCCGGGAAACCGCGCTTGATCCGCTGCTGGCCGCGCTCGGCGAGGTGCAGGCCAAGGTGCGGGTGTGCGGGACGTGCGGCAACGTCGATACCCAGGACCCCTGCGCGGTGTGCGCCGACACCCGGCGCGACCCGTCCATCCTGTGCGTGGTCGAGGACGTCGACGACCTGTGGGCGCTGGAACGCACCAACGCCTTTCCGGGGCGCTACCATGTGCTCGGCGGGGTGCTGTCGGCGCTGGACGGGGTCGGGCCGCAGGACCTCAACCTCGACCGCCTGGCCGCCCGCGCCGCCGATCCGGCGGTCAAGGAGGTGATCCTCGCCCTGTCGGCCACGGTCGACGGCCAGACCACCGCCCACTACATCGCCGACCACCTCAAGGACTGCGGCGTGACCGTCTCGGGCCTCGCCCACGGCGTACCGGTGGGCGGCGAACTCGACTACCTGGACGACGGGACCCTGTCCCAGGCCTTGCGCGCCCGGCGGCCGGTTTAGTGGAGTGAAGTGAAGCGGGGAAACACAGAGAACACAGAGGAGGCACAGAGGGCACAGAGAGAGCGAAGCAGCGCCGCAGGCAGTCATACCCCGTAGGGCTTCATTGCGCTGCGCGCGGCTATTTGCTCCGAAACCTCTGTGTCTCTGTGCCTCTGTGGTTCACTTCCTTTCGACCGATTACTCCGCCGCATCCAGCAGGCTGTCGCCCTTCTTCATGGCCTCTTCGGCCAGGCGCAGGGCCAGCATGGCTTCGTCGTAGGTGGCGCACGGGCTGGGTTCGCCGCGCAGGAACTGGGCGAAGCCGTTGAGCTGGGCGACCAGGGGCTCGGTGCGGACGATGCCGAACTCGATGGTGTCGTGGACCGAGCTGTAGGCCACGAACTGGCCGAAGGTGATCTCGTCCACGGTCGGCAACTGCGACGCCGCGGTGATGCCGCCGGTGTGCACGGTGCAGGTCTGGGCGATGAGGTCCACGAAGCAGGTGCCGTTGGTCCCGGTGATGCGGATGCCGCGCATCTTGGTCGGGGTGATCCAGCTGCAATGCACCGAGGCGGTGGCGCCGGCGGCGCTCTTGAGCAGGATGTCGGCGGTGTGGACGGCCGGGGCGTGGCCCTTTTCCGGCTTGTGGGCGTGCGCCGCCGACCCGACCAGGGCGGGCTTGCCGAACGCCCAGTTGAACAGGTCGATGTCGTGGACGGCCAGATCGACGATCACGCTGCCGCTGTTCTGGATGCTGCGCGGGAAGCCGCCGACGCGGGTGAAGGCGACATGCACCACATGGCCCAGGTGGCCCGCCCGCAGGACCTCCTTGAGCTTGACCACCACCGGGTTGAAGCGTTCGACGTGGCCGACGCGCAGGCGGTCGGTGTCGAACAGCTCGCGCAGGGCGACGCCTTCGGCGACCGTCTCGCACACCGGCTTTTCGATCAGCACGTGGCCCTTGAAGCCGCTCAGGGCGCGCATGACGTCGAGGTGGCTGGCGGTCGGCGCGGCGATCACGATGACGTCGAGCGCATCCAGATCAAGCTGCCCGATGTCGGCCAGCAGCGGCGCGGTGACGGCGGGCGGCAGTTGCTGCGCCTGCGGATCGACCACGGCGCACAGTTCGTACTCCGGGTGCTCGTTCAGGACCCGCATGTGGTGACGGCCCATGTGTCCCAGGCCAATCAGGGCGGCGCGATACATCAGGCGTTCCCCTCGGTTTTGATCACGTCGATCAGGGTGTCGCAGACATGCTGCACGGCGGCCGGCTCGATGCCGTAGTACAGCGGCAGGGAGAACAGGGCACGGCTCAGCGCGCGGCTGCGGGAAAGGTCGCCGAAGCGGGTCCACGCCTGGCCGGGCGGCTGCATGTCCATGGTTTCGGGATAGACCCGGCCGCAGAAGATGCCGCGCGCCTTGAGCCTGGCAACCATGTCGTCGCCGCTCAGGGTGTCGTGGGTCAGCATGGTCAGGTAGCCGTTGCCGGTCTGCCCGGCGGGCACGCCGTGGAAGGTCAGGCCGGGGACGTCCGACAGCCGCGCCTGATAGGCCGCGAAGGCCTCGCGCCGGCCGTCCAGGATGGTGTCGGCGTGGTCGAGCAGGCGGGTCAGATAGGCCGCATTCAGCTCGGCCATGCGCGAGTTCATGCCGACGTGGGCATAGGAATAGTGCTCGGCCCGGCCGTGGTTGGCGATCGAGCGCAGGCGCTTGGCCAGGGCGTCGTCGTTGGTCAGCACGGCGCCGCCGTCCATGCAGCCGCCGATCACCTTGGCCGGATAGAAGCTGAGGGTGGACACCTGGGCCCCGGCAAACACCGAGGTCATGCCACCGTCAAGGCTGGCGACTTCGACGCCGAACGCCTGGGCGTCGTCCTCGATCAGGGCGATGCCCTCGGCGGCGCAGAAGGCGCGGATGTCGTTGAGCGCCGTGGCCGCCCAGCCGAACAGGTTGGCCAGCACGCAGGCCTTGAGCGGGTGCGCCTTGGCCGCCGCCTTCAGGGCGTCGGCATCGAGGTGCAGGTCGGGGCCGACGTCGATCAGCACGATGTTGCAGCCCAGGATGGCCGGCGCCTCGGCCGAGGCCCAGAACGTCAGGTTGGGCACCGCCACCCAGTCGTCCTTGCCGACGCCGGCGGCCATCAGGCCCATCACCAGGGCGTCCGTCCCGTTGGCGCAGCAGATGGCGTGGCGCGCGCCCAGGCGGGCGGCCAGCTTCTGTTCGACCTGGGTGGTGTTCTTGCCGTGGATGAAGCCCTTGCTCGACAGGACCTCCCGCCACGCCTCGTAGGATTGCTCTTCGACCAGGGCCACCGTCTTGGTCAGGTCGATGAACTTCACGTCATCCATGCCTTGCGCCTCTACCGGATGTTCTGTGCCGCGACTCGGCGGTGCGGAGTGTACGGGATGGGTGGGGGGCCGCACAAGGTGGCCCCTGCGCCCGGCGGCCATCTTCAAACGCCGTCATCCGAACTGGCGACGTTTGAGGATTGCGCGCGCTGCGAAGTTAGGGAATCCTTGGGCCCGAGGGAGACCAAACGTGACCAGCAGCGAAGACCTTTCCGTCCGCCTCCGCACACTGGAAGAAGAGAACGCCGCATTGCGCCGGCGGCTCGACGGCGGTGCCGGAGCGGGCGGCGCCCTGGACCGCAAGGCCCTGCGCGAAATGCTGCACGAGTTGCGCCAGCCGGTGCAGGCGGCCCGCCTGTTCCACGGCCTGCTGGCCCGCCGCCTGACCGAGGGCCAGGAAGCCGAGCGTCTGGCCCGCCTGGGTCAGGCCATCGACGCCATGGAAGCCCGCATCGTGGAAATCCAGATAGCCGTGCGCGACAGGACCTGAGGCGCAGGCCCAGAGGCGGACGCCCAGAGGCGCACGCCCAGAGGCGCACGCCCAGAGGCGCAGGCAACGCACATCCCCACCCCCCCGTTGCTGACAGAACCCGCCAGTCTTTGCGGGTCCTTCATCATGGGGAGGTTTTCGCATGTCCGACCACGCGCCCAAGCCCGACAACGAAAACACCGAGAAAAAGACCGAAAAGACCAAGACCGAACAAAAGGACCAGACCAAGGAGGAAAAGCGGGAACACCAGGAGGAGTGCCTCGATGAAGCGCTTGAGGACACCTTTCCGGCCAGTGACCCGATCTCCCCGCAGGACCCCACCAAGCCCGGGCGGGGCTGAGTCGGGGCTGAGTCGGGGCTGAACGGGCCAACCGCGTCTTTCCCCGGCCGCCGTCAGCGTCTATATGAAGGGCGTGACCAGGTCAGGTCACCCGACGGCATCGACGAGGAAGGACACTACGGGCCATGGACCCCACACTGGATATCGATGAGCTGGCGGACAACTTCTCCCTGTTCGACGACTGGGAGGACCGCTACCGCTACATCATCGACCTCGGCAAAAAGATGGATCCTCTGCCCGAGGCCGCCAAGGTGCCCGCCAACAAGGTCGAAGGCTGCATGAGCCAGGTGTGGCTGACCCACGAGGTCCGCCCGCCGGTCAACGGCGGCGAACCGACCCTGGTCTTCCACGCCGATTCGGACGCCCACATCGTGCGCGGCCTGCTGGCCGTCCTGTTGATCGTGTTTTCCGGCAAGACGCCGTCGGAGATCCTCGCCATCGACGCCGACGCCGAACTGGCCCGCCTGGAACTCGACCAGCACATCAGCCCCAACCGCCGCAACGGCGTCGCCTCGGTGGTGCGCATCATCCGAGCCACGGCAGCCAGGTGTTCCACCACCTGACGGTTCGCGGCACGGCCCGCCCGGCCGCCGGCGGGCGGCCGTCGAAGCGGCACAGGATGGTGAAGTCATAGGGCGTGTAGGTGTCCAGGATGGTCACCTGCGCGCCGAGTTCCTCGCGGCAGAAGTCCAGGTAGTCGGCCGGGTCGGCGTAGTACAGGGTGGCCCGGCTGTCGGACCCGCGACGGTCGAGCATGTTGAACGCCATGCCGCGCCGCGACCGCGCGGCCAGCCGGCGCAGGCTGTCACGGACATAGGCCTCCCACACCGGATAGGACTCCTCCATCATCAGCCCGAAGGTGCCCGAGGCGAAGGAGTAGTCGGCATCCTCGGTGGCCTCGGCGGCGCACACGAAGGACACCCGCTTGTCACGGCGAAAGCGGTGGCGGGCCGCCGCCACCATGTCGGGCGCCAGGTCGTATCCGATGTAGCGGCCGCCCTTGAGGAATTTCTTGCGCCGCATGTGGTCGAACAGGGCGCCGTAGCCGCACCCCAGGTCGTTGATCGTCAGCCCCGGGCGCCTGGCGTCGTCGCCCAGCACCTTCAGCAGCTTGCGAAAGCGCAGCACCTGGCTGGCCCGGTTCTGCCACAACACGCTGTGGGGCGTGGCCCCGGACCGGCGCAGCGTCTCGTTGTAGGTGCCGGCGATGCGGGCCAGGGTCGCGTGGTCGAGGCCACTGTCGCCGGGGAACAGCACGCGCCCCAACTCGGCCGCAAAAGACGGCGGCGGCGGCACGGTTTCGGGCGGGTCGGGTACGGGTCCGGTCATGGCCGGCATCGTGCCAGGGTCCGCGAAACCTGTCACCCGGGACCTGCGCCCAAACCACAGGCCAATACCAGAGACTTGACGGATGTTGTCATCCGCACGAGATTCAAAAGGTCTGCCATCGCCGACGCCGTTTCGGGGCGGCGGACTTCACCGGGCGCCGCAGTGTCGGGCCCCCCAACAGCGGATACGCTCTCAAGGAGGTGTTCCTGTGTCCAGGATGTCCATGTTCAACAGCCCGCTCCTTCTGGGTTTTGACCATTTCGAACGGGTTCTCGACCGGGCGGCGAAGTCGTCGGCCGAAGGGTACCCGCCGTACAATATCGAGCAGACCGGCGAAAACTGTCTGCGCATCACGCTGGCCGTGGCAGGCTTCTCGGACGACGACCTGACGGTCACCACCGAGGACAACCAGTTGGTCATCCGCGGCCGCCACCGCAACGACGAGGCCGAGCGCGTGTTCCTGCACCGCGGCATCGCGTCGCGCCAGTTCCAGCGCAGCTTCGTGCTGGCCGAGGGTATCGAGGTGATGGGCGCCCGGCTGGACAACGGCCTGCTCCACATCGACCTGGAGCGCCCCATGCCCGAACCGGTGGTTCGCGAAATCCAGATCAAGACCGGCCGCACCGGAAAGACAGACGGCGGCCAGACCATCGATGTCTCGCCGGATGACCGGCAGGACCGGCGCTAACGGAGGGGGTAAACCCATGAACACCATGCATCGCAACGATGCCGAGAGTGTGTCCAGCCACGACCTTTCCGAACTCGGGCTGGAACACGTCGCCTATGTGCGGGCCTGCGTCCAGGACGGCGAAGCCCTGTGGTCCATCCACAGCGCCGACGGCCAGGAAATCGGCCAGGCCCCGACCCGCGACCTGGCCTTCGCGGCCATCGTCCAGCACGACATGGAACCCGCCAGCGTGCATTGACGCCGGCGTGCATCAACCAGGAGGGCGACAGCCCTCCTCGGCCCTCAGGCCACCCCGCCGTAGGCCACGCCCAGCAGCACCACGCCGAGCAGGATGCGGTACAGCACGAACGGCGTGAAGCTGGCGTGCTTGAGCCACGCCATCATCAGGGTGATGGCCACCAGGGCGGAGACGAAGGACAGTCCGGCGCCGATCAAGGCGGCCTCGGTCAGTGCCGCGTCGCCGCTCTCGTAGACATCCAGACCAAGCAGCAGGCCGGCCGCGAGAATGGTCGGGATCGACAGCAGCAGCGAGAAGCGCGCCGCCTCCGGCCGCTCGTAGCCCAGCGCGCGGGCCGCCGTCATGGTAATGCCCGAACGCGACATTCCGGGGATCAGCGCCAGGACCTGGGACAGCCCGATGATCAGCGCCTCGCCATAGGGCAGGTGGACCAGGGTCTTGACCCGCATGCAGAAGCGGTCGGCCAGCCACAGCACGACGCCGCCCAGCAGCATGGCCCAGCCGATCACCGCGACCGACCGCAGGGCGTCACTGCCGTCCATGGTCTTGAGGGCGAACCCGGCGATCACCACCGGGATGGTGCCCAGCACCACCTGCCAGAACATCCGCGCCCCGGCGTCGCCGCGCCCCTTGAGCTGACGGCCGAGGCCGGCCGCCATCATCCACACGTCGCGCCAGAAATAGACCAGCACGGCGCCCAGCGCCCCGACGTGGACGGCGACATCCATGGCCAGGCCCTGGTCGGGCCACTCGGCCACGATGGGGACCAGGATGAGGTGGCCGGACGAACTGACCGGCAGGAATTCGGTGATGCCCTGGACCAGGGCCAGCACGACGATCTGAATGAGGGTCACGGTCGGCTCTCGGGCGTGGCGGAGGCCCCTCTCATAGCACCGTCCGCAACCCGGCCCAAGGGGCAAGAAGGGTGACCGTCATAAGGCGTGGAAGCGCCCCAAACGGATATAGTAAACAAAACGTAACCATTGCGGGGATCACCGGCCACGCCGAGGGCCTTGGATTCCGCCGGGTTGGTAGAAATTGGTAAACAAACATGACCTATTTGCCGCTTTTCCCTTGAGGAATGCGGCTTCCAGCCTTATACCGGACCCTTAAGAGAGTGCCCGACCCGTAGAAGCGATTTACGAGGAGGCCGACGCATGTCGCCCAAAATGCTCCAGTTCACCCGCCTTGAGCAGCAGATGCCGGACAAACGTCCAGCCGAAGACCGCCGCCAGGACTTCGACGAGATCTATGCTGGCTTCGAGGCCGAGCGGGCGGGCGACCAAGCGTCACGCTGCGAACAGTGCGGCATTCCGTTCTGTCAGATCCATTGTCCGCTGGGCAACCACATCCCGGACTGGCTGATGCTGACCGCCAGCGGCCGCCTCGAGGAAGCTTACGCCATTTCCTCGGCGACCAACAACATGCCCGAGGTGTGCGGCCGCATCTGCCCGCAGGATCGCCTGTGCGAAGGGTCGTGCGTGCTCGAACAGTCGCGTCACAGCGCGGTGACCATCGGCGCGGTCGAGAAGTACATCACCGACACCGCCTGGGAAAAGGGCTGGGTCAAGCCGGTCAAGCCGGAAGCCGAGCGCGCCGAGTCGGTCGGCATCATCGGCGGCGGCCCGGCCGGCATGGCGGCGGCCGAGGAACTGCGCAAGCAGGGCTTCCAGGTCCACGTCTACGACCGCTACGACCGCATCGGCGGCCTGATGGTCTATGGCATCCCCGGCTTCAAGCTGGAAAAGGACGTCATCGCGCGCCGCGTCGCCCTGCTCGAAGAGGCCGGCGTGCACTTCCATCCCAACAGCGACATCGGCGGGGCGATCAGCTTCGCCTCGCTGCAGGCCAAGCATGACGCCGTGCTCATCGCCACCGGCGTCTACAAGGCCCGCCGCCTGACCATTCCGGGCGCCGGCCTGACCGGCGTCTACAAGGCGCTCGACTACCTCATCACCTCCAACAAGGTGAGCCTGGGCGACAGCGTGGCGGCCTACGACGACGGCACCCTGAACGCCAACGGCAAGGACGTCGTGGTCATCGGCGGCGGCGACACCGCCATGGACTGCGTGCGCACCGCCATCCGCCAGGGCGCCAAGTCGGTCAAGTGCCTGTACCGCCGCGACCGCGACAACATGCCCGGCTCGCAGCGCGAAGTGGCCAATGCCGAGGAAGAGGGCGTCGAGTTCGAATGGCTCGCCGCGCCCGAAGCCCTGCTCAACGACGGCACCGGCGACCGCGTCACCGGCGTGCGCTCCATCCGCATGCACCTCGGCGTGGCCGACGCCTCGGGCCGCCAGAAGCCGCAGCCCATCGAGGGTTCGGCCTTCACCGTTCCGGCCGACCTGGTGATCGAGGCGCTCGGCTTTGAGCCCGAGGATCTGCCCGGCCTGTTCGGCCAGGATGCCCTGAAGGTCACCGACTGGGGCACCATCAAGACCAACCCGCGCACCCTGATGAGCGCCATGGATGGCGTGTTCGCCGCCGGAGACATCGTGCGCGGTGCCTCGCTGGTGGTGTGGGCCATCCGCGACGGCCGCGACGCCGCCGCCGCCATCGGGCGCTATCTGAACGTGAAGGCCGACCAGGGTTCCCTGGTCGCCGCCCAGTAATTCGGGGAATGAGTGACATGACCGAGATCAGCAAGATCGACCAGATCGACAAGATCGAATCGGGTGAACAGTTCGTCGAGAACTGGAAGGCCAACGCGGCCGCGCTCGAAGCCGGCCACCTCTATTCCCCGGCGCAGGAAATCGACAGCTGCGGCGTCGGCATGGTCGCCGCGCTCGACGGCAAGCCGCGCCGCGCGGTGGTCGAGGCCGGCATCGAGGCCCTGAAGGTGCTGTTCCACCGTGGCGCGGTTGACGCCGACGGCAAGACCGGCGACGGCGCGGGCATCCACGTCGAGATCCCGCAGGAGTTCTTCAAGGAACACGTCACCCGCACCGGCCACCACCTGGCCGACGGCCGGCTGGCCGTGGGCATGGTGTTCCTGCCCAAGAACGACATGGACGCCCAGGAGCGCTGCCGCACCCTGGTCGAGTCCGAGATCCTGCACTACGGCTACACCATCTACGGCTGGCGCCAGGTGCCGGTGAACATCGACGTGATCGGGGAAAAGGCCAACGCCACCCGCCCCGAGATCGAACAGATCATGATCGCCAACACCAAGGGCGTGTCCGACGAGCAGTTCGAGACCGACCTGTACGTGCTGCGCCGGCGCATGGAAAAGCGCGCCCTGGCCGACAACATCAGCGAGTTCTACATCTGCTCGCTGTCGTGCCGGTCGATCATCTACAAGGGCATGTTCCTGGCCGAACAGCTCGACGTGTTCTATCCCGACCTGCGCGATGACCGCTTCGTGTCGTCGTTCGCCATCTATCACCAGCGCTATTCGACCAACACCTTCCCGACCTGGCGCCTGGCCCAGCCGTTCCGCACCCTTGCCCACAACGGCGAGATCAACACGCTGACCGGCAACGTCAACTGGATGAAGGCCCACGAGACCCGCATGGCCTGCGAGGTGTTCGGCGAGCGCATCGACGACCTCAAGCCCATCGTGCAGCCGCACGGCTCGGACTCGGCCGCCCTCGACGCGGTGTTCGAGCTGATGGTCCGCGCCGGCCGCCCGGCGCCGATGGTCAAGGCGATGCTGATCCCCGAATCGATCGTGCAGAACGCCACCATGCCGGACGAGCACCGCTCGCTGTTCGCCTACACCAGCTGCGTCATGGAGCCGTGGGACGGCCCGGCCGCCATCTGCGCCACCGACGGCCGCTGGATGATCGCCGGCCTGGACCGCAACGGCCTGCGTCCGCTGCGCTACACCATGACCACCGACGGCCTGCTGATCGTCGGGTCCGAGACCGGCATGGTCCGCGTCAACGAGGCCGAGGTCACCGAGAAGGGCCGCGTCGGCCCCGGCGAGTGCATCGCCGTCGACCTGCAGGAAGGTCGTTTCTATCGCGACATCGAGACCAAGGACATGCTCGCCGCCCGCCAGCCCTACGGCAAGTGGACCGAGCGGGTCACCGTGCTCGACAGCCTGATCAAGGAAAGCCGCGCCGCCGAGCCCGAACTCGACGTCGAGACGCTGCGCCGCCGCCAGCTCGCCTACGGCCACACCATGGAAGACATGGAGCTCATCCTCCATCCCATGGTCGAGGACGGCAAGGAGGCCATCGGGTCCATGGGCGACGACGGCCCGCTGGCCGTGCTGTCGGACAAGTACCGCGGCCTGCACTGCTTCTTCCGCCAGAACTTCAGCCAGGTGACCAACCCGCCCATCGACCCGCTGCGTGAGACGCGGGTGATGAGCCTGCGCACCCGGCTGGGCAACCTGGGCAACATCCTCGACGAGGATGCCAGCCAGTGCGAGTTGCTGCAGCTTGAAAGCCCGGTCCTGACCACGGCCGAATACCGCGCCATGCGCGCCACCATGAAGGACACGGCGGCCATCGTCGACTGCACCTTCGGGATCGACGGCTGCGGGAACGGCGGGGCGGAAAACGCCCTGCGCGACGCCATCTCGCGCATCCAGCAGGAAGCCGAGGACGCCGTGCGCGGCGGCTGCACGCACATCATCCTGACCGACGAGAAGGTCACCGCCGACCGCGCGCCGATGCCGATGATCCTGGCCGCCGGCGCCGTGCACACGCACCTCATCAAGCAGCAGCTCCGCACCTTCACCAGCCTGAACGTGCGGTCGGGCGAGTGCCTGGACACCCATTACTTCGCCGTGCTGATCGGCGTCGGGGCGACCACGGTCAACGCCTACATCGCCGAGGAAGCCGTTGCCGAGCGTCACCGCCGCGGCCTGTTCGGCGCCCTGTCGCTTGAGGAAGGCCTCAAGAACTTCAAGAAGGCCATCGACGACGGCCTGCGCAAGATCATGTCCAAGATGGGCATCTCGGTGGTGTCGTCCTACCGTGGCGGCCTCAACTTCGAGGCCATCGGCCTGTCGCGTTCGCTGGTCGCCGAGTTCTTCCCCGGCATGCCGTCGCGCATTTCGGGCATCGGCATGGCCGGCATCCAGCACAAGGTGCTGACCCAGCACAAGAAGGCGTTCGGCACCACCGCCGCCGTTCTGCCGGTCGGCGGGTTCTATCGCGTGCGCAGCCATTCGGGCGAGCCGCATTCGTTCGACGGCAACCTCATCCACACCCTGCAGGCCGCCGTGGCGACCGACAGCTACTCGCTGTACAAGCGCTACTCCGACGGCCTGCGCGCCCTGCCGCCGATCAACCTGCGCGACCTGCTGGACTTCAAGCCGGCCGACAACCACCTGTCCCTGGACGAGGTCGAATCGGTCACCGAGATCCGCAAGCGCTTCGTCACCCCGGCCATGTCCCTGGGCGCCCTGTCGCCCGAGGCGCACGGCACGCTGAACATCGCCATGAACCGCATCGGCGCCAAGTCCGACAGCGGCGAAGGCGGCGAGGATCCGTCGCGCTACCGGCCGCGCCCGAACGGCGACAACGCCAACTCGGCCATCAAGCAGGTCGCGTCGGGCCGCTTCGGCGTCACCGCCGAATACCTCAACCAGTGCCGTGAGATCGAGATCAAGGTCGCCCAGGGCGCCAAGCCCGGCGAAGGCGGCCAGCTTCCCGGCTTCAAGGTCACGGTCGAGATCGCCAAGCTGCGTCACTCCACCCCCGGCGTGATGCTGATCTCGCCGCCGCCGCACCACGACATCTATTCCATCGAAGACCTCGCGCAGCTGATCTACGACCTCAAGCAGATCAACCCCAAGGCGCGGGTCACGGTGAAGCTGGTGTCGCGTTCGGGCATCGGCACCATTGCCGCCGGCGTGGCCAAGGCCAAGGCCGACGTCATCCTGGTGTCCGGCCATTCGGGCGGCACCGGCGCCTCGCCGCAGACCTCGATCAAGTACGCCGGCCTGCCGTGGGAAATGGGCCTGTCCGAGGTCCATCAGGTGCTGACGCTCAACCGTCTGCGCCACAAGGTCCTGCTGCGCACCGACGGCGGCCTCAAGACCGGCCGCGACGTGGTCATCGCCGCCATGCTGGGCGCCGAGGAATACGGCCTGGGCACCACCAGCCTGATCGCCATGGGCTGCATCATGGTCCGCCAGTGCCACTCCAACACCTGCCCGGTGGGCGTGTGCACCCAGGACGACGCGCTGCGCCAGAAGTTCGTCGGCACGCCGGAGAAGGTGGTCAACCTGTTCACCTTCCTGGCCGAGGAAGTGCGCCAGATCCTGGCCGAGCTGGGCGTCGCCTCGCTCAACGACGTGATCGGGCGGACCGACCTGCTGCACCAGGTCAGCCGCGGCGCCTCGCACCTCGACGACCTCGACCTGAACCCGCTGCTGGTCCAGGCCGATGCCGGCGGCCTGCCGACCATCAACACCGTGGTCGGCCGCAACGAGGTCATGGAAACCCTCGACGCCCAGATGATCCAGGACGCCCAGCCGGCCCTGGAAGACGGCGAGAAGATGCAGCTGACCTACAACGTGCGGAACACCCACCGCGCCGTGGGCACCAAGCTGTCGCACATGATCGTCAAGAAGTACGGCATGAGCACCCTCCAGCCCGGCCACATCACCGTGCGCCTGCGCGGCTCGGCCGGCCAGTCCCTGGGCGCCTTCGCCGTGCAGGGCCTCAAGCTGGAAGTGTTCGGCGACGCCAACGACTACGTCGGCAAGGGTCTGTCGGGCGGCACCATCGTGGTCCGGCCGTCGGTGTCCAGCCCGCTGAAGTCCAACGACAACACCATCATCGGCAACACCGTCCTGTACGGTGCCACGGCCGGCAAGCTGTTTGCCGCCGGTCAGGCCGGGGAACGCTTCGCGGTGCGCAACTCGGGCGCCCAGGTGGTGATCGAGGGCTGCGGCTCCAACGGCTGCGAATACATGACCAACGGCACGGTGGTCATCCTCGGTGAGGTGGGCGCCAACTTCGGGGCCGGCATGACCGGCGGCATGGCCTTCATCTACGACGAGGACGGCCTGTTCGAGCACCGCGTCAACCCCGAGGCCGTCATCTGGCAGCGCATCGAGGTCCCGCACTACGAACAGATGCTCAAGAGCCTGATCGAAGAGCATGTGGCCGAGACGCACTCGCGCTTCGCCGAACGCCTGCTGGTCAACTGGAAGCGGGAAGTCGGCAAGTTCTGGCAGATCGTGCCCAAGGAAATGCTCAACAAGCTGGACGTCCCGGTGACCGCCGCCGTCGAGGCCAAGGCCACGGCGTAAGCCTTACCTCACCGGCGTAAGATCAGCCGCCCGCCCCGGGACCCTGGGGCGGGCGGTTTTTTTGGTTCATCACGGATGAGCGGGGAAAGTGCCGCGACCGTGTAGAGGAACCACAGAGGCACAGAGGCACAGAGAAATCCGCACTGTTTGAGCGCATTCTTTCTGCGCCTGCCGCAGGCATTTTCTGCGCTACGCACGGGATCGCGCATTGAGTCATCCCATGGCACCGCGACCTCTGTGCCTCTGTGTCTCTGTGGTTCAGAACGGCGATACGCCACCCCGAAGGTCCGTGGTGAATCTTTCTTTTGTGCGGAACCGAAAACGCCTTCATCCGTTATCCTGCTGCGGAACACGCACGGGAGCGGCCTCATGAAACTGGTTCAGGAATTCAAGGAATTCGCCGTCAAGGGCAACGTGGTCGATCTGGCCATCGCCGTCATCATCGGCACGGCGTTCGGGCGCATCGTCACCTCGCTGGTCAACGACGTCATCATGCCGCCGGTCGGCTACCTGATGGGCGGCCTCGACTTTTCCAGCCTGTTCTGGACCCTGGGCGAAGGCGACTATGCAAGCCTTGCCGAGGCCACGGCGGCCGGCGCGGCGACCGTGAACTACGGCGTGTTCATCAACACCATCCTGAACTTCCTGATCGTCGCCTGGGCGCTGTTCCTGGTCATCCGCACCATGAACCGCCTGAAGCGCCGGTCCGAGGAAACCCCCGCCGCCGCGCCCGAGGCGCCCCCCAAGCCGCGCCAGGAAGTGCTGCTGGAGGAGATCCGCGACGCCCTGCGCGACCGCCCGCTTTCTTGACGCCATCTTGACGACGATCAAGGTGCCGCCTCAGGCGTTCCTTCAGCATAGAGTACCGAAGTCCGACCCAAAGGTACTGGAGGAGACTTATGCTGGATGATGCCAACCTGGATGTCACCCGCGACGGCGAAGGCTATCTGGTCGACCCCGCCGACTGGACCGAGGAGGTCGCCGAGGCCCTCGCCCGCACCGAGGGGATAACCCTTGAAGACGAGCACTGGGAGGTCATCGCCTTCATGCGCGACTTCCTGCGCCGCAAGGGCATGGCGCCCGATGCCCGCTACGTCATCAAGCACCTCAAGGAAACCCGCGGCGCCTCGCGCAACCGGTTGTTCGAGTTGTTCCCCTACGGGTACGTGCAACAGGCCTGCAAGATCGCCGGCATGCGCCGCCCGCGCGGCTGGAGCACGGGCTGAATCATAACAATTGTAAACACACCGACAATCACCCAACGTGGCGCGCCGGCGCCCCTTGCATCGCGCCCCGGTTTGGACAAGAGTCGTACAACGGCCGCACCTCCTGCCCAAAAGGTTCAACAATGGCGCCGATGGATGGCACTGCGACTACGACCCCGACTCCGGCAGCGGATGCCGGCCCTTCGCCTGCGGAGGAGCCGTCGGTCGTGCGCAGCGAGGACCTGTCGTTCTCGATGGACTTCCTGCCGGTTCTCGACGGCCGGGAGGGCCGCGTCAACACGCTGTACTGCCGGCCCACGGCGCGCCTTCCCGACGGCCGCTTCCTGAGCGACGACGTCCTCCTGGGGGCGGGCCTGGAAGGGCGCACCGCCAACGAAGCCCTGCTCATCAAGATGATGCTGCGGACCCTGGAGATGGCCAGCGTCCGCGCCGCCCTGATGGCCAAGAACGGGGACACCCGCAAGATCATCATCCCGGTGAACGGCGCCGGACTGGCCATCCCGGCGGTGGCCTCGGCCTTTGCCGAGGGATGCCGCACGTTCATCCGCGACCTCGGCCCGAACCTGCTGTTCGAGGCCACCAACATGGACGACGAGAAGTCCATGGGATACCTGGACGAGGTCGCCATCCTGCTCTACCCGTTCTGCCTGACCTATGCGGCGCGCATCCTGCCGAAGTCGCAGAACCTCAAGCTTTATGCCACCACCAACTACACCGGCATCGCCCTGCACCTGCGCGACAAGCCGTGGCCGATGAAGGCCGTGGGCAGCTACTTCGACGACCTGGTCAAGCGGTCCGAGGCCAACCGCCTCAAGGCCTACTGCCACGGCCTGGGATCGGTCGAACTGGTCGAGGCCGCGCTGGCGGCCGGCGTGCGCTTCGTGTCCGGCCCCGGCGTCAAGGGCTGGCTGGCCAAGCAGGCGGCGTAGAGAAAGAGCCGGGCTCTGCCCGGACCCGCAAAGGGCCGAGCGGCCCTTTGATCCCATGACGGGGTGCTGGCGCCGCAGGCAGATGACCTTGGCGTCTGATACGCTGCGTTCGGTTGATTTTCCACCACAATAATCAACCTCGTCGTTCCCGCGAAGGCGGGAACCCAGGGCCGTGGAGAAAGTCCCATCGGCTCTTCTACAGCGTTAATAACAAAAGACTTTCTTGGTGGCCCCTGGGCACCCGCCTGCGCGGGTGCGACGGAGGTTTTTGCGGCACCCGCCTCCCCCACCCCTACCTCCCGAGGTCAAGGAGGCAAGCCTCCTTGCGGGTCCGGGCGGAGCCCGGCTTTCTCTCGCCCGGCTTTCTCTCGCCCGGCTTTCTCTCGCCCGGCTTTCTCTCGCCCGGCTTTCTCTCGCCCGGCTTTCTCTCGCCCGGCTTTCTCTCGCAAAGTAGCGGAGCCTGTCAGCTTCCGCGCCCGGCGCAAAATCCCTTGCCACATTTCGGCCGGCGGGGCACCCTTGGCGCCATGACCCGGTCCGCGCCAACCCTTCGCCAGCGCCTGAACGACCGCCGCGCCGCCATGGCGTGGTGGGGCCTTCTGGCGTTGCTGATCCAGGTGATGGTGCCGCTGGGTCAAGCGGTCCCCGCTGTCGGGGCCGACGGCCTGCCGCGCAGCCTGGTGCTGTGCTCGGCCGACGGGCTGCGCAGCGTGCCCATGCCGGGCTCCGGCGCTCCGGCCCGGCCCGATGCCTCAAGCTGCGCCGTCTGCCTGGCCTATGCCGCCGGCGGGGCGACCGACATCCCGAACACCCCCGCGCAGCCGTTTCCCCCGGCTGCGGCGGGAGTGCGTATCGACCAACCAGCCATTCTCCTCGCCCAGGGCCTGACGCCCGGGCTGCCGCGCGCCCGGTCGCCGCCGGCCGTCGTCTGACTTTTCCCTGACCCAGACACCTGACGACGCCCCGCCGACGACGACCCCGAGGAGCCTTCCATGAACCGCCTGATTTCCACCGTGGCCGCCGCTGCCATGGCCCTGTCCGTTTCCGCCCCCGCCTGGGCGGCCGACATCACCGTGTCCGACGCGTGGTCCCGTGCCTCGGCCGGGATGGCCCGCGCCGGCGCCGGCTTCATGCAGATCACCAACGCCGGCGCGGCCGACGACCGCCTGATCGCGGCATCCGCCCCGGTGTCCGAAAAGACCGAGCTGCACACCCACATCCACGAAGGCACGGTGATGCGCATGCGCCAGGTCGAGGCCATCGACGTGCCGGCCGGGCAGTCGGTGACCCTGAAGCCGGGCGGGCTGCACATCATGTTCATCACCCTGAAGGAGCCCCTGCAGGAGGGCCAGACCTTCGACGTCGCCCTGGAGTTTGAAAAGGCCGGCACCGTGACCGTGCCGATCCAGGTCCAGGGGCCCGGCGCCATGGGAGCAATGGGGGGAGCCATGAAACACGGCCATTAATCCCCAAAGATTCGCCACAAAACACGTGTGTCTTGACCTGCCGCCTCCAAAGCCTTTGGCCTTGGGGGCGGCAGGTTTATAGTTTGTGCCCCGGCGTTTGGCGTGACTGTTGCCGAACCGAGGCATAGGCCCCCATGTTGTCTGCGGATGGGGCGAACGAGGAGGACCCGGTGAGCCATACGATTGCCCTGGTCGACGATGACCGCAACATCACCACGTCGGTGTCGATCCTTCTGGAGTCCGAGGGCTTCAAGGTGCGCTGCTACCACGACGGATCGGAGGCCCTCAAAGGTCTGACCGAGGCGCCGCCAGACCTCGCCATCCTGGACATCAAGATGCCCCGCATGGACGGCATGGAGCTGTTGCAGAACCTGCGCAAGACGACCGACATGCCGGTCATCTTCCTGACCTCGAAGGATGACGAGGTGGACGAGCTGCTGGGCCTGCGCATGGGCGCCGACGACTACATCAAGAAGCCGTTCTCCCAGCGCCTGCTGCTGGAGCGCATCCGCACCCTGCTGCGCCGCATGGAGGCCCGCGACGAGGCCGCCAACGGCGGCAAGGCGGCGTCCGAGACGGCCATGCAGCGCGGCGACCTGATGCTCGACCCGGCCCGCCACCTGGTGACCTGGAAGGGCGGTCAGGTGGATCTGACGGTGACGGAGTTCCTTATTCTCCAGGCTTTGGCCCAGCGCCCCGGCCACGTCAAGAGCCGCGACCAGTTGATCGACATCGCCTATGGCGAACACATCTACGTCGACGACCGCACCATCGACAGCCACATCAAGCGCCTGCGCAAGAAGTTCCGCGAGGTCGACACCAGCTTCTCGCAGATCGAGACGCTGTACGGTGTCGGCTATCGCTACAAGGACGGCGGCGCCTGACGTCATGGATATCGCGCGGCAGGCTCCTCTGGATGGCGGCACACCCCCGGCGCGGCGCCCCCCGCCGGTGGTGGGGGATCCGGCCGCCGAGGGTGGACGGCCCGACGCCGCTCGGAAAACGCGCCAAGCCAGCCAAAGTCAGGCTACCCGCCAGGAACGCACGTTCTCACCGCTGACCGGGCGAATCCTGGCGGTCAACCTGATCGCCCCGCTGCTGCTGCTGGCCGGACTTTTGTACCTCGACCAGTACGAGGGCGCGCTGATCACCAACGAGTTGGACGGCCTGCGCGTGCAGGCCGACCTGGTTGCCGCGGCGATCGGCGAGGGCGCCGTCACCGCCGAAATGGAGACCTTCGAGAACCTGCGCCTGCCGGTGACCAGCCACCGCCTGCAGCCCGAGGCCTCGCGCGCCATGATCCGCCGTCTGGCCGAACTGGGCGGCGTGCGGGCCCGCCTGTTCGACCCCAACGGCCTGCTGGTCGCCGACAGCCGCCGCCTGATGGGGCCGGGCGGCATGGTGCAGGTCGCCGACCTGCCGCCGCCCGAGCCGGTGTCCTTCGTCGGCACCCTCCGCAACGCCTATGACTGGGTCAAGCGGGCGCTGTCCCTGGGCCGTTCCCTGCCCCGCTACGTCGAGCGCGTCGAGCAGACCGCGTCGGATTATGACGAGGTGGTCGAGGCCATCGAAGTCGCCGTGCCGGCCACCGCCGTCCGCCAGGTCGACCGCGACCGCAAGCTGCTGTCGGCCGCCGTGCCGGTTCAGTACTACAAGCAGGTGGTCGGCGCGGTGATGGTGTCGCGCTCGGACGCCGACATCGAACAGAGCCTGTTCGAGGTCCGGCTGGCCATCCTCAAGCTGTTCCTAGGCACCCTGTTCGTCACCGTGCTGGTGTCGTTCTATCTGGCCGGCACCATCGCCCGGCCGATCCGCCGGCTGGCCGCCGCGGCCGAGCAGGTCCGGTCGGGCCAGAACCGCCGTCAGGTCATCCCCGACCTGTCGCGCCGCCAGGACGAGATCGGCGAGTTGTCCGTCTCCCTGCGCGCCATGACCGAGGCCCTGCGCCAGCGCATGGACGCCACCGAACGGTTCGCGGCCGACGTTGCCCACGAAATCAAGAACCCCCTGACCTCGCTGCGCAGCGCGGTCGAAACCATCGTGCGCCTGGACGACCCCGACAAGCAGCGCCGCCTGCTGGCCATCGTCAAGGACGACGTCAGCCGCCTGGACCGCCTGATCTCGGACATTTCCGACGCCTCGCGCCTGGACGCCGAACTGTCGCGGGCCGAATCGGGCGAGGTCACGGTGCGGCCGATGCTGGAAACCCTGGCCGACGTCTACGCCCTGGCCGGGCAGGACCGCGCCGTGACCTTCGACCTCGACGTGCCCGAGGATGGGGGCGGGCCGGATGGCGACACCCTGGTCATCCGGGGCCTGGAGGACCGTCTGGTGCAGGTCATCCGCAACCTGATCGGCAACGCGCTGAGTTTCTCCCCCGAGGGCGGGGTCATCACCCTGCGCGGCCGCCGCGAGGGCGGCGAAGTGGTCATCGAGGTCGAGGACCAGGGCCCCGGCATCCCGGCCGGCAAGGAACGCGACGTCTTCAACCGGTTCTACACCGAACGGCCGCTGGGCGAGAAGTTCGGCACCCACTCCGGCCTCGGGCTGTCGATCTCCCAGCAGATCGTCGAGGCCCATCGCGGCACCATCACGGCCGGCAATGTGCGCGACGCCGACGGCACGGTGCGCGGCGCCCTGTTCACGGTGCGCCTGCCCGCCGCCGTGCGCCGCAGGACCAAGAAGGGATAGCCCGGACGGCGGTTGTCCGGGTAGACTTCGGGCGCTCCCCCTCCCCGTCGGGAGGCCCCCCAATGGATGACCCGTTTCCGGACACGACCGAGGCCATTCCGGCCGCCATCGAGGCCGCCCTGAAGGCCGCCGGTGCGGCCTGGCACGAGCCCGATACCGCGCGTCGCCATCTGGCCGCCGCCCGTCAACAGGCGCCCGAGCATCGCGCCGTGCTGATCGGCCACTACAAGTTCCACTTCTATCGCAATGAGTTGGCCGAGGCGGTGCCGTGGGCGCTGGCCTGCGTGCGCCAGTCCCTGGACCGTCTGGGCCTGGACCCCGATTGGAGGCGCCTTGAGGCGGGCCAGCCGCCGTTCGCCGGCCGGATGCTGGACTGGACGGCCGAGGCGCGGTTCCTGGCCTATGCCCTCAAGGCCTATGGCTATGTCCTGGTCCGCCTGGGCGCTCTGGAGGACGGATGCGCCGCCCTGGCCACCGTCGCCGCCCTCGACCCCGAAGGCGCCAGCGGCGCGGCCGGGCTGCTGGCCGTGGTGCTGCGCGGGCCGGACGCCGACGACGATTGATCCGGCCGGAGTGTTCGTGCAACGTAGCACAGCACCCGTAGAACAGGAGCCCGCAGGCCATGACCGACGTCGCCGACCCGACCGAAGCGCCCCACCCCGGCATCGTCCTGCGCACCGAGTTCCTGGAGCCCCTGGGCCTGAGTTCCAACGCCCTCGCCATGGCCCTGCGCGTGCCGGCGCCGCGCATTTCCGAATTGGTGCGCGGCCGGCGCGGCATGACGCCGGACACCGCCCTGCGCCTGGCTCAGGCGTTCGGCACGGCGGCGGAGTTCTGGATGGGCCTGCAGACGGCCCACGACCTTTCGATGGCCCGCGCCACCGACGGCGCCCGCATCCTGGCCGAGGTCGAACCCGTGGTCGGCACCGACAAGCCCAGCCGCAAGGCCATCCACAAGGTGGTCAAGCGGTATAGCTGAGTCGTACCCGTGCAGGCAGATAGGCGCTGAGTTAAGCGAAAGAATGCGGGCTCTGCCCGCGCCCGCCAGGAGGCAGCGGCCTCCTGGACCTCGGGAATGGTAGGCGATGTTCCGTGTGGCGCCGAATATGCGGATCAGCTTTCATGGTAATTCAGGGTTGTCGCACCCGCGAAGGCGGGTGCCTAGGGCCGTCAACAAAACCGTTTCCGCTTTCGTCTTCCGCAGGCCGATAGGACTATCTCTGTGACCCCTGGGTTCCCGCCTTCGCGGGAACGACGTGTTTACTAATGGCGACTGAATATTAACAAGATTATTTCTTCACAAGAACCTTTGCAAGAATGACGCACGGAGTCGTGGGGCGCCTCCATACTCATGGGGTCAAGGGGCCGCTCGGCCCCTTGCGGGTTCGGGCAGAGCCCGATCTTAACTCTGCGCGGGTGCGACGGGATTTTTTGGTGGCGAAGCCGGGGAACCGGCAGATTCGCCAAATTCTTACGCTCCGCCCCCCCCCTTACGCGCTGCCCCCCTTACGCTCTGGACGAGGCGGGCTCTAAAAGGGTAGTCTGGTTTGGTCCTGTTTTGTACCGCTATCCGGTGCCAGCCGCACATGCTCAATCGCCGTCTCGACCAGCTTTCCGAATACCCGTTCCAGCGTTTGGCCGCCTTGCTCGAGGGACTCGAGCCGGGGGGACTCGAGCCGGGGCAGCCGCCCATTGCCATGTCCATCGGCGAGCCGCAGCACGCCGTGCCCGATCTGGTGGGCACGACGCTGGCCGCCCATGGCGCCGGCTGGGGCAAGTACCCGCCGATCGCCGGGACGCCCGAGTTGCGCGGCGCCGTGGCCGACTGGCTGACCCGGCGCTATGCCCTGCCGCCCGGCATGGTGGACGCCGCGACCATGATCCTGCCGGCCTCGGGCACGCGCGAAGCCCTGTACATGATCACCCAGGTGATCGTGGAGGAAGGCGCGGCGCCACCGCCGCTGGCCCTGATGCCCAACCCGTTCTACCAGGTCTACCTGGGCGGTGCGCTGATGGCCGGGGCCGAGCCGTTGCTGGTTGATGCCACGGCCGAGAGCGGGTTCCTGCCCGACTACGCCGCCCTGCCGCCCGAGGTTCTGGACCGCGCCGCCGTGGTGACCCTGTGCTCGCCGGCCAACCCGCAGGGCGCGGTGGCGAGCCTGGAGGCCTGGAAGACCCTCATCACCCTGGCGCGACGGCACGACTTCGTGGTGCTGGCCGACGAGTGCTATTCCGAGATCTATGCCGACACGCCACCGCCCGGCGCCCTGGAGGCCTGCGCGGCGCTCGGCGGGTCGGTCGACAACGTGCTGGTGTTCAATTCGCTGTCCAAGCGGTCCAGCGTGCCGGGACTGCGCTCGGGCTTCGTGGCCGGCGACCCGGTCCTGATCGACCGCTTCCGCCGCCTGCGCGCCTATGCGGCGGCCGGGATGCCGTTCCCCGTTCAGGCCGTCAGCGCCGCCCTGTGGTCGGACGAGGCGCACGCCGCCGAGAACCGCCGCCTCTATCAGGACAAGGTGGCCGACGCGGCGCGCATCCTGGGCATTCCGGCGCCGCCCGGCGGGTTTTTCCTGTGGCTGCCTGTTCCCGATTGCGAGGCCTTCACCCGCCGGCTGTGGGCCGAGGACGGCGTCAAGGTGCTGCCCGGCGCCTACCTCGCGCGGACGGCGGCCGACGGCACCAACATCGGGGCGGGCACCGTGCGCGTCGCCCTGGTCCATGACCGCGCCACCACGGCCCGCGCCCTGGAGCGCATCGCCGCCTGCCGTCACCGAGAAGGGATCTGAGACATGGCTGGTTCCAGCCGTTCCGCCGCCGCCACCTCCGGCCGCTCGACGTTCCTGCCGCCGGGAGCCCGCGCCGGGCTGGCCCGCGCCGGGCGCCGCGTGGGCGGCCTTGCCTGGCTGGCCGCGGCAGGCGCGCTGGGCGCCGCCCTGGTGACATACGTGCCGACCGACCCGTCGTTCAACACGGCGGGGCCGGGCGTCGTCCAGAACGCCCTGGGCCTGTTCGGAGCCGGGCTGTCCGATGCCCTGTTGCAGACGGTGGGCGCGGCATCGGTGGCGGTCCTCGTGGTGATGGTGGCGTGGGGCGTGCGGCTGACCGCCGGGGCGACCGTCGGCTGGACCTGGCTGCGCACCCTGTCCCTGATCGCCGCCCTGCTGCTGCTGACCATGGGCCTTGCGCCGCTGGGCCGGCCTGACGGCTGGCCGATTGCCGCCGGGCTGGGCGGAGCGTCCGGCGCGCTGCTGCTGGCCCATGCCCAGTCGGGCTGGACGGCGCTGGGCGTGGCTGCCGACCTGCGGTGGGTGATGGCCGGCGTGGCCGCGCTGCTCGGTGTGGGCGCCCTGACCTGGGCCAGCGCCGTGCGGGCCTCGGAATGGCGGGCCATGGCGCGGGCTGTCGGTTCGCTCGGACGCGGGCTCGGGCGCGGCGTCGGCCAGGGCGTCGGACAAGGTGCCGGCAAGGCCGCCGGGGCGCTGTCCGGCATGGCCGCCGGGTTGGGAGAACGGCTGGGCGAGCGCCTGCAACGCGCCGAGCCCACGCTCGACACTCCGGCCGCCGGGCCGCGCGTGCGCGCCGAACCGGTGTTCGACGACCGGCCCCTTTCCGAGGACGACGCCCCGCCGTTCGACCTCGATCCTGACGATTCGGACGACCCGGCCGCGCGGCCGGGCAAGCGCCGCCGCCTGCGGGCCGAGCCGGTTGCCGAAGCGCCGCCTGCCGCCGCCCAGGCGCCCGCTTTCGCCCCCGCACCGGCGCGCACGCCCGGCGAACTGGTGGCGACCCCGCCGCCGCGCACGGTGTCCAAGCGCGACCTCGCGGCGCGCCAGGGCAGCCTGTTGCCCGACGACGACGGCGGGGACTACCGCCTGCCGCCGCTCGAACTCCTCGGCCTGCCCACCCATGCCGCCGGCACCTTCGTCAACGAGGACGCCCTGGCCCAGAACGCCCGCCTGCTGGAGGGCGTGCTGAGCGACTTCGGGGTCAACGGCAACATCGTGAAGGTCCGCCCCGGCCCGGTGGTCACGCTGTACGAACTCGAACCCGCGCCGGGCACCAAGACCAGCCGCGTGGTCGGCCTGGCCGACGACATCGCCCGCTCCATGAGCGCGGTCAGCGTGCGCATCGCCGTGGTGCCGGGCAAGTCGACCATCGGCATCGAACTGCCCAACGCCCGGCGCGAGGTGGTCAACTTCCGCGAACTGCTGGCCGCCGACGCCTTCCACAAGGACGACGGCAAGCAGGCCGGCGGGCTGACCCTGGCGCTCGGCCGCGACATCGGCGGCGGGCCGACCTATGTCGATCTGGCGAAAATGCCCCACCTGCTGATCGCCGGCACCACCGGGTCCGGCAAGTCGGTGGCCGTCAACACCATGATCTGTTCGCTGCTCTACCGCCTGCGGCCCGAGCAGTGCCGCTTCATCATGATCGACCCCAAGATGCTGGAACTGTCGGTGTACGACGGCATCCCGCACCTGCTGACCCCGGTGGTGACCGACCCCGGCAAGGCGGTGGTCGCCCTGAAGTGGGCGGTCAAGGAGATGGAGAACCGCTACCGCTCCATGAGCCAGATGGGTGTGCGCAACATCGCCGGCTACAACACCAAGCTCGACGAGGCGCGGCGCGCCGGCAAGACCATGACCCGCACCGTGCAGACCGGCTTCGACCCCGAAACGGGCAAGCCGATCTACGAGGAGCAGGAACTCGACATGACCGCGCTGCCGTTCATCGTGGTCATCGTCGACGAAATGGCCGACCTCATGCTGGTCGCCGGCAAGGACGTCGAGGCGGCCATCCAGCGCCTCGCCCAGATGGCCCGCGCGGCCGGCATCCACCTCATCATGGCGACGCAGCGCCCGTCGGTCGATGTCATCACCGGCACCATCAAGGCCAACTTCCCGACCCGCATCAGCTTCCAGGTGACGTCCAAGATCGACAGCCGCACCATCCTCAGCGAGCAGGGCGCCGAGCAGCTTCTGGGCCAGGGCGACATGCTGTACATGGCCGGCGGCGGGCGCATCAGCCGCGTCCACGGCCCGTTCGTGTCCGACACCGAGGTCGAGGACATCGTCTCCCACCTGCGCGACCAGGGCGAGCCCGAGTACATGGAGGCGGTCACCGACGAGGACGAGGCGTCGGGCTCCATGCTCGACATGATGACCGGCGGCGGCGGCAACGGCGACGGTGACTCGGGCGACGCGCTGTTCGATCAGGCCGTGGCCGTGGTGGCGCGCGAGCGCAAGGCCTCGACCAGCTTCATCCAGCGCCACCTGCAGATCGGCTACAACCGCGCCGCCCGCATCATCGAACGGATGGAGGCCGACGGCATGGTCGGCAAGCCCAACCACGTCGGCAAGCGCGAAGTCCTGCTGCCCCCGGTCGGCGACGACTATTAGGCTGTTGCGACAACGCCTTCGCGGCGCCATGTTCCCCACTAAGACTGTCCTGACCACACCCTGTCCTGACGGACGTCTTTTGGAAGAGGTCCCATGCGCCGTTTTGCCGCCGCCGTGCTGTTTCCCGTAATGCTGGCCCTTGCCGGACCGGCCGTTGCCGCGCCCGCCGAGGCGCCGGCCCCGGAATCGTCCCCGGAATCGTCCCCGGAATCGGCCCAGGAGTCGGCCCTGCCGTCCGACCAGGACATCCTGCGCCGGGCCGAGGAACACCTTCAGGGCATCCGCACGATGACCGCCCGGTTCATGCAGGTGTCGTCCAACGGCGCCCAGGCCGAGGGTGCGCTGGCCCTGCAGCGCCCCGGCCGCATGCGCCTGGAATACGACGAGCCGAGTCCCATCCTGGTGGTGGCCGACGGGCGCTTTTTGATCTACGTCGATGAAAAGCTCAACCAGGTGTCCCACCTGCCGCTGGGCTCCACCCCGGCCGGCATCCTGCTGCGCGACGACCTCAGCTTCGCCGACCCCAAGATCACCGTGGCCGACGTGCGGCGCGGCTCGGGCGTGGTCGAGATCGACGTGGCGATGACGGAGGACCGCGCCGCCGGCCTGATGACCCTGGTGTTCGCCGAAAAACCCTTCGAGCTGCGCCAGTGGCGAATCATGGACGCCCAGGGCACCGAGACATCGGTCACCTTGTACAATGTGCGCACCGGCGTGGACCTCAACCAGCAGCTTTTCGCACACATTCCGGGGCCCCTTCCGCCGGGCCAGTCGTATCGGTGAATGCGCGTGAATATGTGTCTGCCGGGAAAACTTAACCGGATCAAATAGTTGAGTCCCCAAGTCGGATGCTATGCGGTTGTCACATGACAGCCATGCGCGCAACGCGCTGGCAGCGCGGCCCACGGACCCCTACTTAACCTCTCAGAGGGGCGCGCCGCAAAGGCGCCGCCCCGTAAGAAGGACGGTTTCCCCTGCCGTCCTTCCTGCTCCGCGAGGAGCCGAGCGCCCGGTTGCCCCCTGACCGGGCGCTCATTCCTTTCCTGGCACTTTTCCAACACTCCCGCTTTCCCCCTGCGCCGCGATCCCTATACTGGCCGCCACAGGATCAGCAGGAGGAATCCATGTCCGCATTCGTCATTCCCGAACCCCGCCGCTCGGTCCTGACCGTGCACGGGCGCGACGCATTGTTCCCGGTGCGCCGGGTCTATTGCGTCGGCCGCAACTACGCCGCCCACGCCCGCGAGATGGGTGCCGATCCCGACCGTGAACCTCCGTTTTTCTTTTCCAAGCCGGGCGATGCCGTGGTGCCGGGCGGCCAGATTCCCTACCCGCCGGCCACCGCCGACCTGCATCACGAAGTGGAACTGGTGGTCGCCATCGGCCGCACCGGAACCAATGTCCGCGCCGCCGAGGCGCAGGCCCTGATCTACGGCTTCGCGGTCGGCGTGGACCTGACCCGCCGCGACCTCCAGGCCGTCGCCAAGAAGGGCGGCAAGCCGTGGGACATGGCCAAGGGGTTCGACAATTCCGCCCCGGTCGGCGCCCTGGTGCCGCTCGACGCCTTCCCCATGCCCGAGGCCGGGGCCATCACCCTGGACGTCAATGGCGAGCGCCGCCAGAGCGGGGACCTGTCCGACATGATCTGGCCCATCCCCGACATGCTGGCCCACCTGTCCGAACTCGTCACCCTGGAGCCCGGCGACCTGGTGTTCACCGGCACGCCCGAGGGTATCGGCGCCATCACGCGCGGCGACACCATCCGTGCCGAGGTGGTCGGCCTGCCGCTGCTCGCCTTCACGCTGGTCTGACGTCCGTGGCGCTGTCCGTCTGCACCTGGAACGTCAATTCCATCCGCCTGCGCATGTCCCACCTCGACCGTCTGGTCGAGGCGGTGGCGCCGGACGTGCTGTGCCTGCAGGAAACCAAGGTCCGCGACGAGTTGTTCCCGCTGCTCGAACTGGCGTCGCACGGCTACGTCCACACGGCGCTGCACGGCATGAAGGGCTACAACGGCGTCGCCATCCTGTCGCGCAAACCGCTGGAGGACGTGCGGACGCAAAGCTGGTGCGGGCGCGAGGACTGCCGCCACATCAGCGCCCGCATCGACGGCATCGAGGTGCACAACCTGTACGTCCCGGCCGGCGGCGACGTGCCCGACGCAGCGCTCAATCCCAAGTTCGCCCACAAGCTCCAGTTCCTGGACGACCTCAGCGACTGGTTCGCCGCAGGCTTCGGGCGGTCGGATCCCATGGTGCTGGTCGGCGACCTCAACGTGGCGCCGCTCGACACCGACGTATGGGACCACAAGCGCCTGTCGCGCATCATCACCCACACCCCGACGGAAATCGCCCGCCTTGCCCGACTGCAAAGTGCGCTTGGCTGGGTCGACGTGGCCCGCCGCTTCGTGCCGCCCGAGGAGCATCTGTTCACCTGGTGGAGCTACCGCCAGGGCGCCAACGGCACCGACTGGCGCACGGTCAACCGCGGCCGCCGCCTAGACCACATCTGGGCCACCGCCCCGGTGGCCGAGACCGCCACCCGCTTCGAGGTCCTGGTGGACGCCCGCGACTGGCTGCCGCCGTCCGACCATGTGCCGGTGGTGGCGACGTTTGGCGGTTGATCTGTTCCCCATTCAGCAGCAGGCCGCGCTGGCACGCCCAAAAGGGCATAAGTGCCACCGGTCAATAATCCCGGTTGACGCGGCGAAAACGCGTCATCAAGATACCCGCAAAGTGAGAAATATAGAGCGCTAAAACTATAGGTATGCGTACAGTGGACGCGCTCAGGGGGCGGGGGGACGACACAATGGCCTATACTCGTGATCTGATAGCCGGGCTTGGCGGTGAATCGGGATATGGGGAATACGAGCTTGCGGCAAACGATGACGGATCAACGGGCCGCATTGACCTCACGGGTATATTCGGCGCCTCAGGATTTGATTTCTTTGGCTCCTTGTATACCGGCCTCTACCTCAACAATAATGGAAACGTGACGTTTTCCAATTCGTTAAGCAGCTTCACGCCCGGCCAGATCGGCGGGGGAACGTCCGCGATCATCGCGCCCTTCTGGGCGGACGTGGACACCCGTGGCACCGGGTCCGTTTACTATGACCTCGATAGCACCTCGCAAACCTTTACCGCGACTTGGGATCAGGTTGGTTACTTTAACAGCGCCACCGATAAGAAAAACACGTTTCAACTCCAAATCCACAAAGTCAGTAGCGGTTGGTTTGAGATTATTTTCCGATACAAAGATGTGCAATGGACCACGGGCAATGCCAGTGGCGGCACTGGAGGACTGGGCGGAACCGTTGCACGGGCCGGCTTTTCAGCGGGAAACGGCGAAGACTACTTTGAGCTTTCTGCCTCGGGCGTGCAAAACAGCGTCCTGCAGTTGGAAAACTCCACGGGCAACACCGGCAGCGCCGGCGTCTATGCCTTCAATGTCCGCAACGGACTGAGCCAGATATTCGGCACTGCTGGGGTGGATACGTTGACCGGGACCTCGGGCGCCGACCGCATTGTCGGCTACGCCGGAGACGACACGCTGACCGGCGGCGCTGGCGATGACACCATTGAGGGCGGTCTGGGCCAAGATACCGCGTCCTACATGGATACCACCACGGGGGTCAGAGTATCCCTGTCGGTCACGGGCGGCCAGAACACGCTCGCTGCTGGCATCGACACGCTGATGAGTATCGAAAACGTGTTCGGCGGTCGTGGCAACGATGTTTTGATCGGCAATTCCGAGGATAATGTTCTTGTGGGCGGCCAGGGCAATGACACCCTCATCGGTGGCGGCGGCCTTGATCATCTTGACGGGGGCATGGGCAATGATCAGCTTCGGCTGTCAGTGCTGCCGGCGTCGGGAACCATCACGGTGGTCGGCGGTACCGGGGTCGACGTCCTGGCCCTGCGCGGCAGGCCAAGCGACTACACCATTTCCGTCAAGACATGGGGCGCCACAGCGGCGGCCACCGTATACGCCCTGAAATCCAGAGGCGCCACTGTCGAGGTCAGTGGTGTCGAACGGCTTCACTACCAGGCTCTCGCCAATAATGTTGTCTCCCTGCGCGGCGGCAACATTTTATCGGAAATGGCCCATCTGGCGGGTGATGTCTACGGGCCGCTGCCCGTTTTCCACGGGCCTGAACCCTATGCCTACGACGGCGCGCTGGGGTCGGTCCTTCCGCCGACAAGCACCAACTGGCGCGCCCTGTCGGCGCTCGATCTGGGCATGGCCCCGCGCCGCTACGGGACGACCGGCCCCGCCTATTCCTTCGACAAGGGCCACTATCACGGTGGCGGATTGGGCAATGATGATACTAACATCCGCGCCGATGCCATGGTGCTCGAGGGCATGGTCAACGGTGTCAGGAGTCTGTCGGTGACCTTCCGCGGGACGGACCAAAAAGCCGACTGGGCCGATTATGTGGGCATGGAAGGGCACTTCGCGCGGTTTGCGCCATTAGTGCGCGCCATCAACCGTTATGCTGCGGATCCAGCAATTGGAGCCATCTACGTCGCCGGCCACAGTCTTGGTGGCGCCATGGTCCAATTTCTTATGAACGAGAACCCATTCCGCCAAGACGAGCGCGTGATTGGCTTGACCGTGGGTAGCCCTGGGCTTCCATGGAACAACTACTTTTCAGACAGCCGAATCATTAATTTCGCCAACACAGATGACTTTGTTGCTGTACTTGGTGATGGGCGAACGCGTTTGGGCGGAGAGGTTCACCTAACCAGTAACGTCGCTAACAGAAACGGATTCCGAGAACACGACAAGTGGCTGTACGCGGCCCAAGTCACCGCACTTGTCCAAGCAGCTAATGACCAGGACAACCCGCTCTATTCGACGACCCTTGGACGCGCCCTTCGATCTTCAGATCCGCGGCTCTATACCGGTGACCAGCAGATCATGGTTGCCAACACGTTCGAGACATCGCCGGTAATGAAGGGTGAAATGGACAGCGAGTTGATGCTGGGTCACGCTTCAAGGGCCGACACGATCTTTGGGAATCGCGGCGAAGATACCCTGTTCGGCAATGGTGGGGCAGATACCCTCTACGGTGGCATCGGAAATGACCTGCTGATTGGCGCGAATGGAAACGATCTGCTGATCGGCGGCCCCGGCAAGGATGTCCTGACCGGAGGCCTGGGAAAGGACCGCTTTAAGTTTGACTCGAGGCATGACGGTGGCAACAAGATTACAGACTTTCTGCCGGGCACAGATCGTCTGGAGTTTGTCAGCGACACATTTGGCGGGCTCAAAAACTGGCACTTGGCCGGGGGACGCCTTGTCGTCAACTCCACCGGTACGGCATCTGGAACCAAACCCCAGTTCATCTTCAACACCAAAACCCGCATCCTGGCATACGATCACGACGGCAAAAACTTTGACTTCGTCAGGACCAACGTTGCCAGGCTCAACGTGAGTTCCCTCACGGCATCGGACATCATGATGGTGTCAGCGTAGTCAATCGGGGGAGGGCTGGTGGACCCCTGTCGGGGTCTTGCCCAGCCTATTCCCCCCCAGCCTACTCCCCCATGTTCAGCAACTGGCCGCGCTGGCGGGCCAGGTGGAACACCCACAGGAACAGGGCGACGGTGCCGCTGAAGTAGACCACGTTGAGGCCGACGGCGGCGGCGAAATGGCCCATGTGGAAGACGCCGTCGAACAGCACGCCGCGCATTCCCTCGAACACATGGGCGGCCGGCAGCGCCCAGGCCACCGGCTGGAGCCAGTCGGGCAGGGTGCTGATCGGGTAGTAGATGCCCGACAGCGGCGCGAAGGCGAACACGAACACCCAGGCGAGGCTTTCCGCCCCCAGGCCGAAGCGCAGCACCATGGCCGATACGCCCAGGCCCACCACCCAGCCCATCACCAGCAGGTTGGTGAAGAAGGCCAGCAGCGGCAGCCCCATGTCGAAGATGTTGACCTCATAGAACACGATGGCCAGCAGCGCCGCCGGGGTGATGCCGATGAGCGTGCGCAGAAAGCTCATCAGGGTCAGGGCCACGACGTGTTCATAGGGGCGCAGCGGGCTGACGAACAGGTGGCCCAGGTTGCGCGACCACATTTCCTCCAGAAAACTCAGCGACAGGCCGAGGTTGCCGCGAAACACCACGTCCCACAGCAGCACGGCCGACACCAGCGCCCCGGCGGCCTGGACCAGCCAGTCGGAGTGGGTCAGGAAGAACTGGCTGATGAAGCCCCACATGATCATCTGCACGGTCGGCCAGTAGGCCATCTCGATGACCCGCACCGGCGAGGACCGCATGAGGTAGACGTGGCGCAGGATGATGGCGCTGACGCGGCGTGCCGAGAAACTCATTCCCCGGCCTCCGTTCCGGTGCCGGTGGAAGGATCGGCCGGCGGGGCCGGCGGCGGCGCATGGCCGTCCTCGCCCTCGCGCACGGAATGGGTGGTGCGGCGGTCGTGGCCGCGCGCGATGTCGAGGAACACCTCCTCCAGCGTCCGGCGCCCGTAGCGGTCGATCAGGGCACGCGGGGTGCCGTGGTCGTGGATGCGCCCGGCCCGCATGACCAGAACGTCGTCGCACAGACGCTCGACCTCGGCCATGTTGTGGGAGGCGAGAAATATGGTCGCCCCGGTGCGGTCCTGGTAGCCCTTGAGGTAGCTGCGGATCCAGTCCCCGGTGTCGGGGTCGAGCGACGCCGTCGGCTCGTCCAGCAGCAGCAGGGCCGGCTGGTTTATCAGCGCCTTGGCCAGGGCGACGCGGGTCTTCTGCCCGGCCGACAGCTTGTTGTAGGGCTTCTTGAGCAGCCCGGTGATGTCGAGATCCTCGGCCAGCACCTTGATGCGCGCCGCCACCCCATCCACGCCGTACAGATGGGCATAGACCGTCAGGTTCTCGCGCACCGTCAGGCGGCCGGGCAGATCGACATAGGGGCTGGAGAAGTTCATGCGCGGCAACGCCCCGTGGCGGTCGCGCACCATGTCGTGGCCGAGCACCCGCACCACGCCCGAGGTCGGCAGAAGCAGGCCGAGCAGCATGGAAATGGTTGTCGTCTTGCCCGCGCCGTTGCCGCCGAGCAGCCCGGTGACCGCTCCGGCGCGCACCGTGAAGCTGATGCCGTCGACCGCGACCTCGGCCCCGAACCGCTTGGTCAGGTCGCGGACCACGATGGCCGGTTCGGGGAGTTTGGTCGGTGCGGCATGGGTCATGGGGCGCAATATGGGACGGCGTTGCCCGCCGCGCGAGGGGCGGCTACACTCCGCCTCCATTTTCCGCACAAAAGGGGCACCCCGTGGACGACCAGGACATCGAGACCAAGGACAGCAACGGGACGGTGCTCGCCGACGGCGATTCGGCCAGCCTCATCCGCGACCTCAAGGTGAAGGGCTCGTCCATCACCCTGAAGCGCGGCAAGGTGGTCAAGAACCTGCGCCTGACCGGCAACCCCGAAGAGGTCGAGTGCCGCGACGGCAAGTCCACCCTCGTGCTCAAGACCTGCTTCCTGAAGAAGGCGTAAGACCCTGCGGCGGCTCGCCGTCCTGACTCTGGCCTTGGTGGCGGTTCTGATGGCGGCGCTGCCGGTCAGGGCTGCTGATCCGGTGGAGGTCCGCGTCGGCCTGCTCGGGTATCGCGGGGCCGAGCGCGCGGTCGATGAGTGGGACGCCACCCTGCGCCACCTGGAAGGCGCCCTGCCCGGCCATGTGTTCAGCGGCATCGCCTTCGACCTGCCGGGCCTGCGCGCCGCGGTGCAGGCCGGCGAGCTGGATTTCGTCATCACCAATCCGGGCCACTACGTGGAACTGGAGGCCGCCTACGGGGTCAGCCGCATCGCCACGGTGGAAACGCCGGGCGGGCCGGCTCCGGCGGCGGCCATCGGGTCGGCCCTGATCGTGCGCGCCGACCGCACCGACCTGCGCACCCTCGACGACCTCAAGGGGGCCCGGCTGGGCGCCGTCCTGCCCCAGGCGTTCGGCGGCTTCCGGGTGGCCTGGCGCGAGCTGGTGGCCGAGGGCATCGACCCCTACGCCGACATGGACGCCCAGTTCTTCGGCTTCCCCATGGAGCGCATCGTGGACGCCGTGGCGTCCGGCACGGTGGACGTCGGCATCATCCGGGCCTGCCTGCTCGAACGTCTGGTGGCCGAGGGGCGGGTGGGGCGCGAGGACTTTCGCGTCGTGGCGGGCCGTCCGGTTCCCGGCCTCGACTGCCTGGCCAGCACCCGCCTCTATCCCGACTGGCCTTTCGCCAAGCTGGCCGCCATTCCCGACGCCCTGGCCAAGCGGGTCGGCATGGCGTTGCTGGCCATGCCCCCGGACGGCGGCAATGCGTGGACCGTGCCGGTCGACTACCAGCCGGTCCACGAGCTGTTCCGCGACCTCAGGATCGGGCCGTACGAGGCGCTCGGCCGGCGCACCTTCGCCCAGATCCTGCGCGACATCTGGCCGTGGCTGGCGCTCGCCGCCCTGGCCCTGACGTGGTGGGTCGTCCACGTGGCGCGGGTCGAGGTGCTGGTCCGCCGGCGCACGGCCGAACTGCGCGCCGCCCATGCCGACCTGCGCCACCAGCGCGAGGAAAAGGAGCACGCCGCGCGCCTCGCCCTGCTCGGCGAAATGGCGTCGAGCATAGCGCACGAGATCAACCAGCCGCTGGCCGCCATCGCCAACTACGCCAACGGCTGCGAGCGGCGCATCGCGGCCGGCACCGACCCGGCCGGCGTGGCCGAGGGGGTGCGCCTGATCGCCGGGCAGGCCGAGCGCGCCGCCGCCATCGTCAAGCGGGTGCGGTCGTTCGTTGGCAAGCGGGCGAGCGAGATCGCGCCGATGGACCTCAACCACACGGTCTGCGCCGCCCTCGACCTGTTCCGCGACACCGGGGCGCGCCGCGACATGACCATCGACGTCGCCCTGGCCGGTGCCCTGCCGACCGTGCGCGGCGACCGCCTGCAGATCGAACTGGTCCTCCTCAACCTGCTGCAGAACGCCGCCGACGCCACCGCCGGCCGGCCCCTCCGGGCGCTGCGGGTGTCGTCGCGCCAGACCGCCAACGGCGCGGTGGAGGTCGAGGTGAGCGACAGCGGGCCGGGCCTGTCCGCCGCCGTGCGCGACCGCCTGTTCGAGCCCTTCTTCACCACCAAGCCGCAGGGCATGGGGTTGGGACTGTCGCTGTCGCGCAGCATCGTCGAGGCCCATGGCGGCCGCCTGTGGGCCGAGGACAATCCTGACCGAACCGGCGCCTGCTTCCGTTTCACCCTGCCGATCGAGGCCCCGCCATGAGCATTCCGCCGCCGGTGATCTTTGTCGTCGACGACGACGACGCCATGCGCCACTCGCTGGAATTCCTGCTCGCCACCCTGGGCCAGCCGGTGCGCGCCTTCGCCTCGGCCGAGGCGTTTCTCGCGGACTGGGATCCCGGCCAGCCGGGCTGCCTGGTGCTGGACGTCCGGATGCCCGGCATGAGCGGCCTGCAGCTTCAGCGCGCCCTGGTCGAGCGGGCGGCGGCGCTGGCCATCGTGTTCATATCCGGCCACGGCGACATTCCCATGGTGGTGCGCGCCATGCAGGCCGGCGCCATTGTGTTCCTGGAAAAGCCGTTCAACGACCAGGACCTTCTCGACCACGTGGCGGCCGGTCTGGCGCGCTCGGCCGAGGCCGCCGCGAAGGCCGCCCGGACGGCCGAGGTGGCGGCCCGCATCAACAGCCTGACGGCGCGCGAACGCGAGGTCATGCGCCTGGTCGCCGAGGGCAGGCCCAACAAGGCCATCGCCTTCGACCTCGACATCTCGATCAAGACCGTGGAGGTCCACCGCGCCCGCGTGATGGACAAGATGGCCGTCGGATCGGTGGCCGAACTCGCCCGCGTGCTGCTGGAAGCCGGAGAGGCGTAGGGGTTTACCCTTACACCGTGGAGTGGAACCCCCAATACCGTCGGGACACGCGGCGGTATACCCTCGTCCCAGCACCTAAAAAAACTCCGGGTGGAGGAACCCCCATCGTGACCAAGACCTTGATCGGCGCTGCCTGCGCGGCGGCTCTGTTGATGGCGTTTCCCGCCGTTGCAGCCGACGAAAAGCCGACCTTCGACCTCACCACCTATACCGTGCCCGACGTCGACAGCCTGCCCGACGACGAGAACGGCAAGCTGGTGCGTTACGGCCGCGACCTGACGGTCGAGACCTACCGCCACGTCGGCCCCGAAGTGGCCGACGAGTCGATGCGCTTTGCCGGCAACAACCTGGCCTGCCAGAGCTGCCACCTCGACGGCGCGACCGCTCCCTACGCCATGCCGTGGACCGGCGTGACGTCCGTGTTCCCGCAGTATCGCGGCCGCGAAGACCGCATCGGCACCATCGAGGACCGGGTCAACGGCTGCATGCAGCGCAGCATGGCCGGCAAGCCGCTGCCCACCGACTCGCGCGAGATGAAGGCCTTCGTGGCCTACATGGAGTTCCTGTCGCGGGACGTGCCCAAGGGCGCCAAGATCATCGGCGCCGGAGTCGAGAAATTCGCCGTGCCCGACCGCCGCGCCAACGTGGAGCGCGGCGCCGAGGTCTATGCCGAGAACTGCGCCGTGTGTCATGGCGAGGACGGCATGGGCAAGCGGCGCGGCGCGGTCGGTGACGCCGCCGGCTATGAATTCCCGCCGCTGTGGGGCAACGACAGCTACAACAATGGCGCCGGCATGTACCGTCTGGCCATGTCCACCCGCTTCGTGATGAACAACATGCCGCTCGGCACCACCCACGACGCGCCGACGCTGTCCGTGGACGATGCCTATGACGTGATGGCCTTCGTCAACACCCAGCCGCGCGTCGAGAAGGCCAACCTGGAAAAGGACTTCCCGAACCTGTACCGCAAGCCGCCGGACATGCCGTTCCCGCCGTTCGTCGACAGCTTCCCGCTTGACCAGCACAAGTACGGCCCGTTCGCCCCCATCGTGGCCGAGACCAAGCGTCTGGAAGCCGAAGCCAAGGCCAAAGCGACCCAGTGACCCCCATCTCCCCGTCTCCAAACTTGAACGGCCGTCTTTCGACGGCCGTTTTCTTTTTCGGAGCTTGAGGCTGGCGGTCAGGCCTTCTTGAACCCGCTGGCGAGCAGGCCGGCGCCGGCCACGAGGGACACGATGCTGGCCCACATCGGGATGTTGACGGCCTGTTTCTCCTCGACCGAAAACTCGAGCGGGCCGACCTTGGCCTGATGGGTTTCCTTGGTGAAGCTGAAGCCGCCGAAGGCCAGCCCAAGGATGCCGCCGGCGATAAGAAGGATGCCGATCATTTTTGGTGCAGACATTTTTTGACGTCCTTTTCGGGCTGCCGGCGAACCGTTACTTCCAGAACGGCTTGCCGAGATCGATCTGGTCGCTGTCGGTGAGCGCACCGACGCCCGCACCGACCGCCGCGCCGATCGCCGCACCCTGGACGGGGGCTCCGACCATCACACCGGCCACCGCGCCGCCGCCGGCGCCGATCGCGCCACCACTCAGGGCGCGGTCACCGGGGGTGTTGCCGCAAGCCGCCAGGGTGACGGCGGAAATCATGATGGCGGCGGTGACATAAAGGGTTTTCATGGTGTGTCTCCTGGAGCCCCGGCCCGCGTTGCGCGCCGGTATCTGTCTCTGTTCGTGTGCTCGGCGCCTGTTCGGTCCGATCGCGTATTGAAGCGTCGCTTTAAGGCTATTTGACGATCAGGTCGTTCCGCACCGAGGCGACGCCCTCGACGCCGCGCGCCACGTTTCCGGCCTGGGAAATCATGGCCGGCGTGTCGACGAAGCCGCTCAACTGCACCACGTTGTCGTAGGTGACGACGTGTATCTGCATCACCTTCAGCGCCGGGTCCTGAAGAAAGGCCGTCTTGACCTTGCCGGTAATGGCGGCGCCATCGACATAGGTGCCGGTGCTCTCGGTGGTGCGGGTCTCGGCGCAAGCGCCAAGCACAAACACAGAGGCGACGGCAACGGTAACCGCAAACTTTCCAAGCTTGATAATGGCTTTTATCCTTGAAATCAGACGAACAATGAAGAGCGCCGTAGGAAATCGTCTGCGCGTCTTTTCGGCGGTAGAAAGTAAATTTCTAAAACCACCATACGCCTTTATTTTAGAAAGCGCGCATTAAATATACTGAGCCACGATTATTTATTTTTACTGGCCGTCCCAAAGTAAACATATTTATTGAAACCGGCAGAAAAGCGGCCCTGTGCCCCCGGCTCGCATCCCATCGCATAAGGATATATTTATATGTGTCTCCCGGCATATCATGTTGCACGGAGGGCGGCATTCTGGTACTCAGGGCGCCACCGTACAGCCGATTCCGTGGAGAACGCAGCCATGAGCACCGCCGATTTCAAGGTCAGGGACATCAGCCTCGCCGAGTGGGGCCGCAAGGAAATCACCATTGCCGAGACCGAGATGCCGGGCCTCATGGCTCTGCGCGAAGAGTTCGGGGCGGCCCAGCCGCTCAAGGGCGCGCGCATCGTCGGCAGCCTGCACATGACCATCCAGACCGCCGTCCTGATCGAGACGCTGACCGCGCTCGGCGCCACCGTGCGCTGGTCGTCGTGCAACATCTTCTCGACCCAGGATCATGCCGCCGCCGCCGTCGCCGCCCGTGGCGTGCCGGTGTTCGCCTGGAAGGGCATGAGCGAGGAGGAGTTCTGGTGGGCCATCGACCAGACCATCACCGGCCCCGACGGCTGGACCCCCAACATGATCCTCGATGACGGCGGCGACCTGACCATCGTCATGCACGACAAGTACCCCGAGCTGCTCGAGAACGTGCGCGGCCTGTCCGAGGAAACCACCACCGGCGTGCATCGTCTGCACGACATGGTCAAGAAGGGCACCCTCAAGGTCCCGGCCATCAACGTCAACGACAGCGTCACCAAGTCGAAGTTCGACAACAAGTACGGCTGCCGCGAGTCCCTGGTCGACGGCATCCGCCGCGCCACCGACGTGATGATGGCCGGCAAGGTCGCCGTGGTTGCCGGCTTCGGCGACGTGGGCAAGGGTTCGGCCGAGTCGCTGCGTTCGTCGGGCTGCCGCGTCCTGGTCACCGAGATCGACCCGATCTGCGCCCTGCAGGCCGCCATGGAAGGCTATGAGGTCGTCACCATGGAAAGCGCCGCCCCGCGCGGCGACATCTTCGTGACCACCACCGGCAACATCGACGTCATCACCGTCGATCACATGCGGGCCATGAAGGACCGCGCCATCGTCTGCAACATCGGTCACTTCGACAGCGAAATTCAGGTCGCCGGTCTGAAGAACTACACCTGGCACAACGTCAAGCCGCAGGTCGACGAGATCGAGTTCCCGTCCGGCCGCCGCATCATCCTGCTGGCCGAAGGCCGCCTGGTGAACCTCGGCTGCGCCACCGGCCACCCCAGCTTCGTGATGTCGGCCAGCTTCACCAACCAGGTGCTGGCCCAGATGGAACTGTGGAACAACGCCGACAAGTACGAGAAGCAGGTCTACGTGCTGCCCAAGCACCTGGACGAAAAGGTCGCCCTGCTGCACCTCGCCAAGCTGGGCGTCGAGCTGACCGTGCTGGATCAGAGCCAGGCCGACTACATCGGCGTGCCTGTCCAGGGCCCGTTCAAGACCGACGCCTACCGTTACTAGAGCCCTCAAGCGCCAGGCGCGGCCTCCGGCCGCCATACAACGCAGAGGGGGGCTCACGCGGCAGGGGCCGCGCGGCGCAGTCGCGCCGTCCAAGTCCTGATGAGTGGGACTCATCAGGACTTGGTGTAGTGCCTAAGGCCCGGTGTTTGGCTCATCGAAACGCCCCGGTTCCTTCAGGAGCCGGGGCGTTTGCCTTTGTGTTTGCCTTTCCCCTCAGGGCCTTGCCAATCCCGCGCCGGCGGGTCACTCTCGCGCCATGCTGGAGCTGGAACTGGAGCAGGCGTTTTCCGTCGCCGCCGTGATCATCGTCCTGGTGCCGCCGCTGGCCCTGGGATTGTGGTGGCATTGGCGCCGCCGCCGGCGGGCCGAGGACGCCGCCGAATGGGCCGAAAACCGCGCCGCCGCCCTGGAAGAGGCCCTGTCGACCGCCCCCGACGGCTGGTTCGCCTGGTTCCATGACCGCGCTGCCGAAGAGGATGCCCCCGAAGCCTCCCTCGGCACCGGGAGCGAGACCTGCTCGCGCCGCCTGGCCGTCCTGCTGGCCCTGTACGGCGGGCGCGACTCCACCTTCGAGGACGTGCTGGCCGCCTTCCGGCCGGCCGACGCCGACATCCTGCGCGGCGCCGCAGCCGCCCTGCGGGCCGACGGCGAGGGCTTCGAGGAGGTCCTCACCCTGCACAACGACACGCTCGACGGCCCCAGCGACCCGCCGGTCGATGACGCGCGCGGCGATGTTGTCGGCCGGCGCTTCATCCGGGTGACCGGGCAACGCGCCGTGGCCGACAACGGCCGCCCGCTGGCCGACCTGTTGTGGCTGCGCGACGTCACGGCCGAGGAGGCCGCCCTCGACAGTCTGGCCGCCGAGGCCGCCACCGTCGCCGCCGAGCGCAACCGCCTGCGCGCCGCCCTCGATGCCCTGCCCCTGCCGGTGTGGCTGCGCGACGACACCCTGCGCGTCGTCCATGCCAACCGCGCCTTCCACGCCATTGCCACCGGCACCAACGGAAACGCCGCCGACTCCGGGGCAGACGACGACGGCAAGGACCTGGAACTGGCCGAAGGCATGACGGCGCGCGAGATGCGGGCCCTGGCCAGCGCCGCCCGCGCCGCCGGAACCGACCGCAGCGCCGCCTTTCATGTCGTGGTCGGCGGCAGTCGGCGGCTGCTGGACGTGACCGAGGTGCCGACCGCCGGCGACGCCCTGGGCAACACCCTCATCACCGTCGGCATCGCCCAGGACGCGACCCCGCAGGAGGCCCTGCGCACCACCCTGGAGCGCGAGGTCGCCAGCCACGCCAAGGTTCTCGAACGGCTGGGCACGGCCATCGCCATCTTCGGCCGCGACACCCGGCTGCGCTTCTACAACACGGCGTTCGCCCGGCTGTGGCGCCTGGACGGCGAGTGGCTGGCCGACCAGCCGACCTACGGCGCCGTGCTGGAGGCCCTGCGGTCGCGCCGCCTGCTGCCCGAGGTGGCCGACTATCCGGCCTTCAAGGAGGTCGAGCTGGGCCGCTTCAAGACCCTGCTCGACAGCATGGAGGACCTGCTCCACCTGCCCGACGGCAAGACCCTGCGCCGCGTGCTGTCGCCCCACCCATTGGGCGGCCTGATGGCGACCTACGAGGACGTCACCGACCGCCTGGCCCTGGAGGCGTCGCGCAATACCCTGATCGCCGTGCAGCGCCAGACCCTCGACCACCTGCACGAGGCGGTCGCCGTGTTCGGTCCGGAGGGCAAGCTGCGCCTGCACAACCCGGCCTTCGCCCGGCTGTGGGGCCTCGACGACAGCACCCTGGCCGAGGAACCCGGCGTCGCCGACATGATCACCGGCCTGCCCGACGGGTTCGGCGACAGTCCGTGCTGGGACGCCATGCGCAGCCAGTTGGCCGCACCACCGCAGCAGCGTACCGTGCGCAGCCAGCGCATCGAGCGGCGCGACGGCGCCATCCTCGACATGGTCGGCGTGCCGCTGCCCGACGGCGGGGTGCTGTTCACCATCCTCGACATGTCCGACACCGCGCGGGTCGAACGGGCCCTGCGCGAACGGGCCGAGGGGCTGGCCGCGGCCGACCACATGAAATCGGCCTTCATGGCCAACGTGTCCTATGAACTGCGCACGCCGCTGACCACCGTCCTGGGCTTTGCCGAGATCCTGGCCGACGAGTACTACGGCCCGCTCAACGTCCGCCAGAAGGACTACGCCCGCGGCATCGCCGAGACGGCGCAGGCCCTCGGCGGGCTGATCGACGACATCGCCGACCTGGTCAGCATCGAAAACGGCGAGATGACCCTGAGCCGCGAGCAAGTCGACGTGCACGGCCTGCTGGCCTCCGTCCTGGCCCTGACGCGCGAGGCGCTGCGGCGCAAGACCCTGACCCTGAACTTCGACTGCCCGCCCGACATCGGGTCCCTGGCAGGCGACGAGAAACGCCTCAAGCAGGTGCTCTATCACCTGCTGCTCAACGCCATCACGTTCACCCCCGAAGGCGGCCAGATCATCCTGGCGGCCCAGCCCGATGAGAACGGAACCATCGCCTTCACCGTGGCCGACACCGGCGTCGGCATGACCGAAAGCGAACAGGCCGCCGCCTTCGACCGCTTCACACGCAGCCCGCGCAGCGCCGGGCCGGGCCTCGGCCTCGCCCTGGTCAAAAGCTTCGTCGAACTGCATGGCGGCACCATCGAACTGGTGTCGGTGCCGGGCGAAGGCACCACCGTGATCGTTCGGGTCCCCGTGTCCTGACCGGGAGAGCCACCATGACCCTGCTTCTGCCGCCCGAAGGCATCCGGTTCCTGGACCAATGCGGCGTGATCTCGCGCATTTACCGTGATACCGAGGGCTTAACCGCCCTCGCCCCGCTGTATCACCGGCTGCTGGCGGTGCCGGCCTGATACCGCTCGGCGCCTGCCACGGCCCTCTGCATGCCGCTATCGCGGCCGGGCTGCCGCCCTGACCCGCCTGGACCCAGCTCCAGACCTCCTTGTTTTTGTTGAAGAAATAAAAGGGGGCCTGGGGCATCGCCCCAGCGGGCTTCGGGCAGAGCCCGTCCGCGACAGCGGAAAAGAAGGGTCGGATCTTTGAACGGCTGGTATCACCGGCTGCTGGCGGTGTCGGCCTGAAAAACCAGCCCCGCGATCATGCGCCCGATCAGGGCGCGGGCCGCAGTGGCATCGGCCGCATCGAATCCGCTTAGAGCCTGGGCATTCACGGCATCCGCAGCGGCCAGCGCGGGATCGCGCAGAGCCCGGCCATGGTCGGTCAGATGGATCAGCACGCGGCGGCGGTCACCCGTGTCGCGCTCCCGCACCACAAGCCCGTCGCGCTGCATGCGGTCGAGCGTGCGCACCAGCGTCGTTTCGTCCATCGGCAAGGCCTCGGCGATCTCGCGCTGGCTGCGTCCGTCGCGGGTCCACAGAGCGAGCAGGACCGGAAACGCTCCGATGCTCAGGCCCAGAGAGGCAAGCCTTGCCTGCAGGGCGGCGGCGAAAACGCGCGCCAGCCGATTGACCAGAAAGCCCATGCTGTCATCGACAACGAAGGGCTCTGCGGAGTCGCGGGGAATGGTCCAGGGTTCGGGATCGAGCATCATGCTTTCAGGATGGCGCGGAACCATTGCCATAGCAAGCTTTCTCGTGTTTACTTGCTATAGCATCCATTTTCCCGCTGGAGACCCCGCCATGCGTCCAGCCCTAAAGGTTCTGCATCTCATCGGCTTCGCCGCGTTCGTCGGCACAGTGTTCGTGCATGTTCTGGTTTCCGTCCTGGCCGACCCCACGGCCGCCGGAGCCTACGCCGAACTGATGGCGCTCAAGGACACCTCGACGCGCGCGCTCATCCTGCCGGGGGTGGTGATCCTGGGGGTGAGCGGCGCCCTCCTGGCGCGGCGGGGGCGGCGGCCCTGGCCGCTGTGGCTGCGCATCAAGGTGGGGCTGGTGCCATTGCTGGCGATCAACGGCGTCTTCGTCCTGCTGCCGGTCGGCGCGGCAATTGCCGAGGCCGCTGCGCTCGGCGCCGTTCCGGCCGCCCTGCTGTTGCGCGAGGAGGTCGCCGGCGCGATAAACATCGCGCTCATCCTGGCCGTGATCGCGCTGTCCGCCGCCCGGCCCCAGCGTGCGGAGCGCGCCTCATGAGCTATGACGCGTGGCGCATCCTTCACATCGCCGGCGTGGGGATCCTGGTGGCCGGACTGGTTGGCGTGTTCGGTGCCGATCTGCGGGCGCGGGCAGCCCGTACCCGACCGGCCGCCGCCGCCGCTACGGCCGTGACCGCGCTTCTCTATGATGCGGTCGTGGTGCCGGGCGCGCTGCTGCTCGGGGGAGCCGGGGCGGTGATGGTCGCCGCCGCTTACGGCTGGGCGGTGCTGGATCAGCCGTGGCTGGCCGCCATGATCGCGCTGTTCGCGCTGGAGTTCGTGGAAGGCAACACCATCACGCGGCTGGCCTTCCGGCGCCTCAAGCGCCTGACCGCCACAGCGCCGCCGCCGGATCTTGCGGCTGCGCGGCAGGCCTGGCTTCCCGCCTTCACCCACTTCCTGGACCTGCCCATGGTGCTGGTCATCATCGGCCTGGGGATGTTCAGGCCGATGGACTGGACGACGGTACTGGCGGCCATTGCTGCGGCCATCGCTGCGGCCGTCGCGTTGACCACCCTGGTCCGCCGCCTGATGCCGTGGCGGTCCTAGGCGTCAGTCGGCCTCCGCCGTGCGGCGGCGGTTGCCGGTGACGACGCGTTCGGCCAGGACGCGCGACAGGTTGAGCAGCAGCTTGGCGGCCAGATCCGGCGAGGCCTTCATCAGCTTGCGCAGGTAGGCCTGGGTGAGGACCAGCAGGCGGGCGTCGGTCAGGGCCACCACGTCGGCCGAGCGGGTGGCGTCGGTGATGAAGGCGATCTCGCCGAACACCTGCCCGGTGTCGAGCACGGCCAGCGCGCCGTCGATGCCCGGCAGGCGAACCTCGACCACGCCGTCGAGGACGACATAGACCTCCTTGCCGACCGTCCCGGCGGGGATGATGACGTCGCCCTTGCGGCAGTCGAGCACGGTGCCGCTGCGGAACATGCGGCGCTGCTCGGCCTCGTCCAGGTCGGCCAGGATGGAGGCCCGGCCGGACGCCGTGTCGCGCACCTTCTCGGCCAGGAATCGCCAGAAGGTGCCCTCGTTGTCGACCCAGTCGCGCACCACCGAGGTCATCGGGAAGGCGGTGCGCAGCCAGCTTGCCACGGCGCCGCCCTCGCCGGCCGAGGGATGGCCGCGCAGCAGACGCCACAGCGGTGAACGGATGGCCTCCAGGTGTTCGGCGTCGCGCAGGACCAGGGCCAGCGGCACCTGATAGCCGACCACCGGATCGACCACGTTGTCGGTGAACCGCCGATAGCCGAGGTGTTCGTAAAGGTCGACCAGGCCCGGCACGCAGGCACAGAAGTCCACCTGCACCGGGCTGTCGAGCATGTCGCGGTAGGCCGTGCCGACCAGGGCGTTCATGGCCGTGCCGCCGCGCGCGCCGGGCGCCACCATCAGGCGGGCGGTAAACGACATGGCCTCGGGCGGGAACTCGGCGAAGCGCTCGAAGCCGCTGAGGCGGCGAAAGGTGTCGGGCACCCCGCCGTCGCCAGTCGCCACGCGCACGGTGCCGACCAGGGCGCCGTCCGGGCCGTGCGCGGCATACAGGCGCGCCGTTCCGTCCTCGGGATCGACCAGCCGGCCGGCGGCGTGGTCGGCCCCGGACATCGACACCTTGCCCATTTCGCGGACATAGACGTCGTAGCGAAAGCGATACAAGGCATCGCGCGCCGCATCGTCTGCGGCCAGCGTCACCCCACCGTGGATGGCCATGGCTGAACGTCCCCCTCCCTGCACCTCTTCCCCGAGCGGTAATACCACGCACGACCCCAACGAGAAAGCGGCGGCGCGCATTTGTTGGTGTACCGGGTCTTGCGCAGCGGTATTGTTGAGGCCGTTCAACGACGTCCAGCGAGGAAACGCATCCATGAAACGCAGAGATTTCCTGGTCGGGTCAGTTGCCGCCGCCAGCGCGACGGCCGCCGCCGCAACCGTCGCCACCGGCCTGTCCGCCCCCGCCATCGCGCAGGGCAAGCAGGAGTGGAAGATGGTCATGCCGTGGCCCAAGAACGCGCCGGGCGTGGGCGTCAACGCCCAGCGCTTCGCCGCCATGGTCACCGAGATGACCGACGGCCGCCTGACCATCAAGCCGTTCGGCGGCGGCGAGCTGGTGCCCCCGCTGGGCTGCCTGGATGCCGTGCAGAGCGGCGTGGCCGAATGCAGCCACGGCACGCCCTACTACTGGGCCGGCAAGGCCAAGGCGCTGAACTATTTCACCACCGTGCCGTTCGGCCTGATGGCGACCGAGCTGCAGGGCTGGATCTATTTCGGCGACGGTCAGGCGCTGTGGGAGGAGACCTACGCCCCCTTCAACGTGCAGCCGTTCTACACCGGGTCCTCGGGCCTGCAGGCCGGCGGCTGGTTCCGCAAGGAGATCAACAGCCTCGACGATCTCAAGGGCCTGAAGATGCGCATCGCCGGGCTGGGCGGCGAGGTCATGCGCCGCCTGGGCACCGCCGTCGTGATGACCCCGCCGGGCGAGATCACCACCGCCATGCTGTCGGGCACCGTGGATGCGGCCGAATGGGTCGGCCCGTGGAACGACATCGCCTTCGGCCTGCACAAGGCGGCCAAGTTCTACTACGTCCCGGCCTTCCACGAGCCCGGCCCGGGCCTGGAGGTCATCATCAACAAGGACCGCTGGAACGAACTGCCCAAGGACATCCAGGCCATCGTGCGCCACGCCGCCAAGGCCGGCACGGCCGAGGCGACGTCCGACTTCCTGCACCACAACATCCAGTCCTTCGGCCAGCTTGACGAATTGGGCGTCGAAAAGCGCCTGTTCCCGGCCGAGGTCATCAAGGCCATGGGCCAGACCACCATGGAAGTTCTGGAGGAAGCCGCCGCCGGCGACGCCATGACCCGCAAGGTCCACGACAGCTACATGGACTACGTCCGCAAGGCCACCCGCTACCAGAGCTGGTTCGACCGCCGGATGCTGGAAATGCGCGAGATGGTGTGGGGGGTTTAGTCCAGGACGCTTCGCTAAACCACAGAGACACAGAGGCACAGAGGCACAGAGTCGACAGTGCAAGGAGCGCCGCAGGCGATAACCCCTCGGGTGGGTCCTCTGCGCTACGCGCGTCTACCCTGAACCCTCTGTGACTTCTCTGTGTCTCTGTGCCTCTTGTGGTAAATCCCTTCACTTACCGCGATGCAAGAAAAAGGCCCCGGAGGTTTCCCTCCGGGGCCGATTTCTTGACGCTGCGGGTCGGCTAGTTGCGGTTGCCGAACAGGTGCATCATCATGATGAACATGTTGATGAAGTCCAGGTACAGGCGCAGGGCGCCCATGACGGACTTCTTGGCGGCCGCCTCGGAGCCATCGCCCTCGAAGTACATTTCCTTGATCTGCTGGGTGTCGTAGGCGGTCAGGCCGGCGAACACCAGGACACCGGCGACCGACACGATCCACTGCAGCATGGAGCTGCCGAGGAAGATGTTGACCACCGAGGCGATGATGATGCCGATCAGGCCCATGAACAGGAAGCTGCCCATGCCCGACAGGTCGCGCTTGGTGGTGTAGCCCCACATGCTCAGCGCGGCGAACGTCGCGGCGGTGATGAAGAACACCCGCGCGATCGACTCGCCGGTGTAGGCGACGAAGATCAGCGACAGCGAGATGCCGTTCAGCGCCGCATAGGCCCAGAACAGCGCCTGGGCGGTCGATGCCTTGACGTGGTTGATGCGCGCGCTGATGAAGAACACCAGCCCGATGGGGGCGAAGATCGCCACCCACATCAGCGGCGACGGGCCCGTCTCGGTGAAGAACACCGAACGCAGGGCCGGCGTGTAGGCCACCAGCCAGGCGACGATGCCGGTCAGGGCAACGCCCGAGGCCATGTAGTTGTAAACCCCCAGCATGTAACTGCGGAGGCCTTCGTCGATGGCCGCGGCCGAGTCGGCGCGGCTACCAACACCGGTCATGTACTTGCGGTCTTCGAGAGCCATGTACGTTACCTCACGGGAAAGACGAAACGTTGTAGAGCCTAATATGGCACTGTTGCGCCCCGGCGCAATGAAAACCGGACGAGGATCTTCCGTTTTGCGCTTGCCACTATTCCGCCATAATCCCTACTCGTTCCGCAGGAAGCCGCTGGCCCGTGCGCCCAGCGCCCGCCACGTCCCCAGGAACCCCAGCGCCAGGGTCAGGGCGATGCACCCGACCACCGTCGCCGCCACCACGTTGGGCAGGAACACCCACTGCGCGCGCATGACGAACACCAGGGTTCCCCAGGCCGCCACGCTGCCGACCACGGCGGCGATCAGCCCGGTCGCCGCACCCATCAGGCCGTATTCCAGCAGGTAGGCGCGCAGCACGTCGCCGCGCACGGCCCCCAGGACCTTGAGCACCACGGCCTCGTAGACGCGGCGGCGGCGCCCGGCGGCGATGGCCCCGGACAGCACCAGCACCCCGGCCACCAGGGTGATGGCGGCGGCGGCGCGCACGGCCTGGGCGGCGGCGGCGATGATCTGGTTGACCGTCTCCAGCGCCTCGCGCACGCGGATGGCCGAGGCATTGGGGGCGGCGGCGGCCACCGCGCGCTCCACCTTGCCCTCCATGCCGGGCGGCACGGCGACGGTGGCGATGTAGGTGCGCGGCGCGCCGGCCAGGGCGTTCTCGCTGAAGATGAACGAGAAGTTCATGGACAGCGTGGACCAGTCCACGTCACGCAGGTTGGCGATTGTGCCGGTCATCTCGCGGCCCAGCACGTTGACCGTCACGGTGTCGCCGATGCCGACGCCCATGCCGCGCGCCACGCCCTCGACCAGCGAGATCTGCGGCGGCCCGGTGTAGTCCTCGGGCCACCATGTCCCGGCCACCATGCGCTCCATGTCGCGGGCCGTGCGGGTGGTGGTCAGGCCACGGTCGCCGCGCACCGCCCACTGCGCCTCGGGCGCCACCGAGTTCTCGTCGATGGGGGTGCCGTTGAGCCCGGTGATGCGGCCGCGCACCATGTCGGCGTGATCGACGATGGTCGCCTCGGGCACGGTGGCGATGGCCTCGCGGAAGGGTTCGAACTGGTCGGGCTGGATGTCGATGAAGAAGAACGCCGGCGCCGTCTCGGGCATCCGCTCGTTGACCTGACGGTCGAGGTTGCCCTCGACCAGCGCCACGGCGACCAGCACCGACAGCCCCAGGCCCAACGACAGCACCACCGTCGGGGTCGGCGCGCCGGGCCGGCTGAGGTTGGTCAGGGCGAGGCGCAGGGCCGGCCGCCCGTCGGCCTTGCCGGCCCGCCCGGCCATGACGACCAGCGCGGCGGCGCCCCGGAACAGCAGATAGGCGCCGACACCGCCCAGCACGAACCACGCCGCCAGATCGGGACGCGGCGCGGTGACGATGGCCAGCCCGATCAGTCCGACGATGCCGCCGCCGACCGCCAGGGCAACGCCCCAGCCCGGCCAGCGCACGTCGGGCGCCTCCAGCAGGCCCCGGAACAGCCCGGCGGCCGGCACGAACCGGGTGCGGGCCAGCGGCCACAGGCCGAACACCACGGCGGTCAGCACGCCGAACGCCAGCCCTTCCAGCAGCGGCTGGGGATAGAGCGCGATGCGGGCCTCGACCGGCAGGTACTGCGACAGCAACGACCCGGTCAGGAACGGCACCGCCGCCCCGGCCAGCAGGCCGAGAACGACCCCCAGCCCGGTCAGCACGGCCAGTTGCAGCAGATAGGTCTGGAACACCAGCCCCGACGGCGCGCCCAGGCACTTGAGCACGGCGATGGTCTCGGCCCGCCCGTCGATGAAGGCGCGCACCGCGTTGGCGACGCCGATGCCGCCGACCAGCAGGGCGGTCAGCCCGACCAGGGTGAGGAACTGGGTGATCTGGTCGAGGAAGCGCTCCAGGCCCGGCGCCGCCGAATCGGTGGTGCGGACGCGCCAGCCCTGGCCGGGCATGTCGCGCTGCACGGCCTGGGCCAGGGCCTCGGCCGAGACGCCGTCCTCGATGCGCAGCTTGGCGCGCGTGGTGACCAGGCTGCCCGGCTGGATGAGGCCGGTTTCGGCCAGGGCGTCCTGGGCGACCATCACGCGCGGGCCAAAGGCGAAGGCGGTGGCCACGCGGTCGGGCTCGCGCTCGATCAGGGCGGACACGATGAAGGTGGCGTCGCCCAGCCGGAAGCGGTCGCCGACGGCGAGCCCCAGGCGCAGGGCCATGCTCGGATCGACCACCGCGCCCCACAGGCCCTCGCCCTGTTTCGCAAGGGCCGGGTGCAGGGGCTGGGCGGGCTCCAGGCGCACCTCGCCGTACAGCGGATAGACGGCGTCGACCGCCTTGACCTCGACCAACTGGCGGTCCTGGGTGTTGGGGGCGGACGCCATGGCCCTCATGCCGCGCTGGTCGGACAGGGTGCCGTGGCGGTCCAGGTAGGCGCGCAACTCGGGCGACAGGGGGCGGTCGGCCGTCGTGCTGAGTTCGATGTCGCCGCCGAGCAGGGCCTGGGAATCCTCCTCAAGCCCGGCCTGGATGGCGCGGTTGGTCGAGCCCGCCGCCGCAATGGCGAACACACCGAGCGCCAGGCAGGCCAGGAAGATGCGAAAGCCGCGCAGGCCGCCGCGCAACTCGCGCCGGGCCAGCCGCCAGGCAATGGGCAGGGAGGTCACGACTCGGACTCCATGCGGTGGGTGACGTAACCGCCGAACAGGAAGGCGCCGAAGAAGCGTTCCGGCGGGGTGAACCCGGCCTCGGCCAGCAGGGCGGTAAGGCGGTCCTCGGTCACGAAATGGATGTCGCGGCGCACATGGGCGAGGCCCTTGTCCACCTCGGTCGGGTCGATGCCCTGGGCGATCTGCCAACGCGCCCAGACGCCGAGCAGGCGCTGGTAGCGGGCGCTGCGCGGGTCCTCGTTCATGTCGGCCAGGACCAGCGGCGCGCCGGGCCGGAGGCGCCGGGCGACGGACTTGAGCAGGGCCAGCTTGGACCCGTCATCGGGCACGAAGTGCAGCACCAGCAGGCAGGTCGCGGCATCGAACATCGCGCCGTCCGGCAACCCGTCGGCCGAACAGGCGTGCAGGTCGACCCGCGCGGTCAGCCCGGCGGCGGCGACGCGGGCGCGGGCGACCTCCAGCATGCCGGCCGCCGGATCGCAGGCGGTGAACCGCCAGCCGGGCTCGGACGTGCCGAGAAACCCCAGCTCCGCCCCGGTGCCACAGCCGACCACCAGCAGATGGGCGTCGTCGCCGACCTCCTGTTGCAGGATGAGCCCGGCCATGGCGTGCAGGGTGTCGTAGCCGGGAATGACCCGGCGGATGGTGTCGTCGTAGCGCTGGGCGCGGGCGGCGTGGAAGGTGTCCTTGGGGGGAACCGTGGAGGTGGTCATGCGCTGGCCACCTCGGCATGGACGCCGTGATCGACGATGCGGCCGTCCTCCAGCCGCGCGACGCGGTCGCAGCGCCCGGCCAGAACCGGATCGTGGGTGATCAGCATCAGGGTGGTGCCGTGGATGGCCTTGCGCTCCATCAGCAGATCCATCACCGCGGCGCCGGTGGTGCCGTCGAGGTTGCCGGTCGGCTCGTCGGCCAGCAACAGGTGGGGGCGCGGCGCGAAGGCGCGGGCCAGGGCAACGCGCTGCTGCTCGCCGCCCGACAACTGGCCGGGGTAGTGGCCGGTGCGGTGGCCGAGGCCGACCGCCTCCAGTTCGCTGGCCGCCACGTCAAAGGCGTCGCGGCGCCCGGCGAACTCCAGCGGCACGGCGACGTTTTCCAGCGCCGTCATGGTCGGGATGAGGTGAAAGGACTGGAACACGATGCCGACATGGGCGCGGCGGAACAGCGCCAGGGCGTCCTCGCTCATGCCGGTCAGCTCCTGCCCGGCGACCCGCACGACGCCGCCGGTGGCGCGCTCCAGGCCGGCCGCGACCATCATCATGGTCGACTTGCCCGACCCCGACGGCCCGACGATGCCCAGCGCCTCGCCGCGCCGGGCGGTCAGCGACAGGCCGCGCAGAATGTCGATTTCTCCGGCCGGCCCCTTGAGCCTGACGTGAACGTCCCTGAGGTCTACAGTGTTCGTAGGATCAAGCGGCGAATCGGATGATGGCATGTCGTTCCCACGCGTGAATGGTTTCCTGCCCGTGTTCAAGGCCCTGGGCCTATGGGCATATGGCCCGCTGCGGTGCCGCGTCAAGGCGAGCGCTTTCGCGCTGGTGGTCGGCCTGATGGCGCTGAGCGCCCCCCCGACGCAGGCCGAAACCCAGACCCCCCCGGCGAATGCCGGAACGCAAACAGTCGTCGCCTTCGGCGACAGCCTCAGCGCAGGGTACAACCTGCCACACGACGCGGCATTTCCCAACCAACTAGAGGCTGCACTGGCTGAACAGGGCCTGAACGTGCGGGTGGTCAACGCCGGGGTGTCGGGCGACACCACCGCCGGCGGGGTGGCGCGCCTGGACTGGATGCTGGGCGACGCGCCCGACCTGGTCATCGTCGAACTGGGCGCCAACGATGCCCTGCGCGGCATTCCGCCGGCCCAGGTCGAGGCCAACCTCGACACCATCCTGAAGCGTTTGACCTCCGAGGGCGTGCGCGTGGTGCTGGCCGGCATGTATGCGCCGCCCAACATGGGGGCCGAGTACGCCGAGGCCTTCAACGCCATATACCCGCGTCTGGCCGAGCGCCATGGCGTGCCGCTCTATCCGTTCTTCCTTGACGGGGTGGCGGCGGAGCGGGACCTTCTGCAGGGCGACGGGATGCACCCGACGGCCGAGGGCGTGGCGGAAATCGTGCGCCGCATCCTGCCGACCGTCCGGCAGGCCCTGTCAAATGCCCCTGGGGCTGAACGCGGGAGTCCATCGCAATGACCAGCGGCACCCCCTTCCTGTCCGCCACCGCCACCGGATCCACCGCCGCCGCCGCCATCCGCGATGCGGTGGGGGCGCTGGGCGGGCGGGTGTCGCCCGACAGCCTGGGCTTTGCCTATGTCACCGAGCCGTTCGCCCATGACCTCGACGGCGTCCTGGCCGCCCTGCGCGAGGCCACCGGCGTCGTCCACTGGACCGGCTGCGCGGCGTCGGGCGTGTGCGGCAGCGGGGTGGAGCATCATGCGGTGGCCGGCAACGCCATCGGCGCGGTGTCGATCATGGTGGCCGAACTGGCACCCGATTCGTTCCGCATCCTGCACTGCATCCGCCAGCCCGAAGACGTCGATGACTCGCCGCTCGACGACTGGGACAACGCGGTGCGGCCGCTGCTCGGCCTGGTCCACGGCGATCCGCGCAACGCCGCCGTCCACGACCTGGTCAGCCTGCTGCCCGAGGCCCTGGAGTGCTATCTGGTCGGCGGCATGTCGGCCGCGCCCGGCGGTCCGGCCCAGGTGGCCGACGAGAAATGCGGCGGCGGCCTGTCCGGAGTGCTGATCTCGGCCTCGGTCCCGGTCGCCGTGGGCCTGACCCAGGGCTGCCGCCCGATCGGCCCGCCGCGCCAGATCACCGGCATGGACGGCGACTGGGTGGCGGCGCTGGACGGCCGCCCGGCCATCGAAGCCCTCAAGGACGACCTGGGGCCGGAGAACTTCGCCAACCTGCGCCAGATGGGCGGCATCATCCACGCCGCGCTGCCGGTCGAAGGGTCGGACACCAAGGACTATGTGGTGCGCAACCTGGTCGCCCTGGACCCCCACACCGGGCGCGTCGGCGTGTCGGCCGACCTCAACGAGGGCGAACGCATGATGTTCGTACGCCGCGACCCGGCCACCGCCGAAGACGACCTGCGCCGCATGATCCGCCGCCTCACGGCACGGGCCGGCACTCCGCCGCGCGGCGCCATCTATGTGTCGTGCCTGGCGCGCGGCCCCAACATGTTCGGCGACGGCAAGACCGAGCTGTCCATCGTCGCCGAGGAACTCGGCCCCGTCCCCCTGACCGGCTTCTTCGCCAACGGAGAGATCAACAACAACAGGCTTTATGCGTATACGGGCGTTTTGACGTTGTTTTTGTAAGTGAAGTTTATTCACCACAGAGGCACAGAGACACAGAGAAGGAGGGAGGCTTCGGGTTATCTCTCCGTGCCTCTGTGCCTCTGTGGTTCACCGTATTATTTTATTTAGAGAGGGCCGCCACATGATCCGCTTGTTCGTGGGCCTCGCCCTTCCTGAAGACCTCCGCGCCGCCCTGGCCGAGCATCAGAGCGGTGTCCCCGGCGCGCGGTGGGTGGAGCCGGCCAACCTCCATGTCACCCTGCGCTTCATCGGCGAGGTGGACGAGAACATCGCCGCCGACATCGACGGCGAACTGGCCGACATCACCGCGCCACGCCCCCCCGTCGCCCTCAACGGCCTGGGGCGGTTCGGCGATAAGCGCGGGGCGCGCATTTTGTATGTGGGCGTCGAGCCCGATCCGGCCCTGGTCCGCCTGCGCGACAAGGTCGAAAACGCCTGCGTGCGGGCCGGCATCAAGCCCGAGAAACGCCGCTTCATGCCCCACGTTACCCTGGCCCGGTTCAGCCAGCCGGCCGGCGGGCGGCTCGACGCCATCGTGGCCGCCAACACCACATGGCGGCCGGGATCCTTCACCGCCGACCGCTTCGTGCTGTTCTCCAGCCACCTCAGCCACACCGGCGCCAGCTATACCCCGGAACGGGAGTATCCGTTGGGGGGCTGACAAACGCCCCGGAAGCCGCATATCATGGTTTACGAATATTAAAAACGACGGGAGGACGGCGGCGATGGGTTCCGACATGGACAAGCCGATGTTTGACGGGGCGCTGGCCGAGCCGGGTCAGGCCATGCAGTTCGGCATCATCGGGGGCGACGACGCGCTGGCCGAGCTGGTCGGCTCGATCCCCGGCTTGCAGGTGGCGCGGCGGGCCGAGCCGGGCGGCACCGAGTGGCGGACGCTCATCAACCCCAACCTCATCGACGCCCTGCTCATCGACGTGCCGCCGGCGTGGCGCGCCTCGATGATCCAGGACGCGCTGGCGGTCGGCGTGCCGGTGCTGTGCGTCGGCGCCCTGGCCAACGACCCGGCCGAGGTCGCCATGATCAAGCGCTTGGCCGGCATGGGCGGCGGCGTGGTCATGGGCTGGTATCCGTGGCTGTTCAACCCGGCGTTCTCGGCCATGAACGAGATCGGCGGCATGGTCGGCCCCGTCCAGGCCATCCGCACCTCGACCCATGTCGCCGCGCCCCTCGAGGGCGCCGACCTGATCTGGAGCGCCGGAGCCGACGGCGTGGCCGGCGTGCTGGAAATGCTCGGCGGGCCGCCGGAATACGCCTCGGCCGAGGCGATCGAGGGCGGCGTGCTGCTGCGCCTGCTCTACAAGGACGACGTCAACGCCCACATCGAACTGCGCGGCAACCGCCCGCCGGCCGAAAGCTTTGCCGTGCACCGCGACCAGTTGGTCATGCGCTGGACCCCGGCGGGCGGCCTGCGCCTGCACCCGCCGACCCACAACTTCGCACCGCCGGCCGACCCCGGCGAACAGATCGCCGGTGTCGATCCGGGCGGCCCGGAAATGGCCGTGCGCACCTTCGCCCACATGATCCTGGAACGCGACCCCCAGCCCCAAATCCTCGACTTCGCCGCCGACGTGGTCAAAACGCTGGACCAGTGCGTGAAGTCGCTTTGATCGGGTGAAGGAAGGAAGGGAAGGGAAGGTTTCAACACAGAGGACACAGAGGAGGCACAGAGAACACAGAGAGAGCGGAGCAGCGCCGCAGGCGTTCTTCCCTCCCTAAAGAGGAGTATGACTGCGCTGCGCGCTGCCGTGACCTCTCGGTGCCCTCTGTGCCTTCCTCTGTGTCCTCTGTGTTTTCCCGCTTCACTTCCTCCCCTCCCTCTCCCCTAAACCACCGTGCAGGCTTCCTCGAAGGTCAGGCGGGGGCTGCGGGGGTGGAGGCCGGCGGGGTCGCCGTAGCCCAGGCTGCACAGGAAGTTTGACCTGAAGCGGCCGTCGGGGAAGAACGCGGCATCCACCATGGCCTTGTCGAAGCCGCTCATCGGGCCGCAGTCCAGGCCCAGCGCGCGGGCGGCCAGCATCAGGTAGGCGCCCTGGAGCGTGCCGTTGCGGAAGGCGGTTTCGTGCATCAGGGCGTCGTTGCCCTCGAACCATTCACGGGCGTTGGTGTGCGGGAACAGCTTGGGCAGCAGTTCGGTGAACCGCGTGTCATAGGCGATGATGGCGGTCACCGGCGCGGCCATGGTCTTGTCGCGGTTGCCCTCCATCAGGGCCGGGCGCAACGTCTCCTTGGCGGCGGCCGAGGTCACGAACACCACCCGCATGGGGCTGCAGTTGGCGCTGGTCGGCGGCATCCGGGCAAGGTCCCACAGGCGGCGCAGGGTGGCCTCGGGGATGGGGCGGTCCTGCCAGGCGTTGTGGGTGCGGGCGTCCAGGAACAGGCGACGCAGGGCGGTTTCGTCGAGGCTCTCGGCCACGGTCTGATCGGCAACGGACACGGCTTCCCTCCGGAACGGGGTGCATTCTGATCTTGTCGAGGTGGGTCATCCCCGCCATAAGGTGGCGCGGCGGAAGCGATACCGCAACCAATGGAGTGCGCCCGATGCGTGTTGTCTCCCTGATGTGCCTGATCCTGGTCGTTCTGATCGCCCCGATCCAGGCCATGGCCCAGGCCTCGATGGCATCGGCCGCATCGATCCTCATGTACCACCGGTTCGGCGAGAGCGCCTTGCCGTCGACAAACATCCGCATCGAGCAGCTTGAGGCGCACATCGCCCTGCTGACCAGCGGCCCCTATACCGTCCTGCCGCTGGACGAGGTGGTGGTGGCCCTGCAGTACGGCACGCCGCTGCCGCCCAACACCGTGGTCATCACCATCGACGACGCCTACCGCAGCTTCGTGACCGAGGGCTGGCCGCGCTTCAAGGCGGCCGGGCTGCCGGTGACTTGGTTCCTCAACACGGCTGCCGTGGGCACCGGCGCGCCCGGTGCGCCGAGTTGGGACGACGTGCGGCGCCTGCGCGATGAGGGCGTGACGTTCGGCGGCCACTCGCACGCCCATCCCCACCTGCCGGCCCTCAGCGCTGCGGAGCAGGAAGCCGACATCGACCGCTCCCTGGACCTGTTCGAGCAGGAACTCGGCCTGCGCCCGAAAACCTTCGCCTATCCCTATGGCGAGGCCGACCGGACGGCCATGGACCTGATGGCCGCCAAGGGGTTCGTCGCGGCGTTCGGGCAGCACTCCGGCGTGGCCTGGGGCGGCGATAATCGCTGGTACCTGCCGCGCTTCGCCCTAAACGAGCAGTACGGCGCCGCCGACCGCTTCCGCCGGGTGATTGACGCCCTGCCGCTGCCGGCCACCGACGTGGTGCCGTCCACGCCCACCCTGCGCGGCAACCCGCCGCTGTTCGGCTTCACGGTGACGCAGCCGGACCTGCCCCTGGCCGACATCGCCTGCTATGGCCCGTCGGGCAAGCTGGCGACACAGATCCTGGGGCCGCGCGTCGAGGTCCGTATGGACGCCGCCCTGCCGCCCGGCCGGGCCCGCATCAACTGCACCCTGCCCGGCCCGCGCGCCGCCGACGGCACCCTGCGCTGGCACTGGCGCGGGACGCAGTTTGTTGTGCTGCCATAGCGTGAGGGAAGGACGGGCTCTGCCCGTACCCGCAAGGGGCCGCGCGGCCCCTTGACCCCATGAGGAAATTCCCAGCTTGTGAAGCAATTGGCGAACCTGTCGAGGTTTCCACCTTCGCCAACAAAAGGCTCCGTCGCACCCGCGTAGGCGGGTGCCCAGGGGCCACAAAGAAAATCGTTTATCCTCAGCGGATTCTCAAAGCCGACGGGACTTTCTCCACGGCCCTGGGTTCCCGCCTGCGCGGGAACGACGAGTTTATTTATGGCGCTCCAAAATCAACCGGGAGATTTCTTCACAAGCTCCTTCGCGGGTGCGACGGTTAACGTGTGTGTCGGTGTTTGCGTGCGGCGCAAGAGAAGCGCGGACCCATTCACGGGTTCAAAGGGCCGCCCGGCCCTTTGCGGGTTCGGGCAGAGCCCGCCTTTTGCTTCTTGAAACCGGCACCTTTCCGCCTGCCGGAAGAGGCGCTAGACTGCGCCTCCCGCCTCCGTTCGGCCAGCCTTTCTCAATGGTCCCCTCATGGCATTGATGCGTTCCATCGCCACCGTTGGCGGCTTCACCATGCTCTCGCGGGTGACCGGGTTCGCGCGCGATATCCTGATTGCCGGCACGCTGGGCGCCGGGACGGTGGCCGACGCCTTCTTCGTGGCCTTCAAGTTTCCCAACCTGTTCCGCCGCCTGTTCGCGGAGGGGGCCTTTGCCGCCGCCTTCGTGCCGCTGTTCGCCGCCACGCTGGAGAAGGAGGGCCGGGCCGAGGCCAAGCTGTTCGCCGAGCGCGCCTTCACCCTGCTGGCCCTGGTGGTGGCCGGGCTCACGGCGTTGATGATGATCATCATGCCGTGGGCCATGTACGCCTTCGCGCCGGGCTTTACCGAGGTTCCGGGCAAGCGCGAGCTGGCCGCCGAGTTGGCCCGCATCACGTTCCCGTACCTGCTGTTCATTTCGCTGTGTTCGCTGCTGTCGGGGGTGCTCAACGCCCTGGGCAAGTTCGCGGCGGCGGCGGCCACGCCGATCCTGTTGAACCTGTCGCTGATCGGCGCCTTGCTCGGCCTGACCGCGTTCACCGAGACGCCGGGCCACGCCCTGGCCTGGGGCACCGCCATCGCCGGTGTCCTGCAGTTCGTCTGGCTGCTGTTCGCGGCGCGCAAGCTGGGCATGGTGCCGCGCCTGGTCCGGCCGACCCTCAGCCCGCGCATCCGGCTGCTGCTGACCCGCATCGTGCCGGTGGCCTTCGGGGCCGGGCTGTACCAGATCAACCTGCTGATCGATACCATCCTGGCCTCGCTGGTGTCCGATGGCGCGGTGTCGTTCCTGTACTACGCCGACCGGGTGAACCAGCTTCCGCTGGGCGTCATCGGAGTCGCCGTCGGCACCGCCCTGTTGCCCCTGCTGGCCCGCCAGATCGCGGCCGGCGACGCGGTCGCGGCGGCCCACAGCCAGAACCGCGCCATCGAGTTCGCCCTGCTGCTGACCCTGCCGGCCATGGCCGGGCTGATGGTGCTGGCCGGGCCGATCATCACCGTGCTGTTCGAGCGCGGCGCGTTCTCCGCCGCCGACGCCTCGGCCACCGCCGCCGCCCTGGCCGCGTTCGCCGTGGGGCTGCCGGCCTATGTGCTGGTCAAGGTGCTGTCGCCGGGCTTCTTCGCCCGCGAGGACACCCGCACTCCGGTGCGCATCGCCGCCGTGGCGCTGGTCGCCAACGTGGTGCTCAACCTCATCCTGATGCAATTCCTGGCCCACGTCGGCATCGCCCTGGCCACCGCCCTGTCGGCCTGCCTGAACGCCGGGCTGCTGCTGTGGCTGCTGATCAAGCGCGGGCATTTCGCGTGGGACGCCCGCCTCAAGCGCCGCCTGCCGCGCATGGCCGTGGCGACCGGGCTGATGGCCGCCGCCGTATGGGGCACGGCCGAGGCCGCCGCCCACTGGCTGCCGGTGTTCGGTCATGCCGCCATCGGCGCGGCGGTCCTGGCCGTCTGCGTCGCCGTGGCGCTGGTGGTCTATTTCGGCTCCGCTCTGGTGCTTGGGGCCGTGGAACGCTCGGACATGGCGTTCCTGAAGCGGCGGTCGTCGCCCCCGCCCACCGAGGCTGGTTGACCCCTGTCCCGGTTTGGGATAGGCAGCACGCTCACCCGGACCCGTGTCCACAGCGACGTCCCGAGCCATGGCGAGCACCCGCATGAACCGCATCTTTTCCGGCGTCCAGCCGACCGGCAACCTGCACCTGGGCAACTACCTGGGGGCCATCCGCAATTGGGTGCGCCTGCAGAACGACTACGAGTGCATCTTCTGCGTGGTCGACATGCACGCCATCACGGTGTGGCAGGACCCGGTGGCGCTGACCCAGGCGACGCGCGAAGTCACCGCCGCCTTCATCGCCGCGGGCATCGATGCCGAGCGCAACATCCTGTTCAACCAGTCGATGGTGCCGGCCCACGCCCAGCTCGCCTGGATCTTCAACTGCGTGGCCCGCATGGGCTGGCTGAACCGCATGACGCAGTTCAAGGACAAGGCCGGAAAGCACAAGGAAAACGCCTCGGTCGGGCTGTTCGCCTATCCCAACCTGATGGCGGCCGACATCCTGGCCTACAAGGCGACCCACGTGCCGGTCGGCGAGGACCAGAAGCAGCACCTGGAACTGACCCGCGACATCGCCATCAAGTTCAACAACGACTTCGGCGCCGAGCTGTTCCCGGTGCCCGAGCCGCTGATCTTTGGCGAGGCGACTCGCGTCATGTCCCTGCGTGACGGCGCCAAGAAGATGAGCAAGTCCGACACCTCGGACTATTCGCGCATCAACATGACCGACGACGCCGACGCCATCGCGACCAAGATCCGCAAGGCCAAGACCGACCCCGAGCCGCTGCCCGAAACCGTCGAAGGGCTGGCCGGCCGCCCCGAAGCCGCCAACCTGGTGGGCATCTACGCCGCCCTGTCCGACCGCACCAGGACCGAGGCGATGGCCGAAGTCGGCGGCCTGCCGTTCTCGGAGTTCAAGACCCGCCTGACCGATCTGGCGGTCGCCGTGCTGGCCCCCATCAACACCGAGATGAAGCGCCTGCTCGACGATCCGGCCGAGATCGACACGGTTCTGCGCCGCGGCGCCGAGCGCGCCAACGGCATCGCCGCGCCGGTCATCGACGAGGTCTACAAGGCCGTGGGCTTCCTGCGCCCCTGATTATATAAGAAAAACACGATATAGACGGTATTTTCCCTTGAAAGGGGGGGCGGGCAGGAATAAAACCCATTTTGCTCCAAGAAAGGCCATCTGGGGGTCATGCGGCGCCGCGGTTCTCGTGGCGGCCTCGTGCCACGGCCCGGTGCCACGGGCTGGTCAATCAACAAGGCCACGTCTGGGGAGGGGTCCGTTGCAGATCTACCTGCCGATCGCTGAAATGTCGGTCAATGTCTTTCTCATCCTGGGGATGGGGGGCGCCATCGGCTTCCTGTCGGGGCTTTTCGGAGTCGGCGGCGGGTTCCTGATGACACCGCTGCTGATTTTCATCGGCGTGCCGCCGGCCGTCGCCGTGGGCACCGAGGCCAACCAGATCGTGGCCTCCTCGGTTTCGGGCGTGCTGGCCCACTGGCGCCGCGGCAACGTCGACATCAAGATGGGCGTCGTGCTGCTCATCGGCGGCCTGATCGGCTCCTTCCTCGGCGTCATCCTGTTCAAGTTCCTGCGCAGCCTGGGCCAGATCGATCTGGCCATTTCGCTGTCGTACGTGTTCTTCCTGGGCATCATCGGCAGCCTGATGTTCCTGGAAAGCCTCAACGCCATCTTCAAGTCGCGGCGCTCCGGCGGCGTCCCGGCCAAGCGCGGCGGGCATCGCCACTCGTGGATCCACGGGCTGCCCTTCAAGATGCGCTTCCGCAAGTCCAAGCTGTACATCAGCGCCATCCTGCCGCTGGCGGTGGGCGTGATCGTCGGCGTGCTGGCCGCCATCATGGGCGTCGGCGGCGGGTTCGTGATGGTGCCGGCGATGATCTACCTGCTCGGCATGCCGACCCAGGTGGTGGTCGGAACGTCGCTGTTCCAGATCATCTTCGTGACCGCCAACACCACCTTCCTGCAAGCCACCATGAACCAGACCGTGGACGTGGTCCTGGCCCTGCTGCTGCTGGTCGCCGCCGTCATCGGGGCGCAGATCGGGGCCAAGTTCGGCGCCAAGCTGAAGGCCGAGCAACTGCGCATCCTGCTGGCCATCATGGTCCTGGGCGTGTGCGCCAAGCTGGGCTTCGACATGATGTCCACCCCCACCGAGTTCTTCACGATGGGCATTGGAGGGCAGCACTGATGCGCACCATGACCGCGTCCTTCGCACGCCTGGCCCGACTGGTCCCCGCCCTGGTTCTGGCGTGCGGCGTCCTCCTCACCTTGGCTCACGCGCCCGCCCAGGCGCAGGAGCATGAGCGCCAGCCCCTGGTGGCCGACCTGTCGCGCCATCTGGTGGCCATCACCACCGGTTTTGCCGGCACCGACGTCCTTCTGTTCGGCGCCACCGACGAGCCCGGCGACGTCGTTCTGGTCGTGCGCGGCCCCAACCGCGACGAGGTGGTGCGCCGCAAGGTCCGCCTGGGCGGCGTGATCTGGGCCAACGGCCCGGCCGTGACCCTGCACGACGTGCCGGCCTTCTACCGCGTCGCCGCCAACCGGCCGCTGGAGGAGATCATGTCTCCGGCCGCCCGCGAGCGGCACCAGATCGGCGCCGACACCCTCAACCTGCGCATGTCCGGCGACGTGGCGCCCGAGGATCGGGCCGAGTTCCGCGAGGCGCTGGTGCGCCTCAAGGAAAGCCGCGACCTGTACACGGTCGGGCCGGGCGACGTGAACATGCTGGCCAACCGGCTGTTCCGCACCGAACTGCATTTCCCGGCCAACGTCCCGACCGGCACCTATATGGTCGAGGTGTATCTGGTCCGCGACGGCGAGGTGGTCAGCGCCGAAATCACGCCGCTGATCATCTCCAAGGTCGGCATCGGGGCCGATATCTTCCAGTTCGCCCACGAACAGTCGGCCCTGTATGGCATCGCCGCCATCATCATTGCTGTGTTCGCCGGCTGGTTGGCTGGTGTAGCCTTCCGCAAGAAATAACAGTCGAGGTGAGGCCATGAGCGACACCCCCATTCCCGGTGGCGACACCACTCCGCCGGATCGCCCGCACCGCACCTTCCTGGTCGTCGTCGACCAGTCCGAGGAAATGCGGGCCGCCCTGCGGTTCGCCTGCAAGCGGGCCCGCAACACGGACGGCCAGGTCGCCCTGCTGCACGTCATCCAGCCGGCCGAGTTCCAGCATTTCGCCTCGATCGGCAAGATCATGGACGAGGAGGCCCGCGCCGAGTCCGAGGAACTGCTCCAGCGCCTCGCGGCCGAGGTCAACCGCTGTTCGGGTCACGTGCCGACCCTGTACGTGCGCGAAGGCAACCCGCCCGAGGAACTGATCAAGCTGATCGCCGAGGAACCCACCATCTCCATCCTCGTGCTGGCCGCCGGCAGCGGGCCCGAGGGCCCCGGCCCGCTGGTCAGCGACCTGTCGGGCAAGCTCGGCCGGGCGCTGCGCATCCCGGTGACCGTGGTGCCGGGCGAGTTGACCGACGAACAGATCGACGTCTTGGCATAGGTCTGGCTGGCCTGATCCCGGCCAGGCCCGATTTCGGCGCGTCTTGACGGACGCACGTTCGTGGACCACTTTAACCCTACAGGGGCGGTCGGACATTGGCCGGCCGCCTCCTTCTCATTCCGCCCGCTTCATATGCCGCCAATGGGGACGACAGACGCCATGTTCATCCAGACCGAGCCGACGCCCAATCCGTCCAGCCTGAAGTTCATTCCGGGCCGTCCGGTAATGGAGGCCGGCACCGCCGACTTCACCTCGCGCGACGAGGCCGCGAACTCGCCGCTGGCCCAGCGCCTGTTCGACGTCGACGGCGTCACCGGCGTGTTCCTGGGTTCCGATTTCATCACCGCGACCAAGGACGACGGCCGCGACTGGCAGACCCTCAAGCCGATGATCCTCGGCGCCATCATGCAGCACTTCACGTCGGGCCAGCCGGTCATCGTGGGCGGCGGCAATGACGAGGTCGAAGGCGAGGACACCGAGGTCATCGCCCAGATCCGCGAACTGATCGAAGCCCGCGTCCGCCCGGTGGTGGCCCGCGACGGCGGCGACATCATCTTCCGCGGCTTCAAGGGCGGCGTGGTGTACCTGAACATGCGCGGCGCCTGCGCCGGCTGCCCCAGCTCCACCGCGACCCTCAAGAACGGCATTGAAAACATGCTCCGCCACTTCGTCCCCGAAGTGCAGTCGGTCGAGGCGGTGAATTAAAACCGCTCCTTTGGCGGTAACGGGATGAAAGGGCGATCCGGGCGGATCGCCCTTTTCTCGTTTCCGGCGTTCAGTTAAAGCCGCCGCTATGGTTACAGGCGATCCGGAAACAGGGAAAAAGTATAAAATACCCCTTAAGTTCTGTCGCCAGGACAACGACTTGTCGCCCCGTCGGGCCGCGCCCGTCATTCGGCGGGTTGACGATTCCGCGCCGGGCACCCTAATACTGCCCAAAGATATGCCGTGATTCCGCGCTCGACGACAAACGCACGCGGACACCCCAACGGGTCATCCTTTTGCCGCAAAGCCCGGCGACGATGACCCATCCCAGAGGCAGGGCAGCCTTCCATGGCCGCCGCCTCGCCATAAAAGTACGGAGAAGTCTGACGCGCGCCCCAACGCGCCTTGGGTTTCCAAGGCAGCCCGGCCCCCAGGTTCTGGTCCCAGGTCACGTGACCCCGTTCCGACCCGGCCCCGCTGCCCGCAGAAAGAGGTTCGACTCCATGCACAAGCGTTCCCTTCGCCGCTTCGATCTGGTGGCGCTCACACTGGTGGGCGCCTGCGTCACCGGCCTCTACGGGGCCGCACTGCCGGATCTGGCGATGAGCCTTGCATCCTCCCAAGTTGAAGGTACCGTCGGCGGCCGCGTGTCCGGAACCGTGCCGACCGCCCCCACCGCCCGCCTGATGACCGCCCAGGCGGCCCGCCCGGCGGTTCAGAACGCCTCGGTCCTGCCGTCCGGCATCGACGTCGCCGCCGTGCACCGCGTCTACGACGGCCTGGGCTATGGCCTGGACACCGTGCGCGAGGCCGCCGTCGTACCCCGCGTCTTCCTGACCAGCGTGCCGACCGACATCGAGGCGCTGACCGACGTGGACCAGCGCAAGAGCCTGTTCCTGCGCGCCATGCTGCCGCTCATCCTCAAGGTCAACGAGGACATCGCCGAGAACCGCAGCCGCCTCAAGGGCCTGCTGGCCGCCAGCCAGCGCGGCAAGGCCCTGCCCGCCGGCGACCGCCGCTGGATCGAGGCCAAGAGCCGCGAGTACGGCCTCAACAGCCCGGACATGCGCGCGCTGCTGGCTCGCATGGACATCATTCCGCCGTCCCTCGCCCTCGCCCAGGCGGCCGAGGAAAGCGGCTGGGGCACCTCGCGCTTCGCCCGCCAGGGCAACGCCCTGTTCGGCCAGTGGACCACCGAAGGCGACAACGGCATCGTTCCGCTCGACCGCCAGGACGGCAAGACCCACGTCATCAAGGCGTTCCCCAACCTGCTGACCGCCGTGCGCGCCTACGCCCGCAACCTCAACACCCACCGCGCCTACGCCGAGTTCCGTGTCCGCCGGGCCAGCCTGCGCAGCGCCGGCAAGGCGCTCGACGGCAGCGAACTGGCGCGCACCCTGCTGCGCTACTCCGAACGCGGCGCGGACTACGTCGAGACCCTGCACGTCATCATGCGGGTCAACGACCTGCCGGCCTTCGACACCGCCGCGCTCCAGCACCCGCGCGAGGAAATCGAACTGGCCAGCCTGATCCTGCCCTATGCCACATCCCCGGCCACGACCACCCGCTAAGGCACCACCGGGCGCCGTCACGGAAAGACCCGCTTCCGGCGGGTCTTTTTTTTGGTTCATCACGGAATAGCGGGGTGGCGTATCGCCGCTTTGAACCACAGAGACACAGAGACACAGAGGTTTCGGCGCCATGGATGACCCGGCGCCGAATCCCGCGTACAGCGCAGCACCTTGCCTGCGGCAGGCGCGGATACGAGGTGTCGAGCAAGCGCAGAACTCTCTGTGCCTCTGTGGCTCTGTGGTTCCTCTACACGGACGCGGCTTTTTCCCCACTGATCCGTAATGACCTCTCGCGGGCGCGGGCAGAGCCCGCTCTTCCCTTGATCGACGGGGTTATGGCAACCGGCGGCCGAATTCGGTTATACCGTCAGGACGACGGGCTTTAAGGAGAAGACGGTGGATCGGATAGGCGTTATCGGATCGGGGGCGTGGGGCACCGCGCTGGCCATGACCGCCCTGCGGGCCGGCCGGGACGTGGTGCTGTGGGCCCGGGAGCCGGCGGTCGCGCGGGCCATCACCGAAACCCATTCGAACCCGGATTACCTGCCGGGCATTCCGCTGGACCCGCGCCTCAATGCCTCGCTGGAGCCGTCGGCCGCCCTGCGCGCCGATGCCATCCTGCTGGTGGTGCCGGCCCAGCACCTGCGGTCCACCTGCGCCGGGCTGGCCCGCGACTGGCCGGCCGGCGTGCCGGCGGTGATCTGCGCCAAGGGCATCGAACGCGACACCGGCGCCCTGATGAGCGAAGTGGCGGCCGCCGAACTGCCCGCCGGCACCCCGCTGGCCGTTCTGTCCGGCCCGACCTTCGCCGCCGAGGTGGCGCGCGGCCAGCCCACCGCCGTCACCGTGGCCTGCGCCGACCAGGCCCTGGGCGAACGCCTGGTGGCGGCGCTCGGCACCCGCACCTTCCGCCCCTACAACTCGCCCGACGTGGTCGGGGCCGAGGTCGGCGGCGCGGTCAAGAACGTGCTGGCCATCGCCTGCGGCATCGTCGACGGCCGGGGCCTGGGCGACAACGCGCGCGCCGCCCTGATCACCCGCGGCCTGGCCGAGATCACCCGCCTGGGCGTCGCCAAGGGCGGCATGGCGGAAACCTTCATGGGCCTGTCGGGCATGGGCGACCTCATCCTGACCGCCACGTCGATGCAGTCGCGCAATTTCTCGCTCGGCCACGCGCTGGGTCAGGGGCAGAGCCTGGGCTCCATCCTCGGCGGGCGCAAGGCGGTCACCGAGGGCGTGTTCACCGCCAGCGCCGTCCACGCCCTGGCCGGCCGCCTGGGCGTGGACATGCCGCTGTGCGGCGCGGTCAACGCCCTGCTCAACCACGATGCCGACCTCGACAGCGTCATCGAGGGGCTGCTGACCCGCCCCTTCCGTGGCGAACTCGAACGCTCCGCGCCAGCCCCTTAAGACCTGGCCCCCTAAGACCCGGCCCCCTAAGACCTGGAGAAACAACCATGCCCCTGTTCGCCATCTATTGCGTCGACAAGCCCGGCCACGCCCACGTGCGGGCCGAAAACCGCCCCGCCCACCTCGAATACGCCCGCCAGTGGGCCGAGAACATGGTCATCGGCGGCCCCATGCTGTCGGCCGACGGTGAAGCCATGGTCGGATCCATGCTGGTCATCGACCTGCCCGACGAAGCCGCCGCCCGCGCGTGGTGCGCGGACGACCCCTACGCCAAGGCCGGCCTGTTCGAATCCGTGCTGGTCCGCCGCTTCAAAAAGGTCCTGCCCGAGGCGTAGAGAAGTGAAGGGATTTACCCCCCACTTCACGTGCTACGCCGAACAACTCGCCCCGCCCAGCACGCAGAAGCGCGCGCAGTGGGGGTGGTTGAGGGGCACCGGGCGGGCGGCCTCGGCCAGGGTGGCGCCCAGTTCGAACTGGGCGTCGTAGGCCAGCAGGGTGCAGGCCAGCACGGCCGCGCGGTCGGCCCCTTTGCGGCGCACCACCATGCGGGCCGAGGCGCACATCACGCTGTCGGGGCTTTTGCCGAGGAGGCTCCAGCAGCGCTCGGTGATTTCGGGCACATCTGCGGTTTCGTCCATTTCCGGAAACAGCACCAGGCGGTGCGGGTTGGCGGCGTCGAGCGGGATGCCCAGGTCGGCCAGGGCCGCGGCGTAGCCGGCGCGCTCTGTGGCCTCGGGCTCGCCCCACAGGGTGCGCCCGGCGATGGCGAGGTCGAAGCCCTCGGCGGCCAGCCAGCGCAGCCCCTCGACGGCGGCGGCCCAGGCGCCCGGCCCGCGCAGGGCTTCATGCCGGTCGGGCGTGTAGTGATCCAGGGACACCCGCAGGGTCAGGCGGTCGCCATACCGCCGGCGCAACTCCAGCAGCCCGGCCCGGCGGTGGGTCATCGGCTTCATGGCGTTGGTCAACACCAGCACCCGGAAGCCGCGCGCCAGGGCGTCCTCCAGCAGGGTCAGGATGTGCGGGTTCATGAATGGCTCGCCGCCGGTGAAGCCGATCTCGGCGGTGCCCAGGCGGTCGGCCGCGATCTCGTCCAGGAATGGCCGCACGTCGTCGGGAGTGATGTAGACCAGGGCGTCGTTCTTGGGTCCGGAGTCGATGTAGCAGCCCTGGCAGGCGATGTTGCACAGCGTTCCGGTATTGAACCACAGGGTATCCAGGCGCCGCAGGGCGACCACGGCGCGCGGTTCGCCACCGGCGGTGACGGCCGGATCCCGGAACTTGGCGGGATGCCCGGCGGGAAATTCGTGCCCTCCATCGGGCATGGGCAGACTCCTGAGTAACGGCTGGGACCGAATCCCTTGTACCGCAGGTTGGGGCCGGGCATCGAATCACGACCGCGTGTGCCCCGCAAGATGACGGGCTCGTGAAAATCCGGCGGGACCGGAAAATCGGGCATCCTTTGTGGCGCGCCGTCTGTTATGTTGCAGCGCACACAGTTCCTCCCACCACACAGACAGCGAGGCTTCCCATGACCGAGACATTTTCCCTGGCCGGCAAGAAGGGTCTGGTGGTCGGCATCGCCAACGACCAGTCCATCGCCTATGGCTGCGCCAAGTTCTTTCGCCAGCATGGCGCCGAGCTGGCGGTCACCTACCTCAACGAAAAGGCCAAGCGCTTCGTCGAGCCGTTGGCCAATGAGCTTGAGGCCGACCTGATCGGCCCGTGCGACGTGCGCGCCAGCGGCGAACTGAAGGGCGTGTTCAAGACCCTGGAAGAGAAGTGGGGCAAGCTGGATTTCGTGCTGCACTCCATCGCCTTCGCGCCGATGGAAGACCTGCACGGCCGCGTGGTCGATTGCTCGCGCGACGGCTTTTCCCAGGCCATGGACGTGTCGTGCCACAGCTTCATCCGCATGGCCCGCTACGCCGAGCCGCTGATGGAAAAGGCCGGCGGCGGCACGTTGCTGACCGTGTCGTTCTACGGGTCGGAAAAGGTCGTCGAGCACTACAACCTGATGGGCCCGGTCAAGGCCGCGCTGGAAAGCTCGACCCGCTACATGGCGGCCGAGCTTGGCCCCAAGAACATCCGCGTCCACGCCCTGTCGCCGGGCCCGCTCAAGACCCGTGCCGCCTCGGGCATCGACCGCTTCGACCAGCTCATGGAGCAGGCCGCCGCGCGCGCCCCGCAGCACACCCTGGTCAGCATCGAGGACATCGGCGCCTATGCCGCGTTCCTGGTGTCCAACGGCGCCCGCAACATCACCGGCGGCACCCACTTCATCGACGCCGGGTACAACATCGTCAGCTAAGGAAGACCCAGGATTTGGGAGGGGCGGAGGACCGTCACTCCCAGGTCCGCCAGGGCGTCGCGCACGCCCAGAAGATCGTCGTCGGCGGTGACCAGAATGGCGCCGGTGGCGGCGGCCAGGGCGGCGAACTTGCGATCGGCCCGGTCGGGCACCACGGCGAACGCGTCGCGGTCCAGGAGGCCCGCGTGGCGGTCCTCGGGCCGAAACAGCCCGGCCACGGCCACCCACGACAGCCGCGGGATCATGCCGAGGATGCGCTGCGTCTCGCGCGCCGTGTCGTCATGCCACACATGCCGCAGCCGCCCGCCCCGCACCAGGTCGAGAACCTCGCCCGACCGGCTGCGCGCCCGGAAGCCCGCCGCCACGAATACATTGGTGTCCAGCACCACATCCCGCACGTCCACCCCGTCGCCCCTCTTGCCAATCCCCGCCCACCCCCGTATATACTGCCCCCACGCCGAACCGCCACACCACCGGCCAAACGGTTCGCGCACCCGAGCGGGTGTAGCTCAATGGTAGAGCAGAAGCTTCCCAAGCTTAAGACGAGGGTTCGATTCCCTTCACCCGCTCCATATTTTCCAAAGTCAGTCTGATGCTCTGAAACAGTCTTTCCATCTGGAAGGGCTTGGTGAGAATCGGGATGTCGGAAAATCGCGGCGGCACGTCGCCTTCACCGCATCCGCTCAGGAAGATGAAGGGCACCTTGCGGGCCGCCAGGGCATCGGCCACCGGATAGACGCGGTGGCCCGCGACGTTGATGTCCAGCAGGGCCAGGTCGGCGGTCTGGAGGGCAACGGCGGCCAGGGCCTGCTCGACGCTGGGCAGCGGTTCCAGGACCGTGTAGCCGGCTCCCTGAAGGGCCATTTCCAGACCAACGGCAATGAGGTACTCGTCCTCGACCACCATCACGGTGGCGTCAGTCGGATGTGCCATGCGAGAACCCCTGTTCTGCTGAACCGGGAGCGGAATATCGCGCTCCGTCCAGCGGGATGGAAACCAGGACTTCGACTCCGCTGGGGCGATAGTCGATGGTCGACGTGCCGCGCAGTTCGTACTTGATGCCGCGCAGAATCATTTCCGAGCCAAAGCCTTTGCGAGTGGGTGCGCTGACCGGTGGTCCGCCGCTTTCCCGCCAGCGGATGACCAGGAACGCGCCGTCGGGGCGCATTTCCTGCGCCCATCCGATGTCGATGCGCCCGGTGTCATTGGAAAAAGCGCCGTACTTGGTGGCGTTGGTGAACAGTTCGTGGATGACCAGGCTGAGGGTCGTGGCGGCCTTGGGGACGAGGTTGATGGGCGGCCCGTCAATCGTCACCCGCTCATGCTTGGCATTCTGCAATCCCAGCCCGGTCACGATCAGTTCCCTGAGCGGCACCTGCGTCCAATTCTCGGTCGACAGCAGATCATGGGCCTTGGACAGAGCCGCAAGCCGGCCCTGGAACACCGAGGCGAAGTCGTTGGTGTCGGTGACGCTGCGCATGGTCTGCAGCGCCAGCGACGACACCACCGTCAGGATGTTCTTTATCCGGTGGTTCATCTCGGCGATCAACAGCCGGGAGTACTGGGCCTGGGCCTGGGCCTCGACGGCGGCACTGACGTTGACCAGGATGACCAGGGTCCCGTTCACGTCACCTTCCACGGTCAGGTACGGGACGATGCGCAGCAGATAATGGGCGCTGCCGTCCCTGCGCAGGACCGCGCGCTCCACCGCCTGGCGGGTTTCCACCGCGGTTGCGATATCGGCATCCAGCGTCTCATAGTCAAGGTAGCTGACGATGTCGGTCAGGAACCGCCCGCAATCCACCGGGACCAGGCGGAACATCTCGGTCACCGCACGGGTGAAGCTGCGGATGACGCGGTTGGGATCCAGGAAAACCACCGCGATCTGGGAGGCATCCAGCAGATTGCGGATGTCGGCGTTGGCCAGTTTCAGTTCGGCGATCTTGGCGTTCAGGTCGGCGTTGACGGTTCCCAGCTCATCATTGACGACGTGCAGTTCCTCCTTCGACGCCTCGATTTCCTCATTGGAGGCCTGAAGGTCGTCGTTCATCGACATCAGCTCTTCGTTCGAGGACCGAAGTTCCTCGATGGCGATTTCATATTCGTCGATGGCCGTCTGCAGAGTATCCCGCGTTTCCTGAAGGTCATGCTCCAGGTGCTGGATTGCCATGTCGGCCCCTGCCGGGGAAGCATCAGCGGGAGCGGCATCGGACAGCAGCGCGACATCGCCGATATCCATGAAGGTCACCAGCCACAGCGGGCCGCCCCCCTCATGCTCCAGGGGTTCGACGGCCACGCGAACCTTCTGGACCGCGCCGGGGTGCAGTTTGACCGCAACGTTGTCGCGGACAACGATCTGGCCGCTTTTCTGGGCCTCGTGCAAGGCGCTGCGCAGGCTGATCCGTAGCCCCTTGCGGGCCATGGCGAGAAGGTTCTGGTTGGGGCTGCCGTGGATGGGTTCCAGATAGGTCCCGGTCCCGTGCGAGAAGTGGACGATGTCGCCGCGCCCGTTCACGACGACATTGGCGGGCGCGAACCGCCGCAAGATCTGGGCATCGACCGATTGGGCGATGGTTCGCTCGGGGACCAGCTTCTTTTTTCCCGCCAGATCCTCGCGCCGGATGTCCTTGCCCCTGGCCGGCGGCAGAAACGGAAGCGAGCGGCGCGGGGTGCCGACGCGTTCGAATATCCGGTTCCCGCTGTCCAGGGCATGAAACAACTCAGTGTGCCGCCCGACATTCTCGGACGGCCCAAGGAACAGAATCCCGCCGGGACGCAGCGCGAAATGAAATGTCGGCACGACCTGGTCCTGGAGGTACCGATCGAAGTAGATCAGGACGTTGCGGCAGGAAATCAGGTCGATGGTGCACAGCGGCGGATCGCGGATGATGCTATGGACGGCGAAGGTGCAGATGGAGCGCAGGTCCTTGCTTGTGACGAACGTCGCCCCCTCGTGTGTGAAATAACGCTTTTTCCGGTCCGGGCCGATCCCGGCCACGGCCGCCTCGGGATAGCGTCCCACCCGGCCGATCCGCAAGGCGTCCTCGTCCACGTCGGTGGCAAAAAGCTGGATCTGTGGCGGATACTCGAGGGTGCGGGCGTGCTCCATGAGCAGGATGGCGATGGAGTACGCTTCTTCGCCGCTGGAGCATCCGGGAACCCACACCCGCACCTTGTCGTCCGGACCCTTGCCCTTGAACAGACGCGGAATGATCGAGGTCTCAAGAAGATTGAACGCCTGTTCATCGCGGAAAAAGGCCGTCACGCCGATCAGCAGATCGCCGAACAGGGCAAGCACTTCATCGGGGTTGTGGCGCGCATGGTCCACATAGGCGCTCCAATCCGTCAGGTTCAGGAACTGCATGCGGCGCCCCACGCGGCGCATGAAGGTCGAGGCCTTGTAGCGGCTGAAGTCGTTGCGCGTGGCGGCCTGCAACAGGCGGCACAGGTCATCCTTGACCCCCTGAAGCTGATCGGGAGACGCGTCTATCTGCGGGAGATCGGGGCCCGCCGCCAGGTTTTTGGCATGCGCCGCAAGGCGGGCCGGCATGTCGGATATCTGCAACACCTCGCCGACGAGCCCGGTGGAGATCGCGCTGGTCGGCATGCCCTGATGAACGTTGCCTTCGTCGCCGCCGGCCTGGGCCACGGTGAATCCGCCACTGCGCGAGATCGCCTCGATCCCGCGCGCGCCGTCGTCACCGGTGCCCGACAGCACCACGCCCATGGCACGGTTGCCAAGCTCGGCGGCCAGCGAGAGGAACAACACATCGATCGGTTTGCGAACCTCGCTGTCCTTTTCCAGGACAAGGGCGTCGTCCTCAACGGTCGCCACCGCGCCAGGGGGCACAACATAGACATGGTCGGCCTGAATGACTTCGCCGTCGACGCCCATGGTCACTGAAAGGGAGGTCCGGGGGCTCAGAATGTCCACCAGATGGCTGGTGCCATGGGGCGGGAAATGCAGATAGACGATGTACGCCAACCCGGCGTCGGAAGGGGCAGCCGCAAAGAACGTCCGCAGAGCCTCGACCCCGCCGGCGGAAGCCCCAATCCCTACGACTGCGGCGGGCGAGCGCGAATTCGTCATCAAAATACACTCCGACGCACCAGAATTCCTTCAAGAAAGAATCCTTTAGTGGTAGCTAATGTTGATTATGGATATATTTGTCTCAAAACGTAATGTACTTTAGTACAAACATACGATTTAAGCAAGCTTCCTCTGTGGTTGGGAGTATTCCTTAACTTTTGTGAAATGAGTCGACGGGATCGCGAAATTGGCCGTTTTGCCCCGTATTCTACAGCCCGACCGGATGATCACTTCCCAAGCTCAAGATGAAGGTTCAAATCCTTTCGCCGGCTCCACGTCCTTCCCCGTCAGTTCCGCCACCCTCGCCTCCACCAGCATGTCCATACGGGTCGAGACGTGGTCCAGGGCGCGGGTCAGGCGCAGGACGGTGCGGGCGAGCTTGCCGATTTCGTCGTGGCGGCCGATCAGGGCGCTGACTTTCCCGGTGTCCAGGCGACCGTCCTCGAGACCGTCGGCGACGCTGCTCATGGCGTTGATGGGGCCGCTGATGCGGCGCGCCAGCATGGCCGAGGCGGCAAAGGCCAGGGCCAGCACGGCGGCCAGGGACACCACCGCGAACACCACCCGATCCTGGGTTCCCAGGCTGGCGACGTGGCGCGGCAGGCTGAGCGCCACCGTGCCGCGCGGCTCGCCGGAGGCATCGAACACCGGCTGGGCGACGTGCAGGGCGTCGGGCTCGGCGTTCAGCACCGGGACCAGGCCGCGCGCCACCGCGCTCAGCGCGGCGGGCGTGAAGTGCTGGCCGAGGTCGAGGCTCTCCAGCCCCGGCAGCGTGGCCGAGACCAGCCGCGCGCCATCAGCGTCGAACGCGGCAAGGGCCAGGAACTGGCCGGTGTGCATCAGGCTGCGGACCTGGGCGGCGACGTCGTCCGGCCGCCCCGCCGCCCCCACCGCCTGGGCAACCAGTTGCACCGTGGCCAGGGCGTCGGCGCGCTGCTCGCGCTGGGTGTCGCGGTCGACGCCGGCCTTGTAGGCGGCCAGGCCGGCCAGCACGGCCAGGGTCATGACCACCGTGACCATCAGCCAAATGCGCAGGAAGAGACTCACGGGACCCCCAAAGACGATGCTCGAAAGACGTGCTCTTTGGGATTATGCTCTTCGCCCAAACGGCTTACAACTTGGATGCATTCCGGCTGATGAGCGCCCGCGCCGTTTCCGATCGACCAAAGGATCTTGTGTACGGGGTGGACGACGTTCCGCCGGCCGGCATGGTGGCGGGACTGGCGCTCCAGCATTTGGCCCTGGTCGCCATCTTCCTGATCGTCGCCGTGACCATCGCCCGCCTCGCCGGGCTGGAGGGCGAGGCGGCGTCCGCGCTCATGTCCATGACCCTGCTGGCCGGGGCGGTCGGCACGGCGGCGCAGGCGTGGGGCCGGTTCGGCATCGGCTCGGGCTATCTGGTGCCGAGCACCACCACCACCATCCTGCTGCCGCCGACCGCCGCCGCCCTGGCCGGCGGGGCGGGGCTGGCCGCCGTCATGGGCATGACCATGCTCAGCGGCCTGCTGGCCATGGCGCTGTCGCGGGTGATCGCGCGCCTGCGCCCCATGTTCCCGCCCGAGATTACCGGCTTCGTGGTGTTCATCGTCGGCCTCAGCGTGATCTCGCTGGCCATGCGCAACTTCCTGGGCATCGATCCCGGCCGCACTGCCGGGGCGCCCGGTGGCGGAGGAACCGCGCTGTTCGTGGCCGCCGCCACCCTGTCGGTGATGGTCGGCCTCAGCGTGTGGGGCACCCGGCAATTGCGGCTGTTCTCGCCGCTGGTCGGCATGGCGGTGGGCTACGGGCTGTCGTTCCTGCTCGGCCTGTTCGACGGCGGCACGCTCGAGGCCATCGCCGCCGCGCCGCTGGTTGCCGTGCCGCGTCCGTTCACCCTGGGCATCGCGTTCGACGCCTCGCTGCTGGTGCCGTTCTCCATTGCCGCGGTGGCGCTGGCGCTGAATTCCCTGGGCGCGGTCAACGCCGCCCAGAAGGTCAACGAGGTCGAATGGAAGCGCCCCGACCTGGAGCGGGCCGGGCGCGGCGTGCTGTCCGACGGGCTGTCGTGCGTGGTGGCCGGGCTGCTCGGCGGGGCCGGACAGGCGGCGACCTCGGGCGCGGTCGGGCTGTCGCAGGCCACCGGGGCGACCAGCCGGGTGATCGGCTTCGCCATTGCCGCCGGGCTCGCCGCGCTGGCCTTCCTGCCGCAGGTGTCGGCCGTGCTGCTGGCCATGCCCGAGCCGGTGGCCGGGGCGGCGCTGACGTTTTCGGGCTGCTTCCTGGTGGTCAACGGGGTGCAGATGATCGCCTCGCGCATGCTCGACGCCCGCAAGGTGTTCGTGCTGGGCATCGCGTTGTCGTTCGGCCTCGCCCGCGCCCTGTTCCCGGACCACTTCGACGCCGCGCCGGACTGGCTGGCCCCGTGGGTCAGCTCGCCCATGGCCCTGGGGGTGAGCCTCGCGGTGGTGCTGAACCTGCTGTTCCGCATCGGCATCTGGCGCCGCGACGGCCTGACCGTGGACAGCGCCGACGCCGATCTGGCCCAGGTCGCGACCTTCCTGGAGGACCAGGGCGCCCTGTCCGGCGCGCGGCCCGAGGTGGTGCACCGCGCCCGCTTTGCCGTGCTCGACGCGCTGGAAACCCTGATCGACCAGAACATGGTGCGCGACACCCTGCGCCTGGGCCGTCACTTCCCGCGCCTGGACATTCCCGGCGGGCTGATCACCGTGCGCACGCGGTTCGACGAGTTCACCCTCAACGTCGTGGTGTCCTATCGCGGCCACCTGCTGGAGCCGCGCGCCACCCGCCCGAGCGAGGATGAAATCCTGTCCGGGGCGGACGGCATGCTGGAGTTCAGCCGCTACATGATCGGCCGGTCGGTCGACAAGGTTCACGCCACGAGGCACGAGGACTTATGCATTCTTACGCTCAGCCTGCAAAACTGACCCTTGTGGGGCTTGTCCTGTGCCTGCTGGCCGGGCCGACGGCGGCTGAATCGTTCGTGCGCCTGGGCACCGCCGGGGAAAGCGGCGTCTACTACGGCCTGGGGCGCGAGATCTGCCGCGCCGTCAACAGCCGGGCCGACCGCCACGGGGTGCGCTGCGCCCCGGTGGTCAGCGCCGGGTCGGTCGCCAACCTGCGCACCGTGCGCGACGGGCAGCTTCCGCTGGCCCTGGCCCAATGGAACGACCTGACCGGACGGGCCGCCGAGTACCCCGGCGTCGAGGCGCTGATCGCCCTGCATGACGAGACCTTCGTGGTGGTGGCCGGGCCGGCGGTGCATGGCGACGGCATCGGGGCGCTGGCCGGAACGCGGGTCAACCTGGGGCAGGCCGGATCCGGCCACGCCGCGGCGATGGGGGCGGCGATGACCGCGGCCGGGCTGGCGGCGACGGACCTTGCCGCAACGTCCACGCTGGCACCGCCGCAAGCCCTCGCCGCCCTGTGCGCCGGGGACCTGGACGCCGTGCCGCTGATGATCGGCCATCCGGTGGATGCGGTCGGTGCGGCACTCACCGACTGCGGCGCAAGGCTGATCGCCCCCTCGGCCGAAGAGGTCGCCGGCATGGCGGGCGCGACGCCCCTGCTGCCGGTGGTCCTGCCCGGCGGCACCTATCCGGGGCAGCCGCTGGACCTGGCCTCGGCCGGGACGCCGGTGGCCCTGGTGGCGCGGGCCGACCTGCCGGCCGATGTCGCCGCCGCCGTGGTCGCCTCGGTGGTCGAGGCCTTGGAACGCATCGCCGGAAGCCACCCCGCCTTGCGCACCCTGACCGAGGACGGGCTGACCCGGCCACTGCCCGCCGTGCCGCGCCATCCCGGCGCCGGACCGCTGTTCAGGTCTGGGCAGTAACATGTGGGCGGGCCTGTTTGACAGGGCGAAAGGCCACGGTATAGCTGTGGAAAATCTTCGGACCAAACAACCGTGAGCCGCGCCCGCGCCATGCCCCTGTGCCTCATCCTGCAACCCGTCCATGCCGTGGCGGCCGAGACGCTGGCCGCCGCAGGCCTCGACGTCGTCGCCGGCCCGGAGGCACCGGACGCGGTGGCCGTCATCACCCGCAACGCGCCGGTGGACGCCGCCTTCCTCGACCGCCACCCGGCCCTGAAGGTGATCGCCAAGCACGGCGCGGGCCTCGACAACATCGACGTGGCCGAAGCCCGGCGGCGCGGCATCGCGGTGGTCTTCACGCCGGGCGCCAACGCGCACGCCGTGGCCGAGCACGCCCTGGCCCTCATCCTGGCCCTGGCGAAGCGCCTGCGGCCGGCCGACCGCGCGGTGCGCGGCGACGACTTCGCCTACAAGTTCCGCGCCCGGTTCGATGAACTGAGCGGCCTGCGCCTGGGCATCGTCGGCCTGGGCGACAGCGGCCGGCGGCTGGCGCACATGGCCGGCACGGGCCTGGGCATGAGGGTGGCGGCCTATTCCCCCTCGGTGCCGCAGGACCTTTTCGAGGCGCTTGCCGTCGAACGGGCCGACACCCTGACGGCGCTGCTCAAGACATCGGATGTGGTGTCGCTCCATGTTCCGGCCCGGCCGGGCGCGCGCGGCATGATCGGGGCGGCCGAACTCGCCGTCCTGCCGCCGGGCGCGCTGCTGGTCAGCGTCGGGCGCGGCGGCGTGGTGGACGAGGCGGCGCTGGCCGACGCGGTGGCGGCCGGGCGCTTGGGCGGGGCGGCCCTGGACGTCTTCGACACCGAACCTCCGCTGCCGGATAACCCGTTGTTCGGCCTGGACAACGTCATCCTCACGCCGCACGTCGCCGGCAACACCGAAGCCGCCTTGCGGCGCATGGCCTCGGGCGTGGCGACGCAGATCATCGACGTTCTGGCGGGCCGCCCCGCGGCTCACCCGGCGCCATAGAAAAAAGGGGAACACCATGGCAGTGCAGCAGCGGCGGACCCAGTTCCGCACCCTGAGCCCGGCCGAGCTGGACGCCTGGCGGGAGATCCCCTCGGCGGTGGCGTCCGATGTGCAGAACCGCGGCATGAGCATGGGCGGCGGCATCCAGGCCCTCAAGCCCGAGTGGCGCCTCTGCGGCCAGGCCCGCACCGTGGCGCCGACGCCGGGCGACAATGCCTGTGTCCATCTCGCATGCTCCATCGCGCTGCCGGGCGAAGTGGTGGTGGTCGCCGCCGGGGGCAACCGCGACGTCGCCATGATGGGCGAGATGATCACCCGTCAGGCGGTGTTGCGACGCCTGGGCGGTCTGGTGGTCGACGGCGCCGTGCGCGATCTGGCCGCCATCCGCGCCTTCGACATGCCGGTGTTCGCCTGCGGCGCCGTGCCGCGCGGCCCGCACAAGGAGTACGGCGGCGTGCTGGATACGCCGGTGTCGGTCGGCGGGGTGGCGGTGCGGCCGGGCGACCTCATCCTGGGCGACGACGACGGGGTGACGGTAGTGCCGCTCGACCGGCTCGACGCCCTCTTGCCGCTGGCCCGGGCGCACATGGCCAAGGAGCAGGCCTGGGTCGAGGCGCTCGAAAGCGGGCGCACCTTGATGCAGGTGTTCGGCGTCGCCGAACCCGAACTGATCGACTAGGCGGAGGCTGGGTCCATGGGGAGCGGCGTGCGGGGCATCAGAGGGGCGATCATCTTCACGGTGGTTGCGGTCCTGCTCGCCAGCCTGACCATTCTCGGCGCCTTCAACAGCTTGTATTTCCACAAGTTCCTGACCACCACGCAGGACACCCGGCTGCTCGCGGTGGCCCTGGACGCCCGCGACATGCTGGGCCGGGCGGTCGCCCTCGGCCTGCCGCTGGCGCAGTTCGAGGGCCGTCGCCAGGTCATCGCGGAAGCGCGGGCCAACGATGGCGCCATTGTCGCTATTACGCTGTACGAAGCACGCGGCACGGAGTATGCCGCTATCGATGGCGGCACGCCCCTGCCCGACGCCTGGGCCACCGCCATGCGCCGCTCGCCCCAGGCCGAGTGGTGGCCGGTGCGCGACGCGCGGGGGTTCGGGGTGCTGGTGCCGGTCACCAACTCCTTCGACACGCGGGTCGGGCTGCTCGCCCTGCTGCAGTCGCCGGCCGTGCTGGAGGCGCCGCGCGCCCGCTTCGACGGGTATCTGGCCGGCATGACCGTGCTGGTGGCCGGGCCGGCGGCGCTGCTGCTGGCCCTGCTCGCCTTCGTGCTGGTGCGACCGACGGTGGCGCGCTTGCCGGTGTGGTCGGCCCATGCCGCCGCCCTGCGCGCCGCCGCCGAAGCCGGAGCCCCCCTGCCCGACCCGCCAGCCCCGGCGACGACGCCCGGCGGGCGGCTGATCGATGCCCTGGTGGCCGAACCCCTGGCCCTGCTGCGGGTCGAGATCACCGCCAAGCCCGTCCGCTCCGGGGAAACCGGCTCATGAGCCTCGCCGCCGCGACATCGGCCGCCGTCACCCGCCTGAAGGTGCGGGTCGTCACGCTGGCCCTGCTGGTCATCCTGAGCGCGGCGGCCGCGGTGTCGGTGCCCGTGGCCGGCCGGCAGTTCCAGGATCTGCCGGTCGAACTGGCCGCCAAGCATGTGACCCTGGTGTCGCAGCTCGGCCGGGACATTTCCCGCGCCGTGGAGTTCGGGATTCCCCTGGCCGACATGCGCGGCCTGGACGTGCTGCTGGCCGACGCCCGCGCGGCCCATCCCGAGGTCGGCTACCTGACCTTCGTCGACACCCAAGGCCGGACGCGGGCCGGGCAGGACGGCGCCCCGGCGCCCACCGACCTGTCGGGCGTCCCCCGGACCATGCCCGGCAGCGCGCCGCGCCTGGTCGAACTGGACGCCTTTCACGCCCTGCGCCTGCCCGTCATCGGGCCGGACGGCGCGGTCCTGGGCGACATTCACCTGGGCATCGACCGCAGCCATGTGGTGCGGCTGATCCAGGACCGCGTGTTCGACATCATCACGGTGATGGTGGTCACCGCCATCATCGCGACGGAGCTTTTGCTGCTGTTGCTCGACAGCATGGTCACCGCGCCGCTGCTCGGCCTGCAACGCTGGGCCGAGGACACCCGCGCCGGGCGGGGTGCGGCCCTGGCCGGTGCGCCGGGCCGAGGCGAACTGGCCGCCTTCGTGCGCCAGCTTGCCGGGTTGTCCGGGGTGGTCCACGGCACGCCGACCAGCCCGACCGCCGGCGTGCCGTGGCTCATCATGCTGCGGCATGTGCGCGTGGCGCTGTTCGTGTACGTGGTGGCCGACACCCTGTCGCTGTCCTTCCTGCCGCTGTTCAGCCGCGAACTGATGAGCCCCCTGTGGAGCCTGTCCGAGGACGTGCTGGTCGGCCTGCCGATCGTCGTCTACTGGCTGATGTCGGCCGTGGTGCAGTTGCCCGGCGCCCGCCTGCTGGAGCACATGACCCACCGCCGCGCCTTCGTGGTCGGCGCGCTGCTGTCGGCCGTCGGGGCGGTCGGCTCGGCCATGGCGCAGGACATGGCGAGCCTGCTGGTCGCCCGCGCGGTGTCGGGCATCGGCCTGGGGCTGGTGTTCATGGTCTGCCAGGCGGCCATCCTGACCCACGTCCCGACCGAGCGCCGCACCTATGGCGTGGCGACGTTCACCGGGGTGTTCTTCCTGGCCACCTTCAGCGGCACGGCGCTGGGCGGCATCGCTGCCGAGCACCTGGGCTTCCGCGCCACCTTCGTGCTGTCGGGCGGCATCGCTTTGCTGGCCTGCGCCTTCGCGGTGCTGACCTTCGGCACCTCGCGCGAGCCGCACCGACCGGCGGTCCAGGCGGCCGAGGGATGGGCCGCCTATGGCAAGCTCGCGGTCAACCCGCGCTATGCCGGCCTTTTGCTGCTGGCCGCCCTGCCCAACCGCATGTTCAACGTCGCCCTGGTGTTCTTCCTGGCCCCGCTGTACCTCGACATGCTGGGCGCCAGCAAGGCCGAGATCGGCCGCATCGTCGGGGTCTACGGCCTGACCATGGCGTTCGCCGCGCCGCTGATCGCGGCCTGGGTGGACCGCCGGGGATGGCAGGTGCGCAGCGTGGTGATCGGCTCGCTGTTGTGCGGGGTGGGCGGCTTCGCCGTGGTGCCATTCGACAACCAGTGGGGCATCCTGATCGCCGTCGCCCTGATGGGCCTGGGGCAGTCCATGAGCATCCCCTCGCAAATGACCCTTATCCCCACGGTCGCGGCGAGCAACGCCCGCGTGCTGGGCCTGCCGCGCCTGTATGCGGTGTTCCGGGCCGGCGAGCGGGTTCCCGCGTTCCTCGGCCCCATCCTGGCCGGCGTCCTGGTCGGCCTGCTCGGCTACGGCGCGGCCATCGCCACCTATGGCGCCTGGCTGGCGGTGTCGGCCATCCTGCTCGCCTTTGTCTTCAGTGCTTCGCGGAGTAAGTGCGCATGAACCGCCGCCGTTTCCTGGGCCTTGCCGCCGCTGCCGGGCTGGCCGCCGCCGCCCGCCCGGCGTGGGCCGCCAAACCGTCCTACCGTATCGCCCTGGTGCAGTGGCGCGGCGATACCGCCGTGGATCGGGGGATGCGCGATTATCTGGCGCGGGCCGGGCTGGCGGTCGAGTACACCGTCCACAACGCCGCCCAGGATCGCGCCGCGCTGGCCGCCATCGTGCAGCAGGTCAAGGCGGCGCAACCGGACCTCGTCTATGCCTTCTCGACCGAGGGCGCGCTGGGTGTCGCCGGGCCGGTCGGCGGCGACCCCGACCGCTTCATCACCGACATTCCGGTGGTGTTCGCCGCCGTCGGCGACCCGCTGTCGGCCAACATCGTCCACGGCATGCCGCTGTCGGGCCGCAACGTCACCGGCGTCATCCACTTGGCCCCCATCGCGGTGCAGTTCGAGGCCCTGTCCTCGCTGTTCGCCCCCAAGCGTTTGGCCGTGCTGTACAACGCGGCGGAAACCTATGGCCGGGGCGCGGTGGAGGAGTTGCGCGGCATCGCGCAGGCGGCCGGGGTGGAACTGGTGGTGGACAGCCCGACCGATGCCGACGGCAAGCCGCAGGTCGAGTTGATCGGCCCGGCGCTCGACCGTCTGGCCGCCGCCAAGCCGGACGCCCTGTACCTGCCCTCGACGTCGTTCTTCATTCCGTTGGCCGAAATGCTGACCGCCGCCGCCGTGGAGCGCGGCCTGCCCACCTTCAGCGCCAACGAGCCGATGATCCGGCGCGGCACGGCGATGGCCGGGCTGGTGTCGTCGTTCTACGAGGTCGGCCAGTTCGCCGGCTACAAGGTCGAACAGATCCTGGCCGGCGGCAAGCCCGCCGCCGAGGTCCCGGTCGAGGCGTTGTCGCGCTTCTCCCTGCTCATCAACATGGCGGCGGCGCGCCAGCTCGCGGTCTATCCGCCGATCACCATGCTGCGCTACGCGGAGGTGATCAATGGCCGATAAGCCGCCGTTCGGCCTGGTCCTGCGCCTGTGGCTGGCCGTCATGCTGGTCGCCGCCGGCGCCGCCGCCCTGATCGCCGAGGTCGGGGCAAGCCACCTGCGCGACCGCCAGGAGGCGCTGCGCCACGACCGCTTCCTGCACACCGCGCGCGACCTCAAGATCCCCCTGGAAGGCGCCGTGGCGCTGGGCCTGCCGCTGGAGCAGGCGCCCCGCGTGCAGGACATGCTGGAGCGCGAGCAGGCCGCCGCCGGCTCCCTGTCGATCGAGGTGTTCGACCCCCAGGGCCGCATCCTGTTCGGCACCGACCGCAGTTTCCTCGGTGACCTGGTGGCCGACCGCTGGATGGATGCCGCCGCCACCGCCCAGGCGGCGCCGTGGACGGCCGAGGACCCCGATGCGCGGGTCATCGGGGTGCCCATCCTCAACAGTTTCGGCGCCCTGGTCGGCACCGTCGCGGTGCGCCATGCCCGCACGCCCGACACGACGGGGCTGGCCCTGCTGTCGTCCGACCGTTCCCTGCTGCCCCTGGTATTGGGGGGTGCGGCGCTGTTCGCCGCACTGGCCTTCCTTGTCCTCAGCCGCCTGATGGCCGGGCTCGGCGGGGACCTTGCCGCGGCCCGCGCCGCCCTGGGCCGGGGTACCGAGCCATCGGCCGATGCCGGCCCCCTTGCCGCCTCGGCGGCAGCGGCGGCCGAGGCGGCACGCTCCGCCCACGCCCGCATGGACGCCGCCCTCGACAGCGCACGGAAGGCCGACGCCGATGCATAAGGCCCTGTTCCACCGCCTGATCCTCGCCGCCGCCCTGCTGGTGCTGGTGGCCGCCGCGATCGTCTCCGCCGTGCTGGTGTGGCGCATCGAGGACGCCGTGCGCCCGGATGTGGGCGCCAAGCTGGAAGCCGTCGGGCGCACCATCGCCGGGCAGGTCGGGCTGGCCGTCGGCTACGGCATTCCGTTCGACGCCATTCCCGGCATGGACGCCTTCCTGACCGCCATGATCCGCGACATTCCCGAAATCAACGGCGCGCGCGTCGTCACCACGGAGGGCACCGCCCTCTATGCCATCGGCGCCCCGGCCGACGGGGCCGTCGTGGCGGTGCCGGTGGTGGTCGATGGAACGCCGGTCGGTGCCGTGATGCTGGGGCTTGCCGCCGGGCATGACGCCGCCGACACCGCCGGGCTGCGCACCCTGCTGATCGCGGTGGCGGTGGGTGCGGCGGTGCTGGTCGCGGCCGGCATGGGGCTGGCGGCATGGTTCGGGCTGTTCCGCCCGCTCGCCCGCCTGAGGGCCAGCCTGGACGGCATGGCCGCCGGCAATTTCGCGGTCGAGCCGCCCGAAGACGCCGCGGCCGAGATCGGTGCCCTGGCCCGCCAGGCCGAACGCCTGCGCCTGGGGGTCGAGCGGCGCCACGCCGACTTCAGGGTGGAGGTCGACGAGATCGCCCTGGCCCAGCCCGACGCCACCCGCCGGGCGGCCATCGAAGCCCTTGCGGCGCCCGCTGAAATCCTGGCGGAGGCCCGCTGATGCCGACCAAGCGCTTCACCTTTTCGCTGCTCAGCCGAATCGTGTTCATCATGCTGTTCGGCCAGATCAGCTTGATCGCGCTGGGCGGCTATGCCCTGTACCTGCGCGACGGGGCCACGGAACGCGCGAGTGACGCCGCGCAGTTGCGCGACATGGCCATGGCGTGGCGGGCCACGATGGAGTCCGCCGCCGCCAGCCTGGCCCGCCATGCCGCCGACGATGCCCTGCGGGCCGCGGCGCTGAATGACGACATGACCGCCCTCGCCGACCGTCTGGCGCCGGTGGTGGCACGGTTCGGCGGGGCGCGGGCGGAGGTCCTCGACGCCACCGGCCGCGTCGCCTTCAACAGCGGCGGCGAGTTTTCATGGCGGCCGACCCTGGGCGCCGAGCAGGTCGCCCGCGCCCTGACCGGGCAGCCGGTGCAATCCCTGCAACTGGACTGGGCGCGCGAGGTTGTCGCGGTCAACGGCATGGCCCTGGGCGATGGCCGGGTGCTGGCGCTAAGCGTGCCGGTCGACGCCCTGCTGGCCGACTTCGCGCGCCTGACCGGCGGCGACGTGATGATCGTCAACCGGCGCGGCCGGGTGCTGACCGGCACCGACGACACCCTCGCCCGCGCGCTGCCGCTCGACGGCGGACTGCAGGGCAACCGCCTGGACGTCACGGTGGACGGCCGCACGCTGTCGCTCAAGTCCCTGGCGCTGGACGACACCGGCGGACTGTCGGCCCGGCTGGTGTCGGTGCGCGACGTATCGGCCCTGGTGGCCGAAATGCGCGCGGTGCAAACCTGGACCATGGGACTGGTCGGGGCCGCCGTGCTGCTTCTGGTCGGCGGCGTCGCCCTGTACCTGCGCCGCGCCTTCGTGCCGCTGACCGAGGCCGTGTCGGTGATCGACGCCCTGGCCGCCGGAGACACCGCCGTCACCCTGAAGTCGGTCGGCAAGGCCGCCGACCGCGACGACGAGATCGGCCGCATGGCCCAGGCCATCGAGCGCTTCCGCACCCAGATGACGACGCTCGGCCGCCTGCAGCGCGCCCAGAACCGCCAGCGCCGCCGCCAGGAGGCCTTCATCCACCGCGAAATGACCGAGCTGGCCAGCACCCTGGCCCCGCTCGCCCGCGAGGAGGTCCTGCGCGACCTGCGCGAGGTCGAGGCCGGGGAGCAGAGTCAGGGCGGGGGCGGTCAGAATGGGGGGGACCTGGGCGTCATGGGCGTGGCGTTCAGCAAGATGTCGGTGCGCGTCCGCCAGCAGCAGCAGCACCTTGAGGAACTGATCGGCGAACTGCGCGAGGCCCTGAAGATGAAGACGGCGTTCGTCCAGCTTCAGCAGGAACTCGACATCGCCCGCCAGATCCAGACCTCCATGCTGCCGCTGACCTTCCCGACCGACCGGCCCGAGATCGCCCTGCATGCCCGCATGGAGGCCGCCAAGGAGGTCGGCGGCGACTTCTATGACTTCTTCTTCATCGACGAGCACCGCCTGGGCGTGGTGATCGCCGACGTGTCGGGCAAGGGCGTGCCGGCGGCACTCTTCATGGCCATCTCGCGCACCCTGCTGCGGGCCACCGCGCTGTTCGGCAGCCCGCCGGGGCCATGCCTGGAAAACCTCAACAACATGCTGGCCGAGAACAACGAGCGGTCGCTGTTCGTCACCGTGTTCTATGGCATCCTCGACATGCGCGACGGCACCTTCACCTACGCCAACGCCGGCCACAATCCGCCGCTGCTGCTGCGCACCGACGGCACCGTGGAGGTCCTGCCGCGGACCGGGTGCGCCGCCCTGGCGATCATGGAGGACCTGCCGCAGACCGACCTCGCCATCACCCTGGCGCCGGGCGAGCAGCTGTTCCTGTTCACCGACGGCATCAACGAGGCGCAGAACGCCGCCGACGAACTGTTCGGCGATCCCCGCCTGATCGCCAGCCTGGAGGCCGCCGCCGGCCGCCCGCCGGTCGAGGTGATCGAGAGTATCCTCGGCGCCGTGCAGGACTTCGTGGGCGAGGCGCCGCAGTTCGACGACATCACCTGCCTGGCCGTGCGCTGGAACTGCCCGCAGCAAAAACCGTCCACGCAGGGTGCGCGGACGGTGACGAGCAGCGGCGTGGTGGTGGGATGATCATACCAGCCGCCCACTGAACCGGGTGAGCCCCCGAACCCCTTTGATTTTTCAATAAAAACAAAGAGGTGCGGAGCATCGCTCCGGGCGGGCACGGGTGGCAACCCGTTTTCCCCTATTCGGCCCGCAACGCCTCGATCGGGTCCAGGCGCGAGGCGCGGCGCGCCGGGTAATAGCCGAAGAACACGCCGACCGAGGCCGACACCAGCACCCCGACCAGGGCGGCCAGTTGCGACGGGAAGAACGGCGTGCTGGTGAGACTGCCGAAGATGTACGACGCCCCCAGGCCCAGGATCAGGCCCAGCGCGCCGCCCACCGCCGACAGCAGGATGCTTTCGATCAGGAACAGCCAGGTGATCTCGCGCGGGCGGGCGCCGATGGCCAGGCGCAGGCCGATTTCCCGGCGGCGCTCCATGACCGACACCAGCATGATGTTCATGACGCCGACCCCGCCGACCACCAACGAGATACTGCCGACCGCCCCCAGCAACAGGGTGAACAGGCGCATCTGCTGCTGCATGGTCTCCATCAGTTCCTCGGCCGAGCGGACCGAGGCGCGTTCGGTGCGGCCGAGGAGGGCCAGCCGCTCGCCCATCTGGCGTTCGACGTCGGCCGGGCGGATGCCCGCCCCCATGCGGCCGATGATCTGCCGGACACTCGGCTTGTCGCTGACCCGGCGGGCGGCGTTGAGGGGGATGAACAGGGCGTTGGACGGCTGGAAGCCGAGCAAGGGGTTGTAGCCCCCCGCCTTGAAGGTGCCGACCACCGTGAACAGGGACCCGCCCACCCGCAGCGCCTCGCCGACGCGCAAGGGATCCTTGGGCTCGGCGTCACTTTCACCGAAGGTCTGTTCGAAGGCGCCGCGCGAACCGGCGATGAACGGTTCGCTGCCGTCGATGTCGGACACGAACCGGCCATCGGTCATGGTCACGCCGGTCAGGTCCAGAAGCGCCGCCGTGCCGGCCATCATCTGACCGTACACCGGACGGCCGTCGCGCACGATGCTGGCACTGGCGGTGATGACCGGCGAGGCCGAAACCAGGGCCGGCACGGTGCGGATGAGGTCCAGCGCGACATCGGGCGGCACTCCGCCCTGCTGCCCGCCGCCGCGCCCGCCCCCAAAACCACCCCCAGCGCCGGATCGGGCCGAAAAGCCCGCCTCGATGGTGATGTTGACCAGGTCCGGGCCAAGCGCCTGGAACTGCAGCAGGGCCTGCTGCTGGACCATCTGGCCGACGTTGATCATGGCGATGACCGACCCGGCGCCGATGACGATGCCGATCAGCGCCAGGATGGTGCGCTGCTTGGCCGCCAACAGGTTTCCCGCCGCCTCGCGGATGATCTGGCCGAGCATTACGCGGCTCCTCCGGCGGGGCGGCGGTGGGCGAACGCGCCGTCGTCGGTGACCAGCAGGCCGTCGCGCAACAACAACTGCCGCCGGCACTGGGCGGCGATGCCGGGATCATGGGTGATGATGACGATGGTGATGTTGGAGCTGGCCCCCAGGCCCAGGAACAGGTCCATGACCTCCTGGCCGACACGGGTGTCCAGGGCGCCGGTCGGCTCGTCGGCCAGGACCAGCGACGGCGCGCCGACCAGGGCACGGGCGATGGCCACGCGCTGCCGCTGGCCGCCGGACAATTCGCTGGGCCGGTGGTGGGCGCGGTCGCTCATGCCGACGCGATCCAGCCACGACAGCGCCGCCTCCCGCCGCTCCCGCGTTCCGGCGCCGCGATAGGCCAGCGGCAGGGCCACGTTGTCCAGCGCGCTCAGGCGCGGCAGCAGGTGGAAGGCCTGGAACACGAACCCGATGTGGCGGTTGCGCAAGGCCGACTGCTCGTCGGCGCTCAGGCCGGCGGTGTCGCGGCCGTTGAGATGGAACGTCCCGGCGCTCGGCTTGTCGAGCAGGCCCATGAGGTTCATCAGGGTTGATTTGCCCGACCCCGAGGATCCCATGATGGAAACCGTCTCGCCCGCCTCGATGGCAAATGAAATGCCCTTGAGGATCTCCACGTCGACGGGACCGACACGGTAGGACTTGCGGATGTCGGTCAATTCTATCATCGGGCAGGTGCTCAAGAGGTTGGACGACTGCGGAGACCGCAGCCAATTGTTTCCACAAGGACACATATACTGCGTTCGACAGGCTTAATCCTTGTGTTATAACCGCCAGCGAATAATTCCGACAGGGCTTTTGGCGGGATGGGTGGGGGCGAATGAAGGGCATCACGGCGACGCTCATCCTGAGCGGCCTCTTGGCGGCGTGCACGGCAGAGGACCCTCTGGCCGGCCCGCTGACCCTGCCGACGATGCCGCCGCCGGCCAGCGCGGCCACGCCGCTGCCGGAGTATGTGGAGCGCCTGGACAAGGCGCCCATCGCGGTGACCATCGATGCGCCCGGCTCTTGCACCGCCCCGTCGGCGGAGGCCTGCAAGTGAAGGCATCCTGCGTCCTTCTGGCCGTCGCCCTTCTGGCGGCCTCCCCGGCGGCCGCGCAATACAGCCCGCCGGTCCCGGCGGGGGCTCAGCCCGGCGTGGAGCCGGCCCGCGAGGTGCGCGGTCCCGACGTTCCGCTGTCGCTGCCCGAGGCCGTTGCGCTCGGCCTCAGGCAGAACCGCAGCATCCGTAGCGCCTATCTGAACCGGGTGGTGCAGAAGTTCGCCCTGGTGGTTGCGGAAGAGACGTTCGAGCCCAGCTTTTCCCTCAACCTCGGGGCGCAGCGCGACTGGACGGCGACGCGCTCGGGCGGCACCACGATCAACGACAGCGCCCTGGCCGGACCGGCCGTGACGTGGAGGCTGCCGACAGGCGCGTCGGTCACCGGCGCCTATTCGGTCGCAAAGAGCATGGAACGCGGCGCGGCTGCCGCGCAGAACGGATCATCGACCTGGAACGTCGCGCTGTCCCAGCCCTTGCTGCGGGGCGCCGGCCTGGAGGTCGGAATGGCTCCGGTGCGCCAGGCGCGGTTGAACGAAAAGGCGAACGTCCTGTCGCTCAAGGGCACCGTATCGGACACCGTGACCCGCATCATCCGCGCCTATTATTCCTTCATCCTGGCCCATCAGCAGGCGGCCATCGCGCGCAACGGCCTGGTCAGGGCGCGCAATCTGATGGAGGTCAACCAGGCGCTGATCGCCGCCGGGCGCATGGCCGAAAACGAAATCTTCCAGGCCGAGTCCAATGTCGCCAGCCAGGAACTGGCCGTGCTGGACGCGGAAAACGCGTTTGAAACGGCCCGGTTGGAGGTTGCCACCCTGCTGGCCCTCGACCCCACGACCACCATCATCCCGGCCGAGGAAATCCGCGCCGAGCCGGTGAACGTCGATCTTTCCGTCGCCCAGGATCTGGCCTTCCGGAACCGCCCCGACTACCTCGGCCAGGTGATCGGCCTGGAACAGTCCCGTATCGGGCTCATGCTGGCCGAAGACGGCGCACTGTGGGACCTGAGCCTGAAAGCCGACCGCACCGGCAGCAACTCGGGTGGGACGTCGGCCCAGCGCGCCGTGTTTGGCCGCCCGACGGCCACCGGCTCGACCGTCGGGCTGCAACTGTCCATCCCCTTGAAGGACCGCGCCGCCCAGTCGGGGACCCTGGCGGCCCGCGTCGGCCTGCAACAGGCCGAGCTCAGCCTGGAGCAGTTGCGCGAGACGGTCGGGCAGCAAATACGCGATGCCGTGCGCGATGTCGGCATCCGGTGGCGTCAGCTTGAGCTGGCGCAGCGGGCGCGCGGGCTGGCCGAACAGTCCCTGGACGTGGAAATGATCAAGCTGCGCAACGGGCGCACCACCAACTTCCAGGTTCTGTCGATTGAAAACGATCTGCGCAGCGCCGAAACGGCGGAACTCGGCGCCGTGATCTCATACCTGAATGCCTTGGCCACGCTCGACCAGCAGCTTGGCACCACGCTGGACACCTGGAGCATCAGCCTCAATGACTGACCGCCCGACAAGCGACACCACGCCGACCGCCCGCGAGCAGAGTCGCCAGGCGTTCGTCTACCAGGCCATCCTGGACAGCATGTCCGACGGCATGATGACGGTGGACTTCGAGGGCCGCATCCGGGGCATCAATCCGGCGGCCGAAAAGGTGCTGGGCGTGTCGGCCGGGGTGGCCGCCGACACCACGTTGGTCGAGTTCTTCTTCGAGCTGCCCGACAACGACGCGTTTCTCGACGCCATCCTGGCCGCCATCCGGCCCAATGCCGAAAGCGGCGGGACCGAGCAGCGCCACACGCTGGACTATCGCCGGCCCGACGGCACGACGGTCGCCCTGTCGCTGAGCATTTCCGACCTGCGGCGCGAGGTGGACGGCGTGGTCCAGCGCCTGGGCGTGGTGTGCGTGTTCAGCGACGTCACCGAACTGCGCGACCTGCGCGTGGCCGAGCAGGAAATGGCCCGCCAGCTGGAGGACAACCACCGCAAGCTGGCCACCGCCTACCGCGACCTGGAGGCCCGCAGCACCAGCCTCGAAGGCAACGTCAAGCGGGTCCAGGTCTGGCGCATCGGCATCACCGCGGCCGTGTTCATCGTGTTCACCGGGGTGGGCCTGTATGCCTGGTTCGGCACCGGGCAACGCCAGGCCTCGGGCAGCATGGACCATGCGGCCACCTCGGCCGCCATGCGCACCTGGGAGGTCACGCCGCGCCCCCTGCGCAAGAGCATCGACCTGGTCGGCCAGATCGAGCCCGGCCACACCGTCAGCGTCCTCGCGCCGTTCAGCGGCCCGGTGCTGGAAAAGCACTTCGAGTTCGGGGCGCGGGTCGAGGCCGGCGACCTTCTGGCCGTCCTCGACACCGGCGAGCTTGACGCCCAGCACCGCGACGCCAAGGCGGCACTGATCAAGGCCGAGCAGGCCATGCGCGAGTTGGAGGACTGGGCCAAGGGCGTCGAGGTGGCGCGCGCCCGCCGCGCCCTTCAGGCGGCCGAACGATCGCTCACCTCGGCCCAGCAGAAGACGCGCGAGACCAAGCAGTTGCTAGACCTCGGCGTGGTCGCGCGGCAGGAATACCAGGACGCCCTGGACCGCGAGATCGAGGCCGACCGCGCCGTCATCTCCAGCCGCGAGGAACTCGACGGCGTGCTGGACAAGGGTGCTGCGCGCAACCGCCTGGTGGCCGAACTGGAACTGGCCAACGCCCGCCAGAAGCTGGCCGACCTGGAAGGCAAGCTGGAAAGCGCCCGCATCCGCGCCCCGGTCGGCGGCGTCATCATTCGCCCGCCGACCACCGGTGGCACCGACGGCGGCGGCGGCACTTCGGGAACGTCCACCACCGAAATCACCCAGGGCGCCAAGCTGGCCGAGGCGCAGGCGCTGCTGTCCATCGCCTCGCTCGACAACCTGCGGGTCGACACCGCCCTGCTGGAGATCGACGTCAACAAGGTGACCGCCGGCATGCGCGTGCTGGTCACCGGCGAGGCGTTTCCCGGCACCGTCCTGGACGGCCGCCTGACCAGCATCGCCAACCAGGCCAGCAAGGGCAGCGGGTCATCCTTGCCGCAGTTCGGCATCAGCGTGCTGATCGAGGACGTCGACGAGGCCATCGTCAAGGCCGTGCGCCTGGGCATGACGGCCAGCCTGCAGATCGTCACCCACGACGACCCGGCGGCCCTGATCGTGCCGGTCGATGCGGTCAGCAGCGGCCCGGACGGAACCACGGTCCAGCGCACCGACCCGGCCACCGGCCAGAGCGAGACGGTCAGCGTGACCCTGGGCCAGCGGCTGCCGGACGGGGTCCAGATCCTTGATGGGGTTTCGCCCGGCGATACTGTCGCCTACTGAGTCAGCGCCGAGCGTGCTTTCTCTCGCACGCACGCGCGGCGCGTTGTATATCTTTTGGATGTACGACTAAAAGGACCTACGCCGTGACATCGAAGCTCAGCATCGTCGGCGCCCGCAAGCCGGCTGCGTTCAGCGACCATGCGGCCACGGTTCTTCGGGTGGTCGGCGCGGCACATGCCCAGGTGCCGACCGAAACCGAACTGGCGGCCTTCAAGGCGGCGCTCGCCGCGCTTGGCGAGGCCGTGGTCGGGCTGCCGGTCGAGGCGCTGACCTACGCGCGCTCCCGGCTCGACGACTCCCTGCCCAAGCTCCTCGACCGCATCATCTCGGACCTGCCGGCCCCCGGCGAGCGCGAGGCGGTGGCCGAGCCGGGCGCCGTGGCCGTGCGGCTGGACGTCTTCCGGTCCATGCTGTCCTGCACGGTGCTGCCGGTTGCCCAGCGGCGCGACCTGGAACGCCGCCTGGTCGACCGCATCGCGCACGCCGGCGTCCACTATCACCGCTGGCTGACCGACAGCCTGCAAAAGGCCGATCCGGTTGATATCCGCGCCGTGTCGTTCGACCAGATCCGCCTGGACATCATCGTCTGGCTGCTGGAGGACCTTGGGGACACGGCGGCGCTGAACAACGTCCGTTCGCTGGCTCAGATGACCGCGCGGGCTGCACTGCGCCGCGCCCGGGACGTCATCGACACCTACATCGGCACGCGCGGCCCCAGCCAGCGTTTCGACGTCGCCGTGGTGGTCAGCCAGGTCGAGGAACTGGGCACGCTGGCTCGCCGCGTCCTCGATTCGGTGCGCGTCGATGACCAGGGAATCGACGGCCAGGGGACCCTGTCGCGCGCCCTGGTCGAGGATTTCATCCATCGCTGCGGGCTGCTGGTGCTGGCCACCTTCCGTGACCTCGAGGAGCGGCAGGCCGCAGGAACGCTGGGGCCCAGCGGGCTCAGGGGCGCGCTCAAGCAGATCATGGCGTTGCGCACCTTCATCCACGGCATAGACGCGCCGGGCGGCACCCGCATCCGTCTGGCGGTCGACCGCACGATCGCCCGGCGCGCCCGCATGACCGTTGCGGCGCTGGCCGGCCGGCAGGCGAAGGACTCCGCCGCCACCAAGCAAATGTTGCGCGATCTCGCCGACTTCCTTGCCTTGGCTCAACAGCCGGACGATAACGGTTGGAGCGCCCGCGACGAAGGAGACAAGGACGGCCATGGCTCGTGAGCCCGCTTCGCCGCGCCAGCTTGAGGTGCCCGCGCAGTTGCCCGGCGTTGCCGCCGTCCAGGCCCTGGTCGAGGAGGTGTGCGAGGCCGCCGACCTGCCGCCCGGCCGGGCGTTCAAGCTGTCCATGGCGGTCGAGGAACTGCTGACCAACGTCGTCACGCACGGCACGGCGCAGGCCGGCGGGCGCGTCGTCCGCATGGGCGCGACGGTGCAAAGGACGGACGACTCGGTGGTGGTCGAACTCAATGACGATGCGCCGGCGTTCAACCCGTTCACCGAGGCGGCCGAGGCGGACCTCGACGCATCGGTCGATGACCGGCCGATCGGCGGGCTCGGCGTGCATCTGGTGCGCACCATGGTTGACGAGGTGCGCTACAACCGTCAGGACGGCCGCAACGTCGTCACCCTGACCATGAGGATCTGACCCTACGGCTCAGGCAGGCGCCTTGGCGAGGGCGGCGGCGCGGTCGTCGGTGACGGTCAGGATGGACAGGAACCCGCTGATCTCAAAAACCTCGCGGATGTGGGGCTGCAGGGCGCACAGCACCATCGTGCCGCCGGCCTGCTTGACGCGCTTGGCGGTGACCAGGATGACCCGCAGCCCGGCGCTCGAAATGTAGTCGAGGCGCGAGAAGTCCAGCACCACGTGGGGCGCCGCGGTCCCGATCTGACCCAGGATCTCGGCCTCCGCGGCCGCCGAGGATGTGCTGTCCAGGCGCCCCTGCAACTGCAGAACCAGGGCGTTGCCGTCGCGTTCAGCCGTGATGCTCATATCTGCCATGTCCCGTCGCGCTTTGCCCCCGAGCCCCATTAATAGCCACGCCACACCACTCTGTCCAGCCAGCCGCCCCGACGGCGCCGCACCCGCGCGCCGGTGGTCAGTCCCTGGGCCACCGCCGATGCACCCACAGCCACTGTTCCGGGTGCTCCCTGATCCAGGCTTCGAGGCGGCCGTTGACCTGGCGCATGGAGGCCTGGAGGTCGGCCTTGCCGTCGGCCGTGCGGACCATCGGCAGGGGCGGCTCGGCGATCACGCGGAAGTGGCAGCCGCCGGTGCGCACGATGACCATGGGGATGACCGGAGCGTCGAACTTGACGGCCAGTTGGGCCAGGGCCGGGGCGGTCATGGCGTCGCGGCCGAAGAACGGCACCGGGATGCCGTCGTTCATCTTCTGGTCGGCCAGCACGCCCAGGTGTTCACCGGCCCGCAGCAGTTCAAGCCCGCGCCGCGCCCCGTCGCGGCCCTTGGGCAGCAGCTCCCCGCCGCCGCCGGCGTGGACCTTGCGGAACAGCGCGTCGACCAGCGGGTTGTTGGGCGCGCGGTAGAACACATGCATGGCCATGCGGGCGTGCTTGAAGGTGAACGGCATCAGCTCCCAGTTGGCGAAGTGGCCGCCGACGAACAGGCCCGGCCGGCCGTCGTCGCGGGCCGCCGCCAGGTGCTCGGCGCCGACCACCTCGACGCGGCCGTTGCGCGGGTCGGCGATGGCCGCAAGATGGGGCAGTTCGCCGATGTTGCGGCCAAGGTTGTCCCACATGCCGCGCAGAATGGTTTTGATCTCGGCCTCGGATTTCTCCGGGAAGGCGCGGCGCAGGTTGTCGGCCGCCACCCGGTGCGGCTTGGTCAGCGGCCCGACGAGGCGCAGCAGCGCCGAACCGAGGGCCGAGGCGGCGCCCACCGGCAGGGCGCGGAACAGGCCCCACACCGGCAGCACGGCAACGACCTGCAGGTAGTGGACGAGGCGCGGCGTCTCAGCGGCCATCGGACCCTCCCGCACGCTCTCCGGCAGTGAGGCGATTGCGCACGCGGGCCAGCAGCGACTCGAGCGCCGCCTCGTCCTCCCACGCCACCGACACGCCCAAAACGTCCACCTGCTGGCGCTGGTCGAGCGGCAGGCGCACGGCGTCCTTGGCCGTGGTCACCGGCGTCGCGCCAAGCTGGAAGGCCTCGTCGAGGATCGGCTGAATGTCGGCCGGGGCATAGGGGTAGTGGTCGGCGAAGGGATGCGTCGCCACCACCTGCGCCCCCAGGTCGCGCAGGGCGCCAAAGAACTTGGCCGGGCGGCCGATGCCGGCAAAGGCCACCACCTTGCGCCCGGCCATGCGGGCGGCTTCGGCCCCCGGCACCAGTGTGGCGCGCAGCACCGGAAGGTGGCCATAGCCCAGACGCTCCAGGCGGCGCACCACCCCGGCCTCGTCCGGCCCCATCAGGACCACGGCGTCGGCGCGGGCAAAGGCGCCGGCCAAGGGCTCGCGCAGCGGTCCGGCCGGAATGATGCGGCGGTTCCCGAAGCCGGCCACGCCGTCCACCACCACCAGCGACAGGTCCTTGGCGAGGCTCGGGTTCTGGTAGCCGTCGTCCATGACCACGGCCGACGCCCCGGCGCTAGCGGCGCAGGCCGCACCCGCCGCACGGTCGCGCGCCACCCAGGTCGGGGCGCGTTGGGCCAGCAACAGGGCCTCGTCGCCGACCGCCTCGAAGTCATGGTGCGCCGCCTCGACCCGCAGGGGGCCGCGCTCGCTGCCGCCGTAGCCGCGCAGCAGGGCGTGGGCGCCGGGCAGGCGGCCCAGCAGGTCGAGCACCACCGGCGTCTTGCCGACACCGCCGGCCACCACGTTGCCGACGCAGACGACCGGCACGGCCACCCGCGCCGGGGTCCCGTGGCGCAGGCGCCATAGGGTGACGGCGCCATAGAGCAGGCCGAACGGCTCGAGGATGCGGGCCAGCGGGCCGCCGGACTGCCAGAACTCAGGCGCGCGCACGGCCGGCCTCCGCAGTGTCCAGGGTGTCGAGCAGGGGCGTCAGCCGGTCCAGCACGCGGTCGAGCGCCGTCGCCTCGCCGCCGCCGAACGTCTCGGCGGCGGCGCCCATCTCCTGGCGGGCCGCAGGGTCGGCCAGCAGGGCGGACACGGTTTCGGACAGTTCGCCGGCATCGCCGACCTGACGGGCCGCCCCGGCCTCGACCATGCGGCGGGCGATGTCGGCGAAGTTGGCCATGCGCGGCCCGAACACCACCGCGCAGCCGAGGCGGCCCGGCTCCAGCGGGTTCTGGCCGCCGCCGCCGCACAGCGACTTGCCGACGAACACCACCGGGGCGAGGCGGAAGAACAGGCCCATCTCGCCCATGGTGTCGGCCACATAAACGTCCGTCGCCGCATCGGGCAGGGCGCCGGATGAGCGCCGCACCACCGTCGCACCGGCCGCTTCCAGCTCGACCGCCACGGCCGGGCCGCGCTCGGCATGGCGCGGCACCACGATGGTCAGCAGCCGGGGGTGGACCACCGCGGCGCGCCGATGCACCTGCCAGGCGATGGTTTCCTCGCCGGCGTGGGTGGAGGCGGCCAGCCACACCGGGCGGCTGCCGACGGCGGCGCGCAGGGGCTCCAGGGCCTCGGGATCGGCCGGCAGCGGCGGAGCGGAAAACTTGATGTTGCCGACGAAGGCGGTATCCGGGGCGCCCAGCGCCTGCAGCCGGGCGCGGTCGCCCTCGGTCTGGCCGAGCGCCAGGGTGAAGCCGCGCAGCACCGTGGCGATCAGACTGGGCAGCCGCTGCCACGCCTTGAACGAGCGTTCGGAAATGCGCCCGTTGATGAGCACCATGGGCACGCCGCGCTTCTGGGTTTCCAGCACCAGGTTGGGCCAGAACTCGCTTTCCATCCACAGGGCGAGGTCGGGCCGCCAGTGGTCGAGGAACTTCCGCACCCACGGCAGGCGGTCGACCGGCACGAACTGGTGGAGGGCGCGCGGCGGCAGGCGGTCGGCCATCAGCGCGGCCGAGGTCACCGTGCCGGTGGTCAGCAGGACGTGCAGGGTCGGCCGCTCGGCCAGCAGGCGTTCGATCAGCGGCAGGACGGACAGCGCCTCGCCGACGCTGGCGCCGTGGATCCACACCAGCGGCCCATCGGGGCGGGGCAGGCCGGGGCAGCCGCGCCGTTCCGCGATCCGCTGCGGATGCTCCTTGCCGCGCTTGAGGCGGCGGGCCAGCAGGCGGTCCACGCCCGGCCCGGCCAGCGTGGTCAGCAGGCGGTAGAGGGCGGCCATCATGGCTTTTTCTTCTTTTCGGGCGGCGGACCCGGTGGCGCCGGGGCGGTCGGCGGATGCCCGGCGGCGGCCTCGGCGGCATGGGCCAGGGCGTTCATGGCGGCCTCGACCTCCAGGCGGGCGGCCTCCAGGTCGGCATCCTTGGGCACGGCGATGGGCTGGCCCCAGACGATCACCCCACGGGCGAACGGCAGGGCGATCTGGAAGCGGTCCCAGGACTTGAGCTGCTTGCGCGGCGCGCTGGAAAAGGCGCACGGGATGATCGGCACGCCGGCCACGCGGGCGACCGTGACGATGCCGGGCGTGGCGCGCATGCGCGGGCCGCGCGGGCCGTCCGGGGTCATGCCCACGTACTCCCCGGCCTTCAGCGCCTTGAGCATCTGGCGCAGCGCGGCCGAGCCGCCACGGGTCGAACTGCCGGCCGCCGTGCCCAGCCCGAAATGGCCGATCACGCGGGCGATCAACTGGCCGTCGCGGTGCTGGGAAATCAGCATGTGCATGGGCTTGGACAGGTCCCAGCTCTTGGGCATCATCAGGATGTGGCCGTGCCAGAAGGCCAGGATGAACGGCCGTCCGCTGTCCCAATAGGCGCGCGGGATGTCGCCGTTCTCGACGCGCCACCGCCCGGTCGCCCACACCAGGCGGATGTACTGGGCGCCCAGCCAGCAGGCGGCGGCGCGCACCGCGTCGCTCTTGAGGATCCGCTTGAGGGGCCGCTTGAGCATCGCCCGCCCTATCCGACGCTGCCCGGATGGGTCACGTCCCGATGCGCCGCGTCGGCCGCGAACTGCAGGGCGTACAGCCGGGCGTAGGCGCCGTTGCGGGCCAGCAGCTCGGCATGGCTGCCGCTTTCGATCAGGCGCCCGCCGTCCAGCACATGGATGATGTCGGCGTTGACCACGGTGGACAGGCGGTGCGCGATGACCAGCGAGGTCCGGCCGCGCATCAGCGTCTCCAGGGCGTTCTGCACCTGCCGCTCGGACTCGGTGTCGAGCGCGCTGGTCGCCTCGTCGAGCAGCAGGATGGGGGCGTTCTTGAGCATCGCCCGGGCGATGGCCAGACGCTGGCGCTGGCCGCCCGACAGGGTCATGCCGCGTTCGCCGACCAGGGTGTCGTAGCCTTCGGGCAGGGCCATGATGAAGTCATGCGCCGCCGCCATGCGGGCGGCCTCAAAGATGTCCTCGTCGGTGGCGTCGGCCCGGCCGTAGCCGATGTTGGCGCGCACGGTGTCGTCGAACAGCACCACTTCCTGGCTGACCAGGGCGATGGCGCCGCACAGCGACCCCAGCGTGACGTCGCGCACGTCCTGGCCATCGACGCGCACGGCGCCATTGTCGACGTCGTGGAAGCGCGGGATGAGGTTCATGATGGTCGACTTGCCGGCCCCCGACGGGCCGACCAGGGCAACCGTCTTGCCGGCCGGAATGTCCAGGGTCAGGCCGCGCAGGGCCGGCGCGGTCGGGTCATAGGCGAAGGTGACATCCTCCAGCCGCACGGCACCGCCCGTGATGCGCAGGGGTGCTGCGTCGGGCTTTTCCTCGATGGCCGAGCGGCGGTCGAGCAGGTCGAACAGGCGCTGCGCCCCGGCCAGCCCTTCCTGCAGCGAGGCGTTGAGCTTGGCCAGCGCCTTCATCGGCTGATAGGCCATCAGCAGGGCGGTGATGAAGGAGAAGAACGATCCGGTGGTGGTCTCGTCGGCGATCACCCGGTAACCGCCATAGACGATGACGATGGTCACCGCGACGCCGCCCAGGGTTTCCATGACCGGCGAGGACATGGCGCGGGTGATGGCCGACTTCAGGGTCAGCTTGTAGATGACCTCGGTCAGGGTGCCGACCTTGCGCTGCTCCAGGCCTTCCAGGCCATAGGCCTTGACCATGCGGATGCCCTGGAAGCTCTGCTCCAGCACCGTGTTGAAGGCGCCCATCTGTTCCTGGGTGTTGACCGTGACCTTGCGCATGCGCTTGCCCAGGCGGGCAATCGGGTAGATCGCCACCGGGAACACGAAGAAGGCGACCGAGGCCAGCATCCAGTCCTGGTAGAACATCACCCCGACCAGGGCGACCACGGTCAGGGTGTCCTTGCCGATGCTGGTGATGGCGCTGGAGACGGCCATGCGCATCATGTTGACGTCGACCATGAAGCGCGACACCAGGGTGCCCGACCGGGTGGAGCCAAAGAACCCGGCGTCCAGGGTCATCAGGTGGGCGAACAGGCGCTTCTGAAGGTCGGCGATGATGCGCAGGCCGACCTGGCTCATCAGCGTGGACTGCGCGAACTCCGCGCCGCCCTTGATGGCGAAGGTCAGCAACACCGCCCCGGCGATGGGCCACAGCATGGCGCTGTTCTTGGCCGTGAACACCCGGTCCACCACGGGCTCCATGAGCCAGGCGGTCATGCCCTGCGCACCGGCGGCAAGCGCCATGAACAACACCGCCGCGGCAATCCGCCACGCATAGGGGCGCACCGCTTCGTTGAACAGGCGCTTGCTCAGTTGGCGGGTGGAATGACGGTTGGCCAGGGGCGGGCTCAAGGACGGGATCCTGAACGAGGGACGAAACAACGGGAAACGGGGCGGCGCGGACCTTAGCATGCCACCCGCCTGCGGCCAACGGGCGATGGCGGGTGGCGGGAGCAGGTGGCCGGTGGCCGGGGGACCGCTGTTGCACATTGCATCGGTGGTCGTTTGGATCGACCATGCGGGCGAGTGTGCTGCGCCAGGAGGGGGTCATGATCTCGCGCCGTCGGTTCGCCGCCCTGGCCGGGGCGGCCGGGGTTGCCGCTGTACTGCCGATGCGGCGGAGCGTCGCGGCGGGGGGGCGCGGCGCCGGCGTGGTGGCGTTCGCCCAGGACCACATGGCCAACGACTGGCGGGCCTTCCAGGTCGACAGCGTGAGGCGCGCCCTGGCTGCCGCCGCGCCCGAGGTCCGCTTCCTCCACACCGACGCGCGCGGCAGCGCCACCCAGCAGGTGCTCGACATCGACCGCCTGCTGGCGTCGGGCATTGATGTCCTGATCACCAGTCCGGCCAACGCCGGCGTGGTGTCGCCGGCCATCGCGCGGGCCCACCGCGCCGGGGTCGGCGTGGTGCTGCTGACCCGCCGCATGGTCGGCGAGGACTATGCCACCTTCATCGCCCCCGACGACGGCGGCATCGCCCTCAAGGCGGCCCGCGTGGTGGCCGCGAGCCTGGCCGGCCAGGGCCGCATCCTGATCCTCCAAGGACTGCCCGGCGCCTCGACCACCATCGCCCGCACCGAGGGCTTCCTCGAGGAACTGGAGCATTATCCGGCGCTGTCGGTGGCCGCCATCCGGCCGGCCAACTTCCTGCGCGCCGACGCCATCCGCGTGGTCGCCGGCGCCCTGGCCGAGGGTCTGGCCTTCGACGCCATCTACGCCCAGAGCGACAGCATGGCGACCGGAGCGCGGCTGGCCCTCAAGAAGGCGGGCCTGCTCTCCGGCCTGCCACCCGGCCTGCCAATCGTCGGCATCGACTACATCACCGAGGCGCGCGAAGCCATCCGACGCGGCGAGCAGGTGGCGTCGTTCACCTATCCCACCTGCGGGGCCGAAGGGGCCGCCGCCGCCCTGCACCTGCTGCGCGGCGAGGCGGTCGAGCGCGAGGTGGTGGTGCCCTCGGTCATGGTCACGCGCCACAACGTGGAAACGATAGAGCCCATTTTCTGACACAGGAGACGCCGGTGGCGCTGTTTTCCGATCCCGTCCTGCTGGCCGCCGTGATTGCCGGCGTAGCCTTTTTGATCGCCCTGAAGGTGGTGGCCTTCCTGGCCGTGCGCCGCGTCATGCGCGCTCCGCCGGCCAATAAAGAAAAGTGAAGTAAATCCCTTACCTTCCCTTCCACTCACATCAGCATCAACGGCCGCAGGACCTTGTCGATGTGGCGGCCCTGGAACAGGGTGAAGCCGTTGTCCTGGCCCCAGCGGATGGCGGCGTCGGTGTCGCAGCGGGCCAGGATCATGCGGCCCGAGGTGCCCAGGCGGAGGGCGCGGGCGGCCAGGGCTCCGGGGGCCGAGGCGAGGATCTGGGGCAGGTCGTCCTGCCACACCACCTTGACCAGATCGGCGCCCAGGCGGCGGGCCTCGACGAAGGGCAGCGAGCGCCATGTCAGGCCGTCGATGCACACGCGGTAGCCGCGCTGGTGGACGAAGTCGCGGGCGAAGAAATAGGCGTTGAGGTCGGCGAAGATGTCCTCGCTGCGCAGTTCCAGGACCACGGTGCCGTGCGAGCCGGGCGACAGGCTGTCGTCGAACTTCAGGAAGTCCTCGGACAGGATCGACTGGACGTTGAGGTTGATGGAAAAGCCCTGGGTCAGGGTGCGGTCGTCGCGGCGGGTCAGCATGGCCAGCACGCGGCGGTCCAGGGTCTGGGTCAGGTACTGGAACAGCCACGGATTGGCCGCCAGTTCGACGTGCGGCAGCATGGCCTCGCGCAGATCGCCGATGGACACGAACACTTCGGTGAACAACGGGTCGGGGATGGCCTTGCCGACCAGGGCGCACACCGACTGGCGGCGCACATGGCTCGACAGGTCGGCGCTGACCAGGGCGGTTTCGACCTTGGCCAGCATCGAGGCGGTCAGCGGTCGGCCGCGCCGCTGCTGGGAGATCGGCCCGGCATGGCGGTGGCGGCGCACCCCGGCCCCGGTGCCGGGGCGGCGGTGGTCGGCCACCAGGCCCTGAATCTGGCTGAACAGGCGGTCATAGTCGGCGTCGATGCGGTACCAGGTCATGAACTGGTCGGACACCCCCTGCAGGGCGTCGGGCGAGTCGGCCACCACCGGATCGCCGGCGAACAGGAACCGCACCTTGACCAGGGCCGAGCGCACCATGTCGGCGTTCAGGGTGGTGAACATCAGCACGAAGTCGAAGTTGCGCAGCCAGTAGAAGCGCACCCCGTGGCGGGCCACCAGGGTGTTGAAGGTGTGCTCGCAGGCCCGCAGCGAGTGCTCCGGCCGGGTCTGGGGCTTCATGCGCGACAGGTGGATGCGCACCGCCCAGCGCCCCTTGGTGTTGCTGGCGCTGCGCTTGAGGTCGTTGAGCAGCCGCTTTTCGTGGGCCGCACCCAGCGGATGTTCGGGCTGATCGGGAACGATGACGTCGTGCATGATGTCTTCCCTAGGCTCCGACGGGGGGCGGCGGGGGGGGGCGGCGGCGGGGGGCGGCGGCAGGGGCGGCAAAGGTGGTGACGGCGTCCAGCCCCGGCGGGTTGGGGCACTCGGCCCGCAGCCGCCCGCCGAGCGCGCTGCGCCGGGCCACGCACTCCTTCATGGTGCAGGCGGCCGAGCGCGGGCACTTGGTCATGGTCACGGTGCCCAGGATGGCGTCGAGGAAGCGGCCCTGGAAGGCCGTGATGTTCTTGGACAGCCCCCACATGATCGAGGTTTCGTTGTCGCAGCGCGACAGCACCACCCGCTCGCCGCCGAAGTCGTTGACCAGGTCGGCGAACTCCTCGCTCTTGCGCGGGTGCTGCGGGGCGGCCAGTTCGGGGTGCCACACGATCTTGATCCAGTCGGGGTCGAGCAGCCCGAGGTCGAGCGCCCCCAGCACCGCCGGGTGGAGCCCGTCGATCAGGATGGCGTGGCCGTTCTCGCGCAGGCTGTCGCGGGTCCGCTGGAAGGCCGGCAGGTTGGAGAACACGTCGATCACCTGGACCTCGACGACCAGCTTCTGGCCGGGCCGCAGGCTGCGCACCACCATCTCGTATTCCGAGCTTTCCAGGCTCTCCAGGTTGAGGTTGAGGCTCAGGAGGTCGGGCTTGCCGACGGCGGCGGTCTCGGGCAGTCCGGCCAGGGCGCGGCCGTCGAGCATGCGGCTGAGGTCCTGGAACAGCCAGCGGTCGGCGAACATGTCGTAGTCCACGTCCAGGGCCTGGCGCACGTCGGCCATGGAGATGAACACCTCCTCGAAGGCGATCTGCGCCTCCTTGGCCTGGAAGCGGATGCACGGCTGGCGGCGCAGCATCGGCCGCACGTCCAGTTCCGACAGCTTGGCCTGCAGGATGTCGAGGTCGGCCGGCAGCATCGGGCGCGGCGGCTTGACGGCCCGGCGCTGAACGTCGCGGCGGCGTTCGGCGTCGCCCAGCAGGCGGGCGGCGGTGGCGTGCAGGTCGTCGTAATCGACCTCCAGGGCGTACCAGCTCACGAACGGGTCGGCCTCGCGCTCGCTGAAGTCGGTGAAGGCCAGCGGGTCGCGCTCGAACAGGGCGCGCACGCGGTGGACGATGCGGTCCACCTCGTCCTCGGGCATGTCCTTGCCGAGCACCAGGATGTCGCCGTTGGACAACGTGAAGATCTGGACGTGGTGCGCGGTTTCCAGCGGCACGAACAGGCGGGCGGCGATGCGCAGGTGGGCCGGCGGCCGATTGCCCGGCAGCAGGTCGGACAGATGCAGATGCACCGCCGTGCGCCCGGCCGGGGATCGCCCGGCGCGTTCGATGGTATCCAGGAGCTGCCGCTCCGTCTGGCTTGGGTCGCGTTCGATGGCCATGCTGTTCCTTACCCCTCGGCCCCCATCTGACCGCAAAAGGCGCCTCCTGTGAAGGGGGTGTGGGACGCGACCCGGACACTACCAAGCTTTGCGGCGCGGTGGTAAGGTCCGGCCATGAGCGATCGTCATGCCCGATTGGCCGCCTCCGTGGCGGCATTGCGTGATGTCACCGTGCTGTGCGCCGGGGACGTCATGCTGGACCGTTTCGTAACCGGAACAGTGGACCGCATCTCGCCCGAGGCGCCGATTCCCGTGCTCAGGGTGACGCGGGAAACCGCCATGCTCGGCGGGGCCGGCAACGTGGTGCGCAATCTGGTCGGCCTGGGCGCCCGGACCCTGTTCCTGTCGGCGGTCGGCGACGACGCGCCGGGCCATGCGGTGGCCGGAATGCTCGGCGGCCTCGCCGGCGTCATCCCGATGCTGGAGGTCGAGCGCGGCCGGCAGACCGCCATCAAGGTGCGCTACATCGCCGGCGGCCAGCAGCTTTTGCGGGCCGACCAGGAAACCGTGGCGGCCATCGCCCCGGCCCGCGAAGCCGCCCTGGCCGACGCCGCCGAACGGGCGCTGGCGGCCGGCGGCATCGGCGTCATGGTGCTGTCCGACTACGGCAAGGGCGTGCTGACCGATACCCTCACCGCCCGCCTGATCGCCCTGGCCCAGGCCCACGGCGTGCCGGTGGTGGTCGACCCCAAGGGCGCCGACTACGGCCGTTATCGCGGGGCCAGTCTGGTCACCCCCAACCGCAAGGAACTGCACGAGGCGACCGCCCTGCCCACCGCCTCGGATGCCGAGGTCGAGGCGGCCGCGCGCGCCGTGGTAGACCGCTGCGGCGTCGGCGGCGTTTTGGCGACGCGCAGCCAGGACGGCATGACCTTGCTCGATGGCACCGGTGCCGTCCACCATCTGGCGGCCGAGGCGCGCGAGGTGTTCGACGTCTCGGGCGCCGGCGACACCGTGGTCGCCACCCTGGCCGCCGCCCTGGCCGCCGGGCTTGCCGTGGCCGACGCGGCCGCGCTCGCCAACGTCGCGGCGGGCATCGTGGTCGGCAAGGTGGGCACCGCCGCCGTCCACGCCGTGGAGCTGGAAAACGCCCTGCGCCACCAGGACCTCGAGGATGCCGAGGCCAAGATCCTGCCGCTCGAACGGGCCGTGGAGCGCATCGAGGGATGGCGGCGGCGCGGTCTGTCGGTCGGCTTCACCAACGGCTGCTTCGACCTTTTACATCCCGGCCATCTGGCGCTGCTGCGTCAGGCCCGCGCGGCCTGCGACCGGCTGATCGTCGGGTTGAACAGCGATGCCTCGGTGCAGCGCCTGAAGGGGCCGACCCGCCCGGTGCAGAGCGAGGCGGCGCGCTCGGCGGTGCTGGCGTCGCTCAGCATGGTCGATGGCGTGGTGATCTTTTCGGAGGACACCCCGTTGCGCTTGATCGAAACCCTGCGTCCCGACGTTCTGGTCAAAGGGGCCGATTACACCGTGGAAACCGTGGTCGGCTCCGACCTGGTGCTGGGCTGGGGCGGCAAGGTCGTGCTCGCCACCCTGGAGCCGGGCCAGTCGACCACCAACACCATCCGGCGCATGAACGCGCCGGGCTAAGTCCCATCATCCCAACGGGAGGCACCATGCGCCGTTTGCTGTCGAGTGCCGTGTTCATCGCCCTGCTGGCCGGGTGCGCCGGACAGACGCCGGCTCCCATGGGGTCGGGCGCCGCGCCGTCGATCCCGGTGGCGAAGGCCGCCGCCGCCGAAGACCTGACGCGCTGCGGCGGCGAAGGCTTCGTGCGCTATATCGGGGCGCCGGTGGTGCGCCCCGGCGACCGCATTCCCGACGAGGGCGCTTATGTGTCGTGGGAGGATCTGCCGGTCAAGACCCGCATCCTCGGCCCCGGCGTGATGGCCACCATGGACTACGTCCCCGACCGCCTGAACGTTTCGGTCGACAAGGAGGGCCGCATCCGTCGCCTGTACTGCGGATGAGCCATCTCCTCTACGCCCCGGTCCTTTACGCCCTGGCCTGGCTGAGCTTTGGCGCCGGGCATTCGCTGCTGGCCGGGGCGCGCGGCCGGGGCTGGCTGGAGCGCCGTTTCGGCCGCGCCCACCGGCTGGCCTACAACGTCCTCGCCGTCGTGCACATCCTGGTGGTGGTGGCGATCGGCTGGGTGCTGCTCGGCGACCGCCCGGCGTTCGACCTGCCGACCCCGCTGGTGTGGGGTATGCACGCCCTGAGCGCCGCCGGAGTGGTCGCCATGGTGATCTTCCTGCGCTCCTACGACACCGGCCGCCTGATCGGCACCGCCCAATGGCGCCGCCAGGGCGAGGACGACGACGAACCCCTCAGCCTGGACGGCCCGCACCGCTGGGTGCGCCACCCGCTGTACGTGGCCGGGTTCATGATCCTGTGGGGCCGCGCGCTCGACCCGCTCGGACTGCACACCGCCCTGTGGGGCACCGCCTACCTCATCGTCGGCACCCTGTTCGAGGAACGCAAGCTGCTGGCCCGCTACGGCGAGGCCTATGCCGCCTATCGCCGGTCAGTGCCGATGTTCATTCCGAGGCCTTGGCGGCAGCGGGGAGAGTGAGGAAAGCGGGCTCTGCCCGCACCCGCAAAGGGCCATTGGCCCTTTGAACCCATGAGTGGAGCCTGCGCCTTCTCTTGCGCCGCAGGCAAAAACCGTCGTGAATTAATGCGCTGCGCGCGGCTTGGCACCGAGGCCAACTCCCGAGGTCCAGGAGGCCGCGCCTCCTGGCGGGTCCGGGCAGCGCCCGGTTCTTCCTCGAAGAAAGTTCAAACCGCTCCAAGCCGCTGCGCCGCGACTCGGGCGAAGCTGAGGGTGACCGCCTTGCGCCGCGAGGGGTGCAGCGGGGTGTCGGTCCATGGCCGCAGCAGGCGGGTTTCCCAGCCGTCGGTGATCAGGGCCCCGACGGCCTCGGGCAGCAGGGCGAGGGGGAATTCGGGCGCCACGGCGAAGGCGAAGCCGTCGCAGTAGGGCGCGTAGTCCTGCCACTTGCCGTCGGAGCGAAAATCGGCCGGGCCGCTTTTGACCTCGACGATGACGATCCGCCCCTTCGGATCGAGCGCACAAACATCGGCCCGGCGGTGGTTGGCCAGGCGGAACTCTGTCAAGGTTGCCCAGTTCAGGGCGGCGAAGTGCCGACACACGCCCGCAGTGATGCGGGCGGCCACGGTTGGCGTGCCGAAATCGTTCATCATGTGTTCCAACTATAACGCTCTGCGGGAGAAACGCCATGAAGATCGGAATCGTCGGCGCCGGCATGGTCGGCAGTGCGGCGGCCTACGCGGTGGTGCTGCGCGGCGCGGCCAGCGAGGTCGTGCTGATTGACCGCAATGCGGCGATGGCCGTCGCCCAGGCCCAGGACATCGCGCACGCCGCGCCGTTCTTTCGCGCCGCGCGGGTGCGGGCGGGCGACTATCCGGACCTGGTCGGTGCGAGCATCGTCATCCTGTCGGCCGGGGTCAGCCAGAAGCCCGGCGAAACCCGCCTGCAGTTGCTGGAGCGCAACACGGCGGTGTTCGCCGACGTGATCGGCCGCGTTCTCGACGCCGCGCCGAACACCATCCTGGTGGTGGCGACCAACCCGGTGGACATCATGACCCAGGTGGCGCAACGCCTTTCGGGGCTGCCGCCGGGGCGCTGCTTCGGGTCGGGCACCATCCTCGACACGGCGCGCTTCCGCAGCCTGCTGGGGGCGCATCTGGGCGTGTCGTCGGCCTCGGTCCATGCCTATGTGCTGGGCGAGCACGGCGATTCCGAGGTGCTGTGCTGGTCGTCGGCGACCGCCGGGACGGTGCCGGTCGGCGTGATCGCGGAGCAATACGGGCGGCCCCTGGACGACGCCGCCCGCGCCAAAATCGACGACGGCGTGCGCCGCGCCGCCTATTCCATCATCGACGGCAAGGGCGCCACCTGGTTCGGCATCGGCGGCGGCCTGTGCCGCATCGTCCAGGCCATCGGCGGCGACGAGGGCTCGATCCAGACCCTGTCGGTGGTCGAGGACAGCGTGGAAGGCGTCGGCCCGGTCGCCCTGTCCCTACCCCGCATCGTCGGCGCCGCCGGCGTGACGGGGACCATCATGCCCCACCTCGACACCACCGAACGCACCGCCTTGAAGCGCTCCGCCGAAGTCCTGGTGGCGGCGGCGAAGGGGTGAGGAAGGGAAGGGGTTGAACCACAGAGGACGCAGAGGACACAGAGAAAAAACAAGAAGAGAAAACTAAGAACCGCGCGCAGCGCCTCATCCTTTTAAAACGGATGAATGCCTGCGGCGCTACTCTTTTTATTCTTTTCCTTCTCTGTGCCCTCTGTGTCCTCTGTGGTTAATCTACTTCCCTTTCCTTCCCTTCCCCATCAGACGGAAAAAGGGCGGGAACTTGCGCTCCCGCCCTTCGTCCTTAAGCAGACCGTGGAGGCTTACTTGCCGCCGCGGCTGTCGATCAGGTCATCGACGACCGACGGGTCGGCCAGGGTCGAGGTGTCGCCCAGCGAGCCGAAGTCGTTTTCGGCGATCTTGCGCAGGATGCGGCGCATGATCTTGCCCGAGCGGGTCTTGGGCAGGCCGGGCGCCCACTGGATGACGTCGGGGCTGGCGATGGGGCCGATTTCGCGGCGGACCCAGGCGACCAG